>CAVXQH010000003.1:0-490404 GCA_963763915.1 uncultured Alphaproteobacteria bacterium
CGATTGTGCAGCGGCCAAACGCGCAGCGCCAAGGGCTGCTTCGGCCTGGTCAGCCTCTAATCGCGCAGCATCGCGCAAAGCCACACGGCGATGCACGCTCTCCTGCGCTGCGTCGAGATTGGTTACGGCTTGCTCATCATCCGCGATTCTCCACTCGCGCCCAACCAATCCCACCACAATTCTGCCAGCAACAAGGCCGTCTGGTGCTTTGCATCTTCCCAATGATTCTCGGCGGCAGCAACGCCAAACGCGCCCGCCCGGCGTCGAGCGGGCCTTGCCGGGCAGCCTGAAGGGCCTGCTGAGGGTCACGTCATATTCACTATATGATCCTTCACGCGTGACCGAACGGCGAATATAGCTACCCGAAACTCCAAATTCATAGGGCCCTGCCTTTAACGCGCGCTCTTCGGCGCGCGCGACTTCGATGCGCGCCTTGGCGGCTTCAACCAGCGGATGGCTATCCAACGCCGTTTGCACCGACGGTTCGTCGGGAAACCCGGGATCGGCATAGGCGGGTGTCGCCGAAAGCAGCAATAGAGAGGTAAGGTGCATCTTCATTCGGGCGCTCCGGACGTGTTGGCAAGGGCATCGGCGGCACGTTCAGATTTGCTTTCCCCAAACCGTTCGTAAAGCATCGGTAGCAAGAATAGGGTAAGCAGTGTGGAACTGACCAAGCCACCAATAACCACAATGGCCAACGGTTTCTGGATTTCCGAGCCAGGTCCACTCGCAAAGAGCAAGGGCACCAAACCGAATGCTGCGATGCTGGCGGTCATCAAAACCGGGCGCAGCCGACGTTCGGCACCGAGCCGCACCGCTTCCGTCAGCTCTACGCCGCTTTGCCGCAATTGCCGGAAATAACTGACCATCACCAGTCCGTTAAGCACAGCAATACCCAGTAGCGCGATGAAGCCAACCGATGCTGGAACGGAGAGATATTCGCCCGAAAGTGCCAACGTTATAATTCCGCCGACGACCGCAAAGGGAATATTGGCAATGATGAGCACGGCCGAGCGCACCGATTGCAGCGTCGCAAAAAGCACGATGAAGATCAGAAGCAGTGCCACCGGCAGCACAATTAACAAACGTGCCGAGGCACGCTGTTGATTTTCAAACTGGCCACCCCAGACGATCCGATATCCTTGCGGCAGTTTGACATTCTTTGTGATATCCGTCTGTGCTTCACTGACATAGCCGACCAGATCCCGCCCCGACACAAAGGCTTGCACCATCGCGAAACGCGAACCGTTTTCATGTTCCAGTTTAACCGGCCCGGCGACCTGGCCAATCTGCGCCACATCGCTTGCACGCACCAACTGACCCGACGGCGTTCGATACATTTGGTCCGCGAAATCGGCAGGATCAATGCCCTCGCTCGCCGTACCCTTGATCAGGATCGGAATACGTCGATTGCCGTCGGCGACCATACCGGCGCGAACGCCTTCAACGTCGGCGCGCATCATGTCTTGCAGCATAGCTACCGGCATCCCGGCGCGGCCTGCGGCAACGCGGTCGATATCAATCTGCAAGTAATCGACGGTATCATTGGCGATGGTCATCGCCTCAGTGGTGCCTTCAATCTTTTGCAAGCGCTGCTGTATTTGACCGGCCAGTCGCGCAAGTTCCTTTACGTCTGGTCCGAACAATTTGATGGCCAGATCACCGCGCGCGCCAGTTAACATTTCAGAAATCCGCATCTCGATAGGCTGGGTGAAACCCGCTTCGATGCCCGGCAAGTCTTCCATCACTTTACGGATTTGATCGTTCAGCCAGTCCTTGTCGGCGACCCGCCATTCGTCCCGGGGTTTCAGCCGCACAAAACTGTCTGTTTCGTTGAGGCTCATCGGATCAAGGCCTAATTCGTCGCTGCCGACGCGGGCAATGATGTCGGTCACTTCGGGGACCTTGGCGAGAATGGCCTTTTGCACCCGCAAATCGCCGGCAACGCTGTGGTTGATGCCGATGCTTGGCAATTTGGTGAGCTGCACCAGCGTAGAGCCTTCGTCCATTGTCGGAAGGAAGGTCTTGCCGGTCACACTATAGGCAATGCCCGCCAGAACCACTGATACAGCTGCAACAGCCATCACGGTTTTTTGATTGGCAAAGGATGCATTGAGCAACGTGCGATACCGGGGGCCGATTTGTCGCATCAGCCATGGCTCATGATGGCCCGGCTTCACTTTAAGCCCGAAATAGGACAGCACCGGTATCAGTGTTAGTGAAAGCAGCAGGGCCGACAGCAACGCAAGGATGATGGTCAACGCGACCGGTGCGAACAGCTTCCCCTCCAACCCTTCGAGCGTCAACAGCGGCAGGAATACCAACGCGATGATGAGCATCCCCGAGGCAACCGGAGCAACCACTTCGGCCGAAGCGATAAAAACCGCGTGCAATTTCCCCTGCTTTAGATGGGCGGGGTCGGACAGGCGTTCGACAACATTTTCGACCACGACGACTGCGCCGTCCACCAAAATCCCAACAGCAATGGCAAGCCCTCCCAAACTCATCAGGTTGGCGGTCAGTCCGATGGATCGCATCAGGATAAAAGTCAGCAACGATGCCAACGGCAAAGCAAGGGCAACAATGATCGACGCCCGCACGTCGCCCAGAAACAGCAGCAACAATACCACGACCAACAGCGTTGCCTCTATCAGAGCCTTTTCAACAGTGCCCACCGCCCGGCTGATGAGATCGGACCGGTCATAAAATACATCAACATGCATTCCGGCGGGAAGGCTGGGCCGGATTTCTTCCAATCGCGCCTGTACCCCCGCTACAATTTTGCTGGCATCCGCCCCGCGTAAGCCGATCACCAAGCCTTCAACGGCCTCCCCCTTGCCATTTTTGGTGACTGCACCGTAACGTGTCAGATGGCCTGTCTGGATTGTGGCCAGATCACCAACCCGGATAACGACACCATTTACGGACCGAACAACAACGGCGGACAAATCTTCCAAAGTTTTTATCGCGCCGACAGAACGCACGATCAGGGCTTCCTCACCGACATTGAGGCGGCCCGCGCCGTCGTTGCGGTTGCTGCTTTCGATGGCACTGCCAAGGTCTTCGACCGTCAGGCCTGCCGATGCCAGCGCCAGATTGTCGGGGCGAACTTCGAATGTTTCGACATAGCCGCCAAGTGCGTTAACATCTGCCACACCGGGAACCGTTCGCAGAGCAGGCCGGATCACCCAATCAAGCACGCGCCGCTTTTCTGCCAAAGACTGCGGGCCTTCGAGGGTGAACATATACATATCTGAAAGCGGCGTGGAAATCGGTGCCATGCCACCCGTCACCGTCGCCGGAAGATCGTTCGAGACATTGGCCAGTCGTTCCGCGACCTGACTTCTGGCCCAATAAATGTCGGTGCCATCATTGAAGTCGATGGTAATATCGGCAATGGCGTATTTGGCGACAGAACGCAGCGTGGCCTGATCCGGAATGCCCAGCATTTCCATTTCTATGGGGGTAATAACCCGGCTTTCGACTTCCTCCGGCGTCATGCCGGGGGCTTTCAGGATCAATTTTACCTGTGTCGTGCTGATGTCGGGAAAGGCATCAATTGGCAGATTTACAAAAGACCATCCACCCCATAGAGCCAGCCCGAAAGCAATTGCGAGGACAGCGGTTCGGAAATTCAGTGCGGTTTCCACCAGTCGGCGTAGCACCAATCAAACTCCGCCGATCACGGATTTAATTTCGGTAATCCCCGAAATGGCGACATGTTCGCCAGAGCTGAGGCCTGATGACAGGAACAACTGGCCATTGGCTCTGCCCGCGACAATAACAGGGCGGATAGCGAACCCCTTGCCTGTCCGGACAAACACAACATCGCGTTCGCCGATGCGCGTTAATGCTATGGCGGGAATATTGACGCCATTGTGTTTCATTCCGCCCAAAAGCGAAGCCATCACCAATTTTCCGACCATCAAAGTGGGTGAGGCACCAAGTCTTGCCCGTGCCGGAATAGCGCGATTGGCGGGATCGATAGTTGTGCCAACGGCGATAATTCTGCCGGTTATAATTGAAGCGTCGGGCATCGACACGGCCAATTCCATGCCGGGAAACACGCTGTTGGAAAGGCGTTCGGGTATTTGCAGGTCGAGCATGAGCGATGCGGTGTTCTCGACCAGAAACGGCGCGGTCATGCCATCGACGGGGCCGCCAGCCTGAACGCTCACCACCGCTATCCGTCCCGTTATCGGAGATCGCAATATTGTATCTCCATTGGAACTCGCTCCTGCTTGCGACAGAACTCGGTTTCCTTCGTAAACGTCGACTTGCGCTTGCTGAACGGCGGCGCGCGCTTCATCGGCACGCGAATCTGCAATGATTCCTTCTCGGGCGAGTTGCCCCATGCGCGCGGCGGTCGCTTGTGCCGAACCCAGCCTTGCTTTGGCGCGCGCGAGCTCGGCTCCGAATTGGAGCGGCTCGCGGCTGCGAACTACAGCCAGAGCCTGTCCTTTTTTAACGACCTGACCTGCAATGACATCGAGCCTGATGACTGTTCCCGCAAACGGCGCGGTAACGGCAACGCGCGCATCGGGAGGCAATGTGACGATCGCCGGCACGGTTCCGATGGGTATTTCGCCGGCGGCCGTGGCCGCGATTGTCTGGATGCCCAGCTTTTTAATTTGATCCTCAGTGATTTCCGTTGGCCCGGCGGTTTGGGGAGCAGCGACAGGGGGCTGCTGGCTGCTCCCCACGACCGCACCTGTACCCGACATCCAGAAACCACCTGTCGCAAAAAGGGCTACTGCAGAAATTATTGTCAGGATCAGATGCTTTCGTTTCATTCAGATGCCTTTCGACGTGTAATCTGACCGAAGGCTGACATTTTGTCAGTGGAACGACAGGCAATCGTGTAAACACGCTTTTCTGCACTTTTAGGGAACGCCTTGATGCGGATATTGCTTGTCGAGGACGATCCTGAACTGGGGCGGCGTTTGTCTGAACGTCTGACAAAGGCGGGCTTTGCTGTCGATTTGGCTGCCTCTGCCGCCCATGCCCGCGACTGGCCCGACATCACAGCGCTTGCCGCTATAATTCTCGATCTCGGTCTGCCCGATGGCGACGGCGCTGATTTGCTCGATTTTTGGCGAAGGAGGGGCGAGACCGTGCCTATCCTAATTTTAACGGCGCGCGGTACTTGGCGAGATAAGGTGGATGGGCTGAACAATGGTGCCGACGATTTCGTCGTTAAGCCTGTTCGGTTTGAAGAATTGATAGCGCGGCTCCATGCCTTGTGGCGGCGTGGCGACGGGCGTACATCAACGGTCTTGACGCAGGGCGCGCTCGCCCTCGATCCGATTGCCAGAACTGCGACACTGGATGGCGAGCCGTTGAGTTTGAGCCGGAAAGAATTCAGCCTTTTACACCTCCTCGCCCGAAGGCCAGGCCATTTGCATTCACAAAGCGAACTGCTTGAACATCTTTACTCACTCGAATCCGAACGCGATCTCAACGCCATTGAAGCCCAGATCAGCCGGTTGCGGCGCAAGATTGGCAAATCCCGCATCACCACCATTCGCGGTTTTGGATATCGTTTCGACCTATGACCAGTCCGTTTAACAGTCTTCGTGGCCGCTTCCTTTTTGCTGTTTTGCTGTGGGTTTCGCTGGGTACGGTCGCCATTGGATATTCTTCGATCGCGCTTTTTACAAAACATGTCGAAATGCAATTTCACGAAGAATTGGAGGTCCATGTCCGCGAGTTGGCTGATCTGGCCCAGCTTGATTCCAAAGGGCACCTGATGCTTGCCCGCCCTTTGTCCGATCCGCGCTACGCGGTGCCACAATCGGGCTTTTATTGGCAGGTTACCCTCGATGATCGGTCCCAGCTAAAATCGGCTTCGATGACAAATGGCAGTCTGGACGCCTCTATCGCCCATTCTCCCAACATCATTCATCGAATCGCCTCTGGCCCAACCGGCCCCACAATTGCCTATGGCTTGCAAAAGAGTGCTGAAAATGGAGAGGCACTCCATTTTGTTATCGCTACCGATCAACGACATCTTGAAACCGTTATCACCGAATTTACCCAAGACCTTATACCCTGGCTTGCCGTTCTCGCATGTTCATTGCTTGCCAGTGGAGTAGGGGTCATCACCTTCGGTTTACGGCCACTGTCCCGGCTTGCCGACGCCATTGCCGATTTGCGCAGCGGGCGTTCCGAGATATTGAGTGGATCCTATCCCAGTGAAATCCAACCGGTCATCGCCAATTTGAATTCCTATGCAGAACGCAATGTTTCAATTGTGGAGCGTGCGAGGGCGCAAGCAGCCAATCTGGCCCATTCACTCCGCACTCCGCTTGCCGTTGTCACTGACGAAGCCGAATGTATGGTTGAAGCGGGCGACACCTCGGGACGGGCTGGAGTATTCCTTACTGAAGCCGAACGGATGCAACGGCAGATCGACTACCATCTTGCCCGTGCGCGATCGTCTGGATCACGCCAAATCGCAGGGTCCCGCTCCGAATTGGCTGCCATCGTATCACCCTTAATAACCGCAATGAATCGTATATATCCTGATAAAAATTTTATCGCGGCCAAAGACATCGAAACAGCACCTGCCTTGGCTTGCGATCCCGATGATTTAAATGAAATATTGTCCAATCTGCTCGATAATGCAGGAAAGTGGGCCGTGAAAACAATCTGGGTAAATTGGCGGATTGATGGTCGCATCGTTACAATCAGCGTTTATGATGATGGACCGGGCATCGCCGAAAGTGAAATTGAAACGGTCTTTGACGTTGGTGTTAGACTGTGCGCCGAAGCAAAAGGATCAGGGCTCGGTTTGGCCATCGCGCGCGATATTGTCAGAGATTATGGCCACGACTTAATTCTGAAACAACGACAAAAAGTTGGTTTGTGTGCTAAACTAACTCTCTCGACGGCGCATGAATATGTGTAACCGATTTCAGCACTGAAATCCGTAAATTCCGACGTATCTGTTAGGCAAGTCGCATTTGTCAAATTCCAAAATCACAATATTTAACATAAGATATATTATCGCACTAAAACTCGCGAATTGGTGGCTTTGATCTCGAAGTGCGATTCCTCAAGGGCTTTGATATGCATATCAGCGCCAATTCCGTCGCCTATGACAATGCAAGGCTAGAGGCGATCCCTCCTTCCCAGGCGACAATCATCCGCCTTCCTGTTTCGGCAAATTCTGCATGATCTCGCATATAAGAGTGTATGTCGGCCATCGTCTCGTGCATGGCGTCCGCGACCTGCGCGAGTATCTGCTTGAGCAATGCAGGCGATGCGATCTGACGTGTGCTGCCAAATGCTATCAACTGGGCCGCCGTTGGCCATTGCGTTGATCCGTCAAGCGTCAACGCCATTTGATCGGCGGGCAGATAGGCGGTCGTCGTTACAAGGTCATAGACGGGCGCAAGTGCCACGCTGGTGTTGATATCGTCGTAGGTTACACCAAAATTCTTTAGATGTGCGTCCCCATTGCGCAGAGCAACGTTGAGCGCGATCAGCTTGAACAAGGCAAGTGACCCAGCTGCGCGCTCGGCCGGCGACGCGAACTCCCTGAACCTTTTGAGAATGGCGCTTTCGTAGGAACCCCGATATTTGTCGGCGGTACGCCTGCCATTCAACACGCAAAAATCTTCAAATCCAAGATACCGGCCATCGCCGCGCAAGTCGAAACGGTCAATCACGAGGGCGCGCCCATCTTCGGACAAATGGTGCCGCGGCACATCCAGACCACAGCGTTTTGCCGCACGAAGACAGAAATATTCGTTGGCGGCAAGCTGTGGATAGTCGTCTTCCCAGAATTTAACGATATGCGTCGCGCCCTTGATGCTGGTTCGCTCGCCCTTCGCTCTTGCATCCGCCCCATTTCTAAAAAACCATGCGTCTTCATCACGGATCAGCAGCTTGGGCTGCACGCCACTGACGCCCGCATAGGGCGCAAATCGTTCCAAAAGAAAATGGAAGAGATTGCCATCCCGCTTGTTGGCGAGAAGTTCATCGACCGATTGAAAAGGAACCGACTGATCCAGCACCTCCCCTTCACCGGTAAAGCGCAGCCGACCGACTTGCGACCGGCCTGTGATGGCCAGCAGATCAAGATCATCAAACGATCCGGTTGCTTTGGCAAAAGCAAGCCGCAGGCGTTCGCGGAGCGCGCCCTCAGGCAGGTTCATATCGAAAATGGGAAGCAGGCCAAAATCGCTATTCCATGACGCCAGTCTGACAGGCATGGTCAACGATACGGCCTGCGCTGCCTGCGTTTCATGGGCATAGACGAAGGCGGTTCCGTGTGCGCCGTGCGGGCCAAGGTGCCCTGCGGCCTGACCATCCGTCCAGACCCGGACTGTCATTCGGGCTCATCCGATTGGCCGCGCAAATCATCCAGCGTTGGGCGGCCCTGATTGGCAGCTGCAATCTTCATGGTGAGATCAAGCGCTGCCAACAGGCGTATGATCTTCCCGTAACCCAACTCTCCCGTGCGGCCATTTTCCAGTGCATCAAGCGTTGAGCGGCCAACCCCTGCCCGCCGTGCCAGCTCGGCCTGCGTCAAGCGCTGTGCTCTTCGATGGCTGGCAATTAATTGGCCCAATGAGAAGATATCCATTATTTGATGCATATATGAGGCATATGGTGACATGTCAAGATAAATAGCTTATATATGAGGTGTTTTATCGACCCAAGCCCTAGTCGAAAACCTCCCCCCAGAGCGGCGAACAAGCGTCTTTTCCGCGGGAAAAACAGACCCTTCGGCAATTCCGCTTTTGAAGGCTGATGATCAGTAAGTAGCCGTTTGTTGGCTGAGAGATATCGGCCAATCTTCATGCTGCAAACAAAATTGAAGCCGATAAGCAACAAGTCCGCACTTCCTTGGCTTAAACATCAAGATAGGGTTGGTGCCCGTGACCAATCGCAATGTTGTTCATTTTGTCGCGAGCGCGTCACGTGCACCGCTGCTAAATAGCCGAAGGTGATCGCCGGGCCCAGGTTGATACCACCGGCGGGATAATGGCCGCCCATTATGCTCGCCATATCGGCGCCAACAGCGAACAAGCCCGAAATCGCCGATCCGTCGTTGCGCAATACCTGCGCATTGGCATCGGTTTTTATCCCTGCAAAGCTGCCGAAACTGCCCGGGACGACTTCAACGGCATAAAATGGGCCGTGCTCGATTGGGGCAAGGTTGGGGTTGGGTGCGTTGCCTGGATCGCCCTGATTGCGGTTATATTGCGACTGCCCCCGACCGAATTCAGGGTCGTGCCCGGCGCGCGCGTGGAGATTATAATCCGCAACTGTCACCGTTAGTTGGGCGGATACGCCGCATTTCTCGGCCAACTCATCCAGCGTGTTGGCGCGGCGCAAATAGCCAGTCTTAATCCAGTGCCTCATCGAGAAAGGCGCAGGCTTGACGATGCCAAGCCCCCAACGCCGGATAAAGCGATGGTCGCAGATCATCCATGAACGCGCCGCCTCGCCATCTGGCGTCGCCGCGAGCAGCGCGTTCACATAGTCATGATAGCCGTCGGCTTCGTTGACAAAACGCTTGCCATGGGCGCGGACGGCAATGACGCCCGGCTTACCGCGATCAATGATGTGCGGAAAGACGCCGGTTTCGCCATCCGGCCAGCGCACTGATGATACCGGGCACCAAGCGCCTGTAGCGGCGATGTCTGTATCTAGGCATGCGCCGACCGATTGCGCCAGCGCCAACCCGCTGCCGTCACATTCAGGCGTTGCGAGCGATTGGTGGTTGGCAGCACTCGGGAAATGCGCCGCGCGCAGTTCTGCATTTTGCGAAAAACCGCCCGTTGCCAGTATCACCGCTTTGCATGCTGTGACGGTTGCACAGCCATCAGCGGTCGCCAGCGTGGCTCCGCAAACCTTTTGATCCTGCGTCAGCAATTCCGTTGCGCTTGCAGATGTCAACCAGCGGACGCCGTTTTGATCGGCAATGGCAAACAGCCGTGCGACCAAAGCGACCCCGTTTCGAAGCGCCATCGACCGGCGATGCGTGACCAAGTCGATCATATGCTGAGCTACGCGGCGACTGACATGCCAAAATGCCGATATCTTGCGCGTTGCATTCAAAAATGCCGATAGGTCCGCACCCGCTTGAATTGGCATGCCCCATAGTGCCGTTTCGCGCTTGGTTTTGCGCAACAGCTGAATCCGGCTACCCAATGCGCGTGCGTCAAACGGCGCGGCGATTAACGAACGTCCGCCGGTTCCAGCCCCCGGAAGATCGCCATATATGTCAAAAATGCTATTTCCAGCCTCAAACTTGAAACCATTTGCGGAAAGAAAATTGACGACCGCAGGGGCGGCATTGAGAAACGCATCAACCCGCTCGGCATTTAGCTGATTGCCAAGAACAGCTTCGAGATAGGCTTTGGGTGCCGCCACATCCTCGACAATGCCTGCCTCGCGGGCCAAGGCGTTGCGCGGCAGCCACATCCATCCGCCTGACCAAGCGGTCGTCCCGCCGAGCACTAGCGCGCGTTCGGCAACGATAACGTCGAGACCCCCAATCGCTGCGGTCGCGGCAGCACAGAGCCCCGCTGCGCCGGAGCCAATGACAAGGACGTCACATTCGAGTGGCTTCACCGCTTTGCTCCAAAAGGGCCAGCGTGGTGTCCATCGCCCGGCGCGCGCGCATTTCGGCGGTCAAACCAGTATCGCGGAGTTGATCCGCCGGTACTTCCAGACTGATTGCAATATCGGGCAGGCGCCGCACCAATTGCGGCAGGTCAATCTCACCTTCGCCGGGAAACAATCGTGCGGAGCGCGCCTCGCGCAGGATCTCGTCCATGATAGGGATCGGCCCTGCGATGTCGCAAAGCTGGAGATAGCCGATCTGCGGGTCGCCATGCTGCAATTCATCGACCCGCCCACCAGAACGCACAAGATGAAACGCGTCGAGCAGCAACGTGCAATTTGCGATGCCCGCAATTCGGCCTTGCGCCGACGCAAGATTGGGCGCGCACGTCCAAGGCATGAATTCGAGATGCGGCGTGACGCCATAGGGTAAGGCGCGTTCGGCCAACTGCGATAGGCTTGACTTGCTGCGCGCACTAACCGGATCATTATCAGCAACAAGCATTCTCGTCGCCCCGAATTGCTGCGCAAATGCCAGCACCGCATCGATCAACGACCAATCAATTTGCGGGGTTATGCGGATGATTTCGACGTCGAGCACACCTACCCCTTCGCCATGCAGGGTAGCAAGCAAGTCGCGCCGGATACCGGCGTTGGTCAAGATCGGGACATGCGGTTCTTCTGGCGTTGCCGCAACGGGGCGTAGGCCGATATGGCTGTACCCGCACCGCGCTGCGATCCGTGCTGCTTCCACCGGCGAGACCTCAAGCACTGTTAATGCCGCCAGCGAGATATCGCGCATTATCGCCTCACTTGCGGCAACGGCTTAGCATCGCTTCAATCACCTCAGCGCGGCGCGCAGCGATATTGGCAGGATCAGTCATGTCAAAACCGAACACATAGGCAAATGTGTGCGCATTGCTGACATAATAGAAACTGAGCGCGCTTAGCGACATGTGCAGTTGCATCGGATCGACGTCGTCGCGAAAGATGCCCAATGCGACACCGCGATCAAGAATTCTCTGCGTGGTTTCAACCACCAGCTGCCGTTGGCTGCTGTGATCGATTTCACGAACATGACGCCCGTAGTCCAGATTCTCTGACATCAGGATCCGGATGACATGGGGGTGCGACAGATGCGTATCAAAAGTGCTGCCTGCCAGCGTGGCCATCGCCTCGACAGGTTCAAGCGTATCAAAATCAATGTCGCTTTCAACTGTGCGAAACTCTTTGTACGCTCGTTCCAGCACCGCAGCGTACAGCCCGTCTTTGCTACCAAAATAATAATAGATCATATGTTTGCTGGTAGATGTGCGTGCGGCTATTTCCTCGACCCGTGCACCGTGCAGTCCTTTGTCAGCAAACTCCTGGATTGCCGCGAGCAGTACCTGCTCGCGCGTTGCCTCAGCATCGCGAAGCCGTTTGCCATTTTGCTTTCTGGTTGCACCCTCAGTTGGGGCAATCTGGTCTGGTGCGTTGGTCAACATAGGTGATTTCATAGGACTATCATGCGCGGCAAGCAATAACATTCCAAACGGTAGGTTTGTTATTGACATACCAAACGGTCCGTATAATCAACGCGAAGTTCAATAAGCGGATTCGAAAATTCCGCGTCTTTGGGAGAGGGTATTTATCATGAAGGTATTTTCGCGCGTTTCGATGTTCACCATCGCCTCGGTATTGTGCGCCACTGCGATGCCTGTGTTTGCGCAGGACGCCACCGCACCGGCGGAAGAAGAAGAAGCAGCTGAAGGCGAAATTATTGTCACTGCCAACAAGCGCCGCGAACGACTGCAAGACGTGGCTGTATCAGTACAAGCGGTTGACGCCGAAACGCTGTCGAACATCGCCATCGCATCGCCAAAGGATTTTGGCCAAATTTCGCCAACCCTTAACTTTCAGGCAGCCGATGAGGCGCGCTTGTTCAACTTTTCTATCCGCGGTATCGGAACGGAAAGCTTTTCGGTTGCGGTTGAGCCGTCGGTTTCGACCATCGTTGACGGTGTTGTCTACACCCGCGTTGGTTCGGTGTTTGACGGCATTGGTGATCTGGAACGTGTCGAAGTCCTCAACGGACCGCAAGGCACGCTGCAAGGTAAGAACGCGTCTGCCGGTGCGGTTGTCATTGTAACCAAAGCGCCAAACCGTGATAATTTTGAAGGCAAGGCAGAGGCCGGCATTGCCGAACATGGCGAATATTCGGGCAAGTTGAGCCTCTCTGGCCCGATCAATGACAAAATGGCATTCCGTGTTTCGGGCCATTATCAAAAAGAAGACGGTATCGTTCGCGATATTCGCACCGGCAAAACCGTTAATAACTCAGAATCCTACGGCGTTCGCGGCAAGTTGCTGTTGGAACCAGCCGACGGCGCAATCTTCACGCTGGCCGCTGACTGGAGCAAGCGTACGGCAGATTGCTGTGCAGAACCAATCCGCGTTGCGGCAGCATCGGGTAATGTGACGGCGGCCTTCACAGGCACGCCCGTTGGCCCACTCAACCGCTTCGTCGCTTTTGATACAGTGCAAGAGGGTTATCAAAAGAATCTAGGCGTTTCGTTGACCGGTGATATCGAATTCGGCGATCATACGCTGACCACGATCACTGCGTATCGCCAGTATCGCGACTTTGCGATCCGTGACCGTGATGGCACACCCGCTCCTTTTGCCGGCGTGACACCAACACAACTGTTCAGTGCAACCGTTCCCGGTATCACAGCATCTGCTGCACGGACTGCGCTGGATGCGCTTCTGCTCAATCCCTTGAGCTTTGCTTGCCGGGCAACAAGCCGCAGCTCGACCGAAGAAGTTTGCGGCGAAAGCCAAAGCCTTGAACTCAACAACACGTTCAGCCAAGAACTTCGTATTGCATCGCCAACAGGCGGCGCAGTCGACTACATCGCAGGGCTTTATTACTATAACGCACTGGTGGAACGCGATTTGACCATCGCGGGTGTTCGCTCGAACATTGCGGGCAATGTTAGCTTTCCCACCCCTACAACCGTCAGCGTTGATCGCCCGACAGCCTATGTTTTGGCAGATATGATCAGCCGCGTCCGGACAACAAGTTCTGCAGCCTTTGCCAACGTAAACTATCATCCATTTGATAAGTTCACATTATCAACCGGTGTTCGTTTTGTGCACGATACACTTGATTGGGACCACAAAAAGGTTACCGGACCCAATGGCGATCATATCGGAGGCAGCGCCGGAACAAATGTGGCTGGCGCTGCGGCACCTGGAGCCAATATCGGCACTCCACAATTCAACGTAAAGCGCAACTTCTCTGATAATCACGTACTCGGCCGCATCACCGCGAAATATGAATTTTCGCCAAGTTTGATGACCTATGTTTCCTGGGCTCATGGTTACAAGGCACAAGCCGTTGATGCTGACATCTTTGTTTCGACCGCAGGATTCAATGCCAGCCCGGTTGCGCCAGAAACATCGAACAGCTGGGAAGCTGGCTTTAAGTCACAATTCTGGGATCGGCGGATCACCGTGAATGTGACGGCTTATGACACGACATTCTCTGGTTATCAGACATCCTCATCTGCTTCTGCTTTTGATCCATCGTCAGCACCGGTTTTGCGGTCTGCTGGTAAATTATTCACCAAGGGCATAGAAGGCGAGGTTGTCCTGCGTCCGGTTGATGGCTTGCGTCTGGGCGGTAACTTCCTGTTTGCCGATAATAAGTTCGGCGATCTGTTCCTTAACACAACACTTGCCAGCAACATCGCGGGCGGTGATCCGCTGAACGCTCCAGAAAATAAATGGGGCGTCAGCGGCAGCTACGATCTGCCCGTTGGTTCTTGGAACGTGAATTTGAGTACCAACTATACTTGGACAAGCAACACATTATTCACCAATCTGGCGGATGCCAATAATCTCGCGTCAATCTGGCGTCGTCCGGCCTTTGGCCTTGCCAATGCTGCAATCAATATTTCTGCGCCAGATGACCGATTTAAACTTTCGGTCTATGTGAAGAACCTGTTCAACGAACATTATGTTTCCGGTCTACGTCGTATTTCTGGTTCGGTCGGCGGCGCTGGTGTAGTCGCCCAGGCCTTGCCGCGTGACTTCGACCGCTATGCCGGAGCTAGTCTGACATTCAATTTCTAATCCCAGCGGTCGCAGCAAATAGGAGACCGAATTCGTGCCCATGCAAAACACAAAAGTGCGCGCAGGACCCGAAGGCGGCCTCCTAGGCGGGGTTATCATCTGGATTTACGAAGCGATTGTCTGGGTCGGCGTTCAGGGACTTTTGCCGCTTGCCGGTATACCCCGGAACGCCACCGGATTGGTGTTCGGAAAAGCATTTCAGGAATCGATCGGCGGCTGGGCCTATCCGATCGGCACCAGCATTCATTTCATCTTTGCCTTGGCCTGGGGTGTGGCCTTGCCAGGCTCTGGCCGTCGTTTCAAAAGCGCGGGTGGGAGGCAAGCCTGGTTGCGATGCTGTTTGCGCCCTTGCTTTGGATAGCGATGCACGTGCCGATACCCATGCTCGGTGACGATCACCCCAACTACCGCGACCCAATCGTGGTCATAGGCGGTTTCATGTCTCATTTATTTTTCACCGTGCCGCTTGCGCTGTGGGTCAAAAAGCGGCTCAGTTGATGTTGGCAGGATGGAAACAGCAATGACTGCGCGTAGAAGCCCGACCTTGACCGGATTGATCGGCCGAAGCATCGGTGCAAGTCGGTCGCCTGCTATCCACGAAGGCGCGGCCTCGGCGTTGGGGGTATCGCTTGCCTACCGGCTGGTGGATTTTCAAGCGCTCGGTTGGGCCGATGATGAACTGCCGCGCGCGATTGCGATGCTACGCCAACTCGGTTTCGCCGGTTGCAACGTAACTTATCCGTTCAAGCAGCAGGCGCTGGCCTGTTGCGATACGCTGGGCCGGGAGGCCGAATTGATGGGGGCGGTCAACACTCTGGTGTTTGCAGAGGGCAAGGTACACGGCGAAAATACCGACTGGCGCGGCTTTTCCTGGCTTGTCAGCCGCGAGATCGGGGACATTGCCGGGGCATCGGTTGCGCAGGTCGGTGCTGGCGGAGCGGGCGCGGCCACAACTTTGGCACTGGCACGCAGCAAGGTCGCCGAAATCGCTTTATACGACCCCGAAATCGAACGGGCTGAAACGCTTGCCACGCGGCTGTCACCGCATTTTCCTGAAGTCCGCTTTATTTGCCCTCCCGATGCTGAAACGGCAATCAAGGGGCGCGATGGCATCGTCAATGCAACGCCCGTAGGCATGGCTGCGGTGCCAGGAACGCCATTTGCACCTGAACTAATGTCGCCGGGTCAATGGCTCGCAGATATCATCTATTTCCCGCTGGAAACCGAACTGCATCGCCATGCTCGATTGAACGGCCAGCGCGTTGCCAACGGTATTTCAATGGTTGTCGGGCAGGCGGCCGAAGCCTTCCACCTGTTTACCGGCCAAGTGCCAGACCGCGATCAGATGCTCGAGCGGCTGTTGAACGAAATCAGCGATGAAAAGCGCGCGCCTGGGCTGGCGGCATGAAGACCTCGATTGCCACTGTATCGCTGAGCGGTGGGCTGGCTGAAAAGCTTGGCACGATTGCCGAGCGCGGGTTCGATGCGGTCGAAATTTTCGAGAACGATCTGCTCTCCGCGCCGCAATCGGCGAAGGAAATCGGCAATTTGCTGGCGGAACTGAACCTCGCCTGTTCGATGTTTCAGCCTTTTCGTGATTATGAAGGTCTCCCTGTCGATCAGAAACTGCGCGCTTTGGAACGGATGCGCCGCAAATTTGCGGTCATGGACGATCTCGGCACTGACCTGATCCTGTTATGCTCCAATTGTTCGGCGCATTCGGTTGGGGATCGGAATCGGCTGATCGATGATCTTGGCGAAATTGCTATGCTTGCGGGCGAACATGGCAAACGCATTGCCTATGAAGCGCTGGCCTGGGGCACGCATGTAAACGACCACCGCGAGGCTTGGGGCCTGGTCCGCGATGTCGATCACCCGGCATTGGGGCTGGCGCTCGACAGTTTTCATTCGCTGGCGCGCGACATTCCGTCATCGAGCATCGGCGACATCCGTGCGGACAAATTGTTCATCGTTCAGCTTGCCGATGCACCAAAGGTGCAAATGGACATGCTCAACTGGAGCCGCCATTTCCGCTGCATGCCGGGACAGGGCGATTTTCCGCTCGATGACTATGCATCGGCATTGGTGAAGATCGGATACCAAGGCTATTGGAGCCTTGAAATATTCAACGACCGTTTCCGTTCTGCACCTGCGGGGCAGATAGCGCAGGATGGCATGCGCGGGCTTCGCGTCCTGCACAACAGCGCGGTTGCGGGCAATGGCGGGGCAGCAGAGTTGCCTGCAACGGTTGAACCCGATGGTATCGAGTTCATCGAATTTGCCGCGAGCCATGATGAGGCACTGGCCTTTTCACGGGCATTCGGGTCTTTAGGCTTTGCGCCGGTTGGCCGCCACCGGACGAAAGATGTCGTTCGCTGGCAACAGGGTGACATCAATCTGGTCATCAATTCCGAGCCCGAAGGGCTGGCGCACAGCTTCGACATGATCCACGGCGGTTCAGTCTGCGCGATCGGGCTTGCCACCAGCGAACCTCAAGCTGTCATCCAGCGCGCAGAAGCGCTCGGCGTCCCGCGTTTCGAGCAGGCCGTCCGGCCGGACGAATGGCAGATACCTGCGGTGCGCGGGGTAGGTGGCAGCCTGTTTTACCTGGTCGAAACGGCGGTAAAGGATGCGATGTGGCGCGATGAATTTCCGCATGAAGGCGGTAGCGATACGCCCCGGCAGGATCTGACCCGCGTCGATCATATCGCGCAAACCATGCAATATGACGAGTTTCTGAGCTGGGGCCTTTATTATTCCGCGCTGTTCGGCTTCACCCGGACGCCGCAGCTTGAAATCGCCGATCCGATGGGTATCGTTTACAGTCAAGCCTTCGAAAGCCCCAGTAGGGCGGTCCGTTTCACGCTGAACGGCTCGATGGCCGCCAATGCGCTCAGCACCCGCTTCATCCAGAATTACTTCGGCGCAGGGGTGCAGCATATCGCCTTTGCCACCGCCGACATCTTCACAGCGGCGGAACACGCCAAATCAGCGGGCCTGCCCTTTCTGGAAATCGGCCCCAATTATTACGCCGACCTCGAAGCCCGTTTTGGCCTCGACTCCGCCCTCGTTGAGCAGATGGCGGCGCTCAACATTCTGTACGATCGCGACGATCAGGGCGAGTATTTCCAGTTCTACAGCCGCGCGATTGCCAAACGCGTATTCTTCGAAGTCGTCGAGCGGCGCGGTTATGATGCTTATGGCGCAGCCAACGCCTCCATTCGCCTGAACGCCCAAGCCCGGCACCGCGATCCCGCGGGTCTATAAAAACAAGGAATGATCCTCATGACAGCCGCGACGTTCCCATCCAACGATACAAACATCTGGACCCGGAAATCGGCGATGATCGTCGCTTTGTGTTTTGTGCTCAACATGATTGACGGCATGGATTTGCTGGTCGTTTCGTTTCTGGCTCCAACGCTGCAAAAGGAATGGGCGGTTGACGCCAGCGCTCATTTGCCATTGTGTTTAGCTCCAGCCTGGCGGGTATGGCGCTTGGCGGGTTTGGGCTTCGCCCCGCTTGCCGACAAAGTTGGGCGCCGCAACATGATCGTTGCCGCAATCTTGATGATGGCGACCTCGATGTGGGTCAGCAGCTATGCCAATCGCTATCGCATCTGGTCGCCGCGCGCTTTCTGGTGGGCACGGGCATCGGCACCGTGTTGGCGTGTATCGCTGCGATATCTGCACGCGCTGCGCCTGAAAAACATCGCAATTTCGCGGTTGGCATTTTGCAAGGCGGCTATCCGATTGGCGCGATGATCACTGGATTTGTCACCGCTTGGGCGTTGCCGCATTATGGCTGGCGGCTCGTGTTGGAGTGCCACGGCAATTATCTCGTTGCTTTCCATACCGTTTGTATTGTGGATTATTCCAAAGGATATTCCGCAGGCCGCCGATGCCCCGAAATTGCCGATCAAGGCCGTCGTCACCGGCGACCGCAAAAGTGCATCGATCAGGTTGTGGATCGCCACAATCTGCGGCTTTATGGCGCTGTATTTCATCACCAGCTGGATCACGAAATTGTCGATCGAGGCTGGCTTGCCCGAAACACAGGCGATTATTGCCAGCGCGATCTACAATCTTGGCGCTTTTGTCGGCACGCTGGGAATGAGCCTGGCGGGCACAACGCGCGACATCCGCAAGATTTGCAGCGGACTGCTGATTGCGTCGGCAGGCATGTTCTTGATCTTTGGCGGTATCTCAATGTCGCTCTTTGGCGTATTGGCGACGGCGTTCGTCATGGGGATCACGTTGCAGGGCGGATTTAATTCACTCTACCCCATTGCCGCGCGGGTCTATCCCGATGCGGTTCGTGCAACGGGCATCGGTTGGGCATTTGGCATCGGACGGATTGGTGCCTTTTCCGGACCGCTGATCGGGGGCTATGCGCTTTCGGCCAACCTGCCTCTGGTTGCGGTGTTCGGAATTTTCTGCGTGCCATTGACCATCGCCGCGATTAGCGCGCGGTCGATATCGTTCGGGAAATAGCAGATACATTCAGTAAGAATATTAAGTTATGTGACTGCATTGCTGTACCGTCCTAGGCTGTTACACGCTGTTTAGGCGTACGTTAGACGATGATGGTTCGTATGCCTGAATCCGTCAGCATCGCATGCGTGCTGTCGTTTATCGATCTGTCGGTGATGACAATGTCAATTTCTTCAAGGCCGCACACCACATTACCTGATGGTGCTTCAAATTTACTGGAATCGGCGAGGACGACAATCTCGTCGGCCCTATCGATCAATCGGCGTTCCGCCGCGACCAGCACGACATCGGCCTGCATCAGACCTTGCGGCCCGATCGAGGCCGCGCCCATGAACAATTTCGGCGCGTGAAACCGCGGCATGCCATCTTCGCCGAATACCGACAAAATGATGCTTTGTTCGGGGAACACCGCACCCGACGGCACCAGAACGCGTGTACCGGTTTGATTTATCAATGCTGAGACGATGTGCAGCGAATTGGTCAACACTTGCAGGTTTAGCCCCGCAAGATGGGGGCACATTTGCAGCGTTGTTGATCCGCCATCGATCATCACGCCTTCGCCGGGCTGGCAATATGCGGCGGCAGCTTGACCAATGGCTTCTTTTGCAGCGCGGTTAAGGCCAATATTTTCCTGGAACGGAACGCCCGCCAAAAGGTGCGCTTGATCAAGCGCGTTTGCTCCAGTGTCGCCGACGCCCTTTGCCCCGCCGCGCACACGGATCAGCTTGGCCTCAGCGGCCAGTCTTTCAAGATCGCGCCGGATAGTCGCAGGCGAACCATCGATTTTCCCCTCTAACTCGCGGAACGAGACGAAGCCTTTGGCGGCGATTAGGCCGAGAATGATATCTTCGCGTTCGTTGGAGTGCATGCGCAATCGATGCGCGAAACACCGCGAAGTTTCAATCAAATTCGCTCATACGATGCCCGCGCCCAGCCCGACAGCTTTGCGTTCTTGGGCTTTGCGTGGTCGATATCCACTTGCCCGATAAGCGGCCAAAACATCAATAGCCCCACCTGCTTCTACCCGCGCCATCGCAAGGATCGGCGCGACATCGACATTATAGGCACGGCGCAGCGCCTGAAACGCCATCATCGTATCGTTGCCGTCTTGGCTCGCGTGGAGGGCATTGCGGTCGACGAGCAGCGCCTTGGCATAGCAAGCGGCGATGGCCTCAGCGCGACGACATCATGCTTTCAATTGGATCGGTCACATTGTGCGACTGATCGATCATATAGGCCGGGTTAAAACCGTCACGCGGATCGAGTTCTGCCTCGACCAGTTCGTTGAACACCAGGAACAATTGGTGCGGATTGATGCTGCCGCTGTCGAGATCGTCATCGCCGTATTTGCTGTCATTGAAGTGGAAGCCGCCGAGTTTGCCAAAGCGGTGCAGCCGCGCGACGATCTGTTCGATGTTTACGTTCGGCGCGTGATGGCCGAGGTCCACGAGGCACTGCGCCTTTGGCCCGAGCGTCTGTGCGGCGAGGATTGAACTGCCCCAGTCGCTGATCACGGTGGAGTAGAAAGCGGGTTCAAACATTTTATGCTCAAGCAGCATCCGCCAGTCGCCAGGGAGGGCTTCGTAAACCTGCGCAGCCGCCTCGAGATAGCGGTCTAGGCTGCGGCCCAGATCCTGCTGGCCGGGGAAGTTGGTGCCGTCTCCCACCCACACGGTGAGCGCATTGGAACCCAGCTTCTGGCCGATTTCGATGCATTCGATATTATGCTCAACCGCCTGTTGCCGCGTGGCCTCCAGCGTAGAGGCGAGGCTGCCAGTGGAATAGCTGTGCGTCTGGCCCGGCTGATCCTGAAAGGTGTTTGAATTGACTGCATCAAAGCCAAGGCCAAGGCTCGCGGCCTCTTCCTTGAGCGCGGCGTAATCCGAAACCTTGTCCCACGGGAAATGCGGGGAGACGCGCGGCGTGACCGTGCTGAGTTGATTGACCACCGCGCAATCCTCCAGCTTCTCGTGAATGTTGGTCGGCTCCCCTGCAATCGGGAATTTGGCAAAACGCGTGCCCCCGCGCCCGCTGCCCCAGCTTGGAACGGCGACAGAGAAGGCCGCGACCTTGGCTTTGATGCCGTCGATTTCGATCCCGGTGCGCGAAAGCTTGCGGCCCAGACTATCATAATCGTCTTGAAGTGCCGCCATTTGCTGGGCGTTTAAGGTCTGCGATTTGATCGGCGGAAAGGGGGAGGTTAGTGGCCATATCTCGTTCCTTAGCGCACAAATGCTTGGGCATTACCGGCATCGACATTGATCATGTTGCCGGTGCTCTTCGCAGACATGTCGCTCGCCAGCCAATAGACGGCTTCGGCGATGTCTGACGGCAGCACATCACGTTTGAGCATCGAGCGGCTGCGGTAATGTTCTTCGAGTTCCTTGCCCGCGTCAATGCCATGTGCCCCTGCGCGTTCTTTGCGCCAATCGCCGTCCCAGATTTTGCTGCCTTTGATGACGGCATCAGGGTTGACGGTGTTGACGCGGATTCCGAACGGCGCGCCCTCCAAAGCCAAGCAGCGCGCAAGGTGCAAAGACGCAGCCTTGGCGGAGGCATACGCACTGGCATTGGTGGCCGCCGCAATGCCATTTTTGGAACCGATAAACACGATAGATGCGCCGCCCTGATCCTTCATCGCTTTCATCAGCGGAAAGGCCGAGCGTGCGGTCAGGAAATAACCTTCGGCCAGCACGTCATAATTCTTGCGCCATAGTTCGACGGTGGTTTCTTCAATCGGAGCCGATGATGCGATCCCCGCATTGGCAACCAAGATATCCAGCCCGCCAAATTCGCGCGCGCAGGCATCGAACGCGGCCTGCACTTGCGCTTCATCGGTCACGTCGCACGTCGCGGAGCGGATCACATCTTTGCCGAACTGTTTGGCGAACCCGGCGCTGCACTTCGGCGAGCGCCGCGCCGTCACGATCGGCGAGCATCACGCAGGCCCCTTCGCGCCATCAGACGTGCTGCTGTTGCGGCACCTATGCCCCCTGCCCCGCCTGTGACCAGCGCGACCTTGCCGACCAGCGGCTTGGGCGCAGGCATGCGTTGCAGCTTGGCCTCTTCGAGCAGCCAATATTCGATATCGAACGCCTCTTGCTCATCAAGCCCGATATAGTCGCCAATCGCCTCCGCGCCGCGCATCACGTTGATCGCGTTGCCGTAAAATTCGCCCGCCAGCCGCGCGGTCGTTTTATCGGCGGCAAAGGTGATGCGACCGACGCCGGGGATCAGCACAACTATCGGGTTGCTGTCACGCATCGCCGGTGAATTGCCGCGCTTGCAGCGCTCATAATAGGCCGCGTATAGCGCGCGATAAGCGGTGATCTTGTCGGCGAGATAGGTGTCATCATCAAGACGCCCGGGATCGAGCGTGAGTGGCGCGATTTTGGTGCGGAGGAAATGATCAGGGCAACTGGTGCCGATGGCGGCAAGGCGTTCAAACTCGGCTGAGCCGACAAACTCCAACGCTTCTTCATCATCCGACCAATGCGCGACCTTCTTCCGCGCGCCGGTCATAAAGCCGCGCAATTTGGGCGCGAGCTTCGCCACCAATGCGGCGCGATCCGGGTTGGGCGGAACAGCCATGCCACCGAACGCAGGTTTCTCCCCCAGCTTGTCATTCAAATAACGCGCGGCGTCCGCAATCAGGCTGACGGTGTGTTCGTAACAGGCCTTGGCACTTTCTGCCCAGCAAATGATCCCATGCCCCGCGAGCATCACGCCTTCAAGCCCAGGGTTGGCCGCGACAAAATCGCGTAGCTGAACACCCAGAGTATAGCCGGGGCGTTTCCAGCCCAGCCAACCGATCTTGCCACCCCAAATTTCCTGCGTTGCGGCTTCTCCGCCTGATGATGCCGCTAACGCAATGATCGCATCGGGGTGAACATGATCGACATGCGCAAAGGGCAGCAACGAATGCAAAGGGGTATCAATCGACGCCGCGCGAGAATTCAGATTGAAAGTACAGTGCGGCAGATAGCCGACCATCTTGTCGTCATCATCCGGGCCGGAATAATGCGCTTCAAGCCCGAGAAGTTTTGACTGATACAATGTCGAAAAGCCATCGAGCTTCATCGATCCGATATCGCCGCCTGAACCTTTTACCCACAACACTTCAACCGCTTCGCCCGACAACGGATCGGTTTCGGTCAGCTTCGCCGAGGTATTGCCGCCGCCGAAATTCGTCACGGTTAGGTCGCTGCCCAACAGGTTAGACCGATAGAGCAATAACTCCGCCGGTGATTTTAAGGCGGCCTCTGCATCCACCCAACGGCTATGCGGAATAGCGAACGGGATGGCTGGCTTGGCGGCAATTGCGGTTTGGATGTTCATGACGACCCTAAGCGGAAAATGAGATAGCATATCGGTAACATTTTTGCTGGCATGATTCAATCATTTTCGCTAGACATCAATCATATTCACGCATTTGGGAGAGTGCATTGCGCCAAGGCGCTTATATCGTTGCCGATTTTGGCAAGACGCTGAGCAAGGTCACGCTGTGGTCAAAGGATCGGAGGATGATTGACCGTGTCGTGCGCCCGACTTCGCCGAAGATTACCCTAGAATACCGCGCACTGGATGTCGAAGCGACGCGCGATTGGTTTATCGAAACGCTTACCCGATTTGCTGGCCATCCGGTCGAGGCGATTATTCCGGTGGCGCATGGTGCGGCAGTAGTTGGGATACGCGGCGACGATGTCGCGTTTCCGCCGCTTGATTATGAGCACGCAATCCCCGCAGCGGTGTTGAACGAGTATCGCAAGGGCCGCGACACGTTCGCTCTCACAGGGTCGCCCGCTTTGCCCGATGGCCTGAATATAGGTAGCCAGCTGCAATGGCTCGAAAGCCTGCACGGCGAAGCATTCTACAACGCGACGCTGATGCCGTTTGCACAATATTGGGCTTGGGTTTTGTCGGGCGAAGCCCGTAGCGAAGTGACCAGCCTTGGCTGCCATAGCGACCTGTGGAATCCTGCTATCTGCGATTTTTCAGCAATGGCAAAGCAACGCGGATGGGCCAAAATGTTTGCACCGCTTGCCAAGGCGGGCGATGTAATTGGAACGATCCGCCGCGAATTGGCGGCACAAACCGGTCTGCCAATGTCCACCAATATCTATGCTGGCCTGCATGATTCAAACGCTGCTTTGCTTGCGGCGCGCGGCTTTGCTGAAATTGCCGGCCATGATGCTACTGTGCTGTCCACCGGCACCTGGTTTGTCGCGATGCGAACGCTGGGCGGTTCGGCGCAGAAGGTGTTTGATCCGGCATCGCTGCCCGAAGACCGCGACTGTTTGGTGAATGTTGATGCCTATGGCGTAGCGGTGCCATCGGCTCGTTTCATGGGTGGGCGAGAGATTGAAACGCTAATCGAAATCGACACGCGCCGCGTCGATATTAAACCGGACCAGCCTGCTTTATTGGCCGCTGTTTCCGACGTGTTGGCCACTGACATCATGCTGCTTCCGACATTCACGCCCGGTTTCGGACCGTTTGCCGAGGGTCAAGGTCGCTGGATAAACCGCCCCGACGATTGGTTTCAGCGCCGCGCAGCAACGTGCATCTACGCTGCATTGGTCGCCGAAACATCGTTATCGCTCATCGGCACGAGGCAGGTTTTGCTCGTCGAAGGCCGCTTTGCCGAGGCTGAGGTGTTTGTCCGCGCGCTTGCCACCCAGCGCCCCGACCTTACCGTCTATACAGCGAACGCACATAATGACGTGTCTTTCGGCGCGTTGCGGCTTATCAATCCCGATTGGCAAGCCGATGGCACGCTCCGCAAGGTGCTTCCACTCGACCACGATTTGACCGATTATGCCGCGCGCTGGCAGGAACGGGCCGCATGATCGCCGCCTCTGCCTTGGACTATCGTGAACTTGCCCGGCGACGTTTGCCCCGTTTCCTGTTCGATTATATCGACGGCGGTTCTTATGCCGAGGTCACGCTAAGCCGCAATGTCGATGATCTACGCAACATCGCTTTGCGCCAGCGGGTGTTGACTGATGTGTCGCAGATTAATGTATCGACCACATTGTTCGGCCAGAAAATGGCACTGCCCGTTGCCCTTGCGCCCATTGGACTTGCGGGATTAAATGCGAGGCGCGGCGAAGTGCAAGCCGCACGTGCGGCGGAAAAAGCAGGCGTGCCGTTCACGCTGTCGACGGTTTCCGCGTGTTCGCTGGATGAGGTGCAAAGCGGCACCAGCGCGCCGTTTTGGTTCCAGCTTTATATGATCCGCGACCGCAGTTTCATGCGCGAATTGATGGCGCAGGCGGTAAAGGCCAAATGTTCGGCATTGGTCTTTACCGTCGACATGCCTGTGCCGGGCAGCCGATACCGCGATTATCATTCGGGGCTGGCAGGCGCGCCGGGATTGAAAGGCGCAATCCGGAGAACGGCGCAAGGCGCGATGCGACCGGCCTGGGCATGGGATGTCGGGATCATGGGACGTCCTCACGCATTGGGTAATGTTGCGCCCGTGTTAAAGGGCAAGACCGGCATCGAAGATTTCTTTGCATGGATGCGCGACAATTTCGATCCGTCGATTACATGGGCTGATCTCGATTTCATTCGGTCCGAATGGAAGGGACCGCTGATTATCAAAGGGCTGCTCGATGCCGAAGATGCGCGCGAGGCGGCAAAGCTTGGCGCTGATGGCATTGTGGTTTCCAACCACGGCGGGCGGCAACTGGACGGTGTGCCGTCCACCGCGCGGGCGCTACCCGCGATTGCCGATGCCGTTGGCGATGACTTGACGATATTGGCCGATGGCGGTGTGCGGTCGGGGTTGGATGTCGTGCGGATGCTCGCGCTTGGAGCGCAGGGCGTGCTGCTTGGCCGTGCATGGGCCTATGCGCTAGCAGCGAAAGGCGAAGCGGGCGTTGCACATATGCTGCGCCTGATCGAGGCTGAAATGCGGATTGCAATGGCGTTGACCGGCGCGACGTCGATTGACGCGATAAACCGAAATATATTGGTACAAGACGGAGAGGGAAAACCTTGACCACAGCGAGTGACAAAGAAGGCTGGCGCAATACGATATTGGCGGGGCTCGCCAACTATATCGACTCCGGGTCGATAGTTGCGGGCTCCGTCGCGCTAGCGTTTTGGAAGAACATCTACGGCCTTTCCGATAGTTTTATCGGGCTGATCGCTGCGTTCAGCGCCAATGCGATTTCAGCCGGGATCGGCGCCTTTATCGGCGGTTGGTTGTGCGACCGCTATGGCCGTAAAAAGATTTATCAATATGATATGCTGTTTTACGCATTCGGCATGATGTTTCTGATATTCGCCTACGCCGCTTGGATGATTATCGTCGGCTTTCTACTTGTTGGATTAGCGGTCGGTGCCGACATTCCGGCGAGCTGGTCGCTGATTGCAGAGCAAGCACCAGACAAAAAGCGCGGCGCACATTCGGGTGTGGCTCAGGTATTGTGGTATCTGGGGCCGGTCGTTGTGTTGACCGCTGCCTATTTCTTGAAGCCGTTCGGGATCGACGGCATCCGTTGGTTGTTTGCCCATCTTGCCGTGCTGGCGCTCGCACTCACCTTTTTGCGTTCACGGATGAAAGAGTCGCAGCGCTGGGAAGATGCTCAAGCGAGGCGCACCGATACAGAAAAGGGCATTAACTGGGCCGAATTGTTTAGCCCTCTGTATGTGAAATCGATGTTCTACCTGATTTCGATGTACGGCCTATGGAACCTATGGGCTGGCTATAACGGCTTTTTCACGCCCTATCTGATCCAGCAAAACAACTTGCCAGCCTGGGCAGAAACCGTGGTTCCAGCCAGCTATTTCGGCATCGGCATCATCTCTATCCTGACGATATTCATGACGTTATCGGACAAGGTAAACCAGCGAACATTGTTTGGCATTTCTGCGGTGATGCACGTTTTTGGGATGGCCTTGCTTGCGGTGTTTGGGTTCACGCTTGAAATCGTCATTATCCATATCGTTATCATGGGCATCGCTGGCGGATTTGGCGCGCAAAGCTTTTTCCAGCTGTGGAGTGCCGAGCTGTTTCCGACCGCCATCCGCTCAACAGCGCAAGGTGTAACCTTTGCCGTGGTTCGCGTGGGACTGGGTATCTGGAGCCTTGCGGTTCCGGCGCTGGCCGCGAACGACTTTACGTACGCTCGCATGGATATTGACGGCCTTCCTCGCGGCGTCTGGCGTGATCGGATATTATTGGGCGCCGAGCAATCAAGGCAAGTCGCTTGAGCAACTGGAGGCGGAACGGGTGGCGGGTTAACCCCCGCCGCACCGCTTTATTGCTTGGCCAACCAGCTGAGATAATGGTCGATCCAGTTATCGCTGGTTGTGCCCTGCGGGCGCATTCCAAAACCGTGATTGCCGCCAGAATAGAGGTGAAACTCCGTCCGGCTGCTTTCCTTCAGCCATTCGTCGATCAGGTTTAACCCGCCCTGTTTGAATAAAGGATCGTCGACTGCAATTGCCAAGAATAGCGGAGGAAGCGGGCCACCGGCATCGGCCAACCGGCGCTTAGTCAGCAACTTGCCAAACTGCGCCGCAACGAACTCGTCAAGACGCGGCGCGCTTCCAAACAAATCTGGTGCGACTTGGCCGATGACAAGGTCTGCTTATGCGTTCGCAGCATGGAAGCAATCCTTGGAGACGAAGGTGATGCACAGGCGATATTGAATTACGTCCTGCAAGTGAACAAGCCAAAGATACGCCCGACGCCAGCAAGCGGCGCTGTAGGATTCGCCCGTATTATTTAATGCGTCATCCGCTTCCGACAAGTTTTCGGTCGCATCGCTTCACCTGCTTTTCGCACATATGCAGCCGTTCGTGCACCGAACTGACTTTTGACACTTTTGACACGGAATCGCGTTTTTGGCGTTTCTGTTCATATTTCTTAACGCGGTCTTTGGAGCCCCCTTTTTGACAAACGTATAAGAACATATAATGAACATAAAGTCAAGAGCTATTGGTCCGATACCATTTCAACATGTCTGTTCGCGACAAGATTGCGGACGTTTTACCGTGCAAGCCGCGCTGATAAAACCTGCCCTACATTCATCAAATTGATCAGCAGGAGCTCTATTTGGGAGTGACTTGCAGTAACGAACATAACAGCCAGTTTAGAACATTGCTCCGGGCACCCATGGGACCCATTCGCTTTCGCCCAAACCGAGCTGTTCGGACGCGGTTTTCTTGCCGCTTGCCGTTGCGAGGATAAGGTCAAAAATGCGCGCTCCCATGGTCGGCAGCGAGTTGCCTTCTAGAATGAGGCTGCAATCCATATCGATGTCATCAGACATGTCATGCGCTAGTGCGGCGTTAGACGCCAGTTTGACCGTGGGGGCGGGCAGCGAGCCGAAAACCGATCCGCGGCCTGTGGTAAACAGGATCAGATGCGCACCGCCCGCGATCTGTCCTGTCGCTGAGCATGGGTCATAGCCCGGCGAATCCATGAAACTCAGTCCAGCTACAGTAATAGCTTCGGCATAATCGATTACGGCATTGAGAGGCGACGACCCCGCCTTTGCGACCGCACCAAGGGATTTTTCCAGTATGGTTGTGATTCCTCCCGCCTTGTTTCCTGGTGAGGGGTTGTTGTCGAGACTGGCCCCGTCGCGCGCGGCATAATCTTCCCACCACACCAAGCGGTCGATCAGGTCTTGTGCAACCTTCGAGTTGGCGGCACGCCGCAGGAGCAGGTCTTCGGCCCCGAAGATTTCTGGCGTTTCAGAAAGCACTACCTTGCCTCCCGCGCCGACCAACATGTCTGCTGCTATACCCAATGCTGGATTGGCGGTGAGAGCGGAATAGCCGTCCGACGCGCCGCATTGCAGGCCGATGGTCAAATGCTCAGCGGAAACCGGCTGGCGGGTGCAGGCGTTTGCGGTGGGCAGCATCGCCTCGACCATCGCGATCCCGGCTTCAATTGCCGCCATGGTGCCGCCTGCGTCCTGAATTCCGAGCGTTTGCAGGCTTTCGCTTGTTACTAACCCCGCGCTCTCCAAGAGCGGTTCGATCTGGTTGACCTCGCAACCCAGCCCGACCAGCAGAACAGTGGCGAAATTGGGATGGCTGGCATAGCCCGCTATGGTGCGGCGCAAATTGTCGATCCCGCGCCCCGATTTGGCCATACCGCAACCCGACATATGGCTGAAAGCGACCACGCCATCGACATGGGGAAAGGCAGCGAGCTGTTCGGAGTTAAAATGTGCGGCGATGCGTTTGGCAACTGTCGCCGAGCAATTGACTGAGGTCAGCACACCCACATAGTTGCGCGTGCCGACGCGGCCATCGGCGCGGACATAGCCGTCAAAGCTTGCCTGTTGAATTGCGGGGTGGCGGATGTCCGTACCGATGGCGCTGCGATCCACACCGCCTGCGAACTCCAGATTATGTTCGTGGACATGGTTGACGGGCGCGATTTCGGTGCTGGCGATGCCGATGCTGTGGCCCAGTTTGATAACTGGTGTGCCTTTGGCAATGGTCTTGATCGCGAACTTATGCCCGGCGGGGATCGCTTCGGTCAGAACGATATCGGCGACCACCTCGCCCGCTGCCAATTCCACCAGCGCCATGGCAACATTGTCGGCCTCGTTGGCAATGATCCAACGTCTTTCCATGCGCGCTCTATTCGACTTCGACCTTGGCCAGTTTTGGCGAGAGCAAGTGGATCGCGCCAACGGCGATGAAATAGGTCACAGTGCACGCGGCAAATATCACCGTATAATTGCCGCCCGTTGCATCGAGCACCAGCCCGGTTGATTTCGCCATAATCATGCCGCCGATACCGCCACAAAATCCGCCGAGGCCAATCACCGAAGCGACCGCGCGTTTGGGGAACATATCGGGCGGGATCGACAGCAGGTTCGACGAAAAAGCCTGATGTCCGGCAAGCGCGATGCCGATCAGCAACACCGCCAGCCAGATATTTTCAAGGCCCGAAACGAACAGCAACGGCAGCACACAACAGCCTGCAACGATCGCGGTAAACTTGCGTGCATAGTTCACGCTTTTGCCGCTTTGGATCAGTTTTGACGATAGCCACCCACCCATGATGCTACCGACGTCGGACAGCAAATACATCACGATCATCGGCAACAGCACGACCTTCAAATCGACATTATAAGTGCTGCTGAAATATTTGGGCAGCCAGAACAGCATCAGAAACCAGACAGGGTCAGTCAGAAATTTGGCGGTGGCAAAGGCCCAAGCTTCGCGCGTGGTGACAACTTTGCCCCAGCCGAGTTTCTCGATCTTTTCGGGAGGATCATGTTCGATCCAGGCGAGTTCGGCCTCGCTCACCTTGCCGCTTTCGCGCGGATTGCTGTAGTGCCGCCACCACAGGCCGAGAAGCACGACACCAAAAAGCCCAGTGACGATGAAGGTCATCCGCCAGTCAAAGCCCATGATCCGCATAAACAGCGCCAGCGTCGGCGCAGTCAAGATCACGCCTATCGTGGTCGCGCTGTTTACCCAGCCGATGGCATAAGCGCGTTCTTTTTGCGGGAACCATTCGCTGCTGGCGCGCACGACAGAGGGGAAATGCCCCGCTTCGCCGACGCCAAGGATCACGCGGGCCGCCATGAAACTCGCCACCGATCCGGCAAAGCCATGAGCGACATGGCCGATAGTCCAGATGCAAATGGCAATACTATAGCCGATTTTCGGCCCGAACCGGTCGATCAACCATCCCATCAAAAGAAAGCCCATGGCATAGGCAAACTGAAAGGCTGTTACGATGTTGCCATAATCATTCTCGCTCCAGCCCAGCTCTTTTTCAAGACCGGGAGCGAGAAGTCCGAGCATGGTTCGGTCGATATAATTGACCGTCGTTGCAAAGAACAAAAGCGCGACGATCGACCAGCGATAGCGGCCTGTCTTTGTCGCTGCTTGCGCCACATCTTGAATGCTCATCTGCCTCTCCCCTCCCAAAAATTCAGTCAGCCGGTTGCATGGGCAATCGTGCACCGCATATTGCAGAAATCACCAAAGCGCGATTCGACCGACTGTCCGGCGGAAACGTCATGCACGCCCGAAACCGCGCCCGAAGAAATCAACAATCCGGGCGTTACGGGCAGCCCGCGCTGCACCAGATTTTCAATCAGGAAACGGACCGATTCCATCGGTCCACCGGGGAAGGCACTGGCTTTACCCGCTCCAACCGGCGATCCATCGATCACGGTAGAAACCTCCCATTCCTCAATCCCAGAATTTTTCCAATCTGGGACTTCGGGGCCAAGCAACAGACCGTTATTATTGCCAAAATCGGAAATGGTAATCAGCGGCCCCATCGCGTTGATTCCGGGAAAAGGCGAACTGGCAATTTCAAAGCCGCAGAAAACGGCGTCTATCATGGCCGCCGCGTCTTCGAGGCTGAATTCTGTTTGCCCAGCTTTGGGTGTGGTTCCAATGCGATAGACAAATTCGGCCTCTGCCGCGCCAAAGCCATTGTTGAAGATAGAACCAGAAGCCACTTCTCCAATAGCAAGCAGCTGTACGCTACGTGCAAAAATCGGTCCCGATAGTCGCGTTGTACCCAGTTTTTCAAACCAAGGCGAATTGATACGCCCCACTTTCCAACCGGCAATGTCCTCAGCAAACAAGGGGATTGCCGCATCTTGCACGGCATAGGCCTGTTTCAGCGTATCAGGCGTTGCACCGGGATAATCAGCAATTGCCGTCCCTGCACGACGTGCGTCAACGAAAGCGCCTGCAATGGCCTTTGCTTCGGATTCGACAATTGACACAAAAACCCCTCTTTGAAACCAATTAGGGCACTGCTATGGGAAACCGGTGTCATTTGCAAGAAAGCTTGGGCGACGGACCTGTGATTTATTGCTATGCACCGAAAAATTTAGCGATATTGCGGGGCCCATATGAAACCGACAATTAACGATATTGCTCGCCTTGCGGGGGTTTCTAAAAAAACCGTCAGCCGCGTGATCAACGATTCGGCCCAATTGACCGGCGAAACGCGTGATAAGGTAAAGGCTGTTATCGCAGAGCTTGGCTATGTGCCCAATCCGCAGGCGCGCGCGCTGGCACTGGGGCGAAATTTCCTGATCGGATTGGTGCATGACAATCCGAACGCACAGATGATCCTCAACATGCAGCAGGGTATATTGGATGGGCTGCGCGACACCGAATTCGCTATGGTGGTGCAACCAGTAAACCGCAATTCGCCGACACTTGTCGAGGATATGCGTGAATTTATTGTGCGGCAACGGCTTTACGGTGTAGTCATATTGCCGCCGATTTCGGAAAATGATGCGGTCGCCAATATGTGTGAGGCAGCGGGGTGCCGCTATGTCCGCATGGGATCTGCCGTCATTGACGATAGCCACCATATGGTCGCCTCTAACGACCGTGACGCAGTGCGCGATGCCACGCGGTACCTGATCGAACAAGGCCACCGGAATATTGCCGTGGTGACGGGGCCGCAGGGTTTCCGTTCGGCGGCAGAACGGCTTGCTGGCTTTGAAGAAGCTCTGTCAGAGGCTGGAATTAAGCTGCCGCGCAGCCACAAGGCAGAGGGTGAATATACCTTTGAATCGGGGCTAGCGGCCACCGAACAACTGCTGGATCTTTCGCCGCGCCCCACCGCGATTTTTGCATCAAATGACGAAATGGCGGCGGCGGTGTTGTATGCCGCCCGTGTTCGCGGAATTTCGGTTCCCGAAGACTTATCGATTGTAGGTTTCGATGACACACCGATTGCCGCGCGCGTTTGGCCGCCACTCACCACTGTACGTTGGCCGATTGTCGCAATGGGGCGTTCAGCGGCGCATAAGCTGATCGCGGGCGCCGTCGGCGAGATCGATTTGAACAACGAGCCATCCGAATTTTTGTCAACACTCATTCGCCGCGGATCGGTTGCATCACCCAAAAGCTGAACTTGCTTTGATTGATGACACCGGTTACCTTAGGCGTCAAAATATACACGAAAGGGAATTTATGAAGATCGCGCTGATTACCGAAAACAGCCAGGCCGCAAAGAACAGCATCATCAACGATGCATTGACCGCCGTTGCCGAGCCGCTGGGCCATCAGGTTTTCAATTATGGCATGTATTCCGCTGAAGATACCGCATCGTTGACCTATGTGATGAACGGCTTGTTGTCGGGCATTTTGCTAAACTCTGGCGCAGCCGATTTTGTCGTCACGGGATGCGGCACAGGTATGGGATCGATGCTGGCGTGCAATGCAATGCCAGGCGTGTTCTGCGGCTTGGTGATCGACCCGACCGATGCCTTTCTTTTCAGCCAGATCAACGACGGCAATGCTATGTCGATGCCCTATGCCAAAGGCTTTGGCTGGGCGGCCGAACTGAACCTTCAGGATTGCTACCGCAAAATATTCGAGAATGAAGGTGGCGCTGGCTATCCCAAAGAACGCGCGCATTTCATGGCGGCAAACCGCAGCATATTGAAGGATATGAAAGCCGTTTCGTGCAACGACATGCTGACCGTCTTGAAGAACGTCGATCAGGATTTGCTGAAGGCCGCCATCGCCGGTGAGCGTTTCGCGGAGTATTTCTATGCCAACGCGACCGATACCGACATCGTCGCGTATCTGAAGGGGTTGTAAGACCCGGTGGCGATTTCCTTTGATCTTGCGGGCAAGGCTGCGCTCGTCACTGGTGCCAATACCGGCATTGGGCAAGCGATTGCGGTAGCCTTGGCGCAGGCCGGTGCCGATGTGGCTGTCGCTGGCCGTAGCGAACCGACAGAAACGCTCGGCCTGATCGGGGCAACGGGGCGCAAGGCAGTCAACATCAAGGCTGATCTTGGCTCGATCGAACCGGTGCAGCGCGTGGTGGATGAGGCGCTTGGCGGGTTGGGGCGGATCGACATTCTCGTCAACAATGCCGGGATCATCCGCCGCGACGATCTGCTGGAATTTAGCGAGGCCGACTGGGATGCGGTGATCGACACCAATTTGAAAACCCTGTTTTTCCTGTCGCAGGCCGCCGCGCGGCATATGGCAGAGCGTGGCTCAGGCAAAATCATAAACATCGCTTCGTTGCTCACTTTTCAGGGGGGCATTCGCGTGCCAAGCTATGCGGCGGCGAAATCCGGCGTCGGCGGCGTGACCAAAGCGATGGCGAACGAACTGGCACCTAAGGGTGTGCAAGTGAATGCGATTGCGCCCGGCTACATCAGCACCAACAATACAGCGGCTTTGCAGGGCGATGAAACGCGCAACCGGCAAATACTTGAACGCATCCCAACGGGGCGCTGGGGTACAGCCAGAGGATATTGCCGGGGCGGCCGTGTTTCTTGCCGCCCCTGCATCGGATTATGTCACGGGGCAAGTGCTGGCAGTGGACGGCGGCTGGTTGGCGCGCTAGCTTTCCTGCATGACCAAACCCATCATCTTCTTTGGCGAACTGCTGATCCGGCTAACCGCGCCCGGCAACGAACTTCTGATGCAAACACCCAGCCTTGCCCTCCACGTTGGCGGGGCGGAGGCCAATGTTGCGATTGGCCTTTCCAATCTGGGGCATGAATGCCGGATGGCAAGCGTGGTGCCGGACAACGCCTTGGGGCGCGGCGCTGTCGCCGCCATTCGCGGACAGGGCGTTGATTGTTCGGGCGTGTCGACCGCAGCGGGGCGGATGGGGCTGTATTTCTTGGCCGTTGGCGCAGGATTGCGGGCTTCCGAGATTGTCTATGATCGGGCGGGTTCCAGTTTCGCTCAAGCCAAGGCGGACGATTTTGATTGGGACGCGTTGCTCGCCGGAGCGGGCCTGCTCCATCTTTCAGGCATAACCCCCGCGCTTGGCCCGGCATCATCGCAAGCGGCGTTGGCAGCAGCACGTGCGGCCAAGCGGCTGGGCGTGCCCGTGTCGTTTGACGGCAATTACCGCGCAATGCTGTGGGAGGCTTGGGACAGCAATCCGCGCGGCGTTCTCTCCGAACTGATCGGCATGACCGACATATTGTTTGGCAACCACCGTGATTTGTCGCTGGTGTTGGGCAAAGATTTTTCCGGCGATGGCGCAGACCGGCGGCGCGAGGCAGCGGAGGCTGGCTTTGCCGCTTTCCCCGATTTAAAACTGATCGCCTCCACCGCGCGGCACACCGTGAGCGCCGACCATCACCGCATTGCCGCACGGGTTGATCTGCGGTCAAGCGGACATCAGACCGATGAAATTGACGTGACCGGCATTGTCGACCGCATCGGCGCGGGCGATGCCTTTGCCGCTGGCGTGCTCCACGCGCATCTGGGCGGCGGCGACGCGAAGGCTATGGCGGAAAGCGGCCTTGCACTGACGTGTTTGAAACATTCACTGCCGGGGGATGCCAGCCTGTTCCGGCAGGCGGATATTGACGCATTCCATGCAGGCGGGCTGGATGTCCGGCGGTAATGCCGCCCACTCCACCTTCAGGGCCGAGTGGTGACAGGCGATAGGAGTCTGTCTCGACAAAACACAGCCTTCGGTATTTGAGCATGTTGCCAATTTCCCTGATTCGCTTCTCCCCTCAGGGGCGGTGACTTTAAGTCGGCGATGCCATTGTTCGGAACTGGATTGGCCAACGGCTGGCTGTCGCAGAATTGTCCGTCCAAGCGGATATGTTGGTAATCAGCGACTACGTCCGACACGTCTTTACGGCTTCACGGCATCCGTTATGCGATCGGCCAGAGCGATTTCGCATCGCCAGTCATGGCCGCCAAGCTGATCGCAACAAGCTGACAGTAGAATTTGGACCCTCATGTCCCCAAGCGGGCAACGCTATGCTGCAACAGGCCGAGGACTGCCTGTTCCTGAATATTTGGGCACCGTGATAGCAAAAGCTTGGACAAGGACCGCAAGGACAGTGCCAGTCATGGTCTATTTCCACGGCGGCGCCTATTCCGCCGGCACGGTAACAGACACGCTAACGATGGCGCAGAGCTTGCCGCGCGCGGCGATGTCGTCGTCGTCACCGTCAACCACCGTTTGAATGCTCTCGGTTATCTATACCTCGCGCGGCTCGATCCGCGTTTCCCGATAGCGGTAATAATGGCCAGCTGGACCTGATCCTCGCGCTGCAATGGGTTCAGCGCAACATCGCGGCCTTTGGCGGCGATCCGAAAAATGTCACCGTCTTTGGCCAATCGGGTGGAGGCGCAAAAATTGCCACGTTAATGGCGATGCCTGCCGCGAAGGGCTTGTTCCACAAAGCGATCACCATGTCGGGGCAGCAGGTGACAGCGTCCGGTCCGCTGAACGCCACGAAACGCGCCGAGGCCTTTCTGGAGAAATTGGGGAAGGGAGTCGATCCCGCCACCGCGCCGGTCGAACAACTGATTGCGGCCCTCTCCGCGACCGACCCGATCCTTGGCGGCGGCGTCTATATGGGGCCGGTGCTGGATGAGCGGAACTTGGCAAGACACCCTTTCTACCCCGATGCCGCGCCGCAATCGCTGCATATCCCGATGCTGCTTGGCAACACCATTGCCGAAACCCGCGCTTTCTTTCCGCCCGATCATGCCAAGATCAAGGGGCTGGACTGGAGCAACCTGGCCGCACGCCTCGCCCCCGAAATGCGGATCGATGCGCATCCCGAATGGGTGGTTGAGCGAATTCCGCGCGCGTTATCCCGAAGACAGCCCCGAACAGCTCTTCCACCGCATCGTCACCGCCGCGCGTTCGTGGCGGGGCCAGGTCGAGGAGGCCGATGCGCGAGCAAGGTCGGGACGCAACAACACCTTTGTCTATCAACTCGATTTTGAAGCAAGCCAAGCATACCGACGACATCGGGCTGGCGTTTGGCACATTGCCCAATCCGACGCCTGCCCAAACCAAAATGAGCGAGAGGATGATGGACGCCTTTATCCGTTTCGCCAAAACCGGCAATCCGGGCTGGGCACATTACGGCACCAAAGCACGGCAGACGATGGTGTTCGATACTGCCAGTCGCGTGATTAACGACCCGCGAAAATGGGAGCGCGAATTGTTTGCGAAAATCCCCTATGTGCAGCCGGGAACATGAGGAGCTGCCTTGACCTACGCACTTCCCGTCGCCGAACCCGGCCTCATCCTGCACCAAGCCTTTTTCTGGCTGAAAAATCCCGGCTCCGAAACGGATCGTGCCGCGCTGATTGCGGGTCTGCGAACATTGGGTGATATTCCACAGGTGCGAAATTTGTCGATCAGCACGCCAGCGTCAACCGAATCGCGCGATGTTGTGGACTCCAGTTTTGACGTGGTGGAAACGATGCTGTTTGCAAGTCTCGATGATCAGCGCAATTACCAAACCCATCCGATCCATCAGGCCTTTATCGCCGCGCACGAAAATTTGTGGGAACGGGTTGTTGTCTATGACAATCTGATTATTTGAACCGGCTATTTCTGGTTGTTGGGATAGCTCACGATAATCGTCAGTGGCTTTTTGCCCATCTGCGTTATCCCCACGACGGCGCCTTTGTAAAGATAGGCAGCCGTTCCGCGCTTCAACCGCTGCGTCACACCGTCTGAAGCAACCTCGCCTTCGCCTGACAGCACATAATAAACCTCGTCGTGGGACAGCAGGTGGAGGCCGATCGCGGCCCCTTTATGCAACACGCGTTTGCGGAATTCCATCGCGCGCGGGGCGGGGGCGGCGTCACTGATCCGGTAGGCGGTGGACATGCCGATGGCGCCGTGCGGCGGCGGCTCCTCGCGCTTCACATCCTCTTCGCGGACTACGACCATGGCCGGGGCGGCAGTGGCAAGCAGGAAGGCGGCAATCATTGCCTCATGCTCCGGTCGCGCGGAGAAAGTGCCTCTTGTGGTCCCTTTTTCTGCCCGGGATAAATGCCGCTCTTTGGTTCCATCGTATCGAGGTTCCAATCGGCCTCAATGAATGCAGCCACAGTCGGCTTTACATCGCCGTAACCACCAACTTCGCTCTCATCATCAATCACCTCACCGCGCCCTTCGGCTATAAAAAACAGCACGCGGACATCGTGCGCGTCACGATCCCATGGTCGTGCACCGGCCAGCGCCAGCACATGTGTTTCGACATCGCGCGACGGCAATACCGAAAGTCCCGGCCACCAACTTACTGGCTTTTTCGCGGTGATCAGCTTTGCGGTCGTTTCACCGTAACGCCCGAACTGCGGCTGAGTTTGACCATTTTTGTCGACGGCCAGATTGTCTTTACCGTAATACAGCAAATCGCCATCGCCGCCGAGCATCAGGAACGGCAGGCCTTCGTCAGTCGAAGGTCCGCCGCGCATCACATTGCTCACCGCACTCAATTCGCCCGTCACATAAGGCTGGCCTGCCCATTCGAGCGCCATCAGATTATAATGCACCGCCCGCTTTTGTGGATCATAAATCAAATTGTTGACCATCGCTGCCTGCGCGCCGCCTTTGAGCAGTGGGCTGCGCTCCACATTATGTGCCCAGATGTTGCGGTAAAACAAGATTCCCGTCGCATTGTCATGGACTAGGCTACCCTTGCTGTGTTCGCCCTTGGGATGGCTGCTATCCGCCAAACCTTCTGCGGCCAGATTATAGCTGAAGGTGATGTTTCGGCTGGTGCCACCTCTCCAATCCTCCACCGTCTTTCCGGTAAAACGTGGGCCGCTGGCAGACATATTCTCGTCTACGCCCCACATGAAGCTATTATGGTCAATTACAACATTGCGTGCTGACACCGTGGAGATAGAGTCTGCTTCCCAGCCGCTGCGCTTGGCAGACCCATCGGCTCCGGTACGGACACGAAGGTGACGAATGATTACATCATGCGTTTTTACATCGATGCCACCCTTGATGAGCGTGATCCCCGGCGAAGGTGCAGTTTGTCCGGCAATGGTGAGGAAGGGTTCTTTGATCTCGATGCTGGTTTTGCCCAAGTCGATCTGCCCCGCCACCTCGAACACAATGATTCGCGGTCCCTTGGCCTTGATTGCCGCTTTCAAGCTTCCTGGTCCATCGGCGTTCAAATTGGTGACGCGGATGATTTTGCCGCCGCGTCCGCCGGGTGTTTCACTGGCCCAACCGACAGCGCCCGGAAAAGCCGGAACGCCCATTGCAGGACTGCCAAGCCCGATGGCAGTGAAAAAGGTGATGCCCAAATGCCACAGCTTATATTTCATCTACTTTCTCCAATTTCTCCTCCTTGACATGAAGCGGAGATCATCGCAATATTCAAATGACACCGGTTACTTTGGCGGTTTTCTGGGAATTTTGAAAATCGCGCGCCTTAGCAACCGGTTGCGGAAATTGAAGGCAACAAAAAATTTGTGCCTTTGATTTGCAGATGGGCAAAATTGTGCTGATTTGCTTGAATGGAATAGACACCGGTGTCATTGCCGGAAACTGGGAGGAATTTGATCGATGTCTAAGCTAACCTCGTCGCGTGCCAAACTTTTGCTATGTTCGGCCTCCATGGCGGTTCTGGCTACAGCTCCGCTGCATGCCCAAGAAACAACTGACAGTGCAGCCACCGCGGTAGAAGGCGCTGCAGACGATGATGTGATTGTTGTTTCGGGATTTCGCAGCAGTTTGAACGAAGCGCTCAATGAAAAGCGCGACTCGGTGAACGCGATAGACATGATCCTAGCCGAGGATATTGCCGATTTTCCCGATCTCAATCTGGCGGAATCGATCCAGCGTATTCCCGGCGTGTCGATTGACCGAGACAATGGCGAAGGGCGCAGCATCACGGTGCGCGGTCTGAACCCGGATTTCACGCGCGTCCGCATCAACGGTATGGAGACGCTGGCAACGACAGGATCAACCGACGCGTCTGGTGGTACAAACCGCGGGCGCGGCTTTGATTTCAATACTTTTGCGTCCGAACTGTTCCGTAGCATCAAGGTGTCAAAATCTCCCGTGCCGCAAACAGAGGAAGGTTCACTTGGCGCGGTAGTCGAACTTTCGACGGGGCGGCCTCTGGATTATGAACCCTTCACTCTCGCAATCTCCGCGCAAGGCCAATATAACGAAACCGCGAAAAAAATTAATCCGCGTTTCGCAGGGCTGATCAGCTTTTCCGATGCGGAAAAGACGATCGGTGCGGCACTTTCGGTTTCCTATACAAAGCGTGACATCGTCGAGGAAGGTTTCTCTACGGTTCGTTTTGCCGGAAACCCGGTTCCCGCTGCTGGCGCAGCGCAAAGCTTTACGCTGCGCAATGCATTTCAGAATGAAGCGGCATTTCCCGCAGCCGCGACAGCTTTCTTCCCGCGGATACCGCGTTACGGAGTTTTGACGTCGGAGCAAGAACGATTGGGTGTAACTGCCGCGTTTCAGGCGGCGCCGTCTGAACATACAATGATCAGCCTTGATCTTCTGTATTCAAAATTTTCGGGCAGCAGGCAGGAACAGTTTCTCGAAGCCATTTCTTTTAGCCGCAACGATGCCACGGGCATTCGTGCGACCGATGTTGTTGCTTTGACGGTTGATCCCACAACGCGCAACTTACTTAGTGGTACGTTCAATGACGTCGATGTCCGTATCGAAAACCGGGTCGACGATCTGAAGACCGAATTCAAACAGGCAACGCTGGAATTCAAACAGGATATTTCGGAGAATTTTTCCGCACGCGCAATGGGCGGCATTTCTGAATCCGATTTCCGTGTTCCGCGCCAAACGACGATCATCGCCGACGCAGTCGATGTCGACGGGTATAGCATTGATTTTAGCCAGAACGGCCGTTTGCCGTTGATCGATTACAATATCGATGTGACCAATCCGGCCAATTTCGTCGTGAACGAGTTGCGTGATAGACCGCAAAGTACCATCAACAAATTCAAAACTGCGGTTCTTGATTTCAATTATGCGCCCAATGACAATGTGTCAGTGCAATTTGGCGGATCATGGAAGCGTTTTGATTTTGCGGCTGATGAATCGCGTCGGGACACCGTTTTGGCGACCGCCGCGCAATTCCGGCTAACCGCAGCGAATTCAGTCTTAGCCTCGCTCAGCAACAGCTTTAATGCGCCGACCGGCCTCGACACCACATTTGTCACACCCAATATTGATCTGATCGCAGCGTCGACGGGCCTCTATACCGGCAGCTACCCTCTCCGCGTCCAACGCGATGCGGTGAATGATGTACGCGAAGATGATTTAGGGGCCTTCTTTCAGACGAGCTTGAAGGGCAATCTGGGACCGGTTGATATTCGCGCCGTGGGCGGCATGCGATATGTTCATACCAAAGTTTTGGCAAATGGACTGACGACAGAAACTACTGGGCCCGACCCCGATGGCGCTGGACCATTGGTTGCACCCACGCAAATCGTACCGATTTCGGGTACCAACAGCTATGAAGACCTGTTGCCGTCTTTTGCGCTCACCATTGAACCGTCTAGCAAGTTGCTGATCCGTGCAGCATTTGCCAAGCAAATGGCGCGGCCTACGCTTAACAGCTTGACCCCAGGCGGTGCGTTTAACCCGTTCAGTTCGACCATTACTTTTGGCAATCCAAAGCTTCTTCCTTTCCGCGCGGACTCATATGATTTGGGCGTAGAATGGTATTTCGCACGGGAATCGCTGCTCTCCTTTGGCGTATTCTATAAGAAAATCGGTACTTTTGTGACCCGGACCACAAGCTCGGTTCCATTCACCGCATTGGGACTGGATCCTGAAATTCTTGTCGGAACGCCGTCTTCGGTCGACGACATCTATACCGTCACGCGCAACATAAACGGTGAAGGTGGGAAGCTAAAAGGGTTGGAAATTCAGTACCAACAGCCATTTTTCTTCCTGCCAGGCATTTTGAAAAACTTTGGGTTTATCGGCAATTTTACGTTGATCGATTCCGAAGTAAATTACGGCACAACCGCCGCGCCGCTACTCGAACAGCTCACTGGCCTTTCGAAAAATGCATATAATGCAACGCTTTACTATGAGGATTCCAAATTTAGCGCGCGTGTTTCGGGGGCCTATCGCAGCAAATTTCTGACCCGCGTACCGGGTCAAAACGGCAACGACGTGGAAGGCACAAACAGCTCTTTCAACGTCGATGCGGCAATGAGCTATGCACTAACCGACCAGATCAAATTTACTCTAGAAGGTATCAACCTGACCGATGCTTATAAGGATCAATATGTCGATAATTTCGGCAACCGTCCGGTGACATACCATCACACAGGCAGATCTATTCTTTTCGGCTTCCGTTTCACGCTGTAAATACAGCGGTTTTCAGCATTGTATTGACCGGGCCGGTTTCCAGATGCAGGGAGCCGGCCTTTTTTTGTTGTCCGTTATGTAAAATTCAGGTGTGCGACTAGAACCGTTTTTTCAAAGGATATGGGCTATGGCGATTGACCGCCGTTCTTTAATTGGCGCGAGTCTGGCTGCCAGCTTGGCATCGCAGGCACGGGCGCAAACCCCTCCACCAACAAAGGGCGGTCCATTGCCAGCCGGGTTGACGCAGCCCAGCGAGACGATCGACCTGTGGGCAAAGGCCGCACCCGGCGCGCCCAAGGTGTCGCTCAAAGAAACCGTCAATGAACGCTCAACCGACCCGCAACTGACCGACCGCGCTGTGTTTGGTATAAGCCGCCCGCGTATGGCCGTATTCCGTCCCGCCCGGCCCAATGGGGCCGCGGTGCTGATCACGCCGGGCGGAGGTTATCGCTGGGTAGTTGTCGATAAAGAAGGCTATGAAATGGGGCGTTGGTTGGCAGCACGCGGTTTCACAGTGTTCGTTCTATTCTATCGCTTACCCGGCGAAGGCTGGGCGGCTGGCCCTGATGTTGTTTTGCAGGATACCCAGCGCGCAATGCGCCTGATCCGCCATCGTGCGATTGATTACGGCATTGATCCCGAACGCGTTGCTGCGATGGGCTTTTCCGCGGGCGGCCATGCCTGCGCTGATCTTGCAGCGCGTTTTGCGGTACCGGTCTATGCGGCGGTGGACAAAGCCGATAGTCTGTCTGCGCGTCCCTTTGTCGCCGCGCTGATTTATCCGGTTATTTCCATGTCTGCGCCCAATGCTCATGCCGGGAGCCGCGACAAGTTGATTGGCGCCGATGCGAAGCCCGAAGCAGAACGCGCCCTTAGCCCGCATTTAAACATTCCCGCCAGTGCGCCTCCACACTTCATTCTCCACGCCGAGGATGATGATGTGGTGCCGGTTGAAAACGCACTTCAGTTGCGCGCTGCATTAAGAGCCAAACACATCCCGGTCGAAACCCACCTTTTCACGCATGGCGGGCATGGCTTTGGATTGCGTAAAACAATTGGTAAGCCGGTCGAGGCGTGGCCAGAGCTGTTTCTCACATGGGCGCGAGCTGTCGGTTTGTCTGGCTGATGGCTGTGCGCCAACCCGTTCCTTTTTTGCGTTGTCCGTGCCGGCTGTCTGCCAACATAAAGAGCTCCCAAATTGTGGCAATGACTGAGTTTGCATCAACAAGGCTCATGTCAGTGCATGACCCAAGGAAATCTGATGCGTAGGTTCGCAAAATTTCTGGACCTTCGATCCGGCTCGCTCCGTCCAAGAAACCTTCCGTTCGTTCAGTCGCGGCAAAGCGACGTGAATATCCAGATGTGGCAAAGCTTCTTTTTTCGCGCCAATTGCGAGCTGGCACGAAAGTGCTTTTCCTGCCCCAGTCTAACGCCCCTGAAACACCGCCGCGCAGGGCAAATCCGGTCAGCTTGACGCTGCAATGGGGGGGGCTTGTGTGTGCACTTTGGCGCGCAGCCCTTTGAGGGTGCCGAGCTCAGGCTGGGCGGGTACTGCAAGAAGCGGTGCGGCACAGGCCGTTAGTAATAGTCCGGTCAAAGCCTTGCGATTGTCCATGTCCTTCAATTCAAAGCGGCGGTGATCGCGTCCTGATCGGCTTCACTCGGAATCCAATCGCTTGCCACTGGTCCGCCGGAGCCGAAGAGCATCGGCACAATGCCGACCGTTCCTGCCTCATCCCATTTTGCCTTGAGAATGGCTGCCATTGGGTCATCGACAGGCCCGTTATCGCCGCGCATGTGGCGCAACCACGCGGCTATCCCGGATAGGATCGCCGGGCATTGCCGAGCTTGCTGCTGATGGAAGGCCAAAGTGTCCAACCACCGCTGCGGGATTTTCTGGCTGCCATCCATCGCGATCTGGATCAGTCGGTGATTGAGCGCGGGATTTTTGAAGCGGAGAGTCAAAGCGTCGGCATAGGCCGAGAGGTCCTGGCCCGGGGCGGGGGTGAGGCTGGTCGCGGCTTCATCTCGCATCAGCCTGTCGATGATCAGCGCGAGGGCGGGATCAGCAATCGCCTGATGCACAAATTCATGACCGCGCTGCAGCCCCAGATAGGCCAGCGCCGAATGCGCGCCGTTGAGCATGCGGAGTTTGGCGGTTTCATAGGCGTGGACATTGGACGTGATCTGCGCGCCATGCCGTTCCCATGCCGGACGCAGGCCGACGAAATTATCCTCAATCACCCATTGGTTGAAGGGTTCGGTGACAACCGCTGCATAGTCGCGCATGCCGAGCATCGCTTCGATCTCTTGCCTATCGCTGTCGGTGGTGGCTGGCACAATGCGGTCCACCATTGTGGAGGGACATGTGCATTCGCTCTCGAACCAGTCGACTAAGTCAGGTGCGGCGTATGTCAGATATTCGCCAATCAACCGCTTCAATTGCGCGCCATTGTTCGCCAGATTGTCACAACTGAGCAGTGTAAGCCCGTTCAGGCCAAACTCTTTCCGTTGCCGGAACGCGCCGGAAAGATAGGGATAAATCGATGCGTCATTGATGCTATCAAGATCGAGAGTCCCGTCGGACGCGCGGCCATATCCTTTTTCAGTAATTGTGAAGCTCACGATTTCTGTCGTGTATGCAGCGATTGCGTCGACGACTTCTCTTGAGTCGAAATCCGCCAGAACAACGCGCTTCACTCCACCGATCAGGCGCGACTTGCTCCCAGACACTGACCGTTCAGTGACAGTATACAAACCATCCTGGGGATTCATCTGAAAGGCCACACTTGCTGAGCGCAGCGATACGCCGAGGATGCCCCAATCGCCTACGTCCGCTGCCATGGCGTCGTCTGTATACATCGCCATATGGGCGCGGTGGAACGCGCCAATGCCGAAATGGACAATGCCGATACCGCGCGTGTCACGGTCATATCCCGGGCGAGCGACGCTCGCAGGAAGCGCACCAAGGTTCGCAGCGCAAAGCCTCACAACACACACCTGTCATGGTGAACTAATGACCTCAGACCTGTATAATGTTGATATTTATTATTAATTATCGACATAATTTGCCTGTGCAGGAACTGTTTAGAATAAATTAAGGTTCCGTGCAGGTTGTTGCAGCTTGAACGTGACCTAGCATGTGGCAGCGCGAGTGGCGTTTGTACATCATTTCATTGCCCGCAGAGTCTTGGCATGCTGCCCTGCAGTTGGCTTGATGGACACCGAGATGAGGAGTTTTGTCGAACGCGTTTCTGATCGATACTAAGGGCCAGTAGCCGCGCAAACACGAAGTCGCCGACATCGCAGTCGACGTCATCTCCCGCGAAAGCGGTGCAATAGGCCCAGAATATTTTGAGGCTAGTCTCAAATAGCAGCAAGATTGCCATGCCGATCGGCACTGCGATCAGGGACGATGTGGCGTTGTTCGGGTTAGTCCGGTAATTGAAGGTCATCGTGAAGAGCGACGGACCGAGCACGCACAAATCGAACATCATCGCTGCAACTGCGTCTTTACCTGCACGCTCCGGGTTGCGCGGGTTGGCTCCACACGCCAATCGCCAAAGCGCGGAGGTCAGGGCTGCATTTCAGTTTGGCGCCAATCAGCGATGTTGTCGGAATCGCGGACAACTCCAAACCGTCCATGACAAACGCGCACCTCTACCGACCCACTGGATTATTTCCCCATAGCTGATCATATTTCCATCCGGTCAGTTCCTCCACCACCTTGCGGCTTTGATCCGACGTTGGCGTGCGCGCACCGCTCCTCAAGTGATCAATTTCGGCCATTAATATCGCGTGGGTTTTGGGTCCAAGCTGGAAACGGAACGAGACGATCACACCCGCGATCAACACACCTATCGTGCCGATGCCGAGGATCAACGCCAGCACGTTAAGTGCAGAATCGCTTTGCGTTTCCGCTTTGGACACAAATCCGCCAGCGTCCATCAATAGGCCAACCCCGGCAACGGCGAGCGCTTGGGTGGCTTTACGCACAAAGGTCATGACCCCGGCAAAGCTGCCTTCGCGCCGCGCGCCGGTGACGATTTCGTCGACATCCGCCATATAGTTGTAAGTTGCCCAAGGAATATAGTTGAGCGCCCCGCGCCCAAGCCCGGCAAATCCAATGGCGATCCATGTTTGCCAGGCCAAGGCTGTGATGCCGAATTTCCATTGCGCCAATAGGGCGATGACCCCGAAGGCGAAACTCGTCGCGGCAAGGCGATAGGCAAAAGCGGGGCTGGAACGCAGCGCAAATTGTATCGCAATTAGGACTGCGACGAACTGGACAATATACATTGTGCCAAGCAGCCCCGAGGCAATCATCGTTGATCCCGCTAGCGCGTAGATGACGAAAAATGTGAACGCTGCGTTGAACACATCTTGGCTGATATAGCCGCCCAAATATAATCCCAGATGCAGCCGGAATGCGCGAATGCGCAAAGTTGAGGTCAGATTACGATAGAGTTGGATAAATGGCGATTTTTGCTTGTCACGCGCGGGCATGATCGGGGCGGGATTGCGTTCCCAACTAAACATGTACAGCGTGCCTGCTGCGAGCATGAAAAGCACGGCAAAAAAGCAGCCCATATAGAAGAACGTGTCCGCGCTGTCGCGTCCGAGCCATTCGATCAGCCAGAGGGGCAGGAATCCCGCAAGAATTGCCGAGGCCTGCGCAAAGAGGATACGATAACCGGCAAATTTGGCTTTGGTCGAATAATCGCTGGCCATCTCGGCGGCCAGCGTTTCATACGGAATGATCACACTCGCATAGACGAGTTCGAACAGCACATAGCTAACCAGATAATAAGTGAAGTCCATCCCGGGCAGCCACATCAGCGCAAAGCTTGGCAAAAGCGGAATGGCCGCGAGGATGAAGAACCGGCGGCGTCCGAAGCGACGGCCCAGCCAGGTCTGTCCAAAATGATCCGACAGATGCCCGATCAGCGGCGAGGCGATAGCATCAAGGATGCGCGCTGTCGCAAAAATCAACGCTGCTTGCCCTGCAGAAAGCCCGCAAAACTGCGTGTAGAAGATCAGCACCCAGGCAGAAATGACCGCCATCGAGCCCGCACCCAGAATATCATTTCCGCCATAAGCCAGAAAATTGATCAGGCGCACGGGACGCTGGGCTTGTTGGTTCGCCATTCGCTCATCCTCTTCATCAATAGTTTCGTATTATGGGTTTTAAGTATACAATATGAAAATACAAACGTGCTGTCCAGCATTCAGGGTCGCGGCAGAGTATCCGGAATCAGCGCGGAAAGTTGCAGCCAGGCAAGGCCCCATTGGGCTGCATCATTGGTCGAAATGCCGATAATTTCGTCTACCGGTCGCAACACGTCTGCGCCCGAAACCTTGCGTGGAAGCTCGGCTGCGCGGCGGTCCGCTCGGTCCCCTTGGCCAGTGAACTCTGCCCAGGCGCGCGCCGCCAGATCGGAACGCTTACGCTGGACGGCGGCATAGGCGGTGAAGCGGGAATGCCCTTGGCGTAACCCGCGCGCTTTCCATGCTGCACCCGTCTTGCGTTCAAATTCTTCGCGCGGCGCGTTATAGAACTCGCAATAATCAAGCCACGCTTCGCGATATTGCGGCATGTCGAGCAGTTCCAGCAGTTCGGCATGGATTTCAAACACGCCAAAGGCCCCGTTCAGATGGCTGATGTCGACGGATGTGCCCTGCCCCGTGAACCGGCCGCTCTTGAGGTCATACAAAGCAGAACCTGCGAACCATTGTTGCGGCAAGGCCGCGATCGATTCCATCCCGGCGACGATCCGCTTGCGCCAGCGCGGATCGCGGGTGCGTTCCCATTCGGCCAGCCATGCCGCCAGCAACGACCCCCAAACAGTGCCAAAGGACATCTCGACCTGACCGGCAGGCGGGGCTTCGCGTGCGCTGCCTGGCGCAGCAACATGGCCGACCTTGCGCTCGATCACCACTTCAGCCAATCGCTCTTCCGAACCGAGCAGTGCGCGCATCAAGTCACCCGTGCGTTCGTCTGCGGTCAAATAATAATAGATCCTGCGATAGGCGGCATTGGAGATGCGGGGCTGTTTTGAACTGTCGCTCCAGTGCTGCACCCCATGACGGGTACCGAGGCCGCGAAAGCGACCGCTGTGATAGACATCAACTTCTCCGGTGTGGCGGCACATTGCCTCTGCCATCCGGAATATGTCTGCCCTCCCCGTCCGCAGATAGGAGTACCAAAGCCACAAATCTGTCGACAGCTCGCTATTGTCCCACGCAAATCCGCCAATGTCATAGCGCCAAACATGGCGGTCATTGTCATAAGAATGCATGACATCGCCGTAATTCCAAAACCCGTACCATCGGCGCTGATCGACTTGGTTGATGAAGAAGTCGAGTTCGCGCTTCGCTCGGGCCTCCAACGGTGCATGCGCTGCGTTGCCGTTTTCGGGGAAAGACCAGATGCCAAACAGTCCGGCTTGCTGGATCGACTGCGGCGTTGCGACGATCCGGGGCGGCTTTGCCCCCAATTCTGACATAGCGCTCAGCGTGGTGCGATCAGGGGTAGCGGGCAGCGCCCAAAGTCTGAACTCGGTGGTCCGGGCGACGCCTTGGGCGGTTCCCCAGCCGGGTTCATAATCTTCATAAGTGACGTCCAAGCCTTTATTCTGGCGGAAATAGTCGTCCATCCCCAGACCATCGTGATAAAAGCGGAGGTCCATGGCAGGCGCATCGGGGGCGCGGTACCACGCGGTAATCTCTGCCGCATCCGTTGCCGCGCCGCGAACGTCGAGCTGGACGGGCGCACGTTGCCAGAAATCGCCCAGCGACAAGGCGCCGCCGCCGCCGGGACCGCTGATAGAGCCAAAGCCGGGCGCGCGCCGTCCACCGTCAACTTCGATCCAGCCATGTCCTGCCTTGGTTCGCTTGGTAATAGTGAAGCCATCGCTATTGGGTTGCGACAGGATAAAATCGCCCCATGCGGGCACATATTCCAGATTATTCCGCACCGCTGCCGTCATTGTTTCAAGCGGTGGTGTGGCACGCCCAGCTATCTGGGCTGCGCGAAACGCTTCACCCGGATCGCGGCGCAGTCCGGTCAGAGGACGAACGGCTTCGGCCCACAGCCCGCCTTCTTCTCCCCCAAATCGGATATGGCGATCATGGAGCGCATCCCGCTGCGGAACGGTTGCACGCAGTCCGAGACCGCGCAGAAAGACCCGCTCCGGATCGGTATCGAAAATCATGCTGTGCACGATCCGCACACAAGTTGAACCAGCATGAAAGTAAAGGCGGATAGAAAAGGGCAGCAGCATGGCCCCAGCTAGGCTGTGATGCCCCTCAATTCGGATTACCGCCCGCAGCGGCCCCGTTTGCTCCACGAATACCGAAGTGACTTCCGATGGCAGCGTCTCGGCATCGGCGTGGGCCGCTAAATCGTCATCCGACCCCATTTGTGCTGTGGCGAGAAGACGAACATCGCGCAGCACTTCGCGGCCAGAAATGGTTGCCGATCCAATCGCCAGATGCCCGGTTGGAGGAATGGTCCAAATGACCCCGGCACATTCGACGGTAACTGACGTGCCTTTGCGGACAATGACGTTGTCGGTGTGTCGCACCTTTCCGGGCACCACCATCGCCTGTTCGCCCAGAAGCGCCCCTGCGGCCAGTGCATGGCCGGTCCATTTAATCGAACCATCGGGCCAATATGCCAGCGGCCAAGTTTGCAGTGCGGTCGCCCGTCCTTTTTCGTCAACCAGCTTATATCCGTTATCGGAAAACCGGGTCCCACGAGGCCATGGCTGCCCCCATACCTGCCCTTCATCGCGCTCAGGGGCTTTGCTGTCTATCCATGAAACGGTCGATTGTGGCCGTGTTGGAGCAAAAGGCTTTGTCTGGGCAAATGCCGGTCTTGTGAACGGCAATGTCAGACTCGCCATCGCGGTTGAAGCAAGAAAGAACCGGCGACTAAACATGGGATCGTCTAACGCTCCTTTCAGCCGCTTGCCAACAGGCTAGTTACCGGCGGACCAATGATCAGGCCCCTGCATTTGTCGCAGGGGCCGGATTAATTAAAATGCTGCGCGGAACCCGGCAAAGAACCGCCGACCGGAATAGGCGAGTTCGGTCAGGCGAATATCGTCTGCCGTTGAGCGCTCCGCTGTACCCAGTATATTTTTGGCTTCGCCGAAAATTTCAAACTTCTGGATCGGTCCCAGTTTGAAGGTGTAGCCAATGCGACCATCAAGATAGCCAGATGCGTCGCGGAATACAGGGTTGCCCGAACGTTCCGCCGCCGAGATTAAATAGCGGCTGCGCCAGTTATAGGCACCGCGAACAGAGAAACCGGCTTTTTCGTAATAGCCTGTCAAATTGTAGCTATATTTTGACAGGAACGGAAACGGGAGACTCTCTCCTGTAAGCTGATTGATCAAGCCGACGTTGCTGGACGTGCTATAAGTAAAGTTTGCAATAGCACCCAACCCATCGAGCGGTGCGGGGAGAAAATCAAATGACGTCTGCGCCGATACTTCGACGCCGCGTTGAATGGCACCGCGACCGTTTATTGGCATGTTGACGTCAAAAAGTCGCCCGTCTCCAAAAAAGTTCACATTCCTGACCAAAGTCCGCGACAGGATGAATGAACTGATGTTCTTTTGGAAATAGCCGACGGTGAATGCCGTGTTGCGATTGGGGAACCAGCTGGCGTTGACGTCCCATTCGGAAGCGCGATAAGGGTCTAGATAAGGGTTGCCGGCGGTGCATCCGTCATTGATATTGTCGGAGATTCCGGTTGCGGTCAAATCGAACAGGCAATTGGCAGCGGGGGCCAAATCGGTGAATTTAGGCCGTGCCATGACCATGGCCCAGTTGGCCCGAACCATGACATTGGGCGTTGCTTCCAATGCAAAGTTGAATGCAGGCAACCAGTCCCAATATTCACTCTTCAGCGATAGCGATTGAGTGCCAACGGTCACGTCTGTAAAGCCTGCGGGAGCCGTAGAGGGACGACGTTCGCGGACGATGTTCGATCCCAGCGACGTATCCTTGGTGTTAACGACACGCAGCCCCAAATTGCCGAACATCCGCATGCCGAGAATTTCGGTATCGATATTGACTTTGAAATAGCCAGCCCAGATCTTTTCATCGATGGCGAACGCAGGAATCTGCGCCACGCCATTACAAATTCGCACACAATCGTGATTGAAGCCGCTCACATTATAGTTGTCTGAAACCAGATTGAAGTTAGGCGCGAGCCATCCTGTCGGAATCCCGGATGCGGAGAAACCGGGTTCCTGGTAGAAAGGACCGGGGGTCGTCTCTGTCGAACCGGCAAGAAAGTTTGCCAATCGGGTAGGCGACCAGATCGGTGTAAGGGTTGGGGCAGGGTTTGGCGCAGTTCCCGTGCATGGCGCGGCCACGGTCAAATTCTCTGCACTGCCATTTACAACGGGGTTAATCGTTATATTCGCGGAAGGGAACACAGCTTCCATCGGTGCCGAGGAAGCCGCCGCCTGTATAGTTAAGCCCCCCGGATTTGCGGTATTGGATACCCCATTCGAGACTTTTTAGAAATTCTCTGTCGATACCGAGATCAAAGTCGAGCTTGAACTGGTCCTCAGTGTTTTCACTTTCGGTCGGGCGATACTGCAATGCTGGGCCTGTCGCCTGAGCCGCAGCGTTGAAACTATAGGCGCTGGTGGCGGTTGGGTCATAGCCTGCCGGAAAACCAAAAGTTGGAACGCCCGTCACAGGATCAAGCGTGATCCTTACGCTGCGCGGCGACGATGAAAACGCGATGCTGTTGGTATCTCCATTCGTTGTCGACTTCGAAGTGACGGCAAGCCCGGTCACGTCCAAATTTCCTACGTTCCAATCAAATCCAGCGGTCCAATATGTCGATTTCTGAACAAAGGCAAAGTCGCGCTTTTGGCTAAGGATAATCGACCCAGCCCCCGTCGTCGCTGTGCCAGTGCCAGCCGTTGTCAGGCCAATCACGTTGCCATTGGCGTCCACTGTAACGCTTGACCCAGTCGTGATGCGCGAAGCAGCGGTAAGATCAACCTGATAATTATAGTCAATCAGCCGATTATTGCGCTCATTATATTGCAATCCAACATAAGCCGTCAGATTGTCGGCCAATTCGGCCTGAACCGTACCCTCCAACGAGAGGCGCTTGTCGTTGCGTATCCATGTGCTGTAGCGCGGGATGCGGGGTGAGAAGTCGAAAAACTGCGCTTGGCAGTCGGCGCGTGTAGCACCAGTACTGCCCGTAGTTGCGACAGCGTTACACCCAGCAAGCGTCGTTATCGCAGTGAAGTTCGGGTTGGTCGTATTGCGCCGCCCGTCACCATTGAGATCAGCCAGCCTAACCCATTCCGTGTTGCGAATGAAATCACTTTTGGTGTCGTTGCGATCATATGTCGCGTTCAGCAGAACGCCTAGTTTTCCATCCAGAAACTTCGTTCCTGCGGCCAGCGTCCCCCTTGGCTTCCAACCGTCAATTGTATCAACGGTTTGTCCGGCAGCTGACACAACCAATAATGGCTTCTTGAGTTCCAACGGTTTGCGCGTTGTAATGGCAACAGTGCCGCCGATCCCACCCTCAGTCAAATCAACTGAGTAACCCTTATATACGTCAATCGACTTGATCAGTTCTGCTGCCAATTCGCGGAAGTCATTCCCACGCGTTCCTTGGCCAAGCGTCGTCGCGCCATTAACCTCGACACGGTTGAGATCCGGCTCTACGCCGCGAATCGAGACTTGGACGCCCTCACCAAAGTCTCGAGTGAGCTGAACACCAGTAACCCGAGAGAGCGATTCTCCGACGTTTTTGTCTGGAAACTTGGCAACATCTTCGGCTACGATGGAATCAACCGTTGTGCTGGCACTGCGCTTGCGATCAATAGCATCCGCCAGCGACGCTCGGATTCCGGTGACTATAATTTCGTCTTCCGCAGCATTTTCAGGGCGTTTTTCATCGGTAGATGGTGCTTCCGAACCTTGCGCATTGGCAGAGGTTGCCCAAGCTAAGGCCGGCAGCGACGCGGCAAATAGCGTGAAAGTCTTGAGGCCCTTCAAAATCATAGTCTTTCCTCCCAATTGAAGATTATCCTTTTGACAACTCCGATATCCAATTGACTCGAGGTTGAAAAGAGAAATATCGTATTATGGATTGATAACTCACTATGTGGAACTTTTGATGATTTGTCGCAGAATATGGGTTTTTGCAACAGTCGCTGGCTTTGCCGCAGCCAGCGCTGTGCAGGCGAAGGCAGAGCAATGTCGCGTCGCAGAGACGAGGCCGGTCGCGATCCCATCACCTCACGGCGTCCTGGTCAGTTGGCGTTTTGAGCCTTGTGCGCGCAACCGCAGCATCACGATCTTCAAAAATGGCCGCGCCATTGCCCGCCCGCGCAACGTGAGTACATGGCTAGATCGATCCGGAGCGAGCGCGGACCGGTACGCATGGGCGAGTGTAAACGAAAAAATTCCCGTGCTTGAGCAGGGCTATTTGCACATTGCCCTGTCTCGCCCCGTCGGGCGGTTTACGCCCTCCGGGGAGGCCTATGACTATACAGCCAATGACGGGACGATTGGTGATGTAGACGGCGACGGCACACCTGAAATCCTGCTGAAATGGACACCATCAATCGCGAAGGACAATGCCTTTGGCGGCTATACCGGCGAGACATTGATCGACGCGTACCGGCTTGACGGCACGCAGCTGTGGCGGATCGATTTGGGCCCCAATATCCGTTCGGGAGCGCATTATACTCAGATGGTGTTTGCCGACTTGGACGGGAATGGAAAGGCGGAACTTATGCTCAAGACCGCCGATGGTACGATCGACGGGGTCGGGGTGACACTAGGCGACCCTAAAGCCGAGTGGCGGCAGTCGGCAGGCGTGGTGGATCAGCGGGACCGAACGGGATCGACACCGACTGCTGATGGCCGCCTAATGCAAAGCCTGATTGGCCGGATCGTTTCGGGGCCTGAATATTTGACGGTGTTCGATGGGGTTTCGGGCAAAGCGATTGCCACGGCAGACTATTTCCCAAAGCGACTGCAAACTTCAATTGGCTATGACCCTGAAACGTTGAAGTCTGTTTGGGGTGATTCTTATGGCAATCGCAGCGAACGTTATCTGGCCGGCGCAGCTTGGCTCGATGGCAAATTGCCCAGCGCGATCTTTGGACGCGGATATTATGGACGTTCCGTTGTTGCGGCATGGGATTTTCGCGGCGGAAAACTCACCAATCGCTGGGTTTTCGATAGCGCCACGCCGGGCCTTGAGGCCGCTGGTGGTCAGGGCAACCATCAATTGTCAGTTGCCGATGTTGACGCCGATGGCAGGGACGAAATCGTTTATGGCTCCTTGGCAATTGACGACAATGGCGCGGTGCTCTGGAACGCAGGTTTGCGACACGGAGACGCCTTGCATGTGGGTGAACTTGACCTCGACAATCCCGGGCTGGAGCGCTTCGGCGTGCACGAGGATGTTAAAGCAAACGGCGGTATCGGAGCGGCGATGCTGGACGCGAGGACAGGGCGGGTTCTGTGGACATCCAAGGCCGACAAAGACACCGGGCGCGGCCTGTGTGCGGATATCGATGCGCGACATTCCGGAGCCGAGTGTTGGTCTTCAAACGAAGCTGTGCTGCGCAATGCCCGCGGAGAAATCATCGCCGAACGGCGACCCCGGATCGCCAATTTCGCGCTCTATTGGGACGGTGATGCCTTGCGAGAACTGCTGGACGGCACCCGCATCAGCAAGTGGAATGCGGAAACGGCAAGCGAGTCCATGCTGTTCAATATTGATGGTGCGTGCAGCAATAATGGGACGAAAGCCAATCCGGTGTTCAGTGGTGACATCCTTGGTGACTGGCGCGAAGAGGTCGTACTCAAAAGTTGCGACGAGCGGAGTCTTCGCATCTATGTGTCGCCGATCCCTACGGACCTAACGTTGCCCCCGCTCGACGCGGACCCGACCTATGCGCGCAGCTTGATCTGGCAAAATGGCGCTTACAACCAGCCGCCCCATCTTGGCCAAAGCCTGCAAGCGCTGCGGGGAAACCTTAAGCCACGTAACCGGCGGCGGCGCTGATCGCGGCGGCGCATGCCCGAACTTTTTCCGCTAGTTCTGGGATGATGTCATCGGTCAGATAATAGCCAGCACTGGCGATGCTGATTGCGATACAGATTTCGCCCTTAGCATTGCGGACGGGTGCGGCGATCGAGCGCACAGCATCACCCAATTCGCTATCGTGCAGCACAAGCTGTTTGGTCTGGCTTGCTTTCATGGCTGCCAACCATTGGGAGACGTCGCGGTCAGTCGCTAAGCCATTGCGTGATTTTTGATATAATGCGGCTTGGGTTTCCGGATTTTCGTCTAGCAGCAGCGCCTTGCCAAGGCCGGTTTCGGCTATGGGCCGCCGATCTCCTGGAGCGGTCGCAACGCGCAACCGTTGGGTGCCCATGACGCGGTCCAGATGGCGCGACCAATCATCTTCGCGTTGGCCAACGAAAGTGCAGAACCCGGTCTGTTCGGACAAAAGCTCGATCAATGGATGCGCCAAGCGAACATAATCGGTTTGCTCCTCGGCAAGCGCCCCCAACTGCAACAGCTTTGGCCCCAAAGCGAAACCTTCGCGCGTTGCCGACAGATAGCCGCGCGAACGAAGGGCGTGGGCGAGCCGGTGCGCGGTGGTTTTGCTCATTTCCAGCTTGCGCGCCAAATCTACCGCACGGACCGGTCCAGTGATAACTTCGTCCAGTATATCCAAGGCGCGCATCAGAGTTTGCGCGCCTTTCACGTTGGATACATCATCACTCATTTTATCATCCTCACCCCAATTGCCCCACTTCCCAGTCCATATATAGGAACTTTCTTCCCAGCATACAAAATATTGCGTCCCATTATGTGGAAGTACGTTGCTATATATGCATTGACACTCCTGCAGCAACAAATTAACCCGACTCCTAAATCAAAGCTGCTGGCGTTTTCAAAAAGACCAAGCCGCACCCAAAGGGAGAGGACAATGGTAATGCAGAATAAATGGAAGCTTTCGATCGCATGCTCGGCATTCGCAATGTTGGCTGTACCCATGGCCGCCTATGGGCAGGATGCGTCGGCGTCTGAAGAAGAAGCAGCGGAGGATACTGGCGAGATCATCGTCACAGGCTTTCGCGGTTCGCTCAATTCAGCTTTGAACGCAAAGCGGAACGAATCTGCAGCAGTTGATTCCATTGTTTCAGAAGAGCTCGGCAAATTTCCAGACTCCAACCTGGCTGAATCGATGCAGCGCATTCCGGGCGTCACCTTGGCGCGCGGCGATGGCGGCGAAGGTAGAAACATTTCGGTTCGCGGCCTCGGTGCAGGCTTCACCCGCGTACGGATCAACGGAATGGAAGGCACTGCCCAAACAGGATCGTCGGACATTTTCGGCGCTGGGAACTACGGCCGCAGCTTTGACTTCAACGTTTTTCCATCCGAAATCTTTTCTGAACTTTCGGTGCGCAAGACCCCTTCAGCCAATGTCGAGGAGGGTTCGCTTGGTGCCACAGTAGATCTTTCGGCTCCAAAACCACTTTCTGCCAAGGACGATTTTGTCTTATCCTTGACGGCAAAGGGCATTTACAACGAACTCAGTAAAAAAGTCGATCCGCGCGCGTCGTTGCTGATCTCAAAGAAGTTTGCCGATGGCACCTTTGGTGTGTTGGCAACGCTCGCCTATAGCAACCGCAAAATTCGCGAGGGCGGCTATTCGGCAGTCAATATCTTGCCAACCTACGTCAATGGCGGCTTTTGTTCACCCATTGGCGCGACCGTTCAAAATCCTGTAAACAATGCTGGCAATGGTACCGATGCACTCAACTGTTCGACAGGCAATCCGCGGACTGGTAGCCTTGCGGTCTATAATCAGATCCTTGCAGCCACTGGTCCCTCTGGCCGACCGGGCGGCGGGGTGTTCCTGCCGCGTATCCCGCGTTATCTGAACTCTCTGCAAGATGCCGAAAGAATTGGGGGAACACTCTCCCTGCAGTGGCAGCCCAGCGACGATACCGAAATCTCGCTCGACGGTGTGTACTCGCGTTTTGATGTTAACCGCTTTGACAATTATATCGATGCGCTATCGCTCGCGCGTAATCTGACCAATCAGGGGCAGCCGATGGTATCGGTGCGCGAACTTGAGGTCGATGCTAATGGTTCGTTGGTTTATGGCCGTTTCGATGGCGTCGATCTTCGCTCCGAAAGCTTGGCCGACCGCTTTCGCACGACCGTGGCGCAAGGTGCCTTGAATTTTAGCCATAATTTTTCGGACACATTTAAAGTGAAAGGACTTGCGGGCTATTCGCGTTCGATCTTTCACAATTATGAGCGGCTTACCGTCAATGTTGACGCTCTCGACACACCCAATTTCATCATCGATTTCCGCAACGGAGGTTCGATTCCGACTTTGTCCTACGGAATCGACGTATCGAACCCCGCCAATTTCAGATTTGCACCAAGCGTCACGCCTGTAGGTGGCAACACCATAGTCCAAGGCAACTTTAACACCCGCAATCGCCGTGCGGTGACTGAAAACCAGACGTACGAACTCAACGGCGAATGGGATGTCGCCGAAGGCTTTAAATTGTCCCTTGGCGGTCAGCACCGGATCAGCGACTATAAAGCTAAATTCCTGACCGTTCCAGGCGCGCTCCAGAACCCGCGGACATTGCCAGCAGGAACCACTGTAGCGTCATTCACCCGCCAGATCACTGGCCTAGATCAAATCATTCCCGGTGCCTTTTCCTCGTTCCTGGGGGTGGACTTTGATGCTTGGCGGACAGCGACAGGCTATACTGACGCGCTGAACTGCGGTGTTGAGTGCGGCAATGACGCGCCAGAAGTCCGAGAAGAAATCAGCAGCGGTTACCTGATGGCTAACTTTGAATCCGATATGCTGCCTTTCCCGATCCGGGGTGATGCGGGTGTAAGGTTTGTGCACACCAAACAGAGCACTGTCGGCTTTATTCCGGCAACAGCACCCGCCGGTTCGCCTTTCCCAACCGTTGGCGTGCGCGCCAAAGTAGATCGGAGCTATGATGATTGGCTGCCCTCCGCAAATCTGGTCGCAGAGCTGACACCAGACCTGCTAGCGCGCTTTTCTGTGGCTCAAGTATTGTCCCGTCCCGAACTCGGCTCGCTCACTCCCAGCGGCTCGGTTACACAGACCACACGAACAGCGACCTTGGGCAATCCATTTCTTGATCCAATCCGCGCAAATACCATTGACGCTGCGCTGGAATATTATTTCCGGCCTGGATCATTGCTATCGGTTGCCTATTTTCGCAAGGACATCGGAACCTACATTCAACAGGTTTCAAGTCTGATACCGTATAACCAGACCGGGCTTCCCGATTCATTGCTGGCCGGAACGCCAGCCTCGCCGACGGATCTGTTCACAGTATCCCGTGTTGCAAATACACCGGGCGGAAAGCTTCAAGGTTACGAACTCAACCTGCAGATGCCGTTTGACTTCCTGCCCGGCATATTTGGCAATTTCGGTATGCTGGCAAACTACACGCGGGTTAAATCAAAGATTCAATATGTCCTGCAAAGCGTTAACGGCGTGCCAACGCTAACCACGACCGCCGATCTGGTGGGCTTGTCAAAAAATGCGGCAAGCGGAACGCTATATTATGAGGATTCGAAGTTCAGCATCCGTGGAACCGCCAATTATCGCGGTGGGTTTATCCGGCAAATTCCGTCCGGCGGGAACGACAGCGATGTGCTTGGTAATCATTCGACCCTCTATGTTGATCTTGCCGCATCATATGCCGTGAACGACAAAATGAAGCTGATCTTCGAAGCACAAAACCTGACGGACGAACATAATGTTCTCTTCATCGACAGCGTCCGTCAAGACCCACTATTCGACACAAGAATTGGCCGCACCTTCACCTTTGGAGCGACCGTTAAATTCTAAGCCGATAACAGGGCAAAGCTGGCGGCGGTCGGAAAACATCCGGGCCGCCGCTTTGCTTTCTACAGCGAGGTGGCGATGCAGCTTCCTTTTCCAACCCATGCGAACCACATTGTGTCCATTGACGCGTTCGGCGCGCGGGGTGATGGCATCCGTCCCGATACAGCAGCGATCAACGCAGCGATTGTTAATGCCAATGCGCGCGGGGGTGGCCTTGTCATTATTCCTGCAGGTCGGTTCCTGACTTTTTCGATCCAGCTGCGCAGTGATGTGACGATCATCCTGTCAAAGGGCGCAACCCTTGTCGCGGCGGACCCAGCGCGCTTTGGCCATCATTACGATGCGCCAGAGGATAATGGACCACAGCTTTACCAGGATTTTGGCCATAGCCATTGGTGCAACAGCCTGATCTGGGGCATTGGGTTGCAGCACATAGCCATCATCGGACCCGGCACGATTGAAGGCAGCGGGCTGACCCGCAACGGCCCCGGATCGCTATGGTCGCCGCAAGCAGGCGAACGCCCACTCTCAATGAACAGCGTCACGGATGCACAGCTCGCGCAACTCGAACCGGACCATGCTGCGATGGCGGGCTTGGGCAACAAGGCGATTGGCCTGCGCGATTGTCAGCACATTCATTTGAGCGGCTTCACGATTGACCGGGCGGGACATTTTGCAATTCTCGGATCGGGCGTGCGCAATCTGGTGATCGAAGATCTAACCATTGATGTCGAACGCGACGGAATTGATCTGGATTGCGTCAGAGACACCCAAATCACGCGTTGCCGGATCAACACACCCAATGACGACGCGATAGCCATCAAGTCCAGCCTCGCGCTCGGAAAGCGGCAGTCCTCGCAAGGCATCACGATCAGCGATTGCGCCGTATCCGGCTTCGACTGCGGCAGCCTGATCGCTGGAACCTTCGGTCGCACCCAGCGCTTCGCTCCCGACCGCGACCGCGTCACGGGCCGGATCAAGCTGGGCACTGAAAGCAACGGGGATATGCGCAATATCAAGATCGAAAACTGCCGGTTCACCCGCAGCCGGGGATTGTCGATTTTGTCGGTGGATGGGGGGATGATTGAGAATATCGATGTGGAAGGATTGCAGATGGACGAGGTCACCTCGGCGCCGTTGTTTCTGCGCCTAGGGGCAAGGTTGCGCGGCCCAGAACCAATTGCGCCCGGTGCTATCTGCAATGTCCGTGTGAAGGGCTTGCATGCGACCAACGTCTTGCCAGATTATGCAATCGCGGTCGCTGGATTGGCGACGCACCCGATCACAGATTTGGATATGGAAGACATTCGGATCGCCTATACCGGCACGACGACATCGGCGTCCGCAACACCGCCTGCCGAACTGGCAGACGCCTATCCCGAAGCCAGCATGTTCGGGCCAAGTCCTGGCTGGGCGTTCTGGGCGCGGCACGCGAAGCGGCTGAATATCCGCGACTTCAACGCATCATGTAGCCAGCAAGAAGCGCGTCCAGCCGTCTGGCTGGATGACGCGCTGGAGTGCAACGACGATGGCTCTTTTGAGCGATTGGGTAAGGCCTAAACCCCGTGCCTTTGCAGAAACGCGAGCGCCTGATCTGGCCAAGCCGCCGCAGAGCCATCGGCTTGCGTCCAGCCAAAACCATGGCCGCCATTTTCAATGAGATGCATTTCCGATGGAATGCGATGCGCGCGCAGTTTAGAATAGAGCGTAAGGCTGTTTTCGACCGGGACCACCTTGTCATCCAAGGCGTGGGTCAGGAACACCGGCGGCATATTTGCCCCGATAGCTGCCTCAGCGGCATAATGATCCAGCGGAATTTTTTTCGGAAGGCCCTTTGAAAGCTCGGTCGACTGAACCCGCATGTGCATAAGGTCCGCTCAACAGATTGACCGGATACAATAGCAAAACCGCTTTCGCCTTAATCTGTTGGGACTGCAAAGGCGTAATCATCTGTTGAACGCTAGCAAGGCGGCATGCAAGATGCCCGCCAGCAGACCCACCCCAGACCGCGATCCGAGATGGATCACGTCCACCTCTTGTCGCCTCTGCGATTATCACCTGCATCGCGCGCTGCGCATCTTGCAGCGGGGCGTCCGGGCCTGCTTGCCAGCGATCTCCCGGCAATCGATATTTGAGCAGGAAGGTTGACATAGCCTTTCGCTGCAAATGCTTTGAGCAAGGCATGTCCCCCATGGCCAATGGCGACGCGCACATAGCCGCCACCTGGAATCAGGAGGATGGATGCGCCATTGGGCTTCACGCCCAAGTCTTCCGGGTCGCATCGGTACAGGCACGGATTGGTTACGTGGAGAAAGGCGGTGTCATCAACCGGCCCCGTCGGTGATCGCGGGATTTCTCTCTCAAGGGGCAGGATCGGTGGAGCACCGGGTGCCCCTCGCGGCCACAGGTCGATCTTTGTAATACCGTCTGCGCCAGCCGAAGCCGCAATTGACGGTCCGCTGGCGAGCGACGACAGGAATAAGCCGGCAACCGTTTGTCGGCGTGTGATGTTCAATCCGGTCATCGGCACTCTCTTCTTCCCAGCGGCTTGGTGAGGATCAGTTGCGGGCGTTTCCGCAATATGGCGGCGGCAGCCGGAACAGGAAGCTTTGACAGGTCTTGCGCGATCAGATTGGCCATTTGCCGAGCACCAATCTCGCTGAAATGCGTATCATCCACCAATCCAGCGGGATAGCCAGGCCAAATTCCTGGGCCGAAATGCAAATAGAGCATTTTTGACCGTTCTGCGCCCCACCGTTTGACAAGCCGTCTTGATGACACCTCAAGATCAATCAGCGGGGCTTTGGTCTGGCTGGCGACTTCTCGCATCACCGCTGACCATGCGGCAAAATTGGCGCTGACCGTGCCGTCGGCGTTGAACATACGCTGCGCGACAGGCGTGATCAGAACGGGGTATGCGCCCGCAGTCCGGGCTTCGGAGACAAACTGCTGCAACGCCGTACGGTAGGTCGTATTTGGATCGGCATAGCGTTCCGGCTTATTGACGGCGGCGTCATTATGACCAAACTGGATCAGCACGGTATCGCCGGGGGCAAGGTCATTGCGGAGCCGTTCCCAGCGCCCTTCACCAAGGAATGTCCGCGTGCTGCGTCCGCCAATCGCGCGGTTCTCCACCACGACGCCAGGCTTTAGCCCGCACGCGAGATACTGACCCCAACCGGACATGGGATAACGCTCCATCGTGTAGCTTTGCGCCGTTAAATCCCCAGCGATAAAGATGCGCGATTCGGGCTGCTTCGCTAGCCCTTGTGCCATTGCCGCCATACCGCAACAGACCAGCAATCCCACAGCGATGCGGGCAAGACAGCGACCAATTCTATTTCTCATTGCCGTCATCCATTTGATCATGGGCCGAATCTGCTTCTTCTGCCGCCGACCCCAAAGCGGAGGCCGTCACGTGATGAGCAAGGCTGGGCACAGCGCGCCGCGCCGCATCGGCAACAATACGTGCAGTCACCCAAGCTCCGGCGTTGTTGTAATGCGTGCGATCACGGCCATTGCCCGCAAACAATGTTGCTGTGCGATCTGGCCCCAGATTTTCCATAAGGTCGCGACTTGCTTGATTAAGATCGATCAGCGCCACCCCTTCGGCGCGCGCGACCGACTTGACAGCATCGGGATAGTCACCGAGCGAGTTTTCGATCCGTCCGTTGGAATCGAAATTGCGCCGTTCGGGCGACGTGACTAGAACCGGTACACCGCCATGCTGCTTCACCTCAAGGATATAAGCACGCAAATAGGCGGCATAGGTGGTTGCCGCCGGTGCATAGGTTTGTGGCCAATGCGCTTTCTGATCATTATGGCCAAATTGGATGAACACCCAATCGCCGGGCCGCATCATCTCCAGCACCTTGTCGAGCCGCAATTCGGCGAGAAAGGATTTCAATGTCGCGCCGCCCTCTGCAAAGTTGGCAACCGCAACTCCATCGCCCAATAAGGCGGGCAGCATTTGTCCCCACCCCGCGCTTGTCCGCTCGCGGTGATCAGCGACCAGTGAATCGCCGACCAAAAACAGTGTTGGGCGGTTTACAGCCTCAATCTCGATCCTGCGCACGGCTGCATTGCCACCAAAGGCCAGCGTCAGCCAGCCATCCCATTTGCGCGCACTGGCCTGAAGATCAGTCAGGCGCACAGCCGATGCACCGGGTGCATTGGCGGGCGGCTTGCTCAATTGTGGCGTCTTAAGATGGACCGTAAAGCTAATACGCTTAAACTCGCCCTTTTTTGTCGCTACAGGAGCCGTCATCCGCTGGTTATGCTCGGCCCAAATCGTTGGTGCAGCTGCCCTTTCGCCATTACCCAATTCGGCAGTGACGCGCCAGGCGCCCTCGCCCAGTTGAACTGACCAAGCGCCGTCGCCTTCGATCCGTGTGTCTTCATGGGCATCGCGTTGCAGCGCCATACCGTACTTACCTACCGCATAAGGCGGATCAAATGCGTAAACCCGCAAGGCTTGTGCATTGCTAGGCAAAACAGCCCCCCATATAAGCGCGCAACCAAGCAGAGACATGAAAAAGGCTCGCATTAATCATATTGTCCCACATTTGCATTTTACACCCCACATTGCAGAACGAATTCGCGCCTAACAAGCAATTCTTTTGCCGCTATTTTGCAACGATCATTGACCACGGGCTTGAAGCCAGTTACCATATAATGCATAGATTGTTCATATATTGGGATTTGTGTTGCGTGGAAAAAATTGCGGTTAGAATGCAACTGAAGCCGGGGGCGGTCGACGAGTATAAACGGCAACATGACGCGATCTGGCCGGATCTTGCCAAGCTTTTGTCCGAACACGGCATCTGCGATTATTCGATTTTTCTCGATGAAACCGATCTGTCATTATTCGCGGTACTAAAGCTTGCGCCAAACAATCGCCGCAGCGCGCTTCCCTCGCATCCGCTCATGCGGCAATGGTGGCAGCTTATGGCCCCATTAATGGAAGTCGAAGCTGACATGCAGCCAAAAGAACAAGCACTTGTGCCGGTTTTTCATCTCGCCTGATTAACGCGGAAGCCGCTGGAAAAAGAGCGAAGCCCGCAACCAGAACATCAATATGGAGTAGCTAGTGACAATCGCCCTTACCAAAATTGGCCCCGCCGATGTCAAAGATACGCTGAACCGCCTGATCGACAATCTTGTCAATATCAGCGATGATAGCGGCGAGTTTCTACTGCACCTCGATGACGGCCGGATCATTGACACAAAAGGCTGGGCCGGATGGGAATGGACCCACGGCATCGGCCTGTTCGGGATGTGGCGCTATTTTGAACAAACCGGTGACGCCAAAGCGCTCTCAATTATCAAGGCCTGGTTCCATGACCGTTTTGCCGAGGGAGAGACCACCAAAAATATTAACACTGTGTCGCCGTTTCTTACACTCGCTTATGTGCATGAACGCGATCCGGACCCTGCAAATCTGCATTATTTTGACAGTTGGGCGGAATGGCTGATGGCACCCGATGGTCTCCCCAAGACCGAAGAGGGGGGGTTCCAGCATATCGTCTATAATGATGAAAACCCCGGTGAGCTTTGGGATGACACTTTGATGATGAGCGTGCTGCCGCTGGCCAAGATCGGCTTGCTACTGAACAGGCCGCATTATGTCGAGGAAGCAAAACGCCAGTTTCTGGTTCACATCAAATATCTGGCCGACCGCAAAACAGGCTTGTGGTTCCATGGCTGGAACTTCAACGGTCGCCACAATTTTGCCGAAGCTTTATGGGCGCGCGGCAATTGCTGGATCACAATCGCGATCCCCGAATTCATCGAAATGCTAGGCCTCCCAGAAGGCGACGCACTGCGCACTTTTTTGATCGATACGCTTTTGGCGCAGGCCAACGCCTTGGCCAGAAGCCAGCATGAAAGCGGCCTATGGCACACCTTGCTGGACGATCCGACAAGCTACCGTGAGGCATCGGCTACCGCTGGATTTGCTTACGGCTTGCTCAAGGCCGTTCGTCTTGGATATCTTCCCGAAAGCTACCGGGAAATCGGCATGCGGGCGATAGAGGGAGTGCTTGATAACATCAGCCATGACGGCGAATTGCAGCAAGTCAGCTTTGGCACGGCAATGGGCGACAGCCTTCAATTCTACAAAGACATCGCGCTGACCTCGATGCCCTATGGCCAAAGCTTGGCGATCTGTGCGCTTGCCGAATATTTGCGAACCTTTGACTAGGGTGAATTTGCGATGCGGCTAACCACGCGAACGTGAACTGACCCGGGTTATCCGGAGGCCATTTGGTTTGAGTTAAGCTACCATATCGAAGTTCGCTTTGGCGCCATAGTAGGACGTCCACGCCGTCCTTGCGTCCGATATAGTCGAGATGAGCCTTCACATGGCTTCCGCCCCGCTGGCGACCCGTGACCTAGACCACCACTTCCGGCGCTTTGCGAACAATCCGCGCAAGCTTGGCCAGCGCCGTCTGGCCGGTAGCAAATCCGTAATTTGGACTTGTAACGCTTTAGTTCCGGTCACCTGTCTGTCATTTTGCCACCTTAGCTTCAAAAGCCAAGGGGCTGATGCCGCCCAGATATGAGTGGCGCCATCGGGCATTGTAGAACCCGTTTATATAGCCAAAGATAGCCGCCTCAGCCTGACGGCGTGTTGGCCAGTTTTGCCTCCAGATCAGCTCGGCCTTGATGGTTTTGAAGAACGTCTCAACAAAGGCATTGTCGCAACAGTTTCCCTTGCCGCTCATCGAGGGGGTAAGCTTATACTTCGGCAGCCGCTTCTGGTAATCGTAAGCACAGTACTGGCTGCCGCGATCACTGTGGAAAATGCAACCCTCTGGCGGATTGCGCAGACGCACCGCCATATCCAGCGCCTGGATCGCCAAGTCTTTCTTCATCCTGTCGCTGACCGCCTAGCCAACGACGGGGCGTGAATGCAGATCGAGGATTACCGCAAGATAAAGCCAGCCTTGGGACGTCCAGATATAGCTGATATCGCCAGCCCATTTGCGGTTAGGTGCGTCGGCCGTAAAGTTGCCATCCAGCACATTGGCGACGATCCCAAGGCTATGGTTGCTGTTGGTCATCACCTTATGCATGCGCGTGCGAACCGGCTTAATCCCGTTGATACGCATCAATCTGCCAACACGGCGCTCGCCAACATCGAGCCCGGCCTCTTTAAGCTCTATTGTCATCCTTGGTCGGCCATAGCTACCTAGGCTGAAGCTATATTGCTCGCGGATATGCGCCAGCACCTTCATATCACTGCGCTGCCGCCTGCTTATCGGTCGTGTCAGCCATTAACGAAAACCGCGCGCCGTAACCTACATGACGTTGCAGAGCATCTCCACAGACCACATGTGCCGCCACGATTTGATAAACCCGAACCTCACGATTTTTGGCTCGCGAAGAACTGGGTAGCCTTTTTTAGGATATCCCTCTCCTCCTTCAAAATGCGGTTCTCAAGACGCAGCCGTTCGTTCTCGCGGGCCAAATCAGCCGACGGAGCTGACACCATATCCGTCGGGCGATAATCTGATACCCACTTGCCGAGCGTCGACTTGTCAACACCCAAATCCGACGCCACGCGTGCCCGCGGCAACCCGCTGGTCAACGCTATCCGTACCGCTTCTAACTTGAAATCTTCACTATGCTTGATCGCCATCCTACACTGTACAGAATCCGTGCAGAGCGGCGGCATAAGTGCTTGATTTGCCGTGGCTGTGCAGGCTCTGTGTGGATGTTTGTATCTAAATTTATCCTGTTATCATAGTTATTTATCTAAATGCTCTCATCCTGAACTTGTTTTAGCATCCACGGGTCAAACACTCCTTCATTCGAAGTATCTGGCAGAAAGGTGGATCCTGAAACAAGTTCAGGGTGACGGTAGTTGCAAGTCACAATTTATAGGCCCGTTTTGCCAGATTATAGGCGAGGTCAGTCGCCAGTTCAGCCGCCTCCCATTCCTCCATCCGGTGTTCGACCACCAAATGCGCCAGCCAGCCACAATCCATCCGCCGGGCGACATCATGCCTTGCTGGGATAGACATGAAGGCACGCGTGTCGTCGTTGAAGCCGACGGTGTTGTAAAAGCCCCCAGTCTCAGTCGTCATCTCGCGGAAACGGCGCATGCCTTCGGGGCTGTCGTTAAACCACCAAGCCGGGCCGAGTTTCATCGCCGGGTAGTGGCCCGCAAGCGGTGCGAGTTCGCGGGCATAGCTGGTTTCGTCGAGCGTGAAGACGATGAAGCTGAAATCGGGGTTGTTGCCATATTTGGTTAGCAACGGACGGAGCGCATGGACATAATCGCAGGGCAGTGGAATGTCGGCTCCCTTGTCTCGCCCAAATTTTTCGAAAACCGTCGGGTTGTGATTGCGGTAGACGCCCGGATGGAGCTGCATGACGAGGCCGTCTTCGATGCTCATCCCCGCCATTTCGGTGAGCATTTGCGCGCGGAAGAGTTCGGCGTCTTCGGCGGAGACACTTGGCTTGGTGACGCGGGCAAACAGGGCTTCGGCTTCCCCGGACGAAAGGTCTGCTGTCCGCGCACTCGGGTGGCCATGATCGGTTGAGGTTGCGCCCATCGACGCGAAAAAGGCACGGCGTTTGCGGTGCGCGGCGAGATAGCCCGACCAGCTGAAGCAATCCTCACCCGACAGGTCGGACAGCGTTTTCAGATTGTCGCGGAAACCTTCAAACTCTGGATCAACAACCGGATCGGGACGATAGGCAGTGATAACACGGCCTTTCCAGCCGCTCTCCCGAATGGACTTGTGGTGGCGCAGATCATCAAGCGGATTTTCGGTCGTTGCAATCACCTCGATATTGTAGCGTTCGAACAAGGCGCGCGGCTTGAAGGCATCGGTCGCGAGCGCGGCTGTGATCGTATCGTAATAGAGATCAGACGTCTCTGCGCTCAGCAGCACATCGATGCCGAAACTCTCCGCAAACACCCAATCGAGCCACATCCGCGATGGCGTGCCGCGAAACAAATGATAGCGCTCCGCAAACAATCGCCAGCTTTCGCGCGGGTCAGCGTCCGGATTGCCAATGCCGAGCGACTCGAGCGAAACGCCCTGCGAATAGAGCATGCGGAACACATAATGATCCGGATGGATCAACAATTCCGCTGCATTGCCGAAATTGGCATCGGTCGCCCACCATTCGGGATCGGTATGCCCGTGGGGGCTGATGATCGGCCGTCCTGCCACTTCGGCATAGAGCCGTCGCGCGACGGCCCGCGTATCGGGATCAACCGGAAACAGTCGGTGAGGGTGAAGGGCAAGTGGCTTGTGCATTGTCCGTCTTTGCCTTTAGAGCAACCCCGTAATCAACCTGAAAAGTACGACCCAATGAAAATCATCGCCGCCAAAGTCATCGTCACCTGTCCGGGGCGCAATTTTGTGACGCTAAAGATCGAAACCGATCAAGGTGTTTACGGCATTGGCGATGCAACGCTCAATGGGCGGGAGCTTTCGGTCGTCTCCTATCTGGAGGATCATGTGATCCCCTGCCTGATCGGCATGGATCCGCGCCGGATCGAGGATATCTGGCAGTATCTCTATCGCGGTGCTTATTGGCGGCGTGGCCCCGTGACGATGCGCGCGATTGCGGCGGTTGATGTCGCGCTTTGGGATATCAAGGCCAAGATGGCGGGGATGCCGCTTTATGATCTGCTGGGCGGAAAGTCGCGCGATAGGGTGATGGTCTACGGCCATGCCAATGGATCGGACATCGGCGAGACCGTCGAAGCCGTCGGCCAATATATCGACATGGGCTATAAAGCGATCCGCGCGCAGACCGGCGTTCCTGGGGTGAAAGATGCTTACGGCGTCGGGCGGGGGAAGCTCTATTACGAGCCTGCCGATGCCGCGCTGCCCAGCGTGACAGGATGGGACACGCGCAAGGCGCTCAATTATGTGCCCAAGATGTTTGAGAAGCTGCGCGAGACATATGGCTTTGGCCATCATTTGCTGCACGACGGCCATCACCGTTACACGCCGCAAGAGGCCGCCAATCTGGGCAAAATGCTGGAGCCGTTTCAGCTCTTCTGGCTGGAGGATTGCACGCCTGCGGAGAACCAGGAGGCGTTCAAACTCGTCCGTCACCACACCACCACGCCGCTTGCTGTGGGTGAGATTTTCAACACCATCTGGGACGCCAAAGACCTGATCCAGAACCAGCTTATCGACTATATCCGCTGCACGATTGTCGGCGCGGGGGGCGTAACGCATTTGCGGCGGATCGCGGACTTTGCCGCACTCTACCAAATCCGCACCGGCTGCCACGGCGCGACCGATCTGTCGCCCGTCACCATGGGTACCGCGCTGCATTTCGACACATGGGTGCCCAATTTCGGCATCCAGGAATATATGCGCCACACGCCCGAAACCGACGAAGTCTTCCCGCATGATTACCGCTTTGAGGCGGGTGAATTGTTCGTTGGCGATACGCCCGGCCACGGCGTTGATATCGACGAGGAACTGGCCGCGAAATATCCCTACAAGCCAGCCTATCTCCCCGTCGCACGGTTGGAAGATGGCACGATGTGGAATTGGGTAATTGTCGCGCATCGTCTGCATTGGAGAGGCGATGCTGGAGCTTTCGCGCTCCGGCGAGGACTGCCGGCTGGGCTATGGTTGCGATACGCTCAACACGGCGATCCACCTCGCGCGCGCTGGACATTATGTCGCCTATTTGACCGCGCTGGGGGGTGCGGACTGTCGGGTTTTGATAACTCTCTGACCAGTTTCGGACATTCCCCACATCGTCGCCCCGTGCTTGACACGGGCCTGAGTTCACAAACGAAGTGCAACACCTACAACAGGTGGTGCCATGTCAAAATACATACAACTTTCGCTTGAAGAGCGCTGCTCGATTGCCCGTCTTCATGAAGACGGGCAATCGATGTGTCTAACGTGTCACGCAGCGCGGCGAGCTTTGCCTCGCGTTCTTCAACCAAACGCAAGCCTTCACGGACAACCTCACTCGCAGAGCCATAGCGCCCGGTCTTGAGTACGCTATCCACAAAGCCTTCCCAGCGTTCGCCAATGGAAACATTCATGGGCTCACTTCTTCACTAGAATAGTGACGACGATAGCCTAATAACAATTTATGCGCACTTATTGTTATTTCGTGGCGGCCACTGCGCCTGCACAGCCCGGCCCTTCAAGCCCCGCTGCCCAGCTGATCGCGCCTACTATCATCTCCAGATGCTTTGCTTCCGAATAAGACTCCGCACGATGCCCCAGCGCGGAATAAAAAGCACGGCCTTTGCCTTCGCAATGCGTCCAGACCACCGGGTGATCCTTGCCCATGCGCAGATCCTTGTCGACCAAGAAGGGGATTTTTTCGCGCGGGGAGTAACTCGCTTCATCCAGCGTCACGAGGATGTGATAGCCCTTGGCGCGGGGGCTTTTGTCGAAGCTATACCATTCCTCCTCGCGCACCCATTCCGCGCCCAGTCCCTTGGTCGCGGGATGGCTTTGATCCTCAATCACCAACCGCCCTTGCTGGAATTGCGGGCTGAGCGTGTGGCCGGTGAACTGCGCGCCGATGAGGTTGTCGACATACCAGCGCCACTTGTAGCTCGGATCGCCGCCCGCGCCGTGCAGGGCGACAAAACCGCCGCCCGCTTCGATCCAGCCCTTGAACGCGGCGCGCTGTTCAGGCGTCAACACATCGCCGCTGGTGCTGTTCCATACCACGGCCTTGAACTTGGCGAGTTGCTCCGCGTTGAATACAGCGGCATTTTCGGTGGTGAAGCTTGCCCAGCCTTTATCCTTGGCAATTTTTTCCAGCGCGGCGTTGGCGGCCTTTATCTGCGCGTCATCACGAAAACCGTTGGTTTTGGAGAAGATAAGGATGGCGGGCTGCTTGAGTTCGGGCAGCTTGGGCGTGACCTTGTCATAGACAATACCGATGTCAAAGAACATCCGCCCGGCATTACCCGGCCCTACCGCCCACAGTGCCACAATGGCGAGCAGCGCGATGATCGCGAGGAGGACATAAGCTGTCCGTTTCAATATGCGCGCCATGGTTCTTCCTTCTTGTTCTAAAACCCGAAAGCCGCATATTAAGGCGTCACCCCGTGCTTGACACGGGGTTATGCTTTGGCTTGCCGGTCAGATAAAAGCCAAGCCCCGTGTCAAGCACGGGGCGACGAAGTTAGCATTACGCACCCGCCGCCTTCACAATATTGCTCGGCACCAAAGTCGGCTGGCCGTGGAGCAGCTGGTTGGCGATGATGGCATAATGCATTTCGGTCGCGCCCTCGGCCACGCATTTCGCCCGGGCGTCACGCATGTAACGATTGACGCCCGTCGAGTTCATGATCCCGCTACCGCCCCACATCTGAACGAGTTTCACGCACACATCAAAGCAGGTTTCGCCGATAAACGCCTTGCAGATATTGCCTGCTTCTGGCGCAACCGTGCCTGCTTCAAACTGGCGGACGGTATCATAGAGCAGCGCGCGGCAGGCGGTGATCTTCGCGTGGCATTCGGCGAGCCAGTAACCCAAGGGTTGCAGCTCAGACATCGCCTTTCCATAGAGATTGCGATCCTGCACATAGGCCATGGTCTTGTCGAACAGCCCTTGCGCGCAACCGATTGATGTCGCGACATGCGCGAGCAGATTGGCGTGGTTCGCGGCGCGGTGCGAAAAGCCGCCTTTGAGCAGATCGCCGAGAATATCATCCTCTTCGATCCGCACATTGTTGAAGGCAAGTGATCCAGTATTAGTGCCGCGCCATCCGAGCTTGTCCTCATGTGGCGCGATTTCAAAGCCAGGATCATCGCGCTCGACAATAACGCAGCCATAGCCTTCCGCGCCGTCGCGCCCGCGCGTCTTGCCCATGACGAGCCAAGTCATCGCCGTGCCTTGGGTGCAATAGAGTTTGGACCCGTCAAGCCGGTAGCCGTCATTCGCGCCTGCATCTGGGATGATTTTGGTCAAATGGCTGCCGATATTGGCGGCGCCTGCTGGTTCGCTTTGCGAATAGGCCATTAGGCGTTCACCCGACGCGCTAGCGGGCAAGATGCGTTGCTTTTGTTCTTCGGTGCCGAGGATTTCGACCGCCTTGGGACACAGCACCATCTGCACGGTCAGCATGCCTGCAAAAGCGGGACTCGCCTTGGCCAGTTCTTCGCTGACGAGACACACCGACACCAAATCCGCGCCGGAACCGCCATAATCCTGCGAGGTGTAAAGGCCGTAAAACCCCATTTCCGCCGCCTTCTGAACCAAAGAGTCAGGCGTATGCTCCTCCAGATCAATCTGGTTGGCAATCGGTTCGATTTCCTTGCGCGCAAACGCCTCTGCCATGTCGCGCAGCGCGCGTTGGTCGTCGGTCAGCCAATCCATCTCTACTCTCCTTCTTCCCCCTCCTCTTTAGGGGAGGGGCAGTAAGACTTGACAGCTTTCTGCCTAGTCGCAGCGGGGTGGGGTTTCTCCGCTTAATCAATCGCGAGGCGGACACGCCTCACCCCAACCCCTCCCCTAAAGAGGAGGGGCTTTGTTTGCGTCAGATATTGCGTGCGAGGTAAGCCGCCTCGTGGATCGAATTGCCATAGGAACGCGGCTTGCGCGCATCGCCCACGACCTGCACCTGAATGCCAGCCTTGGCGAGCTTGGTTGAAATCGGATCATAGGCGACACGCCCCGGCGAGACCACAAGCACCGCGCAGGCAATTTCTTCCTTGCGTCCGTCGGCGTGCGCGACGGTGATCGATGCCATTACCAACGCTGTCGAGCGCAACGCCAGCCTCAGGCGTTAGACCTACTTCGCCCGCCCACATCATCACATAGCGGGTGCGCGAACCGATATAGGAGGTCGGCGCGAAGGTCGCGGCAGGTTCGAGCAGACGGACCTTTCGGCCAGCGCGGGCAAGATCGAGCGCGAGTTCGATACCTTCCGCTGCGCCCCAGACTACAACCGGGCCTTCGGGCAGCGTCTCCGGACCTTCACCCAGCGCCCGGTCAATGTTGCGGGCAAAGCCGCTGGCGAGCGCCGCCTCAAGACCCGGAACATCGGGCTGCGTCAGCCACCGCGCCGGTCGCCACCACGACCACATCGGGCTTTTCAGCAAGGATTTTTTCAACCGTCAGTTCGGTGTTCAAATGCACCTTCACCTTGGATTTGCCGATCATCACGCGGTGCCATTCGGGTTGATAGGCAATCTGTTCCATATTGCGCAGCGTACGGTAATTGCCCGCCCAGTTCATCACGCCGCCCAGCGTGCCGGACTTTTCAAACAGCGTCACATCATGGCCGATTTCGTCCGCCGTGATGGCATATTCCATCCCGCCCGAACCGCCGCCTGCGATAAAGACGCGCTTGGGTCGCGTGGTGGGGATGATCCGGTAATCTCGGTCACGACTGAACGCAGCATTTTGCGCCGAACCCGCGATGCCCTTGTTAAAGATGTTGCCCGCAAGCAGTGACGCGCCGGTGCGGGTCGATTTGCGGATTTCATCTTCGCGGCCCTCGGCAATCTTGCGCGGGAAATCGGGATCGTCGAGCGACTGGCGGCACGGAGGTGAAAAATCCGCGGCCCCTTCGCCAATCATCTGGCGCATTTGGTCTGGCGTATTGATGTTGCAACGAACCCATCAGCGGCATGTCGATCCCGCGCGCCTTCAGCCCTTCGCGCATCCGCTTGATATAGGGAAGCGCGACAAGATTGGGCACATAGAAACCCGCCACCAATGACTTCGCCCGAGGTCACTTCCTGACTGCGGCTCTTGGCGGGCAGCATCGATCCGAAGGTGCAATCCATCGCGTCAATCCCCAGCGCGTGCAGGCGCGTGGCATAATGTTCGATGAAATATTCAACGTCATAGCCGCCCTCGAAATTCTCCTCGCATACCATGCGCGGGATTTGCGGATAATCGACCCCGCAAAGCTCTTGCGCGCGCTTGATGATGCGTTCGCAGAACAGGAAACGATCCGAATAGGCATCGTTGCGGCCTTGATTCTCCAGCAGCGACAAAGTCACATGCGGCAACGATCCGTGACAGAAATGGTACGAGACATAGTCATAGCCCGCTTCCTTAGCGCGGCGCGCGGCCTGAGCGAAGTCCTCGACCAGCTGGTCATATTCTTCGGTCGTGACAACGCCGGGCTGCTGATTGCCAATCGGGTATTTGCCCGATGGGCCGTGCGAGACAGTGCCCGGAATCCAGCCCTTGCCCGGCTCCAGCGGCGTCGTCGCGCCTGCGCCAACAATCAGGCCACCATAGAAAAGCTGGAGACCCGCGAGCGCGCCATTATTGTGGATGACCTCAACCAGCTCGCGGTGGCTGATGATATAGGTATCATCATAAATGCCGAACATGCGTTCGTTAATCAGCCCTTCCCAGCGGACGCAGGTTGCACCAACACAGACCGCACTATAACCGCCCGCGGCGAGCGCCTCATAGGCCCCCACAGCGCGGCGGGTGATATAGCCCTTTTCATCGGACATGTTCATTGTCGTCGGCGCATGGACCATGCGGTTTTTGAAGGTCAGGTTCTTGGTTTTGAAGGGTTGAAGAAGCGGGTCGGTCACGTTTAACTCCGGTAAAAAATCAGGCGCTTGCGGCGCGGTCAACAACGATGGATGCGCCCGACACAAAGCTGGCGCGGTCTGAGGCGAGGAACAGGATGACGTCGGCAATTTCTTCGGCGCGCGCGGAGCGTCCTGTTGTGAAAGCACCTCGGACAGCCTCAGGCGATCCGATCTTGTCAAAAATGCCGTAGAAATCATCCGCCATCGCGGTTTCGACCAGGCCGGGAAGGACGGCGTTGATCCGGATGTCGTTCTGCGTGCGTGCGTTTTGCAGCGCCGCGCTGCGGGTGAAATGCGCGACCGTCGCCTTGCTCGCGCCGTAAGACGCCATGATCGGATTGCCTTTGAGCGACGCAGTGGACGCAAGGTTGATGATCGATCCCTTGCCCTGTTTGCGCATGAATTCGAGCGCGACCTGCATGCCCAGCAAGGTGCCCTCGACGTTCACGGCGAAAGTCTTATGATAATTGGTCAGCTCAGCATCGCCCACGCTGTCGCTAATCGCGATCCCAGCACTGTTGACGAGGATGTCGAGGCGGCCGAATTCCTTCTCTATCCATTCAGATACAGCATGCCACTCAGACTCGCTCGTAACGTCGAGACCGTGCGCTGCGCCGCCGGTTTCTGTCGCCACGGCTTGCGCACCTTGCAGATCCATATCGAGCGCGATCACCTTCGCCCCAGCACCTGCCAGCGCAACACAGGCTGCCTTACCAATGCCCGACGCGGCACCCGTCACAACCGCAACCTGTCCGCCCAGATCAATCCATCCGTTGCTCATCGCTCAAGCCTTCTCGAAAATATGGACGCCAGCGGCGGAACCCGTGCCAAAACCCAGCACATGCGTCATCCCGATCCGGGCACCTTCGACCTGTCGCGCGCCTGCTTCACCGCGCAATTGATCGATAATCTCGACCATGTTCGCCACGCCGGTTGCGCCAATCGGATGGCCCTTGGACAGCAGCCCGCCCGAGACATTGACCGGAATCCGTCCGCCAAGCGCTGTCGCCCCTGAATCGATAAAGCGCCCCGCCTCACCCTCGCCACAGAGGCCAAGGTTTTCGTAATGCAGAATTTCGGCGGTTGCGAAGCAATCGTGCAGCTCGACCAGATCGAGATCTTCCGGCCCCATACCCGCCATCTCATAGGCCTGCGCCACAGCAAGCCGCGTGACCGAATTGGGATCAAGCATATCGGGATTGCGCGGCTCAAACGGATCAGAGGTCAAAGCCGATCCGCGCAGCCGCACCGCACGGCCAAGGCCCAGTTCGCGCGCCTTTTTCTCCGACACCAAGATCAGCGCCGCCGCACCGTCAACATTGGCCGAACACATCAGCTTGGTGAGCGGGTAAGCGATCATCTCGCTTTCCAGCACCATCTCCAGCGGCGTTTCCTTGCGGTAGGCCGCCTTGGGGTTCATCGTCGCGTGGCGATGGTTTTTCACCGCAACTTGCGCGAACTGTTCCAGGGTCGTGCCATAAGCATTGGCATGAACCATCCCCGCCTCGGCAAAAAGTGCTGGCATCGAGACCGAGCCGAACAGCCCCTCAGGCGGCGGGCCATCAACCGGAGAACCGGCGAGCATTCCGCGCGGGTTCTTCTCCGCGCCCACCGCGAGCACGATATCATAAAGCCCGCTCTTGATCGCCACAAACGCCTCACGCACTGCAGTCGCGCCAGAAGCACAAGCGTTGGAGACATTGATGATCGGCACCCCTGTCTGGCCGATCTGCTGCATCATCTTCTGCCCCAGCATAGAGGCGGCGTTAAAGGTGGACGAGGCGTAGACCGCGCCGACATCCTTGATCGACAGCCCGCAATCATCGAGCGCCATCAGTGTTGCTTCGGCGGCAAGCTGAGAAATAGGTCCGATCTGGATAGCGGCCAAAGGCGATCATCCCCGCGCCGACGATATAGGCGTCGCTCATGCAGCGTCTCCTGCGACAAAATGAAAGCCGACATAAGGGTTGCCGTCACCATCGACAGCGCCGCCCGCGTCATCGAAGACAAGCCGCACAGTCATACCTGCCTTCAGCGCATCGGGCGCAACGCCCTTGAGCGTACCTTTGAACGAAAGCCCTCCATCCAGATCAACAATCGCCGAAACAAACGGCACTTCGACGCCGGGATAGCTGCGATGCACCACCGACCATGTATAGAGCGTGCCCGTTTCCGGCGAACGATAGGCTTCTGGCGGAACCCGACTAGCACACGCCCGGCATGCCATTGTGGCAACCGGCATCACCGCACTGCACGTGCCGCAGCGATAGCCCTCGATCCAATGCGAGCCGTCTTCACCGACACGCACAGACTTATTGCCAGCCTTGGGCATGATGCTGCTTGTGGTTGTCAAAATACACTCCCGCAATTTTCGAGGACCGGCAACACCAGTGCACGCACTCAATCAATGAACATGGCCTATTGCATTAAATTTTTCCATTGCAACTGATTCTTGTTGAGATGGAAAATTTGCCACGGCAGTTACGGAAATGCCGATCAAGCGCCAGAAAATTGTGCAAAATATGCAACATGGTTAATCTAATCCGCGCTTACTGCCGACCTGAACGTGCAAGAATGCGATAACCGCATTGCATTATTTTTGCTGAAAGTTATGACACCACAGAATCGCGTGAAGCGCGCGACGATTAAGCACAGCCGATGTGCATGGGAGGTATCTAAAAATGAGTAAGAAAATTCTACATTCACTTTTTGCAACGACCGCGCTGGGCTTCGCGCTGCCTACGGGTGTTTTAGCGCAGGAAACAACCGACGCCGCCGCAAGTGAAACTGAAGCAGCCGCCGACGAAGATATCATCATTGTTGAAGCGCGCCGCGGCCCTGAAAATTTGCAGGATGTTCCCGTCAGCGTTCAAGTTGTATCGGGTGACCGCCTTCAAGAGCTTGTGATTACGAAAGCCGATGAAATTTCCAAACTTGCCCCGGGGTTGACGCTTGTTAATGATGGCGCTGCCACTGCGGTTGTTTTGCGCGGCGTTGCCTGGACGCCAGGTTCGGGAACACCCGCCACACCAATCTATTTCAACGAATCACCTTTCGATCCGGGCAATACCGTGACGTCACTGTTCGACATCGGTCAGATCGAAGTGCTGCGCGGGCCGCAGGGTACGTCGCGCGGCGCTCCTTCGATTTCGGGTGCAGTAACAATCAGCACGAAAAAGCCGGACCTCGATGAATTTGGTGGCTTCGTTCAAGGTTTTTATGGCTCGGACAATCACATGGGGTTTCAAGCCGCAGTCAACGCTCCGATCATCAAGGATGTTCTTGCCGTTCGATTGGCGACCAATATTGAAAATAGCGAGGGCGACCACGTCTTTAGCATTCACAGCACCGTAAAGCCAAAGGTCAACGATCGGTCATATCGCGCAACTGTGTTGCTTAAGCCAACCGATACATTATCGCTTCAGGCGATGTATCAGCGGCGCATGACCGAAAAGGTCCGCTTTGATCAGGTCGTAGGTACCGGCAGCCCCGGCGCTGCGCGTTCGCCATTGTTCCCTTTTGGCGGCTTGGATGCCATTCCGGCCAGATTCAATGGCCCTGCCTTGACTATCGATGATCATGCATCGGTTCAAGATGGCGCAAATCTCGCCAATGAAAAAGTTGACCTGCTGACCGTCAATGCCAAATGGGAAGTTTTTGGCCATCAGCTGACCATCAACCATGGCCGCCAGTTTAACAAAAGTGCCAGCAGCTTTAACGCGCGCGACCCGCTCAACATGTTGCCCGGTTTTGAACCCTATGCCGAAGTCCCGAACTCGGGTTCAAGGTTCATAACCAACGAAGTCCGCATTTCGTCAAAACCAAGCGAAAGCCGTCCCTTTGATTATGACATCGGTTGGTTCTCGAAACATTCGGACGGCGCGGCCGCACAGAATTTTCTACAATATACCTCGGGTGCATTTGGCGGGCCGGCCGCACAGCCCGGCGCGGTAACCTCCCCCAACTTGGCTTATACAGTGCCGGTTGCGCTCAGATTTCCGATCGGGCAGTTCTTCGATTCCTTCTATGGCAACTTAAAGTTCCACATTGACGAGAATACCGAACTTTCTGGCGGCCTGGCTATCCTTCGCGACCGCGTACCGGTTAGCTCGATCACCACGACCGGTGCTGGCCGGTCGAGCGCAGGCTTGTTTCAGGCGATCCGCTTTGGCTTTATTACGCAAGGAAGTCCGCTTTTCAACCTGCACACCCAACTTGGCCAGCCCCTGCCTACGACTTGCGAAGAGGCAAACGGCATACTTGCGATTATAAACCGGGCTCCTGGCTTTTTCACCAGCACGACCTATCCGGAGACATGCGACGTAAATGTGTTAGCCGCTGGCGGCACAGCGCTTGCTCCTTTCCCGACCAACCCCAAATACACCAAAGCGCTGTATAATTTTTCGCTGTCGCACAAATTTTCCGATGATGTGATGCTCTATGCGACAACGGGTACATCCTATCGCTCGGGTCTTCCGGCGCTTGGCAGCGTTGGGCTTTCCAGCGATCTGCTGGTACCCAAGCCCGAAACAGCCAGGTCAATGGAATTGGGCGTGAAAGTCGGCTTTGGCCGCAATTTCCACGTCAATGCTTCGGTTTATCAGATCGACTATAAAGATCAGCTAACCTCTTTCCGCAATGTTCCTTTCTGGAACCAAATTGAAAGGAAAGCCGACCTTACGTCGCTAGCTTTCTTCCGGAATGTCGATTCAAAGGTTCGCGGTTTCGAAGTGGAAATTGCTGCAAAACCAACCGATAATCTGTCACTTGGTGCCAATTTGAGCTATTCGAGCATCAAATCCAAAGGCGGCAATCTTCCTGCAAGTCCTGGCGCCTGCGCCGGTGCCGTTGCTGTTTCTGCGACGAATTTGATAAATTTCTGCCCTTCGCCAGCAGGGCAGGTTCTCAATCAGGATTCGCCGTTCCAAGCAACGGTCAATGGCGGTTACAACCTGCCACTTGGCGCGCTTGATGGCTATCTCCGCTTCAATATGAGCTACAAGGGCAAGAACCCCAATTATAACAACTTCCCTACAGCAGGGGTTTTCAAGGAAACGCCTGCTTACGCGCTCCTTGATCTCTTCGCCGGTCTGACCGGTCAGGACGGCGTTTGGGACTTGGGTTTCTATGCCAAAAATGTGTTCAACAAGCAGGTCGAGCTTAGCCGCTTTACCCCGCAGAATAACGTTTATGCGAACTACGCAGCTGTGCCCGGCGGCTACGACGTGGTCCGTACATCGCTTCCACGCGAAGTCGGTGTAAACCTGCGGTTCGCATTCGGTTCGCGCTAAACGGCCTTGAGGTTAAAGAAAGGCGCGGGCTTCTTCGGATGCTCGCGCCTTTTTTGCGTCTAGATAAAGGATAGTTGGGATGAAGCGAGTTCTGCGATTTCTAGCTTCTGCGCTGCTAGCCCTGTTCGGTCTTGCGACGATTGGTGTTTTCATTCCGGCCATCCCGATTCTTGGCGAACTGGGTCCGGTGTTGACCGCATCCTTTGGCCCGTGGATTATCATCCTGTCGCTGTTGGGTGCGATCTGGGCCTATCGGCGGTGGCGCACCAATGGAAAGCCGCGCACGGCTTTCGTCGCCGGCCTCGCCTCGGTTGCCGCATTGGGCATGGGCTATGCCCAATATAGCCAAATCAAAGTCGCCACGATGCACGGCGCAAAGATCAACCTTGCTTCCGCCTTTCTCTCTCATTCGCAACGCGACGACAGCCTTAAAGTTGAGACGGTCAACTACACCAAGCATGACGGGCAGAGCCTTCCACTGGATATATACCGCCCTGCGCCGCGCACCGATGGCAAACCCGCTCCCATCTTCATCTATATCCATGGCGGCGGCTGGGGCGGCGAAGACCTGAAGCAGCGGCAGGCGGATTATCGCTGGTTCGCCGAACGCGGCTATTTGGTGATGTCGCTCGAATATAGCCTATCGACCGAAAAGCGGCACACATGGAACATCGCCGAGCCACAGCTGGGTTGTGCACTTGCCTGGGTGAATGCCAATGCTGCGCGCTTTGGGGGTGATACCGAACGCGTGGCATTATGGGGCGAATCTGCTGGCGGGAACCTCGCCCTCAATGTGGCCTACATGGCCAACGCGGGAACGCTGCAACCGTCCTGCCCCGGTGCGCTGCCGCGCATCGCCGCTGTCGCCGCGCTCTATCCCATCGTAGATCCGGCGCGCATGTACCATAACCCCAATCCCGTCATCGGCATATTCGGCCGCATGATGACCACGCGCTACACCGGCGGCACGCCCAAGCAGTTTCCGGAACGTTATGCCGATATCGATTCGTCCACGCACATCAGCGCGAAAGCGCCTCCTACATTGCTGATTATTCCTGAAGCCGACCATCTGGTCGTGCCGCAAGCTGCCTATTCATTTGAAGCAAAAGCAAAAGCGGCTGGCGTGAAGACGCGGCTGATCCGCATGCCTTATGCCGAGCATAGCTTCGATCTCAAAAGCGGCGGCATTGGCAACCAGATGGTACGGCAAAATATGCTGCAATTCCTAGCGGAACAAGGGTTGAAACCTTAGTCGCGAATCGTATTAACTCATACAATAGAACTCACCTCGAAAGGTTGATCGAATGCTCCGTTATCTTGCCCCATCGTCCACGTCGTTGTTGCTAGCCACGGCCATCATTGCGCTTACGGCATCGACCCCGGCGCTGGCGCAAACCGCGCCTGCACCTGTCGCGGCCCCCGTAGCAGAAGTGCAGGCAGAACCCGGACCGCTGACCATCGAAACCGACAAGCTCGGCGCGACCATTAACCGCGATATTTTCGGGCAATTTGCGGAGCATCTCGGCACCGGCATTTACGGCGGCGTCTGGGTTGGCAAGGATAGCAAAATCCCCAATGTGCGCGGGGTCCGTAGCGATGTTGTCGGCGCGCTCAAGGCGATCAAGGTGCCCGTCGTGCGCTGGCCAGGCGGCTGCTTTGCCGATGAATATCATTGGCGCAATGGCATTGGCCCTGCTGCCAAGCGCAAAACCACCATCAACCGCGTCTGGGCCGGTGCGTCTGAACCCAACACTTTTGGCACGCATGAGTTTATGGATTTTGCGGAACAAATTGGCTCGGAAGCTTATGTTTCGGTCAATATGGGTTCGGGCACCGTACAGGAAGCGGCAGAATGGCTCGAATATATGACTGCCGCTGCGCCTGCGACAGCCGCAAAGGAGCGCGCCGCAAACGGTCGCAAAGCGCCCTACAAGGTCAAATATCTTGGCCTCGGCAATGAAATGTGGGGCTGTGGCGGGCCGTACACGGGCGAGGAATATGTGACGAAGATGAAAACCTTCGCGCACTTCGTGCACAACTTTAACCCCGACCAAGCAGCGCCAAAGATCGACTTTTCTGCCATCGCCAAGGATTTGATGAGCGGCAAGCCGATGGACTCGCTCCCCACCGGCCCTAACAGCATGAAACGCATTGCCGCTGGCCCGAACAGTTCGGACGCATCCTACACCGAAGTCATCATGAAAGCGTGGAAGACGAAAAGCCCGATTTACTGGGATATCGAAGGCATTTCGCTCCACCAATATACCTGGGGCTCCCTGCCCTTTAACGAGCCGGGACGCGACTTTGGCGAACAGAATTATGCTAACGTCCTGATGCAGACGACATGGATGGAACGCACGGTCAAAAAGCATAAGGAGATCATGGATAAATATGATCCCAAAAAGCATGTGGCACTGGTGGTGGATGAATGGGGCGTGTGGCTGAAGCCCAAGCCGGGCACCGAGCAGATGTTCTTGCAACAGGAACAATCGCTGCGTGACGGCATGGCTGCGGCGATGAACATCAACATCTTTGCCCGCCATGCAGACCGGGTGCGGATGACCAACATCGCGCAGATGGTCAACGCCTTGCAGGCCATGATCGTTACCGAAGGACCAAAAATGGTCCTGACGCCGACCTATCATGTCTATAAAATGTACGTGCCGTTTCAGGATGCGACCTTCCTGCCGATCAGCTTTAACGCAGGGGTCTATAAGTTTGACAAGATCACACTGCCCAAGGTTGATGCAATTGCGGCAAAGGGCAAAGATGGCAAGATTTGGCTGGCGCTAATCAACCTTGACCCCAAGAACAACACCAACATAACCGCCAATATCCCTGGCATCACGGCTACATCCGCAGTGGGTGAAGTGCTGACTGCTGCGAACTTCAATACAATCAATAATTTTGAAGCCCCCAACGCGGTTGCCCCCAAAGCCTATAGTGCCAAAGCCGAGAATGGCAGCCTCGTGCTGCGCCTCGCCCCGCATTCGGTAACGGTTGTCGAGTTGCGGCCGTAAAACTGCATACCCAATACGTCACCCCGTGCTTGACACGGGGTTAGGCTTTCAGCGGCGGACATTAAGCCAAGCCCCGTGTCAAGCACGGGGCGACGATCAAGAGTAAAGGCATTGTGCTCAAACACGCCTCAGGAGGGAATGAAATGAATATCCGTGCAATCAGCGCACTCGGCGCATCGCTTTATCTGGGCATGAGCGGCATCGCTTTTGCCGCCACCGCTGAACGCTCTCCTGCTGGAAACTTGCGCGATGGCAGCGCCGCCGAAGTGATCGAACTCAAGGGCAAGAACGGCGTATCGGCGCGCATCCTGACGTACGGTGCCACGCTGCAATCGCTCATCGCACCCGACCGCAAGGGCAATAAAGCCGACGTTGTGTCTGGGGCATGATACGGTTCAGGAATATGAGGCCAAGCAGGATTTCTTTGGCGTCACCGTAGGCCGCTTTGCCAACCGCATCGCCAAGGGCCGCTTCACGCTGGATGGTAAGGCCTATCAACTGCCGTTGAACAATGGCGCGAACACGCTCCACGGCGGCGGCAATGGTTTTGACCGGAAGAACTGGATTGTGCAATCCGTCACCAGCGGCGCAAACGCCTCGGTCGTGCTCACCCACACCAGCCCCGATGGCGACAGCGGCTATCCCGGCGAAGTGACTGCAACCGTCACTTATGCTCTCGATGACAAGGGAAGCCTGACCATATCGTTCGCAGCGACCACCACCAAGCCGACGATCATCAACATGACCAACCATGCCCTGTTCAACATGGCAGGACATTGCGCGGTGCAAGGGGCGATGCCGCAACGGCTGACCATGCCCGCCAGCCGCTATACGCCGGTTGACGAAACACTGATCCCCACCGGCGAATTGGCTCCGGTCAAAGGCACACCGTTTGATTTCACCAAAGGCCGCGTTCTGGCCGATGCCTTGCGCGACGGAAAGAACGAACAGCTCCGCATCGGTCGCGGCTATGATCACAACTGGGTGCTGGATAAAGGCCTGACCCGCGAACCCGGCCTTGCCGCCCGCGTTGTCGATCCCGCCTCGGGCCGCGTGCTTGAGGTGTTGTCAACCGAACCGGGGCTGCAAATGTACACCGGCAATTTCATCGATGGCGCAAACATCGGCAAAGGCGGCTGCATCTACCGCATGGGCGACGGCTTTGTTCTCGAACCCCAGAAATTCCCCGATGCGCCCAATCAACCAAGCTGGGATTCAGCGCGGATCGATCCGGGCAAGCCATACCGGCACGTGATGGTGATGAAACTGTCCACTGCGAAATAGTTTAGAGAACGCTCACCTCGGAATACACCATCTTCGTCACCCTGTGCTTGACACGGGGTTAGGTTACATCCTGCCATCGAGATAAATGCAAGCCCCGTGTCAAGCACAGGGCAACGGTTTAGGGGGATATCGGGTCGCGCTAACGTGACGTCGCCGCGTCACACGGCGTCTCCGTCATCACCCAGTTGACCGAATTGGTAATGAACTTGCGCATCTCCAGTTCGGCAAAGGCTTCGCCGGTGTGGCCAAGTGCTGAATAGAGCGTGCGGCCCTTGCCCTGACAATGGCTCCAGATGATCGGATGGTCCTTGCCCATCGTCAATTTGTCAGATCCCGGCCCGCCGCGTTCGTACGTCGCCTCATCAACAGTCGCCAGCACGGCAAAGCCCTTTGCGCGGACCGATTTGTCGAAGGAATACCATTCGTCGGTGCGGACCCACTTTTTCGGCAAGCCAACCATCGCGGGATGATCACCACCCTCGACGTTGATCGTCGCTTGCGCCAGATGCGGCCACAGGCTGTGCCCCACAAAGCGCGTGCCGATGATCTCCTTTACATACCAGCCCCAGTCTTCGTGCGATCCGTCGCCGGCTGCGTGGATGCCGATAAAGCCGCCGCCATTTTCGATATAGGATTTCAAAGCGGCGCGTTGTTCAGCGGACAGATTATCGCCGCTGGCATTGCTCCACACCACGGCTTTGAACCGTGAAAGCAACGCGGGTGAATGCACCGCGCCGTTTTCGGTTTCATACACGCTCCAGCCATTTTGCTTCGCCAGTTCGCGGAACATGGCACTCGCGCCGGTGATCGCCTCATCATGGCGGAAACCGTTGGTTTTGGAGAAGACAAGGATCGCAGGCTTTGCAAAACTGGTCGGCACAGCTGGCGGCACTGTTTCATGCTCATGGCTAGGGTAGAGCGCTTTATAGGTTTGGGGGCCAATAAAGACCGCAAGACCGACAATGACCAAGAGCAGCAAAATGCCAATCCATTTGAAAACGCGTTTTACCGTCTGCATGCGCCTTGTCCTCGCTTTTTGCCTGCTTGCCCGCGCATATTGGCTTGCCGAATGGCATTTGCAATAGCATTAGTTCATTGTATAGAAATGCCCAGCCTTGTGCCGGGTCGTGTGCCTTCAGTAAATTGACGGTTCATCGTCCCGGTCGTAGATCTAACAAGCTTCCTGCAAGGCGACTTTCCAAGGCCTGCGATCGGATAAAGGATGAATAAGATGCATCAGATTTTTGATCAAGGCACAAGCCGCCGCGGGTTTATCACCAGCGCTTTGCTGGCCATAGGCGTTGCCGGGGTTCCGCTATCGGCGTGCAATGCCAGGAAGACAAAGGGCGCGAAAGCATTCTTTAAACCGGCCCATTTTGCTATCCTCGATGTCGTGACCGAAACCATCATGCCGCGCACCGATACGCCAGGCGCGCGCGATGTGAAGGTCGCCAAGCGGATCGATACGCTAATGACCAACTGGGCCTCGGCCAAAACACAGGCAGATTTCACCAAGCTGCTGGATGATATCGACCTTGCGGCCAAAGGCATCGTTGCCCTACCCTCGGCCAAGCAGCTGGAGGCATTGACCGCGTTTGACAAAGCCAATGGCAAGAACCCCGCCTATGCGCGGTTCAAAAATCTTGTTTTCGCGCTCTATTACATGTCCGAACCCGGCGCAACGCAGGAGCTTCGCTATGAACATACACCCGGCGCGTGGGAGCCTTCGATTGCGGTGACGGCCGACACGCGCGGCTATGCCCATGATGTCAGCTTTGGAGGGAATTGAGCATGTTTGATGCCATCGTCGTCGGTTCGGGGATCAGCGGAGGCTGGGTCGCCAAGGAACTCACCGAAAAGGGCCTGAAAGTGCTTGTGCTGGAGCGCGGCAGAAATGTTGAGCATGGCGCGGACTATAATGACAGCCTGATGCCTTGGGAACAGACGAATGAAGGCCGTGTAAACGAGGATGAAGTCGCGCGCGATTATGCAGTGCAGAGCACGACCTACCCCTTTAGCAGCGCCAACAAGAATTTCTGGGTAAAGGACAGCGACCATCCTTACTCAACCGCCGATGGCAAGCCCTTTCAATGGATCCGCGGCTTTCATCTGGGTGGCCGCTCGCTGATGTGGGGGCGCATGTCGCTGCGCCTGAGCGAGCTTGATTTTGCGGCGAACAAGAAGGATGGGCATGGTTCCGATTGGCCGATCCGCTATGCCGATCTTGCGCCCTGGTATGATCATGTCGAGGCATTTGCAGGCGTTTCTGGTTCGAAAGCAGGCCTGTCGCAATTGCCAGACGGGGATTTCCTCAAACCGATGGGGATGAACGATGTCGAGGCCGATTTCAAAAAGAAGATCGAGGCCAAATTCCCGGGCCGCACCGTCATCCCGCCGCGTGTCGCCAACCTCACTGAAGTGCGCGATCATCAGGCTGAGCTTGGCCGCAACCCCTGCCAGTTCCGCGCGCAATGCCATAATGGCTGTAGCTTTGGCGCCTATTTCTCTAGCCTTAGCGCCACACTGCCCGCCGCGATGAAGACCGGAAACCTGACCGTCATCACCGATGCCATCGTGCATAGCGTGATCCACGATACGAAATCCAACCGTGTCACTGGCGTCCGCGTGATCGATGCCAAGACCAAGAAGGGCAAAACCTATAATGCCAAGATGGTCTTCCTCAACGCCTCGACCATCCCGACCGCGCAGATTTTGCTCGCATCAAAAAGCGCGGCCTTCCCCAATGGATTGGCGAACAGTTCGGATATGGTCGGCCGCAATCTGATGGATCATGTCGGCGGCGCGTTCGCCTTTGGCATGTATCCGGGGTTTGAAGATCGTTATTACAGCGGGCGTCGTCCGCAAGCCAACATCATCCCACGCTTCCGCAATGTAGATAGCCAAGAGGAGTATCTGCGCGGTTATGGCATGGGCGTGATGGCCTTCCGCGCCAATTGGCAGATGACGGCGAACTTCGGCGTCGGCATTGGCGCAGCGGCGAAGGAGCGGATGCGGGGGCCCGGGCCTTGGTTCATGTTCGTTGGCGGCACCGGCGAAATGTTGCCCAACCGCGACAATCGCGTGACCCTGCATGCCACCCGCAAAGACAAATGGGGCATGCCCATCCCGCACATCGATATCAGCCACGGCGACAATGACCGCAAGATCAATGCCGCCGCTCAGGCCGATGCAGAAGCGATGTTGCAAGCCGCCGGAGCGCAGATCATGGGCAAGGGCAAAGGGCCGAGCACACCTGGCAACGCCATCCACGAGATGGGCACCGCGCATATGGGCGTTGATCCGAAAACTTCCGTCCTCAACAAATATAACCAGACGCATGACATCCCCAATTTGTTCATCACCGATGGCGCAGCGATGGCATCAAGCGCGAATCAGAACCCGTCGCTGACCTATATGGCACTCTCCGCGCGCGCGGCGCATTTTGCGGTGGAGTTTTTGAAAGCAGGGAAGCTGTGATGATGAGGACTGCATTGTCCGTTTGTGGCTTGCTTTTCGCGGTTGGAGCTGCGGACGCACAGCAACTGAAATCACCAACTCAGGCCGAAGTCTGTGCAGCAGTGCCCGCCGCCGATGCGCTCGATCCCTCGATCCTCAACACGCTGATGGTCGAGCCGAAGAAGTTCACCAGCATGGCGGAGCTGATGAAAGCCTTACCCCCCGAGGCCACGGCTCAGTTCGCAACCATGCAAAAGGCGGCGGCTGATCGGCAGGCCAAGGATTGGCCGTGGCTGTGCCGCTATGCCGCCGAGAATGAAGCGGTGCTCAAAAGCGGTGTGCGGCCCAAGGTGATCTTCATCGGCGATTCCATCACCGAGAACTGGATATTAGCAGACCCATCCCTATTCAGCTCGATTGTGTTGGATCGCGGTATCGGTGGCCAAACCACGCCGCAAATCCTGCTGCGCTTCTATCAGGATGTCGTCGCGCTGCGCCCACAAGTGGTGCACATCATGGCTGGAACCAATGACATTTCGGGCAACACCGGTGCTGTCACCGATGAGGCCATTGTGCAGAATATCCGCGCGATGATCGATATTGCCAAGGCCAATGGCATCAAAGTCGTGCTGGCGAGCATCACCCCTTCGAAGCAATTTGTGGCACGACCGGGCATTGATCCATCGCCTCGCATCGCCGCAGTCAACCGCGCTCTGTTCAAATTGGCGGCAGAGAAAAAGGTGACGTATGTCGATTATTTCCCGGCGCTTGCCGACACGGCGGGCGGCCTTGCCGATGCGCTGGGCAATGACGGACTGCATCCAAACCGCGATGGCTATGCAGCGATGCGCCCGCTGACCGATAAGGCGATTAAGAGGGCGGGGAAGAAGTAGCAGCGCTTTTTGTAATGGCAGATAGTAGAACCGCAGTGCTGAGCCTGTCGAAGCACGCCTTGCCGTGAAGCGCCCTTAGACAGGCTCAAGGCTAAGGTTCTATTTCGAACTTTTGCCCTCACCGGCACGCCATCGCCGCCATAAAGCCGCCATCGACGGGCAGCCCCGCTCCGTTGATATAGCCCGCCTGAGGACTGCCTAGAAATAGCAACGCTCTCGCCTGTTCGTCGGCGGAGGATCGCCGCCCGATAGGCTCTGCCACCTGATCGATCACGGCTGTTGGCGTGCCTTTTTCAATTTCAACCAGCATCGGCGTTTGCACGGCTCCTGGCAGCGTGCAGTTCATACGGATGCCCTGCCGGATCAGCACGGCGCTAAGCGCCATCGTCCAGACAATGATCGCCTCTTTGGAAAAGCGATAGCCCTCGGCCACCATGGGCAATTGCGACTCGCACCAATGCTCTGCGCCCGCAAATCCGTCCGCCGCGATCAATTGCTTCAACTCCGCCAAACGCGCGGGCCAGCCCATGCCGCCGGTGGAGGCAATATTCACGATGGCGCTGCGCTGCCCCATCATCGGCAGCAGCGCATCGGTCAAATGCCGTGTGCCGATGTAATTGACCCGCATTACATCCAGCGGCGGCCCGCCATGCGGTATGCCGGCACAATTGAACAGTGCATCGAATTTTCCGGTAAAGCCCGCCACCGCTGCATCTATGCTCGCCACATCGCGCAGATCGACTTGCGTAAACGACGCCAAACCCAGATCGCAGGGCTTCCAATCGAGACCGTGCACTTCGGCGCCCAACTCAACCAATTGGCGCGCGGTGGCATGGCCGATCCCCGAAAAGCATCCGCTGACGATCACCCGCTTGCCTGCAAAACCGAGCCAATCATCCTGAGTCATTGTTAAGCCTTTTCAGCGGAAAATTGCACCTCGGGCAATGGCAGACCGGCGACGGGCGCGTCAAAGGCAAACAATGCGCCTCCCAGCGGTTGTGCGGCCAGCGCCACGTCGTCCAATCTGGTCCGCGCTGTGGTGACATAAGCGGTGCGCAAGTCCGGCCCACCAAAGGCGATCTTGGTCACGCGCGCACAAGGGAAGTCGATCTGGCATAGCAAGTCCCCTTGCGGTGAGTAACGCCGCACGGCCCAGCCATCCCATAAGGCAACCCACAAACAGCCCTCGCTGTCGAGCACAACGCCATCGGGATAACCATCGGCCTCGCTGAGTTGCAGGAATAGCTCGCGTGAACAGATCGCCGGTCCTTCGCCCAGCCCCAACCGCCAAATCTGCCGCTTGCCGGAATCAACATGATAAAGCCACTGGCCATCGGCGGTCACCGCCGGCCCATTGGTGACGACGGCATCCTGCCCCATCACATGCAAGCCCGTTTGATCGAGACAATAAAGCTGCCCTGTCGGCTGTTGCTCATCATCGTCCATCGTGCCGAACCAGATGCGGCCCTGTGCGTCCACCGTGGCATCGTTGGTGCGGTTGTGGCCCGGCATTTCGACCCGTGCGATCACGGCCCCAAGCTGATCGCCTTCCAGACGGTGCAGCGCGTTTTGTGATCCGACGATCAACCCGCCACCTGCTTGCGGAAGGATGAAGCTAGGACGGCCCCCGACATCCAAAGTTTCACGCGCGCCCGTTTCCGGCACAAAGCGGTGCAGCAACCCGCGCTTTATATCGACAAACCGCAACGCCCCTTCACGGGGCAACCAGACCGGCCCTTCCCCCAGTTCCGCCGCGACCGGCCAAACAAGGCGGGGCGTCATTCCAAAACTTCAGGTGGCAATGCCGCCGTTGGCTTGCTGCCCCACAAAGCATACCAGAACACATAAAGTTCACACGCCACGGTCAACCAAAAGCTGTTCTGCAATCCGTACATATCAGCCAGCCACCCTTGCACCACCACCAAAGCACCACCGGCAATCGCGGTGATCAGCAAGCCTGAGCCTTCCTCGGTCAGCGGCCCCAAGCCTTTGATCCCCAGCGCAAAGATCGTCGGGAACATGATCGAATGGCACAGCCCGACCAAAATTAGCGCCCACATCGCAATCGGCCCTTCTAAAGCCGCTGCCGCAATCATCACCACAAAGGCTGCAAAGGCGAAGGCCGCGAGCACCTTGTCGGCAGCAAAGCGGCGCATGATGAACGCCCCGGCAAAGCGGCCCACCATCATCCCGCCCCACATCATGGTCAGATATTTGACTGCAGCTTCATGCGTCATATTGCCGATGCTGGGCTGTGATACAAAGTTTATGAAGAGATTGGCTACGCCGATTTCGGCGATCAGATAAATGAAAATCGCGGGCACGCCCCACACCAGATTGCGGTGGCTCCACAGCGACAGATGTTTGCGCTCTTCGGCATTGGCGCGCTGCGTATCTGCCCCCAGATCAGGCAGCTTCGCGCGCGAAATGAAGAATGCCAGCCCGATCAAAACCAACGCGACCAAGATATAAGGCAATTGCGTCGCCTCTGCATCGGCCATGCGCTGTTCCAGAGTGATCGCGGTGCCTTCCAATGTGGTGCCCGAAACCGTGCGGCTAAGGATCAGATAGCCGCCGAAGTAAGGCGCGAAAAACGTCCCCATTGAATTGAACGCCTGCACCAAAGTCAGCCGCGATTCCGATGTTTCGGCGGGGCCGATCACGGCGACATAGGGATTCGCCGCGACTTGCAGCAGAGCAATACCACACGCGACAACGAACAAGGCAATCAGCGTCACTTCATAGGACGGAATCCGCGCCGCCGGGACCATCCCGAGCGCCCCCGCCGCCATGATCCCCAACCCGATGATGATCGCGCGCTTATAGCCGACACGCTTGATCAGGAAAGCCGATGGAATCGAAGCAACGGCATAAGCGATAAACCACACCGATTCGATCAAGGTCGTCTGCGTATAGCTCAGGTCGAAAACACTGCGCAGGTGCGGCAACAGCGTGTTGTTAATGACGGTGATAAAGCCCCACATGAAAAACAATGTGGCGAGCAGCGCCAGCGCCTTGCCATAAGCGGGCGTTGCGCCGCCGCCTGTCACCTTCACGCCCGAATTTCCTATTGGTCCCGCCACTTTTCGCCCTCTCACCGGTTGATCTTCAAATTGTATGAGTATATCGCAACCTCTATGACGTCAACACCACTTCCCGCCGGAAAACGGCTCCGTTCCGCCGCCTGGTTTGATAACCCTGACAATATTGATATGACCGCGCTTTATCTGGAGCGCTACCTGAATTTCGGGCTGAGCTTGGAGGAATTGCGCTCTGGGCGTCCGATCATCGGCATTGCTCAAACCGGCAGCGACCTTAGCCCGTGCAATCGTCACCATCTGGTGCTGGCTGAACGCGTGCGTGAGGGCATTCGCGAAATGGGTGGCATCGCCATCGAATTTCCCGTCCACCCGATACAGGAAACCGGCAAGCGACCTACGGCAGGGCTGGATCGCAATCTGGCCTATCTGGGGCTGGTCGAGATATTGCACGGCTATCCGCTTGACGGCGTGGTGCTGACCATAGGCTGCGACAAGACGACGCCCGCTTGCCTGATGGCCGCAGCCACGGTCAACATCCCCGCCATCGCGCTATCCGTCGGGCCAATGCTCAATGGCTGGCACGCCTCGAACAAGCAGGGCGGTGAGCGCACCGGCAGCGGCACTATCGTTTGGAAAGCCCGCGAAATGCTTAGCCGGGGCGAGATTGACCATACCGGCTTTATCAAGCTGGTTGCATCCTCCGCGCCCTCCACCGGCTATTGCAACACCATGGGCACCGCGACGACGATGAACAGTCTGTGCGAAACGCTCGGCATGTCGCTGCCTGGTTCAGCGGCAATCCCTGCGCCTTACCGTGATCGTCAGGAAAATGCCTATCACACCGGCAAGCGCATCGTGGATATGGTGAACGATGATCTGAAACCATCCGACATCATGACACGCGACGCGTTTTTGAACGCCATCGTCGTCAACACCGCGATTGGCGGATCGACCAATGCGCCAATCCATTTGCAGGCGATTGCGCGGCATATGGGGGTCGAACTCGACATAAAGGATTGGCAGACTTACGGCCACAAAATCCCGTTGCTGGTCAATCTGATGCCCGCGGGCGAATATCTGGGTGAAGATTATTATCACGCAGGCGGTGTGCCTGCGGTGGTCAACCAGTTGATGGGCCAGGGCCTGATCCGCGAAGGCGCGATGACCGCAAACGGCCAAACCATCGGTGACAATTGCCGCGACACAGACATACAGGACGAACGCGTAATCCGCCGCTTTGCCGAGCCGTTGATTAGCGACGCGGGCTTCCTTGTGCTATCGGGCAATTTGTTCACCAGCGCTGTGATGAAAACCAGCGTGATTTCAGACGAATTCCGCGACCGCTATTTGTCCAACCCTGATGATCCCGACGCGTTCGAAGGCCCAGTGATCGTGTTTGATGGGCCGGAAGATTATCACGCGCGGATTGATGACCCTGCGCTGGGCATCGATGCGAGCACTATGCTCATCATGCGCGGCGCGGGGCCGATTGGTTATCCGGGCGCCGCCGAAGTCGTCAATATGCGCGCGCCCGGCTATTTGCTGCGCGAAGGGATTAACAGCCTGCCCTGCATCGGCGACGGGCGGCAATCAGGCACAAGCGGCAGCCCCTCTATCCTCAATGCGTCACCTGAGGCAGCAGCAGACGGTGGGCTGGCGCTGCTAAAAAGCGGTGACAGGGTGCGGATCGATTTGCGGCGCGGCACGGTCGATGTGCTGATTGGTGATGACGAATTGGCGGCGCGGCGCGCGGCGCTATCGGCGGCAGGCGGCTATTCCTATCCGGCATCGCAAACGCCGTGGCAGGCAATCCAGCGCGGGCTTGTCGGCCAACTCGAAACCGGTGCGATCCTTGAGGGATCAGAAGACTATCAGCGCATCGCGCAAACACGCGGGCTGCCAAGGGATAACCATTAGAGATGCCGAATTGGAGCCCATAAAACGGCACTTCGTCATTCCCGCGAAGGCGGGAATCCATCACCTGCGGTATAAATTTGCACCGTCGGTGATGGCCCCCCGCTTTCGCGGGGGTGACGGGATTTTATGAGTTATCCTGAAACCAATCACCATAACGCCTACAAATTTGAACGGACAAGACCATGATTGACGGAAGTATCCTTGTTGGCCACGCCGACCGCCGCAGCGCGACAACATTCCACGGCGTGAACCCCGCGACAGGCGAGGCATTGCAGCAGGGTTTTTGCGAAGCCTCCGCCAATGACGTTGCCGATGCCTGCGCACTTGCCGCGCAAGCCGCCGAGAGTTTTGCAGGCCTATCGCCCAATGCGCGCGCCGATTTCATCGAGGCCGCTGCCGAAGCGATCCTCGCCATTGGCGACACACTCATTGAAACCGCGATGGCCGAATCCGGCCTGCCCCGTATGCGGCTGGAGGGGGAGCGGATGCGCACTGTCAACCAGCTTCGCCTATTCGCCGGTGAAGTGCGCGACGGTGCATGGCTCGATGTTACCATCGACCCTGCCTTGCCTGACCGCACTCCTCCCCGCAGTGATCTGCGCCGGATGAACCATGCGCTGGGGCCGGTTGCGGTGTTTGGCGCATCAAACTTCCCGCTCGCCTTCTCGGTTGCGGGGGGCGACACCGCGTCCGCATTTGCTGCTGGCTGTCCGGTGGTGGTAAAAGGTCACCCGGCCCATCCCGCGACGGGGGAACTCGTCGCCCGCGCTATCCGCAGCGCGGTGCAGAGCTGCGGCCTCTCCGAAGGCGTCTTCTCCTTCCTGCCCGGACAATCAAACGATCTGGGCGGTGCGCTGGTTGCCGATCCGCGCATCAAGGCGGTGGGCTTTACCGGATCACGCGGCGGCGGCCTCGCCCTCGTCGCCATTGCCGCAAAGCGCGCCGAACCGATCCCGGTCTATGCCGAAATGGCGAGCATCAACCCGGTGGTACTCATGCCCGCCGCGCTCGAATCCCGCGCCGAAGCACTCGGCGCGGCGTTCGTTGGATCGCTGACGATGGGTGCGGGCCAATTCTGCACCAATCCGGGTTTGGTGATTGCGCTCGATAGTCCTGCGCTCGACCGCTTCGTTGCCGCCGCATCCGAAGCGCTTGCCGCTGTCGAACCGCCCGTGATGCTCACCCCCGGCATCCACAGCGCCTATCGGGCCGGTGTCGCCGCACTCGATGCCAGTGATGTTGCGACGCGCAGCGGATCGGGCCAAGCCAGCACCGCGCCCAATCGCTGTTCAGGCGCCTTGTTTGAAACCACCGACGTCGCGTTCGTGGCGGAAAAGGCGCTGGGGCATGAAGTCTTCGGTGCCTCCGCCGTGATTGTCCGCTGCGCCAGCATGGCGGCGATGCTGGGCGTGATCGCCAGCCTTGAAGGACAGTTGACCGCGACGCTCCAGATGGACCCCGCCGACGAGGCGCATGCCGCGACGCTGCTCCCCTTGCTCTCTGGTAAAGTCGGGCGTGTATTAGCGAACGGCTGGCCCACAGGCGTCGAGGTCTCGCACGCGATGGTGCACGGCGGGCCCTTCCCCTCAACCGCGGATGGTCGGACAACCTCGGTCGGTACGCTGGCGATGACGCGCTTTCTGCGTCCTGTTTGCTATCAGGATATTGCCGATCAGCTTGCTGCCACCGCCGGTGCAGGCCGCGAACCCGTGGAAACTACCGCGCCGGATCGATGGCAAGCGGGAGATGGCATGATGCGTTCGCTGATCCAGTTCGCACAAGGCGGCGCGCGCGGCGTTGCGGCGCTTGATGGCGACGGCCAAGCTTACCGGCTAAACGATACCGCTTCCACTTTGGCGCTGGCGCAAGACGCGTTGACGAAGGGCACAACACTCGCCGACCTCGCCACCGCACGGCGCGGTGATGCGCTCGATCTGGCGGGTGTTGCCCTGCTCTCCCCCATCGACCACGGCGATCCCGCGCATCTGCTGGTCAGCGGCACGGGGCTCACTCACTTGGGCTCTGCCGAAGGCCGCGATAAAATGCACAAAGCGGCTGCCGCTGGTCAGGCCACTGACTCCATGCGGATGTTCCTCGAAGGCGCAGAGGGCGGCAAGCCCGTTCCCGGATCCATCGGCCAGCAACCCGAATGGTTTTACAAAGGCGATGGCTCGATCCTCGTTGCCCCTGGCACCCCGCTCCACCGCCCCGGCTTCGCTCAGGATGGCGGCGAAGAGCCGGAAATCGCCGGTATCTATGTCATCGATGCAAATGGCAATCCGGTGCGCCTGGGCTTTGCGCTCGGCAACGAATTTTCCGATCACGTCACCGAACGGCACAATTATCTGTGGCTCGCGCATAGCAAGCTACGGCAGGCCGCGCTCGGCCCCGAACTGTTGTTGGGCGCGCTGCCCGCCGATGTGCGCGGCACGAGCAGGATCATCCGCAATGGCGCTGTTTTGTGGGAAAAGCCCTTTGTTTCGGGCGAGGCCAATATGTCGCACAGCATTGCGAACCTTGAACATCACCATTTCAAATATGCACAATTCCGGCGCGCAGGCGATGTGCATGTCCATTTCTTTGGCACCGCCACCCTGTCCTTCGCCGACGGAATTGAAACACAAGAGGGCGATGTGTTTGAAGTGTCGGCCAATGCCTTCACTTTGCCCGTCAGCAACCCGCTGGTATATGGTCCGCAAGACGGCCTCATCGCGGTGCGTAGCCTGTGAGCGGCCCGATCCGGCTTGGACTTGTCGGCCTTGGCAAGATTGCGCGCGACCAGCATCTGCCCGCAATTGCCCACACCGACGGCATAAAGCTCGTGGCAGTCGCCAGCCGCAACGCCAAACTTGATGGTATTGCCTCCTACCCCGATCTCGACGCGATGCTGGTGGGCGAGCCTACACTCGACGCCATCGTCCTGTGCCAACCACCGCAGCCGCGTTTTCAGGCGGCACGTGCGGCAATGCTGGCGGGCAAGCATGTGTTCCTCGAAAAACCCCCCGGCGCGACACTGTCTGAGGTTGAGGCGTTGATCGCGCTGGCGGCAAAACAAAACGTCACGCTGTTCGCCAGCTGGCACTCGCGCGAGGCCGCCGCGGTCGATCAGGCGCGGGACTATCTGGCGCAGGCGACCATCAGTTCGGTGCACATCAACTGGAAAGAAGATGTCCGCGTCTGGCACCCAGGGCAAGCCTGGATTTGGGAACCCGGCGGCTTTGGCGTGTTCGATCCCGGCATCAATGCGCTGTCGATCCTGACCAAAATAATGCCCGAACCGGTGCGTATGATCGCCGCCGACCTGCAAGTGCCCAGCAATTGCGCCGCGCCGATCAAAGCACAACTCCGCATGGAAAGCGCCTCGGCCATCCCCATCACGGCGGAATTTGATTTCCTGCAAACTGGCCCGCAAAGCTGGGACATCATCATTGAGACTGCGCAAGGCCAAGTGCTGCTGGGGCACGGCGGCAATAGGCTGACGCTGCCCGGTGAACCCATTTTTACCGCGCCGGATCAGGAATATCCCGCGCTCTATCGCAACTTCGTCGATTGCGTCCGCACTGGCAAAAGCGATGTTGACCTTGCACCTTTGCGATTGGTGGCCGATGCTTTCATGGTAGGACGGACGACTGCTACGGAAGCGTTTTTCGATTAAGAGAAGGAACAGCCATGCAATCCCCATTCGGCCTAGAAGGAAAACGCATTCTGGTGCTCGGCGGGGGCTTGGGCATCGGTGAGGCGACGGTGCGGCTGATCGCGGCACATGGCGCGCATGTCGCCGTGGTCGACCGTGAGCTGGATCGCGCGCAACATGTGGCGAACGACATCGGCGACAGTGCCAAAGCCTATTGCATCGACGTGCTCGATGACGACGCTCTGGTCGCTGGCATCGCGCAGATCGAACGCGAATTCGGCCCGCTCGACGGGATGGCGACGGTGATCGGCATGGCGGCATGGGGGTCGCTGATCGAGATGGACATGGCGACATGGGACGCGGACCAGAACCGCAATTTGCGCTATTTCTTCCTCGCCGCGCGCGAAGTGGCGCGGTCGATGATCGAGCGCAAAGTATCGGGCAGCATCGTCTGCGTCAGCTCGGTCAACGGCATCCGTTCCGCGCCCAATCACGGCGCTTACGGCGCGGCGAAGGCGGGGCTGATCAATCTGGTGCAGACGATGGCGACCGAATGGTCTCCCTTCGGCATCCGCGTCAATGTGGTCGCGCCGGGGCCGATCATCACCCCGCGCATTCCGCATACCGGCGAGGAAGGCGAGCGCAAGATGATGGTCAATGTGCCAATGCACCGGCGCGGCACCACCGAAGACATTGCCAAAGCGATCACCTTTTTCCTGTCTGACCTGTCGCCCTATGTCACCGGACAGACGCTGGCGGTGGATGGCGGCTCGCTCACCACCAATCCCTTCATTCCGCTGGCGGAGGGGCATAGTCCATCCCAATGACCGGCGGCCTGACCCTGCCCCCCGAACGCACAGGCCACGCGGCCCCCACTGATCTGGCGGAGCGGCGCGCAGGATTGGCGACGGCAGTTGCCGCGGGATATTGGCGTACCGATCCGGCTCCCGAAGAAGTGCAGATTGGCGGCGTGCGCTGCCTGCGCTTTTCACCGTCAGGGGACTCACGCGGAACCATCCTGCACATGCACGGCGGCGCTTTCCGCATTGGCGCGCCCGAACAGATCGCACCGTTTGCGCTAGCGTTGGCGCAGGCGTGCGCCATCACCGTCATCTGCCCCGCCTACCGCCTCGCGCCAGAACACCCCTTCCCCGCCGGATTGAATGATGGCTGGGCCGTGCTGCGCGCCTTGGCCGAGGCCGAGGGCCACCCGTTGATCCTGTCCGGCGATTCCGCAGGCGGAGGCCTCGCCGCCAGCCTCGCCGCACTGGCGCATCAGGCAGGCATCCCGCTGGCTGGATTGGCCCTGCTCTCCCCCTGGCTAGACCTGTCCGTCACCGACCCCGCTTTCACCACCAACGCCGCCACCGACCCGCTCTTTTCGGCCGAGGCCGCGCGGGAGGCCGCGACGCTCTATCTGCAAGGTCAAAGCGCGAACGACCCGCTGGCCTCGCCGCTGTTGGGAGAAGTCAGCGGCTATCCGCCCACCTATGTGAACGTGGGCATGGGCGAGGTTTTGGTGGGCGATGCGCTGCGCCTGCGGGACCGGTTGGAACAAGCGGGCGTGCCCGTCACCCTCCACGCGGTGGACGGCATGGAGCATGTTGCGGTGACGCGGGATATGGGGTTGGTGGGGAGTGAGGAGACGTTTGCGGGGTTGGTGGGGTTTGTGGAGGGTGTGCCTACGAAAGCCGTTTAAAGTTTAGTTACCCAAAGAATGTTGACATTTGGGTCGACCAATCGGGTTTTCAAAAGTTGTCATTCAATCCCCTCTTGCACTTATAGTGGTTCCCATGCGAAGAGTTTATTTGACAAACAACATAGCCCGGTTTCGGCAACGGGGGATTGATGCCAATTGATATACGGGTAGATGATGCAGACTTGGCGGGCTTTAGTGACCCGGCAAAGGATAGTGTCAGGAAGGCGGGCGAAGAGTTCATAAAGCATGTAATCAACGAAGCAAACCGCCTAGAATCTGGTCAGAATACCAGTGGCGGTCCTGTTGAGATCACAAAAGCGATGGTAGACAATGCGGCACTCATTCAGCGTCATGCCATAGGGAGCAAAAAGACGCCGACGAACGTAAAGGTGCTTCGCATAGTCTCTTCCGTTTTTGCATTGGTCGTGGGCTTCATGTATGATGAGGCGAAGCTGCAAAACACGGGCTATTTGGCCCTTTTCGTAGTTTTTATTGCAGCAGCCATATTGACCACCACATTATCAACTTTGAAGGAATGAATGGTGGTTGATCTAGACTCCTCGGAGGAAATTCAGGAATTAGACTTGCTTAAGCGAGAGGCGCAACGCAATGCCTTCTCGAGTTTTCGCGTTGAACTCATACTGCGAGCATACATCGCTATGGGTATACTCATGGCATTATGCGCTCTTGGGTATTTCGGCTTCAGTTTTCTTGACATTGACCTGACTGACGTTCAGCGTATGTCTTTGGCAGTCGCGGGAATAGGAGCGGCGATTGCGGCTATGTCTGCCACAATGCTTGCCTTCAGGCGCCAGCAAAATGAACTACGGTCGGCATCCTATGAAATTGTCGAAGCGGGCTACGACGTGGTTCGAGAATGGACAAAATTTGAGGTGATTAGTCGGCAAGTTTTATCTGAGAAAGGGTTAGTCTTCAATACTCGTTCGCCTCGTTCGATTGTGAATATGCTCGAGAGCAACGGTGTTATTTCAAACGAACTTACTCAAGAGCTCAGCTTGGCATTGGATGTAAGGAATCGTGTCGTTCACGATGCCCAGCCAGTACCCCAATCCGCAGTTCGTCACGCTAGCCAAATTCTGGCACGGGCAAACGAGGTTTTGAGTCTGAAACTGCGCGACCTAGAGAAAAATCCAGAGGGTAGCCCATCAACGAAATTATTGAAGCGAGGCAGGCGTCAAATCCAGCTCGACAATGATTAATGGTATTTGAGCCAAGCCTAAGCACGTAGCGGCTGATTGGGGGCGGCTTTCCCGCTCCCCATACCTCAATCCCCACATCCCATTTGCAATGCAACGCGCGAGGTGCAATATGCCTCCATAACGACGCGGCCCAATCGCGCGCGCGCATCTGGAGGATCAAGGACAGTGGCAACAACAGGCAATCCCGCATCGTTAGACGCCGCAACCCCGTCCAAAATCCCCCGCTCCGCCTATTTCGCGCTGGGTGTCCTCGTTCTCACCAACCTGTTCAACATGCTCGACCGGTCGATTGTCTCGATCCTCGCGCAATCGATCAAGGCTGATTTGAAACTCGGCGATGCCGAGGTTGGGTTTTTGCTCGGCACCGCCTTTGCCGTTTTCTATTCGGTGGTCGGCATTGCGATGGGGCGGATTTCGGATTTTGTGTCGCGCAAGAAAATGCTGGCGATGGGGCTTGCGCTCTGGTCCGTCATGACCGCGATGGGCGGCGCGGCGGTGGGCTTTATGTCGCTGAGCGCCGCGCGGATTGGCGTGGGCGTGGGTGAGGCGGCGGCCAACCCCTGTTCGCACTCGCTGCTCGCCGACACCTTCCCGCAAAAGAACCGCGCGCTGGCGCTGGGCACATATCTGACCGGCACCTTCCTTGGCACCGCGATTGCGATGGCGGTGGGCGGGCTGTTCATTCAGAAATGGGGCGACATCTGCACCGCGGTCCCCTTTGGCGGGGCGTGCAATCTGGCCGGTTGGCAGGCAGCACTCATCACCGTCGGCGTGCCGGGCTTGCTGCTTTCGCTGCTGGTGCTGGCGATCAAGGAGCCAGCGCGCGATTTGCCCCCGCCTCCGGGCGGCATCTTCCGCCTGATCCTGCGCGAAGTGGCCTCGGCCTTCCCGCCCTTCACCCTCGCCTCCATCCACCGCGTCGGCGGGCAAGAGGGGCTGATGAAGAACCTGCGCCTGATCGCGATCATTGCCGTGATCGCCACGTTCCTCATCTGGCTGACCGGAGACAAGGCGCAGTGGATTGCCTGTTCGCTGGGAGCTTATTCGATCTTCACCTGGGGGCAGGTGCAAAGCTATTCTGACAAGCCGCTTTATGCCGTGACCTATGGCGACAAGACCTTTGCGATGGGCGTGGTGGCGACGGCGTTGGTCTCCGCGATCATCTCGGGCGTGACGGTGTGGACCCCGGCGCTGGCGATGCGGACCTTCGATTATCCGCCCGCAATGCTCGGCCTTGGGCTTGGCGTGATCTTTGTGGTGGCGTCAATCATTGGCGTGGTGTTCGGCGGCTGGCTGACCGACAAGTGGAAGGCGAGCAACCGCTCTGCCCCGCTTTATGTCACCGGCATCGCCCTGCTCGGCACGATCCCGGCCATGGCGGTAATTGTTTCGGCGAACAGTATCGAACTGTTTCTGGCGGCCTATTTCTTCAAAAGCTTTTTCACCGCGATGTGGGGCGGCGGGATTGCGGCGATGATCCAGGATCTTGTTTTGCCGCGGATGCGCGGCGCGGCGGCGGCGTGTTATTCACTGGTCGCGATTGTCGTCGGCTCGGGCATCGGGCCTTATGCAACCGGCAAGGTCAGCGAGTTGACCGGCTCGCTCGGCACCGGAATCATGAGCGTGATGATCCTCGCCCCGCCCGCGCTGATCCTGTTGTGGTTGGCGGCGCAGAGATTGAAGACGGAAACGCCCGAGCGGCGGCGGGCATTGGCTGAGGCGGCGGGAGAGCCTGTCACCGCATAGCAAGGCGCGTCGATTTTTTGCTTTCCTACACCGCATAAAATGGAGTATGGTCCCGTTATGTTCCGAATCAAAGCAGATCGATCGAACAAGGAAATTAAACCATTTTTGGTGCGTCGTGTTTTTGCTCATTTCACTGTCAACTTCCGCAGAAATCCGGGCTTTTTTGATCGAGGGGATTTGGGCATGAAGCGTGTGGTCAGATGCGCTCCCGCGCTGTTGCTTTTGCTCCTTGGCTTGGTGCTTTTCACACCGCCAGCATTGGCCAAGCGTGATCGCGCTCCTGTTGCAGCGGCGACGCTACCTACAGTGTCCACCGTCATTCCCGTCACCGCCACCTCCCGCCCCTTCCTCGGCGCAGCAGAGGCGATGGCGAAAGTCGGTTATGTCGAGGAGGAGTATTTCCTTTCCGGCAATGCCAACACCTATGACTGGTCCGGCAAAGGGCGCGGCGTGAAAGTGATCGCCGGCCCCGGCAAATATGTGACGCGCATCCTCGTCCGGCGCCCGCGTGACGCCAAACGCTTTGGCGGCAATGTTGAGGTGACGGTGCTCAACGCCAGCCTGAATGTTGACACCGGCGGCCCGACCGATTTTGCCGCCATGGCTAAGCAAGGCGATGTCTGGATTGGCATCACGACGAAGACATCAACGGCCAAGGCGCTTAAGAAATTCGATTCCGCACGCTATGCCCCACTCGATTGGAGCAACCCTGCTCCGCCCGAACAACGTTGCGCGCTGCCGACGATGATCCCGCCTTATATGGTCGGCAACAAGGCTGTTATGGAGGCCATGGCAAAAGCAGGGTTTTTGGGCAGCTGGCCCGAAAATGAGGACGGTCTGGTTTGGGATATGCTCGGCCAATTGGGGTTGTTGTTGAAGAGTGAAAAGCGGACCGCCATCCTGCCCGGCTTTGCCAAGCCGCATGTTTTCATGACCGGTATCTCGCAATCCTCCATATATATCCGCACCTGGGTAGCGGGATTCCATGACCGGTTCCGCACTGCAGGCGGCAAGCCAGTCTATGACGGTTATCTTGCCATCGTTGGCCCCGCGATGATCCGTATCAACCAATGCGCGAAAGACATCGAACTGGAAGATGCCTTTCAAAAACTGACCCCGCCCGATGTGCCGTTCATTTCTTTGTCGTCCGAAGGCGAAATGTGGCAGGCACGCTATACGCGGCAGCCCGATGCGTTCACGCGGCGCGGCGGAATTGTCAGTTATGAGGTTGCCGGAACTTCACACAGCCGAGCCGACTATTCCGGTGCTACTCCGGATATGCTCAGTCGGCCCTCTACTGAAGACTTGGCGAAGGCGGGCATGAACTGGCCTGCGGCACCGTCTGGGATGGCAAAAGACGGCACGATGCCGAATGACTTGCCCTGGGCACCTGTGCTGCGCGGCGCCTATCGCAATCTGATTCTTTGGTCGCGCAAGGGGATCAGGCCCCCACAATCGCCCGGGATTGCCCTCGATGCAAAGCTGGAGATCAGCCGCGATGCCAATGGCAATGCGATAGGCGGGGTGCGCAGCCCCTATATTGATGTACCCACCGCGACCCACACGGGATATCTGACCGCGGGTGGCATGGGCGGCATCAGCGGCAAGAAAAAGCCCTTTACGCCCGAACAGTTAAAGGCGCTCTATCCCGATCAGGCGGCGTATCTGGCCAAATTCTCAGCCTCGGTCGACCGGCTGCTCAAAGGCCGCTGGATTTCGAAAGAGGATGCAGATGCTATGAAGGCGGCGGCGAAACTCCCTCAGTGATCATGGTCATCATCATGATCATCCGGCGGGGTGCACAGGATCGTCCAAGCTTCAAACAGCGATGATCGCGCTTTTTTGATCGCCGCCGCTGCGGATGGATCATGCGGGGTCAACCGGATGATGAGATCGACCAGCGCCTCATTCGCATCATAGACCTCACGCCGCAGCGTCGTTCTCAGTTCGTCAGTTTCGCGTGTCATATTCCGTCCTATTTAAGCGGTATCTTCTCGGATCATCGCAGCGGCCTTTTCGCCAACCATGATCGCAGGGGCATTGGTATTGGCCGAGGGCATGATCGGCATGATCGAAGCGTCGGCCACGCGCAGTCCCGAAACCCCGCGCACCCGCAGGCGCGGATCAACGACCGAGCGGTCATCTCCACCCATGCGGCAGGTGCCGACGGGGTGATAGCCTATCCCCGCCGTGCTTCGAATGCGCTCTTCCCACTCGGCATCGGTCTGCGGCCTTTGTGCAGGGGCAATCCGGCCTGTCATATGCTTGGCAAAGCTGGGGGCGTGGAGGATGTCATCTACCGCCTTCAAACCCCGGATAAGCGCGGCCATGTCATGCGGATCACCGATCAGGCGATGATCGATCACCGGTGCATCCTTGGGCTCAGCGCTGCGCAGGCGGATTTCGCCCCGGCTGCGCGGCTTGGCGACGTTGGTGTAGACCACGATGCCCGGCTTGTGATGCGGTTTGCGCGTGACGGGATCATAGGCAAACGGCCCGAATTGCAGTTTGATATCGGGCTGTTTCAGGTCCGGCTGTGAACGCAGGAACGCCATCCCCTCAACCGGCGTGATCGACATGATGCCGCGACCGCCGAGCAGATATTGGATCAGCCCCGCTGCGATATGGAACGGCCCCATGCGTGTGTTGACCGTTGGAATATCAACCGTCACGCTAGTCTGCACGCTGGCATGTTCCTGCAAATTCTTGCCAACCTCTGGTGCGTCCACCTTTACATCAATGCCCAATGCGCGGAGTTCGTCCGCCGGGCCAATGCCGGAGCGGAGCAGGATTGTGGGCGAAGCCAGGCTGCTGGCACTGACAATCACTTCGCGATTTGCGACGATCGTCTTGGTCTGCCCGTCCTTGATGTATTGCACACCCGTCGCCCGGCCATCCTCAATCAGCACCTTGTCCACCAGCGCACCAGTGATGACGGTGAGATTGGGCCGCTTCATGGCCGGCTTCAGAAACGCCAATGCCGCGCTGGAGCGTTGCCCATTCTTCTGCGTCACAAAGGCGATGAACGCCCCGTCTATGTCGCCCGCGCAATAATCCTCCACGCGGCGCATCCCAAGATCGGCACAGGCATCGACAAAAGCATGCGACAGCGGATGAATGCTGCGCGGCAGGGCAACGCCCAACGGCCCGCCGGTCGCATGCGATGCGCTGGCGGGACCATCAAAGCCTTCAGAGCGTTTGAAATAGGTCTGGACATCGTTCCAGCCCCAGCCCGTGCAGCCCAATTCCTGCTCCCAACTATCATAGTCCGTGCGCGAACCGCGAATATACATCATGCCATTAAGCGATGATCCCCCGCCGAGCATCTTGCCCGCAAACCACATCGATTTACGCCCGCCCAGCGAAGGGTCAGGCTCGGTCATATACATCCAGTCGGTCTTCGGCCTGCCGAGCAGCTTTGCCGAACCCGAAGGCATTTTGGCGAGAAAGCCATCGCCGGGCCCGCCTGCTTCGAGCAGCACGACGGTGCATTTCGGGTCTTCGGAAAGTCGGCTCGCCAACACGCAGCCCGCGCTGCCGCCGCCAGCAATCACATAATCGGCGGCGGCGATGCTCATGCGTTGAGGCCGCCATTGATGCTGATGATTTGGCCCGTCATTTTGGTGGCACCCGGGCCGCACAGGAACAGCGCCATGGGGGCAATGTCTTTGGGTGTCGGCAAACCAAGTCCCGCTCTGTCAAAGGCTGCACCCGCCCGCGCGGCGTGGGCCTCAAACACCGGCGTGTCCGCGACAAAGCTGGGTGAGATGCAATGCACGCGCACGCCCTGCCGCGAGACGTCCAGCGCCAGATTGCGAACGAAGGTCATGATGCCGCCAAAGGCCGCGCCAATCACAGCCTGGCGCGGCGAAGCAAATTTGCCAGCGTCTGATGCGAACCCAACAATAGTTCCGCCGCGCACAGAAAGATGCGGGAGTGCTGCAAAACACAGACTCTGGAAACTGCCCAATACCAGAGCTGCATGTTCGCCAAAGTTCGCTGGGTTTGCCTTGGCAAATGGGCCAGCTACGCCCGCAGCCCCGGTGATGCCGCAATGGATGACGGCATCGATCCGCCCTGCTTCGGCGGCGACCTTTTGCAACATCGCTTCGATGGCTCCCGCTTCCCGGAAATCAGCAGGCGCAGCAATCAAGCGCGCATCGGGCACACGGGCGCGCAACCGCTCCAACGCCTTTGCCGCACTCTCGGCACTCGACCCATGCACCGCAACGATGGCTCCCGCTTCGGCGGCCTGTGCGGCAATCTCAAAGCCGATGGCCCCGCTCGCGCCTGTTACCAGAAGGACATCGTCACGGCTGATCGTCATGCCGCCCGTCCGCTCACACGGCAGAGCCGAGGTTCATCACCTGAACATCCTGAAACGCGCGAATGCCTTCGACGCCGCGTTCACGACCAATGCCGCTCATCTTGACGCCGCCCGACGACGAATTGGCGCTGGCAAAGAAGGCGTTGACGTTTATCGTGCCGGTACGGATGCGCTTGGCGACATCGAGTGCGGCGCGCGCGTCCTTGCCATAAACATAGCCCGACAGGCCAAGCGAACTATCATTTGCCATTTCGATGGCATGATCAACATCGCGGTAGCCGATGACCGAGACCACGGGGCCAAAGATTTCATCCTGCGCTGACGGGTTTTTGTTGTCGGGCACATCGAGGATGGTGGGTTCAAAGAAATAGCCCGGACGATCCGCGCGCTTGCCGCCAAAGACAACGGTCGCCCCCGCCTCAACCGCCAGCTTCACATAGCGCTCACACCGCTGCGCCTGTGCTTCGCTGATCACCGGCCCCATCGTGGTTTCGGGGTCGGTGGAATCGCCGATTTTCAAATAGGCCATGCTGGCCGCCATTGCGCCCAAGACCTTGGCCTTTTCCGCTTCGGGAACGAAGATGCGCGTGCCGAGCACACAGCCCTGTCCGGCATGGGCGATGCACACGCCGATGGCCGCGCTGAAGGCCGCTTCGACGCGGTCGGGCAAATAGATTTGCGCAGACTTGCCGCCGAGTTCCAGTTGTAACCGCTTCATCGAAGGGGCGGCTTGTCCAGCAACAATGCTGCCCACTTCGGTCGATCCGGTGAAGCTCACCATGTTGACGGCAGGGTCAGTGGTCAACAATTGCGCGCCCTCCGCGCCACCTTCGGCGATGATGCTCAGCACGCCTTCGGGCAAGCCAGCTTCCGCCGCGATTTCAGCCAGCGCCAAAGCGCTGAGTGGCGTCAACGGGCTCGGACGCAAGATCACGCAATTACCCGTGGCCAGCGCAGGCATCAATTTCCACAGATTGATGTGGAGCGGGAAGTTATAAGCCGAAATCGCCGCGACCACACCCACAGGCACATAGCGGCGGATGCTCTGCACAAAACCGCCCGACATGTTGATGCGCTCATCAAGGCTAATCGGGTTTTCCTCAATCTCTGGCAGTTTCAGGCACAGGTCGAGCATCACATCCATTTGCGCCAGCGGGGCGATGACCTGAGCAGGCAAGGCGAAGGATTTGATCGGCATCCCAGTTTCGGTGACGATCAAATCGCGCAGATCATCGTGCCTTGCATTAAAGCGCGCCAACAGGTCGCGGACGATAGCGACACGTTCTTTCAGTGGCTTTGCCGCCCATTCGCCCTTGTCCGCCGCCGCGCGCGCCGCTGCAATTGCCGCCTTGGTTTGATCCAGAGAAGCGCCCGCAAATTCGATTGTGACTTCGCCAGTGGACGGATTGCGGACCGTGACGGGCTGACCTTCCCCTGCGACCAGCCTGCCGGCAATCATCAATTTTGTGGGCAACCAAGGGGTGGGTGATGTCACGGAATATGCTCCTGATGAAAATGTTTATAAATATGGGAATTGCCGCGTTATGCGACCCGCACCACAACCTTGCCGGTGGTGCTATGCTCGAACAAATTGACCTGCGCTTGCGGCAGGTTTTCGAGGCCCTCGACGATATGCACCTCGGGCTTGATCGCGCCGCTGGCCAGCAGTTCAGAAATTTCCTGCTCAAATGCGGGGCGCAAGGCATCCTGTCCATATTGGCTGAAACCCTGAATGCGGACGCCTTTGCCCATGACAGCAAACAGCACGGCAGGAAGATTGTCCTTTTGCGATCCGGCGGTCGCATCCTGATATTGCGCCATCAGCCCGGAAATCAGGATCAGCCCGCCATAGGCCATAAACGGAACAACATCGGCCATCATTGGGCCACCCACATTGTCGAAATAGACGTTAACGCCGTTTGGCAAAGCCGCCGCCAATTGTGCTTTGAAATCTGGCGCATTTCGGTCAGCGACGGCATCATAGCCGACAACATCGAGCAGATAGCGTTTCTTTTCTTCACCGCCCGCAATGCCAACGACGCGGCCCCCGCGTGCCTTGACGAGCGCGCCGACGGCGGAACCGACCGCACCTGCCGCACCGCTGACGAGGATGGTCTGCCCTTCCTTCACGCCGCCAGCGACATTCAGGCCGATATAGGCCGTGAAGCCCGGAAGGCCACCAATGCCCAAGGCGTTCTCAATATTACCCAGACTTTGCGGAACGCGGACAACGCCTTGTCCGGTCGAGACAGCATAATGCTGCCAGCCAAAACGGCCTTCGACGATCTCGCCGACTTTAAAATCGGGATGGCGCGATTCGATGATCTCGCCCACGGCCGCGCCGGGAATGACGGTGCCTGCCGGTAAGGGCGGAATCGACCCGCTACCCAAAGGGTTTTTGTCGATAAAAATCCGCAACATCGGATCGACTGAAACGAACTGATTGCGCACAAGAAAACTGCCCTCGGCAACTTCAGGGATCGGACTATCGTCGACCGCAAAATCCGACGCCTGCAAATTTCCCTCTGGATTGCTGCGGAGGACGACTTTTTTCGCGGTCTTATTGTCGAGCGACATAGTTTGAACCTTATCTGGTTTCTGGAATCGAAAACGCCGGGCAATCCCTGTCGAGGACCAGCCCGGCGCTTAAAAGCTTACAGGTTGAACAAGGCCTTGGCGCGGCCGCCACAGATCATCGCCTTATCCGCCTCTGGCACGCCTTCGAACAGCTCCTCAATCTTCGCCATCGAATTGGGGAATGTCGTTTCCGAATGCGGATAATCGGACGACCACATGATGTTACCTGCCCCAGGCATATCGCGGGTCAGGATGCCAACGCGGTCATGGATGAACGAGGCATAGATGTTGCGGTCCATGAAATAGCTCGGTTCATGTTCCAAAATGCTGTTCACCCAGTGACGCTGCTTGTGCCACGTTTCATCCATATAGTTTGCGGCAAAGGCGAGCCAGCCGGAGCCACTTTCAACCGAGGCAATCTTGAGGTCAGGGAAGCGCTGGAACACACCGCCATAGATCATGATCGCCAGTGGCTCGGCCATGCCGAATTTCGACATCAGCAGATCGGACAGGAAAAACTTCGGTTCGGTAAAGCGCACAATGCGACCGCCGAGGTGTATGGTCAGTGGAATGCCCAGATCGCACACAGCCTTCCACAAGGGATCAAATTCGGGATCGGCATAGCTGCGGTCGCTGTTGACGTCTCCGGTCAGCGCCCGCATCTGCGCCTCGCCGCCATTGAGTGAACCGGCTTGCGACATCGGAAAGGCGGGAATGTTAATCGCCTTCAATCCGCGCGCAACGCAATCACGGATCATCGCGATGGTTTCGTCCACATCGCGCATCGGCACGTAACCGACACCGACCAGACGCTTGTTGTCATAATTGCAGAAGTCCGCCAGCCAGCGGTTATAGGCGTCAAAGCTCGCCATATGCAGATCGTGGTTCTTGGTACCAAGGGGCCCACCGCCAAACAGGATCGCGGTATCAATGCCGTCAGTATCCATATCATCGAGCCGCGCCTTGGGCATCCAGCCACCTGCGCGCGCATCAGACGCACGACCGTGCATTTTGAAGTCTTTGCCTTCGCGGCCACCCTGCGCGCTAATCAGGTTCAGCTTGCGGCGCGTGCCTTCAAACACGATGTAATCACAATCCTCCCCATGTTCGAGCTGCGGCGCCTGATCGCGCCATTCGGCGGGCAGATAATCCGCCCACATGTCATGCGACGGGTTCACATGCGCGTCGGCGTCGACAATCGGGTTTATCTTGGTTGCGATATTCATGGGTGAGACTCCGTGGAATTGATCTGGACTCAATCTACGCTTCGAAAATGACGGATGCAAATATCAATAAAGCTTATATTGATATGCTATTGATATGGATATTGGGCAGTTTTAACGGAAAACCGGCGTGTAACGCACATGCAGCGCATCCGGCCCGCGCCCGATCAGCGTGCCTCCTGCCATCCGTGCTGGCGGATAATCCGGGTCCCAGCGCAGATCACCCAGCCGGTCCAACACCGCCCCCAGCGCGACCTCCATTTCCTGCCGCGACAAATGTTGACCAAGGCAGGCGTGCGGCCCCGCGCCAAAAGCGAAATGACGCTTTAGCGGTCGGTGGATATTGAAGCTATCGGGCTCGTCCCATTGCGTGCGGTCATGATTGGCAGAGCCAAGGCACAGCATCGCCACCGAGCCGGCCTTCATTTCCACACCTTCCAGCACGGTGTCCTCTTCAACATAGCGCAAAAAGGCGGTGTCGGTGGGATACCAGCGGGTGACTTCCTGGATCGTTGCGCGCATCAGGCTGCGGTCGTTGCGCAGCGCCTGCATCTGTTCGGGATGGTTCAGCAACGCCATGATCGTGATGCCCATTTGCCGCCATGTGGTGCCGCCACCTGCATGAACGATTAGGTTGCAATAGCGCATCACCTCGTCATCGGTCATTTTGCGCGTACTGCCGTCTTCCAATTCCAGATCGGCCTGCACAAAGCGGCTGATAAGGTCGTCTTGCGGATTGGCGCGGCGCTCGGTCATCAATCGCATCAAAATGCGCGTTGCGGTCTCATGGCCCTTGATCATCTCTTCGCGGGTGCCGTGGAACAGCAACGCCTTGCGAAACTCCAGCGCCTCGTCCGCCGGAATGCCAAAGCCGGTCGAGACCACGCTCATCGGCAAAGGCGCGCATAATTCCAGATTGAGGTCGGCGTGGTCCTTGGCCAACAGCCGCTCAAAAAGCTCGTCCACTGCATCGGCGATCCATTTATCAGTCCACCAGCCATCAGTGAACGACGGTTTAAACCAAGGCTTGGAGACATTGCGCATCCGCTTGTGCTTGCCGCCATCCATGTTGAGCAGGGTGTCGCCCAAGGCGGTGACTGACATTTTGTCATACACACGGTTGCTAAAGGTTTCGGGGTCAAGAAACGCCTTGTTGACCGCTTCATAAGACAGCACCGAATACACGTCGCCGCCCCATTGGCTGGTATCATATTGCCGGGGAATACCCATCAAATCCTCGAGCACGCCTTTGACGACTGGTGGGCCGTCATAGAGTTTTGCCAGACACACATAGGGATCGTCGGTCCCCCAGCCTGCGGCCTTTGCTTCCTCGTCAGGATTGAACATGACGCCGCGTTCGTCGGTTGACAGGTCAACGGTGTGGGTATTTTTGGTTTCCATGTCAGGCCCTCTCCAAGGCTGTTCAAATCAATTCAAAATCGGCCTTTCCGGCGGAACACATGGGGCAGCACCAATCGTCGGGAATGTCTTCCCACCGTGTGCCGGGTGCAATGCCGCTGTCTGGATCACCTTCTTCCTCATCGTAAATATGGCCGCAAAACAAGCAGCTATATTGGCGGTATTCGGGCTTGGTGTCACTCATTGCGTGGCTCCCGAAACAAACTGCAAAAAGCGATCCGCCAATATCTCGATGACCATCGGATCGGTTGAAACCCCTGCACCACGCGCGGCATGGTTGCTCTGGTCGAGGATTTCGTAAATCAGCAGCCACGCCTCCAGCCAGCGTTTGCGGTCGGCCTGCGGGTCGAGCGCGAAGGCGGGGATATGCTTGCCCAATTCTTCGATGATCGTGCCCAGCAGCGTCTGCGCGGCTTCGGTAAAGCCTGAATCCGCCACATTAGCCTGAATGAACACGCGGAGCAGTTGGCCACTCTCCCGGTCGGCTTCAAAGATGTCCGCCAGCCAATCTTGCACCAGCGCGCGGTCGATCCGGGGATGCCGGGCGATACCCAGAAAGCGCGGCATCGCGCGCGACACATTCTGATCAAACAGCGCAATCGCCAGCGCCGCCTTGCCCGCAAAATGGCGGTAAAAGGTCATGCGGCTGACGCCGGCTTTGGACGCGATATCCTCCACCGACACGGCGAAATAACCGTTCGCACAAAACGCCGCTGCGGCCGCGCTCAGCAACCTGTCCCGGCTGCTCAGTTTAGGCGGAACGGCAAAGGCTGTGGCCATCGCCCTATTCCGCCGCGATGGCGTATGCCAGCGATCCCGTTTCCGGCCCGATGAATTCGCCGGGATAGCGCCCGGTAAATTGACCATGATCAAAGGTCGGGATGCCCGCCACCAAGGTCAAACGCATGGGCGCAGGATCGCGGGTGTAGCGATAGGTGCGCCCGCCAGTGCCATCCCAGACGTCAAAGATCTTCTTTTCGGGGCGCATCTCGATCTCGTCGAGATTGAAAACGGTGATATCAGCCACCTTGCCGACCTCTATAAGGCCGCGATCATGCAGACCGAAGAAGCCCGAGAGCCGCCCGGTCAGCATATGCACGCCCTGCTCAAGGCTGAGCACTTTGCGATCCCGCACATAATCGGTCAGAAGGAAAACATTATAACCCGCGCCGCAGAACAGCTTCCCGTGCGCGCCTGCGTCAGACACGTTCGCCAGCGAATGTGTGTCGATCAACAGCTTGTTGAGGGTATCCTCATTCTTCGCCCAGCTTTCCTTCAGCACCACAGATTCCTGGCCGTTGTTGAGCACCCATAAAGCCAAAGCATCGGACGCATGGGCAATGCCGGTCTGGTCCATATAGTCCTGCAACGTCAGGCCAATCGGGCCATAACCGCTTTCGCTTTCACGGAGGAAATTGGCCTTGGGCACATGAAGGAAGCTGTGCGCAAATTGATTGTCCCAGCTTTCCCGAGCCCGCGCCAACCACGCCGGATCATCGAGCATCGCGGCCTTGGCCTCCCAGCCCGGCGTGTTGACCAGTTCCTGCCACACCGGATTGCCGTTCTGGCCAAACACAAGCGTGCGGTTGAAATTGATCACTGACGTTGGCGACAGCACGTTAAACGCGGTGTAAATATCCAGCCCCTCCGACTTGAACTGCGCGTGCAATTCCTCCGCGCGCGGCAATTGGTCGGCCATGAATTCCAGCGTTGGCATCCCCGCCCATTGCATCCGTACGCCGGTTTCCTTGGCAATGCGACCAAAGCGTTCGAGCGAGGCATTCGCGGTTTTGCGCATGAAATAGTCGAGGATCACTTGCACCGTAGCGCCGGGATGGCGCGCAACAACCTTGAACAAGGCGGTCAGCTCGGCATCATCGGCCTGTTGAGAGGGCAAGGGGCGTTCATATTTGTCATAGTCGAGGAAGTTGGACGAAAGCCCCATCGCGCCCGCCAACAAGGCGTCCTCCAGCAGCGCGCACATTTGTTCGATTTCATCCGCAGACGCGGCGCGGCTCCACGCCTCCTGCCCCATCACGCACAGCCGCATCGGGATATGGCCGCAAAACGCGCTGAAATGCATCGGCAGCTTCACCTTGGCCTGCATCGACGCCTTATATTCGCTCCACTTCTGCCAATCCCACGGCACGATTTCGCGCATCGGCTCTTCAGGGATGTCTTCGAAATAATTGAAGATGTCGATCACATCCTGCACATCTTCGGGCCGCTGCGGGGCGGGCGCGAGCGAAAAGCCGCAATTGCCGTTGATCGACGTCGTCGCGCCATAAGCCGGCAGCGGCTCCAGATTGGGCGTCCACCACACACCGCCATCCCAGTGATTATGCGTTTCGATAAAGCCCGGCGTGACATAGCACCCCGCGGCATCCACGACGCGCTCACCCTTGGTCGGCTGAAGGTTCGGCGCAACCTCGGTAATCCGGCCACCGGCAATGCGGACATCGGCGGGATAAGCAGGCGTCGTGCCCGAACCATCGACGACCGTGCCGCCCTTAATCAACGTGCGAACTTCCATGGCGGCTCTCCTTAAAATGCGTTTTGGGGCGGGCGTTTCGACTCGTGGTTCGACTCGGTCGCCCTGCTATGTGACAGTGTGTAACATTTTTGGGGTGGGGGTGTAAAGGGAGAGAACTTCGGCATGTTGAGCTTGACTGGAACAAAAAAAGAACTAAATTTATCGATGGCTCTTTTTCAGATGACAAGTTAAGTCCGCTTCAGGGAGAACAAGCAGATGTCACGACCAGTCGGCATAGATCTTTTTGCAGGCGCTGGTGGACTAAGCTTGGGCTTTGAGCAGGCAGGTTTCGACGTCAAGGCTGCTGTTGAAATTGATCCCGTTCATTGCGCTGTCCATAAGTTCAATTTTCCAGACACAACCGTCATCTCCCGCTCAATTGCCAAGCTGACTGGAGCGGACATTCGACTGGCTGCTGGTCTTGGAAGACGGGAAATTGACTGCGTCTTTGGGGGCCCACCTTGCCAAGGTTTTTCTATGATTGGCAAAAGAGCGTTGGATGATGCCAGAAATTCGCTTGTCCTTGATTTCGTTCGGATCGTGTCGGAGCTAGACGCAAAGACATTTGTGTTTGAAAATGTGAAGGGCCTTACCGTTGGCAAACATCGGGCTTTTCTTGATGAATTGATCACTGCTTTTGAAGCAGTGGGTTATGAGGTGACTGCGCCTTGGGCTGTCCTGAACGCCGCCAATTTCGGTGTGCCGCAAAGCCGGGAGCGGTTGATTTTGCTGGGTGCGAAAAAGGGCACCCATTTACCACAATATCCGAGGCCCACGACCAACGTGATTGGCGCACGCAAACAGTTTTTGGGCCTACCAGACGGACCAACATGTGCAGATGCGCTTGGAGATTTGCCTGACGCGGAAAAATTCAGTGCACTGCTGCTCGGCGATTCTGTGATTACAAACGGTTTCGGAACGCCTAGCACATATGCGGCTGAACTGCGCTGTTTGAGTAACAATGCGTGGCACAATGGCTACATGCGGGAGTGGCGTCCAGCCTTGCTGACATCAAGCGCTCGAACCGAACATAGTGACATTTCTCGTCGGCGATTCAACGAGACTGAGCCGGGTACCGTAGAGCCAATCAGCCGCTTCTACCGCCTTTCTGCAGGCGGAATTTCTAACACGTTGAGAGCGGGAACAGACGGAGCGCGTGGAGCCTTTACTAGCCCACGACCAATTCACTATGAGCTAAACAGGTGTGTCACTGTGCGCGAGATGGCGAGATTACACGGGTTTCCGGACTGGTTCCGGCTGCACGTGACTAAGTGGCACGGCGCACGACAAATTGGTAATTCAGTCGCTCCCCCATTGGCGCGAGCCATCGGTGATTCAATAATGAAAGCCTTGGGTTGTGTGCCGCATAAACAACTCAAGGCAATTTCGTTGGGCGATCCGTCCCTGTTAAAAATGCAGTTAGCAAAGGCATCGGACCATTTCGGCGTGGAAGCACCATCAGCTCGCCGCGACCGTAAAAGTGGAGCAACCAAGCGGAAACAATCTGAAATCGAATTTTTGCGGATTGCTGGATTGAGAGTTGCAAATGGCTAAGCCAAAGACGCCGAACCGCTACCAAGCACTTATCGAAAGCGTATTTTTAAAACACCATCGAACCGAAATGATGTCTTTCGAATTTGCGCGTGATGAAATCGAATCCACTGCGGAATCGTTAGCGATCAAACTGCCGAAAAATATCGGCGATGTGTTTTACTCCTTCCGTTACCGAAATCCGTTGCCGCAGGCGATATTGGAAACACAGCCAGACGGAAAAGAATGGATAATCGAGCCTGCTGGTCGGGCAAAATATCGATTCAAACTTGTCCCTGCGAACCGGATTTTGCCACGGGAAGATCTGGTCAAAATTGCAATTCCCGACGCCACACCAGAATTGATCCGCGCTTATGCACTCGACGATGAACAGGCGCTATTGGCTATTGTTCGCTATAACCGCTTGATCGACACCTTCCTTGGACTAACGACATATAGCCTGCAAAATCATTTGCGGACGACGGTTAAGGGCATGGGGCAGATTGAAATCGACGAACTCTATGTTGGCCTTGATCGACATGGTTGCCATTACATTATCCCCGTGCAAGCCAAAGGTGGCAAAGATCAGATTGGCGTAGTGCAAACGACACAAGATATTCGTTTCGTAGAGCAGAAATTCCCGGGCATGCGCTGCCGAGCAATTTCGGCTCAATTTCTTGATCGCTCAACCGTGGCGTTATTTGAATTGGGACTTCAAGATGATGCTGTGTGCGTCATCGAAGAACGACATTATCGCTTGGTTCCGTCTGATGGAATTGATCAAAAAGCCATTCGGCAATATCGAGATTAGCCCTCACCCAACCACCAAATCCTCCCCAAAATAGGGCCTCAACCCCGCATCACTCTCCGCCGCCCCCTGCCCTGCCGGGTCATTCAGCCAGCGCCACATACGCCGCATATCGATCGGGCCGTTGACCGCTGACCGCCCGTGGTTCTGGTAATAATTATGGGCGCGGGGGTCCATATAGATCATGGTGGCCTCCGCCTCATCGAGGATGCCGGCAAAGCGCCAATAGCCGTCTTCGGAGACGTCGACGCTGCTCTTGTCCTGCTCGATCAGCCCCTGAATGCAGCGCAGCGCGAATTGTGCGACGAGTTCGAGCAGATCGACCACGGTGAAGCCGCCGAAATTGTTCGAATTGGGGCCGTAGCACATGAACAGGTTGGGAAAGCCCGTCACCATTGCGCCGAGATAGGCGCGCGGGCCGTCTTTCGCCCACACATCCTCAATCCGCACCCCGCCGCGCCCGCGCACCTCCATCGGCCATAGATAGTCATTCGCCTTGAACCCGGTGGCAAAGGCGATGATGTCGAGTTCGTGTTCCACCCCATCGGTGACGATGCCCTTTGGCGTAATCCGGTCAATCCCGTCGGTCATTAGCGAGACATTGTCGCGCATCAACGCATCATAGACGCTGTCATCGCTATCCACGCGGATCGGGCGTGAGGCCATGGGCGGGAATTTGGGGATCATCTTTTCAAGCAAGTCGGGCCGCGCACCCAGCTTGCGCGTGGCGAAATCGACGCACATGTCGCGGGTATATTTGTTGACCAGACTGCGCGCATGCGGATCGACAAAATCGGGATCGATGGTGACGCCCAGCTTGGCGACCTCGGGGCTCATCAACGCGCCAATGCGAAAGCGGACATAGTTGCTGTAATAGGGGAAATTCCGGTCGAGCCACAGCGCCTGCGGCGGCAGTTTTTTGAGGTATATCTCATCCTCCAAACACCAGTTGGGCTGGCGTTGGAACAGGTACGTATGCGCGGCGGTCTCCGCGATCACCGGCGTCGTCTGATAGCCCGAGGCGCCGCTTCCAACCACAGCAACGCGCTTGTCTTTTACATCCACGCCGTCGGGCCAGGCCGCCATGTGGAAGGCGTCACCGGCAAAGCTCTCCATCCCCTCGATCACCGGCATTTGCGGGCGCGAGAGGAAGCCGACGCAGGAAATGACGGCGTTATAGTTGTGGGTTTCGGGGCCAGCGGGGCCGTCCGCCTGCAACGTCCATTTCGCCGACGCTTCGTCCCACAGCATCGCGGTGACTTCGGTGTTGAATTTGATGTCGCCGCGTATCTTGAACGTGTCGGCGACCCATTTGAAATAGCGCAGATTATGGTCGCGCGGAGAGTAGCTATATTCGTAAGGGTAATCATAGCAGAACAGATGCGTGTAACCGCGACTGGAGGTATCCACCCGCGCGCCGGGATAGCGATTTTCAAACCATGACCCGCCGACTTCGGGGTTTTTCTCGAACACCGTGAACGGGATGCCTGCCTGCTTCAATTGCACCGCGACGTTGAGGCCCGATATGCCCGTACCGATAACCGCAACCTTGAAATTCTCCGCAGACTTGGGTGTGGAGCCGCCTGCCCAGTGTACACCGCGCGCCCAGCGGTCGAGCGCGGCTTCTTCCTGCCAGATGTGCAGTTCGTCTGCCGGAATGTCATGCCCCGCAGTCAGAGAGAGGCTTTGCCGCATGCGCGATTGCGGGCCGAGGTCAATTGGCCCCGCGCCGCTATCACGATACGCTTTCAGAAACGCCGCGCCCTTTGCCCTGAGCGCCGCCGCATCGGCCTCATTTTCCATCTCGCGGCCAACGCCGAATTTGGCAGAAGGCCCCTTCGGCATGGCAAAGCCGCTTTCGTCACCGGTTAATTGATAGAGCAAGCCGCGCAGCACCATGGGGGAGGCGTATTGCAGCGCGTCGTCAATCTGTGCGTCGGTGGCGGAGAGGAGTTCCGCGTTGCCGCTCACCCGAACGACACCGGAAACGCGAGGCCGTTCGCCTTCTCATTGGGGCTGAGATCGCCAAACCGCGCCATTTTCACCACTGTGCGGGAAATCTTCCAGCCATCGGCGGTGCGCACCAAAGTGCGGTCATACCAACCGCTGTTCCAGCTATCATTGCTGTTGGCTACAAAGAGGTAACTTTGGATGACTTCGGCGCTGTCGCCATTCAGAATGATCCGCGTCGCGCCCGGCAGGTGGACGCCGTGCGGGGCTTGAGACAGCATCGCGGAAATCTCTGCGCGGCCGTTCAAGATGCGGCGGTGCACTTCGTAAACCGCATCATCGGTGAACAGATCGAGCCATTCGTCAAAGGCGTTGATTTCCAGACGCAGGCAATATTCATCTAGGACACGGCGGATGGCCGCTTCATCCGCCATCTGCTGTATCGCCGCATCGGTCATGCGCGGCTCCGTGGCAGGCCAAGGCGGCGTTCGGCCACCATGGATCGCAACACTTCGCTGGTGCCGCCGTAAACCGAGGTTGCGGTCGAGTGGCGATAGCCGATTTCGACAACGCCCAGCCCCTCTTTGCCGCGTACCAAGGAGGCTGGCGACGACAGATCGAGCAGATCGGCTGAGTCTGCGATAAACGCTTCGGTGGTGAAGACTTTCGAAGCGGGTCCATAAGCCACATCGGGCAGTCCCGCGAGCTTCATTCCCAACACGCGGGCCGCCAGCGCTTCGCTGATCGCGGCGCGGGTATAGACCTTGGCGAGTCTAGACAGCGTATTGGGGTGCTCAATCAATGGCTTGCCATCGCGGGTTTCTTCGCGTGCCCACGCCAGCACAGCATCGACCATCTTACGCATCTGGTGGTGATAATGGCTGCCGCCCTGCTCGACGGAAAGCGCCATCGACATCACCTTCACCCCGCCATTGACCTCACCCAATCGGTAGCGATCCGAAATACGGACATCGGCGTAGAAGGTTGCGTTGGTGCGTTCATCCATGAAGGTATGCACGGGCTGGATTTCGACGCCGGGAACCTTCAGCGGCACGAGAAAGAGCGTCAGCCCCTTATGCTTTGGCACATCAGGATCGGTGCGGGTCAGCAGCAACACATAATCGGCAAGGTCAGCGCCAGAGGTAAACATCTTTTGCCCGTTGATCACCCATTCGTCGCCATCGCGCACCGCGCGCGTTTTGGCGGCGAACACGTCGGAACCGCCCGAAGGTTCGGTAAAGCCAAGGCACGATGTGAAATCGCCCCGCGCAAAGCCCAACAGCACTTCGTCCTGCAATTCAGGCGAACCCGACGATTGCACCAACATGCCCGCCATGCCAGTGACGCCGCCAGCCAGCCCCGCCCAACCGAGTTCGGTGCTAACATTGCGGCAGGCACGAGCTGAATCGGCATCGGCCCCGCGCCCGCCCCATTTTTCGGGCCAGCTGGGGAACAGGAACCCAGCCTTGCCAAGCGCGCGGTGGACATCCCAATCATGCGCTTCAAAATTCTCTTCAAACAAATTGTGCTTTTCGGGATCGAGAATGCCGGTCAGTAAAGTCCGCAGCTCTTCGGCCAATGGATTACCAACATCGGGCGATTCAAAATCAACCTCGACGGCTCCGGGATTGGGCAGGCTTGTCGCCTCACCTAGAAATAAGCGGCGACCGCCGCGTTCCAGTTCCGCATCAGGATCACCCAGTGCCAATGCCCATGCCTTGGCGCGGCGGTGATACAGCTGGATGTCATATTCGTTCGAAAGGCCGTAGCCTGCAAAAGTGTGGATCGAGTGCGCCACGCAATTGGTCGCGGTGCGGCTTGCCCACCAGAACAGGCCCGAAATCAAGCCACCCGCATCCGCAGCACCATCAGCCAATTGGCGCAGAACCCACATTTGCAACATCGCCGCGCCGTCAGCATCGATAATGTCATTGGCGAGCGGATGGGCTATCCCCTGATAGGTACCGATGGGCTGGCCAAAGGCTTCGCGTTCGCAGGCATAGACCGCCGCCATCTCGGTCGCTTCGCGCGACAGGCCGATCAGCGCAGCGGCGGTCAGGATTTTCCATTCCTCAATGCCTGCCTCCCAAATGCGCTTAGCATCGGCATTGCTTGATAGCACAATGCGCGTGGTTTGATTGGGAGTAAACGCGCCCAATGCCGCACCGCCCAATGTATGTGGCGCATCCAGCGATCCTCCGGTAAGTTCTATCGCCAATGTGTCGCCATCAAAGGTCAATACGCCATCGGCAACCGCCCCGCCTGGAACCAATTGCGGTTTGCCGTCTTCCACGCTGCGAAGCGCCAAAGTCAACACTGCACCGGTCTCGCGCACCTTGGCAATCCAATCCCGCGCCACATCGCCGCCAACCTCACCAAGCACACGCAACGCCACCAGCGACTCAGCCAAAGGCGCCGGAGCCAAACGCCGCCCCGCTTGTTCCATCATCAGGCACGCATCAAACAGGCTCATTTCGCTGCCACCTGCATCGCCAGAAAGGCGCATGAACGGGACTTCAAGCGCAATCAGTTCCTTCCAGAGTTCCGCATCAAAACCAACAGGTTCCGCCGCTCGCACTCGCGCAGAGGTTGATTCCGTCGCAAAGAAGCGTTCGAACATTTCCTTCACGGGAACACTGTCTTCGGGCAAACTTAGCTGCATTTTCTTGCTCCAAAATAAATCTCATTAGCCAATTGGCACTGTCGGCACATCGGCTCGGTCCTGCGATTGCATCCCTCTGCATCCACGTCCAGCGCTCTTTGCAATGAACCTGTTGCATGGCATTAATCGCTGCTGATTCGACTCGCTGATGAAACTGGCCTTAGACCGCGCGCAGGAACGGTTTGTTTATGGTGCCTTCCGCGGCATCTACCGGTCGCAAAATCTGGCTGATGCCGTGCTTCAATGTCGAGACATAGGCATCCGCATCTTGGGAAAGAGCTTCCGGATAAAATATGCCGACCGCCAGAGCGGGCTCCAGTGCCTCCCTCTGCAGCAACACCGCACTCATCTGCATGTTGTGCACAAACCCGGATGGTCCTGAAACATGTCCCATGTCACGAGCGCACTCGATCCGCTCCCGCATCTCAGCGATCTCGAATTTTGCGCTGGTGGGCGCTTCAGAATTCAGCCGCCATAAACGGCCTTGAAGCTGGGCCGGGTCCAGCGTTGTCAAAAGCAGTTGGCCTGCTGCGCTTGTCGTTAGCAACTCTTCTCGCCCTGTTATGATTCCGCTCACGCCAAGATCATGGCCATATTCCCGTTCGGATGTGCAGTGGAATATTTGCACATGCGTACCCACCGTTCCTAACAGCGCCACCGGTTTCCGTGTTGTCCGTGAAAGCTGGTCGATATAGGTAACCAGGCGCCCGTTGCGGATGCTTTCGGGCTGCGACGCTATCCCCATTGTCGCCATTCTTGGCGTCGGCGCATATTCGCGCGTGACCGGGTCCTTATACAGCAGGCCTTCATCCGTCAGTCGGGCGAGGAGTTCTGATGTGCTAGATTGCGGCCGACGATTATGCCGAGCGATATCCAGAACCGTTGACGGTCGCAGACCGCTATTGAAAAATTCAAAAATTTCGATGACCCGCACGGCAAATTTGGCCTTGCTGGTTTTCAATTGTGTCACAACGCTCTCCCGAATCGGATGCCTGATTAATGATCGTCGTGATGTGCATTACTGTCAACCAATCAATGTGCATCCGCTTAAACCCGCATTTCAATATCACCCGCGAACATACGCTGTTATCCCTATCTTTCCATCGATCCGACACAGACTGATTTGCTTTATGCCGTACAGAAAACAGGCGCGAGACCACCTTGAGTTGGCTTGATGGCTGGACGCAGCTGGTGGACGAGCGCACCGAGCGGTCGGGCAGGATGACGCTGGAGCTTTCCAACTGGTTTTGGAAAGGCGTGTTGATGAAGGGCGGGGTTCTCAGCATCGACCGCGCTTATTTTGACATCAGCGGCGGACGCGAACGCTAGCTATCTCGTGTCACTCGCAAACATGCCGACGGGTAGGAGGCATATCTTTTCCGTGGACCTTTCAGGAACGACATTCGATCCTTTAGGAACACACCCCCCAACTCTTCGGGGACGCGGTATCCGATACAAGAGGAACGACAGTTCGACATGTCGGGAACATACCAAGCAATGGAACCCGCATTTTACGCGAGTCGGAAGACACCAAACCTCACTTAACCTTCTAAATTTATTCGCTAGCCTTCTAACAGTCGCAGAAATTGAATTTGAGGACGGTGACTTGAAAAGACTCAGCCTCGACGGCGCGTTCATAATGCTCCATAGGCGTTGCATTCATGTTCACGGGAGACATAAGCGATGCTGCGGGACACGAGCGAGCTACAACAGCACCTTGGCGTCATTTTGTCGGGAGAGGCACCAATAACCGCAGTCACGCCCATGACCACGGGTTTTTCCAACGATACCTATTTGATCGAAGGGCCGGACCTGATCCTGCGCCTGCCGCCCGCTGCGGGTGCCATGCTCGACGGGCATGATGTAATCGGGCAAGCGCGTATCTATGCTGCGTTGGCGACTACGCCGGGTGCACCACCTGTTCCGCGCATTGTTCATGTCGAGGAGGGCACAGAAATTTTGGGCGCTCCGTTCTTCATCATGGACCGTATCGCCGGTGAATCAGTGAACGATATCGAGATGCAGGACTGGTTCACAGGTGCGAAAGATGCCGTTCGCGGGCAAATGTGCCGCGATTGGGTGACGGCCTTTGGTAATCTTGCCCTTCTGAAGCCGCTGGACGTGCTTGGAGCGCCCGTCAGCCCCGAAGACGATGTCCGCATGTGGCAACGCTTTGCCGATCAGGCACAATGCCCGCAACTGGTTGATATTATTGACCGCTTGTTGAAATTTCCGGCCCCGCTCAGCGGCAGTCCAGCGGTCATTCAGGGCGATTCCAAACTATCCAACCTGATGTGGGACGATTACCGACTGACGGCGATGCTCGACTGGGAAATGAGCCTGAATGGCGATCCGCTCGCCGATCTGGGCTATATGCTCTATTTGTTTGAAAGCGATTACCACGGAGCGACGCGCGCACCCAAACTGCCGGGCATGCTGAAACGCGACGAAGTGATTGCCCTGTGGGAGCAGGTTTCGGGCCGCTCTGCCAAGGGTATCATCTGGCACGAAATCGCACAGATTGCGAAAATCACCGCGATCATTGCCGAGGGCAGCAATATGCTGAACACCGGGCGCAGCACCGACCCAAAGCTCGCCTATTTCAAACAAAATCTCGAACATTATCTGGGTGTTGTTGGCGCGATGATACATGGCGCAGGCTATTGAAAAGGATAGATAAATGATCCCGACCATCGCGGCGCTGACCGGCGCAGACGAAAATTTCAACCACCAGATCGTCAACACCTTTGCCGCCGTCGCCTCGCCCGAACGAGCATGGACCGAAAAGGCGTGGTTCACGCTGATGCGTAAGGATGGGTCTTTGCAGGCGAGCTTTGGCTTGGGCAAATATGCCAACCGCAATGTTGTCGATGGCTTTGCCGGGGTGCAAATTGGCACGCGGCAGATGACCGTGCGGGCAAGCCGCTTGCTGTCCTCGGCACCCGAAGAGATGGGGGTTGGGCCGTTGGGCTATGCAGTGGTGAAGCCGTTGGAGGCGATCCGCCTGACATTGGCGGAAAACAGCGCAGTACCGCTGCGGTTTGAACTCACCTTCCATGCGACCATGCCGGGCTTTTTCGAAAACCGCGATGTCGTGATTCAGGCAGGCCGCGCAGCCTCCGATGTCATCCGCTTCCATCAGGCAGGCACCGTTTCGGGCTGGATCGAGATTGAGGGCGAACGCCACGAGGTAAACCCCGACGACTGGTATGGTTTCCGCGACCGCAGCTGGGGCGTGCGCGAACATGTCGGGCTGGATCCGGCAGACTTGGCTCCGGTCAGCGGCCACGGCGTCAGCGGCGGCAACAAGGCGGGCAGTGCCTTTCATTTCAACTGGCTGGTCTCCAAAATCGACCGCGCCGACGGCAGCAGCTATGATCTGGCCTATTATTTCCGCGATTTCGGCGGGGAGGGGCCTCCGGCTTTCTTCAGCGGCTATATCAACGAAAGCGACGGGCGGCAGATCCCGATCCTGCATCTCTATCCCGAAATCGACTATCGCGCGTCTGACAGGGGCGCGATGCGTGGCACGGTGACGGCGATCATCGCGGGGAAGGGCAAGTCGGTCGAGGAACGCGTGTTCGAGATTGAAGTCATCAACCCCGAAATGGGCTTCCGCCTGCTTCCCGGCATGTACGGCGAATGGAAAGGGCAGCTGCACGGTAGCTTTAAGGGCGAAGATTTTCTGGACGGCGAAACCATCGAGGATGTCAACAATCCCGATAAGCTCGCCGAAACCTATCGCTGGCAAATCCGTGACCGCCCGGTGCGAATACGCGAAGGCGCAAATAGCGGCTATGGCGATATGGAGAGCATCATCCTGGGCGATTATCCCGGCGTGCGGATCGTCTGATGGATATGCGTGAAACCGCGATCATCACCGGCGCCGCTGGCGGCATGGGTGCAGCCATCGCGCGCGCCTTTGCAACAGAGGGCCGAGACCTCATCCTGTGCGACCTGCAGGCCGGACCGTTGGAGGAATTGGCTAAGGAACTGACGGGCGAGGGAGCGGTGGACATCGTGGCGGGCGATGTGACAGCAGAGGATTACCCCGCGCGGATCATTGCAGCACTGGGTGCCCGCAAAATCGGCGCACTGGCGCACGCAGCCGGGGTGTCGCCCTCCATGGCCGATGGCAAGCGGGTCTTCGATATAAACTTCACAGCGACGACGCGACTGGTTGAAGGGCTATTGCCGCATATGGCCCCGGGCGGTGCGGCGATATTGATCGCGTCAAATTCTGGCCAGATCATTGCCCGGCCCTTGTTCGACAAAGCGTTGAAAAAGGTCATCAAAGGCGGAAGCTCGCTCATCCTCAAGCTGATGCTGCGCAATTCGCGCATGGCCTATCCCATGTCGAAACGCGCGGTGCAGCTTTATGCGCAGACCATGTCGCCCGCCTTTGGCAAGGTTGGCGCGCGGATCGTGTCGCTGTCGCCGGGGATCATTGACACGAGCATGGGGCGGTTGGAGCAACAGGCCGGACCCGAAATGGACAAGATGATCGCTGTTACCCCGCTGCGCCGAATGGGCGAACCGAACGAAATCGCCTCTGTTGTCGCTTTTCTCGCGTCGCCTGCGGCCAGCTATATCAGCGGCACTGACATTTTGGTCGATGGCGGGACTGTGGCCGGTATCGATGCGGCGGGCGGTCCGCTCAAACTGTGATTCCAGCGTCGGCTCCCGCAACTGGCCTGTCCGGCACCAGCGCGATGCAGAGCGTTGCCAGCAATGCCAGCGGTATGCCGATCATCAGATAGGGCTCATAGCTGTCATATTGGTCAAAAATCGAACCAGCCAGCAACGGTCCGGTCGCGGCCAACAGGGCGAAGACGGACATAATCACCGCCAAAACCGTTGCGAAAATATCCCGCCCGAAACGCTGTGCGATCATATAAACGACGACATCGGTTTCCGATCCGGTTGCCAGCCCAAGCAGGGCCACGGCCACCATGATTGCAATGCTGTTACCCGGAAACAGCCACAGCACCAGACAGACGATGACCGGCAGCACAAAGACGGCAATGCTGAAAGGACGCGTCGGCAACCGGTCGAGCAAATATCCCGTGGCAATCCGCCCGCCGATGACGAAGATGCCCATGATGCTGGTCAAGCCAGCAGCAGCCGTCAGTGTCATGCCCTGCGCTTGCAGCATCGGCACGAGATTGAGGATGATGCCATAGGTCACACTGGCGAATATGCCTCCCGCCAAGGCAAGGCAAATCGCCGTTCGTGAGCGCAGCGCGCGGAGATAATCGCTTTTCGGTGCCTTGGCCTCGGTTGCGCCGGTGGGCACTTCGATTGCAGGCGGATCGATCAGGCAGAACCACGCAAAAGGCAGCATGATCGCCCCCCAGAGGATCGCCATCGCCGGAAATGTCAACCGCCAGCCCAGATGCTCGATACCAAATGCCGCGATATTCGGCCATATCAGTGTCGCGACGCCGATCCCCGCGAGCGATACTGCCAGCGCCAGCCCGCGCGACGCGTGAAAGCGCGGAATTACGGAGCTGAGCCAGACCGGATTGGTGATAAAGGCAACGCCGAAAGCCTGCACCGCTCCAAGCAACCACCATTGCCAGATGGCGCCATTGGCAAGCCCCAATGCCGAGAAGGCCAGGGTGTAGATGCAGATGCCAGCCAGACCAATCCTCCGAGGCCCGATCCGGTCAACCAAACGCCCAAGAAACGGCATGACAACCAGGCCCAGCACCATCTGCACGGTGAAGGCAGCGGAGAATTGCGCGCGGCTCCAACCGAATTCGCGCGTCATCTGCCTCCATGAAGACGCCGCTCGAATACCCAAAGGTCGCGGCGCCTGCGATGCCAAGCATCGCCAACAACGGCAGCTGCCAATTCGCTGCCCATTCCTGTTTTGCCGTCAAGGTCATCTTCGCTTTTTCTCTTTTCTTGCCGGATTTGCAGCCCAATGGTTGCGGAAGTTTGCATGACCAGTTTTGGTAGACATAATCAATCCCGCGCTGACAGGAATAGGAAAATCGAGCAGCAATTGCGCCATTCCTTTGGCAACGGGATCAAGCGAGGTTGAGGCCAGAACGCCGCCATCCATCGAGTCTCCGACAACAAAGTTGAGCGCGGATAGCCCCGGTACGCTGAACCGTTCGACCGGCAGGGTGCGCCCGTCACTCAGCAGTCTGCCGTAATGTTTGCCTATGATCTCCGGCGTCAGCGCGGCAGCGATATAGGGAAGATATTCGGGCTTACGGGCAATGACCGCGACGTTGAACAAATTGCCCTTGTCACCGCTGCGTGCCCAGGCGAGGCGGATCAGCGGTACGGTTTGTTGGGGATCTAGATCATCGGGTAATGCGGGCAGGGCAGGGGTGATGGCGTCCTGATCGATGTCAGCTGCATCCGCCTTCGCAATGAAGGCCATAGCTGCACCGTCTATGCTTACACGCTGTTTCACCGATGATTTGGGGATCAAGAACCCCGCAATCCGCTGCACCGGGCGTACAGCAGCATTCAGGCTTAGGCTGATGCCGACGGACATATGGCTGATGGCGGAGCTTTGCTCGCGCACCAAAAGCGCGGCCCCCGCCTGATCAGGATGATCGGCGACCATGCGGCAAATGGCGGTGGTCGCGCCGGGGCCTTCGCCGCCAATGACATCGCAGCGCGTTTGCGTGAAGGGTGGGAGCTGGCTTTGGCGGAGCATCGCGCTGGTGCGGGCGAACATTTCTTCGCCGAGTCTGCGGGCTTTTGCGGCGGACTCCAGCCCGATAATCGGGATCAGCGCCGTCGCGCGCCAGCCTGCATCATAAGTGAGGCTTGCTTTATAGGTTGCGGTGCGACCTAGCCCGCGTGCGCCGGTGACGGACACACGATCTGGCCCAATCTGCTCCAATCGCACATCGGTAAAATCACAGATGACATCGGCGACATAATAGCGTTGCGGGTCGCTGACTTCGTAGAGCAATTGTTCCGCGACAGTGCCCACCGACACCAGCCCGCCAGTGCCTTCAGGCTTGGTGATCACCAGTCCGCCATCGGCGCTGCATTCGCCAATCGGCATGCCGATCCCCGCCCAGTCAGGAACATCGCGCCAATCGGTGAAGGTGCCGCCGGTGACTTGCGCCGAACATTCGAGCAAATGCCCGGCAAGCGTTCCGGCAGCGAGTAGGTCGAAATCATCCGGCCCCCAGCCAAATTCATGGATGAGCGGCCCGAGCGCCATCGCGCTGTCCACCGCGCGGCCCGTGATGACGATGTCTGCCCCGGCGTCTAATGCGGCGGCAATCGGGAATGCTCCGGTATAGGCAACTAGGGCGTTGATATGATCGGCGTTGTCGAGCCTTTCCTGAACCGAGGACCCATCGAACATGTCGCGGGTTTCTGCGTCGATGATTTCGCCCGCACGAGACGTCAGGTTGTCGCCTTCGACCACACCAATGCGGACGTTCAGCCCTGCCGTTTCTGCCCGGCGCCGCAAAGCCTCGGCGCAAGCCGCCGGGTTGAGGCCACCGGCATTGGCGACGATGCGGATGCGGCGGTCAAGCAGCACCGGCAGATGCGGCAGGATATAGCCATCGACGAAATCAGCAGCAAAGCCTTGGCCGCTACCATTGGCCATCCCCCGGCCAAGCCCGCCCATCACGGATTCAGCGAGGAAATCAAAGATGATATAGTCCAGCCCCTCACCCCTTTCGAGCAGCTGGGCGATGCCCATGCGGCTGTCGTTGAAGAAGGCGGTTGCCGCGCCGATTTTGATCGTCTTGCTCAAGCGCCAACGCCCCAAAGCGCCCGCTTGATCGCAGTGCGCGCCACACGCCGGGCTTCGCGCGATACATGGCAATCGGTCGAACCAAAAGCATGGAATGCGCCCGGCCAGACATGGAGTTCGACACTCACCCCCGCGCGGGTCAGGCGGCGGGCATAATCGATCGACTCCTCCAAAAACAGGTCAATCGCGCCGATGTGAATATAGGTGGGGGGCAGGCCTGACAGGTCTTCAGCAGTCGCTGGCGAGCAATAAGGCGAAACCGTGTCCGCGCCGCCCAGCATCGAGTACCAGCCAAAGCGGTTATGATCGCGCGTCCAGCCAAAATGGCCAGTGTGCGGGTGATCGCTGTCGGGGCTTCGATGATCGAGCATCGGCTCGGCGAGATATTGGAACACGGGCGTTACCGCGCCGCGATCCCGTGCGAGTTGGCACAACCCGGCGACCAATCCCGCGCCCGCGCTTTCGCCCGCGATCATGATGCGGGCGGGGTCAATGCCCAATTCCTTCGCCGCTCCGTGTAGCCATAGCAACGCCGCGTAGCAATCCTCAACCGGGCCGGGGAAGGGGGTTTCAGGGGCGAGCCGGTAATCGACCGAGACGACAACGCAGTTCATCTCGACCGCATAAGACCGGCTGTTCGGATCACTCATATCCGCGCTGCCGCTGACAAAACCGCCGCCGTGGATGTGCAGAATGGCGGGCAATATCGCATCGCCTTTATCGCCGGGCGTATATACCAGCACGCGCACATCGGGGGAGCCGTCAGGGCCGGGAACAAACCGCTCGTCGCGGCGCACATTGATTATCGCCTCAGACGTCGGCTTGGGTATGGCCGCGACCATATCGAGCAGCATCTGCCGGTATGTCGGCAGCGTTTCCGCGTCGAGCTTATACGCGGGCATATTGGTATCAAGCCCGGCGGCAAGCTCTGGATCAACCAAATGGCGGCTCATAAATTCTCTCCAATACTGAAGGGCGTGTGTCTGAAGGTGTGAACACTTTGCCCCTATGAAACAGACGCTATATTCCGTATCAAAAGATCGCAATGCAATTCATTCGATTCATAATTGCGCGGATTCAAGCGTTGGAATTTTCGCGACGTCCAGCCCCCTCTCGTGGGGAGATCGCTGGTTGATCCGCACAGTGCCCCTAATGGTTGACGTCGTTGTGATCGGCGCGGGCTTTGCCGGGCTTTATGCGCATTACAAACTCCGCGCGCTGGGGCTGAAGGCGTTCGGGTTTGAAGCCGCGCCGGACATTGGCGGCACATGGTATTGGAACCGCTATCCCGGCGCGCGCTGCGATGTGGAGAGTTTGGATTATAGCTATTCCTTTTCGCCGGACGTGCTCAGCGAATGGAAGTGGAGCGAACGCTTCGCGACCCAGCCGGAGATTTTGCAATACGTCAATTTCGTTGCGGACAAACATGACCTGCGCCGCGACTATGCGTTTGAAACAAAAGTGATCGCCGCCGATTTTGATGAGGCGGCTAACCAGTGGGCGGTGAAGACGGATCGTGGAAATGTCGTACGCTGCCGCTATCTTATCTCGGCGGTCGGTGGTCTGTCGCTGCCCAAGGCGCCGGAGATTGAAGGCCTTGATGATTTTGCGGGGCGATGGGTGCAAACCGGATGCTGGCCGCGTGAACCGGTCGATGTCGCTGGCAAGCGCGTAGCGGTGATCGGCACCGGATCATCGGGCATTCAATGCATTCCGTTGCTGGCGGAACAGGCCGCGCAGCTTACCGTGTTCCAGCGCACCCCCAATTTCAGCGTGCCTGCGCATAATGGCCAGATCGATCCCGCTTATGAGGCAGAGGTTCGCGCTGATTATGGAGCGCATCACAAGCGCAACCGCTTCACCAAAGGCGGCGTGCCGCAGCGGATCAATACCGGCGTGTCGGCTATGTCGGTCTCGGCAGAAGAACGCCTTACCAAGTTTGAACAAGCCTGGGGCTTCGGCACCTTCGCGCTGCAATCGGTGTTCAACGACACCAGCAGCAATCCGGAATCGAATGCGGCGGCGGCGGCTTTTGTGCACGACAAGATTCGCGGCATCGTCAAAGATCCGGGCTTAGCCGAGAAACTGCTTCCCAAGACCTTCCCTTTTGGCACCAAGCGGCTGTGCCTCGACACCGGATATTATGCGACCTTCAACCGTGACAATGTGTCACTAGTGGACATTCGCGAGACCCAGATTGAGCGGATCACAAAGGCAGGTATCAAGACCACCGATGCCGAATATCCCTTTGACCTGATCGTCTTTGCCACCGGCTTTGATGCGGTGACGGGGCCGCTGTTCGCGCTGAACCTAACCGGCGTCGGCGGCGTCACGCTGAACGATGCGTGGAAGGATGGCCCGCAAAGCTATCTCGGCCTGATGGTGTCGGGTTTCCCCAATCTGTTTACCGTCAATGGCCCGTCGAGCCCCTCGGTGCTGGCGAATATGCTCCAGACCATCGAGCATCATGTCGATTGGATTGTCGATTGCATCGCTTACACAGACAAGAACGGCTTTGCGCGTGTCGAAGCAGATGAAGCGGTGCAGATCGCGTGGGCACATGAAGTCGCCGACATGGCTGAAAAGACGCTCTATACCAAAGCGAACAGTTGGTACATGGGCGCAAACGTGCCCGGTAAACCGCGCGTGTTCCTGATGTATATTGGCGGTTTGGACAATTATGTGAATCGCTGTGACCAGATTGTGCAGGGCGGCTATGTCGGGTTCAATTTCTTGGCTGCGGACCAAGGCTTGGCCGAGATGGGCCAAAAAAACTCTAACGATGGCCAACTAAAAAAAGAGGACATAAAATGAAAGCTGCCATCCTGCATGCCGTGCACGAGCCGATGACGATTGAGACGGTCGAGCTTGATGGACCCCGCCCAGAGGAAGTCCGCATCCGTGTTGCCGCCAGTGGTCTATGCCACAGTGACTATCATATCATCTCGGGAGATCTGGGTTCGGCCTTTCCGATTGTGCTGGGCCATGAAGCCTCCGGCATTGTCGAGGCCGTGGGCAGCGATGTGCGCGGGCTTGCCCCCGGTGACCGCGTCGCAACCTGCTCGTCGATCTTCTGCGGCCATTGCGGCGATTGTCAGAGTGGGCACAACCATCTGTGCAGCGACAAGCCACTTCGCGCCGCGCCCGATCCATCTTCGCCGATCCGGCAGAATGGCGAAGTGGTGCACCAATTCTGTAACATCGGCGGCTTTGCCGAGGAATTGGTGGTACACCGCAGTGCCGTATCAAAGCTGCCCGAAGGCATGCCGCTCGACATTGCCGCGCTGATGGGCTGTGCCGTGCTGACTGGCATCGGCTCAGTGACTGAGGGCGCTGGCGTAAAGCCGGGCAGCACGGTCGTTGTCCTTGGTTGCGGCGGCGTGGGCTTGAACGTCATTCAAGGTGCGCGGCTGGCTGGCGCTGCACGGATTATCGCGGTTGACCTCAATCCTGCAAAGCTTGCGCTCGCTCTGACATTCGGCGCGACGGATGTGGTTGAGGGCGGCGAAGGCGCAGTTGAACATGTACTCGAACTCACCAAAGGCGGAGCCGATTATGCCTTTGAAGTCGTCGGCTCAACAGCGGTGCAACGCCAGGCCTGCTTGATGCTGCGCAAGCGCGGCACGCTGATGCTGGTCGGTTTGCCCAAATCGGGATCGGACTTCAGCGCGCCGGCGCTGGTCATCATCACCCGCGAGTTGCGCGTGGTCGGTTCACTGATGGGTTCGGTCCCATTCCAGCGGGTGATCCCCAAATATGCGAAGCTCTATCTTGATGGCCACCTGACGCTCGATCCGCTGATCTCTCACCGAATTGCGTTAGAGGACATCAACACAGGCTATCAACAATTGATCGCTGGCGAAACCGCCCGCAGCGTCATTACTTTCGATCTATAATCCCAAAATACAGGAAGCATCATCATGACAAACCCACGTCCCAACCATGTTCAGCACCCGCGGCAATTCTTCATTGGCGGCGATTGGGTGGAGCCATCGGCGACCTCGACCTTTGACGTGGTCGACAGCACGACCGAAGAGGTCTTTCTGACGATCGCCGAAGCTCAAGCGCCCGATGTCGAGCGCGCGGTGGCAGCAGCGCGGGCGGCGTTCGATACTGGCCCGTGGCCGCGCATGTCACCTGCAGAGCGCGGCGTCTGGCTGAACAAGATCGCCGATGCGTGGGAGCTGCGCGGCGAACAGCTGGGTGACACATGGGCGCTCGAATCAGGTGTCTTGCGGTCGATGTCGGTCCATTCGGCCAAGGGCGTCGCGTCTGCATTTCGCTATTATGCGGGCCTTGGGACAAGCTTTGCTTGGGAAGAAAAGCACACGTCCAGCATGGGTCAGCCTGCTTTGCTGGTGCGTGAACCCGTCGGCGTGGTTGCCGCGATCATCCCTTGGAATGCGCCACATTCACTGATGGCCTATAAGGTGGCCGCAGCGTTGATCGCGGGTTGCACGGTCATCATTAAAGCCTCGCCAGAAGCGCCGGCTTCACCCTATTTCATGGCTGAGATTTGCGAAGAAATCGGGCTCCCCGCTGGTGTGGTCAACGTGCTTACTGCCGAGCGCGAAGTCTCCGAATTGCTGGTCCGCAACCCACGCGTCGACAAGGTCAGCTTTACCGGATCGACCGCCGCCGGTCGCAAGATTGCCGCGATATGCGGCGAACGTATCGCCCGTGTCACGCTCGAACTCGGCGGCAAGTCGCCTGCCGTCATTCTTGACGATTATGACGTCGCCAAGGCCGCAGAATCCATCGCCCGTACCGCGCCGATCATGACAGGTCAGGTCTGTGCCTCGTTGACTCGCATCATCGTCAGCGACAAACGCCACGATGATTTTGTCGATGCGCTGTCGGCGGCGTTTGAAAAAATCAAAGTCGGAGATCCCTTTGACGCAGCCAGCCAGATGGGGCCTTTGGCGATGGAGCGGCAGCGCGACCGGGTGGAGCATTATATCGCCCAGGGTAAAGCCGATGGCGCACGTCTGGCATCGGGCGGCGGTCGCCCCGCGCATCTTAATCGCGGCTATTTCATTGAACCTACAGTGTTTGCGGGGGTCGACAATGATTCCATTATCGCCCGTGAAGAAATTTTCGGTCCTGTGGTTAGCGTAATCCCGGCCTCTAGCGAGGAAAAGGCAGTCGCCATCGCCAATGACAGCATTTTTGGCCTGAACGCCAGCATCTTCACCAACGATCCCGAACGCGCCTATGCTGTGGGCCGCCAATTGCGCGCAGGCACGGTTGGGATTAATGGCTTTAAGAGCGACTTCAACATTGCCTTTGGCGGCTTCAAACAGTCGGGGATTGGCCGCGAGGGCGGGATCGAGGGACTGCATCCCTATTTGGAAACAAAAACGATGATCTTTGAAACTGCGCCCGTGGCCGCGCAATAAGATGGCCAAGAAGCTGCGTTTCATCATCATCGGTGCCGGCATGGCGGGGATGCTTGCAGGCATTCGTCTGAGGGAACGCGGCGACCGTGATTTTACGATCTATGAAAAAGGCGATAGCGTCGGCGGAACGTGGCGCGAAAACCATTATCCCGGTTTGGCCTGCGATACCCCCGCGCACAGTTACACCTATAGCTTTGCGACCAATCCCGAATGGAGCGCCTTCTACGCGCCGGGGCCGGAAATCCGAGCTTATTTCGAAGGGGTCGCTGATAAATACGACCTAAAAAAGCAGATCGAATTCAACAGCGAGATTTCGTCCTGCCGCTTTGTCGATGGGCGATGGCGGATCACAACCGCCGACGGGCGCGAGGATGCCGCCGATGTTGTGATCGCGGCGACAGGCGTTCTGCATCACCCCAACGAGCCCGAGATTGCGGGCTTGGGCGATTTTGACGGGCCGGTGTTTCACAGCGCGCGCTGGGATCACGCGGTCCCGCTGGAGGGCAAGCGCGTTGGTGTGATCGGCAATGGCTCGACCGGCGTGCAGATTGTCAGCGCGGTGTCGAAGATCGCTGGAAAACTGACCCATTTCCTGCGCTCGCCGCAGTGGATCATGCCTTGCCCCGATCTGAAATATGGCGAGGAGGACAAGGCGGCGTTTCGCGATGACCCCAGCAAAATCGAGGAAGTCCGCAATGGTCCCGAAGCTGCGGCCCGCCGCGCCCGTTTTACCGCCGCGATCATCGACATGGACTCGCCTGAATTGCAGGAAATTCAAGAAATCTGCGAGCGCAATCTGGAGGAGAGCATCATCGACCCTGAGCTTCGTGAAAAGCTCCGCCCCGATTACCGCGCGGCGTGCAAACGGATGGTTTTTTCCGCGCATTATTATGATGCGGTGCAGCGGCCCAATGTCGATGTCGCGGTCGGCGCGATTGAGCGGGTCGAAGCAGGCGGCATCCGCATGAAGGATGGCAGCTTTCACCCGCTCGATGTCATCACGCTGGCGACGGGCTTCAAGGTCGATCAGTTCGTCCGCCCGATGGTGATCGAAGGGCAGGGGGGGCAGAGCCTCGATGCGCTTTGGCAGGAACATCCGCGAGCTTATTATGCAGTGACGGTGCCGGACTTTCCCAATTTCTTTCTGCTTAACGGGCCGACAGGGCCGGTTGGCAACTTCACCTTGATCGATATCGCCGAGGCGCAGTGGGATTATGCCGATCAGCTGATTGACCTGATCCGGCAGGGCGAATGCGCCGCCGTGGCTCCGACAATGGCCGCGCTGGAGGATTATGAAGCGCGGCGGACGGAGGCCGCCAAGCGCACTGTCTTTGCCTCGGGGTGCAGCAGCTGGTATCTCGATAAAGACGGCGTGCCGCAGGTGTGGCCTTGGAGCTATGACTATTTTCGCGCAGTGATGGCAAAGCCCGATCTGGGCGATTACGAACTGACGCAGGGGTAGTGACAATGGCAGGAAGATTAAAGGGCCGCCGGATATTGATAACGGGCGCAGCCAGCGGCATGGGTCGCGCCATTGCGGAAATGTTTGGTGCAGAAGGCGCAGCGCTCGCGCTGCTGGACCTCAATCTGGATGGCGTGCAGGCGGTTGCCGATGAGCTCGGCGCTGTTAGCTATGTCTGTGACGTATCTGACCGGGACGCGGTGAATGCAGTGGTGGCAAAGGCAGGCGCGGCGCTGGGCGGGATAGATGGCATCGTAAACGCCGCTGGGATACTGACCATCAAGCCGTTCGGCGAACTGGAACCCGAAAGCTGGGACGCGATGCTGGCGATCAACCTGACCGGGCCTTTCAACATAGTCCACACCGCTCTACCGTTTTTGCGCGCCGCCGAGAAGGCAACCATCGTCAACATCGCCTCGACCAGCGCGCTGATGCCCATGGCGGGGACCACCGGTTATTCGGCGAGCAAGGCGGGGTTGGCGATGTTCACCAAATGCCTTGGCTTTGACCTTGGCCCTAATATCCGCGCCAATTCAATCTGCCCCGGCGTGATCAAAACAGAAATGACTCGCTATCTGTGGGAAAATCCCGAACACAGCGCCCGCGCCGCCGACCGCGTGGCGCTCAAACGGCTGGGCCTGCCAGAGGATGTGGCAAAGGCCGCATTATTCTTTTCAACCGAAGATTCCGGCTTCACAACCGGGACCGAGCTGCCTGTTGACGGAGGCTTTTCCTGGAGTTGATTTAAACTTCTCGACGCGATTGCGGAGGTGGTGTCAGGAGCTTGAATCCATCGGAGAATATCGCGGCTGATCAAGACGCCGAAGATCCATTTTCTGGATAGCGGTTTGCTTGCCGCCCGCCTGCAAATTGATAGCGAAGCCGCGCGGCAGGCTCCGCAACGTCGAGGCGCAGTCCTTGAAACTTTTGTCTTTGCTGAATTGACCAAATTGCTGAGCTGGAGCGAGACGCGCGCGACAATCAGTCATTTTCGCACCAAGGATCAGGACGAAGTCGATTTTGTGCTTGAGGACAGGCGCGGGCGCATTTTGAGCATTTAAGTGAAGTCAGGCGCAACACTGTGGCGCGCCAACTCTTCTGGCCTGCGCAAACTGCAAGAGGCCGCTGGAGACAAGTTCGTCCGCGGTCTGATTTACAAAACCATGACCATATCACGCCGATTGCGGAAAAAATCCACGGCGCACCGCTTTCCCTGTTGTGGAGCAGATGAAGGCGTCCACCGATGACCATAGCATCGCCGCTCTGTTTTGATTCCTGAACTTCAGACCGGTTGATGCCCCACCCCGATCCGTTTCTTCGCGCTGGCCCGTTTCGAGAAGGTAGAGCGAACGAACAACGCGGCGTCGCGCTGTGCGGCGAAGCTAAGGGTCTTCGGATGCTTTCATGCAGACGAGCGCTGCATTGCTCCACAGTCAACGCGGTCGACGCGCCACGCTGTTCAATTGTTGGCCTTGTCGTCAATTCTGAGGTCGCGGATTTTGAAGCTGCGATTGCCCTTGTGGTCGCTTCGGCTTGCTGTGGCTTGAAGCACCATTGAATCCGGGAGCATGTGCCACCCGATCATATGCTGTCCATGTGGGTAAGCAGTTTTACCCCGCAAAAGAGCGATTTTGACAAATGCAGGGTAAGCTTGCATTTAATGAATTTACCCTGCACGATGAGAAAATTGACGATTTGCAGGGTAAACATGAACTTCCAAACATTCACCGACGAGCAAGCGAGGGTGATCGTCAATCTCGATCAGGCCTATCAAGTATGGATGGGCGCTTTGCGCACGCTCAATGACATGCCGTACAACATGCGGATCAAGGAAGTCTCCGGGCGGGCGTATCTCTACGAAGTCACTGATCGCCGGGGCTCTATGAAAAGCAAAGGCCCGCTTGATCCTAGAAAGCAGGTGGCGTTCGACCAGTACAAGATCGAGAAGGCCGAGCTGAAGGACCGCCTTGCGCGGTCCAGGGAAACGCTGAGAGAACAAGCGAGCCTATACCGTGCGCTACGTCTTCCTATGCTCCCGGCGGAAGCAGGCAAGGTTCTACGCGAAGCTGACCGGCTTGGGTTTCTTGGGAGCCAAGCCATGGTGGTTGGGACGAACGCACTGATTGCTTATGCTCTGGAGGCAAATGGGTTCATTCGCGGCGCACCGGACACAACGCTGGATTTCGACATGGCACTGACTAGCGTTGATGCCGATGAAGATCGCCCAACCTTATGGAAAGTGCTCAAAGAGGCGGACATGACCTATGCGATCAACACCGAACGGCCATTCCAGGCACGCAATGCAAAAGCCTATGAAGTCGAAATTCTGTCAGCGCCAAGCCGCGTTGGCGGACAAATAGCGCAGGACAGGCCACGTCCGATTCCTCTGCCTGAGCAAGAATGGCTATTGAATGGTCGGCGGGTTGACCGCGTCGTTGGCGTTCGCGACGGAGAAGCGGCGCGCTTAGTGGCTCCCGACCCACGCTGGTTTGCTTTGCAAAAACTCTGGCTTGCTGAAAAGCCGACACGCGACCTTCAGAAGAAGGGCAAGGACCGCAAGCAAGGCACAGCCTTGCTTGATGCCGTCTGGTTAGCCATGCGACATTACCCGATCGACGATGCTTTTTATGAGCAGTTACCTGACGAGTTGAAACCTCATTTCGAACTTTGGGCCGCTCAGAAACCACTGCGATGAAAAAAGTGGGTTAAAATAACTGACTGATATATATTGATAAAAGTGCGATAATATATCTTAAGCTAATTTAGATTCGTGCACATAATGGCGCCAACCTGCGGTAATTCCGTAATTCAAAAGGTTCAGCTGGCAACCATTGCAGGCTTTGGGCGGGTGATACCGGTCAAGAGAGGCGCATCTGGAATTATTGGCCGCGCAGCGGAGATCCGCGGTAGCATAGGCTTTCGTAAGTGCGTATCTTTTGGCGAGACGCTGTGCGTCATGTCTTGCATGCCCCGTCTAAGCTGCGACCCACATTGTGTCATCCAACGCACTCCGAATTTCCCACATTTCCTATGTGGTGACAATGCGGGATTTTATACTTGCCGTTCATAGTGCATCGCGCCTCTGCCTGCTTACAAAGCTCTATCGGATCGAGGGTTTCGGACCGCCGGGGCTCGCTTTCACCTCATGCCAGGCAAAGCAACGATCATATAATGCAAAAGCAAAATCGGCCCTGCCAGCCAGCGTTCCCATGGCGACATGGTGGCGACACCGATAGAGGGCGCAAACTCGCCTTGCCTAGTAGGCGATTATCTCACTGATTTATCAAGAAAAACTGGAGCGGGCGAAGGGATTCGAACCCTCGACCCCAACCTTGGCAAGGTTGTGCTCTACCCCTGAGCTACGCCCGCTCTGGCGGCTGGAATCAATATGGTTCCAGCGGGTGAGGCGCGCCGTTAGCATGCACCATTGACCCGGGCAAGTCCCAATTGCATAGTAAAGTAAGAGGTGGTTAAGAACTTGCGCTTTGTTGTGCTACTCCCCACATAAGCCATGCGGTATCGCTTCGAAATTCAGGAGAAAAATGTGGCTAGCGCGGGTTTGACTGTAAATGACCAAAAGGAAGTCGAAGACTTCCGTACGTTGGTGGTGACACCGTCGATGGACAAGTTGGTCATTCTCGACTTTTGGGCCGAATGGTGCGGGCCGTGCAAACAGCTGACCCCGGTGTTGGAAAAGGTTGCCGCCGACTATGCTGACAAAGGCGTGGTTCTGGCCAAAGTGAATGTTGATGAAATGAAATTCATCGCAGCGCAGTTCCAAATCCGGTCCATCCCCACAGTTTATGCGATGTTTCAGGGTCAACCGGTCGCTGACCTGACCAATGCCCGGACCGAGGCACAGCTATCCTCGATGCTTGATCAATTGTTGGAGAAATTGCCTATTCAGGCAGACACAGGGTTAGACGGCGGACCTCCGCAGCTTGATACTGCGGCAACGCTTGCGGAAGCTGAAATTGCCCTTTCGCACGAAGATGCAGAGGTTGGTTACGGACTATTCGCAGAAGTTTTGGGCGCCGAGCCTGAAAATTTGGGCGCTATTTCGGGGATGATCCGCGCCTTGGCAGCACTGGGCCGACACCCAGAGGGACAGTCCATTTATGACAGTCTGAACGATGAGCAAAAAAGCGACAGCAACATTGCTCGCGCGCATGCTGCAATCGCGATTGCTGCCGAGCAACGCGATCCAGAGGAGCTAGCAGCGCTGAAAGCAGCCGTCGACGCCAACCCGAAGGATTTCTCTGCGCGCTTTGATCTTGCCAACGCGTTGATGGCTGGCGGCGACCGAGACGGAGCCGCCGACGCGCTTTTGGCAATCATTGCCGAGAATAAAGATTGGGAGGAAGGCAAGGCAAAGACCAGGCTTCTCGAGATTTTCTCGCTAATCGGTCTCGAAGACGAATGGGTCGCATCAACGCGCCGCCGCCTTTCGGCTCTGCTTTTCGGGTAGCTTGCGAACGCACGGCATGGCCACGAAGCGCATCTCTTTATTTCCGCTGCCTGGCGCGATCCTGTTCCCGGGCATGCAATTGCCGCTCCATATTTTTGAGCCGCGTTACCGTGCGCTCGTCAGCGATGCTTTGGCGCGTGACCAGATGATTGGCATGATCCAGCCCAAGGACCGTAAAGAAGTGCCGGAGCTTTTCGCAGTCGGCTGCCTCAGCCGGATTGCTGAAGTAGAAGCGCTCGATGACGGGCGTTTCAATATCATCGTAGAGGGCATTCAACGATTCCAGATTGTCGAAGAACTGCTCGCCTCAACCCCGTTCCGGCAAGTCGAGGCCGAGCTATGGCAGGATGACGAAAGCGACGAAGCATTATCCTTCGCCGAACGCGCCGCGCTGGAACAAGAATCGCGCCGCTTTGCCGAAGCGCAAGGCTATGTCGTCGATTGGAACGGAGTGAGCCAGCTCGATGATTATTCGCTGGTCAACGCCATTGCCCAGATTGCGCCTTTTGATGCTGCTGCCAAGCAAGCGTTGCTCGAAATCCGGGGGCTTTCATCGCGGTCAGAGCTGACCATTCAGATGATGCAATTTTTTGGACGGCATGATGGCAATGAAAACCGGGTAACGCTCCAATAGTGCTGTGTTAGGCGACGCCGCCTCCAAAAGCAGAGCGTAAACCATCGATCACAAGTTGCGCAGCAAGGGCCGCTAGCAACACGCCGAGCAACCGCGTAATAACCGCTTCGGTCTGCGCGCCCAATATCCGCATCAACCGACCCGCAGCCAGCAGGGCAACAAGCGTTAGCACCAAGACAAGGCCAAGCGCGCAAAGAATCACCACGGCACGGTCGACGCCTTCATTCTGGCTCATCAGCAGCATGACCGACGCTATCGATCCGGGACCAGCGATCATCGGCATGGCCATAGGAAAGACCGATACATCCTCTATTTCCGGCGTATCGATTATCTTTGCCGCGCGCTCTTCGCGGCGCTGGGTACGCTTTTCAAACACCATATCGAGCGCGATCAGGAACAGCATGATTCCGCCAGCGATCTTGAAACTGGTCAGCTCGATATGGAGTGCGGAAAGCAGCTTTTCTCCGAACAGTGCAAAGATCAACAAGATCGCGGTAGCAACAAGTGTAGCGCGGATCGCCATGTTACGGATTTGCGCCGAACTCGCGCCTTTGGTCAGGCTCGCATAGATCGGTGCGCAGCCAGGCGGGTCAATCACTACAAAAAATGTAATGAAGGCCGAGAGGAAAAGATCAATCAAGACGCCGCCACCGTGTCGGTCAAAACGGTTTCCAATGCTTCGCCGTTCCATATACGCACGAGCAGCTGGAATTTGCCCTCTGCACTATAGGTCCATGTCCAGCTAAGCGACTGGTCACGCGAATAGCCTTGCTTCATCTGGGTGCCGACATCGGGTGCAGATATGCTGGCTGGCGCGCGGCCTTTGCACGACGCCGTACGCGTGCCGACAAATTCGGGCTGCGGTCGAGGGGTGGCAAGCGCACGGGCATGTCGCAAGGCGATGAACCATTTGCCAGAACCATCAACCTTTTCTGCCTTTTGCCAAACGCTAGTGAAATAGCCATTTTCGGCACCATTTTTGTAAGATCCGGTGGTGACTCCAGTTTTGCCATCGCACGCCATAATAACCTGATGCACTTGGGTTACTGACGCGGAACCGGAAAAGTTCGCGGTCTTCAACCAATCGCCAAGCATTTGTGGGTTTGGCGCAAACACTGTTGCGTCGCGCGCACCATATTCCCGGTATGCTGTGGCTTGACCTTGTTCCTTGGCTACACGGCCAAATGCCATTTCCTCCGCAACGAGAGCGCTCGGACTTGCGGTCATGTTTTTTGGTAGCCGCGGTCCGCGTTCGGGCAGTGATGAACAAGAAGCCAAGACCAAAAATGCAGTCAGAACAAGCGAACGCATCATATGCCCTCCGGTGCTGTCAGGCCTGCACGGCGGTGTGCCGCGACCAGAGTATTTCTTAGCAGGCAAGCAATTGTCATTGGGCCGACGCCGCCGGGTACAGGGGTAATGGCAGCAGCAACGCCCAAAGCCTCGTTAAAATCGACATCCCCGACCAGCCGGGTCTTGCCTTCTTCAGCCCCAGCAACGCGGTTGATGCCGACGTCAATCACAGCTGCCCCGGGTTTGATCCAATCACCCTTCACCATTTCAGCGCGACCGACAGCGGCTACAACGATGTCTGCACCACGAACAACGCTTGCAAGATCGGCTGTGCGGCTGTGCGCGATGGTCACCGTGCAGCTTTCAGCCAGCAGAAGCTGTGCCATTGGCTTCCCGACGATATTCGACCGCCCGATAACCACAGCGCTTTTTCCGCTCAAATCGCCGAGCCGGTCTTTGAGCAGCATCAAGCAACCGAGCGGTGTACAGGGCACCATGGCGTCCTCTCCGACCGCCAGTCTACCTGCATTATCGATATGGAAACCGTCAACATCCTTAGCCGGATCTATCGCCGCAATAACGGCTTTGTCATCGATATGGTCAGGTAAAGGCAGCTGCACCAATATGCCGTCCACGCCATCATCTGCGTTTAGCGCCTCTACTAAGGCAATGAGCTCTGCTTGGCCGGTGCTTCTGTCGAGCCGGTGTTCGAAGCTGAGCATCCCGGCCTCCAGTGTAGCCTTATGTTTAGAGCGTACATAGACCTGGCTTGCCGGATCTTCGCCGACGAGCACGACGGCCAGACCGGGCGCACGACCCGTCACAGCTATAAAATCAGGAACAAGACCCGCGATCTTTGCCCGCAGATTTGCGGCAAAGGCCTTGCCATCAATGATGTTGTCGTTGCTCATGTTTATAGTGCGTTCAAAGCTTAGGCTTGCGCAATCTTTTGAACTATTATCATAAGCGCCTGCAAACCAAAGATTAGAACAATAGGGGAGAAATCTAACATACCGGTGTCGGGCATGAAGCGTCTGATTGGTTTGAGGACTGGGTCCAATAGCGCATTCAATGCGTGGTGTACTGCAGCAACATATTGGTTGCTCAAGCTAACTATGTTAAACATGATTAGCAGTGTCAAAATCACTTGCCCGACAATGATCGTTACGACAAGATTAGTAGCAACAACAAGAATTTGGACAATTGCATCCCACATATTCGACCCTCGAAAATAATACTGCAATTCCCCTAGCGAAGGCACGCTAGTGTATCAACTACATATAACACCATGATTCGTCATTCCCGCGAAGGCGGGAATCCAACGCCTAAGCTCCAAATCTAGAATATGGTTGCGGCATCAATCTAGGAAAGCCTAGGTCGACGGCAACATCACGCCAATCGGGGTTTTCCATTTCAACCAAGTTTATCTTCCATTGACGATTCCAGTTTTTGATTCGCTTCTCTCGAATTATCGCCGATTCCATAGTCGCATGCTGCTCAAACCAGATCAGAATGTGCGTGCCATTTTCAGATGAAAAGCCCTTAAAGTGATTGTCTCGATGCTGTGAAATGCGTTGTAATAAGTTCGATGTTACGCCCACATAAAGTGCGCCATATTTCCGGTTTGTAAGTAAATACACCGTTGGTTGGAAGTCCTGCCGCATATGCAACCTTTGGTGTTGGATTCCCGCCTACGCGGGAATGACTATTATGAGCGAGCTTTGCACTATCACTTATGCACCAATGTGCCCGCACCGCTTTGCGTAAATATCTCGAGCAAGGTCACATGCGGCACGCGGCCATCGAGAATAACCGCAGCCTCCGCGCCGCCTTCGACCGCCGCGATACAGGTTTCCAGCTTCGGGATCATCCCGCCGGTAACCGTGCCGTCGGCACGAAGCCGGGCGATAGCCGCTGGATCAAGATCGGTGAGCAGCTGGCCTTCTTTGTCCAACACTCCTGCCACATCTGTCAGCAGGAAAAGCCGAGCAGCCCCCATAGCTGCGGCAACAGCGCCTGCCATTGTATCGGCGTTGATGTTGTAAGTATGCCCCGCTGCATCGACGCCGATTGGTGCCACAACCGGAATCATCCCGGCAGAAGAAATCGTGTCAAGCACGGTCCGATCGACAGATTTGGGTTCGCCGACAAAGCCCAAATCGACCACGCTTTCGATATTGCTGCCGGGATCGCGGGTGGTGCGCTGTACTTTTTCGGCAATGACAAAACCGCCGTCTTTCCCCGAAATGCCAACCGCTTTACCGCCAGCCTGCGCGATCCAGCCGACGAGCTCTTTGTTGATCGCGCCCGATAGCACCATTTCGGCTATTTTCGCCGTTTCAGCACTGGTAACCCGCAATCCGTCCACAAACTTGCTTTCAACGCCCAATTTTTTGAGCATCGCCCCAATCTGCGGACCGCCGCCGTGGACCACCACGGGATTGATCCCGACCGCCTTGAGCAGCACCACATCCTCGGCAAAATCACGCGCAGCTTCTGCGTCGCCCATGGCGTGGCCGCCATATTTGACGACGAATGTCTTACCGGCATAGCGCTGCAAATAGGGCAGCGCCTCGGTCAGCGTTTCAGCTTTGGCGAGGAGTGCGGGATCGGCGCCCGAATGTCCGTGTCTGTCTGTCATCATGGCGAAGGCCGCTAGGCGTTCGGCGCCCAGCGGTCAAGATTGCGCCCAATCGAGACAAGAAGTTGGATTAGCAACGGTACAAGCAAGAACGAGAGCACGATCTTTGCCGTCATCTGCCCGACCATCAGCTCACCGATGGCGCGTTCGCCCAAAAACGAGATCGAAATGAACAGCAACGTATCGATGACTTGCGATGCGGCACTGGCAAGACCACCGCGCAACCATAGCATCCCGCCAGCAAGCCTCTTCAGCCGGTCAAACAGCAAAACATTTAAGGTTTGCGAAACACCGTAAGCAATGATCCCGGCAAACATCATCCGCGCACCTTGCCCCAATATCACCGGGAAGGCTTCGATGGCGGGCGGGTACATGCCCTCGTCCACGGGCAACGCCAGAACGATCTGGATCAATATGATCGACAGAATGAGCGGGATAAATCCGTACCGAACCAGCCGGTCAGCGACATTCTTGCCATGCAGTTCGGAAATCGTGCTTGAGATGACAACGAGCAACAAGAACGGGAAAATCCCGGCTTCTACGGCCAACGGACCAAGCGCCACCTGTTTGGCACCAAGCACCCCGGCAATGGTGACCATGCCCCCGTAAATGATCGAAAAAACAAAGAGCGAGCGCGGAATGTTATTATTTGTCATGGGTTGCCACGTTAACGGCTATTTTTCCTCGCGCAAGATGGGCAAGGGCGCTAATATCGCCTGCAAATAGGGGAGGGGTTTCATGAATATATTGCTTAGCCTGTGCGGCATGGCGCTGATTATCGCTATCGCGGTTCTGCTATCGTCCAACCGGCGCGCGATCCGTCCGCGGGTTGTACTGGCGGCCTTTGGTTTGCAAGCCACGCTGGCGGCAATTGTGCTTTATTCGAATGTCGGAAGGATCGCGCTCAAACAAGCGTCCGACGGTGTTTCAGCGTTGCTGGGCTATGCCAATGAAGGCACAAAATTCCTCTTTGGTGCGCTTGCCTCGGACAAGCTGGGGCAAAATTTTGCCATTCAGGCGCTACCCGTTATCATCTTTTTCGCAGCCTTAATCGCGATACTTTATCATCTGGGGATTATGCAGTTTGTCATCCGATGGATCGGCGGCGGATTGCAGAAAATCACAGGAATTTCAAAAGTCGAAAGCCTGTGTGCGGCATCGAATATTTTTGTGGGGCAGAGCGAATCGCCTTTGGTAATCCGGCCCTATCTCGCCGGGCTCAACCCGTCACAGCTGTTTTGTGTCATGACTGTAGGGATGGCTGGCGTCGCGGGGACGATCCTGGCCGCTTATGCTTCGATGGGCATCCGTATCGATTATCTGATCGCTGCTTCGTTTATGTCAGCTCCCGGCGGTATCCTGATGGCCAAGCTGATGATGCCCGATGATCCGGGCGTTGCCGTCAATGACGATCCCGATATCGCGCTCGATATGCACGGTGACGAGGAAAAGCCCGCGAACATCATCATGGCCGCATCGCAAGGGGCGCAAACCGGCGTCAAGCTGGCGGTAGCGGTGGGAGCAATGGTGCTTGCCTTTGTTGCACTTGTGGCGCTGGCCAACGGCATATTTGGCGGTTTTGGCAATTTGCTTGGAATCAAAGGGCTGAGTTTTCAGGGGCTGCTCGGTCAAATCTTTGCCCCGATCATGTATCTGTTGGGCGTTCCCTGGAACGAAGCGGCTCAGGCCGGCGGCTTTTTCGGAACGAAGGTCGTGCTAAACGAATTTGTTGCATTTATTGATCTGGGCGCGGCCAAGGGACTGTCAGAGCGCACAGTTGCGATTGTGACCTTCGCGCTCTGTGGCTTCGCCAATTTCTTGTCGATCGCCATTCAAATTGCGATCACCGGTAGCCTCGCCCCCAACCAGCGACCAATGATCGCTAAGCTGGGTTTGAAGGCATTGGCGGCTGGGTCTTTATCCAATCTTATGAGTGCTGCGCTTGCGGGGTTGTTTCTGTCGCTGGGGTGAAGACTTTATTTCACGCAAAGGCGCAAAGATTTTTAAGAGGGCAGTACATATTGTTAGAATTGGAGCAAATTGTAAGTCGTACCATTGATTGTGCCATGTCAGTGCACGTTGATGTTGGTCCAGGATTGCTTGAATCAGTTTATGAAGCTTTGCTGGCAACGCGCCTACAGAAACAGGGATTTCGAATTGACCGGCAAGTGCCGGTCAGAGCACTTATCGATGATATTGAATTTTCCGATGCGTTTCGTTTGGATTTGCTAGTTGAAAGTCGTTTGTTAATCGAATTAAAGTCTGTCGAAAAATTGGCACCGGTGCATGCCAAACAGACTTTGACATATCTGCGGCTTATGAACTTACCGCTTGGCTTGCTCATCAATTTTGGCGGAATTACCTTGAAAGAAGGTTTAAAAAGGGTTGCTAATAACTATCGCCAGTAAAGAATTATACTCTTGAAAATCTTTGCGCCTTTGCGTGAAACTTAATCCTGCCCTGCCAGACGCTTCAGCTCATACAACAAATCAAGCGCAGCGCGCGGCGAAAGCGCATCGACATCAACACCTGACAATTGTTCCCGCAGCGCGTCCACCTTCGCTTCGGCAGCATCAATCGCCGCGCTGAACAACGGCAGGTCGCCCAAACCTGCGGCAAGTCCCCCGGTTTCTGCTTTGCCTTCTTCCAATCGGTCGAGCACCGATTTGGCACGCGCTATGACCGGCGGCGGCAGCCCGGCAAGTTTGGCTACAGCCAGCCCGTAACTGCGGTCGGCCGGACCGTCCGCAACCTCGTGCATCAAAACCAGATCGCCTCTATATTCCTTGGCGCGGACATGGTGCAACGAGAGCGCATCAAGCGTTTCGGCCAACCGTGATAGCTCGTGATAATGGGTCGCGAACAGACAGCGGCACCGGTTGCTTTCATGCACTGCCTCCACCACCGCCCATGCAATTGCCAAACCGTCATAGGTCGATGTGCCGCGACCGACTTCATCGAGGATAACAAAACTACGCTGCGTCGCTTGCGCGAGAATCGCCGCTGTCTCGACCATCTCGACCATGAACGTCGATTGCCCTTGCGCCAGATTGTCCGAAGCACCCACCCGGCTGAACAGCCGGTCAACGATACCCATTCGTGCCGAGGTTGCCGGAACAAAACTGCCTGCTTGGGCGAGGACCACAATTAGCGCATTTTGGCGCAGGAAAGTGGACTTGCCGCCCATATTCGGACCAGACACCAGCCAAAGCCTGCGCGCAGGTTCCAACTTACAATCGTTCGAGATGAAACGGTCGCCGCTTTTCGCCAGTGCACTTTCGACGACTGGATGGCGACCCCCTTCGATATGCAGTTCCGGTGCATCTGTGAAACCGGGCCGCGTCCACCCGCCTTGCGCAGCGCGTTCGGCCAGAGCGGAAGCAACATCAATCCGCGCGAGCGCGTCTGCACTTGCCGAAATGGCGTCGCGCCGGTCGATTACATAGTCCATCAGCTCTTCGAGATGCGCCGCCTCTGCAGCCAGCGCATGTCCCGAAGCCTGCGTGATCCGCAGCGCTTCTTCATGGAGCTCGGGTGAATTGAACCGCACCGCACCCGCCATCGTTTGACGGTGGGTAAAGCCCGATCCTGCACTCATCAACGCATCGCCATTTTTTGCGGGCACTTCGACAAAATAGCCGAGCACGCCGTTATGCCGGATTTTGAGCGAGGCGATACCCGTGCTTGCCCGGTAGCGCGCTTCCATTTCGGCAATCGCGGCACGCCCGTCGCGACCAGCAACACGCAGCACATCAAGCGCAGCATCATACCCCTCGGCGATATAGCCGCCTTGCGCACTTTCGGTCGGCGGCGAAGCGACCAGCGCGCGCGTCAGTAAATCGACCAAGGCACCGTGTCCGTCGAGCACAGGTAACAACCTGTCGAGGAGGCCGGGCCGATCGACCTGCAGCGAGAGGCGGTTGCGCAGCGCTGCCGCTGCCGACAGCCCGTCGCGTATCTGGCCAAGATCGCGCGGACTGCCTCGGCCCGCAACCACCCGGCCCAACGCGCGTGCTATATCGGGCAATTGGCGAAGCGCGCTACGAATAGCTTCGCGCAGCAAGGGCGCATCATGGCAAAACTGCACAAATTCCAAGCGCGCTTCGATGGCCGCCCGGTCCATCAATGGTGCAGCGAGGTCGCTCGCCAAAAGCCGCGCGCCACCGCCGGTAATTGTCCGGTCGATTTCACCAAGCAAACTTCCTGCCCGGCCACCGCGCATCGCCTCACCAATTTCCAGACTGTCACGGGTGGCTTGATCGATGAGCAAATGCGCGTGCACCTCACGGCGAACGGGGCGTTTTAGGAAGGGCATTTTCCCTTGTCCGACATGGGCGAGATAGGCGAGCAAGCCACCTGCCGCAGCCAGTTCCGCACGCGATAGCGGACCCAGGGCGGACAGGCTGGCAAGCGCGAATTGGCGCTTGAGCGCTGCCTCGCCTTGCATGCTGTCAAAGCTCTCTTTTGGACGCGTTATTGCCGTCATGACGGCAAGTTCGTTACCCTCGGCAACCACCAATTCGCTAGGTCTGATCCTAGCTATCTCGGCGCCTAGCGTATCCTTGCCAGCCGCGATCAGCTCAAAATGGCCGGTTGAAATATCGGCCACCGCGATACCGAATTCTCCGCCTACTTGTGCCACCGCTACCAAGTTATTCGGCGCCCAGCTGTCGAGAAGGCTGTCTTCGGTTAGCGTGCCGGCCGTAACAAAGCGGATAATATCTCGCGATACCAATGCCTTTGATCCCCGTGCGGCCCGCGCTTCTTCAGGGCTTTCGGTTTGTTCGGCGATAGCGACGCGGTGTCCCGCCTTGATCAGCCTTGCCAGATAACCCTCAGCCGCATGAACGGGCACGCCGCACATCGGGATAGGATTGCCGCCATGTTCGCCGCGCGAGGTAAGTGCAATATCAAGCACGCGCGAGGCAACGCGTGCATCATCGAAGAACAATTCGAAAAAATCACCCATCCGGTAGAATAGCAGGCAGTCTTTCGCCTTTTCCTTGAGCGCCAGATATTGCACCATCATCGGCGTGACAGTGGTTTCGCCTTTTATGGCTGCAGATGCTTTCCCCGCCATTCTCCAGCCGTAGCCCAGCACTAGCAGGGGGGCAATGCTTGCCCTGTTGCAAAGCAGGGGCTAGGGCGTCGATATCAACAGATAATTGAAAGTATGCGATCCCCCATGAGTAAAAGCGATGTGCAGTTCACCGATCAGGAAGCGCTTGATTTCCATTCACTAGGGCGCCCCGGGAAAATCGAGATTATTGCGTCAAAGCCAATGGCAACCCAGCGCGACCTGAGCCTTGCCTATTCACCTGGTGTTGCTGTGCCTGTGCAGGCCATCGCGGATAATCCGGCAACGGCATATGACTATACTGCAAAGGGCAATTTGGTCGCAGTCATTTCCAACGGTACAGCCATCCTGGGCATGGGCAATCTGGGCGCACTCGCCTCCAAGCCGGTAATGGAAGGCAAAGCCGTTCTCTTCAAGCGCTTTGCCGACGTTGATTCGATCGATATCGAGCTGGCTACCGAAGACCCCGATGCGTTTATAAACGCAGTTGCGCTGATGGAGCCGAGCTTTGGCGGGATTAACCTGGAAGATATTGCCGCACCCGAATGCTTCATAATCGAGCAGGCGCTAAAAGAGCGGATGAACATCCCGGTCATGCACGATGACCAGCACGGTACTGCGATCATTGCCGCCGCTGGCCTCATCAACGCGCTGCACTTGACCAACCGGACAACGAAGGACACCAAGGTTGTTGTCAACGGCGCGGGTGCATCAGCGATTGCCTGTACCGAGCTTATCAAAGCCATCGGCATCCCGCACGACAATGTCATTATGTGCGATTCCAAAGGTGTGATCTGGCAGGGCCGGACCGAAGGCATGAACCAATGGAAATCGGCGCACGCCGTCAAGACCGACCGCCGCAGCCTAGCCGAAGCGTTGGTCGGGGCGGACGTGTTTCTGGGTCTTTCGGTGAAAGACGCCATGACGCCGGAAATGGTGCGTTCCATGGGGCCGCATCCGATTATTTTTGCGATGGCCAACCCCGATCCCGAGATTTCTCCGCCCGATGCCAAGGCCGTTCGCCCTGACGCGATTGTTGCGACTGGGCGGTCCGACTATCCCAATCAAGTCAATAACGTGCTGGGCTTTCCGTTCATTTTCCGTGGCGCGCTCGATGTACGGGCAACGACAATCAACGAGGAAATGAAGATTGCCGCCGCCCACGCGCTTGCCGATCTTGCGCGGCAGCAGGTCCCCGAAGAGGTTGCTGCAGCTTACGGCGGACAGGCGCCAAGTTTTGGTCCCGATTATATCATTCCAGCACCCTTTGATCCGCGCTTGATCGAAGTGGTTCCGGCCGCTGTAGCGCAAGCAGCAATGGCGAGCGGTGTGGCGACCAAGCCGATTGATGATATGGAGGCCTATCTCGCCGAATTGCGCGGCCGGATGAACCCGACGACATCGATCCTTTCGAGCGTTTACGAACGCGCGCGCGCCAAACCGAAACGGGTGATTTTCGCCGAAGCCGAAGAAGACGTCGTGCTGCGCGCGGCCATCCAGTTCCGGCAAGAGGGCTACGGCACGCCCGTTCTTGTCGGTCGCGACGCGTCGGTACGCGCCAAGCTAGTGGAACTGGGTATTTCCGATCCCGACAGTTTTGAAATCCATAACAGCGTTTCGAGCCCACTCATTGATGCCATGGTGGAGCGGCTTTATGCCCGGCTGCAACGCCGGGGCTATTTGCGCCGCGATGTCATGCGGATGATTAATCGTGACCGCAATATTTTCGGCGCGTCTCTGCTGGTGATGGATCAGGCGGACGCGATGATCACCGGTGTTACCCGGACATTTGGGCAAACCTTGCGCGAACTGCGCTATGTGCTCGATCCCAAGAAAGACCAGACGCCGTTCGGTATCCATGTCCTTGTCGGCAAAGCGCATACCGTCTTCATGGCCGACACCACTGTCAACGAACGGCCAAGTGCCGAGCAGCTTGCCCATATTGCCGAACAGACTGCCATTGTCGCGCGCCGCATGGGACATGTCCCGCGCGTCGCGTTCCTGTCTTTTTCTACTTTTGGTAATCCGCCGGGAACCTGGCTTGACCCGATCCGTGATGCGGTTGCCATTCTTGACGAACGTAAGCCCAACTTTGAATATGAAGGCGATATGCCGCCCGACGTTGCGCTGAACCCCAAGCTGATGGCGCAATATCCATTTTGCCGGCTGTCGGGGCCAGCCAATGTGCTTATCATGCCCGGCCTGCAGTCGGCCAATATCGGAGCAAAGTTGCTGCGCGAACTGGGCGGCGACCGCGTGATTGGACCAATGCTGATGGGTGTCGAACGGTCGGTTCAGGTAGCGACCATGGCGTCGAGCGCTTCAGAGCTTGTGACGCTAGCCGTTCTCGCCGCGGCTGGAATTGTGGAATAGCTTAGCTAAGGCGTTGAACGGATAGCGTCAGCCGCCGCCGCCGCCAGTCCCGGCACCTGGCGCGCCAACGGCACCGACATTGCCGAACAATTCTTCAAAGAAACTTGTGTTACGGCCAAGCGTTGGCGTACGGTCGCCGTTCGGGCTGATCTTAGCAATTTTTTCGATGCCCGACTGGGTGACAGCCGCGACGTTGCCGGCCGCATCAAATTGCACACGGAGCACCAGTTGGTTAGTGGCTTTTGGGTTGGAAAATGCGAGTTGTTTCGAATCCCGCGCGAAATAATACCATTCGTTAGTGCCGAATTGTCCAACAAAGGTAGGCCGACCAAGCGACGCTTGCACCGATTCTTTATTGTCAACGCCGGGCTGGACTGCGCTGACCAACGTGACATCGCCGACATAACCCTGATGCGAACGCGTGCGCGAACAACCGCTGCTAGCCAGCGCCAATCCGACAAGCGTGGCAAGTGCTAGAATCTTTTTGGGCTGCGCAATTGGGGCAAGCAACATGATATTCTCCGGACTTTCTGAACTATTCAGCCTTTGCCATTGCATCCCGTGGCGACAAGATCAATATGCATCATCATAATGAACCTGACATGACGCTATTCCAGAGACTCTTTGAACGCCTTTCGGGCCAACGCGAACCCGAACCCAAGGACGTTATTCGTCCGCTTTATCTGGCGGTTGTTGCAAAGGCGCGTTTGGCGCATTGGTATGAAGAGGGTGCTGTCGCCGACGACATCGACGGGCGTTTCGATATGGTCGCTGCAATGCTGGTTCTGGTCTATTTGCGGCTGGAACGCGAAGGCCAAGGCGAAACCGAAGAGGCCAAACAGGCGCGGCGAGCGATTGTGCATATCACCGAACTTTTTGTCGAGGATATGGAAGGGCAGTTGCGCGAAATCGGTATCGGCGATCAGGTTGTGGGCAAGCATATGAGCCGCGTTACATCGGCTTTCGGCGGACGGCTCGGCGCTTACCGCGACGGCTTTGTCCGGCCAGCAGAGCTTGGTCCCGCGATCGTTCGCAACATTTACCGCGGAGAAGAGCCTGCGCCCGAAGCATTGGCGCATGTGCAGGGCGAAATGGCTCACGCAATGGCCGCGCTCAACCGGCAGGATTTACGTGATATTTTGGCGGGTCAACCGGGATGGTAGCTGGTTCGGTGGCCAGACCCGAGTTTTCTTATCCGGTGCGGCTGGATGTCATTGGTAGCGCGGAAATCACGCACAACTTGTCGGCAAATGCCGAGGAACGCGCAGCGCTGTCAGCGCGGTTCGACTTGGCGTCTCTCGATGTTTTGAGTGCGAAACTGTCCATGTATCGCGATGATCAGGGTATCAGGGTTCGCGGCAGCTTGTCAGCAGAACTCGCGCAGATTTGCGTCGCGACCGGTGACCCTGTTCTGGCGAAATTTGATCTTCCGGTTGATTTGATGTTCGTCGAAGAGCCCGATGCCCCGGCTGACGGAGAAATTGAATTGGCGGAGGACGAGTGCGATCTGCTTTTTCATGATGGCAAAGCAGTCGATCTGGGCGAAGCAGTGGCGCAAAGTCTTGGCTTGGCACTTGACCCTTATCCAAAAGCGCCCAGCGCCGACGCGGTTTTGCGCGCTGCAGGCGTCAAAAGCGAGGACGAGATAAAGGCCGAGACCGGACCCTTTGCAGCGCTAGCAACTTTGAAGTCTAAAAGAGACTAGGGCCATCACAGCAAACCAAATGGGTTCTATTTTGCCCCTGTGAGAGTGTCAGGGCATGAAGAATCGTTCGCCCCTAACCAAGGTGCCAAAAAGTCCTCTCGACGCTCCTGAGGCATCCTGGGGGTTTTTGGAATTTAGAAGTCCGGGCCAAAGGCCTGGAGATCAAAACGGTACGTCGTCGTCGAGATCGTCGTTAAAGCCGCCGCCGGCAAAGCCCTGCGATCCGCTTTGGAAATTACCGCCGCCGCTGCTTGGGCTTGCGCCACCGGAACCCCAACCGTCGCTTGCGCCGCCACCGCCGCCTTTGGCGCCGTCGAGCATGACAAGCTTACCATCAAAGCCACCAACGCTGACTTCGGTCGAGTAGCGGTCATTGCCTTGCTGATCCTGCCATTTGCGTGTTTGCAGCTGGCCCTCGATATAGACTTTGCTGCCTTTGCGCAGGAAACGTTCGGCAACGCCAACCAGCCCGTCTGACCGCAAAACGACGGTGTGCCATTCGGTGCGCTCTTTCTTTTCGCCGGTCTGCCGGTCTTTCCAGTCTTCGGACGTTGCGATGCGCAAATTGCAGAGCTTGCCGCCGTTTTGGAATGATTTCACTTCGGGGTCTGCGCCCAGATTGCCGACCAAAATTACCTTGTTGACGCTACCCGCCATGACATTCCCTCTATCTGATTTGGATCACTTGAGAAAAAGCTATAAGCCGAAGGCGCGTGCTGTCCAGTAGGTAATCCCGGCAGCAATGTACGCGAGCGTGAAAAGATAAGTCACCATCACGATCGGCCATTTCCATCCATTGGTCTCGCGCCGCGTGACTGCAATTGTTGAAATGCATTGCGGCGCGAATACGAACCAAGCAAGGAAAGCCAGTGCCGTCGCCAGCGACCATTTGGCCGACAGCTTTTCGCCGAGGCTCTTGGCAGTCCCTTCGTCATCGCCGCCGTCAATTGCATAAGCCGTGGCCAGTGCCGCGACCGCAACTTCGCGCGCTGCCATTGCCGGGATCAACGCAAGGGCAATGTCGTTGTTAAAACCAACAGGGCGAAGCACGACCTCCAGCCCGTCGGCGATGCGGCCACCGACCGAATAGGAAACCTGAGATTGTTGCGACCCTTCGGGCACTTTGGGAAAGCTAAGCAGCGCCCAAAGGATGACCGTAGACACAAAGATGATCGTGCCTGCGCGGCGTAGGAAAAGCCAGGCGCGCTGCCACAGTCCTAAAGTAAGATCGCGCAACAACGGCAGCTGATAACGCGGCATTTCGATCAGGAAGCTGCCGCCCTGCCCTTTGGTTACTGAACGGCGTATCACCATTGCCGCCAGCATAGCTCCCAATATTCCGGCGATGTATAATCCAAACAGAACCAGACCTTGCAAGCCAACGCCGATGCCAACGCTTCGCGCCGGAATGAACGCGCCGATAATGACAGTATAGACCGGCAAACGCGCAGAACAGGTCATGAGCGGCGCAATCAGGATTGTGGTCAATCGGTCGCGCTGGTCCATGATCGTCCGCGTCGCCATGATGCCAGGGATCGCGCAGGCAAAAGACGAGAGAAGCGGAATGAAGCTATGTCCTGACAAGCCAACCACGGCCATCATACGGTCCATCACAAAAGCAGCGCGGGTCATATAGCCGGTAAATTCGAGCAGCAGGATGAAGAAGAACAGGATCAGGATCTGCGGCAGGAAAACGACAACCGCGCCCACCCCGGCAATCACGCCGTCGACCAGAAACGAACGGATCACGCCGTCTGGCAAAGCCGCACTGACACCGCTCGCCAACTGGCCTTGTAAAGCCTCGATCCAGCCGATCGGCGCTTCCGACCAGCTATAGACTGCCTGAAAAATCAGGAAGAGCGCGCCGAATAAAATGACCGGCCCGGCAAAGGGATGCAGGAAGAGCGCATCAAGCTTGCGCGTCCATTGCCTATGCGTATGTTCGGCAATGACAGTTTTCTGCGCGATGGCATGGGCCCGCTTTGTGATATTGCGGCGGTTGTCGATCAACCGCTCGGTCAGTTGCGCCGGTGTTGCAACAGTTGGTTTGGCCAAAGCATGCGACAAAGCATCGAGCAACGCATCGAGTCCGCGTTTGCGTACGGCAACGGTAGGTATAACCGGTACGCCCAGTTCGGCGGACAAAATCTGCGGATCAAGGCTTAGACCGTCGCGCTCGGCCAGATCGACCATGTTGAGCGCAACCACTACGGGCAATTTGAGCGCCAAAACCTCGAGTGTGAAGCGCAAATTATTCGGCAGGTTATTTGCATCAACAACGATCACCAGCGCGTCTGGACGTCGTTCGCCTTCTTGCTGCCCTAGCACGACTTTACGCGTGACTTCTTCGTCCAGACTGTCGGCTGTCAAACTATAAGTGCCTGGCAAATCTACCAGTTCGACCGGGCGTCCATCGGAAAGCGCGATGCGGCCAGCTTTACGTTCAACTGTCACGCCCGGATAATTGGCGATTTTTTGCCGTGCCCCGGTCAGCGCATTGAAAAGCGCGCTTTTCCCGGCGTTGGGATTACCGACAAGGGCGACGAGTGGCATTTGGTTGCTCATTTTGCCACTGCCTCGCAACCGATATGCTGTGCAACCTTGCGGCGTAGTGCGATAGTCATCCGGCCCACACGGATAGCAATTGGATCCCTCCAGAATAATATCCCGCGGTGTAGCGCCTCAATCTCGGCACCGACATCCAATCCAAGCGACCGCAGCCGGTGGCCTTCATGCTCACCTATGGAAAGCCAGTCGACGGTCGCGACGCGCATCTGTTGGCGGAGAGGAATCGTGTCGAGTTGCATATCTGTGCCCTGTCGCACTCTTGCAACCGATTCGCATTAACATCAAGTGAAGACTTGCTCAGATTTACTGCACGCCTAACGAGGCGGGTAGCGCAAGCGCCCGATAAACCGCGAAAGGCTAGGCATGTTTTCGTGCCGCGCTTTCGCCTGAAACTTCCATTTTTCGAATTGCATCACATTATCGATTCGCCGGCCAAGAAAGGCGTAGGTTTCCGCCTGCCCTTCGCTTTCGTCATCAACAAAAACTGACAGGGTCGAGGCATAGACCGCCGACAATGTCATCCGCTTGGTATAATGGTTGAAGTCGGTCGCGGTGTCGCCCGCCAAACGCCACATCCGGTCCGCGCTCCTCCAACCAATCCGGGCCGATTTTGCTGCATTAAGCGGCATTGCCATAATCGAAGCGGCGCGGCGCAGCGCTTCGCGGTGCGGCGTCATGACAGCAAGTCTTGTCGCAACAAGCGCCGTAATCCGGTCGCGGATTTTCATCTCAGCAAGCTTTTCCGCAGGCAATCTCTCGGCCATTTCTATATCGACGCTCTCGATCCATGCATCGACCAAAGATATTGCCGGCAGGCTGCCGTTCGACTTCATCGCAAGCACCGCGACATCGGGGTCTACGGACAAGTCCAGCGCGGCGGACCGCACAGCTCTTTCGTTCCAACCGTCAAAGGCCGCGTGGCTTGCCAGCATTGGCGCGACCGCCAATCGGATTTCATCGAGCGTCGCGTCGACCGGGAGTTTTTGCGCGTTCATGCTGTGACACTAGCGGGGTTGCGCTGGCTCGGCAACTCGTACCAACACCAAGGCAGCCATCACCATGCTGCCACCAATGACATCGAGCATGCTCAGCGCTTCGCCAAATGCGAACCAACCCGCACCCGCTGAAAGCGCGGGTTGTAGCAACAGCGCAAGTCCAATGATTGTCGGGCTCAAATGCGGCAGCGCATAAGTGAGCAAACCTTGTCCAATCACTTGGCTACCCAGCGCCAGCAATAGCAGTGGCCACCAGTTGCCCGGCCAGATCTGCTCACCCAGCATCAACGCAACCGGAAGCAAAAGCACCGCGCAGCTAACGCTGGGAAGGAAAAGTGCTGCCCAACTGCCGATGCCGCCGCGAACGCGGATCATCCAGACGAGATAAACAGTATAGAAAACGCCCGCTGCCAGACAGAGCAAATCGCCAGTCAGGTTTTTGGCGGAAAGCTCAAAGCTTTGCCCCATCAGCAGCGCACCCCCGGCAAAAGCGAGAAATATCGCGCTACCCTGTATTCGCCCGGGCCATTTCCGCGTGAGGACGACTGCGTAAATGACAAGCAAGAGGCTGGCGCAATTGGCAAACAGGGTCGCATTTCCGAGCTTGGTCCGGAATATCCCCAAATGCCAGGTGACAATGTCTGCCGCGAAAAAAACACCGCACAGGAGCGCGAGTAGCATCAGGCCTTTATTGCTGGCGCCGAAACGAAAGCCCGACCGGTAAGCAAATATCCCGAGCAACGGCACAGCGAGCGCCAGTCTCCAAAATCCGCTGGCAACCGGCCCGGTATCGGCCAAACGCACCAGCAACGGGCCAAAAGCAATCGAGATATTGGCGATGAACAATGCGGCAAAGGCACGTGTCTGCGTGCTGGCTTGAGATGCTTCTTGTGACGCCAAGACTGATCCCGTGTTTCCCCGTTGCATTTAGCCGAGCCTAACCGCATGCTGGCGCGAAACCTAGTATTATCTGGTTTGAAGCGCGGGACTGATCATGCCAAGTTGGGCAATTGCAGCGACATTTTTTACTGTCATGGCGGCAAGCGAGTGGCTGCGCCCACGCCGTGCTCCAGAAACGGGTTGGCGCAAACGCTGGTTATGCCATTTGGGATTTTTCGTCACCAATGTCGCTGTCGCACGGCTTGTCGCTTTTCTGGTCGCGGTCCCTTTGGCGGCAAGCTGGGCGGAAAGCGCAGGCTTTGGATTGCTCAATGTCATCGCCTTACCCTTGTGGGGCGAGTGGTTGGTTGTTTTTGTCCTGCTCGACCTCTTGATGTGGGCACAGCACTTGGCCATGCACCATGTTCCGCTATTGTGGCGGATGCATAAGGTGCATCACGCGGATAGCGAGCTTGATGTAACCACCGCGCTGCGCTTCCATCCGTTCGAGCTGATTGCATCAACGCTGTATAAGTCCGGCTGCGTAGTCTTGCTCGGTGCTCCTGCGGCGCTGGCGCTTGCGTTCGAGCTTTGGCTCAACCTGAATGCAATGTTCAACCATAGCAATGTCGCGCTGCCAAGGCCTGTCGACCACGTCATTCGCTGGTTTATAGTCACGCCCGATGTGCATTTGGTCCACCACAGCCGGATAGAGGCCGAACAGCGCAGGAATTTCGGCTTTGCGCTCACGCTTTGGGACCGGATGTTCGGTACTTATCGAAGCGAATCGCAAATGGGGCGAGGGAACCAAAACATTGGTCTGGACGACTTTACAGTTGAAGATGCGCGCGCTTTTACAAAATTAATGAAGGTGCCTTTCGCCTGACGGCAAAACAGTGGTCAGCGAGCTTATTCCGCTTCGATCATTGCCAGCTTCGGGTCGGGATCGGCAATTGCCATCAAACGCCGCATCGCCAGCCTGGCCAAACGCTGCGCCTCTACCTTTCGGCGGGCGGCAGCCAGCGGAACCAAAGCCGCGGCACGCGCAATTTCGCCGTCATAGGCGTCCGCGATGATAAGCCCGGTGCGTTCGGGCAAAAAAGCTTCGCCCTCTATCGGTTGATAATCAAAACCCGCGGGAACCGCCCAGAAGAAACGGTCGCAATATTCAAGATACTCAGTCCACTTCTGGTCGCCCAGCAAATCCGCCTTTGCACATTTTATTTCGACAAGGATGATTTCGCCCTTGGCATTAATCCCCATCAGGTCAGCGCGCCTGTTATTGCGCAGCGATACCTCGGGCTGCACCATGATCTGGTTGCGTAGAAATAATCGGCAGACGCCGCGCGCCACTGCAGCAGCGCCTATTGAATCGAATTTGACGGGATAGCCCAGCGCGTGTGAATCGGTTGCCATGCGCTAGCGATAGAACAGGACGCGAACAAAGAAAAGGCCGCATTGCGCGGCCAATTCCAGATTTCATGTTTTCGGTACGATTATTTGTAGAAGATATGATTATCGACCGCACCAATGCGCGACAAGCGCCAGCCCGGTGATACATAGCGGGCGTGGAAATAAAGCGCGCCTTCCACGGGGCTTTTCCAACTGTTTGATAATGCAATTTTGCTGATCGCTACCGCATTTTTCCAATGGCGGCTCGATTTATCGATTGCTGGCATGCGACCGCCACGAATGAAGGAAAATTGGCTCTTTTGATACACCACGCCGCACAGCGTATTCGCAAAACGGCCTGATTTAGCGCGCGCCATTACAACACGGGCAACGGCCAATTGGCCTTCCAGCTCTTCACCTTTTGATTCGAAATAAACCGCACCGGCAAGGCACTGACCTTGTGCATCAAGACCGCCTGATGTGTCTTGCATACTGACAAGCTTGGCCAGAGACGAAGCCTTCATTGGCTTTTCCTCGCTCGGCATTTCGGCCGACACCTTGTCTTGCACAACAACCGGCTCGGAAGCAGGAATGATATTAGGAACGCCGCCCGTTCCGGCAGCGAAGACGATTTTTGCGCTGTTATCAGCGGCAAGCGGCGTTGCTATGCCTTTGGCCTCAGCAAGAGCCTGTTGGTCGGCAGCGATAACTGCCTCGTCTATCTGGATGGTATCGCTTGCGATAGCACGGTTTCCGCCGTCATATCCTAAAGCAAAACCTGCGTCTGCGCTCATTGCACCTGCAACGAGCGTAACAGAAATGGTGGCCACCGAAGCAGCACGTAAAAATTTCTTCATCTATCTTGCGTTTTATGCGGCTGTTTCAACTGGAGAGCAAAACTCAAAAACAGGCTCTCAGCCAATAACATCCGACTCGCGTGTTTACCGGGGCACCCCTTTTTGTAACCCGAATGGCAACCTTCGCTGTCTGTTGGGGAGCCCCTTCACGACGAACCGTTGAGTGTCAATCAAACACGGCCAAATATGGGTTCAACCGTTCGTCGCATGCGATATCCAGTTCAACGATCCACAAATCGGGGTCGCGTTCACGCCGACGCTGCAAATATTGTGATATTTCCGTGCTTTGGTTAATTTTCTCTGCGATGGGAGACGCAAAACGTGGCTTTCCGTCTGTCGCTGGCATGCGTTCCAGCAGGCCATGCTGAACTCCTTTGATCGCAATGCTGAGGAGTATTGCCCCGGAGATCCGGTCACCCTTTTGCAAGACTGCGACAAAATCTCCGTTTGCCGAAGCCAACCGCACAAGTGCGCCAATCATCACATGGCTAGCAAGCCGAACTTCGGTCATTTGGGGTTCTGTTTTGGCCGTGTGGCCCCCACAGGCACAAAATTATGCAGCGTCGCGCTCTTCATCTTCGTGCATCAGGGCAAAAAGCGCGTCGGCATCACCCGCGCCGCGCAAATGGCCGCAGAATTTGTCGTTGCGAAACATGCGCGATACTTCTGCAAGCGCGCGCAAATGAGTTGCGCCGTCGCGTGATGGCGAAATCAGGCAAAATACCAAGTCGACGGGTTCATCATCGACCGCGAGATAATCAACAGGCTTCGCAAGCCGGAAAAACAAGCCAACAGGGGCGGTTACCGTATCCAACTTGCAATGCGGAATCGCGGTCCCGCCACCAAAGCCAGTGGGGCCAAGCCGCTCGCGTTCAAGCAAGCCTTCTGCAACGACGCCCGAATCAACATTGTAAACACGCGCCGCCAGTTCAGCGAGCTTTTCAAAAAGCGACGTTTTAGACGCAACATTTATGTCCGCAGCAATGGCTGACGGTTCAAGTAGCGATGAAATTCGAATCATTCATTTCAAATGCCGCCGATTGAAACAACCGAAAGACACCCCCCAAATATCTGTTTTCAGAACGGAATAGTTGCGACTGAGGCCGAATTCTAAGGTACGGATTTTGGTTCAACCCACCCGATCGTGCCATCTTCGCGGCGGTAAACCATATTATGCCTGCCAGTTCTACTATTTTTAAACAATAGAGCCGGCGTGTTGCGCAGATCCATCAGCATAACCGCGTCAGACACGCTCGATTCAGGGATGTCGACCTGCATTTCAGCAACAATAGCTGGAGAGGTGGCCACTTCCTTGTCGTCTTCTACGTCGCCAGCATCAAAAACCGTATAAGCTGCGGCTTCCTGATTTAGAGCGTGTGCGGCTTGGCTGTGCCGGTCCTGAATACGGCGCATATAGCGGCGCAGCTGTTTTTCAATTCTATCAGCAGCAGCATCAAAAGCGACATGCGCGTCTTTGGCTTCACCCCGACCCTTAAGGACAAGCCCTTGCATGACATGAGCGACAATATCGCTGGCAAATGCTCCGTGGGGAGCACGACCAAATGTCGCATGCGCGGACAATGCCCTTGCAAAATATTTCTCGGCCATTGCGGAGAGTCGGGTCTCGACATGGGTTTGGAGAGCAGCGCCGGTTTCTACCTGGTGGCCTGATACGCGAATTTCCATAGCTTTCTCCTTGTTGCAAAAATAACGGACCGTACGTCCGGAATTGGGTTCAACTCAATCGGCCAGCCCCCTCATTCCAAAGGGCATTTTCAATCGAAGATATAAATTCAACGTGACGCTCGATTTCCATGGCGCTGGCGCCGTGCGGACGAGCTTCTCTAAAAACCCGTGCAACCGTCTCCAACCGGACAAAATTTCCTGCATCATTGGCGACGTCAGCATCTGCGCCAAGGCCAAGGCCGATCTGGCGCCCTCCGGTGAGCTCTACATATAGATGTGCAAGCAGCTCGGCATCTAGCAACGCACCGTGCTTAACGCGGTGGCTGCGGTCTATGCCGTAGCGTGTGCATAAGGCATCAAGTGACAATTTTGCGCCGGGGTGACGCACGCGGGCCAGTGCAACGGTATCAATCATCCGGTCCAGCCCGATCGCCGTCCTACCGCAGCGGCCCAGTTCGCGGTTCAAGAACCCGAAGTCAAAACTGGCATTATGTGCAACCAGTGGCGAATCGCCCAAAAATTTCAGAAGCTCGTCTGCTTTTTCAACGAAAAGCGGCTTATCAGAGAGGAATGTGTCAGAAAGGCCATGCACCGCATAAGCACCAGCGGGCATGTTACGCTGAGGGCTAAAATAAGCGTGGAAGACATTGTCGGTAACGACCCGGTTGATCATCTCGATACACCCTATCTCCACCAGCCGGTCATCGCCTTGATGATCGAACCCCGTGGTTTCCGTGTCGAAAATAATCTCTCGCATATTACCCGCTAACTATCGGACGCTTTTTCCTTTTGCGCAAGGGCCTCGCGCAAATAAGCAACGAGTTCTTGCACCTGTTTACGGGTTTTTTTAAGTTCTGTCCCGGTATCGATCACAAAATCAGCACGCTCCCTCTTAGCCATGTCGGGTGTTTGCAATGCCAAGATCTGCTCGAATTTGGCTTCTGTCATTCCTGGTCTTGCCAATACACGTTCGCGCTGCATGTCGGCTGGGGCGGAAACCACCACAATCCTATCAACGCTTTTGTGCCCGCCTTTTTCGAATAACAGTGGGATATCAAAAACAATCATGTCGGCTTGGCTATGCACCTTAAGAAACGCGGCACGTTCGGCAGCAACGGCGGGATGGACAATATTTTCCAGCCGGGCAAGTTCCTCTGCATTGCCAAAGACAGCCGCGCCAAGTGCTTTTCTGTCTACGCCTTCGGCGCCCGTGGTCCCGGGAAAAGCCGCTTCGATTTGCGGCAAAAGGATGCCACCTGGACCTTGCAATTTATGGACAACGGCATCCGCATCAAATACCGCAACACCGCAATCTTCTAGCATTTTTGCTACGGTTGATTTGCCCATCCCGATCGATCCGGTCAAACCGATGATCAGCGGCTCGTGTTCAGGTTTTTGTTCGCTCGAAGAATTCATGACGTCAACAGAGAGCGGAGTTCATCTTCGCAGTCTTCAGGTGGCGGTTGATGGAAAAACAGCTCGAACGCCAAGGCAGCTTGCCCGATCAACATGTCGAGGCCGTCGACTGTATCAAGGTTTCGGGCGCGGGCAGCCTTTAACAACTGCGTTTCCAAGGGCGTGTAAACAATGTCATAGACAAGCGCATGGTCAGGTAGCGGTTCCAGATCAATTTCGAGTGGATCGCGGCCCTTCATTCCCAAGGGGCTGGCATTAACCAACAAGTCGGCACCAGGCAGTTTTGTGTCGATGGGTAGCACCCGGCCTTTAAGCCCAAACAGAGAGAGTAAGCCCGCGGCCTGCAATCCGCGCCGCGCCAGCAAAATTACTTCACCTATATCTGCCTGAGCGAGCGCAAAAAGAATAGCCCGCGCGGCGCCGCCAGCGCCAATCACAACCGCCGTGCCTCCCGCCAGATCAAGGTCGGCAATCGGAGCATAAAATCCACCAGCGTCGGTATTGGTTCCAATCAAAGCACCTGTATTATCGCGGAAGGCTGTATTGATAGCGCCAATGGAATCCCGCACGCCGCCAAGATCATTCACAAATTCCAGCGCGTTAATTTTATGGGGAATCGTGATATTGCATCCACGCCAATTGTCATCTTTTTGACGCGTAGAAAAATACTCAGCCAAATCAGCCGGGTCGACCCGGTGAGCTCTATAATCTGCGACTATTCCAAGCTTGTTAAGCCAGAAGCGGTGAATATCTGGTGACTTTGAATGCGAAATCGGATCGCCAACAACCTCTGCATAGGGGGCTTTCATGACGCGATAATCCCGTGCTTGCGTAACAAACCAAGCACCGGCAACAGCGGCATGCCGAGCACAGTGAAATGACTGCCAGTTATGACTTCAAACAAATTTACCCCCAAAGCCTCAATACGGAAACATCCGACACAACCCGCGATCGCTGGCCATTCGAGATCAAGATAACGCGCGATGGTTTCTTCACAAAGGGAACGCACTTCAAGATGGGCATCATCGCAAACCCAATCAATTACTCTGCCCCCACATGCAATGGCAGCCGAACTGTCGAGTGTCATGAGCTTTCCGGAAAAGTCGCGCAAATGTTTAGCTGCATCTTTGCGAGACACTGGCTTGTCATATATTTGTCCACCGACAGATACCACCGAATCGCCGCCCAATATCCATCGTTCTGGGTGGATAGCCGAGACCGCAAGTGCTTTGGCATAAGCTAAATCGCGTGCAATTGCGCGCGGTTCTTTTCCCTCTTTAAGAAGCCGTTCTTTGATCGCGCTTTCATCGACCTCCGCGGGGTAAACATCATAGGCAACACCCGCCGCTGTCAGCATGTTACGGCGCGACGCGCTTGCTGATGCCAAAATCAAACCATTCATGCTTCGGTCGCCCGGGCATTGAACAGGTTGATGATAGCAGCCGCACTTTCCTCAATCGAACGGCGGGTAACATCAAGCACCGGCCAATCATTATCGGCAAACATGCGGCGGGCGTAGCTAAGCTCTGCCTTCACCTTTTCCTCATCGACATAATCGGTATCGGGCGACTGGTTGAGCGACAGCAAACGGTTGCGCCTGATTTGCAACAAACGGTCGATGTTGGTGACAAGTCCAACGATCAAAGGATGTCTGACCGAAAACAGGCTTTCTGGCGGCGGGGACTGAGGCACAATCGGGATATTGGCGACCTTATACCCTCTATTTGCAAGATAGATGCTCGTGGGGGTTTTCGATGTGCGCGATACGCCAGCTAGCAAAATATCTGCCTCTTCCCAATTTTCATGTTGCAAGCCGTCATCATGGGCGATGGTAAACTGTATCGCATCGACTCTGGCAAAATAGGCCGCGTCCATGATATGTTGCCGACCTGGGCGCGCCTTGGCCTCTTGACCCAGCATATTGGATAAAGCATCGGTTACACTGTCGAGAGCAGCAACGGCAGGCAAGCCGAGCGCGCGGCAGCGGGTTTCCAACTTCCGCCTGATATCGCGATTGACCAGCGTGAATAGCACCAGTCCGGGATTGGCGCTTATTTCCCCCAATATACGCTCGAGATGCCCTTCGGATCGCACCATTGGCCAAAAATGCTTGGCGACGCCGTCAATATCATCAAATTGGGCAAGTCCGGCTTTGGCCAGATTCTCCAGCGTTTCACCCGTTGAGTCAGAAAGGAGATGAAGGTGAAAGCGCGTGGTCATGGGCAGAATTGTAGTAACCTTGTGGGCATATAGCTTTGTGGGGAGCTTGGGGATAAATCAAGGGAAGACTCAGGTCCCTTCATTTTGTGCCCGGTATCAGGATTTTTCAGCTCGATTCGCGCACATGCTTTCCACAGCAACATTTTTCAATCCACAGCATGTGGATATCGGGGAGGAAATTGCCGACTCGCCAAGCCAATTAGGTCAAGTTGAATCTGTCATGTTGGCAACCGATGCAAAACTGCCTAGAGGCCGGAATTGTCCACGCTCCATCATCAATCATCATCCTTATATAATATTATTATTATGTTTGGATCATGTATTTCCTCGGGTACCTACAGAACATGGCCGATAAAAAGTTACTTGCAGTGTTGCAGGGGAAAAAACTTGAAACTCCGCCGATCTGGCTGATGCGGCAAGCAGGGCGTTACCTACCTGAATATCGCGCGCTTCGAGCCGAAAAAGGCGGGTTTCTCGAACTCGCTTATGACAGCGATGCCGCAGCAGAAATTACCTTACAACCTATTCGCCGTTTTGGTTTTGATGGAGCGATCCTGTTTTCAGATATTTTGGTCATTCCGCACGCCTTGGGTCAGGATTTATGGTTTGAGACTGGAGAGGGGCCCAGGCTTGCCCCGCCGCTAAAAGATTCGGATTTCGCCAAGCTTTCAGCAGCGCCGGAGAGGCTGAACCCCATTTTCGATACTGTTCGCAAAGTGAAAGCTTCATTGCCAGATGAAACCACTTTCCTGGGCTTCGCAGGAAGCCCGTGGACGGTCGCTACCTACATGGTGGCGGGCCAAGGGAGCAAAGACCATAACGATGCGCGCAGGATGGCGTACGGCGATCCTAAGCGCTTTGGAGCGATCATCGATGCACTGGTAGAGGCGACCACCGATTATCTATCGAAACAGATCGAAGCAGGCGTTGACGCTGTGCAATTATTCGACAGCTGGGCAGGTTCGCTTTCACCCGCACAATTCGAACGCTGGGTGATAGCGCCCAACCAGAAAATTGTCGCGGCGCTTAAATCCCGACATCCAGAAACACCGGTTATCGGTTTCCCGAAAGGTGCAGGTGCCAAGCTGATCGATTACGCACGCGAGACGGGAGTCGATGCGCTTGGCCTTGATGAAACCATCGACCCTGTTTGGGCGCACACGCATTTGCCGGCTGGACTCCCGCTACAAGGCAATCTTGACCCGCTTGCACTCATTGCTGGCGGCGAGGCGCTCGCGCAAGCCGTAGCGAGGATTTTAAACTCGCTGCAAGACCGGCCGCATATTTTCAACCTCGGTCACGGCATTTTGCCCGATACCCCCATTGAACATGTTGAAAAGCTGATTAAGTCTGTCCGGGGCTGATCGGGCCAACAACAGGCGGCACAAATATGATGGAACTTATCGCATTGCTCTATTTCTGGCTGAAATCCGCGCATATCATTTTTGTGATTTTCTGGATGGCAGGGCTATTCATGCTGCCGCGCTTTTTCGTCTATCATCAGGAATGTGCCGTTGGTTCTGAAGAAGACGCTAAATGGATCGAACGCGAGGCGCGGCTGATTCGCATCATCCTCAATCCCTCTTTGATTATCGTGTGGATAATTGGTTTATTGCTTGCGTGGAATATTCAGGCATTTGCCGAAGGCTGGTTCCATGCCAAGCTTTTGGCGGTGTTTCTGCTTTCGGGCTATCATGGCTGGATGACGGCTTATGCCAAAAAGCTGGCCAAGGGTGAACGCACGCTCGAAGACAAGAAACTGCGGTTGCTCAACGAAGTACCTGGGGTTGCTGCAGCTATCATCGTGATATTGGTGATCGCCAAACCTTTTTGACACTTAAGCCGCACCAATTGACAAAATCGGAATCTTTACGTAATTAACCGTTCAAGCCCGTCCTGGGCGTGCGGTGCATCTTTAACAACAGCACCAACCCAACTTCCAAATCCATCGGTGGCTTTTTACGCCGGTACTCTATTTACCCAAGCGGATGATCGCATCATGCATCTTAAAGAATTAAAAGATAAAAAACCTGCCGAACTGGTTTCGATGGCTGAAGAGCTCGAGATCGAGGGCGCATCGACGCTGCGCAAGCAAGATCTGATGTTCGCGATCCTGAAAGAACTGGCCGAAGATGGTGAACAGATCATGGGGATCGGCACGATCGAAGTGTTGCCGGACTCGTTCGGTTTTTTGCGTTCGCCAGAAGCGAATTATCTCGCAGGTCCAGACGATATTTATGTCTCACCCAATATGGTGCGCCAATATGGCTTGCGTACCGGTGATACGGTGGAAGGGGAAATTCGCGCACCCAAAGACGGTGAACGCTATTTCGCGCTGACCAAATTGCTCAAGGTCAATTTCGATGATCCCGATGCAGTGCGTCACCGTGTAAACTTTGACAACCTCACGCCGCTTTATCCCGACAGCAAACTGACGCTCGACAGTCTGGACCCAACCGTTAAGGACAAGTCGGCCCGCGTGATCGATATTGTCTCGCCGCAGGGCAAGGGCCAACGCGCGCTGATCGTGGCACCGCCGCGCACCGGTAAAACGGTATTGCTGCAGAATATTGCCAAAGCCATTACGGACAACCATCCCGAAGTCTTCCTGATCGTCCTTCTGATCGATGAGCGTCCTGAAGAAGTTACTGACATGCAGCGCAGCGTGAAGGGCGAAGTTGTCTCCTCCACCTTTGACGAACCCGCGACGCGCCACGTGCAGGTCGCAGAAATGGTAATAGAAAAGGCAAAACGCCTGGTTGAGCATAAGCATGATGTTGTCATCTTGCTCGACTCTATCACCCGTCTGGGCCGTGCTTATAACACCGTCGTTCCAAGCTCGGGCAAGGTGCTGACCGGTGGTGTTGACGCAAACGCCCTGCAACGACCCAAGCGCTTTTTTGGCGCGGCGCGCAATATCGAGGAAGGGGGTTCGCTCTCGATCATTGCCACCGCGCTGATCGATACTGGCAGCCGTATGGACGAAGTGATCTTTGAAGAGTTTAAGGGCACAGGTAACAGCGAAATCGTGCTTGATCGTAAGGTCGCCGACAAGCGCATTTTCCCAGCCCTTGATGTCGGCAAGTCCGGAACGCGCAAGGAAGAATTGCTGGTCGAGAAGGACAAGCTTACCAAAATGTGGGTGCTGCGCCGCATCTTGATGCAAATGGGTACAGTAGATGCGATGGAGTTTCTGCTGGATAAGATGAAAGATTCGAAGACCAATGAGGATTTCTTCGATTCGATGAATCAGTAGGCGTCGGCCATGATAATCGAACATGCCTTGCTGCGTGTTCGCAGTGGCCAGGAATCGGCGTTCGAGGCGGCCATGGCAGAGGCCCGGCCATTGATCGCGGCCTCACCCGGTTTCCTCGATATCGAGGTGCGACCGGCGGTTGAAAAGCCCGGCCTCTATCTCTTGCTGGTACGCTGGGAATTGGTTGCCGATCACCGCGAAGGATTCCGCAACTCGGATCGCTATGAACAATGGCGAGACTTGCTTCACCGATTCTATGATCCTATGCCGAATGTCGAATATTTTGGAGATACTGTGTGATTGAGTTTCTGGTTGCAGCGGCAGCTGCGCCCTCTTTGGGTGGACCCGCTGAAATATGGGCTGCCGTCGTCAATGATTTCGCCAATATCGGTTCGCCTGCTGCCTTCACCGCATTCTTACAAGTGTTGATGATTGATATCGTGCTGGCCGGCGATAACGCGATTGTGGTGGGTGCGTTGGCCGCAGGTTTACCAACTGATCAACGCAAGAAAGTAATCGCAATTGGTGTCCTTGCGGCATTGGTGCTGCGGGTGATCTTTGCTTTGATGGTCACTTGGCTGCTTGGCATAGTCGGATTGGTTTTCGCTGGTGGTGTGCTGTTGTTGTGGGTGGCCTGGAAAATGTACCGCGATCTCGGTGCTGACCACGCCACCGATAGTCCTGGTTCGCCCGAAGTCGCTGGCGATGAAGATTCAGGCATCAAACCAGCCAAGAGCTTCGCTGCTGCTGCTTGGGCGGTTGCCATTGCCGATGTGTCGATGAGCCTTGATAATGTGCTTGCGGTTGCAGGTGCTGCCAAAGACCATCCGGGAATCCTGATCGTTGGTTTGATTGTTGCTGTTGCCCTAATGGGTATCGCCGCGAACATCATCGCCAAATATATCGAGCGTTTCAAATGGATTGCGTGGATCGGTATGGCGGTGATCGTCTATGTCGCAGGCAAGATGATTTACGATGGCTGGACCGATCCGGTGCTTGGTGTGGGCCGCTATGTCTATGCTATGATCGGTGGATAGCATTGGCAACATTTGATCCTATTGGCCCGTATAGTTTGAGCCGCTGGGATATGTTGGTTGCCAGCCCTGTCATTACGTTCTTCGTCGCGCCTTGGTGGTTCCGGTTGATCTACGGTTTGGTTTACACTTTGCTGACCGCAAGTTTCGTCATTGGCGTCTTGAGCGGCAACGGCTTTTTGATAGGCGCAGCTATCGGCCTTCTGTTTGTGCTGCTTTTGAGCCCGGTGCTGCGGTCAAAGCGCGACTTGATCGACATATCCATCCGCGCGGCAATCGAAGGGATTGAGGTGGAAAACGCGAAGGTCAAAACCCTGTGCAAATGGGGGATACTTAAGTCCCCCAGACGCTTTGGGCGGTTCCTCTATGTGCCCATCGGTCCGCGGATAGCCTTTGCAGTGCCTGCTTCTGCCACGACTGCCGAAAATTTGACAGCGTTGGAGGCATATGTGCGGGGTGGTATCGCGGCAATTTAGCGCAAATGCTCTGCGAAAAACGCTGCCGTTCTTGAATCGGCAAGGCTCGCGCCAGCTTCGTTTCTGCGTGCGCCGCTTTGCGTAGCAAACCCGTGATCGAGCCCTTCGTAATCATAGAGCGTCACTTTGGGATGGTCATCCAGCCCGGCGTGCATTGCCGCCTGTGCTTCTGGCCCGACAAAACCATCGGCGGTCGGGATGTGGAGCATGAGCGGATTTGCAATGGCGTGGCTTTCGTTGAGCATCGTATCGATCATCACGCCGTAATAGCCGACCGAAGCTGAAATATCGGTTCGTGTGGCTGCCATATAAGCGAGCCGTCCGCCCAAACAGTAACCGACAGAACCGACCTTTTGGATCGCGGCAACGCCCAGTTCGCCGCGCCGGATTGCGTGGATCGCGGCTTCGATATCTTGCACACCCAGATTGGCATCATATTGCCCAAAATAGCCGAGCGCTTCGTTCATTTCTTCGGCCACATCGGGATTGAGTTGAACACCCGGAGCAAAGCGCCAGAACAGGTCGGGAGCCAGCGCCAGATAACCGTCAGCTGCAAGACTGTCGCACTTCTGTCTAATCCCGGGATTGATGCCGAACACCTCGGGGATCACTATGATTGCTGCCGTTGCGGGTGCGGTTGGTAAAGCCAGATAGGCGCTAAACCGTTCTTTGCCGCTCAGTTCCGTGATCTCTGCTATCTTGCCCATTTTCTGCTCCTTGCCACCGCGTCATTGCGCCCCACGTATTTAATCCTATATTGGAGCGATATCCAAGGGAAGGAATTGCTTTGCCATGAAAATGAACATCGAGATTGATTGCACTCCTGAAGAGGCGCGAAAGCTTCTTGGCTTGCCCGATGTGACCAAGGCCAATGACGCCTATGTCGATAATGTCTCCAAGCTCATGAAAGGCGTGTCCGATCTCGATCAGCTGCAAGAGCTGGGCAAGCAAATCGCACCGATGGGGCAAATGGGTATGCAATTGTTCCAGACCTTGATCGAAACCGGTGCAAAGGCGGCGTTTTCCGGGAACAAAGGCAAAAACAAAGACAACGAAAAATAGGCTCTATGCGCAGCGCAGATACTATTTTTGCGCTGTCTAGTGGTGCGCCTCCTGCTGCTATTGCGATCATCCGGATCAGCGGGACGGAAGCCTTTGCTGCCGTAGAACATATGGCGGGCGAGTTGCCACTGCCGCGTAATGCAAGCCTCCGAACCTTGCGTGACCCCGAAAGCCGCGAAACGCTTGATAACGCGCTGGTCTTGCTTTTTCCCGGACCAAATAGCGCAACCGGTGAAAATCTGGCCGAGCTCCATCTCCACGGCGGTCGTGCGGTCGTGCGGGCTGTCGAGCGCACGTTAGGGGCGATACCTGGCCTGCGGCAGGCCGAAGCAGGCGAGTTTACGCGCAGAGCCTTTGCGCATGGCCGGATGGATCTCAACGAAGCTGAGGGTTTGGCTGATCTCCTGTCAGCAGAAACCGAATGGCAACGCCGCGCCGCCACCCGCATGATGCAGGGTAGCTTTTCGGCACAGATCGAGACCTGGCGCTCGGAAATCCTGAAGTTTTCAGCAATGGTAGAGGCTGATCTCGATTTCTCTGACGAGGATGACGTCGAAAGTGCGGGAAACCCCCACATTACCGACGCTATTTCAATTATGGCGCAATCTATTTCGACTCTGCTCGATCAGCCACCCGCCGAGAAATTGCGTGACGGGTTGCGGGTCGTTCTTGGTGGCCCTCCCAATAGTGGCAAGTCGACTTTGCTCAATGCACTGGTCGGTCGTGATGCCGCGATTGTGTCGGAGATCGCTGGCACCACGCGTGATCGGATCGAGGTGCCTTTGGCATTGGGCGGCGTCCCGCTGCTACTGGTTGATACAGCAGGCGTCCACGATGAGAGCGAAGATCAAATCGAACAAATCGGTATCGACCGGGCGCGAGATGCCTTTTCTGCGGCAGACATACTTTTGTGGCTTGGTCCGGAGGGTGAAGCTCCGATACACAGCTATCTCATTGAAATAGATGCGAAAAGTGATGTATCCAATCGCATGGGCAAGAGTGAAATAGCGATTTCGCTTTCGGCTGAGACAGGTACGGGGCTTAGCGAACTCAAATCAGCCATCGTTGATGCTGCGCGGGACATGCTACCTCCAGCGGATGGTTTCGCGGTCAATGCCCGGCAACGCGCCTTGCTCGCGGCGTGTCGGGAGGAACTTAGTAATGCCGTGCAAAGCATCGACGGATTGGTCGTTGCTGAGCATTTGCGACAGGCGCGGTTATGCTTTGATGCACTGACCGGGCGCGCCGCGACCGAGGACATGCTTGATATGCTGTTCGGACGCTTCTGCATTGGTAAGTGAACAAAAGTAGGTGTTGTTCCACGTGGAACATTTCTGTCGACTATCCGCTTTTGACCGCGCCTGATGCTTGGTCTAAGGGCGATAGCAATATGGCTCAGAATTTTGACATCATAGTGGTCGGCGGTGGACATGCCGGCACGGAAGCGGCCGCCGTTGCAGCGCGAATGGGTGCGCGCGTGGCTTTGGTCAGTTTTGATAAGGATACCATCGGTGCAATGTCCTGCAATCCCGCAATTGGGGGCCTGGGCAAAGGTCATTTGGTGCGCGAAGTCGATGCCTTTGACGGCTTGATCGGGCGTGCGGCTGATGACGCAGCGATCCATTACCGGATGCTTAATGCGTCGAAGGGAGCAGCGGTGCAGGGGCCGCGCATCCAAGCCGACCGGAAATTGTTCAAAGCCTCGATCCAGCGACAGTTGGCAGCGATGCCGAATTTACATGTCGTCGCGGGTGAAGCAGCAGCTCTTTTGTTTGCTCCGGGGGGAAGTAGCCGCGTGACAGGCCTTGCGCTGGCCGATGGTTCGGAAATCATTAGCAAAGCTGTCATCTTGGCGACGGGCACATTTCTTGGCGGTAAGCTGTTTCGCGGTGAGGAGCGGCTTACGGGCGGCCGGATAGGCGAGGATGCCGCGCACATACTTGCGCAGCAGATCCGCGGTGCGGGGCTGCCCATGGCGCGACTCAAGACCGGTACTCCGCCCCGGCTAGATGGACGAACAATAGACTGGTCGAAATTGCCGCAGCAACCATCCGACGACGGCCTTTGGACTATGTCCATGCTGACGCGGGAGCGTATCAATCCGCAGCTTTTCTGTGCGATTACCCGAACGAACGAGCTAACGCATGATATCATCCGTTCGGGGCTTGATCGCTCGCCTTTGTTCGGTGGTGATATAGAGGGGCAGGGGCCGCGCTATTGCCCTTCAATTGAGGACAAGATCCACCGATTTGGCGACCGCGATGGGCACCAGGTCTTTCTCGAACCCGAGGGGCTCGACAGCTACCTGATCTATCCCAACGGAATATCGACCTCTCTGCCAGTTGACATACAAGACGCGATGGTCCGTTCGATGGCAGGACTGGAAAATTGCACGATTGCTGTGCCGGGCTATGCCGTGGAATATGATCACATTGATCCACGGGCGCTTGATCACGGACTTGCTGTGCAGGGCTTTGACGGGCTGTATTGCGCAGGCCAGATCAATGGTACGACCGGCTATGAAGAAGCAGCGGCACAAGGTTTAATTGCGGGAATGGCGGCGGCTTGTGCGGTTCTGGAGCGCGAGGGGCCTGAAATCAACCGGTCCAATAGCTATATGGCGGTAATGGTCGACGATCTGGTGCTGCAAGGTGTAACCGAGCCGTACCGAATGCTGACGGCAAGGGCGGAGTATCGGCTTCGTTTGCGTGCAGACAATGCGGCGACGCGTTTGACGCCGTTAGCGCTGGCTGTAGGTTGTGTGGGTCAAGAGCGCACCGCAAGTTTCGAGCAACGCGAGAATTGCCGTGCCGAAATCATGAGCGAGCTTACAGCAAACGTGTCCGCGGATGCTCTTTTGCGCATGGGCGTTGACGTGAAGCGCGACGCTGGACGCATGCCGCGCTTCGACTGGCTGCGCTTTCCCACGGTTCAGATAACAGAGCTGTTGGATGTCGCTCCGCCAAGCGAGGATGTTCCACGTGGAACATCTAGATATGATGCGGCACTTTTGTCGGAGATTGAGCAGGACGGCCGATATGCACCCTATTTGGACCGCCAAGATGCTGAAATCCGTAACCTGGCCGCCAATGAGCGAATCGCGCTTCCCGCGCATCTCGATTATATGGATATGCCTGGGCTTTCGAAGGAAATGTCCGAGCGGTTGAGCGCAGCGCGGCCAGCGTCACTTGCCGAAGCCGCACGAGTGCGCGGCGTTACACCAGCGGCACTTGCTGTGATATTGGTCCATGCCAAGCGCGGCGAAGTGTCAGTGCGCCAAGAGCAAGCTGCGTGACCGAAGAAGAAGCGAAGGCTTGGCTACGCAGCAACTTCAATGTTTCACGTGGAACATTGTCACCGTCGGCAGCGCCGTCGCCCATAGATGAAACGTGGGAGCAGCTCGAAGAGTTTGTCGCCTTTTTGAAGCGCGAAGCGATGAGCCAGAACCTGATCGCAGCATCCACGCTCGATCACATCTGGTCACGCCATATCGTCGATAGCGCCCAGTTGCTCAAGCATATTCCTGCTGGACGCGGTGCAGAACATTGGCTGGATTTGGGATCAGGCGCAGGCTTTCCCGGAATTGTCGCCGCGATCCTAACCAGAGACCGTGCGACTCGCTTCACATTGGTCGAATCGCGAGCGCGCCGAATTGACTATTTGCAAAGGGCTATTGCCTTGCTTGGCCTGGAATCGCGCGTAACCATTGCCGGAATGGCGGTCGAGCGACTTGAAACTGCCCCATATTCGGTCATAAGTGCGCGGGCCTTTGCCCCATTACCGAAGTTACTCACAGTTGCAGCGCGATTTTCCACAGCAAATAGTTTATGGCTGTTACCAAAGGGCCGAAACGCAGATAGTGAATATGCAGAAGCAAGGCGGCAACGGGAGTCGGATTTCACATTCGAATTTACGGTGCAACCAAGCATAACCGACGCGGACGCAGGGATATTAGTGGGTCGCGTTTTGAGAAATATATCAAATAAAAACAATTATTTGAGAGAAAACGAACCGAAGTCCGCGGGCAAATGGTCAAAAAAGGCAAAATGAAATGATCCGGATCGCAATAGCGAATCAAAAAGGCGGCGTTGGTAAGACCACGACAGCGATCAATATGGCCACTGCGCTCGCCGCCTGCGGCAGGCGCACATTGCTGATCGACCTCGACCCACAGGGCAATGCGTCGACCGGCCTTGGGATTGGCCACGCCGAACGCATCAAGAGCAGCTATGACCTGCTGCTTGGCGAAGCCAGCCTGCAGGAAGCTGCGATAAAATCACAAATACCCGGGCTCGACGTGATACCAGCGATCGTTGATCTTTCGGGAGCCGAGATTGAGTTGGTTGAATTTGAAGACCGAACGCACCGGTTGCAGGCCGCGCTCGGTGAAACACAGGGCAATTGGGACATATGCCTGATTGATTGCCCGCCATCGCTGGGCTTGCTGACGCTCAATGCTCTTGTTGCGGCAGACTCTATTCTCGTGCCTCTGCAGTGTGAGTTTTTCGCACTAGAGGGATTAAGTCAATTATTACAGACAGTTGAACGTGTGCAACAACGATTCAACCCAGCACTATCGATCATGGGCGTGGCACTTACTATGTATGACCGTCGCAACCGCTTGACCGAACAGGTCGCAGAAGATGTGCGTTCGTGCCTTGGGGCATTGGTGTTTGAAACCGTCATTCCTCGCAATGTGCGTTTGTCCGAAGCGCCCAGCCACGGATTGCCGGCGCTGGTCTATGACCACCGCTGTGCAGGCTCCGAAGCCTATATGGCACTGGCCCGCGAACTGCTCACCCGGATACCCGTCAAGGAGCTCGCAGCATGAGCGAACAGGAAACCAGCACAACCAAAAGCCCTTTGAGCCGAAAAAAAGGTCTTGGGCGGGGACTGGATGCTTTGCTCGGCGATGTTTCGCGCCAAGCCGTTCCGCTGACTGCCGCAACAGAGCCGCAAATCGGCGGCGAGACGGGCCAAAATGGCGGAACCAAAATGTCGGGGCTATCGAGTATCGCGATTGCCGATGTAAAGCCGCATCCTGGCCAACCGCGCCGTCATTTTGCCGAAGATTCTCTTCAGGAGCTGGCGCAAAGCATTGCCCGTCACGGGATCATCCAGCCGATCGTGGTCCGGCCCATTGATGGCGGCGGATATCAAATCGTCGCGGGTGAACGGCGCTGGCGCGCCGCGCAGCGTGCTCAATTGCATCAAATACCCGCGATCATCCGTGACTATAGCGACCGCGAGGTCCTTGAAGTCGCAATCCTCGAAAATATCCAGCGCGCGGACCTGAATCCGATCGAAGAAGCCGAAGCCTATAAGAAGCTCTGCGATGAATTTGGCCACAGCCAAACAGCCTTGGCGCAGATCGTAGATAAGTCGCGCAGCCATGTCGCCAACATGATGCGGCTTCTCGATTTGCCGGTGTTGCTGCGTGAACTGGTTATCGAGGGCAAGTTGCAAATGGGACATGCACGTGCCTTGCTTGGTAGCGAAGATGCGGTGCGGCTGGCGGCGATAGTTGTGAAGCAGGGCCTTTCAGTGCGTGCGACCGAGGCGCTCGTGCGCAAAAGCAAAGCCAGCGGCGAAAATTCTGCTCGCGGTAAAACCCGCGTGAGTGCCAAGGACGAAACCGCCAATGCCGACATTCGGGCGGTTGAAAGCCATTTGGGCGATTTGATCGGCCTTAAGGTATCGATAAAGCAGGTGTCGGGAAGCAATGCCGGATCGGTGACCTTTGAATATCGAAGCCTCGACCAGCTCGACATGCTTTGCCAGCGGCTTACTGGTGAACAGTTCTAAGTTCAGCAAGCTCTACTCGGCGCAAAAATCAACGTTTCGTCGACAGATATTAATAGAAAAATTCCGGCGTTAATCGCATTATTTCGCAGAAACACGCCGTTTTTCTGCAGAACGGCTTTTTCGCGTTAACCAGACACAGCAGCATAAAGTTATGATTCGCACGTCATAAGCGATGACAGAATGCAGTGGGGCATTCCAACTTGCTTTTGTCACGTTTTAAGGATTCAGACAGATGTTGAACAAATTTAAATTCGCTTTTGCCGGTGCAGTTGTCGCTGCCGGTCTGGTATCTAACGCTGCCTATGCTGCTGAAGCAACGGGTACCGCAACAGTAGAAATCGTTACGCCAGTTGAATTGTCGGCTGTTACCACGCTGAACTTCGGTCTGGTTGCTGCCGATGCGCTTGCTGCTGGCACTGTCACCATCGGCCACACTGATAACACACAGGCCGTTAGCACCGTAAAAGGTTTTGGTAGCGCTGCTCGCGGCAGCTTTCAGGTAACTGCTGCTGCTGACGGCGCGGTTGTCGATCTTGCCTTTGACAATGCCACGATCACGCTGACCGACAACGCAGCCGTTGGTGCGGACATGACAGCCAATCTGACCATGTCGGCAAGCTCGATCACTTTTGACGCTGCTGCGCTCGAAACCGTTTATGTTGGCGGAACGCTCGACGTCGGTATCGACCAAGAACAGGGAACATACGAAGGTTCGTTCACTGTGACTGCCAACTACCAATAAAAATTTGGTGACGCTGTCGACCAGACAGCGGACCCGAAAAAACCGGCCCCGGCGCGCAATGCGCCGGGGTCTTTTTTTGCGCCTACCCAGCGCAGTCTTAGCAGCTTGGTAACCATATCATGGCATAGTGGATGGGATCGGAATGCGGACACAGCATGACCGGGCGGGCCGAAATTTTTTCAGGGTTACCACTATGTTGTTTTATAACAGAATTTTCATTCGCACTATCGCTTCAGCCGCTCTGGCTTTCGCAGCCATGATGGGCACAGCCACGACGGCACATGCCTCGGGAAATCTGCTTGTCGCGCCAACGCGGATCGTGCTTGATGGCCAGCGCGGCACCGAAGTGATCCTGAGCAATACCGGCAAGGAAGAAGCCACTTACCGAATTTCGCTCGAACTCAAGCGGATGACCCCGGAAGGCAAGCTTGAAAATATCGCCGAAGCCGATGCGACTCCGCACGAGAAATCCTCGCTCGGCCTCGTGCGTTTTGCGCCAAAGCGCGTGACCTTGCTCCCCAACCAGCCGCAATCGATCCGCCTGGCATTGCAAGGCACGACGGCAATTGCTGACGGCGAATACCGCGCGCATTTGCTGTTCCGCGCCATGCCAAAGGTCGAGGCGGCAACCGCTGCAGCGGCTTCGCAGGGCGTGACGATCAAACTGAACGCGATTTACGGCGTTTCCATTCCGGTCATCGTCCGCAAAGGCAAGCTGGAGGCAACAGCCGCACTCGCCAATGCACGGCTGGTGAAGGACGGCAAGGAAACCGCGCTTTCCATCGATGTTTCGCGTAAAGGCAACCGTTCGGTTTACGGCGATATCATTGTTACCGCGCCCGGCGTTGTCGAACCTATCATGGTCGCACGCGGTCTTGCGGTATATCCCGAAGTGGATGGCCGAACAATCAAGCTCGAACTTGATGACGCCGAAATTGCAAAGATGCATGGTAGTGTGACGATCAGCTACCGTGAACCGGCCGAAAAGGGCGGGGCTGTCATAGCCGAGCTAAAGACGGTGCTGCCGTAGCTTCGCGGAACCCTTAGGTTCGAGAATAGCACTTCATGCGAAAAATTTTCGACCGGATAGCGCACAACATGCGGCTGCTCGCCTTCGCGAGTGGCCTTTGCCTTTTTGCTAGCGCCCCGGTGAATGCTTCGGGCGCCTGGACGCCGAACGAAGACGATTCGATTCTGCTCGACGTGCACGTCAAAAAATACCGACTGGGTGAAGGTGTTCGCGGATACCAGAATGGTAAGGATATCTGCGTCGATTTGGGCGATATGATCATCGCGCTCGACGTACCGGTACGCTTGGACAAAAAGTCGCGCCGCGCAACTGGTTGGCTGTTCGCAGAAGAACAAATCTTTGCAATTGACCGCGACAGTAACATGGTACAAACCATGAACAAAAGATTTCCACTTGGCGCGGGAGATTTATACGACACCGTCGAAGGCTGGTGCGTAAACGCCAAATCGCTGGCAAGCTGGCTTGGGGTTGAGCTGATCCCCAACCTAAACAGCTCTACCATCACGCTTGTGTCACAAAAACAATTGCCGTTCGAGCTTGCCGAGGAGCGCAAGGACCGCGCAGGTCAGGCAAAGCCAATCCAGCAATTCAACCTCGACGGCTTGCCACAGGCAAAGGACGCCTATCGTTTCTGGCGCACGCCTTCGGTTGACGTTGTGGCGTCGCTTGGCGCACGTAAGAAAAGCAGAGGTGCCCTTGGCGTTAGCCAGGCATATGAAATTTTCGCAAGCGGCGAACTGGCCATGCTATCCTATGATGCGCGCATTGCATCGGGTAGTAATGGCTTGCCTGAAAGCTTGCGACTGCGGGGCTATCGCAACGATCCTAAAGGCGGACTGCTTGGTCCCTTGAAGGCAACTCAATTTGCCTTTGGCGATGTTTCTCTGCCCGAAACAACCAGCGGGACGACAAACAGCACCGGCCGGGGAGCCTTTGTATCTAATCGCCCGCTGGGTCAGCCCGATGTGTTCGATCGCACCAATTTCAGAGGCGAACTGCCCGATGGCTGGGACGCAGAACTTTACCGAAATGGCCAATTGATCGGCTTTACCCAAGGAACGGGTGACGGTCGTTACGAATTTCTCGACGTACAACTTTACTACGGCCAGAACCGCTTTGAAACTGTACTTTACGGTCCGCAAGGTCAGGTACGTCGCGACAGCGCACAGGTGCCGGTCGGGGTTGGGTCGATCCCACCGCGCGAAACCTATTATTGGGCCGGCGTACAACAAACCGGGCACCAGCTGATCGAACTGGGCAGCAATCGGCTCGGCACGAATGACGGGTGGCGCGGCGGTTTTGGTATCGAACGCGGCATTGATGCGCGCACGTCGGTTTCAGCTGCCTTCACAACATCGATGTTCCGAACGTCAAGGCAGAACCATCTGGAGGCGGCGATCCGCCGCGCAATCGGCCCTGCATTGGTGCAGCTTGCCACTTCCACCAATCTGGTTGGCGGTTATGCACTGCACGGAAAAACAATTGCGCAGGCCGGGGGCGTATCGATAGCGGCCGAAGCTGCGATGTTGCGCGGCGGATTTTCCACCGAAAGGTTCGAAGTTGGCTTGCGCGACTTTCTGACACTTTCTCTGGATCAGAATATCAAGCTAGGCGGCCGGGAAATTCCCCTGCGCATCGATGTGCGCCGCCGCGCCTATACCGGTGGACGGGTTGATTATGATCTTCAGGGCAGCACATCGCAAAGCTTTGGCCGCCTGCACACTGGCCTGTCCTTTGAATATGGCAATAGCCGTGGCGAGGCGGGGCAACCGGTGTCGCAACGGCTTACTTCGCGTGTCCGGCTTAGCGGGTCTATCGGTAAAGTGCGGCTGCGCGGCGAAGCGGGCTTTGGCCTTATTGGTGACAAAGGTTTTCAGGAATCTCGCCTGAGCGCGGAGATGCGCACTAGCAACAAGAGCGAGATACAAGCCAGCCTTGGCTATAGTGCCAAGTCGCGCCAGATCAGCGGCGGTATGGGATATTCGCGGCAGTTTTCAAAATTTGCCTTGCGGGCCAGTGCAACTGGAAGCAGCGACGGCAGCATAGCCGCCGGTCTGAACCTTGCTTTCAGCTTCGGACCAAAGCCTACAGGCGGTTTTCGCGTGACTGGCACCAAGCTCGCTTCCAAAGGGCAGGCGATTGCGCTGGTGTTTCAGGATTTGAATTCCGATGGCATCCGGCAGGACGACGAACCCGTGGAAAAAGCGGTGGAGATAGCTGCGGGCCTGCATGGGCGCAGCGAACCGACAGGCACAGACGGCATGACGCTGATCGAAGGGTTGGAGCCCTATAAGCCGATTTTGCTCAGCATCGACGATTCCACTTTGCCCGATCCCTATATGCAACCCGCACAGCGTGGCATTGTCGTTACGCCGCGCCCGGGGGTTGCTACCATTGTTGAAATGGCGCTGGTTTCTTCGGGCGAGATTGCGGGCGTTTTACAACAAGACGGCGGTCGCATTCTTTCTGGCGTTGATCTCGAACTGATCGATGCGCGTGGCAATATGTTCAAAACCACGCGCAGCGAAATCGACGGCTATTTCCTGTTTGAAAAAGTGCCTTATGGTATTTATTCGGTGCGCATTGCGCAACTCGCCGCGAATATTGTCGGGGTAGAAGCCAATCTATCGGTCAAAGCGACTGTAGGCAGCCAAAGCCCCGAGGTTGAATTGGGTGTGATCCTTGCAAAGGCTGCCCAACGCATTGCCAATGCCCAGACCGGACCGCCGCAGCCGCAAAATTAGGCGACAAAACTGATTGCAACAGCGAACGTCAAATGCTCAAAGCTTCCTCCAGTGAATTCAGGAGAAGTTAGCAATGAAAACCCGCGCCGCAGTTGCCTTTGAAGCCAAAAAACCACTGGAAATTGTTGAACTTGATCTCGAAGGGCCAAAGGCTGGCGAGGTGCTGGTCGAGATTAAGGCAACCGGCATTTGCCATACCGACGCGTATACGCTCGACGGATTTGACAGCGAGGGTATTTTCCCCAGCGTGCTGGGTCATGAAGGTGCGGGCATCGTGCGCGAAGTGGGCGCGGGCGTAACCAGTGTAAAGCCTGGCGATCATGTCATCCCGCTCTACACGCCGGAATGCGGCAAGTGCAAAACCTGTCTGTCGGGCAAATCCAACCTGTGCACCGCGATCCGCGCGACGCAGGGCAAGGGGCTGATGCCCGATGGCACGAGCAGATTTTCGTATAAAGGCCAGACGATCTTTCATTATATGGGTTGTTCAACTTTTTCGAATTTCACGGTGCTGCCCGAAATCGCGGTTGCAAAAATTCGTGAGGACGCTCCGTTTAAAACCAGCTGCTATATTGGTTGCGGTGTGACCACAGGGGTCGGCGCGGTCACAAAAACCGCCAATGTGCAGCCCGGCGATAATGTCGTGGTGTTCGGCTTGGGTGGTATCGGCCTCAACGTCATTCAGGGTGCCAAAATGGCGGGCGCAGCCAAAATCATCGGTATCGATATCAATCCGGACCGCGAGGATTGGGGCCGAAAGTTCGGTATGACCGATTTCCTCAATTCCAAGGGACTAAGCCGCGATGAAACTGTCGCCAAAATCGTTGAGATGACAGACGGCGGGGCGGATTATAGCTTTGACGCGACCGGCAACACCGAAGTGATGCGCACCGCACTTGAATGCTGCCACCGCGGCTGGGGAACAAGCATCATCATCGGCGTCGCAGAAGCAGGCAAGGAAATCGCGACACGCCCCTTCCAGCTGGTTACTGGCCGTAACTGGCGAGGCACGGCTTTTGGTGGTGCAAAGGGGCGGACCGATGTTCCCAAGATCGTTGATATGTATATGGACGGTAAAATACAAATTGATCCAATGATCACGCATGTGCTCTCTCTTGAAGAGATCAACAAGGGTTTCGAATTGATGCATGCGGGCGAAAGCATCAGAAGTGTAGTGATTTTTTGATATAAATTCAGATACTTAATCTGAATGCAATTGGTGTAGAGCGGGGCTGCAGAAAACGCATGTTGAAAGTGGCGATTGACCAGCTGATTTGTCCGGCATGTTGCGGCGCGCTTGTTTCGGGTGAAAATGGCAATATCAACTGCAAAAACTGCGGCTCTTATTACCCTGTTATTGACGACATTCCGGTTCTGATCGACGAACAAAAGAGCCTGTTCAAGCTGGCATCGTTCGTAAACCGCGAAGATACCTTTTTTGTCAAAAGTCCCGGACTGCGCGACCGGATTTATGCCATGTTGCCCTCGCTCAGCCGCAATTTCTGGGCCGAGGAACAGTTTGCAAAGCTCCGGACGCTGATTTTTTCAAACTCTCAGCGGCCACGTGTACTGGTGATCGGCGGTAGCATATTGGGCGACGGCATGGGAAAGCTGCGTGCTGATGCTTCGATCGAATTCGTCGATAGCGACGTGGCGCACGGTGAGCTGACCCAAATCATCTGCGACGGTCATGACCTGCCCTTTAAAGACGAACAATTTGATGCGGTCATTGCACAAGCCGTGCTTGAGCATGTTGCTGATCCTGGCCGCGTCGTTGCTGAAATCCACCGCGTGCTAAAGCCCGGCGGCCATATCTATGCTGACACGCCTTTTTTGCAGGCAACGCACAGCGCGCCATATGATTTCCACCGCTTCACACATATTGGCTACCGCAGGCTGTTCGCCCATTTTGACCGCGTTGCCCTGCAGGCAGCAGGTGGCCCGGGGCATGTGCTGGCGCACGCATGGGAGAATTTTCTGGTTTCGGTCAGCAGCAACCGCAATATCCGGGGGGCGCTCATCATATTTGCACGCCTTAGTGCGTTCTGGTGCAAATATCTTGATTTGATCCTCAATAAGAATGAATATGCGTTGCATAGCGCCTACGGGCTTATTTTCATTGGCCGGAAACGCACTTCGCGGCTAAGCTTGAACGAGATTATGGCAGACGCAAGCCAGCTCTAACGCAGAAATTTAGACGATAATATCAAGGAGATAGTCAATGTTCAGTCACGTCATGCTTGGTGCAAATGACATAGAAGAGTCGCGGAAATTCTACGATGCGGTTCTGGGCGCGCTTGGTCATGGTCCCGGTGTGCCGGATCCCAAGGGTCGTGTATTTTGGTTCACCAAACATGGCGCTTTTGCGATTACCAAGCCAATCGACGGCGAGCCTGCGTGCGGCGCCAATGGCGGAACGATCGGATTTGCGGTCGAATCGCCTGAACAAGGTGACGCTTGGCATGCGGCCGGTGTGGCAAATGGCGGAACGACGTGTGAAGATCCTCCCGGCGTTCGTGAAGCGCACAGCATGTATCTTGCCTATTTGCGGGATCCCGCTGGCAACAAGATCTGCGCCTTGAAGCGCATGTAAAAAGTAAGCTTTGAAACTTGGCGGGGGAAAAAGCAAATGCCGCTTTTTTCCCCTTCTATTATTTGGCGTTAGCTCGGCTATAGCGGCAAGCAATGCTGTCCACAAAAGGCCCCTTCATTCTATTAGATGATGCGCGCGGGAAGTGCGCTGCTCCGGCAAGGCTTTATGATCAGCCGCGTGAGATTTTGAGCGCCAACAATGCTGGCGAGTTGGCGGAACTCTTTTCCCGCTTGCGTGAAGCAGGGCAGCGCGGGTTTCACGTTGCCGGCTTTCTTACTTATGACGCCGGGCACAAATTGGCGCAAAATCCCACCGGCATGGCGCGCCAGGATGGGCCGCTTGCCTGGTTCGGGATTTTCGATCGTTACGCTGAAATCTCACCCGAAGAGGTGGCGGACCTTTTGCCAAGCAACAAAGGCGCGTATCTCTCCCCGGTAATGCCGCAGATTACGCGCGATCAATATGCCGAGCACTTCGCGAATATACGCGATTACATCCATGCCGGTGACATTTATCAGGCTAACCTGACATTCGCGGCTAAAGCAGAATGCCACGGCGACCCACTCGCGCTATATGCCGCGATCCGTGCGCGCGCCGCCGCAGGATATGGCGGCATCGTTTGGACCGGCGATACATGGCACCTCTCTTTTTCGCCCGAATTATTCTTTGCGCTTAAAGACGGGCGGGTCACAACCAAGCCGATGAAAGGAACCGCAGTCCGCAGCCCCGATAACGAAGAAGATCAAATGCTGGCAGACGCATTAAAGGCTGATCCCAAGCAGCGCGCCGAAAACCTGATGATCGTCGACCTGTTGCGTAACGACCTGTCGCGCGTTTGTGATGCCGGGAGTGTCGAAGTGCCTGACCTCTTCCGTATTGAGTCCTATCCAACCGTTCATCAGATGATATCGACTGTCACGGGCACTTTGCAAAAAGGCAAAGGTGCCGTCGACCTGATCGAGGCGATATTTCCCTGCGGGTCGATAACGGGCGCGCCCAAGATACGGGCGATGCAAATCATCGATGAGATCGAGGGACGCAACCGCGGCATCTATTGCGGGTCGATCGGTCGGATCGATGCGGGCGGTGACGCGGCGTTTAACGTGGCCATTCGCACATTTTCGAGCGCCAAAACCGGAAAGGACTTGCAAGAAGCTGCAAACTCGGCCTCATTGGAGCTGAAACTGGGGCTGGGTTCGGGCGTTGTCGCGGACTCGACTATGGCGGCCGAATGGGAAGAGTGCCTGGCAAAGGGGGAGTTTGCGCGAATGGACCTGGGCCGGTTTGACCTCATCGAAACCATGCGTTTTGACCCTGCGAACGGAATTCAGCGACTAGAGCTGCATTTGGAACGGATGAAGGAAAGCGCGCGCGCCCTTGGCTTTTCGTTTGATCGGCACGCCGCGCGCAATCTGCTTCATGCCGCCACATTCCATTTGGAAAAGGCTTCGCGTATCCGTTTGCTTGCCGGTCCATCGGGATCGACCGCGATAGATGTCCGGCATTTGGCAGCAGAAGAGAGTAAGGTCTGGCGCGTCGTAGTCGTGCCTTTGCCTGTCGATAGCCGCGATTTCCGTCTACGGCACAAGACCACCGACCGGGCGTTTTACGACGATGCCAGGCGCGCGGGTGGCGCAGACGAGGTTGTCTTCACCGATGATAACGGTTTCCTGACCGAAGGCAGCATCAGCGCCATTTTTGTGGAGCGCGGCGGTAGATATCTCACCCCGCCTTTGGCGCGCGGCTTGCTGCCCTCGACTCTGCGCCGCGAATTGCTCGACAACGGGACTGCGCGCGAAGCCGATTTGCGCGTGGAGGATTTGGCCGGGGGCTTTTATATCGGGAACAGCATTCGTGGGCTGGTTGCAGCAATATTGGTGTGAAATTGCGTTCAACCGTTCATCGCAGGTTTAGGGTCACGGGATCAGTATGAAAACATGAGAGCATATGGGGGAATGCGATGAAGCACCGGAAATTATTGGGCAAAGGCATTTCGCTACTGGCATTGATGGCTGCTTGGCCACAGGTGCATGCTCAACAGCTTGCTTCCCCTTCCTTGACGGCCCGTATCGACGGGATCGAGGACGACACCCGCAAACAGCCGCAGTTGAAAATTGCCAATCTTGACATATCGGTCCAGCTTGACGGCTTACTGGCCGACATCACGTTAACAGCGGATTTTTCAAACCCCTCTGACGAGGATGTTGAAGGCGAATTTGCTCTGGCGCTGCCGTTTGGCGCGATTGTTACTGGTTATGGCCTGGATATTGACGGCGTCATGGTGGACGGTGTGCTTGCCAGTCAGGGTCGCGCCAAAGCTGCCTATGAAGACCGGCTACGCGAAGGCATCGATCCCGGCCTTGCCGAAATTACCAAAGACAACCGGTTCAAAACCCGCATCTTTCCGGTACGTGCTGGAAAAGGCCGAACAATCCGCGTCAGCATGGCTGTGCCGGTTGGTGCCGACGGTCGGTTCGCGCTGCCGCTGCTTAGCGCAGAGCGCGTTGGCAAATTATCGATTCGGCTGGGTGCGGACGGACTGGCGGGTGCTCCCGCAATGATGCTCCCCGGCGGCATGAGCGCCAAATGGAGCAAAAGCGCAACCGGCCTGCGCGCTGAGGCAGCGGGCAAGGATGTTGCGCTAAAGGGTGATCTGGGCATGTCGGGGATAACGCTTGCGGGCCCGGTAATCGGGGACGGCCCCAAGGGCAGCCGGTTCGCACTACTCAGCGGGGAAACCAAGGCGCAGGACGTGAAAGATAGCACCGATACCGCGCCGTCGCGGCTGCGGATATATTGGGACAGTTCACGCTCTCGCGATGCAGAGGCTGCAAAGATCGAAGCAAATCTCGTTACAAAAATTGCAGGCGATCTGGGCAAGAAGATTAGCGGCATCGATCTGGTCCAATTCGCCAGCGGCGCTCCCAAAATACAAAAGCTTACCAGTGCGGGCGCGTTGGCAAGAACACTAGAGAACATCATCTACCGCGGCGGTACAAGTCTGGCGGGGCTCGACGCCCTGACGCTGGATGACGCAACGCTGTGCTTGTTCGTGGGCGACGGCAATGCCAGCGTTGATTTTCAGGCGAGCTTTGATCCTGACTGCGTGGTGCACGCGATCAGCGCTCAGCAAAGCGCGAATAGTGCGCGGCTGGGGCGAATTGCATCGCGCGGTCAGTTGGTGCAGATTTCCGAACAAAGCGATCTGGACAAAATCGCCAAGTCGCTTTCGGGCGGCGGGGTCAATATCGCCAGCGTGCGTGACGGATCGGGCCGCAAGCTCCCCTACCGGTTGCTCTATAATGCAGGCGGAAAATATGCGCTCGTCGCCCAATTGCAGGGCGGCCACACAGATACGAGCGTCAACGTGAAAACCAGCGTCGGTGCGCGCCAACGCTTTACGCTCGCAGATGCGGGCGTGTCCAGCTCACGCGCGCTGGGGCAATTTTGGGTAGCTGACAGGATCGCCGCGATAGCCGATGATCCGGCCGCCAATGAGGAGCTGGAGAAACTATCGCGCGATTATAGCGTGGCAAGTCCGAACATGGCTTTTGTCGTGTTTGAAGAGGCCGAGGATTATGTGCGGGTGAAAGTCGCGCCTCCGGCTAATTTCCCGAAAAAGAAAATGGCGGAATACCGCGAAGCAAAAAAGGAAGCCGCATCCGAACGCGAAGATGAGCGCAAGGACCGGATCGAAGACGTGCTTTCCAACTGGAACGAGCGGGTCACGTGGTGGAACACCCGGTTCAATCCTGGTGCTGGTCCGGGCAAGGATAATAAGCGTCGACGCGGTGAGGGATCGCCACCACCGCCTGCTCCCGTCGCAGCGCCGCCTACTGTTGCGGCACCGCCACCGGCGCGTACCGTCGCTCCCAATGCCGTGCCTGCAGCTGCCGAAGCCGGAGCCGTTGATTCCGATTATGAGGGCAGCGGATATTCGGGCGGTGGTGATGAAGAATCGATCATGGTAACGGCCAGGCGCATCGAAGAGCCGATCTCGCAAGCTGTGATACCGGTAACGTCAATCAATGCAGAAGATATGGAAGGCGCAGGGACAAACGAAACGGTGCGCCGTCCACCGCCACCCGACAAAGGCAAGATCGAGGTCGAGCGCGTCTTTGCCGACCGGCCCTATCTGGCCGCACTTGACGCGGCCAAGCCCGATGCGCGGCTTTCCGTGCTGGCGGCGCAGGAAAAGAAATACGGTCTCGCCCCTGCTTTTTACCTCGACACGTCACTCTGGTTTGCGGTCAAGGGTGACAAGGAGCTTGCTGCCGATTTGCTGCTGTCGGCGCTTGAGTTACCCGATACCAACGCCGAAACCGAACTGATCGTTGCCTACCGCTTGCTACAACTCAAGCAAATGGACCGTGCGGTCGAGCTGTTCAACCTGCTCCACATTCGCGCCGATGATCGGCCGCAACCGGCACGCAGCCTGGCGCTTGCACTTGCCGACCGCGCGGGACGGCGCAATGACGAAAAGGCCCGGGCTGATCTTGAACGGGCAATCGAGTTGCTGGAAAAGGTTGCGCTAGAACCGGCGAATGATGATTTTGACGGGATCGATATAGTCGCGCTTATGGAAGCCAATGCGCTGGTGCCGTTTTTGGAAGCTGCGGGCGGAAAAACAACACTCGACAAACGCTTCCGTAAGCTTCTTGATCTCGACATTCGTATCGTCATCGAATGGACCAATGATGATGCCGACATTGACCTGTGGGTTGATGAACCCAACGGCGAACGGGCCATTTATAGCAACCCGGAAACAGAAATTGGCGGCAAGGTGTCAAATGACATGACCGATGGTTTCGGCCCGGAAGAATATGTTTTGCGCCGTGCACCCAAGGGAAAGTTCATCGTTCGGACTAACAGCTATTCGCCCGACGGGATCAACCCAAACGGTGCCAGCCGCATCATGGTCCGGCTGTACCGCAACTTTGGCAGGCCGGGGCAACAAATGGAGCTGACCGATGTTGAGTTGAGTGAAAAGGACGACGAAGAAAACGAAATCGTCGCTTCGATCTCAAATCAATAGGGCGGACCGTAATTGAGCAAAGCGGTTGCACAATTTTCGCAAAGTCTCTAGGCGCTTGCGCGCAACTGCACTTTGTCCTGCCAACCGGAAAGTAAATTATGCATCGCCTGTCTTCAGCGCTTGGGCGTATCGCGCCTTCAGCAACGCTCGCCATGACCAACCGCGTACTTGCCATGCGCGCCGAAGGAAAATCGGTGATTGGCCTGTCAGCGGGCGAACCCGATTTTGACACACCGGACTTCGTCAAAAGCGCAGCTATCGAGGCAATTCGGTCAGGCAAAACCAAATATACCAATGTTGACGGTATCCCCGAGCTGAAGGCTGCGATTGCGGCAAAGTTCAAGCGCGACAACGGCCTTGATTATACGCCCAAGCAGATCAGCGTGAACTCGGGTGGCAAGCATACTTTGTTCAATGCGTTGGTGGCGACCGTTGACAAAGGCGACGAGGTAATAATTCCTGCGCCTTATTGGGTCAGCTACCCCGACATCGTGCAATATGCTGGTGGAACCCCGGTCATAGTATTAGCAACAGCGGCGCAAAAATACAAAATCACCCCTGCGCAGTTAGACGCCGCCATAACGCCAAAAACGCGCTGGCTCATTTTGAACTCGCCTTCGAATCCGACGGGCGCAGCCTATAGTGCGACCGAATTGAAGGCGCTTGGCGACGTTCTTGTTCGCCATCCGCACGTGATGATATTGTCCGACGATATGTACGAGCATATCTGGTATGCCGATACGCCCTTTGCCACGATCGTACAGGTTTGCCCCGAGCTTTATGACCGCACGCTCACCATGAACGGCGCTTCAAAGGCTTATGCGATGACTGGCTGGCGGATTGGCTATGCCGGTGGTCCCGAATGGATAGTCAAGGCGATGGCTGACTTGCAATCGCAATCAACCAGCAACCCTTGTTCGATCAGCCAATATGCCGTGACTGCGGCGCTTAATGGCCCGCAGGATTTTTTGGCTGAACGCAATGCTGCGTTCGAACGTCGCCGCAATCTTGTGGTAGCAATGCTCAACGATGCGCCGGGACTTAGCTGCCCTACACCAGAGGGCGCCTTTTACGTCTATCCGGATGCCAGTGGTGTGATAGGCAAAAAAACACCAAGCGGGAAAGTGATCGCAACCGACGCCGATCTGATCGATTATCTTTTGGACGATCATCAGGTGGCCGCAGTGCACGGTGCGGCCTTTGGACTGTCACCCGGATTCCGGATCAGCTACGCAACCTCTTCTGAAATTCTGAAAGATGCGTGCACGCGGATACAGCTGGCCTGCGCTGCGCTTAGCTGATCGGCATTTTTGGCCTGGACGAATCAGAGGGGCCGAAAGCGATTGGCGGGTTTGATTCGAGTGTGGGTGGCCCGTACTGCGGTGCTTACTTCATCAATTGGGCGCGCTGAAAACTCGGCTAATCGCAAATCAGCCCTGAAAATACGCCGTTAATAATGACTTAACCCGCGCTGTGCTTGAGAGGCGTTTCTACAACGCCACACTGGTCGGGTCTTCCAGCCGGAAAAGTGGACAGGGATGGAATATGCACCGCTTTTTTGACTTTCTACGCTCGGATCTGTTCCTCAGCTTGCTAGGCGGGTTCGCGTTGGGCCTTGCTGGTCTTTCGCTGATCAACCCAGCCAATGCCGATGCAGGTCAAGATCAGGGCCGGGCTATCTCGGTCTATGCACCCGATGTGGAAATCGTCAAGAAATAGCGCGCTTTCGCTTTCGCCACTGCGAAAGTGGCAATAAAATCAGCGCCAATAGCACCGACAATGCCGCCATGGCGGCAAAGACGATCAAGACCGGGTGATGCGTGTCCTCTCGGCTTTGCAGGTCCATGATGTGCAAACCCCACATGAAATCAAACGCGCGCCACTGCCCACTGCGGATCGCAAGCAAGCCACCGGTGTCGGCATCGACATAGACATGCGCGCCATCGGCAAAGGTGACACCCCATGCGGGCCTATCCTTGCGCAAGTCAATTGGTGGGGCATTTGCCGCAGTTTTACGCACCGAGACAATTGCCGATTTTGGCAAGTACCAGCCATCGGCAATGGCGCGTGCCTCCGCTTCGTATAGGCTTAGCCAACGACCGTCTAAGGCAGAAGCCCGACGTTCGCTACCATCGGCAAAACTGACGACCCACATGGGTCCGGTCCATTGCTGTTCCAGCCGCATCGACTGGACATCGGGAAATTTGCCAAACATGAATGGCGGAACCGCCGCCTTTTCCAAGGACAGTATTGGCGGTTTGGCCTTGAGATGCACGCCGCGAACTTCTTCTATGGGTCGTGCTACCATCCATAAACCGGTGACAGTCCAAATCAGCAAGGGCACGCCGATCAGCCAGCCAAGCCAGATGTGAATGCGGTGGAGAATGCGGCGCATTGTTGTTTTTTACAGGGCTATTTTGGGAATCACAGCGTTTTTTGCGCTATGTCTTGCAGGCCGGTGCCTTTCAGGAAGATCATGCCTGCGGTTTAAACCCCGAGCAGCGAAAGGATGCGGTGCGCCAATGTATAAGCATCGCCTGGCCAGCGCGCTGACACATAATTGCCATCCTGTACCACAAATCCGACCCCCGGACTTGCGGCGCTTCCATAGCGAGGCAGCAATGGTCCTGTTTTGAAATCATCAGGCGAAGAAAGCAGCGACCTTACCTCGACTTCAACCGGTTGCGGATAGGTGCGATAATGATCGCCAAGCTTGTGGCGGGTAAGCGCAACGGCTGTTCCCTCCATCATCCTGGTAAGCGCGGTGGTCTTTCGGCCTTTCAGCACGCCTGAACGCGCCAAAGGTAAGACGCCGTGACAAATCGCCGAAACCGGGAGATCTGCGGCAAAGGCTTCGCGTGCGATCCGTTGCACTTCGGCTGACTCGCAATAAGGCCGCATGCCCGGGGCATGCCCACCGGGGAAATGGACCGCATCGAAATCAGCCGTTATGACGTCGCACCATCTTACGGGAGTGAGAAAAGCAACCGAAGCAACCATCTGCGCGTAGAGCGCTACATTTTCTGGCTTGGCTTGAAGGGAACGCGCCAACACCGGCAGGCCAGCACCCGTCAGCGTCACAGGATCGCAAGTGGCCGGAGTACCATCTTGCGTGGCAAAGCAGACATCATAACCGGCTGCATTCCAAACTGCCCAGGGCACCGCAACTTCGGTCGGGTCAAAATCGACTTGTGGCAGGATGATGAGGATGCGGATCACGCCATCTGTTATGGCATGAAGCGAGGTACAAGCACAATCGCCAAACCGAAACCGATTATGGACGCAGCGCCGTAGCCAATGAAAGGCGTCGGATAGGGCCCGAACAACGAGGCGAGTGCAAAGCCGCCAAAGGCGGCCAAGGCCGGCACCAAATTCGGCTTCCACAAAGCCGGTAACACCAACACTGCCAAAATGCTGACCGCAAGGATCGATCCAATTAACGGATTGGAGGCCCAGGCATCGGCCAACACATGTTCAACATAGCGAACCGTTTCAAGCAAATCAGGCTGGATCAAGGTTGCGCCGAGGGCGAAAGCTGCAAACAACAGAGACGCCATATTTTCCAGAGACCTTTGGGTCATGAAGAGCGCACCAGTTCCACTCAAAAGCGCAAGAGCACTTGCGCGATCCGGTTGCAAAGACATGGCAATGGAAGCGAGCGCAGCAACCACGAGCCGACGCTTTTTCGCCAGTCGAGGAAGCAATGCCATCAGCATTGGAACAACGAGCAACCCGCTGTGCAGTTTTACCGGTCCTAAACCTACCCAGCGCCGTATCCCTTCGACATCAGGCCCGAACAATATAGGCAAGAAAAGCACAAGGATCGCGCCCATCGCGACAAAATCCAACGCGCGGTCTGATTGCAGCTCCGGTGCAAATCGCATCAGCAACAACGCAGCGGCAAGTGCGCCAGAGTTGACAGCCAGATAATGCAGCGGTGCGCCCGCAAATGCCAAATATCCGACGCCGGCCAAGACGCTGAACGCGAACCAAATCGCGGTGAAGGCCAGACCTATCCTCACGGTGCCCTTCACATGTGAATTGGCTTGCCCGTCACGGCCATTGCCGCCTCCTTAACCGCTTCGGCATGTGTTGGATGCGCGTGGCAAGTATAGGCAATGTCTTCGGACGTTGCGCCAAATTCCATGGCAAGCGCAGCCTCGGCAATCATCGTTCCGGCAAGGCTAGCGATAATGTGCACACCCAGCACCTTGTCGGTCTTGGCGTCCGCAATGATCTTCACAAATCCGTCGGTGTCGCGGTTGGTTTTGGCGCGACTGTTCGCCATCATCGGGAATTTACCGACCTTGACCTCAATGCCTTTGGCCTTGGCCTCCTCTTCGGAAAGACCAACGTCAGCGATCTCGGGCATCGTGTAAACAACGCCCGGGATGACGTCATGGTTTACTATTCCTGTCAGGCCAGCACAGAATTCCGCTGCGGCAATGCCTTCATCTTCGGCTTTATGCGCGAGCATCGGTCCTGGCGTTACGTCGCCAATGGCGTAGATGCCGGGGACGCTCGTCTGGAAATCATTGCCAACCTCGATCTGACCGCGTGCATTGAGCGCGACGCCTGCCTTGTCGAGCGCCAGCCCCTCGGTATTGGGGCGGCGGCCGATGGAAACGAGGACACAATCGGCCTCGATGGTTTCGGGGGCACCTCCAGCGGCGGGTTCGACGGTCAATGTTGCTTTGCCGCCCTTCACGCTCGCGCCCGTCACTTTGGTTCCGGTGCGGATTTCGAAGCCCTGCTTCTTGAAAATCTTCGCGGCTTCCTTGCGGACCTCGCCGTCCATGCCGGGCAATATCTGGTCGAGATATTCGACGACCGTGACTGCCGCACCCAGCCGACGCCAGACGCTGCCCAGCTCCAGCCCAATCACCCCGCCGCCAATAACGACCAGATGCTTGGGGACTTTGGGTAGCGCGAGCGCACCGGTAGAATCAACGATCACTTTCTGATCGACCTCGACGCCGGGCAGTGGTGTGACCGAGGAGCCGGTGGCGATCATGATCTTGTCGGCGGTGTAGCTTTTGCCCGCTACTTCCACCGAGTTGGCTCCGGTGAACGCGGCATGACCCTTGAGCCAATCGACCTTGTTCTTCTTGAACAGAAACTCGATCCCGCCGGTCAGCTCGCCCACGGCTTTGGTTTTCTCGGCATGCATCTGGTCCAGATTGAGTGACACCGATTTGAAATCGATCCCGAATTTTGTGAGCGCGCCAGAGTGCGCTTCTTCATAAAGTTCGGATGCATGCAGCAGCGCCTTTGAGGGTATACAACCGACATTCAAGCAAGTCCCGCCCAGCGTTTCTCGCGATTCAACGCAGGCTGTCTTCAATCCCAGCTGCGCTGCACGGATTGCCGCGACATAGCCACCGGGTCCAGCGCCGATAACGATCAGGTCATAATCTGCCATTGCACTTGTCCTTTAGAGGTCGATAAGTAGCCGCGTCGGGTCTTCGATCGCTTCCTTGATAGTTTTCAAGAAGGTCACAGCCTCACGGCCGTCGATCAGCCGGTGGTCATAGCTGAGCGCCAGATACATCATCGGGCGGATCACGACTTGACCATTGATTGCAACCGGCCGGTCCTCGATTCGGTGGAGGCCCAGCACAGCTGACTGTGGCGGGTTGATGATCGGGGTAGACATCAGGCTGCCAAAAACGCCGCCATTTGAAATGGTGAAAGTGCCGCCCGCCATATCGGCCATAGTTAGCGTGCCCTCCTTGGCGCGCTTACCAAAATCGCCAATTGCTTTCTCTATGTCGGCAAAGCCCATGTCTTGCACGTCGCGCACCACGGGCACAACAAGACCGTTTGGTGCGCTGACCGCCACCGATATGTCCATGTAGCTGTGATAGACGATCTCTTCACCGTCGATCATCGCGTTGACGGCGGGAACGTCGCGTGCGGCAAGGCATGCGGCCTTCGCGAAAAAGCCCATGAAGCCCAAACGGACACCGTGTTTCTTTTCGAACAGGTCCTTGTATTTGGTGCGCGCTTCGATCACCGCGCTCATGTCGACGTCATTGAAAGTGGTCAGAAGTGCAGCAGTATTTTGCGCGTCTTTCAGCCGCTTGGCAACCGTCTGACGTAGACGTGTCATGCGGATTCGTTCTTCGGTACGCGGACCCACAGCCGGGGTCGCACTGTGTACTGTTTGCGCAGCAGCCGGAGCTTCGGACGTAGCGGCCGGTGCCGATTTGGCTGCGGCCAATACATCTTCTTTGGTGAGGCGACCATCCTTGCCGCTACCCTTAATCTTGGTTGGATCAATGCCGAGTTCAAGGACCAGGCGGCGTACGGCTGGAGAGAGCGGTAAATCAACCAAGGGAACCGCTTCGGCAGTCGGGGCGGGAGCAGGGGCGGCAGCTGGCGCTGCAACAGGCGCGCTTGCGACAGGAGCAGCAACAGCCGCCGCCGCAACGCTAGCCGTACCGCCCTCGATCGATGCGATTACCGCGCCGACATTGACGGTAGCGCCCTCGGCCACCAGATGCGCGCCCATCACGCCTGCCACAGGCGCGGGTACTTCGACCGCAACCTTATCGGTTTCGAGGCTGGCAATGGCTTCGTCGGCGGCCACAGCTTCCCCTGGTTTTTTCAGCCACGCGCCAAGCGTTGCCTCGCTAATCGATTCGCCCAATACGGGTACTTTGACTTCGGTGCTCATGCTGTTGTCACCCTTTTCTTTGGCGTCTGATTTCGCCGCGCACACTGTGTCCCAGCGCGTCGGCAATAAGTGCGGCCTGTTCGGCTTGATGGCGTTTGGCAAGGCCGGTCGCGGTTGCTGCTGCTGCCTTGCGACCGGCGTAGCGTGGACGTTGCGGTTTGGTCTTGGCCTTGATCAAGCTTTCCTCGATCAGTTCGTTCACAAAGTGCCAGCTGCCGGCGTTTTTGGGTTCTTCTTGCGCCCAGACAACTTGTTCAAGGGCACTCATCCGCTTCAGGCGGACAACCAACGGATCGCCGGGGAACGGATAAAGTTGTTCAAGCCGGACAATGGCGGTGTTCTTGTCGCCGGCTGCATTGCGCGCTTCCATCAGGTCATAAGCAACCTTACCCGAACACAGCACCAGCCGTTTCACATCCTTGTCGGCGGGCGCCCAGGGATCCGAAAGTATCCGCATGAAATGGCTCACGCCTTGAAAATCCTCGGCCTTCGAAACCGCCATTTTGTGGCGTAGCAAAGATTTTGGCGTCATGACGACAAGCGGCTTGCGGAAAGACCGGTGCATTTGACGCCGCATAAGGTGGAAATAATTTGCAGGGGTAGTGCAGTTGGCGACCTGGATATTATCTTCGGCACATAGCTGCAGGAAACGTTCAAGTCGCGCCGAGCTATGCTCCGGGCCCTGTCCTTCATAGCCGTGCGGTAATAGCATGACGAGGCCATTGGCGCGCAGCCACTTGGCTTCGCCGGCGGCAATGAACTGGTCGATCATGATTTGCGCGCCGTTTGCAAAGTCGCCAAATTGCGCTTCCCAGAGCACGAGTGTTTTTGGTTCTGCGCCCGAATAGCCATATTCGAAACCAAGCACGCCGTATTCGGACAGCGGACTGTCCAGCACTTCGAACCGGCCATGTGGCAAGGTCGAAAGCGGAACAAATTTCGTTTCGCTATTCTGGTCGGTCCACACTGCATGTCGGTGGCTAAAAGTACCGCGTCCGGAATCCTGTCCAGATAAGCGCACGCCGTAACCCTCGGAAAGCAACGATCCGAACGCGAGTGCCTCGCCCGTGGCCCAGTCAAAGCCTTCACCGCTTGTGAACATAGCCTTTTTGGCTTCTAGAACGCGCGAAAGTGTCGGGTGGATATTCAGATCCGCGGGTACAGCGGTCAAAGTACGGCCAAGGCTGTCCATCAGTTTTTTGGAAATGCCGGTTTCGACGTTGCGCCGCGCGCTTTCGGGATCAGCTGGTTTTGACAGCCCCTTCCAGCGACCTCCAAACCAGTCCGCCTGATTGGCCTTATAACTGGCGGCCGAACCAAACTCGGTTTCCAGCTGGGCAATAAAGCCTGCCGCATGACCCGCTGCCCAAGCCGCGTCGATCACACCTTGCGTGACAAGACGCGGCGCATAGACCTCGCTGACCGAAGGATGGGTTTTGATGTTTTTATACATGAGCGGCTGGGTAAAGCCCGGCTCATCGCCTTCATTATGGCCGAACCGCCGGTAACACCACATGTCGATCACAATGTCGCGCTTGAACTGCTGACGGTATTCGATTGCCATTTTGCAGGCAAAGGTCACGGCTTCGGGATCATCGCCATTGACGTGCAGGATCGGTGCTTGAACACCTTTGGCTACGTCGCTGGGATAAGGCGAAGAGCGGGCAAATTGGGGCGAGGTGGTAAAACCCACCTGATTGTTCACGATGAAGTGGATGCAGCCGCCAGTATTATACCCACGAATGCCGGAGAAGCCGAGGCATTCCCACACAATGCCTTGCCCGGCAAAGGCAGCATCGCCGTGGAGCAGAACGGGCAATACCTGCGTATGCTGTTCCTTGCCCAGATCGTCGCGCGCGGTCTGGTTGGCGCGGACCTTGCCGAGCACCACCGGGTTCACGGCCTCAAGATGCGACGGGTTCGGCACCAGGCTCATATGCACTTTAATGCCGTCAAATTCGCGGTCTGTGCTGGTGCCGAGATGGTACTTAACATCGCCCGATCCGCCGACATCTTCGGGGCTGGCCGAGCCGCCCGAAAATTCGTGGAAGATCACGCGGTAAGGTTTGCCCATGACATTGGCGAGTACATTGAGGCGGCCACGGTGCGGCATGCCGATCACGATTTCGCGCACGCCCTGCGCGCCGCCGTGCTTGATGAAGCTTTCGAGTGCGGGGATCATCGCTTCGCCGCCGTCGAGGCCGAAGCGCTTGGTGCCTACATATTTACGGCCAAGGAATTTTTCGAACTGTTCGGCTTCGATCACCTTGGCGAGGATGGCGCGCTTACCCTCGGGGGTGAAGCCTATGGATTTGTCGACGCCTTCCATCCGCTCCTGAAAGAAGCGGCGCTCTTCCAGATCGGAAATATGCATATATTCCAGACCAACCGGGCCGCAATAATTGGCGCGGAGCACCTCGACCAATTGCCGGGTCGTCGTCCATTCCAAACCCAATGTGCCTCCGACATAGACTTGCCGGTCAAGGTCGCTTTCGGTGAAGCCGTGATATTCGGGCGTCAGGTCGGCAGGTATGTCCTGCTTGGTCATACCGAGCGGATCGAGATTGGCCGCCAGATGGCCGCGCACGCGGTAGGTGCGCACCAGCATCATTGCGCGGATCGAGTCCGCTGCGGCCTTTGTCACGTCGGCGTCGGTTGCGGGCTTGCCAGCGGCCTTGGTGACGGCCTTGGCGAGTATTTCCATCTGCGTGGGATCGAGCGCCCCGGTCAGTTCGTCGGTGTCGGATAGCGGCCAGCCCTTGCGTGTCCAGCTCGGGCCATGCTCTTGTTCATCGGCGGTCTCGTCAAAATCGTGGTTTTCAAAACCCATGGGAATTATCCCTTCAGAACTTCCACCAATGTCTTGCCGAGTTCGCTTGGCGAAGCCGACACGCGGATGCCCGCTGCCTCCATCGCTGCAATCTTGCTTTCGGCATCACCCTTACCGCCCGAAACGATGGCACCGGCATGACCCATGCGGCGTCCAGGAGGAGCCGTGCGCCCAGCAATAAAGCCCGCCATCGGCTTTTTGCGGCCACGTTTGGCTTCGTCGATCAGGAACTGTGCGGCTTGTTCTTCGGCATCGCCGCCGATTTCGCCGATCATGATCATGCTCTTTGTCTCATCATCGGCAAGGAAAAGCTCCAGCACGTCGATGAAGTTCGTGCCGTTCACCGGATCGCCGCCGATGCCCACCGCTGTGGTCTGGCCCAGCCCTTCATTTGTGGTCTGGAAAACCGCTTCATAAGTAAGCGTGCCCGAGCGCGAAACAACGCCGACGCTGCCCTTGGAAAAGATATTGCCCGGCATGATGCCGATTTTGCACTCGCCGGGCGTCAGCACGCCGGGGCAGTTCGGGCCGATGAGCCGCGATTTGGAACCAGAAAGCGCGCGCTTTACCTTCACCATATCAAGCACCGGTATGCCCTCGGTAATGCACACGATCAAAGGCACTTGCGCGTCGATGGCTTCCAGGATCGAATCCGCGGCAAAGGGCGGCGGCACATAGATGACGCTCGCGTCGGCACCAGTCATCTGCACGGCCTCGGCAACCGTGTCGAACACCGGCAGGCCAATATGCGTGGTTCCGCCCTTGCCCGGCGTAACGCCGCCAACCATCTGCGTGCCGTATGCGAGCGCAGTTTCGGTATGGAAAGTGCCGGTTTCGCCGGTCATTCCTTGCGTGATGACCTTGGTGTTTTTGTTTATGAGGATGCTCATTTGTTCTGCCGTTTCCTTAATCGTCATCCCGACGCAGGTCGGGATCCAGTCCTAAATCAATGAAGTATAGAGATCATTCCACTTCGGGTTCATTTCTTCAATCACACGTAGTTTCCAAGGGCGTTGCCATTCCTTCATTTGTTTCTCCCGAACAATGGCCATTTCGATATCGCCAAATTGCTCGAACCAAACCAGCAATTTGCAACCATATTTCTTCGTGAAGCTATCGGCCAACCCTTCTTTGTGTTGCCACACTCTTTTGACTAAATCACTGGATACCCCGATATAAATTGTTCCGTTCCGGCGACTTGCCATGATGTAAACAAAGCCGCCCTTTTCTCTCACAAGTGCGTATCCTCATGCGTCATACCGGCGAACGCCGGTTTCCAGCTACAGTTGCGTCAGACTGGACCCCGACCTTCGTCGGGGTGACGGAAAGTGCGATGCAGATGGTTCCTTCCTTCACCTCACTTCAAGCTCGGATCAATCTTCTTACACGCCACCAGCAGTTCCTTCACCGCCGCGACTGAGGTGTCGAAATTCTTCTGCGCTTTTTTGTTGAGCGAAATTTCGACCACGCGTTCGATGCCGCCTGCGCCGATCACGCAAGGCACGCCGACATAGAGGTTTTTGACGCCGTACTGGCCGGTGAGGTTCGCCGCGCAAGGCAGCAGGCGTTTCTGGTCGCCGAGATAGGCTTGCGCCATTTCAATTGCGCTGGTCGCAGGCGCATAATAGGCCGAACCGGTTTTGAGCAGCCCGACAATCTCGCCGCCGCCGTTGCGCGTGCGGTCAACAATCGCGTCGATGCGTTCTTTGGTCGACCAACCCATTTTGATCAGATCGGGCACGGGGATGCCCGCAACGGTTGAATATTCGATCACCGGCACCATTGTATCGCCGTGGCCGCCGAGCACGAAGGCATTCACATCGCGGACCGAGACCTTGAATTCTTCGGCCAGAAATGTGCGGAAACGTGCGCTGTCGAGCACGCCTGCCATACCAACGACCATATTGGCGGGAAGGCCCGAAAATTCGCGCAGCGCCCACACCATTGCGTCGAGCGGGTTGGTGATGCAGATTACGAATGCTTTTGGTGCATGTTTCTTGATGCCTTCGCCGACCGCCTTCATCACTTTCAGATTGATGCCGAGCAGATCGTCGCGGCTCATGCCGGGTTTGCGCGGCACACCGGCGGTGACGATGCAGACGTCCGCGCCCTTGATGTCCTTATAAGAAGACGTGCCCTTCAGGTTAACGTCAAATCCTTCGACCGGGCCGCATTGCGACAGGTCAAGCGCCTTACCTTGCGGAATACCGTCGGCAATATCGAACAGGACGATGTCGCCCAATTCCTTTTGTGCTGCGAGATGGGCGAGCGTGCCGCCGATCATACCGGAACCGATCAGCGCAATCTTCTTACGGGCCATAATAGAACCTTCCTTGGGCCTGAGGGGCGAAAGAATAGCGCCCGTATATTTGGGAATTGCAGCCGCGTTAGGCCGATTCCTTTTGCTTCGCAACCCCATAACGCGCAGAAGTTAAGGCTTTTTATGATAATAGTTCGCAAGAACAATAAGGCCGATAATTTGGGCGTTATTGACAGGCGGCAACAAGGTGATAGCTAACGCGTATGACAGTTACCCGCCCTATCTTAGCTTTTCTTTTGGCCGCATTGTCGGGCGGTTCTGCGCTTGCGTCCGATTTCAGCAAAATGGGTGATCCGACATATGCACGGGTTGTGCTGATTTCCGACGCACGGCGGCTCGAACTCGACTGCGCGGGTTTGGCGCTGTCCGGTTTTGACGAAGCGGGCTTAAATCAGCCGCTTTCCCGCGAGCAAGCCAAGCAGCTTGGCGACGCAGTTACCGCAAGGCTGGCAACGGAACTGGGGGGCAAGGAAGCGGCCGCTTCTTTTCTCGACAATAAAGCTGCCTTTTTGATCCCGTACGGGGATGACGAACTTCAAAAAGAGGTGACTGAAAAGCGCAAGTCGCTCGAACCAGAATGCCAAGCAATTTACTCCGCAGCAAAATCCGGGCAGCTGGATGGCGTGCTACAAGCGGCGAGTCCGCAACCCTTAGCCTTGCCCGATATTGATACTTGTTTGGCTTATGACCTCATCGCACAAAAAGATCCGGAATATGAGAGCTATTCCATCCTGGGTGAAAGCGACCGCGATCTCTACAATATGATTGTTGGACCGACGGGAGAGGCCCGCACGGCTAAAGAAGCGGTAGTTGCGAAAATGGCAAGCGGCATGGCAAACATCACGCCCGCAATGGCAAAGACCAAACTGGTCTGGCCGTGCATGCCTGTCTATATCGAAGAGCTGAAGAAACATCCCGGCGCATTCCCGAGCGACGAATTCGATGAAGCACAAGATGACGAAGGAGAGCAAACCGCGCAAGAGGCAGCTGCGCCCGATCAACCACCACCGGAAAAGCCTTGACAAAAGCAAATTTTGTTCTATATATGTTCTGTTAGGGCAAGTTGGCGCGGTCCGACACATTGCCCCTCATCCAACAGGAACCAATATTCATAAAAACCCGTTTTCGTGTCAAATGTGTCAACAAGTGGCGCTCAGCTTTGGGCAGGATTTTCTTCGATATCCATTTGTTCTGAACCCGTCGAAGGGCGGCGGATTTCAATCCTCGCCGTGACCCAGCGCCAAATAATCCTCCGACTGCATCTCAAGCAGGCGCGACACGGTGCGCTGAAACTCGAACCTTCCGTCGCCTTCGGGATATAGGTCATCGGGAATGGCATCGGCACTTGCCAGCAGCTTGACGTGGTATTCGTAGAGCGCATCGATCAGCGTGACAAAGCGCGCCGCTTCGTTGCGGTTATGCCGCCCTAGCACGGGTATACCGACCAGGATCACACAGTGAAAATGGCGCGCAATCGCCAGATAATCGGGCGCGCCGCGGGCTTCCGCGCAAAGCCGCTTGAACGAAAACACCGCAACCCCCTTAAGCGCCTTGGGGACATGCAACATCCGTCCGCCGCCCAGATCAAGCGCGCTTGAGGGTACATGCGCCCGATCGCCAGGTGGATAATCGGTCAACCGGAAGAAACTCTCCGATAGCTTTTCGGTGGCCACATCACCATTGGGCACAAGCCATGTTTCTGCATTACCCAACCGGTCGCGGCGGTAGTCGATCGGTCCATTTAGCGAAAACACAGCCAATCGTTCCTGGATCAACGCGATGAAGGGCAGAAAAAGCTGCCGGTTCAGACCGTCTTTGTACAGGTCACCCGGATGGCGGTTTGACGTGGTGACAATCGTGACGCCAGCCTCGATCAATCCCGCAAAAAGCCGCGACATGATCGCCGCGTCGGCCATATTGTTGACCACCATTTCGTCAAAGCACAGCAAACGCGTTTCGTCGGCTAGTGCCTCGACCAGCGGCACAATCGGATCGCCGCTCTCGCTCTTTCGCAGCACTTTCAAACGCGCATGGATGTCGAGCATGAATTCGTGAAAATGCGCGCGGCGCTTGCGGTTGATCGAAACAGATTCGAAGAACAAATCCATCAGCATCGACTTGCCGCGACCAACCCCACCCCACAAATACAGACCCTTTACGGGCTGCGGGCGTTTGCCAAACATTCGCCACAACACCGATCCGCGTGGCGGGGCTGCCTCCAGTTCCTGCTGGACGGCATTTAGCAATCCGACCGCTTGCGCTTGGTCCGCGTCGCTGCGTAGTTCTCCACCCGCGACCAGCGCGTCATAGCGCGCCTGAACGTTCACGCGACCGATGGCTTTCTGATCGTACCCGAAAAGGCCGCAACGCGCTCCTCGCCTTGAACCACCAGACCGCGCAGAAACACCAACCGCCGGGTTTCTTTTAGCATCTCGACCTGCGCATCACACGGCAACCCGGGCTTGGCCGCGCCGATGAATTGTACCGAAAGGTCTAGCGTCACCGCAGTTCCGGCAGAAATCACGCCGCACATATGCGCGCCTGCAAATATCGAAATATCAATCAGGGACATGATTGTCCCGCCGTGCAGATTGTCCATCAAATTGGTGTGGCGATGCTCGGGAAACATCCGCAGGGTTGACTGCAGCGGTCCGTCCTTACGCACCAAAAGCTTACCCATGACTTGCCCGTTGAAGCGAGACGTATCGCTTAACTCCCACGTCATCCACCCGGGATGATCGGGATCGGGCAAATTGACAAAAGCAGGTTCGGACATTCTTGGTTGGCCCAGCGAACCGATCTAGAGCGCGCGTTCGGCAATCATCTTCTTGGTTTCGGCAATTGCTTTTGCCGGTGACAGACCCTTGGGGCACGCGTTCGAACAGTTCATGATCGTGTGACAACGGTAAAGGCGGAACGGATCTTCCAGTTCGTCCAGCCGGTCGCCGGTCATCTCGTCACGGCTGTCGGCGAGCCAGCGGTACGCTTGCAACAAAATCGCCGGGCCAAGAAACTTGTCGCTGTTCCACCAATAGCTCGGGCAGCTGGTCGAGCAGCACGCGCACAAAATACATTCGTACAATCCGTCCAGCTTCGCGCGTTCTTGCGGGCTTTGCAGGCGCTCTTTGCCTGACGGCGTAGTGGTAACCGTCTGCAACCAGGGCTTGATAGAAGCGTATTGTGCATAGAAATGCGTGAAATCAGGCACCAGATCCTTGATGACTTCCATATGCGGCAGCGGCGTGATCGTCACTTCGCCTTTGCAATCTTCAATCGCAGTTGTGCATGCCAAACCGTTCTTGCCGTCGATGTTCATCGAGCACGAACCGCAAATACCTTCGCGACACGAGCGGCGAAATGTTAGCGAGGGGTCTTGTTCGGACTTCATCTTGATCAACGCATCAAGCACCATCGGCCCACAATTTTCAGTGTCGATCTCGAACGTGTCATAGCGGGGATTTTCCCCGCTGTCGGGATCATAGCGGTAAACCTTGAATTTCTTCGCCTTGCCGCCGGTCGAAGACGCATGGGTTGCGCCCTTCTTCACCTTGCTGTTCTTGGGAAGCGAAAATTCGGCCATGTTCAATCTGTCCTGCTGCTTACGCGCCAGTATGCACGAAAATAGTTACTCTGCTGCGCTGCCCTAGCCAAGCCGCGTTTCAAGGGCAAGTAAGTATCAATCCCGTGATTTTGCGCGGATGAAAGCGGCGATATCGTCAACCACCGGCGCTTTTCCGCGAAATGGTCCGGCAACCGCCATGATTATACCTTCATGATTGACCCCTGGATACTCGCGCAGCAAGCTATAGCCACCCGCCCCACGGACCGCAGAATCGAGTCGTTGCGAATTGCGCGGCTTTACCGTTGTATCGGCGTCACCGGTCAATAGCAGCAAAGGCGCTGCATCCCCGCGCGCATAAGTGATCGGCTGGGTCTCAAAGTCGCGCGGCCATTTGCCCAGTGCATCCCGCGCAGCGTCGGTTGTAAACGGCAAAAAGTCATAGGGCCCGGCAAGCCCAATCATGCCCTTGATAATCGCTGTGTCCTTGCCCTCGCGCCCAAGCCACTGCCGGTCAAGCGTTGCCAGCATAGCAATGTGCGCGCCTGCGCTATGGCCGGACAGGAACAGCTTTCCCGGATCGCCGCCATATTCGCCCGCGTGATCATGCACCCAAGCGATGGCCTTCGCGGCGTCCTCGACAAAGGCCGGAAAGCGGTGCGCGGGGCTTTTGCGATAGTCTGCTATGACTGTGACAAAGCCCTTGTTCGCCAAATTGCGCCCGAAAAAAGCATAGCCGGGGCGGCCGCCGTCTTTCCAGCTGCCGCCGTGGAAAAAGATCAGTACCGGATGTGGGCCGGCGGTGGCGGGACGATAAATGTCGAGACTTTGTCTTGGGTCGCTCTCCGTTTCGGCGCTGCCATAGCTAACGCCGGTTTTGATCGATCCCGAAAACCCGCCGCCGGGATACCACCGGTCGGCGAGTTCGAGCTGATCCGGGCCAGGCAGTCTATAAAACCAGATGCCGCCTGCGAGGATAGCGACGAAAAACACCGCGAGGAAATATTTGATCATGAGACAGTATTTGGCGTGCGCCCTTCGACTTGGCAACCCAAACAAAAACGGGCGATCCCAAGACCGCCCGTTTCGTGATTTGTGCCATTGCCGGATTTCTCCAGCATGTCTGAAACCAAATTAACGCTTGGAGAACTGGAAGCTCTTACGCGCTTTGGCCTTGCCGTATTTCTTACGCTCAACCACACGGCTGTCGCGGGTCAGGAAGCCTTCGGCCTTGACCGCACTGCGCAGTGCGGGTTCATAGCGGGTAAGAGCCTGACTGATGCCGTGCTTGACTGCACCCGCCTGACCCGAAAGTCCGCCACCCTTAACGGTTGCGACCACGTCATATTGACCACGACGTTCGGTAACATCGAACACCTGGTTGATGACAAGACGCAGCGTGGGACGTGCGAAATAGACTTCCTGATCACGGCCGTTGACCACGATCTTGCCCGAACCGGGCTTCAGCCATACCCGGGCAACCGCATCCTTGCGGCGTCCGGTGGCATAGGCACGGCCCTGCTTGTCGAGGATCTGCTCACGAAGCGGGGCTGCAGGAGCCGCTACTGCTACAGGAGCGTCACCGGTTACTGCCGCCAAATCGGCGAGCGAATTTGTTGTTTCGGTGTCTGACATTATACGCGCACCTTATTCTTGGAATTCATGGAAGCTACATCAAGAGCTTGCGGGTTCTGGCCACCGTGCGGATGCTCGGTACCGTTATAGAGGTGCAGTGCGCGCATTTGCGCACGGCCAAGCGGTCCGCGCGGAACCATACGCTCGACTGCCTTTTCCAGCACACGCTCAGGGAAGCGGCCATCGAGCACTTTGCCCGCGGTCACGCCCTTGATACCACCGATATAACCGGTGTGCTTGTAATAGACCTTGTCTTTCAGCTTGTTGCCGGTGAAACGCACCTTGTCGGCATTGATCACAACGACATGGTCGCCGCAATCGACATGCGGTGTGTAGCTTGGCTTGGTCTTGCCGCGCAGGATATTGGCGATGATGCTGGCAACACGGCCAACAACAAGACCCTCTGCGTCGATGAGCACCCAGGACTTTTCAACGTCCTGAGGGCGGATCGACTTCGTAATTTTAGTCAGCGTTTTCATAAGCGCCGGATCGAACCTCCGATTTTTGACGGGACCAAAAGACGCATGATGCGTGCTTTCGTTGCGGGGCCAATGGCGGAGGCAGGGGTAAGAGTCAAGTAAAAGCAGGGGTTTTGGGACGGGTAAAATAATACCTTATAGCGCGGATGTATTGGTTCAGGCTGCCACCCGCGCTTTCTCACAAGGATCGTCAAAGCGGGAACGGGAGATGTGCTTATAAGGGCGAGCTCTTCCAAACCCAAAAACCCCTTTCCTACATGCGCCGTCCTATGCTCTAACCATCGCGCCACATCGGTAACCGCGCGTCTCGCTGATACGCGCATGCAACAACAGCGATTCTTTCAAGCTATGTCCTTGAGAATTTTGTCACCTTACGGGTGGGAAAAAATGCTTCAGACGCCATCAACTTAAGTAAACTTCCAGCCCGGCAAATGTACATTCCTGTGTGAACTTGCGCAGTTTTCTGCGGGTTTCGTGGATCTATTCCACATTCGTCATTGCGAGGAGGCTTGCGTAAGCAAGGCGACGCGGCAATCCAGTGCCGCCCGACCTTGCACTGGATTGCTTCGCCTCGATCACAACGACGATGTGAATGAAAAACTCTGTATTTCCGCGTGATATTCTCTGTCCGATGGCTAGCGCGCCGCAGTGTGAACTTGCGCAGTTTTCTGTGGGTTTCAGCCAGTTTCTAAATTGGCGCTTCGACAGGCTCAGGGCTAGGGTAAGCTCCTAACCATCCCAGCGCACGCCGGTCAGTGCCTCGCTCAATTCCCATAGCTTTGCGGCATCCTCCGCGTCGCATGCATGGCCCGCCACGCCGCTTGGCGAAAACGCGTCGTCGGGTGGCAGCAGTTGTGCGATGTCGCAATCTTCGCAGTATACGCCGCCCTTGCCGACCAAGGCGGGAGAAGTTGCCGCCCAGACCGTGGTTGCCGCGCCTTGTTCGACATTTTTCCAGACCATTTTCGGCGCGCCTTCAACCTCTTCGCCGCGTGAGCGTTTCATTATCACTTCGCGGTCTTCTTCGGTCAGGTAGCGGCCCAAATTGGTCACGATCCCGCCGGGATGTACCGAAAAGGCGCGCACGCCGTGGTCCCTCCCTAACCGATCGAGATGCAACGCGAACAGGGCATTGCAGGTCTTGGCTTGGCCGTAAGCGACCCATTTGTCATAGTCGCGGTTTTCAAAATTCGGGTCCGCCACGTCAAACCTGCCCCGCTTATGCGCCAGGCTCGACAGCGCAATCACCCGTGCGCCGCCGTCTGCTTCTCCAGCGGCCTTGACCAGCGGCCAAAGCCGCACGGCCAGCTGGAAGTGGCCAAGATGGTTGGTGGCAAACTGGCTTTCATACCCCCTTGCGTCGCGCGCCAACGGACAGGCCATGATCCCGGCGTTGCCGACCAGCAGGTCGAGTTTTCCAGTCTTTGCCGCGACTTCTTGCGCGCACGTATCGACCGAGCCCGGGTCGGAAAGGTCAAGCGCGACCACGTCGATACGCTCACGAATATCGGCCAGAGTGACGTCGGCTTCTTCGGGCCGTCTTCCTGCAACAATGACATGCGCGCCCGCCGAAACGAGCGCCCGTACGGCTTCGGTCCCGATTCCTGAATAGCCGCCCGTCACCAGCGCGGTCTTGCCGTTCAGGTCTATCCCGGCGATCACTTCGGCTGCGGTTGATCCGTGGCCAAATCCCGATGCTATGGGCGCTTGCGCTGTGCGGGTGTAACTCATCTGCTCTCTCCTGGCTCGGGTTGCTGCCACAGCATTTTAGCGCGGGCGGTTGATGCTCGGTTTGCGCCTTTTATCGCCGCCCGACAACATGCAATCCCCATGCGGTCGCCGCAACCAGCAGGGCGCCGACGGCCTGATGCGCGACGGCCAGAGTGATGTTAACACCTGTCAATATAGTGGCAATGCCGAGCAGTATCTGGATGCCAAAGGCACAGTGGATCGTGACCGAAGCCTTGCGTGCATCTGCAGCCTTTGTGGCTTTCACCCTTCGCGCCAGTATGATCAGAGCGGCGACGGCGACCCAAGCCCACCAACGGTGGATGAAGTGGATCAGATATGGATCATTGAGGACAGCGCTTGCCGCGCCCTTCGCCCAGTCGACCCCGTCGGGCACGAAGCGGTCGTTCATAAGCGGCCAAGTGTTGGATATCTGCCCCGCGTTCAGCCCCGCAGTATAAGCCCCAAACAGGAGTTGCACCAAGAGCACAGACGCCACCAACGCGCCCAAACCTGTCAGCTTCGCCGGTCGTGCATCCGGTTTGAGTGCGAGCGACTTCAGGTCAAGCGCGGTCCAAACCAATCCGCCCAGCAAGAACAGCGCCGTCAGCAAATGCGCGGCCAAGCGGAAATGGCTAACGTCGGTACGATCCGAAAGGCCTGATGCGACCATCCACCAGCCAATTGCACCTTGCAGCCCGACAAGAGCAACGAGCGCGAACAGGCGGCCTGTATAGCCCTTGGGAATTTGCCGCTTCAGCGCAAACCACAAGAACGGCAGTAACAGCGCAAGGCCGATGACCCGTCCGAGCAAGCGGTGCACCCACTCCCAAAAAAAGATTGTTTTGAACTGCACAAGCGTCATCCCTGCTGGGCCGTTAATCTCGCGGTATTCAGGGATTTGCTTATATTTCTCGAATGCTGCGGCCCATGCCGCGTCGCCCATCGGCGGCAGCGTGCCTTCAATTGGCTGCCACTCGGTAATTGATAAGCCGCTCTCAGTAAGTCGCGTGATCCCGCCGACAATGACTATGCCGAGGACAAGTGCCGCGACGGCCAGTAACCAATTGGCGAGCCTTGCGGAATAATTTGAAGTTACCGTCATTTGGCCGCTATGCCGCGAAGCCAGCCTGGCGGCAAGATGCGGTGAAAGCTGTACTAGTTGCAAAATACGCAAAAGGTTGCGCTTTGGGATCGATGTAATGTTGTAACGTCCGGCGAATCATGCCATATGCTTTGCATGGTATCGACAACGTGGAACAAATGGCGCTGGGACGGGCTCGGGTTGGGTCTGGCCGGGTTGTGCGTTGTCCACTGTCTGGTGACGACAATTGCGCTTGCGTTGTTTTCCGCTGCGGGCAGCTTGATTGACCCAGCGATCCATGAATTCGGCCTGATGCTTGCGATCGGCTTTGGTGTCTTGGCGCTAGGCAAAGGTTTGTGGGATCACGGTTTCATCATGCCTGCGTGCGTGGGCGCGCTTGGCATAGGGATGATGGCGGGGGCCTTGACCTTACCACACGGCGGGACCGAAATACTCTATACGGTGCTCGGTGTAGCGGTTCTGGCTTTGGGGCATGACCTTAACCACCGCGCTATTAATTAGGTTACACGCGCCTTCACGTTGACCCGTCGCATAACTGCGCGTAGATTCTTATCCATGAGCGATCATCATCATCACGAACATGCGGGCGAACCTCTGGCCAAGGCTGCTTCAGAAGCATTGGTTGCTGCTGGCGAACAGTGGACCAATATGCGCGCAGATATATTTGACGTGCTGGCAACTTTTTCCAAGCCGGCATCGGCTTATGACATTGCCGATATGGTCTCGCAAAAGCGTGGCAAGCGTGTCGCGCCGAACAGCGTGTATCGCATTCTTGACCTGTTTGTGGAAACCAACCTTGCGCGGCGGGTCGAAAGCGCGAACGCCTATCTCGCCAATTCGCACCCGGGATGCCTGCACGACTGCATCTTCCTGATCTGCGATGATTGCGGGACCGCGACACATTTGGACGACGACCGTTTGACTGGAAATGTACGCGCCGCTGCCGAAGGCGCGGGCTTTGCCAAAGTCCGTCCGGTGATCGAGGTACGCGGCAAATGTGCCGATTGTGACTGACAGGCGCAGTTTCCGACGCTAAAAGCGGTGTCATGACTTCACAACCCGATACTCCACTGCTTGATCTGGTCAGTGTTCCCGCCGACCTTCGCAAGCTTAAGCCCGCGCAACTCCGTCAGTTTGCAGATGAACTGCGCGCTGAAACGATCGCCGCTGTTTCTGTAACCGGCGGCCATTTGGGAGCCGGGCTCGGCGTAGTCGAGCTGACCGCAGCGATCCATTATGTTTTCGACACCCCGCGTGACCGGCTGATTTGGGACGTGGGCCATCAATGCTATCCGCACAAGATCATAACGGGCAGGCGCGACCGGATCCGCACATTGCGCACCGGCGGCGGGCTCTCTGGTTTCACCAAGCGCAGCGAGAGCGAATATGATCCGTTCGGTGCGGCGCATAGCTCCACTTCGATTTCGGCGGCACTCGGTTTTGCCGTTGCCAACCGCATTTCGGGCGCACCGGGTAAGGCTATTGCTGTGATCGGCGACGGCGCAATGAGCGCTGGCATGGCCTATGAAGCGATGAACAACGCGCAAGCAGCAGGCAACCGGCTAGTGGTCATCCTGAACGACAATGACATGTCGATTGCGCCGCCGGTTGGCGGACTTTCGGGCTATTTAGCGCGGCTTGTATCGTCGAGCGAATATCTCGGCCTGCGCAAATTTGCCAGTAAGTTGACGGCAAAGCTGTCGCGCCGGGTCCATGACGCCGCCGAGCGTGCCGAAGAATATGCGCGCGGCATGGCAATGGGCGGTACTTTGTTTGAAGAGCTTGGATTCTATTATGTCGGGCCAATAGACGGTCATAATCTCGACCAGCTGCTTCCAGTGCTCGAAAATGTTCGCGACAATGCCGAAGGGCCAGTATTGGTCCATGTCGTCACGCAAAAGGGCAAGGGCTATGCCCCGGCTGAAGCTGCTGCCGACAAATATCACGGTGTTGTCAAATTCGATGTCATCACGGGTAAGCAAGATAAGGGCCCCGGCGGGGGGCCGCCCGCCTATCAGAATGTGTTCGGCGAAACGCTAGCAAAACTTGCCGAAACAGATCCGAAAATTGTCGCGATAACTGCCGCCATGCCGTCAGGTACCGGTGTCGATAAATTTGCCGCTGCGCATCCGGACCGTAGCTTTGATGTGGGCATTGCTGAACAGCACGGCGTAACCTTTGCAGCAGGCCTTGCCGCACAAGGGATGCGGCCGTTTTGCGCGATTTATTCGACATTTCTGCAGCGCGCCTATGATCAGGTCGTTCACGATGTCGCGATCCAAAACCTGCCTGTGCGTTTTGCCATCGACCGTGCGGGCTTGGTGGGAGCTGACGGTAGCACGCATGCGGGATCGTTTGATGTGACCTATCTCGCGACACTCCCCAATATGGTGGTGATGGCAGCGGCGGACGAGGCAGAACTGGCGCACATGACCTACACCGCGGCATTGCATGACAGTGGGCCAATTGCTTTCCGCTATCCGCGCGGGAACGGCACAGGGGTGGCGATACCCGATGTGCTGCAGCAGCTGGAGATCGGCAAAGGCCGAATCGTTCGCGAAGGCAAAAAGGTTGCGATCATGTCGATCGGTACGCGACTGGCAGAGGCGCTAAAGGCTGCCGATACGCTTGATGCCAAGGGGCTATCAACGACAGTGGCTGATATGCGCTTTGTAAAGCCGCTCGATGAAGAGCTTATTCGTAAGCTGATCGCGACGCATGAGGTGGTAATCACTTTGGAAGACGGCTCGGTTGGCGGCCTCGGCGCACATGTGTTGACGTTGGCAAGCGATCTGGGCCTGACCGACACAGGTCTTAAGATCCGCACGATGCGGTTGCCTGACGTATTTCAAGAGCATGACGCGCCGCAAAAGCAATATGACGAGGCTGGGTTAAACGCGCCGCAAATTGTTGAGACCGTCCTGAAAGCGCTTCGTCACAACAGCGCAGGCGTTGAAGAAGCCGGGGTTAGAGCTTAACCCCAGCTCCAAAGCAAAGATTACCCGCCAATAGCTACCTGCGCGGTTTGGCCGTCACCTTCGGGTGCCGCGATGATGTCGCGCGTGACGCTGCCTTTGTTGACCGTTGCGGTCTTGGGATCACCCACTTGCGAACGGATCGACTGATCGCTGGTACCAGCCGCACTGATCACAGCGCGTTCGGTTGCCGAGCGCGGGGCCGGGCCACCAAAAAGCGCATCAAGCACTTGTTCTTGCGTCGCGCCGTCTTGCGGACGTGCGGCTCCGGGAGCAGGAGGTGCTAGCGAGAAATCGGGCGGCACTACCAAAGGAGCCTGGCGCGATACGGCGAATTCATCGGGACGGTCACGGTTGAACAGCCCGCCCGAGCTGCACGCAGAAAGGCTCATAAGGGCGAGCAACGCAGACGATGCCAAAATAGATTTCTTCATGTTCACTCCACTATGTCCCGCTCGATTGACGTCGGCTGAACGGCGTCGGCGGTTTTATCGTCTCCCTTGTCGCGGATCAATAGCGCACGGGCAAGCAAAATTACCACGCCAAGGGTGATGCACGCATCGGCAAGGTTGAATATGAAAAACGGCCGGAACTGGCCCAAATGGAAATCAGCATAATCAACGACATAGCCGTAACGCACGCGGTCGACGATATTGCCGAGCGCTCCGCCCAGCACCATCGCGAGGGCCAGCACATCGCCGCGTAGCTTTTCGCGCCACATCCATACCGAAACGATGATCGCGATAACAGCAGTCAGGCCAACGAGCATCCACCGCTGCGCCTCGCTATCGGCCTCCAACATGCCCATCGACACGCCGCGATTCTCTGCCCAGCGCAGGTCAAAAAAGCTGATGATATGTATCAATGTGCGGCTTTTCAGCTGCAATGGCACGATCATCGCATATTTGACCGCTTGGTCAGTGATGAAGATCAGGCTGGCGAGCATGATGCCCTGCAGGCGGAATTTTGGGTTGGGTGTTGTCGTCATTAAAAAGCCCTTAACCTCTAAATTCGTCATGCTGAACTTGTTTCAGCATCTATCGTGCAGCCGAGACCGAAGGGATGAGAGGCGAAATGGACCCTGAAACGAGTTCAGAGTGACAGGAAGGGAAGGGCGGCTTAGCCACCAAGCACATCCTCACACCGCCCGCACAGCGCAACGTCCTCAGTCACTTCGGGGAGGTGACGCCAGCAGCGTCCGCATTTGTGGTGGGTGGTGGGATCTGCATGAGCGGTGACTTCCCACATTTCTCCTTCATACCCTCTAATTTCCGCTGCGTAGAAACCGGCAGGACTGTTGCCATGATCCCAGCATGCAGGCCCGAGTTCCACTCCTGCGGTAATGAAAAGTTCCGAAAGGTCGACGCCATCAAAATATGGGATCGTGATTTCGCTTGGTGTTTGCAGCCAGACCTTGGCCTCCAAACTTGAGCCGACTTCCTTCATTCGACGTAGAGATTCAATAGTATCATTGACTGCGGTTCTTACGCCACGAAGATATTTCCACTTAGCCACCAACTCGTCACCCCCGCGAAGGCGGGGGTCCATCACCAGACCTTCCGGTTGTGACGATGGTGCGGGTGATGGATTCCCGCCTTCGCGGGAATGACGAAGCGTGGGGGGGTGCTCTACGATAGGGAGGGTGGGCCATTCCAACAGATGCACCGAACCCGCGTCGGAGAACCTGGTCCCCCAAACTTCCTCCGCAGTAAACACCAAAACCGGCGCGGCGTAGCGCACCATGGCGTGGAACAGGATGTCGAGCACCGTCCTGTACGCCCGCCGCTTCACGCTCGTCGCCGCGTCGCAATAGAGCGAGTCTTTGCGAATATCGAAGAAGAAGGCCGACAAATCCTCATTCGCGAAATCGCTCAGCAGGCGGACATAGGTGTTGAAGTCGAAATCATCGACCGCTTGCCGAAGCTTCGCATCCATATCCGCGAGCAGATGGAGCACATAACGCTCCAGCTCCGGCATGTCCGCCACATCCACCTTCTCCGCGTCCGAAAACCCTTCCAGCGCGCCGAGCATATAGCGGAATGTATTGCGCAGCTTGCGGTACTGATCCGCCACACCTTTCAGGATTTCGTCACCGATGCGGTGGTCTTCGGTGAAGTCGACCGACAGCGCCCACAGCCGGATGATGTCCGCGCCGTTGGTTTCCATCACCTTTAACGGATCGACCGTGTTGCCGACCGACTTGGACATTTTCAGGCCCTTTTGGTCCATGGTGAAGCCATGGGTCAGCACCGCGTCATAGGGCGCGCGGCCACGCGTGCCGCAGCTTTGCAGAAGCGAGCTCTGGAACCAGCCGCGATGCTGGTCACTGCCTTCCAGATAGAGATCGGCGGGCCAGCTGAGTTCGGGCCATTTGCCCGATTCCAGCGTGAAGACGTGCGTGCAGCCGCTGTCGAACCAGACGTCCAGAATGTCGAAGACCTGTTCGTAGTCTTCGGCGTTATAGCTCGGCCCTAAATATTCCTGTGCGCGCGCGGCTTCCCAGGCATCAACGCCTTCGGCCTTGATCGCCTCGACAATGCGCGCGTTGACGCCTGCGTCGTTCAGATATTGCCCGGTCTTGCGATCCACAAACAGCGTAATCGGCACCCCCCATGCGCGTTGGCGGCTAAGCACCCAGTCGGGGCGGCCTTCGACCATGCTACCAATCCGGTTGCGCCCTTTTTCAGGGACCCAGCGTGTGTCGGCGATGGCGGTGACGGCGCGTTCTCTTAAAGTCCCCTCCCCCTTGTGGGGAGGGTTAGGGTGGGGGCCAGCCGCGTCTGCGGCTGAAGAACCGTCACCGTGGAGAGTCTTTTGCGATGCAGACGCATCGCGCCCCCCACCTTGATCCTCCCCCACAAGGGGGGAGGAGATTTCCCGATCCATCGGCACAAACCATTGCGGGGTGCAGCGATAGATGACCTTGGCTTTCGACCGCCAGCTGTGCGGATAGCTGTGCTGGTAATCCGCGCTGGCCGCCAGCAACCCGCCCGCCTCGCGCAGGTCCGAACAGATCGGGCCATCGGGTGCGTTGAATTTGGGGTTGATGACGCTGCCCTGCCCGCCAAGCCAGGCCCAGTCGGCGCGATATTTGCCGTCGCCTTCAACGGCAAATTGCGGTTCGATGCCGTTGGCTTTGCACAGATCAAAATCATCCTCGCCATGGTCAGGCGCCATATGGACAAGGCCGGTGCCGCTGTCGGTGGTGACGAAATCGCCGGGCAGAAAGGGGCGGGGCTTGGCAAAAAAGCCGCCCAGATGGTGCATCGGGTGATGGGCGACGGTTCCAGCGAGTTCGGAGCCCTTACCTGACCACACCTTACCCCAAGCACCTTCTTTCCCGACCGCCTTAAATTTATCACCGAGCCGAGCAAGAAAACTGTCCTTGAGTTCCCGTGCCACGAGATACGGATAGGTATGGTCTTGTTCCTCCTCAAACGTGCCGTCCTCGTATTCGTGACGATAGCGCTCCGTGATCAGTAGACATTCGTATTCAACATCCGGACCATAAGCCAAAGCCTGATTGACAGGGATCGTCCAGGGCGTTGTCGTCCAGATCACGGCATAAGCACCCTTCAGCGCTTCAATCGGCGACGAAACAATCTCAAACGCCACATCCACCTGCGTCGAAACAATATCCTCATATTCCACCTCAGCCTCGGCCAAAGCAGTCTTCTCCACCGGCGACCACATCACCGGCTTGGCCCCGCGATACAGCTGTCCGCTGTCCGCAAACTTCAACAGCTCCGAAACAATCGTCGCCTCGCTGTCGAAATCCATCGTCAGATAGGGCTTCTCCCAATGCCCCAGCACGCCGAGCCGCTTGACCTGTTCGCGCTGCACATCGACCCATTTTTGAGCGTAAGCGCGGCATTCGGCGCGGAATTCCTTGACGGGTACTTCGTCCTTGTTCAGCTTTTTCTTGCGATATTGCTCCTCAACCTTCCACTCAATCGGCAGGCCGTGGCAATCCCAGCCGGGGACATAAGGCGCATCCTTGCCGAGCAGGCTTTGCGTGCGGCAGACCATGTCTTTCAATATATGGTTCAGCGCATGGCCGATATGCATGTCGCCATTGGCATAAGGCGGGCCATCGTGGAGGATGAATTTTTCGCGCCCCGCGCGGGCTTCACGTAAGGCATGATACATCCCGTCCGCTTCCCACTTGGCAAGAATGCCCGGCTCCTTTTGCGGGAGCCCGGCCTTCATGGGGAAATCGGTCTTCGGCAGGAAGACGGTGTCTTTATAATCTACAGGATCGGTCATTGCCGTGGCGCTTAAGCGAGGCTGGCCAATATCGCAAGCATCACCGCAATCATCAACGCAAACATCAACGTACTAGGGCCGGACCCATCTCGCCGACATTATCGATCCAGATATAGCCGTTATAGCTATTGGCGATGTCGCTATAGCGCTTTGGCTTGGACAGACCGGTGATCTTTTCGCCCTCAACGGCCTCGGCAATGATCACGCGGGTACCGGCGGCTTTGGCACGAGCAAGGAAACGGTTCGGCCATCCCCAGAGAGTCATGCCAAGCTCATCGACGCTCAGCAGCATCGTGCCCTTGTTACAGCTGGCGGGCATGCTGCCCCACAGACCGGATGTGCGGTAATCTGCCGCGCAAGCGCGCGCCGACTTTACGGTAAAGGCCCATGCGTCGGGACGCGCTTTCTTGACCGCTGTGACCGCAGCGTCATCGCCCAGAAACGCGTCGCGTGCGGTCTCCGATGGTGCGGGTAGCGCGGCAAGCGTCGCATTTGCTGCGGCTGCACCCTTCACCTGCCAGATCCGCTCGGGCTTGGTCAGCGCCGAAACGGCGGTGGCAATACTGTCATTCCCTCTTGCCTTATCGGCGGAACAGTTGCGCCCCACGACTTGTGCTACCATTAGCATGCCGCCAACTTCTTGCGTTGGAATGACGACGGCGTTGGTTTCTGCCCCAGCGGCACCTTGCAATCCCGATACATCAGGGCCCGTGGTTGCGGCACCCCATCCTGCTGCACCGTCGGTAATACAGCCAGCTGTATCGCGCACAGGTTCAACCGCTTGCCCAGCGATCAACAGCGGCTTTCCGCCTTGTTCTCCCGCCAACCAGCTCGCCTGCATCATCGACCATCCGGCCACACCGATGACGGCTGCACCAAGCGCGATGCGTGAAATATCTGCCATGGCTAATTGCCCCTTTTGCCCTCGTTCGAATTCACTTGCCCAAAATTTCCCTTGCCCGATCGCAGTCGCGTGCCATCTGTTCCTTTAGCGCGTCCAAATTCTCGAACTTTGCTTCGCCGCGAATATAGTGATGGAATTCGACCTCGATCATTTGTCCGTATAGATCTTCATTAAAGTCAAAAAAATACGGCTCAAGTAATTCTTTTGGCGGATCAAATTGTGGTCGTATCCCGATATTGGCGGCCCCGTTCAAAATGCGCCCGTCCGCCAAACGACCTTTCACCGCATAAATGCCGTATGCTGGTCGCACATAGCCGCTCATGAAAATATTGGCGGTGGGAAAGCCCAGTTTGCGGCCATTTTTGTCTCCGTGAATGACGGGACCTTGAACAGCAAAGGGTCGGGTCAACAACCGTGTTGCCTCGTCGCAGTCGCCCGCTTTCAGCGCTTCACGAATTCGGCTGGAGGAGATTACGCCGCCTGCATCTGTAACTGGCGCAACCGCCTTGGCGGTCAGGCCATGTTGGCGCAGTATCGCCAGATTGCCGCGCCGCGCTTTGCCAAAGGTGAAATCTTCGCCGGTGACAACGCCGGAAAGACCCAAACGGTCGATCAGCAAGGCTTGCGCGAAATCTTCTGCGCTAGTGTTGGCCAAAGCGTCATCAAATTCAAAAACCAGCATCGCGTCTGCCCCTGCCGCTTCAAATAGCATTTGCCGTTGGTCCAAACTGGTTAGACGGAACGGCGGCGCGTCGGGAGCGAAGTGGCGCACAGGATGCGGGTCAAATGTTGCGATAATTGCTGGCCGGCCTTGCGCTTTGGCTTGGGCAATCGCCTCGCCCGCTACTGCCTGATGACCCAGATGAAAGCCATCAAAATTGCCGAGCGCCGCTATAGCATGGCGCAGGCTGGCGGGCATTGGGTTGCGCGCGAAAAGGCGAAGAAAGGCCATGTCATATTGCCTATGCGTTGGTTTGGGCGCGCACAAATGTGACGAAATCAAAGGCCGGGCTGCCATTTTCGGCTTCGTGGCTCTCGCGCCTCGTTTCACGCCAGTCACGTTTGTCGGGCGCATCAATGCGCACATCGCCGCCGGGTTTCGCCTTGACTTCGGTCAGCTCGATCCGGTCGGCCATAGGCAGAAACAGGGCATATATCTCGGCGCCGCCAATAACATAGACGTGCGGTGCGTTGGCGACGCGTAAAGCCTCTGGCGGTGAATGAACAACCTCAGCGCCGTCTTCTTCCCACGCGGCGTCCCGGGTTAAAACAATATGCCGACGGCCTTCGAGCAAACCGGGCAGGCTGTCGAATGTCTTGCGCCCCATGATCATCGGGCTGCCTTTTGTCAGCTGTTTGAAATGACGTAGATCAGCCGGGATGTGCCAAGGCATTTTGCCATCGTCACCGATTACCCCGTTTGTTGCACGCGCCATGACCAGGATGATTTCGGGATGGTTCATGGCGCCTGCTTTGCCTGCAAAATTCTATCGATACAAGCGGGTAACATGCCCCATTTTTCGGCCAGCTGCGGCATCTTTCTTGCCGTAGAAATGGACATTGGCTGCGGGATCAGCAAGCAACTTGGTGATCGGCGCTATTTGTGTCCCGATTAGATTGTCCATTTCAACCCGTTCGGCAACGAGCTCGGTATTGCCAAGCGGCAAGTTACAGATTGCTCTTATATGGTTTTCGAACTGGCTGGTTTCTGCGCCTTCTATTGTCCAATGGCCGCTATTATGCACTCGTGGCGCCATTTCGTTGAATATCGGCCCTTCGGCTGTCGCAAAAAATTCACAAGTTAGCACACCGACATATTCAAGCGCGTTTGCAATTTCGGTCACCAAATTACGGGCCGCAGCTTGCTGACTTTCTACGAACGGCCCGGCAGGCAGCGACGACCGCGATAAAATTCCTTCGACATGGGTGTTCTTTGGGCTGTCCCAGAACCGTATTTCGCCGCCGCTATCGCGCACGGCGATGACGGAAAACTCTGCATCAAATCGCACAAAGCTCTCGACAATGACAGGCTGACCCCCCAGCCGCCGCCATGCGCTGGCCAGTTCGGTTTCTGCAGAAAATTTGACCTGACCCTTGCCGTCATATCCCATGCGGATGGTTTTGGCGATCGCAGGAAAGCCCGTTGTCGCGAGCGCTTGTTCCAGCTCAAGTTCGCTACGCGCTGTGGCAAATCGCGCGCAGTGGCCACCGTGTTCACGGACGAACTTCTTTTCCGATACCCTGTCCTGTGCGACAGCCAGCGCGCCAAGGCGTGGTTGCAAAGTGACTTGGTGGCTCAACGGCTCAAGCGGACCGACAGGAATATTTTCAAATTCATAGGTGACGAGATCGCAAGCCTTGGCAAATGCGGAAAGCGCCTCTGCATCGTCATAAGCCGCGCACGTATGCAAAGCCGCGACTTCGGCTGCTATGCTATCGGCCTCGGGAGCATAGATATGGCATTTATAGCCGAGTTGCGCTGCTGCGATAGCCAGCATTCGACCGAGCTGACCGCCGCCCAAAATACCAATTGTCGATCCGATAGGAAGCGCGGTCATACTGAAACGCTCACTCGGGGTCTTCGCCAACAGCAGCGGTCTGTGCTGCGCGCCACGCAGCCAGCCGCTCGGCCAGCGCGACATCTGTTGTGGCGAGCATAGCAGCAGCCAGCAATGCGGCGTTGATTGCTCCCGCCTTACCGATAGCAAGCGTCCCGACGGGAATACCTGCGGGCATTTGCACGATGGAAAGTAAGCTATCCATGCCGTCGAGAGCCTTTGATTGCACGGGTACGCCCAGCACAGGCAAGCTGGTCATTGCTGCGGCCATTCCGGGCAGATGGGCAGCGCCGCCGGCGCCTGCGATGATGCATTTTATCCCGCGCCCTGCGGCTCCCTTGGCAAAACTATACAGCCTGTCGGGGGTGCGGTGTGCAGAAATCACCTTGCATTCATGGACAATTTGTAAGGAGGCGAGCACGGCGGCACCCTCGCGCATGGTTTCCCAATCGGATTTGCTGCCCATGATGATGGCAATCTGTGGCTGGGTTTCGTGCACGCGACTTTCCGACTTTTTCATAGATCTTTAAATATGCCTTAGCCGCGCTGTATGGCCGGTGCAATTGCCTTATATCTCTAAATTCAACGGCTTGTTAACGTAATATTACGGGACGAGGCGCTAGGTGTAAATTGTTGCCTTATTGCCGCTTTTCGGCTTGAAGGTAGAAATAATGAATATAACCACGGGCCGCAGACTGTGGGGGCATATGACAAATAAAATCAAGGCGTTGCAAACGTCGATACCGGCCAATGATGTTGAAATGAGTGGTGTACGGGCTTTAGAGGCAGAAAATCTGCGCTTGCATGCGCGGATTGCCGAACTGGAACAGCTGGCTTCGCATGACAGCCTGACACCGCTGTTCAACCGGCGGCATTTCATGGGTGAACTTGACCGTTGGTGCGCACGCGCGCTGCGTTCGGGCGGTCAATACGGACTGTTGTTCATTGATGTCGACAATATGAAGGCTGTGAATGATGGCTACGGCCACGGCGCAGGCGATGCCATGCTCAACGCCATTGGCCAACGGCTACTTTCGCTGGTGCGTAAGGGCGATGTACCTGCCCGCATTGGCGGAGACGAATTCGGCATATTGCTCGACAATATCAAGCCTGAGGCGCTGCCCAGAAAGGCAGCATCACTAGCTGAAATGGTTTCCAAAAAACCGATCGATTTTGGCGATATTGCTTTGGTTCCAAGCATTTCGGCTGGGTTCACCGTTATCGATGCCGGGACAAAGCCTATTGAGCTTATGGCCCGCGCAGATCGGTCTATGTACGCAGCAAAGCGCGCAAAGGCCGCTTACCGCTCTGACAGATAATAGCGTTCGCCGTTTAGATTATCATCCAGGTCATAAACGATGGGCTGACCGGTCGGGATTTCCAGGCCGGTGATGTCCTCGTCCGAAATCCCCGAAAGATGTTTGACCAGCGCGCGCAAGCTGTTGCCATGCGCCGAAATCAGCACGGTTTTTCCGGCGCGTAATTCCGGCACAATCGCGGCCTCCCAATAAGGCAACACGCGCACAATTGTATCCTTGAGGCTTTCGGTTTCTGGAATATCGATTCCGGCATAGCGCGGATCAGCCCTCAGGTCATAAGGTGATCCGGCCTCGAGCGGTGGCGGCGGAATGTCAAAACTGCGCCGCCAGATATGGACTTGGCTTTCTCCGTGCTTGGCGGCGGTCTCGGCTTTGTCCAGACCGGTTAAGCCGCCATAGTGACGCTCGTTCAACCGCCAGTCTTTTGTTACCGGCAACCATAGGCGGCCCATGGCTTCGAGCGCCAAGTTTAGCGTTTTGATCGCCCGGCTTTGTACACTGGTGAAGCATAAATCGGGAGTGACGTCCTTGGCTTTCATCAACTCGCCTGCGGCCCAAGCTTCGGCTATGCCCTTTTCGGTTACATCGACATCCCACCAGCCCGTGAAGCGGTTTTCCAGATTCCACTGCGACTGGCCGTGACGGAGGAGGATGAGTTTGGGCATCGGGCGTCCTTGAAATAGATATTTGCGCGGCCATTAGCGGCGTCAGGCGAAATATACAATCCGCGCCAAATTTTTGATCTCAGATCATTCACCTATAATGTCGGGCGAGAATACCATCAGCAAATAGTCGCTTTCGATATTGTCTCCATTGTCATTTCGTGCCGCGACAAAAGGGGTCGCAATTGCATTGGCACATATTTGCCTGTCAAGTTCATCGACATTGGTAGCCGCAGTCAGACGACAATTGCTAGCCCGACCCTCTTTGTCGATTTTTAGCCGCGCGATGATGATGTTTTTGTCCAGCTCTTTCATTTTTTGTTCGCTCAGGCCGATTGTCTTAAACGAAAAATCCTCTTTGGCGCCAATTAGAGGAAATGCCGCCGAAGCCTTTCCGGGACGCATCATAGTGCTGGCAGGAGGTGAAATCATCAACGGTGGTTTTGATGTGTCTGTAATCAGCAGCGAATAGCTGCCAAACATCCTGCCCTTGCGCTCCACCCGTTCTCCATTTTGGTCGAGTGCGGGGTGGAAAACAACATGCTGCCTCAGCATCGGGCAAATATGGTCAATCGCGAGCGGGTCAATGCCCATTTCGGCATCGACAAGTGTTTCGGGATCAAAGCGGCATTCGGTGACTTTGCCCTCCACCGATATGGTAACCAGTGCGTTCACATCAAAATAGGTTTCTTTTGCCGTCGACAGCGGGAATGGGCTGTTGCGAAAGGTTGAACGGCTTTCATCGACACTCGGCGTGCGCATTCCTGCATCACCCAATTCGATATCCCAATAGACTGTGACATCGGCGCTTTTATACTTTTTCCGGCTGATTTTCCAGCGGTCACCGATGTTCACAACCGCAGGCTTTTTGCGCAAGACCGGCTTTTCATCGCGAGCCAGCGATGGCGTTGCAGACATTGCACATGCCAGTGAAGCTAGCAGGAAAAAACGGATGTTCATAATATTGCAGCCCTATTGGATGCGCCAACCTATTGCTTTTGCAAATATATTCAAAGCGATAAAGTCATGAACCGGCTGAACGGATCCTCAACATAATCGCCAAATGGGGGGCTATAGGAAAAGCCGTGCGCGAGATACAGGCCGTGTGCGGCATCAAATGCGTCGCCCGATCCCGTTTCAAGGCTCAGCGCTTGCAACCCCTTTTGCCTTGCGCTGGCAATGATATGCTTAAGCATCGCGGCACCAGCCCCCTTGCGCAGATGATCGCTATGTGTGCGCATCGACTTGATCTCGCCAAGCTCTGCGTCATGTACCTTCAGCGCGCCGCAACCCATCAGCTGCGCATCCGGACCGTCATTGGTCCATACCGACCAAAAGGTTACGCCAGGGCTTTTCAGCCCTTCAAAATCGAGGAAATGGCAACTGTCCTTTGGCGAATTGGCGAGCATTCCGGCAAAATGCGCTTCTAACAGTGAACGGATTTCAGGGCCGGTCAGGTCGTCGGGGAATATATGCATGCAAGTGTCAAATCATTCCCTCGAGCACGATAAGGCAATCGCGCGCCAGTTGCTTGCACCGTTCGGGGCTCCAGCCGCGTTCCGCATCGGCATTGTTAGCATGGTCCTTGAACGGCATTTCAAGTGTTGCTGACACACAGCCCAAATGCGCGAAGCGGTTTGCCAGCTGGTTTGTGGACATGCCCAAATTGGCTTTGCCCGGCGCGCTTTTGCCATAGCCTAGCTCGGTTTGGAAATCGCGTGTTTGCTTCGCCAGTGCGTCCTGAAACGCATAGAAGCGTTGGCCTTGATCATCAGTCCAATTGGGTATCCCTTCAAATCCCGCAAAGAAGTTGGCGGGGATCGATTCGTCGCCGTGGACATCCATGGCCCAGTGGATGCCGGTGCGGTCCATTTCATTTCGGACGCATAAGACTTCGGGCGATCGCTCTGCGGTTGGCTCGGTCCACTCACGGTTCAGGTTCACGCCGACGAAATTGGTGCGCAAATGTCCGCGGCATGAGCCGTCGGGGTTCATGTTGGGCACGACATGCAGCGTCGCTTTTTTGCGCAAACTTTTCGCAACCGGATCGCCGGAGACAAGAAATTCCAGCGCGCCCTCTGCCCAATGTTCAGCCATGCTTTCTCCGGGATGCTGGCGCGCATAGAGCCAGACCTGCTTTTCGCCCGTTCCGATCCGCAGGCAATCCACCGGTTGGCCCTCCAGACTATGACCCAGCTCGATCAGGTCAACGCCTTCATGACCCGCGATGCGCTGCACCAAGTCATGATGCCGCTCCATGCTATAAGGTGCAAAATAAGCAAACCAGACCGCGTCGGCGGTGCATTCATGCCGGATTGTCAGCACACCATCTTTGTAGCTTGTATCTCGCTCTTGCCACCAATTCTCGCGATCGGTGCTGTACCGTGCCTGATAGCCTTCCCAACCTGCGGGGTAGGCAGATCCGGCGCAATTTATGATGTTCAGCGTGACCAGCCGCCCCTTCGCGCCCGAAACGCGAAAGTGGAACCACTGGTAGAAATCGCTGTCCTTGTCCTTGCGGATTTGTAAGGCCGCAGTATCGTTTTCGACGTCGGTGACGATGATATTGCCGCTGTCAAATGCGGCGTTGATTTGGATGCTCATTTTACGGCAATAGTCTCGCCGCTTTTGCCGGGGAAGCCTGAAAATAGCGCGCTCGTCAATTTGTTGGCAGCGATGTCAGGTTTGGAAGCGGCGGAATTTTTGCCGGCCGCCTGCTCAGCGCGCCCTTCCCAAATGACCCTATTTGTTGCTACATCAACCATGCGAACCGATAGCGTAGTGAGCACCTGCTGTCCGCCGCCGCCCAGATTGATGCCCAGCCCAACGCCAAGGCCCGATCCGTAGCTACCGGTGGAGCCGCCGACGCCCACCGAAACCGGGCCGCGGCTCTCGCGTTTCACATTCTCGCGCGTAACCATGACAAATGCCTTGACGCTTGCGGGTTGGCTGGTTGGGCTTTCAACATAGCCTAGTTTGCGAAGCTCGCCTGCCACTGCGGTGAAATATTGTGGATCGGCGCTGGATTGACCCTCGGACAATTGAACCGAATACGTTCCACTACCATAGCGCACGGCTTCATCAGCGCGGTTGAACCGGGTAACTTCAACAGGCCCGGTCGGGGTGGCGCAACTTGCGAGGGCCAGCGCGGCAAATGGCACCACTAGCATCGGTCGGGACAATGACGCTTTGGAAAAACGGTACATGGCAACCTCCTTTTCATATGCTTGGCCAAGATTGGCGAAAACAGCGCAATCCAGCTTGACTTTTACCTGCCCCAACCATAGGGACGCGCCTTCGCTTCGGCATCCATATTCACTTTATATACGGATTTTCCCATGAAAGTCGTCAATTCTCTCAAGTCCCTCAAGGGACGCCACCGTGACAACCGCGTGATTCGCCGTCGCGGTCGCACCTATGTCATCAACAAGACCCAGCCACGCTTCAAGGCACGCCAGGGCTAAAAGCCGATATGTTGCGCGGCAGCGCGAGCAGTAACCGCCCCGAAGTTTCGCGGGCGGTTTTTTGCTGTCTGGTCGCGGCCCAACTGTGAAACCCAACGCTGTCGTCTTCGATGTTGGTCGTGTGTTGTTCCAGTGGGATCTGCGCTTTCTGTTCGAAACGCGGATTGAGGAATCAGAGGAGCTCGACTGGTTTCTGTCTAATGTCGTCACGAACGATTGGCATTATCAGGCCGATGAAGGTCGCGCTGTTGCCGACATGGTATCCGAACGCAAGGCGGAGTTTCCGCAATACAGGGAGATGCTTGATATCTATGCGGAGCGCTTCATCGAGTCCATCCCCGCCCCTATACCGGGATCACTGGAAATTGTTGAAACGCTTGCCGATCGCGGTGTTCCGCTTTTTGCAATCACCAACTTTGGCGCGGAGTTTTGGGCTGAATTCCGCCCGACCCAACTGATATTTGATCATTTTCGCGATGTGGTGGTTTCGGGTGTCGAAAAGCTCGCAAAGCCCGATCCAGCTATCTACCTACTGGCGCTGTCCCGCTTTGGTCTAAAACCCGGAGAAGCAATATTTATCGATGACAATTTGGCCAATATTGTTGCCGCGCGTGAGAACGGATTTGTCGGTCACCACTTTATCGATGCACCTACTCTGCGTCGGAAGCTCGAGGCGCTAGGGCTTATATGATCCCATTTGGTTATTTATAGCTAGTAACTTAGCGCTATTTTGGTAAAAAATCGGCATGGCCCAAAATTGTGATTCGCTTCTTTATAGGGCATGTTTTTGAGGACTTCCCAAGGCGGCCTTGCTGTGCTTAAGCGTTCGCAAATTTCCCATCGATTCAAAGGAACACTCTCCCCATGAATATCCATGAATATCAGGCCAAAGAATTGCTTGCCAAATTCGGCGTTGCTGTGCCGTTGGGCATCCCGGCGCTTTCGGTTGAAGAAGCCGTAGCCGCCGCCAAGCAACTTCCTGGACCGCTCTATGTGGTGAAGTCGCAAATCCATGCAGGTGGTCGCGGCAAAGGCAAGTTCAAAGAGCTTGGCCCTGATGCAAAGGGCGGCGTGCGACTTGCGAAGTCGCTGGAGGAAGTCGAATCGCACGCAAGGGATATGCTTGGCAATACGCTGGTAACAATCCAGACCGGTGAAGCGGGCAAGCAAGTCAACCGGCTGTACATTACCGACGGCGTCGACATCGGTAAGGAGTTTTATCTCGCGCTTTTGGTTGACCGCGCGACAAGCAAAATAGCCGTTGTCGCTTCGACCGAAGGCGGCATGGACATTGAAACCGTTGCGCATGACACGCCCGAAAAAATTCACACGATTACGATTGATCCCGCCACGGGCCTGATGCCGCATCACGGCCGTAGCGTGTCAAAGGCGCTTGGCCTATCGGGCGATCTAGCGAAGCAATGCGCGAAAGTGCTTTCGGGCCTGTACGCGGCGTTTTTGGGAACCGATGCCGAGCAGATTGAGATCAACCCGCTGGCAATCTGCCCCAGTGCTGACGGCGACAAGCTCCTTGTTCTCGACGCGAAGGTTGCATTCGATGGCAATGCGATGTTCCGCCACAAGGATTTGGCAGAACTCCGCGACCTAACCGAAGAAGACCCGGCAGAAGTCGAGGCATCCGAATTTGACCTCGCCTACATCAAGCTCGACGGCAATATCGGCTGCATGGTCAACGGTGCGGGCCTTGCAATGGCGACAATGGACATCATCAAGCTGAACGGTGAATTTCCCGCCAACTTCCTCGACGTAGGTGGCGGTGCATCGAAGGAAAAGGTGACCGCAGCGTTCAAGATCATCCTGAAAGACCCAGCGGTCAAGGGCATTCTTGTCAACATCTTCGGCGGCATCATGAAATGCGATATCATTGCAGACGGCATTGTGGCAGCAGCCAAGGAAGTGAACTTGAGCGTGCCTTTGGTGGTCCGTTTGGAGGGAACCAATGTGCAGCAGGGCAAAGACATACTGGCCAATTCAGGTCTGCCGATTGTGGCCGCCAATGATTTAGGTGATGCGGCAAAGAAAATTGTTGCTGAGGTGCGGGCGGCTTAAGCTGACCCTGAATCCGGTATTGCAACTCACGAAAACATTGTGCAGTGCACCATACGATTGACGTAAACGTAGAGCGATTCACTGGAGAACGCATATGAAAATCCTCGTCCCCGTAAAGCGAGTCATTGATTATAATGTTAAGCCGCGTGTGAAGCCCGACGGCAGTGGTGTCGACCTTGGCAATGTCAAAATGAGCATGAACCCGTTTGACGAAATCGCTGTCGAAGAAGCGCTTCGACTGAAAGAAAAGGGCGTTGCTTCCGAAGTTGTCGCGGTTTCCATCGGCCCGGACAAAGCCCAGGAAACGCTGCGCACGGCGCTAGCCATGGGTGCCGATCGCGCGATCCTAGTGGTCGCAGAAGATGTCGAACCGTTGGGCGTTGCCAAGCTTCTCGCCAAGATCGTCGAAGAAGAAGCACCCGGACTTGTAATTTTGGGCAAGCAAGCAATTGACGATGACAGCAATCAAGTAGGACAAATGCTCGCGGCACTTACTGGTCGCCCGCAAGGGACCTTTGCCAGCAAGGTAGAAGTTTCAGGCGACAGCGTCGCGGTAACGCGCGAAGTTGACGGTGGGCTAGAAACGGTGTCGCTCAAGACTCCCGCCATCATAACGACAGACCTTCGTTTGAACGAGCCTCGCTACGCATCACTGCCCAATATCATGAAGGCAAAGTCAAAGCCTTTGGCGCAGAAAACGTCCGCCGATTACGGTGTGGACGTTAGCCCGCGTCTTAAAATGCTGAAAGTGACCGAACCACCTGTGCGCAGCGCGGGTATCAAGGTTGCCGATGTGGACGCGCTTGTCGCCAAACTGAAAGAAATGGGAGTAGGCGCATGAAGACCCTTGTTTATGTGGAACATGACGGCGCGTCGGTAAAAGATGCAACTTTGGCAGCGGTGACAGCGGCTGGCCAACTTGGCGAAGTGCACTTGCTTGTTGTTGGTTCTGGCTGTGCTTCTGTGGCTGACCAGGCCGCACAAATCGCCGGTGTATCAAAAGTGCATTTGGCGGACGACGCAGCTTACGCTCACCAGCTTGCTGAAAATGTCGCGCCTCTCGTGGCCGGTCTAATGGCAAGCCATGATGCGTTCGTGACGCCCGCAACATCGAATGGCAAGAATATCGCACCGCGCGTGGCTGCACTTCTCGATGTGATGCAAATCTCTGATATCCTTAGCGTCGAAAGTGCGGATACGTACACGCGCCCGATCTATGCAGGAAACGCAATTGCCACGGTGCAGTCCGCCGACGCAAAAAAAGTCATCACCGTTCGCGGCACAGCTTTTGCCAAGGCCGCAACCATTGGTGGCTCGGCTGCTATCGAAGCCGTCTCGGGTCCTGGCGATGCAGGAACATCCAGCTTTGTAGGCGCGGAAATCGCGAAGCAGGAACGCCCCGAACTGACCAGTGCGAAGATCATCGTATCGGGCGGCCGTGCGCTCAAAGACGGGCCGACGTTTGAAGCGACAATTTATCCGCTGGCTGACAAGCTTGGCGCTGCTGTTGGCGCATCGCGTGCTGCGGTCGATGCGGGCTATGTCCCCAATGACTATCAGGTCGGTCAAACCGGCAAGATCGTTGCACCTGAAATCTATATTGCTGTTGGCATTTCAGGCGCGATCCAGCATCTCGCGGGCATGAAGGACTCAAAAGTAATTGTCGCAATCAACAAGGATGAGGACGCCCCCATTTTTCAGGTCGCTGACATTGGGCTGGTTGCAGATCTGTTCAGCGCTGTGCCCGAATTGACCAGCAAGCTGTAACATTCGTTACGAGAATATCGATTAAGGGCGGCCAGCGATGGCTGCCCTTTTTTGTTTTGGCCAGTTAACAACTTGCTTGCTACCCGTCCCGCGGTTGCACAGCGAAAATCATCCGTGGTTAATCGGCTGGATGTTAGGAGACGATTTGTTCTAAACTTCGACCCAAGAAGTAGAATGTGATATTCAAAGGATAAAGCCATGAAAACCGCCATGAAAAATACGTTGGCACTTTTGTTCATCGGCACTGCATCGGCAGGCGGCGCGCAGGAAAGCGGCGCTCCCTACATAATCGAGGAAAATGGACGCAGCTTTTCTAACCTGCAGGAAGCTGTGCATTCCATCGGAAGTGGAACTGGAACAATCCTCATTCAGCCAGGCGTGTATCGGGACTGCGCTGTGCAAGAGGGCGGCAATGTTACCTTTCGCGCCACAATTCCCGGACAGGTAATTTTCGATACAAAAATATGTGAAGAAAAGGGCGTGTTGGTCCTGCGAGGACGCAACAGTGTGGTAGACGGCATAATCTTTCAAAACTTGAAAAACCATTCCCGCGACGGCGCTGGCATTCGCTTTGAAACCGGAAATTTGAAAGTGACGAGATCACTGTTTCGCAACAGCTATCAAGGAATTTTGACGGCTCACGACCCTAAAGCGACGATGATTGTTGAGCAATCTACGTTTACAGGCTTGGGCCGGTGCGATCCAGACCACAACTGCGCCCATAGTATTTACGGCGGCCACATCTACTCGATCGAAGTGCGCAACTGCCGCTTTGAGCGCGGCACCAGCGGACATTACGTGAAGTTTCGCGGTAAAGTGGCGACGATTACGTCCAATGCCTTTGATGACAGCAACGGTAGCCGAACCAACTACATGATTGATTTGCCCAACGGTGCGATTGGAGAAATCTCAAACAATATTTTTGTGCAAGGCCCCAACAAGGAAAACCCGAGCGCGCTTATTACGGTAACCGCTGAAGAGAAAAAGAACAGCAGCACCGGACTGACCATCGTGAATAATGAAGCATCGCTTGCACCTGGTGCGCCGCAGAATCCGGCCTTTGTCGCGGACTGGTCCGGCGAACAGCTCAACATTGGTGCAAACCGCCTTGGCCGCGGCATCACACCCTTTGTGAGGAGATAAGGCAGCCGCAGGGCGTATTAGCGCCCTTGGCTCCTCCAGCGCCGGACAACACGGTCGAGAATTTGCGCTTCGCCGCCGGTTTCCTGCCACAAGACAGAGAATAACGGATCTTCCGAAGCCGGACGCTTTTCTTCTTCCAACGTGTCGAGCGCGACACGGATGGGAATAGATACACCCTCGCCGCAGATGATGCACTCGCGGTTGCGAAGTGCCGGAATAGAATCGAGGAATCCGCGCGCACCTTCGGGCATGGCCGCGCGGACAAAGGCTTGGTCGCGGTCGTTGTTTAGACGCATGGAGATAATCGTGCCGCACTGTGACAACACGCCTTCGGCCAAATCCGAAGGTCGCTGCGTGATCAGCCCCAAAGACACGCCGTATTTACGGCCTTCCTTGGCGATCCGCTCTAGAATCGTACGCACAGCGCTTGCTTTGGCGACCCGATCAGAGGGAATATAGCGGTGAGCTTCTTCACACACGAGAAGGATTGGACGTTGCGGTTCGTTGCGCGACCAGATCGCATAGTCGAAAACGAGACGCGAAAGCACGGCAACAACGGTCGAAGTAATGTCGGAAGGAACTGCGGAAACGTCGATGATCGAAATCGGCTTGCCACCGGACGGCAGCCGGAAAATTTTCGACAGGAAATCAGCCATAGTGTCGCCGACGAGCATGCCCGAGAACATGAAGTTATAGCGAGGATCGGCTTTCATCTCCTCGATCTTGCTGCGTAAACGCATGAATGGCGCGGTGTTGGTTGCTTTTTCCAGTTTGCCCATTTCTGTCTGAATTATGTTGGTCAGATCAGAGAGGAGATACGGGATCGGCGCATCAACCGTCAGCTTGCCAATGCTCTCTGCAAGGCGATTTTTGGCGCGGGCTTGCAACAGGCACCGCGCCAGAATGTCGCAATCGATTTGTCGTTCATCCCCTTGTGATGTTACAAACACCTCGCAATGCTCGGCGAAATTCATCACCCAGTAGGGCATAGCCAGATTGTTAACGTCGTAGAGCGCACCGTTGGATTTAAACGCTGCCGAATACTCGCCATGCGGATCGATCATTACGATGTGGCCTTCGGGGGCAACATCGCAGATCTTGTGGAGAATCAGCGCTGCACTGGTTGATTTACCGGTACCTGTCGAACCCAATAGTGCAAAATGCTTGCCGAGCATGGCATCGACATAGAGCGCGCCGCGAATATCTTTAGTTGGAAAGACGGTGCCTATTTCAACATGAGCGCGAGCATCAGCGGCATATACTTGCTTCATGTCTGGGCTAGAGACCGCAAATACTTCTGCGCCAGGAACGGGATAGCGGGTAACGCCGCGGCGGAAGTTATAGATTTTTCCGGTTAGCTTTTCCTCGTCACCCTCGCCGAGAAAATCGACAGCAGCTACAATCACACCTTGTTCGTGATCATGTAGTTTCTGGGTGCGGATACTGGCAAGAAGCCAAGTACCGCCAACACGAATTTTGATCTGGCTACCAACTTGGCCAGCCATTGCAATACTGGGGTCGCTATGGTCCATCAGTTTCATCAAAGTTGCGGCATCAAGGCTAACGGCGGAACCTGATCCAGCGATTTCCGTGACATAACCGATGAGATGGACAGAAGCGGTCCGACTTGCAGGGTTGCCGCTAGGAATTGTTGCGTCCGCTCGGATTGCTCCCCCGCCAGGAGCCAGCGATATGCTGCCCATAGCCGGTATGTTTTGCTCTGCAGGACCAGAAGCAGGGCTTGTGCCCGAAAAACCGTTGTTGCTGATATCTTCCACGGACCAAATCCCCATAATTCCTAAGGGGACAGCGCTAAACGGGTAAGGTTAATAATTCCTTATTTGGCAAAGCCGAAGGGACCGCAAAACCGCGCTATAAGCGGTTAAACGCAAAACCTGCCAGCCAACCAAGCCCAAGCGAAATGCCAATCGCCAGCAACCCATAAAGTACCGAATAATGCTGCGCCATGATCGACACAAACTGTTCAAAACCCGATTTACCGATTTCTATTTCAACATTGTCGTCGGCCACGATTACGCGACCGTTGCGGATTAGTAGCGTTTCGGCAACATAGCGCCCGACCGGAACGCTTGACGGCACTTGAATGCGGGCCCGGTACAACACGCCGCCGATGATATCGACGCTGCCGGATTCCTGCCGGTAAAGGCCAGAGCGCTGGTTCACATCGACAAGTCCGGTTGTGAAGCGCCGCTGCGTCGCGGCATCTATCTCGCCAATCGGCGACAGCTGCAGACGTTTCAAACCCAGCTCGTAAATGGCAGCGGTTTTGGCGTCGATAATTTTGCCCAGCGGTCGCGAAGTGGCAATAGCGTAATAAGCAGGTGCAGAACGGAAATCTGCACTTTCCGCGTTCATCCAAATGCCGGCGATCTTTTGCTTTTCGCGCAGGGTTATCGGGCGTGTCGGACCGCGAATGACAACGGCAACATCAACCGTCCCTTCGGGCGTCACGCCTTGCGGGTAAAGGATTGCGCCGAAGAGCAAAAGCTCTGCGCCGGTAAAGCTTGACTGAATGGTGATCTTTCGTTGCGAAACATCAGGTACGAGCCGCGGCTCCGCAGCTTGCGTTGCACCAGCAATCAATGCGCTAACGAGCAGAGCCAAAGCAAGGCTTAGGCGAAGAAATGTGCTCATAGCGGCTGCACCGTGTAAATTTCATCTGGTCGCCAGCCAAGGCCAATGGCCATGCGAAATGCGACCAGTAAGACAATGCCGGCAAGTGCAAGTCGCAGATATTCGGGTCGCATCTTTTGGGCAAAACGCGCACCGATCTGCGCGCCGGTCACACTGCCGATCAGTAAGAGGACAGCCAGCACGATATCAACTGCTTTGGTAGTCAGGCTGTGCATCATCGTTGAGGACATGGTGACGAACAATATCTGGAACAAAGACGTGCCAACCACCACCTGCGCACCCATGCCAAGAATGTAGAGCATAGCGGGTACCATTATGAAGCCGCCGCCCACGCCGAGTAGCATTGTAAGTATACCTGTCAGGAACCCTAGAATGAGCGGTGCGAGTGGCGACATATACAGCCCTGATCGGTAGAAGCGCCACCGCAGAGGCAGGTTGGAAACCAGCGGATGGTGACGGCGCTTTTTCGGAGGCAACGGAATACCGGTGCGTGTGGCTTGCACACTCTGCCAACTCTCGCGAGCCATTAGACCACCGATGCTTCCAAGCATCAAAACGTAAAGAATATTTATCACCGTATCGATCTGTCCGACCGCTTCGAGTGCTGCAAATAGTCCTGCACCCGCGATCGTACCGAGTACCCCGCCGACGACAAGTACGGCGCCCATTTGGAAATCCACCCCGCCGCGTCGCATATGGGCAAAAACGCCAGACACACTAGCCCCGGTAACCTGAGTCGAAGCAGAAGCGGCCGCCACCGTTGGCGGGATGCCGTAGAATATGAGCAACGGTGTGGTCAAAAAACCACCACCGACCCCGAACATGCCAGACAATATCCCCACGGCTCCGCCCAGCAAGATAATGAACAATGCGTTCACGGATAGATTTGCAATGGGAAGATAAATGTCCATGACCAAGGTCACCTCTAGCCCGTTATTGCGGCGCAATAAAGGCTTGTTGAGGCTGGCTTTTGGTTGGCCTAAAAACTTGATGAAACTGTGATGGTGGGGCCGCTGCCCGGTTCGGCGGAACCACTGGTGCGAAACCGCCAATCAACTCCGAGATGCAGGTTGGCTTGCTTTAAACGCAAATCTATCGCCACGGCTGGACCGACATCAATTCGGTAACTCTTGTCCTGTCCGCCCGCCCAACTGCCAACGCCGAGCCTCACGTCAAGATTTTCAGCGGGTTTGAATTTCTTGTGAAGTCCGATTTGCGCATCAAAAAACGGCACACCCCCTTTTCCGATTGTGGCGCCGGATTGAGAATATGCCGAAATAGCAACGTTCTTTCCAATTTTGATTTCATTTGGCGATAGGACCGCGAGGACGGCCCAGCGGTCGGCGCCATATGGTCGCATGCGGCGTTCAATAATGCCGCTAACAGGAAGGCTTGATTTCGGTTGCCAGCCTATTCCGATGCCGACTTCGCTCTCGCGTGATGCGTTTGGCGCACCTGCCATGCGCAAGTTGATCCAGGGACCTCTGCGGGCCAAAGGCACTTGGGCAATCAATCCAAACTGGCTCCCGCCATATTGCCCAGCGATTGCTTCGCCGCGTTGGTTAAACAGATCAGGCCTTTTTCGGCCAAACGCATAGGCATAAATACGCAGCCTTGGGAACGGTGCGACTGGCTTTTGGGCTTGATCTGACTTTGAAGCTTTTGCACTTGCATCATGCTGAATTCGCACAGCCATAAATGCGCGGTCATGGGCCGGGCGTATGGCGATCTCGGAACTCGGAGGCAGCGTTGAAGCAATCGACATCGCGGTGGTTGGCGCATTGTCTTGCTGATGGTTGTTTGCAATTGGAAGATGCGCAAATGCAAGGGCTCTCCGTCCAAATTTGCTTCCAAATTTTGGCGCAGGAGAGTTGGAGCCCTTAGCTAGGCCTTTCCTCGAACTCGCAATGATAGCTTGCTGCACGAAAAGTGCGGGGATGCCGTTATGCCCTAAATTTTCAGGTTTGATTGATGTCGCGACGTTATGGGTTGGCGGCCTTATGGCAAGGCCGCTCCAAACATAATAGCCGCGCCCTGCTACCCACATCCCTAGGAACATTACCAAGAATGCGAAGGGGCGGCCCTTACCCGCGCGCGGCATTCAGACTTTTTCCGGAAAGTGGCTATGTTCGGTTTTATCCCATGCAAGCGGCGTTCCGCGACAAGCCCGCAGATATTGCAAACAAGCACGGCTCGCGGCCATGATGGCAATTGCATTACCGGCCACCATGCGGGGAATGGCGAACGGAACTTGCGACCAACCATAAGTGATTTCGACGAAATAGCAGCGCATCGCTATGCGCCAAATCAAAGCGACAGCGCAGTATGGCATAAGCTGGATTGCATTGGAGCTAAAGGGTAGATTCTTTGCCCAATCCAGCCGCTGCGCGATTTCGAGTAATACAACAAGTCCAATGGCAACATAAGCGAGCGCAATGACGATGGCTGACAAGACTGTCTTTCGGTCGCGCATCTGCATCCATTTATCGGCGGCATTACCCTTCCAGCCAAGCCTGTCCCAACCGGCTAGAGAAATCCCCATGATCCAGCGTGTCTTTTGCCGCACAGCAGCACTCAATGTTGCTGGAAAGCAAGCCCGCGTTCCAACCATATGGCCGGCTTCATCTTTTATTCTTGCGATTATTGTGCTGCCTCCGCGACCGCCGATACGAAGGCCCAGCTCATAATCTTCGGTCAGGCTCGAAGGATCAAAAGGCATATTTCCATTGTTAATCGCAATTTGCCCCAGCATGTTGCGTTCCAAGGCACAGCCAACGCCTGCTAGCGGGATGGCTGCTCCTATCGCCTCGCGGACGACGAGATTTTTGCTATGTGCTTCGGCAAATTCGTCGAGATAATGGCCGCTCACCCAGGGCGAGTTTTTGACCGCTACCGGGATAACCGGCAATTGTACCGCTTGGACCTTTTCAGTTAGCAAGTCGAAAATGCGCAACTCGTGCCGGTCAACATGGTCTTCGGCATCGTGTAGGATGATTGCTTTGGCCTTGAAGCCTTGCGCAAGCTCGTCTTGCAATAATGCGTTCCACAACCGGTTTAGACAGTGTGCCTTTGTGGTTGGACCGTTGCTATTGCAAATGACGATGCGAAAGGCTGGATGGTTTTTGATCGCCGCCACTATGGCTTTGTGTCCGGCCAAATCGTTGGGATAACAGCCGATATATACAAGGAATTTGGTTTCTTGATCATTCCATGCCTCCCGGCACCGGGTCAGCATTTTCCCGATTACAGCGGACTCTTGCCACGTGGGAATAAAGACAACCAAAGTTCCAGGGTTTTTCGGTTGGGCCAAGTTCTGAACGGTTTGAGGCGGAACGAAGCGATACTGTTTCGCCCAACGGGACGCGCGGTGTATTAGCCACAGTAAGTCTAATGCTAAGTCGTCGAGCGCACTCAGCAAGAAACAAATTGAGCAAAACAACAGTAATTCATTCCGGCACGCGGCGAGCGCGTTGAACAACAATTCCAAAGACAAGACCCCGCTCCCCCGAATGCGAAAAAATGACGCCCATTTTCGCTCAAAAGTCTGTCACCACTTTTTATCTCTTCGGTCGGATTGGTTCTTAAGGTCCCTCTGGACCATGTATTTGTTTTGTCCAAATTCGATCGAACGTCGTTCCTAAAACCATGACAAGCAGGATTGGGACTGACCAAAAGGAAGCCATGGCCTGATAAGCATGCGGAACTATCTCGGGGGCTGCCCACAAAGCTAAGTGCGATGTGACGCCCACCAGTTGTAAACCTGTGGCCCAAATTGGCCAGTATCTATTGCTCATGATTGCCAATGCTAGAAGCGCAAAAAAACAAAAAACATCGACTGCCAATAATAAGCTATTCATCCCGTTCCAGCCGATATTCTGCATGACGGCCAAATGCGAAAGGCCAGTCGCGGTCAAAAAAATGGCCGCTCCTGCGCGTCCGGTTCTGCCGCCAAGAAATGCAGCAAAGCCGGCGCATGCAGTAAAAAAAAACAAGAAAACTATTTCTATGAAATACATTGCCCTTGACCTGGCCGGGTGACCTTTGACCAGGCCAAGGACCCCGACAAACCTTATCCGTTTACAACCCGAAGGACGCCCGTTTTCGGGATATCCGGCCCAACGCAACCAAAATCAATCTCGGCCAAATCACTGTCACGTTGGACTTTGACGATCTGGCGATGTGCAGCAACAAATCCCTTTCGTGCATCAACAAGCTTTGAAAGTCCTGCAGTAACTTCCTCAATCGCCATTTGACTCTTTGCCGGATGTACGTGCGAAGCTCGACAAACTTCCAAAATTGATTGCGTCATATTTGCTACTTCGACCAAAGCGGCATCAATAGATAAATGTGCGGCGCGAATGCCTGAGGCCAGTTTGCTGGCATCTTCATGTGCGACTCTCATTAATAATTCTCCTCTCCGATTCTCGGGCTTTTTGCTGCCCCATCACCGGAAAGATTAACCCATAAGGCGCATCGTACCTGCGGTGATGACGATGATCATTGCGATCATCAATGAACAGTAAAACGCCACATTCATTGACTGCAGCAAAACATCCTTCGCTGATAATTTATGTCTAGGTCCACCAATAGGCGGCAAGAGTTTCCAGAAGAGCAATCGAGATTTGATCGGGATCCTACCATCCGAACCTAACCCTGTTTGACTCTCGTCTGTGCCGTCTCCTGCCGCTGCTGTGGCGGTGTCCTCACCCTTTGAATGCGATGGTTGCACTGCAGTATCAAGCTCAGCCGGATCATATACTAAAGGCTGGGATATCCCTTGGCGCTGCATCTCTGCAAATTTCTGCGCCGCCTCAACCCGGCTGGAGGCCCCAAGTTTTTTTCGTGCAGCATCGAGACGTTGGTCAACTGTAAATGGGGAAATGCCCAGTTTGCGGGCTATCTGCTTGGAAGTGTGCAATTGATTCACGAGTTCCAAGCAAATGATCTGGCCATCAGTCAGGTCAGGGCGGCGTTGTCCGGACATCAAACCAACTGCCCTGAAGAGCAGACATTGTTTGTCAAAGCACAATCTTCAGACATGAACCGTCCCCCTGAATTACCACTAATTAACGCTACAGGACGGTCATTTGCAAGACTTTACGCAAGTAACATAACGATTCGTATTTGTACTTGGTTAAGCTTTTAAGCCTAGCTCCGGTACATAGCATCTATGCGCTGCTGGTAACGGTCACGGATCACATGTCGTCTTATCTTCATACTGGGCGTCATTTCACCGTTATCGATTGTGAATGGTTCATCTGCGAATTCAAATTGTCGAACCTTTTCAACAACGGAAATCTCCGCATTCACCCTGTCTACAGCAGCTCTAACTGCCGAACGAAATGCTGGATTGTCTTGCAGTGCGCCAAAGTCATATTTCATGTCTTGTGCTCTTGCCCATTCGAACGCCCATTCGGGATCGGGCACGATAAGCCCGACAATATAGGGGCGCTTATCGCCCGCGACCATTGCTTGCAAGATTTCAGGCTGCAAGGTCAACATGCCCTCCACCCGTTGCGGCGCTACATTGTCGCCTTTGTCATTGACGATAATGTCTTTCTTGCGGTCTGTAATCTTGATGCGACCTTTTTCATCAATAAGGCCAATGTCGCCGGTGTGCAGCCAGCCATCCTTTAGCACGCGGGCTGTTTCAGCCTTATTCCGCCAATAACCTTTCATGACTAGTGGACCGCGCAACAATATCTCGCCGTCGTCGGCAATCTTGACCTCGGTATTCTTAATAGGGGGTCCGACCGTGTCCATTTTCAAACCTACTTTGGGCCGGTTGCAGCTCGCTACCGGGCCGCTTTCGGTTTGACCGTAGCCTTGCAGCAAAGTGATTCCCAAAGATTGGAAGAATATGCCGATTTCAGGATTGAGCGGCGCTCCACCCGAGACCATCGCCTTCATACGCCCGCCGAAGCGCGCCTGTATTTTGGGCTTGATTGTGCGCGATAGGAGCAAGCGCATTGGCGCGTCGATCAACCGACGTTTGCCGCCGTAGTCACGCTCGCCAATAACCAACGCCTTGTCGAGAAGATAGTTCGGCACTTTGCCTTGCTTTTCTACTGCCTTTAACACGCGGGTACGCAGGACCTCAAAAAGTCTTGGTACAACAACCATGATGGTCGGTTTTGTTTCTTCGATGTTAGAAGCGAGCTTTTCCAAGCCTTCGGCGTAATAGATCTGCGCACCAACGCCGATTGGCAAAAATTGCCCGCCGGAATGTTCATAGGCATGTGATAACGGCAAGAACGACAAGAATGCTTCATCTTCGTCGAGGCCAAAATCTTCACGCAATACTTCGGCCGAACCATCGACATTGTGCATGATCGAACCATGCTGTTGCATGACGCCGCGCGGCGCGCCTCCGGTGCCACTTGTGTAAATGATGCAAGCAATATCATCACGGGTCATCGCGGCTGCGGATTGCGTGGCGGCGGCTACATCGGCATCGCTGCCCTGTGCCAGATCGGACCAATTCAGAATTTGCAGCTGACCCGCTTGCGCGACCTTTAGCGGTTCAATGCCTATGATGAATTCGGCATTTCCCGACCGCACTGCCGCAGGAAGAACGGCCTTTGCCAGCTTTTCATTGGAAATGATGATCGCGCGGGCCTCGCTATTGTCGAGTATATGCTGGTGATCGCGCTCGGTATTGGTGGTGTAAGTCGGCACGGTGATGCAGCCGGCTGCCATGATCGCTAAGTCAGAAATGCACCACTCGGGCCGATTTTCAGAAACCAGCATGACGCGGTCACCCCGCTCTAGACCCATTTCCTGCAAATGCCGGGCCATGCCTGCAACTTGCCGTGCGGTTTCTTGCCAGCTCAGACTCTGCCAGGAACCATCTTTCTTGGCCCATAGAAACGGCCGGTCGCCCCGATACGCGGCACGGTCGAAGAACATCGCGACCAGATTAGGAAACCGGTCAAAATCATTGAAAACTTCTGCAGCCAATTTTCTCTCCTTCGCCATAATTTCCTTTGGCGATGGGGTAAGCTAGCCAAGCCAGCCACAGACTGCAACTAGGCTATTCAGCTCTAGCAGTGCCTTCGCTGCGGGGATCGGCTGCTCCGACCCAGCCCATTGCGGTTAACTCGGCACCGTTCACTTTTGACGGGAAATCCAAGTCAATCACTGGCTTGCCGAGCATCGCCAATTGCTCGACAAAAAGTGCCGATACACGGGACTTTTCAATCATGATTTCGTTTTCGGTGAAATAGAGATTGGGTAAGGCAATGGCATCAGCGAGCGGCAAACCGAAATCCAGTCTGCCGATGATTGTTTTTGCCACGTGCATGATGATGCGTTTGCCGCCGGCGGAACCCAATGCGATTACGGGTTTGCCGCTTTGGTCGTAGACAATTGTGGGTGACATTGACGAAAGGGGTCGCTTCCCGGCCTGTACACGGTTGGCGACCAGGGCGCCGTCGCGCTCGGGCGTGAAAGTAAAGTCAGTCAGTTCGTTGTTGAGGAAAAATCCGCCAGCGATCTGATTGCTTCCAAACGGCCCTTCGATAGTGGACGTCATGCTGGCCATACGGCCCTTGCCATCAATTGCGACAAAATGCGTTGTGCCTGCAACCTCGCCCGACATTCCGGGCGTTCGTGCTTTGGCATTGGCGGGGGTTCCTGCATTATAGCTTGTTGCCGCCCGCTCTGGATCAATCAGCTTGGAGCGTTCGGCCAAATAGCCACGGTCCAACATGGCCTCAACCGGCACCTCGACAAAATCCGGGTCGCCCAGATATTTCTCGCGGTCTGCATAAGCAAGGCGCATGGCTTCGCTTATCAAGTGCCAGCTCCTAGCGTTATCTTTGCCCATGGCACCCAGATCAAACCGCTCCAGCATCCCGAGCATTTGCAAAATAGTTGTGGCACCAGAGGATGGCGGTCCCATGCCGCAAACCACATAAATGCGGTACGGCTTACAGACGGCATTTTGTTCCTTCGCTTTATATTTTGCCAAATCGCCCAGCGTCATGTCTCCTGGGGACACAGGCGATTTTTGCACGGCAGTAACGATATTTCGCGCAACTGGTCCGGAGTAAAATGCCTTGGGACCTCTCTTGGCCAGTAGGTGTAGCGTTTTTGCCAGTTCCGGATTGCGGATTATCGTCCCGGCCTTAGCAGGCGCGCCGTCCACCCAGTAAATTTTCTGTGCTTCGGGAAATTGTGACATAGCTGACTGGAATTGGCCAAGCCGCGTTTCGAGCGTCTTGTTTACAACAAAGCCGCCTTCTGCCAGCCGGATCGCAGGTGCAAAAATGGCGGACCATTTGGCCTTGCCCCATTTGCGGTGCGCTTTGGCCATCAGATCGATATTGCCTGGCACTCCGACCGATCGACCACCAAGGACTGCAGTGCGGAAACCCAGCGGCTTTCCTTCGCTGTCGATAAAGCGATCTGGTTTGGCTGTTGCCGGCGCAGTTTCCCGGCCGTTGATCGTGAAAGGCTTTTCGGCCTTGCCGTCGTCATAAAGAAGAAAACCTCCGCCGCCGATTCCGCTCGATTGCGGTTCAACAACGGTGAGCGCCAACATCATTGCCATCGCTGCGTCGCTGGCCGAGCCGCCGCCACGCAAGATTTCCATACCCGCTTCGGTTGCGCGCGGGTCAGCCGAAGACACAACACCCACATTTTGGGCGCTTGCCGGAACGGAAGGAGACAGCCAAGCCAGCGCTAAGATCAATAGTTTCTTCATGTGCGCTTTCTTTCAGTCAGAAACGGTTGTGGCAAGAGATTAGCTATCAACGCCAATGGCCTCACGGATGTTTTGGAAACCGTCCCGCTTTAGCAACTGCAACAAGCCCTTGTTGATTTGTTTAGCAAGCATTGGTCCTTCGAATACCAGCGCACTGTAAAGCTGAACAAGCGAGGCCCCAGCCCTGATCCGCGCATAAGCGTCGGCTGCGCTCGATATGCCGCCGACACCGATCAAGGTAATTTCGCCGCTGCTTGCTTCCCTAAAGTCACGAAGGCGCTGCTGGGCGAGATCGCGCAAAGGCGCACCTGAAAGACCACCAGTTTCATTTGCGAATCGTGATCGCAAGTCAGGCCTGCTGATCGTTGTATTGGAAACGATCAGCGCATCGATTTTGTGTTTCAATGTCATTTCGACGATATCGTCTATGTCAGTGGGATCGAGATCGGGCGCGACTTTCAGAAAAATCGGAGTTTGGTATTTTCGTGCCTGCGTTACACAGGCGAGCAGCTCACCAAGTGCCCCCTTGTCTTGCAAGGCACGAAGCCCCGGAGTGTTTGGCGAGCTGATATTCACAGTCAGATAATCGGCAAATTGCTCCATGTTGCGAATGCCGATTTCATAGTCGGCTATCCGATCAATGCTGTCTTTGTTTGCACCGATATTAACGCCGAGCGGCCCAGCCAAACGGGACTTGCGCAATTTGGTCAGTCTTTCTGCGACAATCGCTTGCCCGTCATTGTTGAAACCCATCCGGTTGATGACTGCTTCGTCCTCCACTAACCGGAATAGTCGCGGTTTGGGATTGCCCCTTTGTGGTAGCGGAGTGACGGTTCCAATTTCTACAAAGCCGAACCCGAGACCAAAAGCATTTGCTGCGATTTCGGCATTCTTGTCATAGCCTGGCGCGAGACCAACGGGATTGGGAAATGACAAGCCGGCGATGTTTTGGCGCAGTTCCTGTGGCTCTGAACGGGCGTCTTTTGCACTCGGCAAAAGGGCAAGCAAAGCAAGTGAAGAACGATGCGCGCTTTCCGCTTCTTGAAGAAATAGAGCAGAACGAAAGAATCGGTAAATCATGCAAGGCCTATTCACTGTATGCTTGGAAGCCGCAACTGGATCGTTAACTAGACATGCTAACCATCAAAATGTAAAATTGGCCGAAAAAGGCAAATACAAAGCTTTGCATTGACGATTTCATCCAAGATAAATCACGCGTCATCCTACATAACAGACATGCGACCCGAAGGGCTCGGCACAGTTTTGCACGAGTTCTTTTACCTTTTGGCCTGTCCTTGCGGCAGGCCATTTTTTTTGCCTTCGGGCGCCGTGCGCGACTTGCGACGACGCAAATTGACCCGCAGCGCTTCGGCCAAACGCTCCTCTCGGGATTTGGGTTCTCCAGATTTCATATGAAGGTCTTTAATCAATCTGCGCCCGCCGGTGCAAGCGACTTGACATTGCAACCTGCAATTCGCATAGCGCCGCCCTCTTGGGTCACGCTGCTGTAGCTCAGTGGTAGAGCACTCCCTTGGTAAGGGAGAGGTCGGGAGTTCAATCCTCCCCAGCAGCACCAGTTTTTCCGATTGACCTTGCTCTCGTTTTCGCCTTGTGCGGCGAGATGCGTTTTTTCTCCGACAATGCGGCGCCCGTGCACCCGGCTGTGATGCAGGCACTAGCCGACGCCAATCAATTGGACACCGCATATGATGGCGATCGTTTGAGCCAGAGGCTAGATGCGGCATTTTCAGACGTTTTCGAAGCTGATGTGACTGTGCTCTGGGTTGCCACAGGGACCGCTGCGAACAGCATTGCGCTTGCTAATATGGTCGAACCTCATCAGGCCGCCTATTGCCACCAGCTCGCCCATATCGAGGTTGATGAATGCGGCGCTCCCGGTTTCTTCACACATGGGGCAAAGCTGATACTGCTCGAAGGCGAAGGCGCAAAAATTTCACCCGAGGTAATCCGTCAGCAAATGGCGACAATCCGTAATGACGTACACCAGGTGCAGCCAGCCGCCGTTTCGATAACCAACGCGACCGAATATGGTCTCACCTACCGATCCGTAGAAGTTGCTGCTTTGGGAGCGGCGTGCCAGGAATTGGGTTTGTCGCTGCATATGGATGGTGCGCGTTTTGCCAACGCCGTAGCGTCAACCGGCTGTCACCCCGGAGATGTGACTCACCGCGCGAACGTGAAAGCGCTCAGTTTCGGTTTTGTGAAAAACGGCGGTATGAGTGCCGAGGCCCTTGTCTTTTTCGACAAAGCGCTTGGAGATAAAGCACGTTTCATGCGTAAGCGCGCCGGACATTTGCAATCGAAAGGTCGATTCTTGGCGGCACAATTACTTGCGATGCTCGGCAAAGACCTATGGCTCGAAAATGCGTGCAGGGCCAATGAAGCCGCGACTATCTTGGCACAAGCCGCTGCTGGACGATTGCTCTATCCCGTCGAAGCCAACGAGCTGTTCCTGCGATTGAGTGCTGCAGAAGCACAGACATTGCGCGACGCAGGCTATGATTTCTACGACTGGGGTGAAAGCGCCGCACGCTTCGTTACAAGCTGGCATCATTGCGAGTCCGACGTTGCGCCATTGGCCAAGGCGATATCGGCTTTATGAGTCAGTCGGATTTGCAAGTCGCCGAAGTGAAAAATTCTGGTCGCCTCTCCATCATAATTCCGTTCTTGCTGGTATCCTTGATTTGGGGATCAACCTGGTTCGTTATTCGCGATCAGCTTGGCGTGGTTCCGGGGCCTTGGTCAGTAACCTATCGTTTTGCTATTGCAGCGGTTGGCATGTTTATCTTGGCGTTGGCGACGGGTGCAAAGCTGCGCATTGATAAAAAGGCTACGTTGTTGGTCGCAGCACTTGGGATCGCCCAGTTCGCATTTAACTTCAATTTCGTCTACTTGGCTGAACACCATATCACCTCGGGAGTGGTGGCGGTGATTTTTGCATTGTTGATTGTACCTAATGCGCTGCTGGGAAAGCTTTGGTTAGGCCAGTCGGTCGGGCGTGGTTTCTGGTTGGGGTCTGCTGTGGCTTCTGCCGGAGTGGCGCTCTTGCTGGTGCAAGAATATCGATTGGCAGGAACAGGCGGCGACGCAGCGCTTATCGGTGGTGCACTTACCATTGCGGCGGTGATGTGCGCGTCTGTTTCAAACATCATTCAGGCTTCAGATGGCGCCAACCGGTTTCCGCTCACGACCATGATAGCGTGGTCAATGTTGTTCGGGGCGGCGTTTGATGCAGTATTTGCACTCATAGTTGCCGGACCGCCGGTTGTCGATTGGCGGGTGGGATATTTCGGTGGCGTTTTTTATCTCGCACTCGTTGGCTCGGTCATAGCTTTTCCCCTTTATTTCCGGTTGATCCGTGACATTGGGCCGGGAAAGGCCGCCTACACAAGCGTCCTGATCCCCGTGATCGCAATGCTGCTTTCGACCTTTTTTGAAGGCTATGCGTGGTCCGCCTTGGCTGCCGGAGGGGCAGCGCTTGTGTTGCTGGGGCTGGCCATTGCCATGCAATCGCGCAGGCCCGCCGCATAGGTAGGGAATAACGGTTTCCAATTGAGTAGCCGTTTCGCCTTGCCGTTCCCGACACGACGGTTCTCACTGTAAAATGCCCGGGCTTCGTTTGACAGGCTGGCATCGCTTGGCAGGATTGGAGCTGGAGGTTCCAAACCCATCATCTCGCAGCCAAGCTCGACTATTTGGTTTTGCGAGCTGGGAAGATCGTCAGCGATATTGTAAACGCCTGCCGGACCAGAAAAAGAATTAATGATCGCTGAGCTAATGTCGGCGACATGGATGCGGCTGAACACTTGATTGGGCAAATCGATACGGTGGGCCCTACCTTCTGCAATGCGCTCAAATATGCTCCTTCCCGGACCGTAAATACCGGGCAATCGGAGCACGCAGGTATTGGAACCAAGCGCTTGCCAGCCAAGATCGGCTTCGATGCGGCGGACGCGCCGCCCCAAAAGGGGGGCGTTTTCATCGACCCATGCGCCTTTGGCGTCGCCGTACACGCCTGTGGAAGACAAATAGCCTATCCAGCTGGCGGGTGCTTTGGATAAAGCATCTGAATAGCTCGCAAGTACAGTGTCCCCGGTCGTCCGCTCTGGTGGTACGCAGGACAATATGTGGCTTGCGCCCGCTATGGCCGTTTTTACAGACTTTTTGTCACAGAGCGCAATTGCACCCCCTGTGGCCTCGCGACGAACCCAAGTGATCGCCCAACCACGTTCCAGCAATTTTTTCGCTACATGGCCGCTGCAATATCCGCGTCCGAAAATCAGAATCTTTTTGTCCATATTTGCGTCGCTGCCACTTATGGCAAGAGTTGCCAAGCGTGCGATAGCCTGTATCAATTCGCGCAGGGGTTTGGCGCCAGTGCGGTTGCCGGAGAAGGGAAGACCAAATTGGATATTTTGCGATCAGATGCCTTTGGCGATATCCCCCACGGCTTTCTGGGCAGAAGGGGTGGAGTGTCGACGGGTATTTATGCAGGTCTCAATATTGCATTGGGCTCCAAAGATGACCGCGATCTCGTTTTGGAAAACCGTCGGCAGGCAGTAGGGGCAGTTCTAAAGGGTGCAGAGCTCGCCCGTGTTTATCAATATCATTCTCCTGAAGTCGTAGTGATCGACGGCGGTAACGACCAGTTCAACCCGCCAAAAGGAGATGCCATGGTCACCAAGCAACCCAGCGTGTTGCTGGGCATATCAACTGCAGATTGCGCGCCAGTTCTGTTTGCGGACAAGGAGGCACGCGTCGTTGGCGCGGCGCATTCGGGGTGGAAGGGGGCCATCGGCGGAGTCAACGAAGCCACCGTTGCCGCCATGGAAGCTCTCGGAGCGGACCGGGCACGGATTATATGTGCTATTGGGCCGTGCATCGCGCAAAGAAGCTATGAAGTAGACAGCGGCTTCTACACCAATTTTTCAGAGCAAGACCCGACGTATGAACGGTTTTTCCGTGATGGAAAGCCGGGTCATTATCAATTTGATCTTGAGGGCTTTGTGGCGTCGCGGCTGTCGGCAATTGGCGTTGCGTCGGTTCACTGTATGGGCGAAGATACCTATTCGCAGCCCGAGCGCTTTTTCAGCTACCGGCGCAGCTGTCATAAGGCCGAAGGCGACTATGGTGCACAATTTTCGCTGATCGGGCTGACAGCATGAACACTTTGGCAGGTGCTGGAATCACGCGACAGCGGCTAAAATCGATAATCAGTGGTTCGGCGGGCAATCTGGTCGAATGGTATGACTGGTTCGCCTATGCCACGTTCAGCATATATTTTGCGCCGTTGTTCTTCCCCGAAGGTGACCTGACTGCGCAACTGCTAAATACTGCGGCAATTTTTGCGGCTGGCTTCTTGATGCGCCCGATTGGCGCATGGGTGATGGGCATTTACGGCGACAAATATGGTCGAAAAGCAGGGTTGACCCTTTCGGTGCTGATGATGGCCGGTGGATCGCTCACCATTGCTTGCGCGCCGACGTTCGCACAGGCAGGGATGGTCGCCCCGGCGATCTTGGTAATTGCGCGGATGGTGCAGGGACTCTCGGTCGGCGGCGAATACGGCTCGAGTGCGACCTATCTCTCCGAAATGGCGCCAGCGGCGCGGAGGGGATTTTGGTCAAGTTTCCAATACGCTACATTGAGCGGCGGACAGTTGCTTGCCATCCTTGTCGCGTTGTTACTGCAATCGATTTTGAACGAAGCGCAGCTTGGCAACTGGGGTTGGCGCATACCTTTCGTGATTGGTGCGGTTTTGGCGCTTGGCGTCTATCTGCTGCGCCGGACGATGACAGAGACCAAATCCTTTGAGACTATTGATCAAACGCGTGAGCATTCTTCGCTCAGGCAGCTGTGGCGTTACCATAAACGTTCGTGCATTTTGGTTGCAATAATGTCCGGCGGCGGCGGTTTGGCTTCATATGCCTTCACTACTTATATGCTCAAATATCTGATCAACACGGCAGGCTTCGAAAAGCAGACGGCGACATTGATCATTGCAGGCGTACTCGTGTGGTCATTTTGCTTGCAGCCCATTGCCGGCATGCTTGCGGATCGTTTTGGGCGCAAGCCGCTATTGCTTATTGCGGGCGCGGGTGTGGCGCTGGTGGCAGTTCCCATTTATACAATGGTGGGGCAAGCAACCTCGCCGATCCTTGCTTTGGCACTGATCCTGATTCCGATCACACTCCACGGCGGCTATACAGCCAATAATGCAATGGTGAAGGCGGAACTGTTCCCGGCACATATCCGTGCCTTGGGCGTTGCCTTTCCGTATGCTGTCGGCAACACACTATTCGCTGGGACGCTTGAATATGTCGCATTGTGGTTCAAGAGTTCGGGCAACGAAACGGGTTTTTTCTGGTATGTTGCAGCCTGTGTTGGTGCAACGGTGATTGCCTATCTCTTGCTACCCGAAACGCGCGAAAGTAGTTTGATAATCGAAGATTGATGCGCGCAACATAGTTTCATCAGTAACAAAATTGGTTATAGGCTTTGACAACCAATAGGAGCCTTTCATGACCGACTCAAAGCCAGCCTTTGCGCCAGCGCCGCGCAACCCCAAGCCGCATGTTGAAACAATTGGTGGGCGGCCGCTGAAGCCATCTACCCTGATGATGGGGCATGGCTATGATCCGGTTCTCTCGGAAGGTTCGTTGAAACCGCCAATCTTTCTGACTTCGACCTTTGCTTTTGAAAGTGCCGCCGCGGGTAAACGCTTTTTCGAACACATCACTGGCAAGCGGGCCGGTCCTGCAGAGGGATTAGTCTATTCTCGCTTTAACGGCCCCAATCAGGAAATATTGGAAGACCGGTTGGCGGTGTGGGACGGCGCGGACGATTCGCTTGTTTTCTCAAGCGGCATGTCCGCGATTGCCACTATGTTGTTTGCGCTGGTCAGCCAAAATGATGTGATTGTGCATTCTGGTCCACTCTATGCCGCGACCGAGACTTTTATCGCGCGCATTTTGGCGCGTTTTGGTGTCCATTATTTCGATTTTCCAGCCGGTGCTACCGAAGAGCAAATCTCTGCAGTGTTAACCACAGCCAAAATGAAAGCCGAAGAGACTGGTGGCAAAGTTGCAATGGTTTATTTGGAAAGCCCGGCAAATCCGACCAATGCGCTTGTGGATGTGGAAGCGGTAAAGGCGGCGCGTGATGCCGCATTTGACGGCGACGAGAAGCCCACCATTGCTATCGATAATACATTTTTGGGTCCGCTTTGGCAGCAGCCGCTAAAGCAAGGTGCCGATCTAGTCATATATAGCCTGACGAAATATGCTGGTGGCCACAGCGACCTTGTTGCTGGAGGTGTTTCCGGCCATCAGAGTTTGATCGATATCATGCGCCCTATGCGCAATGTGATCGGGACGATTTGCGATCCCAATACAGCATGGATGTTGTTGCGGAGCCTTGAAACGCTTGAGCTGCGCATGTCACGCGCGGGCGAGAATGCAGCCAAGGTCTGTGCGTTCCTTTCCGCCCATCCCAAGGTGGATGGTCTGGGATATCTGGGAATGATTTCGGACCCGCGGCAGCAAGATATTTACAATCGCCATTGTACAGGCGCTGGTTCAACCTTCTCGGTCTTCATCAAGGGCGGCGAGAGTGAAAGCTTTCGCTTCCTTGATGCGCTCAAGATCGCAAAGCTTGCGGTGAGCCTCGGCGGCACCGAAACACTCGCTAGCCATCCCGCGGCGATGACGCATTTGTCAGTTCCTCAAGAACGCAAGGACGCACTGGGCATCACAGATAATCTGGTGCGTATTTCGATTGGTATCGAGGATCCCGATGACTTGATCGCTGATTTCGGTCAGGCGCTCGACGCAGTTTAATCGATGCGCCAATCGATAATGTTCCAACCTCGCTTTTCGGCCAGCCTGCGAAGCGGCGGGTGCGGGTTTGTCGCAAAGGCTTCATCGGCATAATCGAGCAAAGGCGCATCGGAAACATGGTCGGAATAGGCACGAATATGGCAATGTTCGCGCGCCCAACCGCGCGCGGCCAACCATGCTTCGATGCGTTTTATCTTTTCTGCTCCGTAACAGTTTTGGCCGTTTAGCTTGGGCAATATTATGCCTTCTTTGGTTTGGGTGAGTTCGGTTGCAATTACATGCTGAAAACCAGCTTGCCGAGCGATGTCATCGACATAAAGCCGAAACGAAGCAGTCGCCAACATGTGGCCATAGCCTAATTCTTTTTCTACCTTTATCCGGTCATGAGCTTGCTTGTAAAAATTGGAGCTTGCAGTTTTTCGGGCATGCTCGTCCAAACCTGGCTGCAAGCTTTCTACCGTGACTTTGCGTCCTACAAATAATGCAAAGGCGAATTCCTTCAGGCGACCCCGCTTCCAGAAGCCGCAAAAGTATAATGCCAAACCAACGGCCATAGCCGGTAACAACAACAGCCGCCAAGGAGAGCGGCTCATGACGATGTGCGTCAAAAATCCGTTATAGGTTGCGCGTTTCGTTACGGTCTTGTCCATATCATATATGGCGAGCAAATGACGCGGCGGTTGGGCTTTATCCATTTCAATTCCAATAGCCGGATTTACGCGCAGGACTAGCCTTGCCGCTTGAGATTGTAACAATAATCAGCCAATCATGCAGGCAATGAAACGCGATCCTGATCTCACGCAAGAAAATTTGCCCGATGGTAGCGTGAATCTGTGTCTTTCGGGTGTGCTTTTGATCAACAAAATGGCCGAACTCGAACGCAATTTGCAAGGTGTTAGCGGGAATATTGCAAGCGTAGATATCTCAGGGGTTAGTCAATTGGACACCGTCGGTGCGTGGCTAGTTTACCGGACCGCGCGCCAATATGACGCGAAAATTATTGGCGCAGACAGTAATGCCAGTCGTTTGATCGCAGCAGTTAGCGATATCGATTCTGTTCCAAAGGCGGATGTAGAAAGGCCGTCGGCTGTAATATTTTTACTATCGGAAATCGGTAAGTCGACGTGGTACGGCTGGACGATGCTGATCGCGTTTTTGTCCTTCCTGGGGCAAAGCGTTAAAGCCGGTTTCTCGCTATTGATCCATCCCAGCCGGTTTCGTTGGCATTCTGTCATGCAACATTTCGATATGGTTGGAGTGCGCGCACTTGCCATCATCGGCCTGATGAGTTTTCTGATTGGTATTGTTATAGCCCAACAGGGCGCCGTGCAGCTTCGCCAATTTGGCGCCGAGGTCTTCACGGTAAATTTGATCGGTCGCCTGACTTTTAGAGAACTAGGTATTTTGATGACCGCCATCATGGTAGCGGGGCGCTCGGGCTCTGCGTTTGCGGCACAAATCGGAACGATGAAAATCACGGAAGAAGTCGACGCGATGCGAACAATCGGTGTTTCGCCGTTCGAGGCTTTGATCATCCCGCGAATCATTGCCGCTGTGATCATGATGCCTTTGCTTGGGCTTTATGCGTCTTTGATTGCCGTCATTGGTGGTGGTCTTTTGTGTTGGACGGTACTTGAGATTCCGCCTGCTACCTATGTGCAACGTCTCCGCGAAGTCACCCCCATGACAGACGTTTATATTGGAATGATCAAGGCGCCTGTTTTCGGCGCAATAATTGCTGTCACCGGTTGCTTTCAGGGCATGTTGGTTCAGGGCAATAGTGAACAAGTTGGTTTGAAGACTACAGCGGCCGTGGTCCAAGCGATTTTTCTGGTGATCGTGCTCGATGCCTTTTTTGCTGTCTTTTTCAGCAGCATTGGCTGGGACTGATATGTCACAATCTGACGACATAATTATCAAGGTGCGTGGCCTTTCAAACCAGTTTGAGGGGCAGATGGTCCACAATGATTTGGATCTCGACGTGCGGCGGGGAGAAATCTTGGGCGTGGTGGGAGGTTCTGGTACAGGCAAATCGGTTCTGATGCGGTCAATTATCGGCTTGCAAAAACCGCTTTCAGGTGAAATTCGAGTGTTCGGCGAAGACCTGCTTGCGGGTGAAGCGCGCACCGATAGCGAAGTGCGCCGCCGCTGGGGCGTGTTGTTTCAAGGTGGAGCGTTGTTCTCAACGCTGACCGTTTCAGAAAATGTACAAGTGCCTTTGCGCGAGTTTTATCCGAAAATGTCGGCAACTTTGCGCGCGGAGATCGCTGCTTATAAAATCCATTTGAGCGGGTTGCCACCAGAGGCGGGCGCAAAATACCCGTCGGAGCTCTCTGGGGGCATGAAAAAGCGCGCGGGGCTGGCAAGAGCGCTCGCCATCGATCCAGAACTATTGTTCCTTGATGAGCCTACCGCTGGTCTAGATCCGATTGGTGCTGCCAAATTCGACAATCTGACGCGTAATTTGAAAGAAACCATGGGGTTAACGGTGTTTCTCATCACCCATGATTTGGACAGCCTCTATGCTATATGTGACCGTGTTGCAGTTTTGGCGGATGAGAAAGTGATCGCCATCGGTAAGATCGACGAGCTATTGGCGACCGATCACCCTTGGATACGCGAGTATTTCACTGGCCCGCGCGGACGGGCCGCGAAGAGCGGGCATTTGGTCGCGTAAGCTAAAACTCATGGACAACATCCTGCGATCAATACCATAAGGGGCAATATGGAAACCAAATCCAATCATATTTTGGTGGGCATCGTGACGCTTGCCCTGTTGATACTGGGAGCATTGTTTTTTCTTTGGCTATCGCGATATGACGAAGGTAGTCAGAAGGAATACGACATTTTCTTTCAACAATCGGTCAATGGCTTGGCGAAAGGATCAAGCGTTGCATTTTCCGGCGTTCCTGTGGGGCAGATTTCTGAAATCAAGCTTTGGGAGCCTGACCCCGACTTTGTCCGGGTCCGTATCCAGATCGATGAAAAAGTACCAGTTCTTCAAGGCACAACAGCTACGATAAGCGGTGTTGGTTTTACCGGTGTTTCCGAAATTCAATTGGACGGTGCGGTTAAAGGTGCAGCTCCCATAAGCTGTCCGGACAAAAACCGCAGATCTATCTGTCCGGCCGATAGGCCTGTAATCCCGACCAAACCCGGCGCTTTAGGCGAATTGCTCAATAGTGCGCCACTACTGCTTGAGCGCTTGTCGACGCTGACCGAACGGCTGACCAATATACTTTCCGATAAAAATCAGGGCTCTATCGAGCGAATTTTGGGCAATGTAGAAAATCTTTCAGGGACGATGGCTAGGCAAGCGCCGTCACTTCAGGGTGCCGTCGGCGACAGCCGCTTGGCCATTGCCGAATCGCGGCGCACTTTGCAGCAGGCAGCCGCGGCAATGAACGAAATTTCTGCTACTGCAAATAATGCCAGCGCCCTGATGAACGAGCAAGGCAAGCCCGCAATCGCAGACCTGCGTGCCACTCTTGCCGCGGCCAATAGAGGTCTTAGCCAGTTGGAATCAACGCTGAAGAGCACAAATCCCGCGGTTCAAACGTTAACGACGCAGACGCTTCCTGAATTCAGCCAATTGGCGCGGGACGTACAAAAGCTGTCGCGTTCGATAGAGTCCCTATCGTCGCGGCTTGATGAAGACGGCTCTAGCTTCCTGCTCGGCGCACGGCCGCTTCCTGACTATGATCCAAAGAAATCGAAATAAGGGACCAAAATGACGCCCATACGCAGAAGTTCACGCATCAAAGCGCTTGCATTCACGTTTGCTACAGCGGTGCTATTATCGGCGTGCGTGAGCTTCGGCAGTAAGGCCGTACCATCGTTGCTGGTTTTGACCTCCAATCAAAGCCTTGGTAATGGAGCGCAGCGCGCAGGAACGGCCAAGGAAGCCTTTGTGGTTCAGGCGCCTTTGGTCCCGCAAAAGCTCAATACAAACCGGCTTCCCATCTATTTCGGCAATAGCCAGCTTGCTTATTTAAAGGATGCGGTTTGGGCAGAGAAGCCTGCAACTTTGTTCCAGAATCTCATGATTGAAACGTTAACAGCGCGAAGCGGACGCTTGGTCCTAAGCGACGCAGAAGCGGGCAGCAAGGCAGAGCAGATATTGTCAGGGACACTGGTCGAGTTCGGTATCGATAGCGGCAAAATGCAGGCAATTGCGATTTTCGATGCAATGCGTTTGAGCAAAGGTCAAATCATTGAAAAAAGGCGGTTTGAAGTTCGCAGACCCGTTACAATAATCAATGGGCAAAATGCAGGCGGCGCCATGAACGAAGTGGCTAATGAACTTGCCAGCGCTATTTCAGATTGGTTCGCGAGCTAAGGGTCAGAAAACCCAAGGTGCCGTTCTCTAAGGTACAGCCCGGTCAAATCCTTCTGGCGTGGCCCAGTTTTGGGCGCTGATTGCCATAACCTTGAACAAGCTACCCATTTGATCGCCTGCCACAAGTCGGTTCCGCGCGCTAACGATCTCATCGGCTCGTTCTGGATTGGAAAGTGCCAACATATCGGCGCGCTGATTGATACCCAATTTTTCCAACCATTCGCCTTGGCCGACGGGTCCATTGACGCGTAAGTCACGCATTCGTGCGAGATTGCCGAGCTCGAGAAAATTGACATGTGCGGTCAAATCAATTTCACCGGGTCGCTCAAACGGTTCTGCGAATTGATGGTTGCGCACTGCTTGTAATGTGCTGCCAAGGCCCGGCAATGCATAGCCGTAATCAATTATCAACAGTACCCCACCTTGGTGATTTAGCCGGGAAGCGAGTTCATACATGATATTGCTAGCTTCTGGGCATGTCTCGAAAATGCTGTGATTGGGCGCATTGCGTAAGTCCGCAGGGACAATATGATCCATGGGTTGAGACCCCGGCATGGGAAGAAATTTACTGCCTTTGTCGCGGGCAAGTACCCGTTCGCGCCATCCGGCATGTGTTGAAATAAACTGCCGGATTGGCAGCGCGTCAAAAAATTCGTTTGCCACAATGAGCAAAGGTCCGTCATCGGGCAGATCTTCGATCCGGTCGTATGTCTTTGCCTTTGGTAATATTGCTGCTTGTTTGGCGCGCAATGTTTCGCTTTGCTCGATTAAATGAATGACGGGTGCAAAACCAAACTTCTCCATTGCAGCCAAGCAATCCGCAGCCAAAGTGCCTCGGCCTGGACCGAGCTCGACAAAATGACAGTTGGCCGGGCTACCCGCGCGCAGCCAAATATCCACTAGCCACAGACCTGTTAGTTCGCCAAACATCTGGCTTACTTCAGGGGCAGTAATGAAATCACCTTCTTTGCCCAAAGGATCAGCCTTGTCATAATAGGCCTTATTGGCAATCCGCATATATTCAGAAATGCTGATCGGTCCGCCAAACTCAATTTGCTTGGCGATCAACTGAGCGGTCTGGTTTTTTTCATGCAACACTGTGCGCGCCTGTAATCGGTTCCACGCGCTGCCTGCGCCCATTAGCCGTAATCACAAGCCAAAGGCCACCTATGATCATCGGGACAGTCAACCATTGGCCCATGCTAAGGCCAGTGCGGATCGCAAATTCCTGCAATTGGGCGTCGGGTTCGCGGTAAAACTCGATGGTGAAGCGCGCAAATCCGTATATAAGCGCTGAAGTACCAAAGAGGAAACCAGGCTTATATCTAGCGCTTGTTTTTGCAAAAAGCGGCCAAAGGATCGCTGCCATTAACAACCCTTCCAAAAGTGCTTCGTACAGCTGACTCGGGTGACGTGGCAGATCGCCACCATTGGGAAAGATGATCCCCCAAGACACTGTGGTGGTTTTCCCCCAAAGTTCGCTATTGGCGAAATTGGCCAGCCGGACAAGGAATAGGCCAAAGGGAATACCGCAAGCTATATAGTCACAAGCGCGAAGGAAGGAGAGGTTACGTTTCTTGGTGTGGAGCCAGATCGCGAAGATAGTTCCCAAAGTGCCGCCGTGTAATGACATGCCGCCTTCCCAGAGCTTCAATATGCGTCCCGGCTCGGAGAGAATCGACGGTTCGTAAAAGGCGATATATCCCAATCTCCCGCCCAACAAAATGCCGAGTGTCGCATAAAGGATCATGTCACCTGCATGTTCTACCGACATAGGCGCGCCGGGCTTTTTCAGCATGCGGACCACCCACCAGTAGCCCAAGATAATTCCCGCAAGATATCCAAGCGAATACCAACGCAGTTGGAAAAAGCCCAAGTCGAGCGCCACTGGGCCAATGCCCAAATCAGCATATCTTATGAACTCGGTTCCGGCTGCTGCGGTTTCTAAAAGCACTATCAAACCCTCTCTTATTTTGACTTTCTTATAGAGCCAAATAGAAGGGGGACAAAGTGTAAAGGAAAGAATCGATCATGCTGACTCAGCTCGACAAAAGCATCGCGGATACTGTGGAAAAGATGATGATGCCAGACGGTCCGTTGGCAATTACATATGTTGAAAAATTCGGCGTTCAGCTCCCGATGATTGCAAAGGCTCCGCCAAATCTGTCGGATTACTTGGCCTATTTCTGTCACCTTCATGCGGACAAAACATTTCTTGTGGATGGCGACATCCGCCTCACTTTTGGAGAGTGCTACGCCGCTGCCCGGACGGTCGCTGGCGGATTGGTCGATGGCTACGGCTTGCAAAAAGGCGACCGGGTGGGGATTGCAGCGCGCAATTCGGCCAATTGGATCATTGTCCATATGGCTATCATCATGGCTGGCGGTGTTTCAACTTTACTCAACGGCTGGTGGCAAGGCGGGGAACTGGCCGACGGCATAAACATGGTAGCGTGTCGCTATGTGATTGCCGATGATCAGCGCGCGGAAAGACTTGCCGGATCAGACATTGGTCAAAGTGAAATCATTCTTATGCAACATGATTGCATGCCGCTCGAAGGTCTGTCTGCGTTGCTGGCCCGTGGAGGCGATAGTACAACACCGCTTCCAGCCATTGACCCGCTCGACAACGCGACGATCCTTTATACATCAGGTTCCACCGGCCAATCGAAGGGTGCGTGGTCCGATCATCGCGGCGTGGTGCAAGGTGCGATGAGCTATGTCGGGCAAACAATGGTATTGTTCGAGTTGATGCAGGCAGCCGGAACTCTCTCGGCGCTACAACCGGCTACGCTTCTTAACGTTCCGCTGTTTCACGTGACCGCCGCAGTGCCAGTGGTGTTGCTCAGTTTTGCTATCGGCCGAAAAATGGTTCTGATGCCGAAATGGGACGCCGAAGAAGCTATGCGCCTAATCGAGCAAGAAAAAATAACTTATTTTGTGGGTGTGCCGCTCATGAGCTATGAAATTTTAACTCACAGGAATCGCCATAAATATGATCTTACCAGCTGTACAGGATTTGCAGCGGGCGGTGCTCCGCGACCCGTTGAACATGTCCGTAAGCTTAAAGACGATATGCCATGGAGCTTTCCGCTTATTGGATACGGTCTAACTGAAACGAACGGCGTTGGGTGCGGCAATTTCACAGACAACTATGTTGCTAAACCTGACAGTACTGGCCCCGCGACCAAACCGTTGGTTGACCTTGCGATCTTGGATAGCGCAGGGGTTCCTGTGGCGCAGGGAGAACGAGGCGAGGTTTGTATTCGGACAATTGCCAATTTCAACGGCTACTGGAACAATCCCGATGCCACTGAGACGGCCTTTACCAAAGATGGATATTTCCGGACGGGCGATGTGGGCTATCTCGATCCCGAAGGCTATTTGTTCATTGTCGACCGCATCAAGGACATCATCATCCGGGGTGGTGAGAATATTAGCTGCACCGAAGTCGAGGCGGCAGCTTACGTGCATCCCGCTATTGCCGAACTGTCGGTGTTCGGAATCGAAGACGAGCGTTTCGGCGAGGTTCCCGGGATCATCTATTTCTTGCAACCCGGCAAAAAACTGACCTCAGCAGAGTTGCAAGAGTTCCTTGCGGAACGCCTTGCACCCTTCAAGGTGCCGGTTCATTTCTGGCAGAGTGCTGAAGCATTACCGCGGCTGGGCACGCAGAAAATTGACCGGAAATTGCTGCGTGAACAGTTTAATGCGAGCATGAAAAAAAGATAAGCACTGCGAGATCGAGCAGTGTGCTTTCCATTGCTTCTAATGTGCCTATACTGAAGCGCAATGAATGCTCCGATGCACCCCATTTCTGCCAAGCGTGCAATTATCGATCGCAAGGTTCTAGCCGAGCAGATTGGCGAGGCGGTGCACCACAACGGACCTTTGGAAAGTCGAAAAGCAGTAAAGGAAATTTTAGGGCAAGCTTTGGCCTCAGGGCGAAGTGAAATTGACCAGAGACTGCAGTGCGAGCCGGGAAAAGGATATAGGGCAGCGCGCGAGCAAGCCTTTTTGATCGATCAGATAATTAGGTTGATTTTTGACTATGTGACGGAGCATCTCCATCCAGCGGGCAATCGCACGAAGGCGGAACGTATCGCATTGCTTGCGGTTGGCGGTTACGGCAGGGGCGAAATGGCCCCGCACAGTGACGTCGATCTGGCTTTTGTAACGCCCTACAAACGAACGGCTTGGGCCGAACAAGTTGTCGAAGCGATGCTCTACATATTGTGGGATTTGGGCCTAAAAATTGGGCAATCGAGCCGATCGCTCGATGAAACGGTGAAATTGGCTCAAGAGGATCTAACTATTCGAACAGCGCTTTTGGAAAGCCGGTTTGTATGGGGTGACCGTGAAGTTTACCAGGAAGCCAGCAATCGCTTTTGGGCGGAAGTTGTTGGGCGAACTGCCCCGGAATTTGTGCGCCTAAAAATGGTTGAGCGCGAAGACCGCCACAGGCGAATGGGCGATAGTCGCTATGTCGTGGAACCCAATGTCAAAGACGGTAAAGGCGGATTGCGCGATTTGCACACGCTGTACTGGATCGGGAAATATATTCACCAAGTCAAATCGGCTGCTGCGCTCGTCGACGTAAAGCTGTTTTCAGCGGAGGAGTATCGGCGCTTTGAAAAAGCCGAGAATTTCCTTTGGGCAGTGCGTTGCCACATGCACAGCCTCGCGGGTCGAGCGGAGGACCGGCTGACATTTGACATGCAAAGGGAAATTGCTGCTCGCATGAATTTCTCGGATCGACCGGGACGCTCGGCGGTCGAGCGCTTTATGCAATATTATTTCTTGAACGCAAAAACTGTCGGAGACTTAACGGGTTTGTTCTTGGCACATTTGGATGAAAGCCATGCCAAGCGCGGCAACCGCTTCATTCCAAGCTTTGCCCGAAAGCCCAAAAAGCTAAATGGTTTTAAGCTAGACCGAGGTCGCCTAGCCTGTCCAGACGATGATTTTTTTGCGGCGGACCCGACGCGCTTGATTGAGCTGTATCAGCTTGCCGACAGATATGCTTTGGAAATTCACCCTTTGACGATGCGGCTGGCACAACGTGATGCGAAGCTAATCGATAATGTTGTGCGGAAAAGCGCGGGCGCAAATGCAATGTTCATGGATGTGCTGACTTCTGCACGCGATCCCGAAACAGTGCTTCGTTGGATGAACGAATCTGGTGTGTTCGGACGTTTCATTCCTGATTTCCGCCGGGTCGTCGCACAGATGCAATTCGACATGTATCATCATTATACTGTGGATGAACATAGTATCAGGGCCATTGGGCTATTGGCTCGCATCGGTCGCGGTGAGCATATCGATGACCATCCGCTAGCCAGCGCAATTATGAAGCAGATCGTTGGCAGGCGGGTGATATTCGTCGCCACTTTATTACACGACATAGCCAAAGGTCGCGGCGGCGATCATAGCATTTTGGGAGAAGAAGTTGCCCTGCAACTCTGTCCGAGATTGGGTTTGAGCCCCGCAGAAACCGAAGCAGTGGCTTGGCTTGTGCGTAATCATTTGTTGATGTCAGCAACCGCATTCAAGCGTGATCTTTCTGATTTTAAAACAATATTGGATTTCTCGCAATTGGTGCAATCTCCCGAGAGGTTGCGGCTGCTTCTTGTCTTGACGGTTGTCGATATTCGCGCGGTAGGGCCCGGCGTCTGGAACAGTTGGAAGCGGCAGCTGCTGTCTGATCTTTTTGAAGCAACTGAGGAGGTTCTTCGCCTCGGCCACAAACAACGCGGCCGAGATGAACGCGTTGCTGAAAAACAGAACAATTTGAAGCTGGCACTGAGATTGCCGGAAAAAGAATTCGCCAAGATCGTCAAGCGATTGCCGGGACCATATTGGATTGCAGAACCTGATGACATCATATTGCGTAATGTTCGCCACGTGGTGGCAAATCTTGATGCTGATCTCGCGATTGATGCTTGTTATTATCCAGAACGAGGTGCGACGCTGATAAGCGTCTATGCCGCCGATCACCCTGGATTATTTTACCGCATTGCTGGGGCCATCCACTTGGCCGGCGGTAACATCATTGATGCGCGTATCCATACAGGCAGCGATGGCATGGCCATAGACAATTTCCTTGTGCAAGACCCTTATGGCAAACCATTTCACGAAGCGGAACAGATCAAGCGGTTGAAACGATTGGTTACCGATGCGATGGCTAATCGTGGGCCGATCGCACCACTCTTGGCGAACAAGGCGGTTGCATTGCGCCGCGCTGAAGCCTTCCGGATTGCGCCTGCCGTCTTGATCGACAATGTAGCCTCAAACCGTTTCAGCGTGATTGAGGTGAATGCTCATGATCGACCGGCGCTTCTTTATGATTTGGCGCATGCATTGTTTCAGTCAAAGGTCACTTTACACAGCGCCCATATCGCAACATATGGCGAGAGGGCAGTTGATACATTTTATCTGACAGACCTGTTGGGCGGAAAGATTGAGAATAAACAGCGGTTGAAGGCGCTCGAACAAAAACTCTTGCAAGCAGCTTCCGGGGAACGGGAGAGCGTTGCTGCATAGCCATCGATGTAGTTGATTGGGAAATCTAATTGGCGCGCATCCGTTCCGACACACTTTGCTCAAACTCTATTGGTTTGGCTCACGGCGCATTAAGTGTCGCCTGTAGGTCCTCATAAGCTGCGTATATTAAGCGAGCACAAAAAAGGCGCCGTCATTGCTGACAGCGCCTTTCCGATTCGTTGCAGACTTAGCTTAGTTGCCTGAGCCCGGTCCGTAAGTCACTTCAACGCGACGGTTTTGCGGTTCGCGAACGCCGTCAGCGGTTGGTACGCGCTGTACCGTTTCGCCGAATGCTTCGTTCGAGATTACGCCACCGGAGATACCGCGAGATTCGAGATATGCCCGAACTGTAGCGTTACGACGTTGTGACAGGGCCACGTTGTAGCCAGCCGACGCCGAGCTATCGGTGTGACCAGCCAGCATGACGCGTGCGTTTCCGCAGTTACCATATTGTGCTACAGCATTGTCGAGTGTTGAAGTCGCCGTATCGGTTAGGTTCGACTTATCAAGATCGAAGAACACGATGTAAGGGCCTGTGTTGCAGGTTACTTCTGGCGGCGGAGGAGGCGGAGGTGGCGGAGGAGCCACATATTCCTCAACCGGAGGCGGCGGAGGCGCAACAACAGGCATTGGCTCAGGTTCACCACCAAAGTTATAGATGAGGCTGCCCATCAACGAATGCGAACGCATCTTGGTCGAAACATTGCGGCCCAAGCGGTCAACCAGATCAATATTGTCTGCGTTGAAGAAGCGATACTTCAATCCCACATCCCAGCTGTCGCTGATCGGAGCGCGTACGCCAGCAAGAGCTTGCCAAGCAAAACCGGTGTCCGAGTCTGCCAACCATGGATCTGCAAAGATGTTATGGATGTCGACGCGCGCTACACCAACGCCGCCGCCGATAAAGCCTTGCAGGCCATCATCAGCACCGAAGTCGAGCAGACCATTGACCATGAAGCTCAATGCATTGATGTCGCCGCGCGTTGGGTATGATCCCGCGGCCATCAGCGCTGTTTTGGGCGGAGGACTACCTGGAATGGACGGAGCAGCAGAGCTGATAGATTTCGGATCAGCTTCGCGATACGAAACTTCTGATTCCAAGCGGAATCCACCAAAGTCATAACCAACCACGCCGCCAAAATCATAGCCAATATCTTGATCAATAGTGGCCGTAATACCCGCGAGCGGTGGCGTGATCAACAGATTAGGATCTTCAACAATCATGGCACCGCCATCGACTCCAACATACCACTGGTCATCGCGGGCCAAAGCCGGTGATGCCAGAGCAGTGGAAGCGAGTGCCAAACTGATGGCTAGCTTACGCATCAACTTTCCCCTTCACTTTTATTAGGAACATAATTCGAGAGGACTTTCCTACCGAGTCCGTTTCGCCGATGCAAGCGAACTTTAGCTTAAACTGTTGCTAAAATGTCGCCTTTCGCGAAATTGTGGCATTTATTGAAGGCATTTAAGCTATAGTCTCGCAAGTTTCTATACCGTATCATTGCTGCTCAGGAGTCGGCTTAGGCAGGTATTTGCGCGGTATTGAAAAGAAACTCTCGAATTTGCGCGATGGTTGCGCGCGCTTCGGGGTCGATGGTGGTTCCTCCGTTTGGTGCGGCAATGGATGTCGGCTGTACCCATAAGCCGTTGCGAAAAATACACTTTATTCCCAGTAGTTTATCGAAAACTGTCATGCACTCTACGGGCAAATGATAGCGCCAGCTTGCACCCGTCCAACAGGCAATTTGGCCTACTTTACCCGCCCACGCGCCCGATGCATTCGCGCCAATGATCCAGCTTTTCCCTGCATCTGCTTCGTTCAATGTCGCAGGTGGCGTCGCGAGCGAACCTTCGACGACCGGATGTAAAAGGCTATCGACCGCGAAAATCGCTTCATTATGGGTCAGCTCCTTTTGCGCTTGGCCGGTTTCTAGAAACGGTACCGAAAAGCGCGGACTCGCCAAAGTGGGCATATATTCCTCCAAAGTTGAATGGTGTGGACTAAATGATGCTTGCAAACGGGATCAAAAGCGCAGGTGAAACGCCGAATTTCCCGACCTGACGAACAGAAAACCGGCCATTTGGGCCTGCAGCACTCAGAAGGGTCGACCATTCCGCCGCCGATAGGGCAAAATCCGTTTGGGAGACCTGCCATACTTCCAAATTTCCACTGTCCGATTCGCACGTGATGGAATAACGTTCGGTTTCTTCGATAACTGGCTGCTCGATCCCGTCGCGCCAACCAAGATCAAGGCGGGGCAACCGGATCCAGCTGAGGCGCAGGGTGCCTTGCTGATCGACCTGACCGCGCCCATGCACTGGCGCCCGCGGCAATGTTGCCAACCCAGCGATTGTGATTGGCGTTGCAACTGGCGTTTCGTCGCCAATGCCCTGCGCGAATATTTGAAAGTTCTGGAGTGCAAGCAGGCTATCATTTTCGAGCAGCATTAGGTTGTCAGGTTCGAGCAGCACAAAATCTTCACCAGCAACATGGCCTTGCACCTTATTGCCCGTTCCAAAAAGTCCGCGGCGCAAGTCAGAAAGTTCATATCGTGCCGCGCCGGTTTGCTCGGCGTTTGCGTATGATAATATCTCACCGCCGGCCCAAACCAACGCAGAAACTGGAGACAGCGGGAGCAACAATCCGCTATGGGCGAGATCGACAACCAGACGGTTGCGGGCGTCAATCAAATGCGGGCTATGCGGCGGAAGGGCATTAACCGTTTGCCCGATCACTGCTGGTGAGGCGATGCGGCCAATATCATATTCAGCGCTGCCCACCATCGCAGACAACGCCGCAGATCGCCAACCTGCACTTGTGCCGCAAGCCGCGATTGCAACCACCGGCTTGCCGGGATCAACCACGCCCATTGCGGGCAATTCAAATGCAACTATCCGAGTCGGGCCATGCAACAGGTCGAGCGCGGACTGATTGCGTCCTGGATCAGAAGAATCCGGTTGGCCCGATAGCGCGTGTTCCGGCGTGGCCAAGAACCGCTTATGCCCGGAAAAATGCTCAATTTCTTTGATCCGCCAATTGCCGCTAACACCTGCGATGTTGACCAGATCTCCGGCTTCAATCATAGCTGCGTTATCGCTGAAATGGCCGCTTAGACTTTGCCGTCCCGATGATTGCGTGCGTGAAATGTTGCTCGCCAACCGACTGGCCGCAGCCGAACTTAACGATGCAGCAAATTCCACCACTTGCGCTTGGCCAGTCCCGAGATCGCCCCGGCTTGATTGAACGCCGGGCTGATAATCGCGTGCCGGGTCAAAATAGCGCAGCGAAACTGGCGAGGATAGCGACGGGCTTCGTGCGGAACTCCTCTGAACGCTGGGAAGGCGCTTGTTATTATGATATGTTGCAATTGCCGGAGCTAGCAGAGTTGCGTTTGCCGAAATATCGAAGGCTTCAACGATTTTCCCGGAGGCCCGCGTCGCAATAGGCAGATTGTCAAATAGCGGAGCCAAGGCGGCTTTGGCACTGCTGCCAGACGCCGCATAGCCACTCAGCATCTCGGCGCTGGTGCCGGCTATCAAACCGTCTGAAAGTTCCGACACCAGATCGGAAACAGCCACAGAATCTTCGCGTTCGAATATCTCGAATGTCAGCGAGGGTATTCGGTTGCCATATTCCGCAAGGTTGAGGTTTTCAAAAACGGCGTAAGCTACGTCGCGAAAGGCCGGGCATGTTCCCGGCCCTTCGGCCGCTGCGATAAGAGGATCGAGCGGTTGGTCGCCATGCCCTTGGTAAAATCGAAAGCCCGTTGCGACTTTGAAGTCGCCCGCCGCGCCGCGCAGCAAATTGCCGTCTGCCCAAATTCTACCGACGCGTAACAGTGGCTTACAAGACAATGCCACCGCCAAATGCACCGAATAGCTGTTTGTTGTCGACGCCGTGCCGCCCTTGTCGCCGCCGCTGGTTGCATTTGTCGCCAGCAAATCGCTTGCCCAAACCACCGAACCTGCCACGCGCATGGCACCAAAGGTCGCGGGTATTTGTGTGCCGTAGCTTGATGTTTGGACCGATAGGTCTTTCAGCTGCGGGCCATTGTTTTTTGGGGTGACTGCGCCAATGACGGCTTTGTCGATTTGCGATCCCAGAATCGCGCCTATCGCCGCGCCAACAGGGCCGCCGACGGCAGAGCCAACGGCGGTCAAAACTAAGGTTGCCATTTCAGGTTCTCCAACGCCAGCGTCGCAATATGGGCCATTCGGGTTCAGTCGGGCTGAGCACTATGCGACCCAATCCGGCATGCGCATGGACAAGCCCGGCCCGCGTGATAACTTGAAAATGCTGCCGGTCTGCTGCGATCTGCACGAGAATTATGTCGCCAGGTTCCGCGCCTTCGTTTTCGATCAAAACAAAATCCGGTTCGCACAGAAACCGTGCGGCTATTTGGCTATAATCGCCACGCAAAAAATAGCGTGGCAACGGATCAATTTTGATCCCCACATTACGCAAACATTCGGCGACCAATCCAACACAGTCCAGCCCGTATTGCGGACTTCGACCATGCAGTTTGAACGGCGTACCAACCAGTTCCAATGCGCGCGTTGCGACACCATTTTGTTTAGGGTCAAACATTGTCAACTCCCCGGATAGCGCATCAGCAAATCATTGCCCGGCAAATGCGGTTCGCCGCGGAAATTGATCGCGTTCCCATAGCGCGTCGCACAAGTGGAGAGCATTTTGTCGCAGTCCTCGAATATCTCCGCGCGCTGGCCGGCCAGAACTGGGAATCGCGGTGCTTCGGCCAAAGTGACAACGCTACCAGCATTGGCCACGACGCAATTTACATAGCCGCAATTCTCTCCCTGCAACCAACGCAGCCTGCCAAAGCTGGCATTGCCGTTTAGCGCGCTTAACTCTGGATCAAATGTGATGACATTGCCCGCTGCCGACTGAACGCTCGCGACATGGCGAAATCTCTCGCGGCTCAATCCGCAAGCCGCATCGCAAAATTGTGCGCGGCAATGCGGAGAGGTGACTGGAAAGGCAGGGCGGTCGAGCAACGCCTTCAGGCTGTTGACGCCGACCTCGAACGCACCGTCTTGCGTGGAAATCTCGCCAAGCACACCGTGCGCCAAAACGCGCGGCGCGGTGTCCGGATCGGTCCAGTTGATCAGGGATATAGTCAGACGCGCATTGTCCCAGCGCCCGGCGAATAGATTTTCTTCGTTCAGCGCGTCGTTGTCGATCGCACCGCGTATTTCCAACCCGTCGTTTTCAAGGTCCGAACTATGCAAGATTGTTGCAGGTTCCAGTCCCGGACTGGAGCGATATAGCAAGCCGCCCATTTCTAAATTGTGGTCATGCGACGTGATCCCGATAGTCACTCCGTCGCGCCGTTCCAGTCGCCACGCATAAGCACCGCTGGTTACCGGGCCGGCTAGCCAGGGATTGATCATGATGCTTCCCGGATTTCTATTAACGAGACGTCGGGCATCGAGCCTGCACCAAATGTTGTGGCACTAACCGCGAGCTGGTCACTGGCAAAACGGACTGGCACGTCGAAATAATAGCCAGCGGTTACCGCCTGACCCGGCGCAGGGGCTTGTGAAAAGCCAATTTCGCCAAATTCGCCAAGGCTCCAGCCGCTAGTAATCATGCCGTTCAGTGCAACGACCACGCTCGTCTCAACGGGTCGCGAGATCCGGCGTTGTTGCGTTTCGGCGCCTTCGCCGTAGTGTTTTAGCAGCGCGAATTTGGTGCGCACGCCGTCGCCGTTACCAAGCGACTGGTCAGTAGCTTCGGGCACGCCGGTCATACCGTGCGAACTGTGATCGAATGGATCACGAAAACGAAAGCCGACGGCTGGACCTCGTCTTGCGCGGAAGAACTGGACCAGCATTTGCATGTCGGCTTCGGACCTTACACCAGGGCTGACATCATAAGATAATCGCGCATCGGCCCAGTCGGAATTGCGCCGTTCATGCCCCGAAAGCGATGCAACGATGTTCGTCGAAAACGCGGTCACCAGCTCGGCCTGTTGTCCGATGGCCAGCGGGAACATTATATCGTCAAAGCTTCGCACTTCGCTCTCCTCTGCGGTAGATATTTGAAAATAAGTGAAACCGTCGCGCGCGACTTGCGGATAAGCCCAGACGAAATTCTCGGATGTATTCCTGTCGATTCCCGATTGCGCTGCGAGAGCAATGTCACGCCACTGCGCCTTTTCGGTAGCGTTCAGGACAAAGCCCGCGAAATAATGCTGCTTGGCTCTCGGGTAGCCCAGACGGCTCTCCATTTCGGCGATGCCTCTGATTGTCGCGCCGTGGTTGGCGGTCGTGACCCAATCATAGTCTTCGAGCTGCAGAATATCGAAAGCTGGATTGGCCCAACCGACCGGCACATTGGCGCGGCGCGCCTCGGATGCGGCATCATCGAGGATTGAGGGCAGATACGCGAGAAGCAACGTCTCCGCCGATTGCGGTAACGCTTCGGTTTTGGCCGCCGCAAAAATAGTATTGGTCGAGGTCGCAAGCAATTCGCCCGCTTTGTCGAGCATCGCGATTTGCGGTGCAGTCTTTGGGCCATTGATGCTAGCGATGCTGACCGATAGTGCGCCGAATTTTGCCGTCGCCGCTGCGTCATACAAGCAAATGCGTTTGTCGGGCATCACCCACCACCAGGGCTCGCCAATTTGAAACTTTACCGGCAGGCCAGCAAGCTTTTGAATATAGACAAAAGCGCGCGCAACTGCTGCCAGATAGGCAATCGCGCCGTCATGTGCGGGCGATAGCAAGGCTGACGGCGGCACCCATCCTGTCAGTGCTGCATCGCCGTTTTCGGCGCGTTGCTTCCAGTCGTTCCAGCAATTGGCATCGAATAGTTCGTAGGAAAGCGAGAATATCAGATCAAAGCCGTAGACCTTCGCGGAATCCGCAAGATGCCGGTGCCATTTCGCGCACGGGCCATTGAGCGCGCCGCCACCCAAGCTCACATAATGGCCGCCAGCGAGTGGATCGAGCCTGTAATAATGGCTCATCCCGACATAATGGTTGATCAGGCCGCGGTAACCGAGGGCGTGAATGTTGCGGACCATCCGTTCGGGCGTCTGGTTGTAGCTATCGTCATAACCCGTTGCCATTTTCAGTGCGTGCTCGGGTAACATTACGTCGCCGGTATCGAGCATAACACCCGCTCCGTCGCAGCGGATATCGGACAGTTCTACCCAGCCCTCGGCTACACTGGCAAAGGGAGTGTTGCTGTTGTCAAAGCTTGCGGCAACAACCGAGATAAACATCTGGTCGATGTCGCCAGCGAACACAGGGTCGGCTTCCTGCGGCAAAAGGAAGCCGCCCGAAATGTCGCTAAACGGGATCGTAATCTGCGCGTCTTCGGGCGTTCCGGCCGCATAGTTCCAAAGCCGAACGTACCATGCTTTTGGAGCGCCCGACGCGTCGCGGCCGACCAAGGTTAGCACTGGACCGTTGATTGCATCGAGCGGCAAGATCCCCGCGGAACGCCAGCGGAATTTCAGGGTCAGTCGCCGGTAATCGCGGTTGGTTTCATAAGCGAGCAGCGGGTGGTCTATCCGGTCTTCGCTGTCCCAGATTAGCCCGACCAGCTCGTCGGCGTGGTAGAAGCTTGCATCCACACGCAGCGCATCGGGCGCAATAGTGACAACGCTTGCCATGGCAGGTCGCGGAAAATTGACCGTCCAGTATCGCGGATCAAAGCGCATCAGCGGGGCGCTATCCTGCCCGTCACGTTTGTCGCAAAGCCAGTAAGGCATGATCAGCTCTCCCCGGATTGTAGCGCTTGGCGGACCGCGCGCGCGACATGTCGCGAAGAGCGGCGAAGGCCGTCTGGCGCGCTGCCTTGGCCGTTATCCGAAATGTTGATCGTCATGTTGATGTTGGCGGCGCTACTACGAATGCTGCCATTTGCCTCAATCCGCCCACTAGATGTCGGCATGAAAAGCTCGGGGCCGTTTTCGCCAACGCGGTATGCCTGACCAGGCGAAACCGGGCCGCCGGTGGCGCGGCCGGGCAAACCCAGCAAGCCGCCGACAAGCGAAGTGAGCGAGCCAACAAGCTTGCCTTGCCCCGGCCCGACAAGGCTGGTTAGCCCACCGCGAATGGCCGCGCTTGCAATCTCGCCGAGCACTGAAAGCGCGAAGCTGCGGAAATCGGCAAATCCCGCCTTGCCCTTGCCGATGGCACCCAAAAGGCTATTTTCAAGGATCCGCCCGGCTTGGCCGATGCTGCCAGAAAACGGTCCGTCGATTTCGGCGCGCATGCTGGCAACGTCACGGGCAAAACCGCGCGTGTCGGCCCGGACGGCAACGAGCAGCCGGTCAATTTCTTCATCCATCGGGAAAAGTCTCCATCAATTGTGCCAACAGCTTACTATCGGGCGGGTCGGCGATGTCGGGCTGAAGCGCCGTGAGTATGCAGAGGATTTCATGCGGCGTTGCGTCCCAAAACTCTTGCGGGCGCCATCCGAAGTGCACGGCAAATTGGCCGCAGAGCATCGCTGCGTTCTCGCTAAGGGGCATGTGCGAAACTACTTTCCGGCAAGAATTTGCGACAATATGGACTTGAGCGCAGGGGTTGCTTTGGCGAGACCGCCCGCAACCACTTGTTCGGCAAAAGCGTCGCGAGTGATCGTCTCTTGGACCGAAAGGCAATGCCAGAACAGCGCCACGATTTCGGACAATTTCAGGCTGCCTTCTGCCGCGCGTTCGACAAGCGCGAGGAGCGAACCAAGTTCTTCTTCGGCGGCTACAAGCGCGGTAAAGCTAGGGCGCAACTTGTACCCCGCCACCTCTGCTTCGCCGCGCGCTTTGTTTGCGGTATGATTGATGGCGTGCGTCATAGCGACACCACCGGCCCCGAGCTTTCAAGCGCCAATGTGTAACTACGCTCGCCGTTGAAATCCCCGGCATAATCGAGCCGCGCCACAAGGAACTTGCCGTGTATCCGTTCACCGCTTTCAAAGCTTAACTCATAATCGTCGATCTGGCCGGCAAGGGCGTGGTTCTTGATCCGCGTTTCAGCCGAGGAGCCGGTAAAGACCCCCGCGCCCGAAACCGAGACCGAACGCACACCAGCGCCAGACAGTAAATCGCGCCATCCTGCGGAGCCTTTATTGGTGATGTTGACGCCGTCGCCGTTGATCGACAGCTGCGTGGTGCGCAGTCCGGCGACTGTGGTGTAAACGGGCGTACTTGCGCCGTCGCCAACCTTTAACAGGAAGGCGCTGCCTTTTTCTGCGGGCATAAATTTTCTCCAGATTTGGGGTGATTGAGTTTTGATTATTGCGCCAGCATGCGGACGCGCTGTTCGATCAAGGCGGCCCAGGGACCCGCGGGGTCGCGCGATACGAAGGAGCGGACAAAGACACTGCTTGCGATCCGCCAACCCGGAAGGTCGCGCGGCATGGCGGAAATCGCATCTTCGACATGACCAATTAGAATATGCAGCCGCGCGGCTTCCTCGCCGTCGTCCCAGATGTTGAGCGCCACGCGCAGCTCGCGCCCTTCCTCGGTCTTGGTGCTCCAATCGGTGACCGGGGAATCGGCAAAGGCGATATAGGGAAAGGGGGCTCGTGGTGGCGGCCCGTCATAAATCCCTGTCAGCGTGAGCGCGAGTGCCGGGTGCGCTTCAATCGCGGAACGGACAGCGGATTGCAAAATCAGATGTGCATTGCTCATCGGAAAAGATTCCTCAGTTTTGGGTCGGTGATGATCCGTTGGCGCAGGCGCTTTCCCGTCAGCAAAATGCCGTTGGGATGTGGTTCTGTAATGACGCCGGGCGGGGTCGGCGTGCGGGCAAGCAAGCGGTCACGGGCGCGGCGCGCTGCTCGCTCGGCAAGGGTCAACCCTGCTTTTTCCAGCAGCGAAAGCCTCACCGTATTTCCTCACAGGTCAGCACCATCTGCGCTGGTTCGCGCGGGTCGCTATGCAGGCTTTTTACCGCGAGATATTTGCCCCGCCATGTCAGGCGGATTTTCTGGCTCATGTCGTCACGCTTTCGCATGGTAACGTTCCAGCGCGGCATGGCCGACAGGCTTTGCGCCTCGACCAGGCCTGCATCGATCAAGGGCATTACCGATGCCGCCGCGACGCCTTTATAGAGATAGCTCCCCGTTGCTCCGGCGAGCTGATCGCGGTCGCCTAGACGCTTTTCAATGCCCACCCTTTCGCGCAGGGTGCCCGCGAACTCGCCGCTCATTTCAGACGGATCCGGCGCCAAGGCTTTAGCAAGGCGAGCGCGCTTTCAGGCAACGTGCCGCTACCATCGCGCTGCTCAAAGCCGTGCGCGGCGATCCGGTGAATGCCGAGCCGCAATGCTTCGGGTAAGGCCGACCAACTTGCTGCCAGTCCGGCGATCACCGCCACTTCGACGCGTCCGGCGATGCCGGGCTGCTTAACGCGCAATCTGGCTGTGCCGTCAAATCCGTGTTCGAACACATAGGCGTCTGGCGACAGCGCGAAGCGTGCGCCTTCTGCTGGAATGCCTGTCACCGACTGGACAGAGACCACCGGAAAGGCGGACAATATCTGCCAATCGGAACCCGCTGAGATCATTTGCCGGGCCTCTCGCTGGATCAAGATTTGACCGGTGCAGTTCTCGGCCTGATTGATCGCGGCAAGTAAAATGGCATCGAGACCACTATCGTCATGCGCGTAATCGAGGCGCAAATATTCTCTCACCCCGTCCAGCATTGCGCTGTCGGGGATGAGCGGTGAAACGCTCAACATAACATTATCCTTTTTTGGGGTTAGATTACCCGGCGGCCCATCGCGGTAAGGTTGGCTTTCATCGTGACCGCACTTGCCGCCACTTCGCTTCGGAACTGCAGTTGGACAGTGCCTCCGGTTGCGCCGACAGCAACAACGAAACGTCCCTCGATTGGCACGTTAGTGGCTGCCGCACGAACACCAGTAGTAGCACCAGTCGTCGCGTTATCAGCAATCTGCTCACAGCTAGCCATTCCAGTTGCAGAAGTCGTATGTGCTGATCGCCCTATTATGCTGCCAGAAGGAATGTCGAGCGCGAGGGCTATGCCTGTCGTCGTTGCCGCAGACTGAAATGCTCCAATGACATCGACCAAATAGGTTGTGTTGGCTGCCGCGGTGAAAGATAATCCTGTCACCGGCGCCAGCGTCACTGCGCTGTTGGCGACGTCTGCGGCGAGCTTGGTCCAGATCCACGGATCGGCTCCGCCACTGGCTTCGCTAGATTTGGCGTGCGGCACATGTGCATTGGTGGCTGTGGCAACAGTTAGCCGTCCTTGGTCGGTGATGAGATAAATCTCGCCCGCCTTAAGTGTGCTGGCCAATGCCGCCGCATCAATCTGCGCCAATGTGCCGCGCTTGTGTGCGAGGCTTGGCATAACCTAAAACACTCCGCAGTCGATATCGCCTACAGCAAGCGTGACGAAGGCGTTTCCAGCATCCTTGGTCCAGGTCATCGACGTATTCATGCGGACCACGCCGTCGGTGCCGTTCGTCCCCCAGATGTAACCTGATGTGCCACCCGCGACGACTGCAGCTTTCTCGTCGAGGTCGGATGCTGGGATATTCATCGCGGTTTTAAGCGCGTTGACGGTGATCTTCATTTCCTTTTGTCCGGTAGCCGAGGCATCATGGATCAGGATCAAGTCGGCTGCTCCGTCGACCGCACCGACTGCGGTCAGATCGTCTATCGCGGGTACGACCGGCAGTTTGGTTGTCGCGGCTGTTGCCACATGCATCGTTCCGCGATCGGTGGTGAAATGCGCTTCTCCGGCAAGCATTGCGGCGGACGGCAAGTTAGCCTTCAAACCGCGTTTCAATTGTAATCTGGGCATAAGAAATCCTTTAGGTAAAAACGCCGCCGTCGATGACGGCGCTAGAAAAGTCATAGGCTGGGCCGACCGGACCTTGCGGGCCAGCAGGGCCGACAACGCCAGGGGGCCCAATAAGCGTGGGCAGGGATTGCGGCGCTTGCGTGAAAAGCTGTGCCATCACGCTGCCATCCGGGCCGCGCCACTGTGTGACGATCTGTGGTTCTGGCCGCCGCCATTGCAGCAGCATGGTCATGCCGACACCGCTTCGCGGATACGTAGTGCAACGGTTTCGGTAATCACCACGCCGCCTGCTACGCCAAGCCGTGCATCGGCGAGATAGTTTCCGGGTGCGAGTGCTGCACTGGCGCTGGCATCAATGCTCAAGGTCCAGCCTGCCAGATTATCTCCAGTTGCGGCCCTGGGACTTACCGCAAAACTCGCGGCAATCGGAACCGACGCATCAACGCTACTGCGTCCGGGCGGTAGCGCCTTTAACTGTGCGACAAGCGAAGTCACGCTCGCGGGGTCGCCGGTCATTGCATCGAGCGCGAGCGTGATTGTCTCTCCGCGTTGAAAAATATAGGGGGTCATGATTGATCGCCTTGTCTTACGCACGCTTCGTCACCCCCGCGCAGGCGGGGGTCCAGCTCCTAAGCTGTGAATTGGTAGAGAGTGCAGGAGATGGATTTCCGCTTTCGCGGGAATGACGAAACGATTTTGGAAACGGGTTTAGCTAACGGCAAACCGCATCAGCTTGATCGCTTCCGAATTGGTAACAGCGCCGCCGATCCGCTTGGTCGCGTAGAAATTGACATAGGGCTTGTTCGAATACGGATCGCGCAGCACATTGGTCTCGCTGCGTTCGGCAATCAGATAACCTGCCTTGAAATTACCGAATGCAATCGACAGCGAACCTGCCGAAATATCAGGCATGTCCTCGCTCTCGATCACCGGATAGCCCAGCAGCGTTTCTGCCTGACCCGCGACCAAACCGGGCTGCCAGATGAATGCGCCGGTCGAGTCCTTGAACTTGCGGATCTTGGCGAGCGTGCCCCCGTTCATTACCCACACCGCACCCTGGCGATACGGCGCACGCAGTGCGTGGACCAGCTCGACCAATTTGTCTTGCGGGTTGGTCGCGGCAAAATCGGCTGCAGCACCCGATACCACATGTTGCAACACACCAAATGACCGGGTGCTGTCGTTCGTGGCAGCCGTGGAATAGCTCAAGAAGCCCTTGGGTTTGCTTGTGCCGTCGCCGTTTACAAATGCGCTGCCCTCGGCCTTTGCGAATTCGGTGGCGATTTCATCGGCCAGCCAACTTTCAACGTCGAACTGTGCGTCGTCAAGCATGGCCTGGGTGGCTGCGGGCTGTGCGTAAAGCTCGCCAAAGGGCGGAACGACTTCCTCAAAAACAGGCGTGTTCGTAACCGACCGCGTGGCGGTTTCGGTCGCCCAGCCAGAGGCCGCCCCACCGCGAGTCACCAACTTGCGGTAACCCGCACTTCCCACCTGCACGACATTGGCGATGGCGCGGATCGGGGAAACGGCCTTGAGCAGAGCATCGATTTGCTGGTCGATTTCATGCGGCACGGCATAGCCGCCGTCGGATGCGACATTGCCGGCAAAGCTCTTGAGCTCGACCTCATGACCGCGACGCAAATAGCCATCGATGAAAGCGCTCTTGGCAGGATCGGCGATGCTGCCACCCGAAAGCACAGGTCGCTTGACAGGTGTCGGCACAATCACCGCATTATCAAACGCGCTTTCCAGCGGGTCGGCTTTTACTTCGTAATTCATATTCATACTCCTTGTTGAATTAAGTCATGAAACTTGTGGGTTTACTCAACCGCCAGCACGCGGGCTTGCGGCTGCATCGGGTTTCTGACGACGCTGACTTCGATCAGGTCCAAGTCAGTTAGTTCACGATATGTTCGTTCTCTATCGATGCGCGATTTGCGGACGCGGTAACCAAAGGAAAGGCCTGCACCCGAAGGTACATGCGGGCCATCATCATCGACCCGCGCGATAATGCGCAGCCCGCGCTCGTCTTCGACCAGGCTCTCTACATGGCCGATCCGGCGGCCCATATCATGCTGCCACAATAGCGGCAGTCCAGCTTTGGCGGCATGTGCAAAGGCGCCTTTTCGGATGATGTCGCCGCCTTTGTCCACAATGTCGAACAAGGCCGCATAGCCGGCCAAGCGCGTCATTTGATCACCAGCCCGCCAAGCCCCAGCTTGACCGCAAGGCCGATCAGCACCAACGCAAGCGCGGATTTGACTATCCAGCCGATCACCGCCTTGCGTGCCGATCTCTTGGCATCGCGCCAGGCCGAGAGCAGCTCGCGCAAATCGGCCATGTCCTTTGCCGCGCTTTCATCGGCAAGCCCCAAATGGGCGAGTGCACGACTGGCACCATTCTCCGAAGCCTGCTCGAACATGTCGGCAAGCCGTTCGTTTGTCATATGCATTTTTGATGCCTCTTTATTCTTCGGGGTTAATTGGCAATCCGGTATTCGGATCCACTTCGATCACTTCGACTTCGGCCAAGTCTTCCTCGGTCAGTTCGTGCCAATCATCGTCATCTTCATTGGGGTAGGTAATTGTTTTTTCGCCGAATCGTTCAAGAAGCGCAGCATCGAGAATATCGTCATGGATGTCATATTCTTCCCCGTCTTCATCAATCTGGATTTCCGGATATAGAAATTCAGCTGAAAACTCTCCGTCTTTGATGTCATATAATATGACCGACCATTTTTTGTCGGCTGGTGCGGCTTCCCACATGTTGAGGATCAAGTCGCTCATTATATCTGGGAATTCATAGCTTTCTATTGTCTCAGCTTGGTTCTGGTAGATCTCTCCCCCACTCCAATTATCGCCTGCCTCTATGAAAACGAAGACATCTTTGAGAGGATTTCCAAGGAAATCGGCAACATGTTGTCCAATTTCGTTGAGCATATCGCCCATTGCTTGATTTGCCATATTGGACCTACCTACTTGCTATTTGGAAATTCGCGATAACGCTACTTTTTTGGCAGGGTTTGTTCGCTGCCGCCGCTGTCGTCGACATCTTCGCCCTCATCTTCCTCGATGAATTCGATTTCGGCCAAGTCTTCCTCGGTCAGCTCGTGCCAAAATCCCTCGTCGGGTTCGGGGTAGATGACGGGCTTGTCGCCGTAGCGGGCAAGCAGTGCGTCATCGAGTAGTTCCCCGTGGATGCAATATTCCTCACCATCTTCATCAATCTGGGTTTCCGGATAAAGATATTCGACAGAGAATTTTCCGTCCTTAATATCGTACAACAGCACGGACCATTTTTTTTCGGCAGGTGCTGCTTTCCAAAGTCGTACTATCAAATCATCGAGTTCATCGCTGGGCTCGCGCCATGCAACATGATCTTCGAGATTTTCGAATATGCCTCCACCTATCCAGTTGTCTCCAGCTTCAATGAAAACGAAAACGTCGTCAGGAGTTTTGCCGAGAACATCAGCAACCGCTTGGCCCACGGCGTTGAGCATGATCTCACCTGTTTCTTTATCAGCCATTCGCACTTCACCGTTCTTACTATTTGAAAAACTCTCGATGACGTTACTTTTTTGGCAGGGTTTGTTCGGCGTTGACGTCGTTATCGCTGTCGTCGACATCTTCGCCCTCATCGTCCTCGATAAATTCGATTTCGGCCAAGTCTTCCTCGGTCAGTTCGTGCCAATATCCCTCGTCGAGTTCGGGGTAGATGACGGGCTTGTCGCCGTAGCGGTCAACAAGTGCATCTTCACGGTAATCATGTTCAAAGGGATCACTATGTTCATCAATCTCGTTCTGTGTACAGAAATTCTGCCTCGAATTTCCCGTCCTTGAAATCGACCAATATGATTGACCATTTTTTATCAGGTTCAGCGGATTCCCAAAGAGGCCGTATTATGTCATCGAGTTCTTCCTCAAATTCATGATAAAGCACTTTATCTTCGAGATTTTCGAAGATGCCACCACCATACCAGTGATCGCCAGCTTCAATGAAAACGAAAACGTCGTCAGGAGTTTTGCCGAGAACATCAGCAACCGCTTGGCCCACGGCGTTCATGATCTCACCTGTTTCTTTATCAGCCATTCCACTTCACCGTTCTTAATTGAAAAACTCTCTGCGTTACTTTTTTGGCAGGGTTTGTTCGGCGTTGACGTCGTTATCGCTGTCGTCGACATCTTCGCCCTCATCGTCCTCGATAAATTCGATTTCGGCCAAGTCTTCCTCGGTCAGTTCGTGCCAATATCCCTCGTCGAGTTCGGGGTAGATGACGGGCTTGTCGCCGTAGCGGTCAACAAGTGCATCTTCGACGGTAATCATGTTCAAAGGGATGCATGTTCAAGTTCGTCTGTGTAGAGAAATTCTGCCTCGAATTTCCCGTCCTTGAAATCGACCAATATGATTGACCATTTTTTATCAGGTTCAGCGGATTCCCAAAGAGGCCGTATTATGTCACCCAGTCCTTCCTCAAATTCATGATAAAGCACTTTATCTTCAACATTTTCGAAGATCGCACCACCATACCACTGATCGCCAGCCTCGATGAAAACGAAAACGTCGTCAGGAATTTTGCCGAGAACATCTGACGCGAGCTGGCCAATCCTATTGAGCCTATCTCCCATTTTCATGTCTGCCATTTCAATTCCCCTTTCCGAAATTGGAAAATATTCGCTCTTGCCTACTTCCGTTAATCCTAAACCGAACCACTATTTCATGCGGCCGTTTCGAACCGCGTTTATACGAAGCTCTGATGTAAACTCTAACTTTCTTTCCGGCCTTTAACGCCTTTTTCCAATCGTTCTCTATACTGCGGTAATGGCTGTTATTGAATTGGGCATTTTGTGCAAAGTGATTATAACCGAATTCAGGCCCGCCAAATTGCCGTCCAATGAAATGGCCGCCGTGGTCTTTGGGCAGCCGGTCCGGCTTCCCGGCATTGCGCTGCGCACTCCGCGATCGGCGCTGGTCGGGTTGCAAGCGAAGCTCGCCATAAGCGCGGATGGTGCGGTCGTGTTTATCGACCTCAAAATTATAGCCGCCCGAGGAAATCTTGCGGACAGCGCGTTTTGGTCTGGCAATGCGTTTGGCCAAGACGGGCTTGTTGGCCAGCTGCGGTTTGCGCGAAATAGCGGCAACGATGCGCGGTTTGATATTTTGCCTTTTTTGCGGCTGTGCTTTGACAGGCGGCTGCTTGCGGCTTGGTTTTGGTTTGTCCCAACTCCCGCTGGCGCCACCGCCTCCGAAACTGCCACCCCGGCTTCGAACGACCTCCGGATTTTTCGCGTTGCCCGACCCTCGCCAAAGCATGATTGGCGAACGCCCGCCAAAATATTGGCCTTGCCCTTTGGCGGTGAACTTCCCGTCCTGCGTATCGTGCCATGGGTTGAATTTCAGCTCCAATGACCCCGTTTTGTTCTCATCAACCTCTGCAGCCATGGGCGCAGGTGCTGCGTCTTCGAGCGGCGGGTAGCCCATGGCATCGCGCTTTTCATTGGGCGTCAGGACATTCGCCCCGCCAACCAGCGCCCACAGCGCCTCACGTTCATCGGCAAGTGCCGGGATCTGTTCAAGATCGACTGACAGCGAAAGATCGGCGAAATAAGGCCGCAGTCCTTGCGCCAGCGCGTCCAGAATTTTGGTCGCCAGCGGCAATATTGCTTGCCGCCACAATGCCTTGTTCGCCTCACGGTAATTCGCGTAAGTCGCATCGCCGGGAAGGCCCAGCAGCATTGGCGGCACCCCGAAAGCCAGCGCAATCTCTCGCGCTGCCGCGGACTTCAGCGCGACAAAATCCATGTCGGCGGGCGACATCGACATTGCTTGCCAGCTTAAGCCGCCTTCGAGCAACATCGGGCGACCCGCATTGGACGCACCCTGAAAACTCTGCGTCAATTCTTCTTTTAGCCGGTCATATTGGTCGCCCGACATCGCGCCGCCCTCACCGGTTGTATAGACGAGCGCGCCCGATGGCCGTGCGGCATTGTCGAGCAAAGCCTTGTTCCATTTCGACGCGGCATTGTGGATCGCGATCGGGCCAGCGGCAGCACCCAGACAGCCCAGACCATAATGATCGTCGAGAGGGTGCATCGTGCGAATATGGATGACGCTGTCGGTGGGCATCCGCGTTAACGTCGCCCCCGCGCGGTACAGGAAGGACGCGGGCCACCCGCGCGCATCGGCTTCAATCGTCACTCGTTCGGGCCGCAGCGCGTAAAGCTCGCACGGGCTTCCGTCGGCACCGGACATGATCTCGATATAGGCGTTCCCGTGGAGCAGCAGATGCGCCGCCACAGTTTCGAGCAGCGACTGCCCCGCCGACGTGGCACGGACGAGCGTTATGGCCGCCGCGTTTTGTTCGCTGGATTTAAGCGAGAGCGAAGCCAGTCCTTCTGCGATTAGACGGACCGCACGCTGCGCCACCGGATTGCTGAGATATCCCTCGCGCAGCTGCGTGGCATAATCGCGCGGCCAGTGGCCCAGGCCAAGCGCGGCGTTGCTGGCAAAGGGAGTGCGCCGCTCAAGCGGCACATGCGTTTTGGCCGGACGCAGCAAGCCGCGCCCGGTTGATTTCCAACCGAAGATTTTCATTTGGTTTTTCCTAAAAAAGAGCCCGCCAGAAGCGGGCTCAATGTCATTGCTTAACTTACAGCGCTAGGCAGCTTTCAGCATAATTTCCGCACTCGGAATCTCGATTCTTGGCATGGGAGCCGCATTGCGATTAAACGGCACCACTGGTGCCGACAGTGACGGATGCAACTCATCCTCGAAATCGAAAAGGCTTTGATGCAAATTTAGCTGCAGATTCATCCAAGATTTTGCCTTCATTTCTTTGACCGGAGTCGAGACAAACACCAGCGCAGAGTGCCCGGTATAGGACGCAGCAATTTTTGCAGTCCCGATTACACCTTCATCAGCTGAGCACACATCGCCCCAAGAACGATCGAAGAGTTCGTTCATAAATATTTCGAGCCGGTCACATGCCATTTCCGGCCAAGTGTGTAAATTTATGCGGTCAAGTTCCAGCGGGGTCAACGTTGGGCGGAAAATCAGCCCAAGAAAACGGCCATTTCCTGCCACCGACGACTCACGCAAATACCCTAAGGGAATCTTCAGGGCGTCCGCCTTGGAGGCGTCCGTCCGGAACTCTATGCGCCACAATGCGCTATATGTATCCAACATCTTGCTTCTCCGACCATTATTACTCGCCAAGCAGAGAAACCAGAGATCCCTGCGTTTGGCGACCCATTCAAGCTTCTTTTCTATATCTGTTACGGTTAACAATTCTTCCGGTAAACGCCGAAAGATTTTCCACGACGGACCAATCAAGCGCCATGATCATGTCAATTACGTGCCGCCTAACCGATACAACATGGCTCATTGTAAGTGTTCCGTAACCCAAAGACACGGGTGCTGTCAAAGGTTCGGTGTCATCATAACCAAATGCGTATGAATGGTCTATGGCTGCAATACGGTACTTTGAACCGTCAAATTCATACAACAAGTTTTCAGGGTGACCTCCATGATCCATGTCTCCGATCCACGTCCAAAAACTCTAAGAGCTTCCAACTGCTTATCGAGCTCTTCGGTTCGATGGGCCGGCCCCTGCTCCCAGTGCCGACCTTGTGGCAAACACACCAATGACAACGCAGAATAGCGCGGCCACTCGCCCATCGGGGGCCTTACCAATATGGGGGCCAAAGGTAGGTTTAACAGGTGCCCTAAGTCTGAGGCCAATTTCTCGTTTGCGACCACGTTGAGACTTTGGTTGTCGGGCCTTGGCTTTACGAAACCGATTACTCCGGATGAAAACCTAACCCGACATGCTCCATCCGCCGTCTGAGAAAATTCACTCAACCGCTCAACTTCCAATACCTGGCAAGGTTGATCAAACCAATGCTGACAAAGATCAAGCACTGGATTTTCATAATCTCTAAGAACTAATCCCCCCGGAGTCATAATTATTTGTAACTCGATGATCTCGCATTACAAGTACTATTATTTTATTCACAACAACCGCACCCTTGGCACCGCCCTGACCTTCCCCAGCATCAATTCGGTCAGCGCCCAAACACACGCGTCGGCCCTGTCGGGCGAGCGGCCCGGGCCTTCATAGCCGCCGCCTGAAATCATTCCGCACAGCTCGGCTTCGAGCTCGGCAAAGACGCCCGCAAACATTGCGCGTCCGCCTTCGAACAATGCCGCAACCGGTTCGGCGCGGGCCGATTTGCCGTGGCTGGCATGCACCAGTTTCACGGGCAAGTTCACGTCAGCGGCGCGCAAGGTAGCTGCGACCATCTGCCCGCCTTGATTGGCCTCGGCAATCACGCGGTCGGCATTCCAAGCCTGCGCTGCAGCAGCGACCGCGCGCGCCCAACCATCGGGGGACAAGCCGCGCACGCTATGGTCGGCAAGCACATAGGCTTTGCCGTCTTCGCCCAAACCGGCGGCGACTATTCCGCAGGCATCGCCGCCTTTTCCACTTACCGATCCCGCAGGCGGATCAACACCAATCACAATGCGCTTCATATCGGGAAGGCGGACGTCCGCCACACGGCGGCTCTCGATCAGCTCCAGGCTCCAAAGCGCACCGTCGGGTTCGGTGATCAGCTCACCCATGAGCTCCTGTTTCTCGAGCCGCGTCCCGGCATAGAGCGTACGCATCTGGTCAAGGAAGCCCGCCGACAGTGCAGCGATATTGGCGGCACTGCCGCCCCGCGTCACGACAACGCCGTCTTGCGCCAACAAGCGTTTGAGCAGCGCAACGGAACGCGGAGTGGTCGTCGCCATCGCTTGCGGGTTATCACCCACGCGCAGGCCCAACATCAAATTGTCCCAGGCCGCATTTCCATTTTGCCATTTGGCTACCTCGTCTGCCCAGGCGTGGCTGTGCTGTGGTCCGCGCAAGGATTCCGGTTCGGCAGCCGAATAGAGTGTGGCAACCGCGCCGTTATTCCATTTCAGCCGTCGCAATGACGGCTCCCAATCGGGGCGTTCATCGCCAGAGATAAGCAGAATCCCGCTTTCGCCCTCGACCATCACGCTGCGCGCCTCGGCCAATGTCGCACCGATGATTGCAATGCGTGCTTGCGGGTTGGCCAGCGCCTTTTCGCGCACCCACTGCGCGCCCATGCGGGTTTTGCCGAACCCGCGTCCGGCCATAACCAGCCACAAGCACCAGTCACCGTCTGGCGGGATCTGGTCGGCGCGCCGCCAAAAATCCCAATCATGCTCGATCAGCTTTAGGGCCTTACCGCTCATGTTGTTCACATAATCGCGCCAGTCCCCTTTTTTATCAACGATCAGTTCGTGGGCAGTTCTCCAGCTACTCACCGTGTTCAGCGGCATTTTGTGTTCCAGCTTCGTTTTGTGCAATTTTAGCGCGCATATTTTCCAGCTTCGCGATCAATTTGGCGCGCAGGATTTTCGTTTCCGCGGTGCTTGGCGCTTTTGGTTTGGCCGGTGACGCATCGGGAGCATTTTTGACCGCAACCCTATGATGCGCGAGCAGAGCGAGCTGCAATTTCTGTTTGGCTGCGCGCGCTTTCAGCGTACTTTCGCCGGTGTTTCCCGTTGCCTTGGTTCGCGCTTCCTCGAGCAAGTCTGCCTCGATCCGTTCATAGCCCTCGACCAGCGCCTCTTGCCATGCTTGCGCGAAGCTCGTCAGGCGGCGCTTTTCGGCATAGAAAGCGCTGCGCTCCACGCCTGCGGCTTTTGCAGATGCAGATATATTTGAGCTTTCGGCCAGATGGATCAGGAAGACACGGCGCGCTTCGGCGCTGACGCCACTGCACTTTGCCCGGAATTTGGCGGTGCGTTTGGGTTTTTCGGATTTTGTTTTTGGCATGGCTTACTCCTGTGGAAATGGATGCGGCGGATTTGCGTCGCACCGGCCACGAGCCGGTCCTGCTTCCTGAGGGGACAAAGAAGGGAAATCCGCCGCTTGCGATCCGCGCAAAAGAGAGCGACGAAAGCCAGCACCTCGAGGGTGCCTTTGGGGCCGCGTCGCCGCGAATCGCAATTATCGACTATGGCTAAATCTAACCAACGAGCGTTACAATGTCAAGATAAAAACGCCATATAGGTTATAACAGTTGTATTAGACCTTTTGTGTTCGCCCAAAAAGCTGTTCAGCACATGGCAATTTTTGAGGCGCTAGCGTTATTTTTCGGGGCCGAATTTTTGAAAGAAGGAAAAGGCATATGAAGAAATCAGCTTTTGCTCTTGGCGCCATGGCGGTTGCGCTTTTCGGCCTTGCCGTCCCGGACTCTGCCGATGCAAGGCGTAACAAATGCCTGCGCTTCAACAAAACCACCGGCACTATCGCCGGGGCTGCCGCTGGCGGCACCATCGGAAATGTTGTTGCCGGTCGGGGTAAACGGCGCGCCGGTACTTTGGTTGGTGCAGTCGCTGGCGGCGCTGCCGGACATGTATTGTCGACCAACCGGCCGAAATGCCGTCGCCGTTAAGCGATTAAGGGATTGAGTTTCTTTGCGGGAGAGAGGGGATTTCGCTTTCTCCTTCCGGTGGATCGCATCTTTGGATGATGCTCACATATAGCCAAATAGTGTTTCTTTATTGGGCCTGAAATGACCTATAAGGAATATTATCCGCGAAGCTTGGCCAAAATTGCCGCTTCCCTTGCCACCACCGGCGCGAAGCTCGGCCGCGCCAATATGTTTTCGACCCAGGCGAATGTCTTTGGCCATTTACCCTTGTCCACGGCCACCGGCGCGTGCTGGTAATTGGCAAACATCGTTGCCACCGAAATATCGGCTATCGAAATCGCATCACCGACAAGATAGCTGCCAGCAGCAGGAACAACGCTTTCGAGATAATCGAGCAGTTTGGGCAGATCGACGCTTTCGCCTTCGACTGCCAGTGCCTCGTTGCCCTCGATTTTCATGAACAACGGAGCAACCACGCGGTTGAAGAAGCATTTGAAGGTCACTTGGCTCATCACCGTATCGGCATATTCTTCAAACCAGATCATCCGGGCGGCATCCTCGGCAGTGGCTGGTGTCATAGCGCCATCGGGATATTTGCGTTCCAGATAGGTCAGGATCGCGGTCGAATCAGCAATCGCAAAATCACCATCGACCAAAGCCGGCATCTTGCCCAAGGGACTGGCGCGCCGAAATTCAGGGTCAACGTTACCGAGACCAATTTCCACCACTTCGAGCGGCAACCCGCGCTCGCTGGCATAAGCCATAACCTTGCGGACATAAGGCGAAAAGGAGGAACCGAAGAGTTTCATGATGGGTGAGACTTTCTGATTTAGGGCATTTGGGAGGAAACCAAGATTGCCAGATGCGTTGCAAATTGCAATGCTTCAAAAACGATTACAGATTAAAGCGTTGCCGAAATCCGAAAATTGCTTAGAGCCAACGCCGATGTTCAAACGCCTCTACGACTGGATGATGGAAAAGGCCGCGCACCCCAAGGCCGAATATTGGCTGTTCGCCTTTTCCTTCATGGAATCGAGTTTCTTTCCGATCCCGCCACACCCGCTCCTGGGCCTGATGTGCCTTGCCAATCCGTCAAAGGCATTGCGCTTTGGCATTATCTGCACGGTGTCGTCAGTCATAGGCGGACTGTTCGGTTACGGCATCGGCCATTTCGCCTATGACAGTTTCGGCATCCCGCTTCTCAAGGCGCTCGGCCTTTGGGACAGCTTTCCTGCCGCAGCGTGCTATCTGCGCGAATACGGCGCGGAGATCATATTGGTAAAGGGCGCGACGCCGATCCCCTTTAAGCTGCTGACCCTCACCGCTGGATTCATCGGCATGGACCTTTTCACATTCCTGTGGTCGAGCACGCTCAGCCGTTCGTTCCAGTTCATGCTAGTCGGATTTTTGTTCTGGAAATTCGGCGCGCCGATCAAGGCCTTCATTGAGAAATATCTCGCTGCGCTTAGCATTGCGTTCGTCGTTCTTGTGGTCGGCGGATTTATCGCAGCGGGCGTTTACGGCGGCAAAGGCGCATCTTCGAGCGAGAAATGCGCGAACGTGAAAACTATCGAGCAACTGGAAATGAGCGACACGAAGTAATCAATGACGGGCGCAAATGAAGCGGTTCAACATATCCAATTTCCGCCCTTGCAGAACCGAGGCGCGCGGCAAGCAGATAAGATCATCATCTCGACAAGTGCATTTGCTTCGTCGCTACACTCCTCGCAATGACGAGTGACGAAACAAAGTCAGCATTGGCTATTTCCCCTTGGCATGCTACATCTCCCTCCATCATCGCAAGACAGGCGTCGATCCGCGACGTGCTGCGCGCTTTGGAATCAGCTGCCGTAATGACCGCATCTTGCTCACTCTTTACCGCGAGCTTAATCGCATAAGCGACAACTTCGGCGTCCTGTTTGCTCTCAAACGCGATCCGGTCGCCGGTTACCCCAGCCCATTTCTTTCCGCGCACCCGTACATCGGGATAATCGAGCGAAAGCCCGCGACCCTGATCATAAGCCAGCAGGCCCAGAACCGCGATGCAGCCGATCTCGCTTTGTTGCTGCGGCGTAAAAGGAAGCGGCGCGTTCTGTTTGGCCGGGATAGCGGCCAACAACAGTAGGGCAAAGGTTTTCATGCAGGTGCGTTTAGCCTGACCAAGCTGAACCGCAAGCAACATTGCCAAATGGGCCGCGTTCCGCCATTTGCGGGCGGATGCCAAAACAGACTTTCACTGCGCTAACGAAATTCAGGGACAACCCGCGCGCCACTATGTTGGTTGCGGGTGCAGCTTCGGCGTTCGGCTTTGCGCCCGCCGGGCTTTGGCCCGTGACGCTGCTGGCTTATGCGTTGCTGATAGATTTCGTCGCCCGTGCCGAAAGCAGCAAGCGCGCCGCGCTATATGGTTGGCTGTTCGGCTTTGGCCAGTTTGCCGTTGGACTTAGCTGGCTGGCAAAGGCGTTCACCTATCAAGACGCGATCCCGCTTCTGTTGGGCTGGCTCGCATCGCCCGGATCGTCGCTCTATCTCGCGATTTATCCTGCGCTGGCGACATGGGGCGCTTGGCGGATAACAAAGTTCAAGCAAAATCCCGCGGGGGACCAACAGGCTAGCCTGCGCTTCATACTCGGCTTCGCAGGATGCTGGATCATCGCTGAATGGATGCGCAGCTGGGTGTTTACGGGCTTTCCTTGGAATCCGCTAAGCGCGGCTTTCATTGGCGGCGCCGGCTTATCAACTGCCATCGGTACATACGGCATGTCCGGCGTTGCTGTGTTGGCGGCTGGATCGCTTGTATTGATAGCGCAGAAGAAATGGCTGGCGTCTGCGGTCTGCGCGCTTCTACCGGTCTATTCAGCGATGCTGTCTTTTGCGGTTATTCCCGGCCCCGACGACCGTGGAAACAAGATTGCGCTTACCATCATTCAGCCCAACATCAGTCAGGCGGAAAAGTACAAATTGGGCTATGAGAAAGAGAATTTCACCAAGCTTGCAGCACTTACCCGTCCGATCGCCGGTGGGCCCGAGCGGCGGCTGATCCTTTGGCCCGAGGCTGCGATCCCCGATTTTCTTGATGAAAATGATCTGGAGGCCGCAGATGCGCGCGCGCGGATCGCCAGCCTGATGCAGCCCGGCGATGTGCTGCTGACCGGCGCGGACAAGATTTTCAAGAAAACGATCCGCTTTCCCGGTTATATCGAGAACCGCTGGGTGGGTGCGGCCAACGCTACTTTTGCGCTAAATGCCAAGGGGGAGATCGCATGGCGCTATGACAAATCTCATCTGGTTCCGTTCGGCGAATATCTTCCCATGCGAAAATTGCTGGAGCCACTGGGTGTGGCGCGGTTCGTTCCGGGCGATCTCGACTTCTGGCCGGGCAAAGGCGCGCAAAGCATGCGCGTTGGCGGTTTGGGCCCGGTGCCGGTCAAGGTCGGGATGCAGATATGCTATGAAATCATCTTCTCGGGTCATGTCACGGACCCCGAGGACCGGCCCGACTTTATCTTCAATCCGTCGAACGACGCGTGGTACGGCAGCTGGCAACCGCCGCAGCATCTCGCCATGTCACGGCTACGCGCCATCGAAGAAGGTGTGCCCGTCATCCGCAGCACGCCCACAGGAATAAGTGCCGTGATCGATGCTAACGGTAATGTGCAGCGTCAATTGCCGTATAACAAACCCGGGCGGATCGATGCATTTCTGCCGCAAGCACGCGAAGCCACATTATTCGCGCAGCACGGTAATATCCTGCCGCTCGGCTTTGCTGCGTTGTTGATCGCGTTGTCGCTGTTGCCTCTTGCGGCGCAAAGAGCTTCGCGCTAAGGGCGGCGCCAGATATAAAGAATTCTTTATACGTATTTGAATATTGCGACATAAGCAGACACAGCAAAGGACTGGAAAAACCATGCGCGAAAGTTACCTGTTCACTTCGGAATCCGTGTCCGAGGGCCATCCCGACAAAGTCTCTGACCAGATTTCCGACGCCATCGTCGATCTGTTCCTGTCAAAAGATCCCGAAGCGCGGATCGCGTGCGAAACTTTGACCACGACGCAGCTTGTCGTACTCGCTGGCGAAATCCGCTGCAAAGGCGTGTATGAAAATGGCGCTTGGGCGCCGGGCGCGAAGGAAGAAATCGAAGCAACCGTCCGCCGCACCGTAAAAGAGATCGGTTACGAGCAGGACGGCTTCCATCATGAAACGCTGACCTTCCTGAACAATCTGCACGGTCAGTCCGCGCATATTGCGCAGGGCGTTGATGCATCAGGCAACAAAGACGAAGGCGCTGGCGACCAAGGGATCATGTTCGGCTATGCGACCGACGAGACACCTGACCTAATGCCTGCCACGCTTTACTATAGCCACAAGATACTTGAGCGTATGGCCGCTGACCGCCACTCGGGCGCTGCGCCATTCCTCGAACCCGATACCAAGAGCCAGGTGACATTGCGGTACGAAGGCAGTTTGCCTGTGGCCGCGACTGCGGTGGTTGTTTCGACCCAGCATGCGGCGGGTTACGACGAAGGCGAGAAAGAAGCCGAACTGCACGCTTATGTGCGTAAAGTCGTGGCCGACGTGATCCCGCCCGTGCTTCTGCGTGACACGGTTTATCACATAAACCCCACAGGCAGTTTTGAAATCGGCGGCCCCGACGGCGATGCTGGCCTTACCGGCCGCAAGATCATCGTCGACACCTACGGCGGCGCAGCTCCGCACGGCGGCGGCGCGTTTTCGGGTAAGGACCCCACAAAGGTCGACCGCTCTGCGGCTTATATCACGCGTTATCTAGCGAAGAATATCGTTGCCGCTGGCCTGGCCACGCGCTGCACGATCCAGCTGGCTTATGCCATCGGCGTATCCAAGCCACTGTCGCTCTATGTTGATACGCATGAAACCGGCACCGTTGGCGACGACAAGATTGAGGCTGCGATCATGGGGATCGAAGCGCTCGGCGGTTTGACCCCGCGCGGCATCCGTACGCATCTGGGCCTTAACAAGCCGATCTACCGCAAGACGGCTGCTTATGGCCATTTCGGCCGCAAGGCAGAAGGCGACTTCTTTCCGTGGGAACGGACCGATCTGGTCGACGATTTGAAGGCTGCTTTGGCTTAAATTGGTTGCCTGGCCCAAATTTGCTTGGCACACAGCAAGCTTGGGTCAGGAGTTCCACAACGATGCTTAGAAATGCGTTTGCCGTATCACTTGCGGCAATAATGCTGTTGCTTGCCAAACCATGCGCAGCGATGCCGTCAGACTTGTACAAATTGCCAAAAACAAGTGCGCTGGTAAAAGTGCAAAATGATCAGGTAGCTAAGAAGCAATATGCGGCGGCTTTGGTGACCAATTCACGCGTGATTGCTGCATTGAAAGCCGTCAAAAATACAAAAACAGCGGACAATGACTTTTATATACATCAAGCAGAATATGATCGTGCAGTAATTCTGCATAGGTTGAAGCGCGACAAAGAAGCGCTGACCATATTACGGCGGCTGTTTGATGATCCCAAAATGATCAAGAATGCCCAGAATCCACCGGATAGCGATTTTTACTTTTCTGCAGGTTCCAACCGCCAATTTTACTCTGAATTTGCAAATTTTTATGAGTCATTATTACTCGATCACAACGATCCATATTGGAAAGTAGCACAAGCGACATCGTTGGAGCGAATGGATTTCCTGAATCAACGGCCCATTGATATTTTTTCGTCTGAGTATCTGTCCCGTTCAATGCAGTTGGCAGCCAAAGGCCGCGAGTATGCCCGCGCGATTTCGATTTGCGAGCTTAGAAAGCAATGGCACGAAAAAATAGCAAAACAGCAAGACATCAAGATTGCGAGTTTCAGTCCAGTGGTTATCGTAGAGAACAGTTACATCTCCCACGTCTTGGTCAATACCCTGCCCATCGATCAAAGAAATGCCTATTATGTGGCCGAAACGCAGGAAAATTGTGCCGACGTTTATGAACAGGGCGGCGATCTGCAGCAGGCACTGACCCATAGGCAAACGGCTTTTGATCTTGGTGGCAAGCTTGAAACCCAAGCAATTTTATTCAAGGTGATCTCCGGCTATGGTCTGGCGCGGCTACATGCCAAAATGGGAGAATTGGCCAAATCTGCAGAACACCTAAAAAGCGCAATAAATGCAGCATCGCAGCCAAATGACTATGGCTTTAATGCGCAATCAATTTGCGATTTCATTTTGAAAGATGAGCACGGAAACGATGTCCTGCGCGCCATCAATCTAACCGAGTTTTCGGAAACAAAAGCGCTGCTGCAAGCGGCCAACTGCAAGATCGGTTGAGCTAAAATTCGTTTTCAACCGCAAACCACTGCGCCGCCGCCTGAACAAGCATTGGAAATAGTCGATCGCACCGACTGGGTGGTTTCAAACATCCGTTCCGGCGAAAAAGACGGCATGGACATCAACCCACGTTTCATTGACGAGGCTGATAAGCGGCGGTTCCGGCGCAGATAATACCGCTACTTCCGCAATTCTGCGTCGATTGCTGCGACCAGCGCGGGGTCTTCGGGTGCGGTTCCCGGCGCAAATCGCGCAGCAACCTTGCCGTCTTTGCCGATCAGGAATTTTTCAAAATTCCAAAGCACTTCGGGGTCATCATTGGGCGTCATGCCGTAACCGCGAAACCGTTCCTTCATCGTTTCAACGTCGCCTTGCTTGGTCGGTACGGCCTGGGTTAGTGCAGCATATAGCGGCTGCTTATTCTCGCCGGTCACATCGGCCTTGGTAAATAGCGGAAAGCTCACCCCGTAATTGAGCGAACAAAAGCCCGCGATGTCTTCGTCGCTACCCGGTTCCTGCGCGCCAAAATCATTGGCCGGAAAACCCAGCACCTCAAAGCCGCGATCCTTGTTTGCTTTGTACAGCTTTTCCAGCCCTTCATATTGCGGGGTCAGGCCGCATTTGGACGCGACATTGACGATCAGCATGACTTTGCCGGCATGGTTGGCCAGACTGTCCGATGTTCCGTCAATACGGGTCAGGGGAATTGCCGATAGGTCAGTGGCCACGAAATTTCTCCTCATCCAGATGTTGCGAAACAAACTAACCGCGGCGTGGTTGTATGGCAACCGGTCTTGCCAATTGCCGGTACATTCGACATGGGGCTTGCAATGTCCGGTGCTGAAAAACCTCACGACCCCTCTACGCTAAACCGCCTTTACGGCCGGTCGAAGGGTAAGAAGCTGCGCGAGGGGCAATTGGCGCTGGTCGAGCAGCTTTTGCCGCAAATTTCGGTACCCGCCGAAGGAGTAGTGACGTCGGAAATCTTGTTCGGCGATGACCGGCCAATGCATTTCGAAATCGGCTTTGGCGGCGGCGAACATATGGCCGAGCGCGCTGACATGCTGCCCAACCACGGCTTTATAGGCTGCGAACCATTTTTGAACGGCGTGGCACAAGCATTGTCGCACGCAAGCGACTGGAACAATATGGGCCCGCTGCCCAACATCCGTATCCACCACGGCGACGCGCTTGATGTACTGCGCCGGATACCCGATGGTAGCTTAAGCTTTGTCTATCTTCTCCATCCCGACCCGTGGCCAAAGGCGCGGCATGCCAAACGCCGGATGATGAATGACGGCCCGGTCGCTATGATCGCGGCCAAGCTGAAACCCGGCGGGGAGTTTCGTTTTGGTACCGACCATGCGGTTTATCTGCGCCATGCGCTCATGGTGATGCAGCGGCATATCTCCGAACCAGACGCGCCGTTCGATTGGCTATGCGAAAGCCCGAAGGACTTTCAGAAGCGACCCGGTGGCTGGCCCGAAACCCGCTACGAACGAAAAGCACGGACTGTATATGGCCACGAGGTTTGGTATTTCCGGTACCGACGGCGTTAGGGAAGCTCTATCCGCAGTGTTTGACGGCCTTATTTTCTGGCCCGTTCAGAAACACTTCAAAAGCACAATGGCGCAGCGGCTTTGCGATATAATATCCTTGCAGCAGATCACATCCCGCAGCGCGCGTAATATCCCGGTGCCTGTCGGTTTCGATCCCTTCGGCAACGGTTTTTATGGACAGTGCGCGGGCGGCAGCAACACAAGCGATCAGCATGTCACGACACCCCGCAGATACCAGAGATTCATCAACCAGCGATTTGTCGATTTTCAGCTTTGTAAACGGAAAGCGGCGTAAAAATCCTATCGAGGCATAACCCGAGCCAAAATCATCGAGCGCCAATCCAATTCCCAAGGCATGCAATCGTTCAAACTGTTGCTGGAATACGCTTTCGTCGGCGATCGCTATGCTTTCGGTTACTTCCAGTTCGAGCCTGTCTTTTGACAATTTGGTTTCGGAAAGGATGGAGACAATCGCATTGGCCAGTTCCGGGTCGAGGAATTGCGTCGGCGTAATATTGACCGCGATTATGACGTCGGGCCACCGGCTTGCGTGTGTGCACGCTTGGCGCATGACATCCAACGTCAATTGCATGCCCAGGCCATGTGCTTCTGCCGCTGCAACCACTTGCTCGGGCCCGGCCTTTATACCTGCTCTTTCATCCCAGCGGAGCAGGGCCTCCGCCGCGATGATATGGCCAGTATCGGCACAGGCAAGCGGCTGGAAATGCACATCGAGAAGACAGGCATTCAGCGCAGAAGCAACTTGTTTTGCAAGTTCGGCCTGTTCGTCAAATTCTCTTGCCAAGACGGCATCGTATACCACAAATTTCCCGCGCTTTATCGCTTTGGCTACGCCCAGTGCCCGATCACATTTGACCAACAATTCTTGCACGGAGTTGTTTTTGGACCGACCGACACTGGCGATCCCGGCGGTCGCCGACAGATGGAACTGCACGTCGCCAACCGAAACGGGTTTGCTTAACGCCTTCTGGAAAGTTTCGATCGCGTGGGCAAGCGATGTCTTATTGTCGCTTCCCGCAACGAAGATCGCAAATTCATCGCCGCCCAATCGGGACACGGTAGCATTGGGCGGAGAATGGCTGATCAAGAGATTGGCGATATATTTGATCGTTTGATCGCCGATCTGGTGACCATGATTGTCGTTGATCCGTTTGAAACCGTCCAGATCGATCAGCGCCAGTTCGGCTGTGGCGGATTTCGATGTTTCGTGGGCAATACGCAGCTCAAGCGAACGGCGGTTCGGCAAGTGGCTCAGCGTATCGCGGAGCGCTGCAGACAAAAGTTTTCCAATCATATGCGAAATCAAGATGACCAACGCGATGCCGCCAAGCAGAACCGCCAATATCGGTGGCAAGGAACGTCGCAAGGCCAATCTGCCGGGCTGCGCGGGCTGCCAATAGACAAAAATTGCTTGCTTGCCAGCCTGCTGCGCCAATGCGGCACTTTCCAAGGAGGGCGTTGTTTTGTCGGTCGCCGTTACCGTGATATTGTCAATTCCCAGTGACTTTCCGATGTGCGCGACCGTTTCGGCGCTCAGCGGCTTTGACATCGCAATATAGGCCGGAGTGCTTTTTGCGATTTGCCCCAGTTGTCCGTCGGTAACGGGGCGTACCCGGGCTACTGTCAACAAGCGGGGGCCAGTTTGTGTCCAAACCACAGCACCCACGCAATCGGCTGTTTCGGTAATTTGTGCACGCAGTTGCTCTATTTCTGTCGTAAATTTCTGCGCAAAATTTGTTTCTTCAACAGCGCCCGATGCCACTGCAAATTTCTGCTGCATTGCTCCGTCAAAGGCAAAAGCGATGTCATGGTCGTCGCCCAAACTTTGTTCCGACAGATATTCAATCACAGATGGGGCGATACCCTTTTGCCCGTATAGAGCTTCTGCAATGTCGTCGGAAATGGCCTGTTCGGCGGTGTAGATTTCAAGCCGCTGTACGTGACTGAGCACCATCGCATTGATCGCGACCGATGCACGTTCCTTGTCCACTTGATCGCTCGCCGTCATGGTTTGCCATAGAGCGAACACAGCAAGTCCGGCCATGATCGAAAAAATCGCAGCCAGCGCAATGCGCGGCATTGCGGCAGTAAACATCCACGCGTTGAAATTGACCCTTTTCACCTGCGCGGGGTAACAGAAATCTGTTAACCATCTTCTAATGCGCATGCTTGAATTGCGCACGCTAAAAGTGATAATTCTAGCTTTGGTTCGTTGGCAATTGAAGGTTGCAAAATCCTTCTTATTTTGAGTAACTGTCGAGAGCAAAGGAGTGAATATGGGCTTTTCGACTTCAAGGTTTATTTGGATTACGGTCCCCACCTTAGGTGCGGGAGCTCTGCTTTCGGCATGCACTGCGTCTCCGATCGGTAAAGGCACTGATGGAAAAGAAGCATGTGCCAGCACTGCAACCACTGAGGGCGTGAAATCCGCACTTTTCCGCAGAGCGCGCGAAACCCAGCCAGCGTCCGAAGCGCGTGTTTCGGAACTTGAGCAAGGTTCGGTCGCACGCGTAGAACAGCCCGTGGTCGATCAGGTTGATACCGCCACCGAAAAGACCACCTGCTCGGCTACGCTGGTTCTCAGCCTGCCGCCGGGCAGCAAGGCGAGCAAGGGTATCGACGAACAACAAAAAACCCGCATCCGCTATTCGGTCCAGCCCTCGGCAGATGGCAACGGCAAGGTTTATGAAATATTTGGTGGTGATGCTTTGATTGGGTTGCTCGGCGGAAAGAAACCGGTCGCAGTCACCGCGGCAAAGCCAACTAATATTTCCCCGACAACCGAAAAACGAACCGGCACCTATTACATTAGAGGACTTAATGCCAAAGGAGACAATTGGCTTGCGCTGAAGGCCGAACCAAATTTGCAATCGCAACGCATTGCACAGCTTGGTCCGGATACACAGCTTTATTCCGACGGCACCCGCGTTGGCTTATGGCTTAAAGTTGAAACGCCAGACGGACAGCGGGGCTGGGTCGCGGCCCGATTTACGGCATGCTGTAGGTGACCATTTTTGTAACCGAATATCAGTCGCGACTGGCCGAATTGCGCAATTGGTAGCCGGACTCTCCAAATATTCCGTCATCGCGACCCCGGACTTGATCCGGGGGAAGCAATCCAGAGGGGAACGCTTCGAAGCCTAGATTGTTTCGTCACTTCGATCCTCGCAATGACGACTTTACCTACCTTTTCTTTGCCTGTGCGACTGCCGCGATCAGGTGCGCATCGAGTAGTGCGTCTTCGGGTAGCTCTTGACGGATGGATTTGTCTTCAATCACGCCGCTGTTGGAAAAGAACACGGCAAATTCACCGACACCCAAAAATGCGGTTTCATGGCCACTTTGCTGTGGCCCGAAACAGGCTCCGCCGCCGGTCATCTCGGCTGTCAGTTTGAACGTACCGTTGCTGCCCTTGCCCTTTAGCCATTTAACCGGTTGGAAAGTTGCAACTGTCCCGCCCGTGTCTTTCTCACGCGTAGCTTTAACGCGGGCGAGCACCACGTACTTGTTCTGAACGAAATAATATCCCTGCAAATCGCGCAGCGCCATTTTTTCGGCTTCGGCGCGTGAAACGTTGGCCAGTCGCGAAAGCTCGACCGTTTTCGCGTTTGCAGCACGCACGGCCTGTGATGCGGCATTGGTGGCGGCGGCTTGCGCCTCGACTATCGGGCGCATGCGCTTTTCGTAATCGACGTCGCTTTCGCCGACACGCATCTGCAGGTCGAGCTGCTCAACCAAGTGGTTGATCCGCCAGCCATAAAGGTCGGTTGTCTCGCTAATTTCTGCCGGGATCGCCGCCTTGAACATTTTCATGCTCAGCTCCCGACCATGTTGCATCGCGTCTCGACGCCTATCCAGCAGCCCGGACTCTACGTCGAATTGGTTTAGCGCTGGCAAATATCCTGGAGCGGGAGACGGCATCGGCGGAGGTTCGTGGTAAAGTGGCGGCGGACAGGCCATCACGGCTGTTGTCGAACACGCTGCCAGCGCGGCGGCTCCCGCTACCTTGTAAATCAGTTTCATAAATCTCTCTCCAGATAACAATCTGCTTCAGCCAAGCGGCTATGACAAGTGGAAGTTGCAGGCCCAGTGGAGCTGCCGATGCCCTTGCAAGGAGGTTTGCGCGAATCGCAATTCTCGACGCTCGCCAAATGTGCCAGAATAGCGCTACGATGTCAATATAAATGTACCATATCGGTTATTTATAGCTAAGCCGTTGCTGCCTTTTCTCTGACTGATGAGATATTTGACCGGACGACTAGGCGCCTAGCCAAGATTGGCGATCGCTACCGCAGGGAAGCCGTAGGTGGCTCATCGAGCGCTTTTTGTCACAGCTCATTGGTCATTACCCGGTGATCGCTGGAGCAGTTTTGGGATAGTAAAAACGGTCACAAAACATAATACAATTACATAGATAATTGAAAATCTACGCAAAATCTGGTATTTCCGCTACCGGCGGCGGTAAATTTACGACAAGTCCATTATGATCAAATGTTCAGACTGGCGCGAATCCAAATCGTTTGGGCGGTGCAGCTGCATTTCTTGACTCGGAAGCTTGGCATGCCGCTCCTATATCACCGGTAACGCAAGCCGGAGAAACATGTTTGCCCGACTTTGGCAGTTTTGATCTGTTATCTTTATTGCCGTTCATCCTGATCGGCTTTGCCGCGCAGTTGGTCGACGGTGCGCTGGGCATGGCGTTCGGCGTGATAACCAATACGATGCTGGTCGGCGTACTTGGACTGCAACCCGCACAAGCGTCGCAGCGCGTGCATGTGGTAGAGGTTTTCACCACGGCGGTTTCGGGGCTCAACCATCTGTTTCACGGCAATATCGAGTGGCGGTTGTTTTGGAAGCTGCTGATCCCCGGCGTGCTCGGTGGGATGATTGGCGCCTATCTGCTCACCAATATCGACGGCGCCGTGGTGAAGCCATTCATACTGGCTTATCTGATCGCGGTTGGGCTGTGGCTGCTCGCGCGCGGTTTGCTTTGGCCCCCGCAAATCCGCAAGCCAAAGGTGATCGCGCCACTTGGTTTGATCGGTGGGTTTCTCGATGCGGTTGGCGGAGGCGGCTGGGGACCTGTGGTTACGTCAAATCTACTGGTGCAGGGCGCTGAACCCCGCAAAGTGGTTGGCACGGTCAATGCGGTTGAATTTTTCCTCGCGCTCGCGATATCGAGCGCATTCATCTACCATTTGGGCATCGCCGATTTGGCCGGAGCTACTCTGGGGCTGCTCATCGGCGGGATGGCCGCGGCACCGCTCGGCGCGATATTCGCCAAGAGATTTTCTCCTAAAGTAATGTTGATACTCGTCGGAACAGTGCTGACGATCACTAGCGGCTATTCGCTTTGGAATGCGCTGCGATAATGTTGCTTACTCTACCACCCAGCCGATGCTGATTTGCCGGGAAGCACGCGGAACATCCAACTGCGCTTCGCTGAATTCCAGCTGACCGCCTGCGGGGATCTTGCGCTGCTTGGGCTTCATCCGCCAGTTGAATACCGGCCGACCGCTGGCATCTTTCAGAGTCACGAGCATGTCGGGAATAGTGACATCGTCCGAGCTGGGATTGACGATGCTGCCACTTGCAATGAAATAAGGCGTACCGTCGACGCGCTCCTCCAGCTGCAAATTGGGCTTTAGGATGATTTTGAGCGGGGGTTCTTGCTTGGCCAAACTGAAGCTGCCCTTTGGCAGTCCGTAATACATCGCTGCTCCGCCCGATATCGCGATCAGGACCGCAAAGCCCATAGCCGCTGCCGTCCAGTATTTCGCCGGATTGCGCCGTGCCTTGAACGGCGGCGCATGGTCAAAGCTGCTAATCTCTTCAGGTGTCGGCGGCGGGACAATGATGACTTTTTCAGGCGGCGGAGGCGGCGCAAAGCCGGGCAGTTCCGGCTCTTCCGCCTTTTTCTTGGCCACTGTGGGTACTGCGGGCTCTGTTTTCACTGCCGCTGCTGCTGCGGCGGCGACAGCTGGTGGTGGAGGCGTTACTGGTGGCGAGGCAGGCGTTTCCACGGGCGTTGTTTCGGGGGCCAGAAATGACGGCGCTGCCGGCGCAGCAGGAGCCGGTAGCTGGGCAAACCAGCTATTCTTGCAATTCGCGCAGCGCACTTGCCGCCCATCAGCACCGATGGCGGCGTCGGGTACAACATAACGGGTGCGACATGACGGGCAAATGAGCAGCATCGCGCGCCATAAACATCAGCAAAGCCAAGGTTGCAAGCTTTCGTCGATAAATTGCTGTGGACTTGTTTCTCCCTGGCCAGAAAGCGGGACAGTTTTGTCCACCAAATCGCTTTGCGCTGGTGGCGGAATGTGGCAATGACGCCCCGATGCAAAGCGTTGTTGAATTTGACAATGTGGGGCTGCGCTACGGTACGGGGTCGGAAACGCTGACTGACCTGTCGTTCAAATTGTTTCCGGGCAGCTTCAATTTTTTGACCGGGGCTTCGGGCGCGGGCAAGACGTCGTTGCTTAAGCTGCTTTATATGGCGCACAGGCCGAGCCGCGGTGACATCCATATGTTCGGTCAAGATGTTGTTTTGATGCGCCGCGAACGGCTGCCTGGTTTCCGGAGGCGCATTGGCGTTGTGTTTCAGGATTTCCGCCTGGTCAGGCATCTATCGACTTTTGACAATATCGCGTTGCCACTACGCATTGCGGGCATTCAGGAACGTGATCTGAAAGGTCCTGTGACCGAAATGCTGACGTGGATCGGCCTAAGCGAACGCGCCGACGCGCGGCCGGCGACGCTGTCGGGCGGAGAACAGCAGCGCGTGGCGATCGCGCGGGCCGTAATCGGTCGGCCCGATCTGCTCGTGGCTGATGAACCAACCGGCAACGTTGATCCCGACATGGCGCGGCGCTTGCTCAAGCTTTTTGCCGCGCTCAACAAACTGGGCACAACGATAGTTGTTGCCACCCACGACATCCATTTGCTCCATGAGGTCGAAGATGCGCAGATGATGCATTTGGACAAGGGCCGTTTGTCCGATCCCACGGGTGCGCTGCGGCATCCCCCCAAGCCGCTGATATTAAAGGCCTGATGCGTGGCTGGACTATTTGACTTCGCGCTACCGGATCATGACCGGCGATTGCTTCCCGAAGGGCGAATTGCCGGGCAAATGCCTTGGGTGCTGGCCATCATGATATTCCTGACATTGCTCGCTGCTGCGGCTGGCATCGTAATGGCTCGCGCGGCAACATCGGGCAGCGAAGACCTGTCCAGCCGGGCAACGGTGCAGATTTTGGAAGCAGAACCGGCGGTTCGTGCTGGCGTGCGCGGTCAAGTGACAAAAGCGCTGACCGGCTTCCCCGGCGTCGTTAAAGTCACTGCAGTCAGTGACGAGCGGGTGCGCCAATTGCTCCTTCCTTGGCTTGGCGACGGCCTGACCGATGGCGATATTCCTATTCCGGCTCTTGTGGACGTTGCATTCGCTTCGGCCGTAACAGACAAACAAATAGCCGAAATGAAAGCGCGGTTGAAAAACGTCAGTGCTGACATCCGCATCGATAGCCACGCCAGTTGGATGGCACCGTTTTTTGCGCTGATGCAAAGCCTGCTCTGGCTATGTCTTGGCATTTTGCTGCTGTTGCTATTCGCAACCTCGGCTACGATCATTTTGGCTGTCCGCGCTGCGATGAACACACACAAGGCGACGATCGAGATAATGCACTTGATCGGCGCGACCGATTTTCAACTGGCACGTCTGTTTCAGCGCCGGGTGGCGCTCGATACATTGCAAGGCGGGCTTGTCGGGCTGGTCCTTGCCATTGCCGTTATCCTTTTGCTTGCAGGGCAGTTTGGCCAGATCGAAGCCGGATTATTTTCCGATGCCGCGATGCCGTGGTACGGATGGATTTTGCTGGCATTGGTGCCAATCCTGATTACGGGGCTTAGTATGATCGTTGCGCGCCGGACAGTTCTAACCAATTTAAAACAGATGCTATGATAAAAAGAATATTTGCATTTGCACTGCTGGCTTGGGCGCTGGGTTTCATCTGGTTCGCGGTTTTTCTACCGCAGCCTGACCATGTCGGCAAAACCGATGGTGTCGTGGTTTTAACGGGCGGTGCCAACCGGATCGACCATGCGCTAGAAATTCTTGAAGCGGGTAACGCGCAGCGCATGCTGATTTCTGGCGTTGACCGGAATGTGAAACCAAATGAATTGGCGGTGCAGTATCTGCGTCCCGAAAAGCTCTTCGCCTGCTGCATCGATCTTGGCTTTCAAGCCGTGGACACACATAGTAATGCACTTGAAACCGCACGCTGGGTGGCAAAGCATAAATTCAAATCAATCCGGCTGGTGACGCATGACTGGCATTTGCGCCGCGCCCGTCTGGAGCTTGATAAGGCGATGCCGCGCGGCGTTCGTGTGGTGAACGACGCGGTGCCGACCAAGCCGTCGCTCGGGGTGTTGTTCAAAGAATATAACAAATTTTGGTTGCGCGGCTTTGCGGCACTTCTGGGCGTATGATCGCGTATATACGGACATCGCTATTTTTAGCGGCCTTTTACGGCGGCAGCCTGATCATCGTTCCCGTTATTGCGCTTTGCGGTGTGTTTGGACAAGAAGCGATCATCTGGGGTTCGATGATGTGGGCGCGGTGGCACCGCGTCTGCGCGCGATATTTGCTTGGGTTGTCGATCCGTATCGAGGGCGAGATACCGCGTGGTTCATATCTCTTCGCGATAAAACACGAATCCGGCTTTGAAGCTGTCGATACGCTCGCACTCTTCCACCGGCCCGCCGTGGTCTTCAAAAAGGAGCTAATCGATATTCCGGTCTGGGGCTGGGTAGCAACGCGCCACGGCGTCATCCCGATTGACCGTGATGCTGGTGCTGCGGCTGTTCGCCAGATGGTGGCGGCAGGCAAAGCTGCCATCGCTGATAACCGCCCGATCATCCTGTTTCCCGAAGGCACCAGGACGCCGCACGGGGAAAAGCCCGCTCTTCGTGCCGGTATGGCAGGTTTATACCGTCTGCTCGGCTTGCCCGTGATTCCGATCGCGCTCGATAGCGGCCGTTTTGTCAAAAAAGGCCGGTTTGTAAAATATCCCGGCGTGGTGACGATCAAGGTTGGCGAGGTGATCCCTGCGGGTCTGCCGCGTGAGGATATCGAGGCGCGGGTTCACACCGCGATCAATGCGCTCAATGATTAGTAATTCTATCTCTAACGCTTGCTCAAAGCATCCACGCACATGCTGCGATCAACCTCCGCACCGTCGGAACGCCTGGCATCGACATGCGTGACGATCTCTGTGCCGCCGCGGCCATCGGGATAGAGATAAGCATCGAGGATACAGGCCTTGCCGACAAATTGTAGTTTGCGGCCCACAGGCTCGATAATGTCGAGCCGAGGCTTACCAAACAGTTTTTCGAGCGTTGCTTTGTCTTTTCCCATGATCGCCGCCAAGCCCATGCCGCTTGTGCCGCTTGTGCCCCCTTGCGGAATGCCGGGCCGAACCGAGGGGACATAAGGCTTATCCAGCTTTATCGCAGGTTTGGCTTTTTGCGGCCGTGATAGCTCCGATCCGCCCGAACTGCACGCCGACAGGGCGCAAGCGGCACTTGCTAACAGGATAAGCCGTGCGGCCGACATTTGTAACATGAAACCCTAAGCCCCCGCTTTGTTACGGTGCGCCAAATGCACCGCTGCCGCCGTCGCTATAACCGGGATCAGCAAATTGACAACCGGCACCATCATTGCGGCGGTTCCTCCCAATCCAAGCAAGAGCCGCTCTCCCTTGGGCAAGGACGCCATTTCACCGTGGCGCGCAACGAGCATATCTTCGAGGTCGCGACCCAGAAGAAGCGCATTCACACCCAGAAAAACCAGCGGCGCGCCAATGCCGGTGACCAAAAGCATCAGATAGACTGGCAAAGCGAGTAGATTATAGCCAAGCGCCCGGAGCGCTGATTTCCCGCCAAGACGAAGCGATTTTGAAAGGTTGGGTTTGATACCGCGTTCGGCATGATGGGGATAATGCCGGTCTTCGACGGCATCGACAATTTCGTCGGAAAAAACCCAGAGGATCGCGATCGCAAGTATCCGGAACAGGATCCAGCCGCCCAGTAGCATTAACCCGGCCGTTGTAATCGCCGAGACCATGTCGTCGCCGAGCCCCATCCTTTCCAGCAACGCGTCAATCGCATGCCACAGGCCGTAGCCAGCAATCACCAGCAAGACACCAGTCAGCAGCACCGATTTACCCAAAACCATCAGGATACGGCGGTCGGTCAGACTGTTGAGTGAAAGGGTCAGGGCATTGAGCATGCAACTGACATAAAGCCGGGTCCTAATGCGTCAAGACGAACAAGCGCTTGCCGCCATTGTCCTGCGGCGCTAGGGGCCAGCCAAATGTTCTCAGGAAGGTAATAGATTGTCCGAACCCCGTTTTGATGTCCTTGCCATTGGTAATGCAATTGTTGATGTGATCGCCGAAACCGATGACGCGTTTATCACGACCGAAGGCCTGACCAAGGGCGGCATGCAATTGATCGATGCCGACCGCGCCAAACAGCTCTACGCTTCGATGGGACCGGCCCGCGAAATCAGCGGTGGCTCTGCTGCTAACACGCTTGCCGGGCTTGCCTTGCTGAAGCAGCGTTGCGCCTTCATCGGTCAGGTTGCGGACGACCAATTGGGCGAAGTTTTCGCGCATGATGTTCGCGCAACCGGCATACACTTCACTGTACCGCCTCGTGGGAAAGAACCGCCCACGGCACGCTGTCTGATACTGGTCACCCCCGATGCCCAGCGCACGATGAACACGTTTTTGGGCGCGTCACAATTTCTTGCGGCTGACTTGATCGAAAAAGAGCTGATCGAAAGCGCGGCGATCCTTTATCTTGAAGGATATCTGTGGGACCCCGAAGAGCCGCGAGCAGCCATGCGCACAGCGATATCGCATGCCAAGTCGGCAGGCCGCAAAGTTGCATTCACGCTTTCGGATGCTTTCGTGATTGACCGGCACCGCGACGATTTTCTCGCGCTCATGGCAGAAGGCTTGATCGATATTTTGTTCGCGAATGAGGTTGAAATTCGTTCGCTGGCGCAAAATGAAGATTTCGAAGAAGCAGTGGCGGCGACGGCTGCACAGGTTCCTTTACTGGTCGTCACCAAGGGCGAGCGCGGTGCGATTGCAGTGCAGAACGGAGCACGTTTTGCTGTTCCTGCTGAACCCATTGAGCATCTGGTAGATACAACGGGTGCAGGTGACCTATTTGCCGCCGGTTTCCTGGCAGGCCTGTCGGATGGTTGCGAAATCCCTGACTGTCTGACCATGGGCGCAGTATGTGCTGCCGAAATTATCTCGCATTACGGCGCGCGGCCCGAAGCCGACATCGCAGAATTGGTTGCCAAGCGACTGGGTTAGTTCGGGGCCAGCGCTTCGTCATCTTTCTTGCGAAAAAGGATCCGGTCTTCGGGGCCGAAGCCCTTTGTCCAGATCATCCAGCCGTAAGCACCCAGTATCGCCGGAATGCCCGCTGCCAGCATCAGCCATTCGGGCAATTGAACGACGGCAAAGCCAACGATGACGCCTGCTGCCAAGGCCAACAGCAAAGCCCCGCGCCAAATGCTGACGCGCACCCCCAATAGACGTTCAAGCAAACGGATTTTAAGGAGAGAAGAAAGCCCCAGCGACAGGCAAAGCGCCATCGCCACCGCGGCTGCTTGAAACAGGCCGCGCGCGCGTGGTTCAAGCTTCAGATAATCAACCGCATAAATCAAGAGTACGCTGAGAACGGCTTGCACAGCTAGCATCGACAACGAAATCAATAAATTCCGGTGACGGGACAAATATATCAGCGCAGATTCGCTGACGACAGCAGTCGCGGCGGCCACTTCGGCGATCAGAAGCAAGATCAATGCGCCGGTACCACCAACGAAATCTCCACCGAGCAAGCCCATCACGCCCTCACCCGTTATGCCGAGCGCCAGAGCAATTCCGGCCTGCGCGGCGATAATCCAGAAGCCAACCTGTCCGATATGCTTGGCAATCGAAGCTTTATCGCCTTCACGGACATTCTTGGTGATCACGGGCCCCAAGATCGGATCGAAGCTCGATTTCAATTTCTGCGGCAGGCTCTGCACTTGCTGCGCTGCATAATAGACCCCGACAACATAAGGCGAGGCAAAAAGGCCGAGAATCGCCATATCAAGACGCCTGCTGCCCCATTCGGCGGCGTCCGCAGCGGCAAGTGGTAAGTTGCGCTGTACTATGCCGAAAAGCCGCTTAGGTGAAGGCCGCCAGCCCGACGGCCAGCCGTAGCTTTTGAACAGCGGCCATAATGCCGTGAGTGTTCCGGCAAGCACCGATACCACGTAGGCAAGGATCAATCCGTCGCGCGCAGAATAGAAATAGAATGCGCCAGCGCCGATGCTGATCGTCCACGGCTCGACAATCGCACGCGCGCGCACCGCTGCGCCTATGTCGAACCGGTAGGCTAATGCGGCAAGCGCGATTTCGGTGATGACAATCGCCAACACCATGACCGCGAGAAAACGGTCGAGGCCGTTAATACTGCTATTGGGGAACATGATCTGTGGTACGGCGACAAGGATCGCGGTTCCAAGAGCTGCGGCAATGATACCCAGCAATATCCCGTCGGCAACGACATGCGTTTGTGGCCGGTCATCAGCCGAGAGGATTTCGGCCAATCCCCGACGCAACCCCATGCTGGCAAATTGCGCAACAAGTTCAACCACTAGCAGTGCATAAGCAAAACGTCCGAGAGCTTCTGGCCCGTAATAACGCCCGGCGATGAAGAGAAAGGGGATGCGTGCGGCCAACCGGAGGACGAAGCCGAAAAAATTGGTCCGGCCGCCCTTGGCCAACGCCGCCAGATCGTCCTGATGCGCCGCGCTTTCGCTCACGCTTCGGCCTTGAGCGGTCGCGCAAGCAAGTTTCGGACAACAGCGTCGACGTCGGCGCTGCCGTCAAGCAGCGAACCGACCGCATTAACGATGGGCATGTCAACGCCGAGCATTTGTGCCGACGCCGCAAGCACCGGAGCCGTTGCGGCACCTTCGGCCACACTAAGCCTATCGGAAAGCAAGTCGTCAGCACTCTTGCCCTGGCCCAACCCGCGTCCCAGCGAGAAATTGCGTGAGCTTTCCGAAGAACAAGTGAGCACCAGATCGCCAAGCCCTGACAAGCCGGCAAGCGTTTCCGCGCGGGCACCGCGCGCCCGACCATATCGCTGCATTTCGGCAAAGCCGCGCGCGATTAGCGCCGCTCTGGCATTCTGGCCAAGGCCAGCCCCGTCAACCACGCCGCATCCGATAGCGAGCACGTTTTTGACTGCACCACCAATTTCTGCGCCGACGACGTCGTCGGTCCAATAGGGCCGGAAAAACGGTGTGGCTATTTGCGGCAATAGCGCCTGTCCTTGCACTTCGTCGGCACAGGCCAGCGTAATCGCGGTTGGTTTTCCTGCGGCCACTTCATGCGCGAATGTCGGGCCGGATAACACAGCGATCAGATTGTCCGTGCAGGTTTCTGCTGCGACATCGGACATGAGCGCCATGGTTGATGCTTCTATGCCTTTTGCGCATAGCAGCAGTGCCGCCTTGGTGGGCGGCAGTGATTGCAACGTGGCGCGTAAATGCTGGGCAGGCGTCACCAAAAATAATATTTCGCAATCTGCCATTTCGGTTAGATTGCCGGTCGCGCGGATAGTGGGTGACAGCTTAAGCCCGGCTAGAAACAACCGGTTCTCATGCGCCTCGTTCACCGACACGACGACTTCGGGCTCGCGTGCCCACAACATTACCTCGCGCTGGTTGTTCGCCATGACTTGCGCCAGTGCGGTGCCCCATGCACCACCACCAATGATCCCGATTTTGCCTCCGGAAACGCTCATGCCTTCACCCCTGCTCCGCGTGCTATAGCGGCTTGCGGGTCGAGCGGCCAGCGCGGACGTGCAATCACGTCGAGCGGATCGGTCAGGCCAAGGGCGAAACGTTCTGCCCCCGCCCACGCAATCATCGCGCCGTTATCGGTACACAGCCAAAGCGGCGGAGCGGAAAAGGCCATGCCGCGCGATAGCGCCAGTTCCTCAAGCATTTCACGGATCGCGAGATTTGCTGCGACCCCGCCAGCCACGACAAGAGTCGGCAATGGATCGATCCGGTCCAGGCTATAACTGATCCGGTCCCTTAAACAGTCGACCACGGCGAGCTGAAAAGACGCAGCAATGTCTTGCGCGCGGTACTTGCCGGCATCATGCGCACGCAAGACAGCGCTTTTCAGGCCGGCGAAGGAAAAATGCGGTTCGTCTGCGCCTTTTAAGGGTCTGGGCAGTGGAACCGATAATGCGTCTCCGGTTGCCGCTGCCTTTTCGACCGCTGGACCGCCAGGAAAGCCCAGACCCAGTATCTTTGCGCTTTTGTCAAAAGCTTCGCCGACCGCATCGTCAATGGTCGTGGCGAGCCGGTTGTAATCATTCACACCGTTTACGCGCAGCAGCTGACAGTGGCCGCCCGAAACCAGCAACAGCAGATAAGGAAATTCAAGAGCGGGATCGGTCAAACGCGGGCTAAGCGCATGGCCCTCAAGATGATTGACTGCAATCAGCGGTTTGTCCGTCGCCATCGCCAAAGCCTTTGCAGTGACCAATCCGACCATCACGCCGCCGATCAGGCCGGGACCAGCAGTTGCCGCAATTGCATCAATATCGTCTAGCGTAAGCTTTGCCTCGTCAAGCGCGGCTGCGACCAAAGGCGTCATCATATCGGCATGCGCGCGCGCGGCGATTTCAGGAACGACGCCGCCGAATGCCCGGTGATGGTCCTCTTGACCTGCCAAGGCATGCGCCAATATCCGCCGGTCAGAGCTGACAATAGCCGCTGCTGTCTCGTCACAGCTCGATTCAAGGCCAAGTATCAACGCCATGCTTCCCCTTAGGTGCTCGGCTGGCTATGGACAAGCGACATGCAACCGACACCCGAATCTCCCCTTCGTATTGGAACCCGAAAATCGCCGCTCGCGCTGGCGCAGGCAGAAATGGTGCGCTCTGCGCTCTGCATCGCGCATGGCTGGGCAGAAGAGGCTGTTGTGTTGGTCCCGATGCTCGCGAGCGGTGACGTGGTACAGGACCGGCCGCTTGCCGAAATTGGCGGCAAGGCACTATGGACCAAAGAACTGGAACGCGCGCTGCTTGACCGCGAAATCGACATGGCCGTCCATTCGATGAAGGATGTCGAGACACAGCGTGATGCCAGTTTTGCCATAGCTGCGATGCTGCCGCGCGCCGATGTGCGCGACCGGCTGATAGGTGCTTCTGGCATAGCTGATTTGTCACAGGGTGCACGCGTAGGAACGTCGAGCCCGCGCCGCGCCGCACAGTTGTTGCACATGCGCTATGACCTCGAAATCGTACCCTTGCGCGGCAATGTTGCCACGCGTCTGGCCAAGATTGCGGCGGGAGAGGCTGGTGCAACTTTGCTGGCGGCTGCCGGGCTTGACCGCTTGGATATGGCCGACACCGGTCACGCGATTGCCACCGAAGACATGCTCCCAGCGGCTGCGCAAGGCGCAGTCGGGATCGACATATTGGCAGAGCGCGACGAGCTTTTGGAGCTTGCCGATAGTATCAACCATGCCGAAACTTTTGTCTGCGTGATGGCCGAGCGCGCGTTGCTTGCGGGTTTGGGTGGGAATTGTCATTCGCCCGTCGCCGCATTGGCGCAGGTAGACAAAGGCCAAATACATCTCCGCGCAGAGCTTTACAGCGCTGACGGGCGCGAGCGGGTCGCAAGCGAGGTGCGTTTTGCCTTCGACGATATTGCCGCACCGCAGGCATTGGCACAGAGGCTTTTGGGCGAAGCGAGCGAGCACGTCAGGCAATTATTTCAGCCATGAATGTCATCATCATCCGCGCGCCGCCCGCCGCCGATGCCACCGCAAAGCGTGCGCAAGAAGCCGGGTTCGACACACTGGTGGCGCCGTTATTTTCGGTTGAGGCCCTGCCGTGGCCAGTGCCCAATCCTGCAGATTATGACGGGCTGCTGGTGACAAGCGCCAATGCAATCCGCCAGGGCGGATCTGGCATAAAGTCGCTTGGCAAGCTTCCCGTGCTGGCGGTTGGGCCGACAACTGCGGAAGCCGCAGGTATTGCTGCCCTGCAAGTCGCGTTGACCGGCGAAGAAGGCGCCCAGCAGCTTGTCGAAGCCGCCTATGCAAAGGGATTTCGCAAGCTGTTGTGGCTGCGCGGGGCGGATTTCACACCGTTCGTTTCTCCCGCTGCCATGACGTGCGATTCTGTGGCGGTTTACCGGCATAGTGCATTGCCGATTGGCAAAAAGCTGACCAAGGCACTTACCAAGTCATCGCTTTTTCTGGTGCATAGCGCCCGTTCAGCCGAGCATTTGGCGCGCGAAATGGCCCGCTGCGGCATAGCAAAGGACCAGCACTGTATTGCGGCACTTTCTTCAACAATTGCAAACTCGGTCGGTGAAGGCTGGCGTGAAATTATCACGGCAAAACAACCAAATGATGTTGCCCTGTTGTCGGTCGCGCAAAGCTTGGTTAGGAAGTATGGGCCGTGATGAGCGTTCATTTCCTCTTCAACAGCCAATAGAGCCGAAAGGGCAAAATGTATCCTGATCCCCAACAACGCACCCCGCAAAAATCGGGCGGCATGAAATTCCGGCATATGTTGCTTTTGCTCGGCTTGGCTCTCGTGGGTGGAGCCGGTCTGTTTGCCTGGCTCGCCCATGAATATGGCTATTTGCAGGTCGGTGAGGTGCAGCCAAACGCTGCTGTTACCAATGAACTACCCAAAGCCGCGCCGCCAGCTGCAACGCCCGGTCTTATTTTGCCTGTGCCAAGCAACATTCCTGTCGCCGACGCCAACCGTGCCGAAGCGTTGATGATAGCAGCCGCGGCGCGTCGCGCTGTCGATGCCGGTGCGCCACTCGGGCATCTCCACGAAAAGCTACAGGCACATTTTGGCGCTGCCGAACCGATTTCTGTTAACGTTATCCGGAAATTCGAAGCTAATCCCGTGACACTTTCTGAATTGAAATTCAGCTTGGAACGATTGAACAAGACTCTGGGTGTGGGCTCTTCGGAAGAAGGATTGTGGAAAGTCCTGCAACGTGAAATGTCGGGCCTGTTTGTCCTTCGTAAAGGGGGTAAGCCGCCCGAGCAAGGCAATGCTGACCTTGCCAAGGCGATACGGTTTCTGGAAAGTGGCAATGTGGTCGAGGCGCTTTCGATTGTGCAGGTTTTTGCTAAAACCAAAGCAGGCACCGAAAAATGGCAGCAAGATGCAGAGCGTTATACTGTGGCGCAGCTATCGCTCGATCAGATCGAGCGTGCGGCCATGGCTATCCAGTCAGTAAGCGCACCAACGCCGGTTATTTTGCCTGAACCCGGGCAGATTGGTGAACAGAATCCGGCACAATCAGCGCCCGGAACTTTGTCTCCGGATCCCGGCGTCGTTCCTGAAATGCTCGATGACGATCCCAGCAATGGATGACGCATGACAGAAAAGGCTCCGGCACTTCACTTGTTGCTAAGAGAAATTGCCGCTTTTGCTAAAATGCGGACAATGGCGACCATCGGCACCGCAACTGCTATTGATGTCAAAGGGCACGGTCATCATGTCATCGTCATCCCTGGCTTCATGGCGTCAGACCGCACGACTGCGCGTTTGCGTCGTTCGCTCAACCGCGCCGGTTTTGTGGCGCACGGCTGGGGACTGGGGCGCAATGTGCCCGTAAAGGCAGACATATTCGACCGGCTTGACCGGCGGCTGGACCATCTCAATCCCGACCACAAGGTCACTTTGATCGGCTGGAGCCTGGGCGGGCTGGTCGCGCGTGAATATGCCAAGCACGCGCCGCACCGGATATCACGGGTGATCACGCTGGGCAGCCCGTTTTCGGGTAACCTGCGCGCAAATAATGCGTGGCGCGCCTATCAATTGCTTGCCGGTCATACGCTGGAAGAATTGCCGATTCCGGTCGACCTGCCTGCCAAGCCAGAAATGCAGACTTACGCTTTCTGGTCAGCACGCGACGGGGTCGTTGCGCCGCGCTGTGCGTCGGGATTGCAGGGTGAACGCGACGAGCAGATCGAAGTGGATTGTTCGCATATGGGCTTTGTTGCGACGCCCGCGGTCATCGCGCGCATAGCAGAAGCGATAAAGAGCTAGCTTTTTCTTAGCAGGAACACCGCATGTTCTGCCATCAGGTTTGCCAGGCTGCTTTTGCGCGGCTTGTTGCCCGACAGGAACCACTGCCCCTCGACGATCACATCATGGTCCTGCAAATAGCTGCGGAAATCATCGATGGTCACATGGTGGATATTGGGGGTGTCGTACCAACGGTCGGGCAATTGTTTGGTCACAGGCATCCTGCCGCCGAACATATGCGCAAACCGTATCCGCCACTGCGCGAAATTGGGGAAAGAGACGAAAGCGCGATTTCCGATGCGCAAGAGTTGATCCAGCACGAGATCGGGTCGCCGCGTTGTTTGCAAAGTCTGGCTAAGGATCGCGTAATCAAAGCTGCCGGTTGGATAATCGGTCAGGTCGGTATCGGCGTCGCCTTGCACCACAGCGAGCCCGCGTGCGACAGCCGAGGACACATTCGCGCCGTCAATTTCTAGCCCGCGCGCGTCCACGCCCCTATGGTCGCGCAGTGCCGCCATCAGCGCGCCGTCGCCGCAACCAACATCAAGCACGCGGCTGCCCTGCTGGATATGGCGCGCGATGATGGAGAGGTCGGGACGGAGTGCGGTCATGAAAATGCGCCCGGAAAATCTAGTTTCATGGCGCGGTCCGGATTGTCGAGCGGTTCCCAACCCGATCTTGCATAAACTTCGTGAGCATCACGGGTAAACAATATCCAGCGGCGCAGCCCTTGTAATTTTGGATGGCTTTGAAGATGTAAGACCATGGCATGGGCCAGTCCTTTGCTGCGATGTTCCTCAAGCACATAGACATCGGCTAGATAGGCAAAGACGGCATAATCTGAAACAACTCGCGCCATTGCTATTTGCGCGCCGTCATGGATCACGGCCACGCAAAAACTGTTTTCGATTGCGGTTTTGATCTTTTCAAAGCTTATGCCCGGCGACCAATAACTCCGAGTCAAATAGGCATGAGCTGCCACAGGATCGATGTTGGCTTGATCGTCGATCAACACATACCCATCAGGAATTGTGTTATTCACAACCCACCTGCTTTCAGGAAGCCATCGATGATCCTGTTCATTTCGGGCACATCGAGCAGGAAGCTATCATGACCAAAAGGTGCGGAAATCTCGACGAAGCTGGCGGCTGCGCCTGCGCCGTTCAGCGCGCGCACCATGTTGCGCGAATCCGCCGTCGTATAAAGCCAGTCGCTGTCAAAACTGATCAGGCAGAAACGCGTTGCAGTCCCCTTGAACGCCGACGCCAGATTACCGCCGTGGCTTTCTGCCAAATCGAAATAGTCCATGGCGCGGGTGATGTAGAGATAGCTATTGGCATCAAAGCGGTCGACAAAGCTCAACCCCTGATGCCGCAAATAGCTCTGGATCTGAAAATCTGCATCAAAACTATAAGACTTCGCATCGCGGTTTTGCAGGCGCCTGCCGAATTTTTCGGTCAAACCGGCTTCGGACAAATAGGTGATATGCGCGGCCATCCGCGCCACAGCCAAACCAGCGCTCGGCTGGTTTTCGGCACCGTAATAATTGCCAGCTTGCCAGTGCGGATCGGCCATTATCGCTTGCCGGCCAACTTCGTGAAAGGCGATATTCTGAGCGCTGTGCCGCGCGGTTGCGGCAATGATGATTGCCGATTTGACCCGATCGGGAAATATCGAAGCCCAGCTTAGCGCGAGCATCCCGCCCATCGACCCGCCAATCACACAAGCAAGTTGCTCGATACCCAGATGGTCAAGGAGTATGGCCTGAGCCTTGACCATGTCTGCAATGGTGATCACTGGAAAGTCCATTGCATAAGGCTTTCCCGTTGCCGGATCGGGCGTCGAAGGCCCTGAAGAACCCATGCAGCTACCCATGACATTGATACAAATGATGCAGTGGCGGTTTGGATCAACTGGCTTGCCTTCACCGATCAACCGGGTCCACCATCCCGGCTTTCCCGTCAGCGGATGCGTTGACGCGGCATATTGATCACCGGTCAACGCATGACAAATAAGGATGGCGTTCGATTTGTCGGCATTCAGCTCGCCGTAAGTTTCATACGCGAAGTCGACCGGCGCAAACTCTGCACCGCTTTCCAGGCGTACTGGCCCGAGCAGGCGGACCCCTTTGTTCAATCCGAAACGCGTGTCGTCGTTCATATGCCACGCCATATCAGCGCAAACGCCCGAAACAATAGCTTATTGGCTTGCGGCTGTCGGGCGGCTATGGCGACGGCCATGAACAAACCAATTCCCAAAGACTGGATCATGGATATTGCCCCTTATGTGCCCGGGCGGTCGGCTACTGATGATGGGCGCAAGGTGGCAAAGCTGTCCTCGAACGAAAACCCGCTTGGCACGAGCGAAAAGGCACGTGCTGCTTATGTGGCCGCAGCAAACCAACTGGAGCGTTATCCTGATGCCGGGGCGACAAAATTGCGCGAAGCCATTGCCGACAAATACTGCCTTGATCCCGCGCGCGTAATATATGGCACTGGTTCTGATGAAGTGCTTCATCTGGTGGCTGGCGCTTATGCCGGACCGGGGGATGAAGCGATTTTCGTGCGCTACGGCTTTGCGGTCTATGAAATCGCGACGCGGCGTGTGGGTGCAAAGCCCGTAATCGCACCCGACAAGGATTATGCCAGCGATGTCGACGCGATCCTCTCTTGCGTGACCGAGCGTACAAGGATTGTATTCATCGCCAATCCCAATAATCCAACCGGTACGTTCACGCCGCGCGAGGAAATTGCGCGCCTGCACGCTGGATTACGCGGCGACATCATGCTTGTGGTCGATCAGGCTTACGGCGAATATCTTGACGCGTCAGAAGATGATTGTGGCCTGCAATTGGCAATGCGCGAACCCAACGTGATTATCACCCGTACCTTTTCCAAGATTTACGGGCTTGCAGCTGAACGGATTGGTTGGGGCTATGGTTCGGCAGAGGCGGTGGATGCGATGCACCGCATTCGTGCGCCGTTTAACGTAACGCCCGGTGGGCAGAGCGCGGCGATTGCTGCTCTCGCCGATACAGATTTTGTCGACCATAGCCGGGCGCATAATGCAAAGTGGCGCGCTTGGCTGGCCGATGAAATCGCCAAGCTCGGCAACGCCGGTCTGCGCGTGGTGCCGTCAAAGACCAACTTTCTGCTGGTGCTGTTTGAAGGAACGCTCAGCGCGGAAGCCGCCTACGGCCAATTGATGGACAAAGGCTATATCGTGCGCTGGTTGCCGGGGCAGGGTCTGCCACAGGCTCTGCGTATGACCATAGGGACCGAGACGGAAACCCGCGGGTTGGCCGACGCGCTTCGCCAGATCGTAGAGAGCGCTTCGTAAATGCTCCCTTTCTCGCGCATTGCCATTATCGGCTTGGGCCTGATCGGTTCCTCTGTTGCGCGCAGCGTTAAGCAGCAAATGCCCGGCGCCCGCGTCACTGGCCATGATGCTGATGCCGATGTCCGTGCACGCGCGCGGGCTTTGGGGTTTTGCGATGACGTGACTGACCAGCCCGCTACGGCGGTCATAGATGCCGAGCTTGTCCTGCTCTGTGTACCTGTTGGTATCATGGGCGAAGTGGCCAAGTCGATCGCAGAAGAACTACCTGAAGGGGCAATTATCAGCGACGTGGGCAGCTGTAAGGAAAGCGTGGCCACCGCATTGGCTGCGGCATTGCCTGACGCGATCATCATCCCCGCGCATCCGGTGGCGGGAACCGAGAAAAGCGGACCAGATGCCGGCTTTGCAACGTTGTTCAAGGGCCGTTGGTGCATCCTGACTCCGCCCGAAAACGCGCCGCCAGCAGCAGTGACCGCGCTTGAGAGCTTTTGGCAGCGGCTGGGCGCGGAAGTAGAAATCATGGATGCGCGCCATCATGATATGGTGCTGGCCGTGACCAGCCATTTGCCGCATTTAATTGCCTATACAATTGTCGGCACTGCCAGCGATCTTGAAGGCGTGACGCAGAGCGAAGTGATCAAATATTCCGCAGGCGGATTTCGCGATTTCACCCGCATTGCGGCAAGCGATCCGGTTATGTGGCGCGATGTTTTCCTCCATAACAAGGACGCGGTGCTCGAAATGCTACAGCGCTTTTCGGAGGATTTGTCCGCGCTGCAACGCGCTATCCGCTGGGACAAAGGTGATGAGCTGGAAGCGCTGTTTTCGCGCACACGTGACATCCGCCGCTCGATTGTCGAGCAGGGTCAGGATGATGACCTGCCCGATTTCGGCCGAAAGCATTAAGGCTTTAGACTGAATCCCATTCGGTCAGCACATCTGTGTCTATCTCGGCACCAAAGCGCGCAGTTTTTTCCGTGTGCGCCAATGCGTTGTCCAGCTGAGACAGCGCCCAAATAGCCGTACCGCGCACGGTTGACGCGGGGTCATCGAGCATATGTTTGATCTGGGGAACCAGCGCGGTATCCCCGCTGTTGCCCGCAGCAATCAGGACATTGCGCAGAAACCGGTCGCGGCCTGTGCGTTTGACCGCTGAGCCTGCAAACATCGCTCGGAACGCTGCGTCGTCAAGCGTGAGCAGCTTGGCAATGTCGGGCGCCACGCGCGCCGCAACCGGTACAAAGGCCTTATGCGCGGCGGCACTCTGGGCAAATTTATTCCAAGGACAAACCGCCAAACAATCATCGCAGCCGTAGATATGGTTCCCGATTGCCTTGCGAAATTCGTGCGGGACCGGGCCTTTATGTTCGATTGTCAGATACGAGATACAGCGCCGGGCATCGAGCCTGTAGGGCGCGACAAACGCATCGGTCGGGCACGCGGTCATGCACGCGCTGCAGGTGCCGCAGCGGTCGCCGCCGGGTGTATTTGCCCCCAGTTCAGCGGTTGTATAAATTGCGCCGAGAAACAGCCAGCTGCCATGTTCGCGGCTTACGATATTGCTGTGCTTTCCCTGCCAGCCGATGCCGGCTGCTTGCGCCAGCGCCTTTTCCATGACCGGTGCGGTATCGACAAAGACCTTTACCTGCGCGTCGACTTGTCCGACCATCCAGCTGGCCAGGCGCTTCAGCGCGCCTTTTACCACGTCATGATAGTCGCGGCCCTGCGCATAAACCGAAATGCGCGCCTTGTCGGTTTTGTCAGCGAGCGCCATTGGGTCGTGTTCGGGCGAATAGCTCATGCCGAGCATGATCACGCTTTTTACCTCGGGCCAAAGTGCATCGGGGCTGCTGCGTTGCTCCACGCGGTCCGCCATCCACAGCATGTCGCCGTGGCATCCGTCCGCCAGCCACGCGCGCAGCCGTTCGCCAGTTTTCGGGGCGAGCATAGCCGGGGCAATACCAAAAGCGACAAAGCCCTCGTCGTTTGCCTTCGTGCGTAGTGCGTTAACCAGATTTGTCTTGTCTCTCTTCACGCCCAACCTCTAAGACAAGCCAACCCGCTTTCACAGGCGCTTATTTTCGTACAGGGGCTTATTTTGGCTGAGCATGCAATTGAGGCACGGGGACTGGTCAAGAGATTTGACGGTTTTCATGCAGTTGACGGGGTGGACATCAACATTCCGGCGGGAACGATTTTCGGCATTCTTGGCCCCAACGGCGCAGGCAAGACGACGATGCTTCGCACGCTTCTCGGCATCATTGATCCCGACGAAGGTACGCGTACCTTGCTTGGTTCCGACAAACCGCTCAGCCAGTCGAAGCGCGTGGGCTATTTGCCCGAAGAGCGCGGCCTGTATCAGTCGATGCGCGCGGTCGAGACGATTGCATTCATGGGCGCGCTACGCGGATTGCCGCTGAAGGAAGGCATGATAAAGGGCCGTGCTTTGCTGGAAGAGGCCGGACTTGGCTATGCGGCTGACCGGCAAATCCGGCAATTGTCCAAAGGCATGGCGCAGACCGTTCAGCTGATGGGAACAATTGTCCATGATCCCCAACTGATTGTGCTTGATGAACCGTTCTCGGGTTTGGATGCGCTCAACCAGGCAAAGCTTGAAAAGATGATCCGTGCGCAAGCGGCAAAGGGTGTCACGGTTATTTTCTCAACGCATGTTATCGCGCATGCGGAACGCCTGTGCGAACGCATTGCGATTATCGCCAAGGGCAAGATCAGTTTTGATGGGTTGGTACAAACCGCACGCGACCGGCTGCGTCCCCAAGTGCATCTCGAAACCGAAACGCTTGACGGGTCGTGGCGCAGCGCGCTTCCCGCGGACTGTGTTGCCGAAGGAAACTGGTGGCACTTCACCTTGCCAGAGAGCGGCGCTGAGCCGCTTCTCAAAGCACTCGTAGAGGGCAAGGCAGGCATCAGATCGCTGTCTATCGAGCGTCCGGGCCTACACGACGCTTTTGTTGCCATCGCCGGAGAAAGCGTGGCGGCTGAAATGGATGAACCGCTTGCTGGGGAGATCGTCACATGAAGGAAATCATCCGCGCTGCCTTTGTGATCGGAAGGCGAGATTTCACCGCGATTATCTTTTCCAAAGCTTTCATCCTGTTTTTGATCGGGCCTTTATTGCCTCTCGTTGTTGGCGGCCTCGCCGGTAGCCTTGGTAGCTCGGTGGCAAAGGATATGGCGCGCCCCGCCATTGGCATCGCCATGCCTGCTGCCGAAGCGCAGAAGCTCATTTCAGCGCGCGAAAAGCTTGTGGTTGAGCTCGGCGACCGGGCATTCCCCGAACTCAAACTCATCGACGCACCGGCTGACGGTAGCGCGCTTGATGCCAAGAAGCTTTTGGCGGACGGCAAGAAAGAACTCGCTGCGGTGCTCACAGGTAGCTTGGCCAAGCCAGAGCTTACCGGACCTGCCGGGCAGATTGACCGGTGGAAGGGCGAAATCGCTCTGCTTGCCGGACATGCGGCCTCGGGCGATGCGGTCACTTTGCCGAAGATTGCGGCGAACTATGTTACGAAAAGTGCAGGCAATGCCAAGCAGCAGCGCGTCCTGACCGCGCAATTGGCGCAAGTGGTGCTGTTCATGCTGACGATGCTGCTTGCTGGTATGGTGCTGTCCAATCTGGTCGAGGAAAAGTCGAACAAAATTATCGAGATATTGGCAGCGGCGATCCCCATGGATTCGGTGTTTCTGGGCAAGCTATTTGCGATGTTGGCCATGGCCTTCATCGGCATTGCCGTGTGGACGAGCGTTGCCTTGATTGCCCTGTCGATGGCGGGTGGCGGGATTCCCGCGCTTCCGACGCCAGCGGTTGGTTGGCCGCTGTTCCTTGTACTGGGTGTGATCTATTTTGCGCTCGCCTATTTGATGCTTGGTTCGCTGTTTCTGGCAATCGGGGCGCAGGCCGCCACTGTGCGCGAAGTACAAACGCTGTCGATGCCCGCCACGATGGGGCAGCTGCTGATCTTCTTCTTTGCGACCTACAGCGTGTCGAAAATCAACCAACCGATCGAACAGCTGGCCTGTATTTTCCCGCTTAGTTCGCCCTTCGCGATGATTGCGAGAGCTGCACAGGACGACACGTTGTGGCATCATCTTGTCGCGATTGTCGGCCAAATTGCCTTTGTCGCGTTGTTGTTGCGTTTTGGCGTGATGCTGTTCAAGCGCAACGTCATGAAGTCGGGCAGCGCTGGCAAGATCAAGGATGACGGCGGAAGGCGCAAGCTATTTGGATTGATCCCGCTCGGTAGGAAGGAAGCGCGTCCGGTTTGATGCGGCTCCGGCCTATTCCCTAATCCCGTTGCAAACCGCAACTCTATTGACTAGCCTGTCAATAGAGACCGGGAGAGCAAGCAATGGCCACTGTGCCAGTACAGATTGATGAAGCGCTGCCGTGGCAAGTGAACGCCGCGCCGCACGCTTGGGACGTATCGCTGCCGGGCATCTATGTTGAAGACAGCTGGCAGTCTGTTTTTGCCGAAATGCGCGCCAAAGCACCGATCAACAAGATCACCGGATCGGGTTTCGGTGACTATTGGAACGTCACCACGCATAAAGCGATCCAGCATGTCGAGGCTTTGCCCGAAATTTTCAGTTCGTCCTACGAGCATGGCGGTATCACGCTGGTCAGTGATGACGAGATGCGCGAGAAAATCCCCGAGAATGAACGCGTGGTCATGCCGATGTTCATTTCGATGGACCGGCCAAAGCATACCGAGGAACGGCGCGTGATCGCGCCGGCCTTCACGCCCGCGGAAATGGAACGCATGATGGGCGACATCCGGATGCGGACCGCAAATCTGCTCGATAGTCTGCCGGTGGGTTCAACATTTGACTGGGTCGACACAGTATCGATCGAGCTGACCACGCAGATGTTGGCGTTGCTTTTTGATTTCCCGTGGGAGGACCGCAGGCTCCTTACCCACTGGTCGGATTATGCAGGCGATATCGAAGCTTTTCGGGTCGATGTTACCCGCCGCGAACGCCTCGCCAAAATGTACGAAATGGGCGCTTATTTCCACAAACTTTGGGACGAGCGTCGCGAACGTGGCGAAGCACCTGACCTGATCAGCCGAATGATCCATTCGCCGATGAAGGATATGACGCCGATGGAATTTATCGGCAATCTGATCCTGCTTGTAGTGGGCGGCAATGACACCACGCGCAACAGTATGTCGGGCTATGTTTACGGATTGCACCAATACCCGGACGAGCGCGAAAAGCTGGAGCAAAACCCGGAGTTTATTCCAAACGCGGTGAGCGAGATTATCCGTTGGCAAACGCCACTGGCGCATATGCGGCGCACGGCTTTGCGCGATTATGATTTGTTCGGCGCGCCGATCAAAGCCGGTGACAAATTAGGCTTGTGGTATATCTCCGCCAACCGTGACGAAGCTGTATTTGACAATCCTGATAAAATGATTGTCGACCGCGCCAATGCCAGGCGGCATCTTGCTTTTGGTTACGGCATCCACCGCTGCGTCGGGGCACGGCTCGCCGAGTTGCAGATCCGTATCTTGCTTGAAGAAATGGCGAAGCGCCGCTTGCGTGCCAATGTGCTGGCCGAGCCAGAGCGCGTTCCGGCCTGTTTCGTGCACGGATACCGCTCAATGCAGGTTGAGCTTACAACATACTAGAGCCCTTTGGGGTGAGGTGATTACTCCAAGCGGTTCGGAAAAGGTGCCGAAATAGTTTATATGTAACTTTTGGTGGTCGGATTACGAACCAAGTTCAGGAGACTAGATCATGCTCAACAAGCGGCAATTTTTGGTAAGTGCATCGGTATCGATCTGTGCGGTCACTGCCGGGTGTAGCCGCGAAGCATCGGCAAAGTCCTATCCGGTTCGCTATACCGATGCGCAGTGGAAAAAGCGGCTTACAAAGGATCAGTATTTCGTTCTTCGCAAGGCCGGTACTGAAGCACCCGGATCAAGTCCACTCGACAAAGAAAAGCGCAAGGGAAACTTCCACTGCGCGGGTTGCGACAACGCGCTCTTCCGCTCGGCTGACAAATATGACAGCGGCACGGGTTGGCCGAGCTTCTTCCGGCCGATCAAGGGCGCTATCGGGAAATCAACCGATTACAACATTGGGGTGGCGCGCACCGAAGTTCACTGCGCGCGTTGCGGTGGCCATTTGGGGCACGTGTTTGACGACGGGCCTAAGCCTACGGGTTTGCGTTACTGCATGAACGGCGACGCAATGCTATTTCGCGCCGGTTAAACCAAAACAGGCTTACTGCTCTTTCTTCTTTGGTTCGAAGCCAGAAAAATCAAGCTCTCCTGCTTTCTTTTCATCGGATTTCTTTGCGTGATTTTCTATGATCGACAGGATGGATGCCGCGCGCTTGTCCTCGGTTGCATAGTCTCGTGCGGATTTGCCCGCAATATTATCCGGTTTTTCGGGGTTCGCGCCCGCTTTCAGCAATATGCGAACAAGGTCGGCGTTGCGTAATTGCGTGGCAATTATCAAAGGCGTCTCGCCGCTCTTGTTCGCTTGATCAATCTGAGCCTGATATTTGATCAGCCATTCAACACCTTCAACGAAATTGAGCTGGGTTGCGACGATCAGCGGCGTTTGGCCCTTCCTGTCGGCGATGTTCGGGTTCGCACCCTTTTGGAGCAAGAACAGGGTCCAGCTTGCGCTGCGATCGCGCACAGTGATGTGCAGGCCAGTCTCGCCGGTTCCATCGTCTCGTGTGTTGATGATTGTGGTGCCGGGTTCGTTGACAAATTTATTGACTTCGGTGCCGTCCTGTTCGCGGACCGCCTTTAAAAATTCATAGCCTTCGGAAAATTGTGCAAAAGCAGCCGTTGGCAGAATCGCAACCCCAACCGGGATACACAGTGCCGCTGCTGCCACACGCAGCATTGCCGTTTTCGAAAGCATATCCGATTTTGTCATGTCATGTGCCCTGAACTTTTGTTGCGATAATCTCTTGGTTGATTTGCCGCGCATAGCAGACCATGACTAACGCTACTATGAACAAATTTGTCACATCATGTCTCGCGGCCAATCTTATGGCATGCCTTTTGGCGCTGCTGGCCGCTTGTTCGGCGCAACCCAATCAGCCCCCGTTTGCGGAAGCGCCGCTTTTTGGCGCCAGAATTGGCGGGGATTTTTCGCTAACCGACCAAAATGGCAAAGTCCGGACATATGCCGAATTTGACGGTAAGTACCGGCTGATCTATTTCGGCTACACCAGCTGCCCCGACATCTGCACCCCCGACATGCATAATTTGATGGCAGGACTAAAACGGTTTGAAAAAGATGCACCCGAACTTGCTGCAAAGGTGCAACCCATTTTCATCACCGTTGATCCAGAGCGCGATACGCCGCCGATCCTCAAGCAATTCACATCGTCATTTCATCCAAAGTTGGTTGGCCTGACGGGATCAGAAGCCGACATTGCGGCGGCCGCCAAAAAATTTGCGGTCTATTATAATAAGATTCCCAATTCCGGCCTGTTTACCCACACCCAGACGCCCTATTTGATGGACCCGCAAGGCAAGCCGCTTGCCGTGCTTCCGATCAACGAACCCGCAACGCCTGCCAATGAAGCAAGCCCAAGTCTGGTCGCTGCCGAGCTTGCCAAATGGGTGCGCTAAGGCTGGGCGCTGCATAAAATATGTCCGACAAACCATTCTGGGAACAACCGATCGAAACGCTCGACCGCGCACAGTGGGAGGCGCTTTGCGACGGCTGCGGCAAATGCTGCCTGCACAAGGTGGAGGATGAAGACACCGGTCGGGTCTATCCAACCAATGTTGCGTGCAAGCTGCTCGATCTGTCGACCGCGCAGTGCAGCGACTATGCCAAGCGCCGCTTGCATGTGCCCGACTGTCTGCGATTGGTTGCGGGAAAGATCGACGATTATTTCTGGCTGCCATCGACCTGCGCTTATGTCCTGCGTGCTAATGGTGATCCGCTGCCAGACTGGCATTATCTGCTTAGCGGCAGCCGCAAAACCATCTATGAAGCTGGCATGTCAGTGAAGGGACGGGCCATTTCGGAAATCCATGCTGGACCGCTTGAAGACCATATTGTCGAACAGCCGCTCTGACCCGGTGGTTGAAATCGAAGGGGAAAACCTGCCGGTGTTGATCCGGCGGTCACCGCGCTCGACCCGCCTGTCGATGCGCGCCGATCCCGTTCGCCGCGAAATCCGCATAACCATGCCGACCTATGCACCGACGATCGAAGCGCTAAACTTTGTCGCGCGCAAGAAAGAATGGATTGCGATGCGGATGCAAAGCGCACCGGCATCGGTGTCGGTCAAACCGGGCGGAGAAATAGCGGTTGCCGGTGAACCTTATGTTATCGTCTGGGATCCGCGCTGGCCAAGACGGATCGAGCTGGTCGACGGCGAGCTGCGACTGGGCGGTCCCGAAGAAAGCGTCGAGCAGCGCATATTGCGTTGGCTCAAGGCGCAGGCGCGTGAGACCTTTACCGAGGATCTAAACGAGTATTGCGCGCGGGCCGGTGCGCCGATGCAGCGGCTTTCGCTTGGTGACCCGCGCAGCCGATGGGGCAGTTGTTCGACGAGCGGCACAGTATCACTCAGCTGGCGTTTGTTCATGGCGCCACCATATGTCCGGCGCTCGGTCATCGCGCATGAAGTGGCCCATATCCGGCATATGAACCACAGCACGGAATTCTATGCGTGGTTTGACGAGATTTTTGAAGGCGACCGCAAGGCTGCGGATCGCTGGCTAAAAATGCACGGAACCGGGCTTCAACGGATTGGCCGTTAAAGCCCGGACCTTATGAGCCTATAGCGCGCTGAGCTTGTCGGCGTGCTTTGCCGTTAGATAATAGAATGTCACGCGGTTCTTGCGGCTGTCACTCTTCATCTCGTCGGCAACTTTGCTCACGATCAAAGCTGCGCTGCCTTCATCAAGGCCGAGCTTCGCTACGCCCCATTTGTCGCGCACGCGGTCAAGTTCGGTTTGGTCGGTTGCAGCAACAAGGCCCGAATCCGTCAATCCGCCAGAATCGTTGCGTTGCAACGCAATGCCCAAATGCTTGACGATTTTACCGACTGTTTCCTCGTTTGCACCAGCATCATAGCGCCGCACATCATCAATAAATTCCGAAGCGTTAGCCATATATATTCCTCTCATTTCCATATTGACGCTGTCAGGGGGATGTCGCGATTGGGCGCACTTCGTCCGAGCGACTCGACAGACACACGGAGTAAAGCGCAATATGGTTAACTGCGCAAGCCAGCGGCCCCGAAATAGGACGGCAAGTTCTTGAAAAGGGCTGGATTCTGCGGGCCCTAGGACATCTATCCCTTAAGTCGCTTTTGCCGCCGCCTGTCAACCGATGAACCAATGCCGATTGCTTCGCGATATTTGGCGACTGTACGCCGCGCGATGTCAAAACCTTTGGCCTGCAAAAGCTCAACCAAAGCGTCATCGGAGAGTATCTTGGTTTCCGCGTCGACCAGCGACTTGATGTGGCTTTTGACGGCCTCTGCCGACGCACCTTCGCCGTCGCTGGATGCCACGCCGCTGGAAAAGAAGAACTTCAAATCGAACAGTCCGCGTTCGCACGACAGATATTTGTTGCTGGTCACGCGGCTTACTGTGGACTCGTGCATTTCAATGGCGTCGGCGACTTGGCGCAACGTGAGCGGGCGAAGGGCCTGTGCACCATCGCGGAAAAAGCCGGCCTGCTGTTTGACGATTTCGGCAGTGACCTTGATGATCGTGCGTTGCCGCTGGTCCATCGCTTTTACCAGCCAGTGTGCGTCGGCCAGGCATTCGTTGAGCCACGCCTTGCCGTCTTTGCCGATTTCATTGCCGGTCAGCTCGGCATGATAGCTGCGGTTAACCAGCAACCGCGGCAGGTTCGCGCTGTTCAGTTCGATCGCCCATCCGTTCCCGCGCGGCGTCAGGAAAATGTCGGGCGTAACCGCAATTGTCGCTTCATGGTCAAAGCGGCAGCCAGGCTTGGGATCATAGCCGCGCAGCTCGTCAAGCATATCCCGTAAATCCTCGTCATCGACCCGGCACAGGCGCTTGAGCTGGTCAAAGCTCCCCCGTGCCACCAGATCGAGATTGTCAATCAGACGTGCCATGCAGGGATCATAGCGGTCCGCCTCTTTCGCCTGCAAAGCCAAACATTCGGCGAGATCGCGCGCGCCAACGCCTGTTGGGTCAAAGCGCTGCAACGCAGCCAGCGCGTCCTCCATTTCGGCAAGCGGCGTGCCCAGCCGGTGCGCTGTGGCGAGCAAGTCCGCGCCGAGATAGCCCGTGCTTTCAATCTGGTCGATCAGTTGCTGCACAAGGAACAGCTGCGCGCTCTCAAGCGTTGCGCCCGCCTGCGTCAACAAATGGTCACGCAGGCTAATCTCTTGTGCGGCAAAGCTGTCGAAGTCGGGGCCGTCATCAAAGCCACCCGATACACCGCCGCCACCCGAAAGACCCAGCATGCCGTCAGCCCCGGCAGATTTGGCCATATCGGGATTGTCGGAGGAGCCTACGCCGCCTTGGAAATCATCGCCGCTGAAACTGGCGTCGCTGAAATTGGCATCGAGCGCTTCGCCCGCCGCCATGTCGGTGCCGCGCATAATCTCGTCGCTGCTTCTGTCATCGCGGGCGTGGGTGCCCAGTTGTTCTGCGGGTTCCACCGCTTGCTCAGCACCGCGTCTATCGCCATCGCTTCCATCGATTTCAAGCAACGGATTGCGCTCGACCGCTTCAGACAGAAATGCCTCGATCTCGGTACTGGTCATCGCGAGCAGCTTGATCGCCTGCTGCAACTGCGGCGTCATCACCAGCGACTGGCTTTGGCGTAGATCGAGGCGGGGAGCGAGGGCCATATAGCCCCATGTAAAACGCTATCGGTTAAGGAAGCAATCGTGCGTGGCACGAAAATTGCTTAAATTGTCGAAACTCTTCGACAAAACTACATCTCGAAACTCTCACCCAGATAGAGCCTGCGTACATTGGCGTCCGCCACCAGATCTTCAGGCGAACCGGCAAACAGCACTTCTCCGCCGTAGATGATGCAAGCGCGGTCGACGATGTCGAGTGTTTCGCGGACATTATGATCGGTGATCAGCACACCGATCTGCCGGGTCTTCAGCTCCTTGACCAAATCGCGGATGTCCGAAATCGAAATCGGATCAATCCCGGCAAAAGGCTCGTCGAGCAGCATGATCGAGGGATCGGCAGCAAGCGCACGCGCAATCTCGCAGCGTCGCCGTTCGCCGCCTGACAGCGCCATAGAGGGCGAACTGCGCAGCCGGGTCAGACCGAATTCGTCGAGCAGCTGGTCAAGTCGTGCCGCCCGCGTGGCTTTATCGGGCTCGGCAAGCTCAAGCACAGCTTTGATGTTTTGCTCCACGGTCATGCCACGAAAAATCGATGTTTCCTGTGGCAAATAACCCAGACCCAGCACAGCACGACGGTACATGGGCAGGCGCGTGATATCTACACCGTCGAGCATGATGCGGCCCGCATCGGGTTTCACCAATCCCATGATCGAATAAAAACATGTGGTCTTGCCCGCGCCGTTGGGGCCAAGCAAGCCGACAACCTCGCCCTTTGCCACCGACAGCGAGACATCGCGTAGCACCGAGCGTTTGTCATAGCTTTTGGCAATCGAAATTACGCCCAGACCGGAATCGGGACCCGCTTCGCCAATTGCGTTTGGGGTTACTTGTTCGGTTGCAGCGGTTTCCAGCACGGCGGTCGACGCTCTAGTTTTTGCGCGGTGCGACGGTGAAGGTGCCGGTCACGCGGCCACCGGTATTCTTGACACCTGGCACCGCCATATCATCGGGAGCAGGCGGGGCTGTGCCGCCGCTGATCGTCGAACGGCCTGCGTCGAGATCAATGACCACGCGTCCCCCGTTCAAACGGTTGCCGCCTTGCGCCAGCTGCACATTGCCAACCAATGTTATCAAATTGCTATCAAGGTCATAGATCGCGGCTTCGCTGTTGGCGCGCAGATCATCTTTTGTGATCGTCACCCCGCCAAGTGCATCGATGCGGTTGATGGCGATGCGGTTGGTGTCCGAATATGCCACCGTCAAACGCGAAGAGCGGATCGTCAGGCCTGCTTGGGTTAGGGTAACGCCTCCCGACACCACCACGCGGTCGATGCGGTCTTGCAGTTCCAGATTGCCCGCGTTCAAATTGACAGGCGCACGGCTGTCATGATTGCGAATCACTTGTGCAGGCGCAGCGATGCCAAGCAAAGCCGCGGTGATGAGCGCGCTGGTACAGGCGATGGAAAGCGAACGGATCATTTGCGCTTCACCTAATCACATTCTGGTTAATGCGCAATTGCACGTTGCCGGTCAAAGTGACCGTTCGCGCATCCAGATCAGCCCGCAACCGGTCGGCGCGAAACGTGCCGAGGTTGGTTTGGCCATTTGCTGGCCCCAAGCTTTGCATGCGCCGTCCCGCCATGTCGACAAGCACATTGCTGGCATCAAGCACATAGCCGTCCGTGGTACGGAAACGGACAATGCCCGGGCTGCTCAATTGCTGGCTGCGCATCGCATAGCTGACATCGCTGCCGCTCACCGAATAGCCCTTGTTCGATTCCACCGTCAGCATGCCTTGGCTGCGGACCATTTGGGATTTCATCGCGACATTTACGTCATGGGCAACGAGAGAATAGCCCGCACCGGAATCGAATGACATTGGGCCGCTCACCTGCACCGTCTCGGTCGCAAAGTCATAACTGCTTTTGCCCGCGACAATTTTTGCCGGGCTGTTGTCGATGATCATGCTGCCTGCCAAATCCGACATTTCGAGCAGCGACTGATCAGCGCTTCTTTGCACGGCATTGCCCGCGCGCAACGAAAACGGTCGGCCAAGGTCATCTTCACCGCGGTAGAGGGCATCGGCAATCCGCATGCGGTCGGTGGTTTTGGCAACATCGTCCTTGGCCAGAACGAAGCTGAGTTCCTTACTTTCGCCAAACGGGCTGATCAGCATGATCGCGCACAGCACGCCGACAATACTTGGCAGAACAACGCGCAGCGAACGCACCAGCACATCAAACATGCTTCCGGGGCGTGCCCAACGCATTCTACTGCTATGTAATCTTTCAGCCTGAATCGACATTTTTTATTTATGTTCCATTCTGCCTGAACGTGCCCGTAATCAGGCGTGCGCGAAAATATCGTCTTCCGGCCATCCAGCGAGGTCGAGTTTTGCACGGTGCGGCAAGAAGTCAAAACAGGCGGCGGCAAGCGCGCTGCGGCCCTCGCGTTCCAGCCGCGTTACGAACTCGGCGTGCAAGCGGTGCAAATAGCGCACGTCGCTGGCCGCATAATCCTTTTGCGCTTCGCTCAATTTGTCGCCGCCCCAATCGCTTGATTGTTGCTGTTTGGAAATATCGGTGCCGAGCATTTCCTTCACCAGCTCCTTGAGCCCGTGACGGTCGGTATAGGTCCGCACCAACCGTGAAGCGATCTTGGTGCAAAAAACCGGTGTCGCTGTGACTTTGAGATAATGCTCAATCGCGGCCAAATCGAATCGGGCGAAGTGAAACAGCTTCAAACGCGCCGGATCGGCCAGAACGGCGCGCAAATTGGGCGCGGCAAAGTCGCTATCAGGCGCAAATCGCACAAGATGTTCGTCACCCTTGCCGTCGGAAATCTGCAAAAGACAAAGCCGGTCACGCGGCGTAATCAGCCCCATGGTTTCGGTGTCAACAGCCACGGGACCCGCGCCCAGCGCGTCTTTCGGCAAGTCTTCTTCGTGTAAATATACAGTCATATTAGCCCTCTGCCCCAGCGAACGGGGGTTGGCAACATAAGTGTTTGTGCAAAGGGTCGCACAAGGAGCAATCTTTTAACTGTTACGGCGCTAGATAATGGGGTATAGCCTCCAACTGCTCGTCCAGTTTGGCTTGCATTTGATCTGTAGAACCGCGCCCGTAGCTGCATGAAAATTTTGTTCGGGCGAATAAGAGAGTGTTTGAAAAGTTATGAGTTTTGATCGCAAGCGTCGCGGCAAAGGACGCGACAAGAGGGACGGCTTCGGCGACGAGAATTTTGATGGTTACCGCGCTTCTTCCTTTTCGGGAGAGCAGCGGCCACGTAGCGGTGGCGGTGAAGGTGGCTTTGTTGGTCGCAGTAGCGGCGGTTTTGGCGGTGGTAGACCACCAGGAGGGGCACCACAAATGCCAGCTCAAGTTATTGGCACCGGTAAAGGTGTAGTGAAGTTTTTTAATGCCCAAAAGGGTTTTGGTTTTATCGATTGTGAAGATCGCTCGGATGACGTGTTTGTACACATCAGCGCGGTAGAGCAAGCCGGTCTTGCCGGCCTTGCCGAAGGACAACCGCTCGAGTTCAACTTGGTTGACCGCGGCGGAAAAGTGTCAGCAAGCGACCTTATCATCGACGGCGACCCCATTCCTGTGCCAGAACGCGCTCCGCGTCCTGAACGCAGCGGTGGATTTGCGCCACGTGGCGGCGGCGATCGTGATGGCGGCTTTGCCCCGCGCGCTCCCCAACGCGAATCAACCGGCGAACGCGCTAATGGAACGGTCAAGTTCTTCAACGACATGAAAGGCTTTGGCTTCATCCAGCGCGATGACGGCGGGGAAGATGTGTTCGTGCATATCTCGTCACTCGAACGCTCGGGCCTTGGTCCCTGCAATCAGGGTGATCGTCTCAGCTTTGATATCGAGATTGATCGTCGCGGGAAATATTCTGCGGCCAATCTGTCGAGCGCTGCCGACTAAAGAATTTCGTCCGTGGACAAGAAAACGGGGCTGCCAAGCATTTGGCGGCCCCTTTTTTGTTGGGCGCGGCGGTCCGTGGGTTTAGAGGCCGGGTGATATTAGGGCGGTGATTTACGAGTTCACAGCCTTATAAAAAATCGACGCCCCCGCACGCGATGCGAGGATCGGCTCCATTTACGGCCATCGCAAGAAGTAAAGCCAATCCCCGTTGCAACAACGGGGTGACGGGGTTTGGACCAATCCGACGGCTCCAGCTTCTTTGGTTCCAATTCCAGGCACTTGACAAACGCAAAATGTTCTTGTATTGTTCTATTTGAAGTGTGCAACATGCTGTGTGGCTGTTGGATATTTGGGTAAAAGCGAGAGAGATGAACAAAATGGGTAAAAACCCGTTTTCGTGTCAAAAGTGTCAAAAGTCAGGGAGCCAAAAATCAGACGCGCGTCGGGACGGCAACTTTAGGCTTAGCCGATCAAGCCCCACGCGCTGAGCACCAGACCAATGCCCCACAACAGAAATGCAAATCCCGCTATGCGCCGCATGGCTGCTATGGGCAGCATATCGGCCAATTTCTCGCCCATGATGATTGCGGGTACACAAGCAGCCATGATACCGATCCACCCGCCAGCTGCGGCAAAACCCCACGGGTTGTTTGCTGCCTTGGCAAGGATCAAGAACTGGCTCTTGTCGCCAAATTCCAAGATGAAAAGGCCAAGAAATGCCGTCATGAAGGCACCCGTTTTCCACCAACCAAGCAGATTGACCTTGCGCCGCCACCACAGCATGCCGACCGCTGCAAAAATATAGGCTAGTCCCTGAAACATACGCAAGGGAAGCTCGCTCATTAGTTTGCCCATGTAGATCCCGGCATAAGCGGAAGCGAAACAGTTGATCAGGCTAGCGAGTGCCAGCCCGCCAATGATCGAGCGTTCGTTCCTGAACCGGATTGCCAAAGCGGCAGCCAACAATTGGGTTCGATCACCGAGTTCGGCAAAAAACACCGTTAGTGCAGAGACAAGCAGTGCTTCCATATCTGTGCGTTATGCGCTGCGTTTCATATGTGCAAGCGCACTGCAACGGAGGCGAGCAAAGCTTGCGCGATATCGGGCTCAAGCTGCGATGCTCCAATGGCTTCGCCCAGTATGCCGGTGTAATTTTCAATCATGGTGTTTGAGCCGCGCCCGTCTAGCGCACCGTGTAACGCGTTTTCAAAGCAGCCGGCGATTTCCGCCACTGCGCCAAACTGATGACAAAGCGCAGTATCACGCAGTCCTTCAAGCCGGAGCAGATATTGCACTGGGCTGGCAGTGAAATCACTCAGCCGCAGCAGTGCAAGCTGGTCGGCCAGATCGGCGCGTACCAACAGCAAAGAATCATCGTCAAATTTCATGGCGTTTGCCCCCGCAAATTTGCCCGAAAAGAAAGCCTTTAAACCTTCCTCTACCCATGCAGTTTCGACCAACATGGTTAACAAACGGTAAAAATGGACAGGTTTTGTGGCTTTTGCGCCAGAACACTTGACTTTCGGGCGCGGAACTAGCAATGGCGCGCCTTCGCAAGGAAAGGGTGGCTTTTGACCATTCGCCTTGAACCCGTAATAATCGATTTGACCAAAGGAAACGGCCATGGCGAAGCCAGCCACTATCAAGATCAAGCTGCTCAGCACTGCTGACACAGGCTTTTTCTATGTGACCAAGAAAAACCCGCGCAATATCACGGAAAAAATGTCTTTCCGCAAATATGATCCTGTGGTCCGCAAGCATGTCGAGTTCAAAGAAGCCAAGATCAAGTAAGACCGGCTTTTCGCATTTTGCAATTTCGAACAGGGCGCTTTAGGCGCCCTTTTTGATTCGCGGTCTGGTTTAGTTCTGCTGCAACCCAATGCGCAGGTTTATCCCAAAATCGCGGCAACCGCGCCAAGGAACTTGGCCATCGGAACGGGTTTGGACAAATAGCCCTTGGCACCAGCGGCCATTATCCGGTCTTCATCGCCTTTGCCGGCATAAGCCGTCACCGCTAGGATAGGAATGTCGCGCAGTCTGCTGTCTGCCTGCATTGCTTCGATGAGCTCCAGGCCGCTGATATGCGGCAGCTGGATATCCATGATGATCAGGTCGGGGCCGTACATCAGCGTCTGTTCAAGCGCGAGGCGGCCATCCTTCACCGGCTCAACGTGAAAGCTGTGCGCACGCAGCAAGTCAGTGAATAGTTTGAGGTTGAGCTCATTATCCTCAACGATCATCACTTTTTTGGCCATGCCCGCGAACGCTTCCTTTACACCGCTTGTCCGCATCGCTTAAGCGAAAGACATGCATGAAACAAATGGCAAGTTACCAAGTCCGGAATCTTTGGCCCTCGACGCCTTGGTATGGACTATTTCCGACAGCGCGCGTGCCGAGCGTCTGCTCGGGCTAACGGGCCTGACGCCCGACCGTCTGCGCGCTGGATTAAGCGAAGCAGCAACGCAGTCAGCTGTATTGCTATTTCTTGAAAGTCATGAACCTGATCTCTTGGCTTGCGCAGATGCGCTGGGATGTGCGCCCGGTCAACTGGTCGAAGCACGCCAGCTGCTAGAGGGCGCAATAGGCGCGGAGATGGAAGTATGAGCAGGCCGCTTCTCATTTCTGACTGCGACGAAGTGCTGCTGCACATGATCGTGCCGTTCCGTGATTGGCTCGATGAAGCGCATCATATCCATTTCGATATGGTACACGGCAATTGGGGGGAGGCGCTACGCCACAAGCATGATGGCACGCAGATCGAGGCCGGGCGAGTCTGGGAATTGCTCAACGGGTTTTTCGAAACAGAGATGCACCGGCAACCCGCAATAGCTGGCGCGGTCGAAGCCATTACCGACCTGGCGGCGATTGCCGACATTGCTATCTTGACCAATTTGCTCGATCATCATCAGGTAGCCCGTGGCGCCCAATTGCGCGACATTGGCATCGACGCGCCCGTCCACACCAATCAGGGCGGCAAAGGCCGTGCGCTGGTTGACATAATCGCAAGTTACAAACCGACGCTCACCATTTTCGTCGATGATCTCGCCCACCAGCATCAATCCGTTGCCAAACATGCGCCCGATGTGTGGCGCCTGCAAATGGTGGGCGAGCCTTTGCTTGCTGACCGCGTACCCGCGGAACCCACCGCACACGCACGGCTCGACGATTGGGCGAGCGCAAGAATGTGGATCAAGGACAAGATTGCAGCCGGGACACCTGCACCGCTTTTGGAGGAAATTGCAAAATGATCGAAGAAAAAATCGCGGCTATTGGTCTGTCACTCCCTGAACCCGCAGCGCCGGTCGCTTCTTACGTCCCTGCGGTCGAGGCAGGCGGCATGCTATATGTCTCAGGACAGCTGCCCTTCATCGGCGGGCAATTGATGACCGGCAAAGTTGGCGCGGAGCGTACGCCCGAAGATGGCAACGCGGCAGCGCGTGCCTGCGCGCTGATGCTGGTAGCCCAAATGAAGAAAGCACTCGGGTCGCTCGACCGTGTGGAGCGTATCGTCAAGCTCGGTGTCTTTGTCGCCTCGACCCCGGATTTCACCGGCCAACCCAAAGTAGCGAACGGCGCTTCCGATTTAATGGAAGCTATCTTTGGTGACGCGGGCAAACACGCAAGAAGTGCGGTTGCCGTGCCTGTGTTGCCGCTTGATGCTACAGTAGAGATCGACGTGATTGTGGCGGTGCGGGCTAGCTGATGCCAGACGGCGTAGTTGCCGAGCTGAGCAAATCTGTTTCAGCGTTCGATTCGCAAGAATGGAACGCGCTGGTCCCGGACGGGAATCCCTTTGTAACGCACGCCTTTCTCGCAGCTCTTGAAGCGTCGGGCAGCGTTGGCCACGGCAGTGGTTGGTCTCCAGCACCCATCACCATCAAGGACGAAGACGGCAAACTTCTGGCGGCACTTCCGGCTTATCTGAAGTCACATAGCCAAGGCGAATATGTTTTCGACCATCACTGGGCCGACGCCTATGAGCGTGCTGGCGGACGTTATTATCCCAAACTCCAGATTGCCGCACCTTTTTCGCCAGTGCCGGGTCCAAGGCTGTTGTGCCGCGATGCCAGCCATGTTCCGCAATTGCTTGCGGCGGCACAAGCTGTGGTCCAGCAGAACGACCTGTCATCTGCGCATGCTACTTTTATAAACCCGACCGAATGTGCCCTTTTTCGCGCCGCCGGCTGGATGATCCGCACAGGGTCCCAGTTCCACTGGGAAAACAAGAATTACAAGAACTTCGACGATTTTCTCGGTCAACTATCATCGCGCAAGCGCAAGGCCATCCGCAAGGAACGCGCCGCAGCGCAATCCCAAGTCGACATTCGCATATATCGCGGCATGGAAATCCTGCCGGAACATTGGGATGCCTTTTGGCATTTTTATCAGGACACTGGCGCGCGCAAATGGGGAAGGCCTTATTTGACGCGCGAGTTCTTCACGCTGGCCGGACAGAATATGGCCGATCAGCTTGTCCTGTTTCTCGCCACTAGCGGCGATCAACCCGTTGCGGGTGCGCTCAACGTCCTTGGCTCCGATTGCCTTTACGGCCGCTATTGGGGCTGTACACAGGAAATCCCGTTCCTGCATTTTGAGCTTTGCTATTACCAGGCCATCGAATTTGCAATCGGCGCAGGGCTCTCCCGCGTTGAGGCGGGGGCGCAGGGCGAACACAAGCTAGCACGGGGATATGTGGCCGTTCCCACCTATAGCGCACATTATATAGCAGACCCCGGCTTTCGCACAGCTGTTGGCGATTTCCTGGACAGAGAAACGGCCGCGATGGAACAGGAAATCGAATTTCTCGGGCGATTTGCACCGTTCAAAAAAAGCAGTTAGGGCCACATACAAATCTGTAAGTAAGGAGACGCTGGTGAGCGACGAAGTCTTAACCGAAGTGCGTGATGGTGTGCTCATCATCACACTTAACCGGCCAGAAGCCAAAAATGCCGCCAACCAAGCATTGGCGCAAGGCGTGGCCGCGGCCATAGACCGGTTGGACGGCGAACCCGAACTGCGCGTTGGCATAATCACTGGGACAGGCGGTACATTTTGTTCGGGCATGGACTTGAAAGCATTTTTGACCGGAGAGACGCCTTCGATACCCGGGCGCGGTTTTGCCGGACTGACCCAAGCGCCACCCAAAAAGCCGCTGATTGCAGCAGTGGACGGCTATGCGCTTGCGGGCGGCTTTGAATTGATGATTGCATGCGATCTGATTGTCGCCAACGCAGACGCGAAATTTGGTATTCCAGAGACGAAGCGTGGACTGGCCGCAGCAGGCGGTGGTCTTGTCCGCTTGCCACAACAGATCAACCCGCGGCTTGCGATGGAGCTTGCCCTGACCGGTGATTTTATCAGCGCGCGGCGTGCTTTTGACATAGGGCTTATCAACCGCGTTACTGACGGCGTGGCACTTGACGCTGCACTCGAACTTGCCGCCACGATATGCGCGAACGGGCCACTCGCAGTTGCAAGATCAAAGCAAGTGATTGTCGAATCGCGGACCTGGAACGAAGAAGAGATTTGGACCAAGCAAATGGAACTGGTCGGTCCGGTTTTCACGTCCAACGATGCGCGCGAAGGGGCGACGGCCTTCGCGCAAAAGCGCAAGCCCGATTGGACGGGCGCTTGAACGCAAGCACCGGAAGCTCTCCCAATCCATAAGGCGAACACAGCATGACAAAGCAATATAAGAACTTGATCGACGGACAGCTGGTTGCAAACAACCTCTGGATCGATGTCGTAAACCCGGCAAACGAGCAGGTAATCGGCCAAGTCCCTAATTGCGGCGCTGTCGAGCTCGATAACGCCGTGGCCGCCGCGCGTGCAGCATTCCCGAAATGGCGGGCAGTGCCAATCGAAGAAAAGCGCGAAGCATTTGCAAAGATGGCGGCGATCATCAAGGAAAATAGCGATGAGCTGATGCGACTGCTGACAGCCGAGCAAGGCAAACCGCACGCGCAAGCCGGCGGCGAGATTGCCGGTTGTGCGGGTATGACCAAAGCACTGTCGTCGCTCTCTCTTGCTGAACGGATCAACGAAGACAGTCCAAAGAGACTAAGCCGTATTCGCCGCGTTCCCGTTGGCGTGGTTGGCGGGATTGTGCCGTGGAACTTTCCGGTGTTGATGGCGGTGCAAAAGATTGTTCCGGCCCTCTTGTCGGGCTGTACAATGGTGCTGAAGCCTTCTCCTTACACGCCGCTGGCAACTTTGCGGCTAGCAGAGCTGATCGCAGATTGCTTCCCTGCCGGGGTGCTCAATATCATTACCGGTGACGATGATCTGGGGCCTTTGCTGACAGCGCATCCGGGTATCGACAAGATCACTTTCACCGGCTCGACCGCAACCGGCAAGCGGATCATGGCAGCAGCATCGAATGATCTAAAGCGCATCACGCTGGAACTTGGCGGCAACGACGCTGCGATTGTTTTGCCCGATGCCGATGTCGCTAAAGTTGCTGAAAAGCTTTTCTGGGCGAGCTTTGCCAACGCAGGTCAAGTCTGCATCGCGGCCAAGCGCATCTATATTCATGCCGATATTTATGACGAGCTGTCGGCGGCAATCGCGGCTTATGCCAAAGCCGTGAAGGTTGGCGACGGCGCAGAACAAGGCACGGCCGTCGGCCCGATCCAGAACAAAAAGCAATATGAGCGCGTGCTCGAACTGATTCAGGATGCCAAAGACAAAGGCTATAAGTTCTTGGTCGGCGGCGACCATGATCCAAACGTGCCGGGCTATTTCGTTCCGCTTGCGATCATAGACAACCCGCCGGAAGACGCCCGGATTGTGGCCGAGGAGCAATTTGGCCCGGTGATGCCGCTGATGAAATTTGATACCGTCGATGAAGTTATCGCGCGCGCCAACGCGTCGGACTACGGCCTTGCCGGTTCGATCTGGACCAGTAATCCCGAAGCTGCGGTCAGCATCGCCGAGCGGCTGGAAACCGGAACGGTCTGGATCAATGAAAGCATGCACTTGTCGCCTTCGGCTCCCTTTGGTGGGCATAAACAATCGGGCTTTGGCGCCGAACTAAGCGAGGAAGGTTTGGCCGAGTTCACCTATCCGCAGGTTATCACCATCGCACGCGAAGCCGCGTAAAAGTGCTGATCTGCTAATCCACCTATTTCAAGGAGTTTTTGAAAATGGCGACAGCCTATATAATTGATGCGGTCAGGACCGCCGGCGGAAAGCGCGGCGGAAAACTGGCCGGCGTCCATCCGGTCGACCTCGCTGCTGCTACCCTTGACGCGCTTGTCGAGCGCACAGGCGTTGACGGCCAGCGCGTCGATGATGTCATCATGGGCTGCGTTAGCCAAGCGGGGCAGCAAGCAGCGCAAGTAGGCCGTAATGCTGTGCTTGCCGCAAAGACGCTAGGCGAAGGCGTTCCCGCCGTCACCATTGACCGGCAATGTGGCTCTTCGCAGCAGGCAATCCAATTTGCTGCCCAAGCAGTGATGTCAGGCACACAGGATATGGTTATTGCCGCGGGCATTGAAAGCATGACCCGCGTGCCTATGGGTTCGACCGGTGCGTTCCATGAGAAAGAAGGGTTGGGCAATTATTTCTCACCCGGGCTTGAAGCAAAATATCCCGGCGTGCGCTGGTCGCAGTTCGTTGGTGCTGAAATGCTTGTCAAGAAACATGGCTTGACCAAAGATGACCTGGATCAATTTGCACTATCCAGCCATTTGAAGGCTATCGCGGCTACCCATGCGGGCGCATTCGCAGGCGAAATCGTCGGGATCGAAATCGAAACACCCGAAGGCCGCCAAATCCATAATACCGATGAAGGCATTCGTTTTGATGCAACGCTCGAAAGCATCGCGGGTGTTAAGTTGATGATGGAGGGCGGCTCGCTGACCGCTGCTTCGGCTTCGCAGATTTGCGACGGCGCGTCAGCTGCGCTGATTGCTTCGGAGGCTGCAGTAAAGGAACACGGCCTGACACCAGTGGCGCGCATCCACAACCTGACCGTTACAGCTGGCGATCCTGTGATCATGCTTGAAGAGCCGCTGTTTGCGACTGACCGGGCATTGCAGCGCGCTGGAATGAAATTGTCCGACATCGATCTGTTCGAAGTGAACGAAGCCTTTGCCAGCGTTCCGCTGGCTTGGCTCAAGCATACCGGCGCAGACCCGAAAAAGCTAAACGTGCATGGCGGCGCTATTTCGCTCGGCCATCCGCTCGGCGCATCCGGGACCAAGCTGATGGCGACATTGCTCGGCGCGCTGAAAACCCATAACAAGAAATGGGGCTTGCAAACGATGTGCGAAGGCGGCGGCATCGCCAACGTCACTATCGTCGAGCGTCTGTAAGCATTGAATAGAAAGACTGAATAATATGGAACTTAACGCAACAATCGCAGCAGTGGTTACTGGTGGCGCATCGGGCCTTGGTGCCGCAACGGCGCGCGCACTCGCGGCCAAGGGCGTCAAAGTCGCGATCTTTGATCTGAACGAGGAAAAGGGCACTGCTATGGCTGCCGAAATCGGTGGCATATATTGCAAGGTCAACGTGACCAGTGACGAAGATGTCGATGCGGGCTTTGCCAAGGCGCGCGCTGCACATGGCCAAGAACGCATACTGGTAAATTGTGCGGGTGTCGGCAACGCGATGAAGACCGCCAGCCGTTCGAAAGAAGACGGATCGATCAAGGAATTTCCGGTCTCTGCTTTTGAATGGGTGGTGCAGATCAACCTGATCGGAACATTCCGTTGCATCACCAAATCAGCCGCTGGTATGCTGACGCTTGACCCGCTGAATGCCGAGGGTGAGCGCGGCGCCATCGTCAATACCGCGAGCGTTGCCGCAGAAGACGGCCAAATCGGTCAGGTAGCATACTCCGCTTCAAAAGCCGGCGTGGTGGGCATGACATTGCCGATTGCACGCGACCTGATGAACGAAGGCATCCGCGTCAATACGATCCTTCCCGGTCTGTTCCGTACGCCGCTGCTCGCGGGACTTCCGGAAAAAGCACAGGAATCGCTTTCCGCTTCGGTGCCATTCCCCAAGCGCCTTGGCGAACCTCCCGAATATGCCCATCTCGCGCTTACCATGATTGAAAACAGCTATTTCAACGGTGAGGATGTCCGGCTTGACGGCGCGCTAAGGATGGCTCCGCGCTAAGCGGCGAAGGACCACCCCTTGGCATATGCGCCAATCACGCTTGACCTGGACGGGCCGGATATTTGATGCAGCCGAAGGCGTCGCCAGATTCCTTAAAAAACGGCCGCCGGTGTTTCCCGACAAAGTCAGTCAGGATATGCCTGAACTCTATCCTTGGTGGGGTGAACCCGGTTATGAATAAGTTCACGGCTTGGCCGTTCCAAGCACCGCTGGCATCGATATTTGGTTGGTGCTATAATGACCCCAGAGGTGTGTCATGAAAACAATGTCTATCGCTATTATTTCTGGAGCCGCGCTTGCGCTGTCGGCCTGCGGCATGGGCGCAGAAAGCACCCCGGTGCCGCTTACCGAAAAGCAGGCCAAACAGCTCGACAAAGAAATTTCGGGCAAGGTTGCAGGCAAATCGGTCGACTGCATCACACAGCACGCGTCGAATAATCTCATCCGGATCAGCGACGACACGTTGCTGTACCGCAGCTCGGGACGGCTGGTGTATATGAACAAGCTGCGCTGGTCTTGTCCGGGTCTGGCGCGTGACAACGACATCTTGGTTGTCGAAAGCTTCGGATCGCAACTGTGCAGCGGCGACCATGTCCGTCTGGTTGACCGGGTAAGCGGGATACAGGGGCCAAGTTGCGTACTCGGTGAATTTGTGCCGTACCGGAAAGAACCTGCGGCTTAAGAACGGCGACATTCGGGACTTCCCGAAACCCGCAGAAAACCCTGCAAGTTCACAGTGAATTGAACAATTGTCGCGCTGGAAGTTTACTTAAGTTGATGGCGTCTGACCGGTTTAGTTTCCTTATCCCGAACGGGATATTAAGATCGCTGTTGTGGTGGCGCGGTTCAGCGAGACGCGCGATTACCGATGTCGGGATCGGTTAGAGCATGGAACAGCGCATGTAGGAAAGCGGTTTTTGGGTAAGTGTTTGGGGTTAAGTCAAACGTCGCCGCAAGCTAATGAGTATAGTGTCCCCGATTTACAGCCGCCCTTATTTCCCCGCTAGCCGCTTGACTTCGGCCAGATATTTGCGGCCAATCCGCATCGACTGATCAGGGCCAAGCACCGCGTGCCACACGCCGCCGCCTTCGTGGCGCAGGCCGGTAATCAAATCGCGCCGAATGATATGGCTACGGTGGATACGCAGGAATTCGAACGGGTTAAGCCGTTCTTCAAGCGTCGAAATCGTCTGGTGCAACAGATAGCTGCGGTCGCCCGTATGCAGCCGCATATAATCGCGTTCGGCCTCGATCCGCTTGATGTCATTGGTTGCCACGCGGATAAGCTCTGACCGGTGCGAAACCCAGAACTCGGTGGCATAGCCATCGGCCGGGGCTTGCGACGCATCGCCCGAGGGCAGCGGCACATGGTTCACGGCTCTGTCAATGGCCCGCGTCAACCTGTCGGCCGAAACAGGCTTTAGCAGGTAATCGACAACCTCCAGATCAAACGCTTCCACCGCAAAATTATCATAAGCGGTAACAAATATAATCGCTGGCTTTTTCCCGCTTGCGGCCAGCGCGCGTGCGGTGCTGATCCCGTCTTGCTTTGGCATGCCGATGTCGAGCAGGATGAGGTCTGGATTATGGGTGTCAACCAGATCAGCGACTTCCGTGCCGTCATGCGCGGTTGCGACAATCTCCACTTGTCCGATACCGCTGCATAATATTTGCAGCCGCTCGACAGCCAATGGCTCGTCATCGACGATCATCGTCCGCAAACGGGGTGCAGGCGTCTCTGTCATGCAAGTGCCTTTTCAAAGGGAAGGTTGATGGTTGCGGTAAAGCCGCCGCCTGGCCGGGGATGGCTGTCAAAACTTGCGTCGTCGCCGTAACGCGCGGATAGCCGGTCGCGCACATTGGTAAGGCCTATGCCTCCGCCCGAACCTTCTGACACCGAGGGGAAAATCGGTGCACTATCGACTGCATCGTCGCTGACGCTGATAAGCATACGGTCACCCATACGCTCGGCGGTGATCGCAAGAACCACCTTCTTGGTCGACTGGGCGACGCCGTGTTTGATCGCGTTTTCCACGAGCGGCTGCAAGATGAGCGCAGGCACCGGCACATCCTCAAGCACAGGATCGATATTGTAAATGACCTTCAGGCGTTCGGGAAAGCGCACAGCCTCAATTGCCAGATATTGCTTTTGCAGCTCAACCTCTTGGGCGAGTGACACATCGGCTAGTGGATCGCTAGCAAGGCTGGTCCGGTAGAATGTCGAGAGATTCTGGATCATTTCCTCGGCGCGTTCGGGCTGACCCTTGATCACCAGCGAAGAAAGTGAATTGAGCGTATTGAACAGGAAATGCGGGTTGACCTGATAGCGCAGGGAGCGCAGCTCGGCGTCATGTGCGGCACGCGCAAACCGCGCGGTCACGCGCTCTGCTTCGGCGACTTCACGGGCATAGCCAAGCGCCAAAAACATCGATGCCCATGCAATCAGGAAATAATAGAGCGTGATCGCGCTGTCCAATATGTCCTGCCATACCGAATAGCCAAGCTGCTGTTCGATGGCATCGACTTGCCGCGCAATCTCGGGGTCTTCAAACAAGCTCATCGGATCAAACACATTGAAAACGATATGATTGATGCCTGCAATGGCAAAGGCGCTGGGAATGGCCGCAGCAAAAGCGAGCGCGATGCGAGAACTTAGAGGCTGTTTGTCAAACAGGATAAGCACGCGGTAAAGCAACCAGGTTATGAACACGCCGGTTATCGCCACAATCCCGCGCCGCGTTGCCAGCTCCATCTGTTCGGGAAATTCCAGAACAGCAGCCCGCAGCGAAATGATGATGATGTAGAATAACCAAAAACCAACAATCGTCAGCAATGCGGTTTTCTGCCCCACAAGGGGTTCGCGTGCGGTTACGCCGAAAAGCTGGTCAAAGCGTTTTGCCATGCCATGACCCTAAGCAGCATTATCCAAAGAAGGAACTGTCAAAAGCGCGGCCCCATGCGCTTTGTCGAACTGCCCGACTAATTGGTCGAAGCAACCCGAATATAAGCAGGCCTTAACGATTTGCTAACCATGTCTGTGAGACAACAAGGTCAGGATGGTAACAGGGGATTTGGGACCATGACGGCAAACGGTGGAACAGCGCCTGGAACGATGGCACTGGCTGAATTGAAAGAATTTGCTAGTTTCAGCGCGGCGACACAGCGCTACATTCGTCGTTCGCTCGACATTGCCTTTGACCGCAAGGATGCAGTTGCGCTTTGGTCGCGTGACGCGTCCGAAGCAGCGAGCATGAACGCGCAGCACATCATCTATGAACGGCTCGATGAAATCCGGGCGCTTATCCCCGATTCGAGCTCGATCGAAGAGGCTGAATCTTTTGTGGCGAGTTTAATGACCGTTTCGGCCTTTGATTTGGGTCAATGCCGGATCGAGAGCTTTGCCGGCTACCGCTTTCTGTATGAAAGGCTGATTGGCCCCGAAGCGCGGCCTTGGCTGCCTGCTACTTTTTGCGGAGCAGCATCTCTGCCGCATTTGCCGCCGGAACGACGCAAGATGCTCTTGCAATCGATCAGCGAAGCTGCGGCCACCGCACCGGGTTGGTCAAAGCGTGCGCCGACCTTCTTCCCCGAATGGGTGGAAAAGGTTGATATGGGTAGCGCCGCGCACTGACGCGGCGCTGATTCTGACGCGCCTCAGCCGTAAAAAGCCTTAGAAATAGTCTATTTGGACTTTTTTCTGGGTACTGGTCACCTGACGATCCTTACGCTTTGCATATTTCATATTTCGGCGTTTTAGCTCGTCAAAATCTATCGATTCAGCCGCAACAATCGTGACGCTTGCGCTGATCGAGGTAATGGCGCGATGCGATGACGCTGCGATTTCGGGAGCCGGAGCCGCAATGCTGGCAGCAATTGCAAAGGGTAAAAGAAACGTCATTGACCATAGTTAAGCGCGTTTTCACTTTTGGCCGCAAGCCCCGAAAATGGTTAATCCTAACGCCGCCCCGTAACGGCACAAATTGTCCGGAAAAGTTGATTGGTTTCGTTGATCATAAAGGCGTTGCGCGGGCACAGTCGCTTTGCTAATGGCCGCCCTCCTACTTGTCACAGGCATGCGGCCATGGCGGAATTGGTAGACGCGCAACGTTGAGGTCGTTGTGGGCGAAAGCCCGTGGAAGTTCGAGTCTTCTTGGCCGCACCAAGACTGTGTCTAATTTTGAGCCGTATAAAAATAAAATTTGATGGACGCTTTGCGATACTGGGAATAGAACCCCCGAAGCCATTTGAGAGCAACAAGGTTCAGGAACATAGCCGGTCACATGTCGGATTTCAGATTTGCGATATTGTGCGTTTTTGCGGCATTCATGACATCTGTTTTGGTGTTTTTTGCAACTCCTGTGTGCAGAGCATTGCGGCTAATCGATCAGCCGGATGATCGAAAATTGCACGCGGCACCCACTCCGCTTTTGGGCGGACTTGCGCTTGTTATCGCTGCGCTTCCGCTGTCTTTTGCGGCAATGGCCATCACCCCCTATCTTGCATTAAGCAAGGCCGCTGCCGTCTATATCGCATCAACGGGTGCCATCGCCCTGATTGGCATGGCTGATGACAGGCATTCGCTGTCTGCCAATGGCCGGATATTGCTGACGGCGATGGTTTTCTTAGCCGCGGCAAGTATTGAGCCATTTTTCAATGTACGCGTGCTTGATTTCAGTCTTGGCGCATATTCCTTTGAACTGGGGCTTTGGAATACAACTTTTTCTGTCTTCTTCACCGCTCTTTGCTGCGTTGGTTTGGTCAATGCCGTCAATATGGCAGACGGAAAAAATGGATTGGTGATCAGCCTGTGCATTGGCTGGCTGCTTGCCATCGCAACGCGCAGCCCGCCTTCGATATTGCCCTTTATTTTTGTATTGCTGGCTTGCCTGATTGTGCTGTTACTTGCGAATCTCTCGGGTAAGCTCTTTCTTGGTGACGGCGGATCTTATGGATTTGCGGCGGCAATTGGGCTGCTGACCATTTGGATTTATAATAGCACCGATGATACGCAAAGCCGTCTGTTTCACGCCGAAGAAGCGATGTTACTTTTCGCCGTACCGGTCATCGACTCCTTCCGGCTGACTTTTGCTCGCATACGTCGCGGTCAATCACCAATGGCCGGTGATCGTGATCACTTGCATCATCATCTATTGGATAGCTTTGGCTGGCCTGGCGGATTGGTAATTTACTTGCTTGTAGCCCTGCTTCCGATTGCTAGCCTGCTTTGGTGGCGCGCAGCGGGATAACGGCACCTGCGGTTGGCGCTGGCCCTCCCGACTTAGTCGTGCCGCAGAAATCAAGCAGCTTCTGGCTCTTGCGCAGCGAAATACCGCGCAGCGCACCAAATTGTCGGTGATTGACGAGCAGGCACAATATGTCCGCGCTTTCCAGCGCTTCATCAAGCGTCGCGAGCCAAATTCCTTCTTGCGAAGTGATGTTGGGTTCGACCGCTATTAAATCATGGCCGCGGGCAACAAGTGCGTGATAGGCAACCAGCGCAGGCGATTCGCGAAGATCATCGATGTCCGGCTTAAATGCCAAGCCAAGGCAGGCTATTTTTGCCGGACGGCGCGCCTTTTTGGCGAATTCTTCCGCTGCATCGGCAATGCGGTCAACGACCCAGACGGTCTTGCCGTCATTCACTTCGCGTGCGGTTCGGATCAACCGTGCATTTTCGGGATCATTGGCCACAATGAACCAAGGATCCACTGCGATACAATGCCCGCCGACTCCCGTACCGGGCTGCAAGATGTTCACGCGGGGATGGCGATTGGCGAGAGCAATTACGTCCCAAACATCAATGCCGTTATTGGCGCAGAGCACCGATAGCTCGTTGGCAAAAGCGATCGACACGTCGCGGTAGCTGTTCTCGGTTAGCTTACACATCTCAGCGGTCGCTGCGTTGGTTTCTAGTACTGCCCCTTTGACCAGCGATCGATAAAATTCGGCAACGCGCGCTGATGCGGCTTCGGTCAGGCCGCCGACAACGCGGTCATTTTCCACCAGCTCGATCATGATCCGGCCGGGTAAGACGCGTTCGGGGCAATAAGCGAGATGGACTTTTTTTAGGTTCACGCCTTCTTCAGCAAGGACGTCGGCCATTTTCTGCGTTGTGCCCACTGGCGAGGTCGATTCGAGGATGATCATCGCCCCTTCACCGACAAAGGGCGCAATGCTGCGCGTTGCCGCCAGCACATAGTCGATATTAGGTGTTGGTGTGCCTTCGCCGTGGTGGAAAGGCGTTGGTACGCAGATCATGAAGACATCAGCGGCATGCGGAGCAACATGCGCGGTAAGCAGCCCCGACGCAACCGCGCGTGCTACGACCTGTTCAAGGCCAGGCTCGACAATATGGATGCGACCCTCGTTGATCGTCCTGACCGTCGCTGCGTCAATATCTATCCCCAGAACGCGGTGGCCATTGCTTGCCAGCAACGCAGCAGTGGGAAGGCCAATGTAGCCCAAACCGACAACACAGACGCTTTGCTTGCTCAATCCACCAACCCCAAAAATTCGACTATCCGTGAACAAGCCTTGCCGTCGCCGTACGGATTGTGCGCGCGCGACATACTTGCGTAGGCAGCCGCATCTACCAGCAACTCGTTAACATTTTGGACAATTGCGGGCAGGTTTGCACCGACCAGACGAACCGTTCCCGCTTCGACCGCTTCGGGGCGTTCGGTCACATCGCGCATCACCAGAACGGGCTTGCCTAGGCTCGGCCCTTCTTCCTGAATACCGCCGCTATCAGTCAGAACCAGATAGGCTTGACGCAGCAGGTACACGAACGGCTCGTAATCGAGCGGGGGGATTAAGTGGACATTGTTCTTTCCCGCCAAGATCCGGTTTACCGGCTCTTGCACATTGGGGTTTAGATGCACCGGATAAACAAAGTGCACAGCGGGATGCGCAGAGGCGAGATCAGCCAACGCCTGACAGATTTGCTGAAAGCCATCGCCAAAATTCTCGCGCCTGTGGCCTGTAACCAGCACAAACTGCTCACTTCGCCAATCAAAAGGCAAATGGCTATCGATCAAGGCATCAAATTGGCTGCGGCGCTTTTGATCACGGTCGATCCTCTCCAGCGTCCAGAAAAGCGCGTCTATTCCGGTATTGCCAGTAACGAGTATCTGATCGGCTGCAACACGCTCAGCAAGCAAGTTGTCGCGGCTTGTCGTCGTCGGGGCAAAATGCCAGCGGGCGATTTTCCCGGCGACTTGCCGGTTAAATTCTTCGGGAAAGGGTGCACTGAGATCATGTGTGCGAAGGCCTGCCTCGACATGACCAACGGGAACGCCTGTGTAAAATCCGGCCATCGCGCCCGCAAGCGTTGACGTTGTATCGCCGTGAACCAGCAGTATATCGGGCTTATGTTCGGCTATCACGACGCGCAGGCCAAGCATTGACCGCGAAGTCACATCGAACAGGTCCTGTCCGGCCTGCATGATGTCGAGGTCAATATCGGGCTTGATATCAAAAGCAGCCAACGTTTGGTCGAGCATCTGCCGGTGCTGGCCAGTGACGCAGACGATTGGTTGCAAATGCTCCGGTCCCGCAGCCAATGCGTGGTATAGCGGTGCCATCTTTATGGCTTCCGGTCTGGTGCCGAACACCAGCATGACTTTCTTGGGCGAGCGCATAGCGGAACCTTTTCACTGCACGTCACCAACGCGCAGAAACCATATTGGCCCCGTAATTGCCAGAAATTGCTTGGAATAAGGTAAACGCGGCGTAGATTTTTACGCGCGCCGCGCGCCAGCGCCCGAATTTGCATATGGACGCTGTTGCCAAGCTCCCATATGGCGGTCGCAGATATTTATTTCGAATATGATTTCGATGGGGACAAATACGTGGCGGCGAACAAAACAGCCTTGATAACGGGGATTACAGGGCAGGACGGAGCCTATCTGGCGCGCTTGCTGCTGGAAAAGGGATATGTGGTACACGGCGTCAAACGGCGCTCGTCATCGTTTAACACGGGTCGGATCGAGGATATTTATCAAGACCCCCACGTCGAAAACCAGCGACTAAAACTGCATTACGGCGACATGACCGACAGCACCAATCTGATCCGGATCGTGCAAGAAACCCAGCCTGACGAAATTTATAACCTCGCCGCGCAAAGCCATGTTCAAGTCAGCTTTGAAACGCCGGAATATACAGCCAACAGCGATGCTATGGGCACGCTGCGGTTGCTCGAAGCCATGCGCATATTGAAAATGGAAGATCGCTGCCGATTTTATCAAGCATCGACATCTGAACTTTACGGCAAGGTGCAGGCTGTCCCACAAAGCGAAACGACGCCCTTTTATCCGCGCAGCCCTTATGCGGCGGCTAAGCTCTACGCTTATTGGATAGTGGTCAACTACCGTGAGGCTTACGGTATGCACGCGTCGAACGGGATACTTTTCAACCATGAAAGCCCGCTGCGCGGCGAAACATTCGTGACGCGCAAAATTACCCGCGCAGCTGCTGCAATCAGCCTTGGCCTGCAAAAAAAGCTATATCTCGGCAACCTGTCGGCAGAACGTGATTGGGGCCATGCCCGTGAATATGTAGAGGGCATGTGGCGTATCCTGCAACAAGATGTTGCCGAGGATTTCGTTCTGGCAACTGGCGTTACCACGTCTGTGCGCGACTTTGCCGCGTGGGCATTTGCCGATGCTGGTATCGAGATCGCATGGGAAGGCGAAGGCCAACAGGAAATTGGCCGCAACGCCAAAACAGGCGACGTACTTGTCGAAATTGACCCGCGCTATTTTCGCCCGACAGAGGTCGACCAGCTTCTCGGTGATGCATCAAAAGCAAAGGCGAAGCTTGGCTGGGAAGCCAAGATTTCCGCGCGCGAAATGTGTGCGGAAATGGTTGCCGCTGATCTTAAGGAAATCGGTAAATACGGGGTGTCGGGCGCGGCCTGATGAGCTTTACTGTGTCCGCCAAGCGTATCTTCGTGGCCGGACATCGCGGCATGGTCGGCAGCGCGTTGGTTCGCCGATTGGGCAATGAAAATTGTGATATCTTGTCGGCGTCCCGTGATGAGCTTGATCTGACCGACGCTTCTGCCGTGCGCGGCTGGTTGGCCAAGGAGCGCCCCGACGCGGTAATCGTGGCTGCGGCCAAAGTCGGTGGCATTCACGCCAATGATAGCTATCCCGCTGAGTTCCTTCACCAGAATATGATGATTGCTGCCAACGTGATCGACGGTGCGCATAGAGCGGATATCGACCGTCTGTTGTTTTTGGGATCGTCGTGCATTTATCCAAAATTTGCGGACCAACCGATAGTCGAGGACGCGCTTTTAACCGGAGCGTTGGAGGAAACCAATATTTGGTACGCGGTCGCCAAAATCGCCGGAATTAAATATTGCGATGCTTATCGCGCCCAATATGGCCGCGACTATATCTCCGCGATGCCCACAAATCTGTACGGCCCGGGGGACAATTATCACCCCGAAAACAGCCATGTTTTGCCTGCCCTCATCCGAAGGGCACATGAAGCAAAGCTATCGGGCGCAGACAGCCTTAGCATCTGGGGCAGCGGAACCCCGCGCCGCGAGTTTTTACACGCCGATGATTGCGCCGATGCGTGCGTCTTTTTGTTGCAAGAATTTTCCGGCGCAGGTCCGGTCAATGTAGGATATGGAAGCGATCTGAGCATATATGAGCTCGCACAAATGGTTTGCGGAATCGTCGGTTTTAGCGGCACAATCCTGGTCGATCCTTCCAAACCCGATGGCACGCCGCGCAAGCTAATGAGTTCGGCAAAGATAAATGCGATGGGCTGGCAAGCGAAAATTGCTCTCGAAAACGGGATCGCCAGCACCTATCAAGATTTTCTCGCTAGGTACGAAGGTATAGACCAGTGAACCCTAAGCTCGGCATCATCGAAGGCTATTTCGGTAGATGCTGGAGCTGGCAAGACCGCGCAAAGGTGGTCGATATACTGGCGCCTACCGGTTATAGTTTCTTCCACTACGCACCCAAGATTGATGCAAAATTGCGAAAGAATTGGGCGGAGCTGCATGACGCGCAGGAAAGCGAAGCGCTCACCCGTTTTGCCGCGCATTGCCGGAAAAGGCGTGTGCGCTTTGGCGTTGGTTTGACCCCTTACGGCGCGCACCTCGATTTCAACGCAACGGTCAAGGCGCAGCTCAAGGCAAAGCTGGTGCATCTCGATACGCTCGGCATCGTCGATCTCGCGATCCTTTTCGATGATATGCGCGGTGATTATGCCGACCTGGCCGAGCGGCAGGCGGAGATTACAGCTTTTTGCATTTCGCATAGCAAGGCCAGCCGCTTTTTCATGTGTCCAAGCTATTATTCGAACGACAGCGTGCTGGACCGCGTGTTCGGCGCACGGCCCGAGCGCTATCTGGAAAATCTCGGCAAATTGCTCGATCCCGAAGTTGCGGTGTACTGGACCGGTGAAGAAGTATGCTCGCCTGAATTTTCGCAGGGCCATTTGCGGACTGTTTCGGAAACGCTCGGTCGCAAGATTGCTTTGTGGGACAATTACCCCGTTAATGACGGACCGCGCATGTCGAATTTTCTGCACCTGCGCGCCTTCACCGGTCGTCCCACGCGGATCGGGTCCTATGTTAGTTACCACAGCGTCAATCCAGCATTGCAACCGATATTGGGCTGTATCCCCGCACTCAGCCTGCCTGTGCGTTACCGGCAAGGCGCAAATTACAGCTACGGCGATGCCTTCATGGCAGCAGCCACGGCTGTTGCAGGGGCAGAACTTGCCGCGATGTTACAAGCCGATATGCTTAGTTTTCAGGATAGTGGGCTGGAGCGTATTGCCGAGCGCATACCCAAATTGCGCGCGCGCTATGCAGCTGTTGATCATCCGGTCGCTGTAGAAGTGGTTGACTGGCTTGATGGTGGATACGCGATAACGGGAGAAATGCTGCAAACGCAGTAAGTTGGAACTCCCCGATCAATCGTTGTTCAACCGGATCAAGCCTTCTTGCTGGCACGTGGCAACAAGCCGCCCGTCGTGCGTAAAAATTGATCCCCGGTTCAGGCCCCGACCGCGCCCGGTCCACGGGCTATCGCAGCTATAAAGTAGCCACTGGTCAACGCGGAAATCATCATGAAGCCATACGGCGTGATCCAGACTTGCCGACTGGAAGCCAGGGCTGAGGAAGGAAATTCCGTGGGGTAAAGTGCTGGAACCAAGCAGCCAGCTATCGCTTTGATAGGCGAGCATGGCGCGGTGCATTGCGGGATCGTCGCCGATCGGTGCACGCAGTTTCATCCAGATGTCCTGGCGCGCGGGATTGCGCTTGTCACCGCCCAGCCAGTCGCGCGGATCAACCGGGCGCGATTCAAAAGGCCTTGCTTTCAGGAACATTTCGCGCGCGGGTTCTGGTACCCGGTCGCCGTATCGTTCGCGCAACTGTGTTTCTGATGCCAGTTCTTCGGGCAACGGCACGTCGGGCATTTCGCTTTGATGCGACAGGCCTTTTTCAACCTTTTGAAACGATGCCGTCATGTTCAGGATCGGCTTGTCCTTTTGCAGCGCGATTATGCGGCGGTTCGAAAAACTGCCGCCGTCAAAGTCACGCTCGACGCGGTAGGTAATTTCATAGTCTTCGCTGCCCGGGCGCATGAAATAAGCGTGCATGCTGTGTGCCACGCGTTCGGAGCTAACGGTATCTTGCGCGGCGGCCAAAGCCTGCGCGATTACCTGACCGCCAAAGACACGACCGATACCGCCGGGCTTGCGCTGTCCCATATACCAGCCGTCGCCCATGCGTTGCACGGTCAAAAGGTCGACCAAGCCGTCGACAAGTTGTTGGGAATCGGTCATGTGCGCGGGGTCTTAACGCTCTTTTGTCGCGCTGAAAAGCAGGTCGGGATGTTTCTCTTGCTGATAGCCGACGTCCCAAGATGATTTGGCGAGGAAAACCGGATTGCCGTCGCGGTCCTTTGCCATCGTACTGCTGTTAAATTGCGCGAAATTTTTGAGCGCTGCGTCTTCGCCGACCAGCCAGCGCGCGGTGTCAAAGGGTGCCGGTTCCAGAAACGCGTCGACCTTATACTCGGCCTCCAATCGGCTGACTAGTACATCGAGTTGCAGCTGCCCGACGACGCCCACAATCCAGTTCGAACCGATTTCGGGATAGAAGACCTGAATTACCCCTTCTTCGGACAGATCATCTAGCGCCTTACGCAATTGCTTGGTTTTTGTGGGATCACGCAGCACCACGCGGCGCAAGATTTCCGGAGCGAAATTGGGCAGGCCGGTAAAGCGCAGTTCGTTGCGCTCGCTCATCGTGTCGCCGACCCGAAGCGTTCCGTGGTTAGGAATGCCGATAATATCACCAGGCTCGGCACTGTCGGCAATCTCTCGGTCTTGCGCAAAGAACAAGATGGGAGAGTGGATCGCAACAGGCTTGCCAAGGCCCGATGGGATTAGCTTCATGCCGCGCTTGAACGTACCCGAACACAGCCGCATGAAGGCGATGCGGTCGCGGTGCTGCGGGTCCATATTGGCCTGCACCTTGAAGATGAATCCGGTGACATCCTTGTCCGACGGATCAATCACGCCTTTCGAGCTTGGCTGCGGACGCGGCGGCGGGGCGTGTGCGGCGATTGCAGTGATCAGGTCGATCACACCGAATTCTTTGAGCGCAGAGCCGAAAAACACCGGCGTCAAATCACCATTTTGAAACGCGGTCAGGTCAAAATCGGAATAGCCGGCTTGGGCCAGTTCAGCTTCTTCGCGCAGCCGGGCAACGCCAGCGGGGGAAAGTACTGATTCAAGGCTTTCGGCATTCAAACCTGAATGATCGCTTGTCTTGCCTTCAAAGGCCTTGCTGTCGCCCGAAGGCTGGCTCAGGCGGCCGCTGGTGAAATCGTAAATGCCTTCAAATTCGCCGCCCATGCCAACGGGCCAGTTCATCGGGCAGACGTCAAGTGCAAGCGCGTCAGCGACTTCGTCTATGGTTTCAAATGCGGCGCGACCTTCTCGGTCCACCTTGTTCACGAATGTGATGATAGGAACGCTACGCAGCCGGCACACCTCGAACAATTTGCGCGTTTGCGGCTCGATGCCCTTGGCCGCGTCGATCACCATGATCGCGCTGTCGACGGCGGTCAGCGTGCGATAAGTGTCTTCGCTGAAATCTTCATGCCCCGGTGTGTCGAGCAGGTTGAAGACAATGCCATCCTTTTGGAATGTCATCACCGAACTGGTCACCGAAATCCCGCGCTGCTGCTCGATTTTCATCCAGTCCGAGCGCGCACGTCGTGCTTGCCCGCGTGCCTTTACCTCGCCCGCCAGATGGATCGCGCCGCCTTGCAGCAGGAGCTTCTCGGTCAGTGTTGTCTTACCCGCGTCTGGATGCGAGATGATTGCAAATGTGCGTCTGTTGAGCGTCATGATGGGCGCGCCCTAGCGGGGATGGGTGGTCCGGTCCAGTCTGACGTATTTTGCTAGTAAGAACCCGACACTTCCCTTTGTGCAACCGTTGGATTTTGCGGCAAAGGCATCAATCGTCGCTCGATGTTCTTTGCGGAGCTTTGCGAGGTTGCTTCAAACGAAATCGCGGTGCAGCTGCGTCCCGCCACAAAATCCAGCGCGGTGCGTAGTGATGCTTCCTGCGGATCACCCAGTGGCTTTGTTATGTCATCGGCTGCGGCGCAAGTTGCGCGCATAGTACTGCCAAGTCCGAAATAATAGTCGCCTTGCCCCGCCGCGTTGTCCTTTGCAAAGGCGACAACACGTATCCGGTCATCGCACGCAGCCAGGTCGAGCGCGATCTGGCCGACAGGCTTGCCGAAAGAATTACTGCCGATCAGTGCCGCGTTCACGCCAAGGAACGGCCCGAAGGCGTTCATTACCAATTCGCTGGCCGATGCCGTTGCACTGGTTGATATGAAAGCAATTTTTACCGGAGACACCGACTGCGCCTGCGGCGCGAAGCGCTTGACCTCATTCTGCGAAGATTTCGATGCACGGAAGCGCGTTGTTGTGAATATATCGCTGGTCAAGCGGTTGCCACCCAGTAAGTCTCCCATCAGCTCTGCTGTCGAAACCAAGCCACCGCCATTATAGCGGAAGTCGATCACGAAATTGGTGATGCCTTGTGCACGGAAACCGGCAAAGGCGGTGCGCAATTGATCATTAGCAGTGCTAATGAATGTGCGCATGTTGATGTAACCGACGAGTTGGCCATTGCCATTGTCGATGACTTTTGTGCCGTAGCGCGTTGACAGCGGAGAGAGGGAATAGTCCGCTTTTGTCACGGTCACATTCCGCGTACCCAAAGCATCAGAGATCTGGAGAACCCGCGCCGTGCCTGCCGTGCTTGGACCAATGGCCTGGTTGATCCCGGCAGTGCCTTGTGTGGCTATGATGCTGCTAACGGTCGCCAGCGTCGCTTCGCTGGTGCCAATGGCGATGATCTCGGTTCCACGATCAATGCCAGCGGCGAGTGCGGGAGCACCTTCAAATGCTTCTGCTACAAATAATCTGTTGCCCTGATAAGAAAAACGGACGCCAAAGCCTGCGCTAGAACCCGAAGAGAAGAACGCATTTTCCTCGGCAATCGACGTGACATATGTGAAAAAGCGGTCTCGGCTTTGCGCGCGCGCCGTTGCGGTCAGCGCATCAATATAGTTTTGGACCGATGTATAAGGCGATGGATCAAGCGTCGTCGGCATTGTTTCTGGAAACAGATACCATTCGTTGAGCACGTTGAAGGCGAAGTCCTGCCTGCTACGCAAACTGCACGCGGTTGACGTTGGCGGCGGCGGTGGCGGCGTGACGCTGGTCGGAGGCGCGTTTCCACCTGAATTGTTACCATTGCCGCCACAAGCCGTTGCGCCTGCGGCTAGGATCACGATCAGGTTCCTGAGTGACTTTTGAATTTTCATAGCTGCTATCCTGTTGAGCCCTTAGGGCCCATCCACATACATAACGCATAATACAACATCAGTGCAGATGTTTAAGCAAGTAACAATTGGTAAATCAAATCAGCTGCGAAGCACCGCCCCCAGTTTGCTTGCGGCCGCAATCACGCGGTCCGCAATCGCTTTTAGGTCATCTTCTGCGTAGCTTTTTTCGATGGGTTGTAGCGTGACCTCAACGGCCAGACTAACCTGAGCCTCCGGCACACCTTGCCCAGCGAAGCGGTCAAACAGGCGAACCGAGACAATATTATCTTTATCGCTACCTTTGATTGCGCGCACGAGATCACCGGCTGGTAGCGTGTCTGCGACAAGAAACGCGAAGTCACGGGTAACCGCCTGCAAAACAGGCGGCGAATAGTCGGCGCGCATGAAGCCTGTTGCCTTCTTTGCCGGTATCGCATCGAGGAAAATTTCTGCGGCAACAACCGCGCCGTCCAGGTCAAACGCTTTGGCCGTTGCCGGATGCAGCGCACCAAATGCGGCAAGGATATTCTTCGGCCCCATGCGGAGCGTTGCGGATTGACCGGGATGATAATGCGGCCCAGCCTCGTCCATCACCATCAAGCTGTCTGTGACAACGCCAGCCGCACTGAGCAAAGCAAGCGCCTCGGCCTTGGCATCGTAAACGTCAAACTTCGTGGCTTTGCCAACCGCCCAGCCGCGTGGGGATTTGTCGCCGGTCAGGACCATGCCAAGCGTTAGGCGTTCTTCGCCGGCCAGATACCGTCTGCCGATTTCGAACAGACGCACCGAAGAAGCGCCGCGGTCGATATTGCGCCGTGCAGCCGACATTAGCCCAGGCAGCAACGACGGCCGCATGACCTTCATGTCCTCGCTGATCGGATTGGCAAGGCTCCAGATACCTCCGCCAAAAGCATCTGCTTCCTTTTGCGGCAGGAAGGACCAGTTAATCGCTTCGTTCATCCCGCGTGCCGCAGCCATGCGCCGCATCTTGCGCTCCAACTTTTGCACTGGCGTTGCGGTGGGCCTGGCAACGCCGTCGGCGCGGGGCAGCGCAGTGGAGGGAACCTTGTCGATGCCGTGGATGCGAACGACTTCCTCGACCAGATCGGTAGGTCCTTCGACGTCGCGCCGCCAGCTTGGGACGCGCACATTCCACGCGCTATTGACCGAGAAACCCAACGATTCCAATATCGCTTTTTGCTGGTCAGCGGTAACATTTACGCCGCCTAGCGACGCACACAAACCGATATCATAGGCGATATCCTTTGTCGCGAGCGGCGGCTGTCCGGCGCGCACAATCTGGCTCGCTTGGCCACCGCAGATGTCGAGTATCAATCCGGTGATGATCTCTACAGCTTCGTCCAGGAATGCCGGATCAACGCCGCGTTCAAACCGCGTGCGAGCATCGCTGGTAAGCGTGAGCACCTGACCGGTTTTGGCGATGTTTTCGGGCGTGAAATAGGCAACTTCTAGCAAAACGTCGCTTGTGCTTTCGCTGCACCCGCTATGCTCGCCACCCATGATTCCTGCAATATCGTGCACGCCCTCACCATCGGCAATCACGGTCATGTCATGCGACAGCGCATATATTTTGCCGTTCAGCGCTGTTACGCTTTCGCCGTCTTTGGCGCGTCGCGCCACAACCGCACCGCTCAGTTTGGAAAGATCATAGGCATGGCTAGGTCGTCCGTGATCAAGCATCACATAATTTGTGATATCGACGAGTGCTGAGATCGGCTTTTGCCCGGCGGATTTAAGCCGTGTTTGCATCCAGTCAGGCGACGCGCCGTTCTTCACACCATTTATCACGCGGCCATAAAAAGCCGGGCAGCCTTCTGGGTCGTCCGTGCGGACTTCGACGGGACAGGGTCCGAAAGCTTCAATTTTTGGCACGTCGAGCGGCTTCAATGTGCCAATGCCCCATGCCGCCAAGTCGCGCGCGATGCCGCGCACGCCCATGCAATCCTGACGGTTCGGGGTGATGGCAACATCGATCACCGGATCGTTAAGGCCAGCCCAGTCAGCATATATTTGCCCCACCGGCGCATCCTCGGGCAATTCGATAATGCCGTCATGGTCATCGCCCAGCTCCAGTTCGGCGACCGAACACATCATGCCGTTTGATTCGACCCCGCGGATCGCGGCAACCTTGAGCACCATAGCGTTAGCGGGCACTATGGCGCCCGGCGAACCGAACACGCCAATCATGCCGGCACGGGCATTGGGCGCACCGCAAACCACCTGTAACGGCCCTTCCCCAGCATCAACGCTCAGAACTTGCAGCTTATCAGCCTGTGGGTGCGGTGCCGCAGAAAGCACTTTTGCGATGCGAAAGGCCGATAGCTTTTCTGCCGGATTTTCAACGCCTTCAACCTCCAAACCAATACGGTTTAGCGAATCGAGAATAGCATCGAGCGCGACATCGGTTTCGAGATGGGCTTTTAGCCAGCTAAGCGAGAATTTCATGACGAAACTCCTCCGCTAAGTGTGGGAACATCAAGCGGGTCAAATCCGTAATGCTGGAGCCAGCGGACGTCCCCGTCGAAAAAAGCGCGCAGGTCGTCCATGCCGTATTTCAGCATGGCCAAACGGTCGACGCCGACACCAAATGCAAAGCCGGAGTAAACGTTGGGATCGATGCCGCAGTTCGAAAGTACCTTAGGGTGGACCATGCCGCTACCCAGCAGCTCCATCCAGTTTTCGGACCCGCCAAGCACGCGTTTGCCCTTTACCCAGCTGAAACCAATATCGACTTCGACCGAAGGCTCGGTGAACGGGAAATAGCTCGGCCGTAGCCGCAGGTTGATGTTGTCGCTTTCGAAATAGGCGCGCAGGAATGTCTCAAGCGTCCATTTCAAATGGCCCAAGTGGATACCCTTGTCGATCACCAGTCCTTCAACCTGATGGAACATCGGAGTGTGCGTTGCGTCGCTGTCTGACCGGTACACACGGCCTGGCGCGATAATGCGAATCGGCGGCTCTTGCGAAGTCATCGTCCGAATTTGCACAGGCGACGTATGGGTACGCAGGAGCATCTTCTTTCCGTCAGCTGCCATTTGGTCAGGGAAATAGAATGTATCGTGCATTGCGCGTGCCGGATGCGTCTCGGGAATGTTAAGCGCGGTGAAATTATACCAGTCGTCTTCTATCTCTGGACCTTCAGCGACGGCGAAGCCCATATCGGCGAAAATTTCGGCAAGCTCGTCCATCACTTGGCTCACTGGATGCACTGATCCCTTTAGTTGCTCAGGCGCAGGCAGCGTCATGTCGAGCCGTTCGGTAGCGAGGCGTTGGTTGAGCATGGCGGTTTCGAGCGCGTCCTTTTTCGCGGTTATCGCGGTTGCAACCGCTTCGCGCAGGCCATTGATCAGCGGACCTTGCACCTGCCGCTCGTCGGGCGACATACCGCCTAGCGACTTGAGAAGTGCAGACACGCTGCCCTGTTTCCCGAGCGCGTCGATCCGCACTGCTTCGAGAGCTTCGGGCGTTTCCGCAGCGTCAATTGCTGCGACAATTTGCGATTGGAGTTGGGCAATTTCAGTCATGTCGTCCGCCTGCATAAGCAAATGGGCGCGAACGGCAAGTGCCGCCCACGCCCATTTGCGCATGTTTCGAAGTTAGTAAGTTACGCCGCTTTGGGTAACGCTGCCTTCGCCTGCGCGATGATGCCGCTAAACACGGCTCCCTCGTTCATGGCGAGATCGGCAAGAACTTTCCGGTCCAGTTCAACGCCAGCCAATTTTAGGCCGTGCATGAACGTCGCATAGGTCAGGCCTTCAACACGGACAGCCGCATTGATGCGCTGGATCCAAAGGCCGCGGAAAGTCCGCTTTTTTACCTTGCGGTCGCGGTAAGCATATTGCCCAGCCTTTTCGACTGCCTGCCGTGCGATACGGATGGTGTTCTTGCGGCGGCCATAATAGCCCTTTGCCTGATCCAAAATCCGTTTGTGTTTTGCGTGGGTGGTAACACCCCGTTTAACGCGTGCCATCTATCAAACCCTCCTTATTTCAAGCCGTAAGGCGCCCAAAGGCGGATGTGGCCTGCATCGGAATCGCTGAGCACATCGGTGCCGCGGTTCTGGCGGATATATTTGCCGTTATGGCTGATCAGACGGTGGCGTTTGCCGGCTACGCCGTGCTTTACCTTGCCTGTTGCGGTGAGCTTGAAGCGTTTCTTCACACCGCTCTTGGTCTTTAGCTTGGGCATTTTGGTCTCCTTTTATGAGTCCGTTTCGAGCCAGCATGGCAGCCCTTTTAGCCAGCTGTGCTCATTCGGAAGGCGCGCGCCTAACCGGATTCGTTGAAAAGCACAAGGGAAAAGGACGCATTAAGCGGGGTCTTTGCTGCTATTTGATTGGCGGAGACTGCAAAACTTGTAGCGGATCCCCAAGTGCTGCGTTTCGCGCCAAAACTGCTCCCCGGCTGATCGGTCGCGGCATGGCGAGATATTCACTCGGGCTCATTCCCATAAAATCACGAAAATCGCGGTTGAAATGGGCCTGATCATGATAATGAGGGTCGAGCGCGTTTGACCATTTCATGTCCGGGTTCATCATCTGAACGGCAAGCGAGCGCAAAAAGCGTTGGCGGCGTAGTAGCTTTTTCGGGGTAAATCCGAAAGTCCTCCGGCACAGTCGTTCCAATTGCTGTACAGTTAAGCCTGTTGCTTGCTCCAGCGCTGCGACGTCGGCTATTTCCGGATTAGCAAGCGCGGTATGGACGCGCTCGATTTCCAGTTCTTTTGCCGGATTTTCTGACGCAATTTTCAGGGCCGCCAGCAAATATTCATCAAATTTAGCAGCGATGCTTTCGGGATCACTAAGCGATTTGATATCCTGCCAAATGGCTGCAAAAAGCGAAAAGCCCGGTTCGCTCTCGACATCTACAACCCTGTCGCCGTGCGCGTCAGCCGACGGGGAGCAAAATTTCATCCAGCCCAGTGGAAGCATCCCTATGCCCACCATTACAGCGGACACGCATTGGATGCGGACCGCTCGAGAGGTCGGTCCGGTCATACTTACACGCGGTACGTCTTCTAAAGGATCAGGAACCACAGCTGCTGGTATTGATCCCCGCAACATGAAGCGCGCGCTCGCCCATTCCGGATAGAGCAGATCATCTTGCGGAAGCTCATCGCCGGCATCGATTTCGAAAAAATAATAAGACGACAAATAACGTTTCAGCGCCGGATGGGGCTGGATGAAACGAAATTGACCGTGTTGGTTCAGTGATTGCACGCGAGTGCGTCTAACACATCATCCAGCCTGGCGGAATCGCCGAGTGCAATGATGTCACCTTGCGATCCAGCGTGCAGCGGATCGCCATTCCAGTCGCACATCAAGCCACCCGCACCTTCGACAATTGGTATCAGCGCAGCGAAGTCATGCAGCTTCAATCCGGTCTCAACGACCAGATCAATCTGCCCCGAAGCAAGCAGGGCATAATTATAGCAATCGCCGCCCCATACCATCTGCTTGTGCGCCGTCTTTGCCGCAAGCGCCATGAAGTGCCCGGCACTATGATCGTCAAAATATTGTGGACCAGTCGAGGCAAGCATTGCCTGTGATAGTTCGCGGCAGCTGCGCACTCTAACGGGCAATCCATCTAGCGTCGTTTGCTTGCCCGCAGCACCAATCCATCGTTCGCCGCTTATGCATTGGTCGATAATACCCAAAACCGGCCAGCCATGTTCGAGCAGTGCAATCAACGTACCGAATATCGGTCGCCCTGCCATGAAGCTGACTGTACCGTCGATCGGGTCAAGCACCCATGTACGGCCAGATGTGCCTGTCTTTTCGCCATATTCTTCGCCGATGATGGCGTCATCAGGGCGCTCGACATCCAGGATCGCGCGGATCGCAGCTTCCGCGGCGCGATCTGCTTCGGTCACGGGCGACGAATCTGCTTTTGCTTCATGTTCAAAAGCAGCGCGAAAAAACGGCCTTATCGCGGCACCGGCAGCGTCGGCGAGCCTTCCTGCCAGTACAATGTCGGCATCTCGCATCAGTCAAACAGGCTCGAAACGCTGCTTTCATCGGCGATGCGCTTGATCGCTTCGCCGAGCAACGGCGCAATAGGCAATATCCGGATTTTCTTGCTGTCCTGCGCGCCGTCGGACGCAATAATCGAATCGGTAATAACCATCTTGCGCAAGCTTGACGCGTTAACGCGGTTTACAGCTTCACCGGACAAGACGCCGTGGGTGATATAGGCCACCACATCAGATGCACCCGCTGCCTTAAGTGCATCCGCTGCGTTGCACAAAGTGCCGGCGCTGTCGGCGATATCGTCGATCAGGATGCAAAATCGGTCCTTCACATCGCCGATGATGTTCATAACTTCCGACACACCCGCCTTTTCCCGGCGTTTGTCTACAATTGCCAGCGGCGCATCGTTGATCCGCTTTGCAAGCGCACGCGCGCGCACAACGCCACCGACATCGGGCGACACCACAGTGATATTCTTGTCGGTATGGCGCGACAAAATGTCCGCGCTCATCACCGGCGCACCATAAAGATTGTCGGTTGGAATGTCGAAAAAGCCCTGGATCTGTCCAGCGTGCAGATCGACGGTCAGTACGCGGTCAGCGCCAGCCTGCGTAATCAGGTTGGCGACCAGCTTTGCCGAAATCGGAGTGCGAGGTCCGGGCTTGCGGTCTTGCCGTGCGTAACCGAAATAGGGGAGGACCGCTGTAATCCGCTTTGCCGAGGAACGCCGCAGCGCATCGATGATGATCAACAGTTCCATCAAATTGTCATTTGCGGGGTGGCTGGTTGACTGGATTACGAACATATCTTCACCGCGGACATTTTCGTGCACCTCGACGAAAATCTCATTGTCGGCAAAGCGCCGCACGCTGGCGTCGGTAAGCGGCAGGCCAAGATAATCGGCTATGCCCTTGGCAAGCGGCAGGTTCGAATTGCCGGTGATCAGTTTCATGAAAGCTTCCCGATTGGCGTTAACTGGATTCGCGCAGTTGCTCTAGCGCCACGACCTGGTGCTGACAATCACCGAGCACAGGCTATCCACTACTTATTGGCCGCGATTTATTCGAGCCAGCCCGCCTTGCGCAGCAACGGACTATTATCTCGAGCGACGGGAACTTCGGTGCCGTTTGACAGGATCAGCGTCAAAACCCTTCCTTCGCGCCGAATGTTTTTAACGGCCTCGCGCGCTACCCACCAACTGCGATGTACCGCCATGCCCTCAACGCCGCTTAGCTCGCCCATCGCATCGCGCAATCGCATCAGGATCAATTCTTCGCGCGTTTGCCCAATGGCGCGGACATAATGATCCTCTCCGCGTAGTGCAAGCAGCGGGCCAAAGCCGGGCGGCAATCTGCTTTCAAATGTCAAATGCGTTGATGCTAGCGGAATAGGAGAAACCTCCTCTTTGGCTTTTCCCGGGGAACCAAATACCAGATTCGAAAAACCAAAAGTCAGAAGCCCAATCAAGAAAACCTGTGCATAGAGCACTGCAATTCCCTTCCATTGCAGCGCTACCGATACATCCATGCGAAACATCATGGCTGCGACGAGCAACGTCATGGGGATCGAAGCAATCAAAAGCGCCATGCCGACACCCAAAATTCTTGAGATATCAAGCTGCTCGGCAAGCCAATCGCCCATGATGATCAGCGGACGGAAAATCGCATAGCCCAAAACGCCGAATATGACCCAATAAGTTAGCCTTGGCACGACAGCAATTTCATAAGTGCCAAAAGGACCGATCAGCCCCAAAACGAATCCGATGGCCGCGACCAACATCATTTCAATGGCTATTCGTTTCCCCATGGCGCGCAGATTTGCCTGCCCATTGGCGAAGCGTCAACCAGACATTGTGGTTGTTCTGCGAAGTTTTGCGCGCCGCTGGCGCATCCCTTGTTGAACCGGCGGATTCTGATGATGACAAGGACACATCTAAGCAAAACTGGAACTGCAAATGACGAATGCACCAATCCGGCCACCGCGTGCCTATAGCCCTGCGTTCATCATCGGGAGCGTCGCCTTTGCCGCCCTTGGCACATTGGTCTTCATGGCACTGGCTTCGCTGATTTCAGGGGGCAAGACTTTTGGCTATGCGAATTCGCAATGGGCGCTTTTCATTCATGTGGGCACCGTCATTCCTGCGCTGTTCCTCGGGGCGCCGATATTGCTGATGAAAAAAGGCACGCCGCTGCACAAGGCACTGGGCCGCATATGGGCAACGCTGATGATGACGACGGCGATTTCGAGTTTCTGGCTAACCGGTCTGACGGGTGGAATCGGCCCAATCCATATTTTCTCGGTCGTGACATTGGTGTCGATCCCATGGGCAATTTATTGCGCGCGGAAAGGCGATTTTTTAAGGCACCAACGTGCAATGACGGGACCCTATATTGGCTTGTTCATCGCTGGACTGTTTGCGTTTCTTCCTGGCAGGATGATGGGCAATCTGGTCTTTGGATAGAGGCTTGCCCACGTGACCGCCCTCTAATAGACATGGGAGTATGACAGATACTCTCAACATTGCCGTGGCGCAGATCAACCAGCGTGTGGGCGACCTTGTCGGCAACGCAGATGGCATGCTGGCCTGGCGGGAGAAAGCGGCGGATGCGGATCTGATCCTGTTCCCCGAACAACAGTTGATCGGATACCCAGCGGAAGACCTTGTCCTGAAACCTGCCTTTCAGGAAGCCGCGGCGAAGGAGCTGGATCGGTTGACGGCAGCCACGGCGGACGGCGGCCCGGCGATGCTTGTTGGATCGATCCTGAAAGAAGGAGACGCGCTTTATAACATCGTGGCTTTGCTCGACGGTGGTAAAGTCGTGGCTATTCGCAAAAAGCACGAGCTACCCAATTACGGCACGTTTGACGAAAAACGGATTTTTGCCAGCGGCCCTTTGCCTGATCCGGTCGAGTTTCGCGGTGTCAAAATCGGCTTGCCCGTTTGCGAAGACGGCTGGCTTCCCGATGTCTGTTCGCATCTAAAGGCGAAGGGCGCGGAGATACTTATCTCGGTCAACGGTAGCCCTTATGAAATCGACAAGGACGACCGCCGGATGGAGGAGGTTTTTGCGGCACGCGTTTCCGAAACTGGATTGCCGCTCATTTTCCTCAACCGGATGGGTGGGCAAGACGAGTTGGTGTTTGACGGTTGTTCGTTTGTACTCAATGCCGACAGAACGCCCGCGCACCGCTTGCCCGATTGGGAAGAGCATCTCCGCCTGACCCGCTGGAATAAGGAGGCTGCGGGCTGGGTATGCGAAGCCGGTGAGCTGGCGCAGTGGGAGGATCATCCTGCGGACATTTATTCGGCAATGGTGCTGGCGCTGCGCGATTATGTCGAGCGCAACCGCTTTCCAGGTGTCGTGCTTGGTCTGTCCGGCGGCATCGACAGCGCAATCTGCGCCGCGATTGCGGCGGACGCGCTGGGACCGGAGCGGGTCTGGTGCGTGATGTTGCCCAGCCGTTACACCGGACAACTCAGCCTCGATCTGGCAAGCGAATGCGCGAAGATGATCGGCTGCAGGCTTGATACCATCGCCATTTCCCCTGCCGTCGATGCGTTTGACGAGATGCTTTCGGGCAGCTTTGCCGATGTCGAGGTCGATATTACCGAAGAGAATGTGCAGAGCCGTATTCGCGGGGTGACCCTGATGGCACTGTCGAACAAGTTTGGCCACATGCTGTTAACGACGGGTAACAAGAGCGAAATGAGCGTCGGCTATGCAACAATATATGGCGACATGGCAGGCGGCTATAACCCACTGAAAGACGCGTATAAAATGACCGTTTTCGCGATTTCGCGGTGGCGCAATGCCAACCGCTGCCGTATCGGGCTCGGGCCAGATGGGCCGGTCATTCCTGATGCGATCATAACGCGGCCTCCCTCAGCTGAACTGCGCCCCGACCAGAAAGATAGCGACAGTCTGCCCGAATATCCGGTGCTCGATGACATATTGCTGGGGCTGGTCGAGCAGGAGCTGTCGGTGGATGCGGTTGCTGCGCGCGGCCATCCGCGCGAAGTTGTTCAGCGCATCGAGCGGCTGCTCTATATTGCCGAGTATAAAAGGCGTCAGGCTCCCCCGGGGGTGAAGCTGGGCAGCCGCAACTTTGGCCGCGACCGGCGCTATCCGATTACCAATGCATTCCGGAGCGGATAGGGACCGGGAGCTCGCAGAAAACCTGATAAGTTCACAGTGGATTGAGCAAATTGAGCGTTGGTTGGAACGGGAAGGCCATAGAAGGTCACGGCGTGCGAAAGAATCGCTGTTGTCGCAAGCGCGGATCAGCGAGGCGCGCGGTTGCCGATGTCAGGAAGGGTTAGAGCATAAGCAGCAGCATGTAGGAAAGGGCTTTGCGCAGGGCACAGGAGGAACCCTTCACGCAAAGGCAAAGCCCGAAATGTCGGTTTCTGTCACTGTCTCGCTATAGGTCTTGTGCGCCTTCCCGCCTGCGCCTGCCGCAACCATGAGCGGAAGGAGATGCTCTTCGCGTGGATGCGAGTAGCGAGCAAAATCGAGTGACTGCCATCCGTCCAGCTGCCTTGCGCGCTCTTGTGGCGTGGCGCTGACAGCATTGGTCAGGGCAACATCAAATGCGCGTGACGGCACGGTCGCACGCGGATCGCCGTAAGCGCGCATGTTGTGGAAGCTCATTCCCGATCCGATAATGAGTACACCCTCATCGCGGAGCGGAGCCAACGCCTCACCCGCAGCAATATGCAGGGCAGGATCCAAACTGGCATCAAGCGACATTTCTACAACGGGGATGTCCGCATCGGGAAAGGCAACTTTTAACGGAATGAAGACTCCGTGGTCCCAACCGCGTTCCATGTCGATACTGGCCTTTAGCCCCGCTGCACCGAGCAATTCGGCGGCGCGCGCCGCGATGTTCGGCGCACCTGGCGCGGGATAAGTGATGTCATAGGTGTGGGGCGGGAACCCGTAATAGTCATAGAGCAGCCCGTGCTCCGCCGCGCCGGTTAAGGTGAAGCCGTCGGTTTCCCAGTGCGCGGATACGACCAATATTGCACGCGGCGTTTCGGTCAAGCTGGCGGGTATCGCCTTTAGATATTCCGCCATGCCGGTCCAGACCCCAGCGGGATCATCCATGAAAAAGCAGGGACCCCCGCCGTGCGGGATATATAGGCTGGGCGGCGTTGACATATAAAACAAGTAGCCATGCGTGGGGGCAGTTTCAAGATGTTGTCCGCGCCGCCTGCAATCCTCTTGACTCGCAAAGGTAATAGTATAACATAACTTTTACGGTGCAGGTGCAGCACGGTTTGCATCTTTTGGCCATCCGGCTTCTCCTGCACGTCCCGCGAAGGCGGACGATATGCTTCCGCTTTCTCGGAGAAACGAGAGAGAGGAGCGCATATGAGCTACGCAAGCAACGCGAACAAGAAAAGCCCGCTTGGCATGACGGCGGCTTTGCTCGCCAACACGGTCATCATCGGGGGTTTGATAATCTCGACTTCTGCTGTGTTTGTGCGGGATGAACCGGGTATAACAATCGGAAAAAATATCCCGCATCCAAAACCGCCCGAACCGAAAACAGACCCCGAGGTCGCGGATCAGCCAAAACCGCTCGACCCAATCTTCGTACCAAAACCGCTCAACGATCCGCCGATCAAGAAACCAAATGACATTCGTACAACCAGCGATCCGCTGCCGCCGCCAACGGGCGTTGCCGACGGTGAGGGTAAGACCGGCACCACGCCGGGTACGAAAATAGAGGACCCGCCCGAGACAAAGCTGCCCCCTGTGGTTGAACCGCCCGCCCCGGTCATTGTCGCAGCCCGGCTCGATCCGCGCTACGCACGCGACTTGCAGCCGACCTATCCACCGCGCCTTTTGCAGCAGGAAGTAGAGGGCACCGCGCGCGTCCGCGTGCTGGTCGGCACCGACGGACGCGTAAAGCAGGCGGTTGTGCTTTCTGCCACCAAACCTGCTTTTGGCGAGGCTGCGGTCAAACAGGCGCTTGGCGCTTGGCGCTTTATCCCTGCGACCAAAGACGGAAAGCCGGTCGAGGACTGGCTGGTCCAGAAGATAAGCTTTCAGATTACCTGATCGTTGTTTCAGGTTCACTGAAACAGTGCCGCACCGGCGCACTCCCCCTCCCGGCCTCCCATAACATATCTTGGCTGGGGGGCAGGGTGGAGGAGCGGGCTGGCATCGCTTTCCCGCAAATGGAAAAAATCATCTACTAGATATTCGCGGCACGGGGACTTATGGGAAACCCATGCCGTTTCTTCAGGACGCCAATATCAAGCGCGGCTTTGCCGATCTGATCAGTTTCTTCCGCGAGACACGGGGGGGGCATAGGCCGTTCCTGCTGTTGCTGGCCTGCGTCCCAACCGCGATCATCGTCTATACCTTTTACCTCGACTTGCGCGAAAAGAGCAAACCGCCGCCACCCGAAATCACCTATATCAATAGCTGGCCGATGGGCCGAACCGCGCAAGAAAGTATGCGCGCTATGGCGAAGTTTGAAATTGAACGCGATCGGCAGCGCGCCGCCGAGCGTGAGGCTTATAAGGCGCTTGGCCGCGCGTCAGGCATGGACGTGGACGCGATCGAGCGTGAGGCGCTGGCCGAGCAGACCGCCAAACGCAACGCCAAAGCCGCGCAGACAAAAACCGAAGGGGCACGGCAATAGCCACCGACCGACATTATATGGCAGCCGCAATTGCATTGGCGCAGCGCGGGCGCGGGCGTACTGGCCTCAACCCTTCGGTGGGTTGCATCATCGTCAAGGATGCCCATGTCATTGGGCGCGGCTGGACCCAGACAGGCGGACGTCCGCATGCAGAAGCCATGGCACTCGCGCAGGCTAACGGAGAGGCAAAGGGCGCCACTGCCTATGTCACGCTCGAACCCTGTGCGCATGTTTCCGAACGCGGCCCGACATGCGCGGCGAGTTTGATCAACGCGGGAGTAGCGCACGTAGTGGTCGCGACCGAAGACCCCGATCCGCGGACATCCGGTAAAGGCATTGCAGCGCTTCGGCAGGCTGGCATAGCGGTTGAAAGCGGCGTCATGGCGGCAGAAGCGCAGCGCGGCATGGCCGGATATATGATGCGACAACGCGCCGGGCGTCCGCTGGTTACGCTGAAACTCGCTACCTCGCTCGATGGCGCAATCGCGCTGGCAAATGGCGCAAGCCGCTGGATAACCGGAGAAGCCGCGCGCAGGCATGCGCATCTGGTGCGCGCCGTTTCGGATGCGATTCTGGTGGGTGGTGGCACCTACCGCGCCGACAATCCTGCGCTTGATGTCCGTATCGCCGGACTACAGGACCGAGCGCCCGAGAAATGGATTTTGACGCGCGGGGAAACTCCCGCAGGTTGGCAGCGCATCGCTACCCCCGGGGAGGTTGGCGGCATGACGGCAAATGAACTGCTGGTTGAGGGCGGGGCGCAGACGGCGGCCTCTTTCTTGCGCGCAGGGTTAGTAGACAGGCTTTTGCTTTACCGCGCTCCGATATTGTTGGGCGGAGGAAAGCCGTGCCTGAGCGATATCGGGCTGGAGAGCCTCGACAGCGCGCACCGCAACTGGAGCTTGCTCGATACGCGGATGCTTGGCGCGGACCGGATGGAGCTTTACGAGCGCGTGGCGGCTAGTTAGAGCAAGCGCTATGTTTACAGGGATCATCACCGATATCGGAACCATCCGCAGCACCGAACAGCGCGGCGACCTGCGGCTCGTCATCGGCTGCGCTTATGCCATGGACAGCGTTGCGATCGGCGCTTCTATCGCTTGCTCGGGCGCGTGCCTTACCGTTGTGGAAAAAGGCACGGACTGGTTCGCGGTTGATATTTCGGCAGAAAGCATTGGCAAGACCGCAGAGGGGCGCTGGCAAACCGGCGTGCGCCTGAACCTTGAACGCGCGCTAAAAGTTGGCGATGAGCTCGGCGGCCATATCGTTACCGGTCATGTAGACGGCGTGGGTATAGTGCACAGCGTTGCACCCGTCGGCGATAGTTGGCGCGTTGCGATTACGGCCCCGGAGAGTCTATCGCCCTATATCGCGCCGAAGGGTTCGATCACCGTTGACGGCGTTTCGCTCACAGTAAACGAGGTTGCCGACGAGGCTGGCGGCAGTGCCGTTTTCACGCTCAACATCATCCCGCATACAGCAGCCATGACGACGCTTGGCACGTTGGTACCGGGTCGCCCCGTCAACCTGGAGATCGACGTACTTGCGCGCTACCTGAAGCGCATGGAAGATGTCCGCAGGACGTAGGGTTTGTCAGGTCACATCGGGCTTATACGCGATATAGCCCTGCCGTTTCACCAACCGCGCCCATTGCTTGTCAAATGGATGCACGAGATTGCTGGGCTTATCGCCGGATTCCAGCGGCCGGTTTTCCCCGTGCCACGCAAAGATACCCCCCGATAGATTGGCGATTTTGCTTACCCCGTTCTTGGTGAGCAGTGCGCGCGATGCTTCGGCAAGGCGGCTCCCACGCAGCCCGACCGAACAATAGAAAACAACGGTCAAATTGGTGATGTCATTGCCGTTTTCCTTGGAAAGCACGCGCAACACGTCTTGCGGGTCGGCGTCTGGCGAGACACGGAGGGCACCGGGCAAATGGCTAACAGCAAATTCTTCAGGCTCACGCACATCGATCAAGACCAACCGCCCGTCGGAAGTCAGTTGTTTTTGCGTGACTTCTTCGCCGCTCCAGTGTGCGATTTTGGGATAATCACGCGCCAAATCGCCGCTGATGTCGTTGAGCGTTGTTGATGCGCCGAGCGGCTTGGGTGCGGTTGCAAAATAGCCGAGTGTCGGCACACCAACGAACAACAGCGCAATCGCAGCGGTCTTGCCGACCTGTGTTTTCCAATGGGTCATAGCTCTTCTCCCCGTCCCATCTCAGAAAGGCAGCCAGCGCTGTTTTTTGGAGAATTTCATATAGCCCGCGTTTACGCCGAGACGTAGACCAGCCCCCACCCGGATAGGGATTAGCACAACATCGCCGCGCCGCATGTAGGACGCATTAAATCCACCGACCAGATATGCAGCACCTTCGCCCGCGACAAAGCGCTTGTACAGGTCTTCGGTATCATAAAGATTATAGACCAGCACAAAAGTGCTGCCCACATTGGCACCGGCATCAAATCCTACCGAAGGCCCAGTCCAGTAAGCAGGCATTTCGCCCTCAATCTTGTGCATTAATTTGCCCGAACCGTAACGTACACCCACGACAAAAGCACCACCGCCCTCGCGACCAACGATATAGCCATTGGGTTCGCCTTGTTTGCGCAAAATATCCTCGATAATGCCAGCGAGGCCCTTTGCGCCTTTGCCGAACACGCCTTCGGCTGCGCTCAAAATATCATTCTTCTTGAATGTTTGGTCGCTGCCTGCCGAATCGGGAGCGGCTGTTGTCGTCGCGGCATCGGCTCCGGGTTCTTGCGAGACAGTTGTTTCGGTTTCCGCTGCGGGATTATCGCTCGCTACAGGAGCGGGAATTGCTGTTCGCTTGGACGGGCTGCCCAAGTCGGCATCAATAGCGTCATTGGGGTCAATTTGGCGGATTTGTGCAGATGTTGGCGTCGCCAGCGCGGTCAAAACACACAGGATTGCTGCAATAAACAGCATGAGGTGACGCCGGATACGGCGTACAGCAGGGGGAAACATGATACAGTCCTTCGAACGATAAAGTCCGGTTGTCTGCACCCCATTGCTGAACCGTGATTCGCAAAGTGCGTGCGAAGTGACGCAAGCTCAACGGCTTGGCGACAAAACGACAATCACGCGCGCCGAGTGGAAATTCGCACTCTATCGCGCTTTTGCCCGTAAATGGCCATTGCAGCCGCGCATTGCCGACGCTATAGCGCCGCCAGCCAAGAAGTGCGGAGACGTGGGTGAGTGGCTGAAACCAACGGTTTGCTAAACCGTCGTACTGATAATTCGGTACCGAGGGTTCGAATCCCTCCGTCTCCGCCAAATGCCGCCAATGTTTCAGCCATGATCTTCCTCCCTTTCGTTATTGAACCGTTGGTTCTGTGCCCCTTTTTTGTGTGTCCCCCAATCGGGCAGTCTGCTGCTGCTCGGGTGTGAGGTGGGCGAGATAGATTTCGGTAGTTTGAATGCTTGTAGTCCAAGAATGCCATGAAGGGCGTAGATGCTGCCGCCATTCCGCAGATAATTCACCGCAAAAAGGTGGCGCAAATCATGAAACCTGAAGCGAGCGGATGATTTCCTTCATGATTTCCGAAGTGCCTGCATAAATCCGTTCGATGCGCGCATCGACATAGGCCTGTGCAACCGGATATTCGGCCATATAGCCATAGCCACCGTGGAGCTGTACGCATTCGTCCGTCACCTTGCCCAGCAATTCGGAGTGGAACAGCTTGCCAGCAGCGGCCTGAACAGCATCAAGATTGCCGCCGAGTTTTTGCTTGATCAGCGCATCACAAAAAGCACGTCCTGCCAGCAACTGCGTCTTCATTTCCGCAAACTTGAAGCGGGTATTCTGAAAATCAATCACCCGCTGACCAAAGGCATTGCGTTCCTTCGCATAGGCGATTGTCCATTCGAGAACAGCCTCGGCCCGCGCCTGTGTGTGGACCGACAGGGTCAGGCGTTCTTGGGCCAATTTATCCATCATGTAGAAAAAGCCGTGCCCTTCGTTCCCCAGCAGGTTTTCCGCGGGCACAATCACATCTTCAAAAGACAGCTCTGCTGTGTCATTCGCATGTTGCCCAATTTTATGCAGATTGCGGCCTTTTTTGAAGCCTTCCATCCCGGCTTCTATCACGATCACCGAGATACCTTTGGCCCCCTTTGTGGGGTCAGTAACGCAGGCAGTCACAACTATGTCTGCATTTTGGCCGTTGGTGATAAATGTTTTTTGCCCGTTGATTTTCCAGCCATTGCCATGTTTTTCCGCGCGGGTTTTTATGTTGGCAAGATCGCTGCCCGTGCCGGGTTCGGTGAAACCGATTGCGCCGATATATTCGCCGCTGACCATTTTGGGCAGGATGCGGGCCTTAAGTTCATCGCAACCATGTTCGGCGATATAGGGCGTGGACATTATTGAATGCAGATGGAAGCCGGGACCAGTCGCGCCTGCACGGCCCAGTTCCTCCACCACGATCAGGTCAAACAATATACCTTGACCGATGCCGCCATATTCCTCCGGCAACCACGCGTTGAGCATCCCGAGCGCGCCCGTCTCAAGCCATAATTCGCGCGGTACCTGGTGCTGCTCCGCCCATTCTGCATGGAAAGGCATAATCCGCTCTTCGCAAAATCGGCGGACGACTTGTCGGAATTGTTCATGCTCTTCGGTAAAAATAGTGCGAGGGAAACTGGACACCGGGTGGCTCCGCAGAAGAGACTTTAAGTGATTTCAAAAAGTCCGGCTGCACCCTGACCGCCGCCGATGCACATGGTGACAACAGCATATTTCGCGCCGCGACGTTTGCCCTCGATCAATGCATGGCCCGTCATTCGTGCGCCACTGACCCCGTAAGGATGGCCAACCGCAATTGCGCCGCCATTCACATTCAAGCGGTCATCGGGAATACCGAGCCGATCGCGGCAGTAGAGCACTTGCACGGCAAAGGCTTCGTTGAGTTCCCACAGATCAATATCTTCAACTTTTAAGCCTGCATTCTTCAGCAATTTAGGAATGGCAAATATGGGACCGATGCCCATTTCATCGGGTTCACATCCTGCAACAGCAAAGCCCCGGAAAATGCCCATTGGCTTCGCGCCCAGTTCTGCGGCTTTCTTGTCGCTCATCATCACCACGGCAGAAGCACCATCGGAAAACTGGCTGGCATTGCCAGCGCTTATCGTACCGTCTGGAAAGACGCTGCGAATAGCCTTTACGGCTTCCAGCGTTGAGCCGGGACGAATGCCCTCATCGGTGCAAATGGTAACTTCACGCGTAACGATGCCTTTGTCGGGATCGGCAATGGCCATTACGGTGGTCATAGGCACGATCTCATCGTCGAACTTGCCTTCTGCTGCCGCCTTTGCCGCTAAAAGCTGGCTGCGTAGACCATATGCATCGGTCACGTCGCGGCCGATGCTGTAACGCTTGGCAACCTGCTCTGCGGTTTGCAGCATATTCCAATAGATTTCCGGCTTGTTCTGCTTCAGCCAGCTGTCTTCCATCATGTGCTTGTTCATTTCATTTTGAACGCAGGATATGGATTCTACACCGCCCGCGACGATGATGTCGGTTTCGCCTGTGCGGATGCTGTTCCCCGCCGTCGCAATGGCTTGAAGTCCTGATGAGCAGAAGCGGTTTATGGTTTGGCCAGCAGGCTTCACACCCAATCCGGCGCGCAGGCTAGCCTGACGTGCAATGTTTCCACCCGTAGCTCCTTCGGGATTAGCGCAACCAAGGACAACGTCCTCAACTTGCTCGCCATCGACACCGGCACGAGCGACGGCATGCGCGATGGCATGACCTGCCAATGTTGCACCATGCGTCATATTGAACGCGCCCTTCCAGGACTTTCCAAGAGCGGTGCGGGCGGTGGAAACTATGACAGCATCATTCATGATTAAACCTCATATTTTACAAATTTGATTTTCGGAAATCCTATAACTCTTGTAGCAATGGATGCGTCTTCCAGATGTCAGGATCCCCATGCGGGTTGGTAGCGAATTTTCGCATCCTGCAAATCAAGTCGATGCGAGCGCCTCTTGCGGCGGTTTTCAGTAATGACTCTCATTGACTTTTCACTCTCAATTGCGAGGATAAATTTAAACGTTCGTTCAAATGATATCAACTTTTTTGAACGATTGTTCAAATTTGAATTTTGGAGACATAAATATGACTCAAAATCAGTATGATAATCCTGACCGTGCAGTTATCGCAGCCTGCGTTCATGGCTCCGCGAAAGACATTTTGATGGATAGTTCGCCGCTTCTAAAAGCGCTCAATTGTCAAATTGTAGAAGCTTCGGATAAGCGCATTCGACTGCGCTTTCAGCCTGATGCCGCTTCTGTGCAGGGCAACGGGGTGGTCTGCGGCGGTGTTGTGGCAACGATGCTTGATTTCGCGCTTGCGTTTGCTGGACTGACGACGTGTGAGGAGGGTGAAAGCGCTGTCTCGATATCGTTGAACGTCAATTATTTTGGACCCGTGATGCCCGGTCCGGTGATAGTTGAGGCCATTCTTGCAACAAACGGATTTCGGGTTGCTCAGGCCGAGGCAAAGCTATTCAGTCCCGATGGTTCCGTTCTGGCAACGGCAACATCGCCGCTCGCGATGAAAAGGCATAAAAGGGCGTAGGCAGGGAATCACGCCTTCGCGACGTCACCAATTAGAACATCACTAGGCGTTGCCGCGATGGAGCGCATGAGCATATCGGACATGGCATCTGCGATTTGATCTGGAGTCCAGTCTCCGTCAGGCTCGAACCATTTTGAAACCCATGCCATCGCCCCGACAAGAATGAATGTCGCTAATTTTGGATCGCAAGGCACAATCGAGCCATCATCGATTCCCTTTGTAATCTGGCTGCGAAGGTCGAACTCCAGTTGCTTGCGCCGCTGCACAATGTCTTCGGCTTGCTCGGGCTTTAGCACGCCCTTTTCAAGAAGGATAAACGTCTCGGTGGGAGAGACCGTAACCGCTGCGACATAATGCCGGACAATGCTGCGCACGCGCTCATATCCATTACGACCCTCGGCAACACCCGCTTCATATGCTTTGCGAGTAGCCTCAGCTGATTTGATGTGAAGCTTGTATAAGAGGTCGCTTTTGTCTTCGACATAATAATAGAGCGCGCCTTTCGTGAGGCCCAGTTCCTGGGTCAGATGGCTCATACTTGTGCCGTGAAAGCCGTAGCTGTTGAACATGCGTGCAGCGGTTTCAAACAATATGGATTCGCGAACAGCGCGCCGACCCGATGCGCCATCTACTTTTTCTTTCCACGCCATTTTTGGTTGACGTGGGTTTGCAGCAGATGTTTTTACCATTTTATCTGCCATTGCTTACCTTAAACAAATCCAGCAAAAGCCTTGCCGGAACCTCTGGGTCAGGGCAAGCTTTCAAGCACCTATAGCCGCCAAACCAAGTTCGGCATATGTGGCAACATGCTCTCCAGCCTTTAATCCACCCTGCGGGTCCGACGCATTGCCATCAAGGGCTCGCTTATAAACGCCCTGAATAATTGCGGACATGCGAAAAAAGCAAAACGCAACATAGAACCCAAAATTGTCAATTTTTGAAATGCCGCGCCGCGCACAATATTGCTCGATAAAATCCTCATTGGACGGCAACCCTATGGCCGTGCGGTTTACGCCAGAAAGCCCCCGTGTCACTGAGCCAACCGGCAGTTGCCATTGCATGATGATGGATGCCAAGTCTGAATAAGGATGGCCGGTGGTCGACAGCTCCCAATCCAACACTGCCAGACATTTTGTGCCGCATTTTTCAAACATCATATTGTCGAGACGATAATCGCCGTGAACCAATGTTCGTTGTCCGTCATCTGCGGGCATATTTGCCTGAAGCCATTCGATAAGCGAGTCCATACAAGCCAACGTGCCCGTTTCCGTTGCACGATATTGTTTGATCCACCGACCGACTTGACGTTCAAAATAATCACCGGGAGCACCGTAATCTTCAAGGCCGACTGCCTTGATGTCGACGTCATGCAATGCTGCTAAAACGCGGTTGATTTCGTCCATCACTTTGCCGCGATCAGCACTGTTCAATTCATCCAGTGTGGGTTCGTTAAAGTTGCGCCCGTCGATCAAATCCATCACGTAAAAATCTGATCCGATGATGGTTTCATCCTGACACAGCAAATGCATTTTTGCGACCGGTACGTTTGACCCTTGAAGCGCAGATTGAATGCGAAACTCTCGATCCACAGCATGGGCCGATTTCAGCAACTGTCCCGGCGGCTTTCGGCGCAAAACATAATTGCGATCTGGTGTGGTGAGTTTGAATGTCGGATTTGACTGGCCCAGCTGAAACTTGCTGGCAGACAATGGCCCCTGATAGTCAGGCAGATGCTTGGTCAAATAGGCGTTTACCGCGTCTGTGTCCAAAGTTTGGGTGTTATCGTTCATCGGGAACCTCTAAGCATATGTCAAAAGTGAGGGGTCGAAATCGCAATGCGGCGTTGCATTAAATTCCTGCAGCATCCGGCGATCCCGCGAGAATATAAATTTTGTCATGGCAGAATTTTTGATTTGCAAGTTTAGCTCCATCATCATCTGTGCTGGAGCGCGCAGGGTGTCGGCAATCAACTGGCCAATGACACCCCCGGATGAAATTACAACGACGCGGCGGGCGTTTGTTGCAGTTGCGAAATCCATTGCTTCTGCGGTGCGACTGGAAAAATCATGCCAAGTCTCCGCCGCCCCGCTTATTTTGTCCGCTTGCCAATCAAAGACGGTTTGTTTCAAAATCCCGAACATCTCCTTGCGGCCAAGTTGCGTTCTGTCGGCGATGGCATCGCCGTGATGCGCCTGCAACAAATCGTCAAAGTCATATTCGTTGAATCCCAGATGCTCTTCGGCTTCTTGGTCAAAGCCCATCTCTTCCAACGTTTGCCGCTGTCGGTTCAAAGTTCCGGTGATCAGCCGGTCCGGAGTCCAGCCAGTCTTGCGCAGAAAATCGCCTAATGCTCTTGCTTGCAAACGACCGGTGGCGCTCAATTTGTCATAATCCTCTTCACCAAACGATGCCTGGCCGTGCCTGATGAGTAATAGCTCTGCCATATTTGCCTCGTTCTTATCGGCAATTGTCGAAGCGCATCTTGATCGCTCTAATCCAACGACGGAAGATGCAGGACATTTGGGGGCGTCTGTATATGGGCGCCGCCACAAACAGGAAGGATAGCGCCGGTAACATACGAACCCGCGCGGCTGCACAGAAATTGCATACAGCCTGCAATATCATCGTCGCGCCCCATGCGGCCTAGCGGTATGGCGGCCCCGATTTTTTCTCGGTTCCCTTCATCTGCTGTCGCGAATGCCGTCATCCTGCTGACAAAGGGGCCCGGCGCAATTGCGTTAAATGTCACGTGCCTACTTGCATATTCAGCCGCCATGAACCTGGTGATATGGTGGACCGCAGCTTTGGATGCTGCATATGCATATGTGCCCTCTGCCATGGGGATAGTACCCATCACAGAACCAACATTAACCACGCGCGCGGGGTCGTCCTTAGTGCCGGATGCGATCAACAAGGGCAGCAATTTTTGGGTCAGGGTGAACAAACCGGCGTTGTTGACATTCATAACCTTTGACCAGGCATTGAAAGGGAAATCTTCGTTATGCACTGCCCACGCTATGCCGGCATTGTTAACCAAGATATGCAAAACATCGGTTCGCTCTTTTACGGCTTGGGACAGCGCCATAACGCCCTCTTCTGTACTGACATCTCCGCCAAAGCCGACAGCGGTACCCGGCAGACCCAACGCGTTAAGTTCTGCTGCGGCAGCGACGCACAAATCGCCTTTGCGTGAGGCGATAAAAACTTGGGCCCCAGCGCCCATCAGGCCAATTGTGGCCATGCGGCCGATGCCACTTGCCCCCCCGGTAACAAGGGCGGTCTTGCCCTGAAGAGAAAAAAGACTGCCTGTCTGCAAGCTAACTTCGTCGGTATTCATGATATTTCCTTGGTCACCAAAACACGGGACTGCGCGCAACCGAACGACACCATGAAAACGTGGTAACGCTTGGGCCGCTGCCCAGTTGGAAAAACGACAATTTGGCGCTGTCTCCACCTCGCAACCCGATAACCGAGCAACAAGGAACATATGTCTATACGTCTACCGACAAGCCAAACGCCCTCGGAACCTAGAAGGACGTCCATAATTCACGGCCAATTCTGGTCAGCGCTATATATTTTGTCGAAACTAAGAGGAGGCCATTCGTGTCTGAAATTAATCCAGAGCTTTTCAATTTGGCAATGTCAAAGGAAGCGCAGCCCTTATTCGACGCAGTCCAACGCCATATTCAAGAAAATGTCGTGCCGATTAGCGACGAATTTTACGGACTAAATGATAGCAAAGACGATCGCTGGACATGGCATCCACGTCAAATTGAGTTGCTGGAGGACGCAAAAGACAAAGCCAAGGCATCGGGCCTGTGGAATTTCTTCCTTCACGACCCCGACGTAGGCAAAGGCCTGAGCAACCTTGATTATGCCTATATTGCCGCAGAGCTTGGCAAATATGGGCTGGCTTCCGAAACGCTCAATTGCAGCGCACCGGATACCGGCAACATGGAAGTTTTGGAGAAGGTCGGGACTGCTGTGCAGAAAGAGAAATGGCTAAAGCCACTTCTGAACGGTGAAATCCGCTCCGCTTATGCGATGTCAGAACCAAGTCTGCCGTCATCCGACGCCCGGAATATCAGCACAAGTGCTGTTCTGGAAAATGGCGAATGGGTTATCAACGGCGAGAAGTTCTATATTTCAGGGGCAGGTGACCCGCGCTGCAAAATCATGATTGTTATGGTGAAAACTAGTCCTGATGCAGCACCACATTTGCAGCAGTCGCAAATCCTGGTTCCCAAGGACACGCCCGGCGTGAAGATTCTTGAGGGCATGGAAGTCTTTGGCAAAGATCACGCGCCGATTGGACATATGCATATCAAATTCGACAATGTGCGGGTGCCGGAAGCCAATATTCTGCTTGGCGAAGGCCGCGGATTTGAAATTTCGCAGCTGCGCTTGGGCCCTGGCCGCATCCATCACTGCATGCGTTCGCTCGGCAAAGCGGAACTCGCCTTGGAATTGATGGTAAAGCGATCTGCGAGCCGCGTAGCATTTGGAAAACCACTGGTGCGGCTTGGCAAAAACCTTGAAGTAATTTCCCGCGCCCGGATCGAAATCAACGCCATGAGACTATCCGTGTTGCAGGCCGCAAAAGCAATGGACGTACTGGGCAACAAGGAAGCGCGTGTTTATGTTAGCGCGGTTAAGGCAATGGTTCCCGAGAAGGTTTGCGCCATCATCGACGCGGCAATCCAGATGCATGGTGCTGCGGGGCTTTCACAGTGGACACCGCTGGCCGATCTTTACGCCGATATGCGCCATTTGCGTTTTGCAGATGGACCCGATGAAGTGCATCATATGGTTGTTGGCCGTGCCGAGGTGCAAAAATATGATCTGTGGTAAAACAAGGAAGCGCGGCGCAAAGAAAGTTGATTGATCAACAGGCTTTGAGTCGCGCATTTTTGCCTTTCGATTTGCCAGTTAGGCAATAGCGGTGGAGGTCTTTTGCTGCAAAAATGGGACCGTCAAATGTCGTCCCCACTGCTGCAATGATCTTATCAGGTGTCGTTTTATCGGCTTCGGGTCCGAAATGTGTGAGCAGGATGGAGCCTGCACCTGCAGAAGTCGCGATGCGGCCGACCTCCGGCAAATCCAGATGTCCAGCGCGCAAATGGGCCATGCTGGGTTCTACTGCTTCGGGAGCTACGACACCCAAAGCGGCCTGCGCTTCGATATATTTCCGGATTGCAATCATATCCATCGACTCGCTGATCAACACATCTGCATCCCGGCTTAATTGCACAACCGCGTCGCTCATCCCGGTATCGCCAGTTATTACGATGATGCCCGCAGCAGTTTTAATACGGTATGAAAATGATTTGGTGCCGACCGTATCATCCAGCAATTGATAGTGCGAATTTTCTGCCGCAGTCACTTCGATATTCTCATCCCGAAAAACGACGCCGTCAGCTGCTATATCGGTTACCGAAATGGCAGCCTTCGAAGCCTGACTGGAAACATCGCGCAGCAGATGTTCGGCATAAAAAACGTCATAGGGAACGGTATAATGAAGCTGTGCCGCCTCAATCATTTCCTTGGTTCCTACAGGACCCAAAACCGACCAACCACGCTTAGCGCCCGACCATGCGTATTCCATGGCAATGTTGCCAACCAGCTCTGCCAGTCCAAGATTATGATCAGGGTGGTGGTGCGTAATGAAAATGGCGCGTATATCCGTCGGTACTTGCCCTGCCGATAGCAATTGCCGAACTGTGCCGGTGCCGCAATCGAACAGATACCGCTGACCATTCACGATCAGCAAAGTTGCGGGCTCTGAGCGCTCTTTACGAAGCGTCGGGCCTCCCGCCGTACCAAGAGTGATAATCTCGAGTGTTGGCCGAACTGGGTCCGCGGCTTTTGCGACCTTCTGGCCCGGCGTTTGTGCTGCAAGCCCGGTCGAATTACCTGCCAGAAGCATCATCGCAACCCCCATGATTGCAAGGAACTTAGCTCGACAAACCGCTCTGCAATTTTGTCGGTGAGGAATTTTAAACCATGTCACATCACTCTCCTTACGATAATAAGGTCGCCAGTTTCATTTTTCGATTTTCTGTTTCAATGGTCGGCGCGTGCACGTTCGTGCAACCATGCGGCATGCTGCGGCGCTTTTTTCGTCCGCGACCATTCGTCAAGCATTTCGGCCGCTACGCGTTTCAATTCGATATAATCAGCCGGGCTACCGGTATCGCATGCCAGTTCCAACCTGTGACCATTGGGGTCGAAAAAATAGATTGATTTAAATATTCCGTGATTGGTCGGCCCCAGGACATCAATATCATGCGCCTGAAGGCGCGCCTTTGCGGCCAGCAAGTCTTCGATGCTGTCAACTTTCAGCGCGATATGCTGGACCCATATTGGGGTATTCTCATCACGGCCCATTTCGGGCTGTTCCGGCAATTCAAAAAAAGCCAAGACATTGCCGCCGCCAGCATCTAGAAAAATGTGCATATACGGGTCATGCTCACCTGTAGACGGCACTTCATTTTCAGCGAATGCCAGCTGGAATTCCATGCCGAGCATATTTTCATAAAATTTCTTCGTTTCACCAGCATCCTTGCAGCGATAGGCGACGTGGTGAAAGCCGCCCAATTTGGGCATATTGTTTGTCATTGTTTCGGATCTTCGTTGTTGGATTTAGAAGTAGATATTCCGCTGTGGTTTGCCTCGACCATATCAAACAGCTTCAGAATTACATCGGCATCACCCACCTGATTGATTAGCGCCAGTATCAATTTGGCGTTCAACTTACGGCTGTCGTCTTCCGACAAACCGTCATGCATCTTCACCAAGCGCTCATAAATATCGTCGTGCCGGCCCAAGCGGATATTTGCTTGTACTGCGCTCATAATTGGTTTCCGATCGCACGTTGATAGGCTTCGCAAATTCTTGTGTGCGACGCTCGCTTCCAACGGGCCGCAACAACCTGGTCAGGGCGAATGAGATAGGTCGCGCCATCCATCGCGTCATAGCGTTCGATGGCAACTTCGTCGTCGCCAACCTGGACCACGGGCAATTCGGTTTCGGGCGCATCCGGGCCAAAATGCAGCAGCTTGAATTGATCGCCCAATTGCTGAAGCAGCCATCCGTTTTTGCCCCTACTGTTCAATGGAGCGTCCACACATGGATGCCCGGGTTTGGGGCCAGATTTCCAATTATCGCTATCAGCCGTTGATAACGGGCTGTCATGATACGGGGTTGGCGTGGACAACCGTCCTGAATTGATAAAAGGTCGGGCAAATTCATGCTCGCTCGACAATTCCAAAACGGCATCGCGGAATGCGCGCGACTGGGCGTTTTTGGGGGTCATGAAATCTGTGGATCGCGTGCTGTTAAGGATATTCTCGTCCGCGCCCGCAATGCGTTCATGATTATAGGTTTCGAGCAATGATTTCGGCGATGTCCCGGACAAAATCTTGTCCAGTTTCCAGACAATATTTTCCGCGTCCGATAGTCCGCCATTGGCACCCCTGGCCCCAAAGGGCGATACCAAGTGCGCGCTATCGCCGACAAAGACTACGGGTCCGTGGACAAATTTTTCCATACGGCGGCACTGGAACGTATAAACCGAATACCATTCTTTCTGAAATTCAACGTGCTCGCCGAGCATCCCGCGCACGAACGGTTCGACATTTTCAGGCTTGATGACCGCTTCGCGATCAATGTCCCAGCCAAGCTGGAAATCCAGTCGCCAAACATCATCGGGTTGCTTATGCAATAACGCAGTGCCGCCCGGGCAAAAGGGCGGGTCAAACCAGAACCAGCGTTCGCTCGGTCGCTTTTCTGCATCCGCGCCGGTAAATTTGATGTCTGCAATCAGGAAGTTGTCTTCGAACACACGCCCTTCGAACGAAAGGCCCATAGCCTCCCGAATGAAAGAATTCGATCCATCACATGCCAGTATGTAACGGGCTTCCAATTGATATTCGCCCGCTTTTGATGCAACGGTCAAAATCGCACTATCGCTTTTTACCGAGATGCCGCTGACCCTGTTGCCCCAACGGATATCTACATTGTCCATCGTTTCAAGCATTTCGAGCAAATATTCCTCGATATAATATTGCTGAATATTGACGAAACCCGGGTTCTTTTGATTACGAACGGTCAGCATATCAAACTGGTAAACGGGGTCTGGCTTGTCTTGCCAAAACAGCTTGCCGACGTTCCAAATCACGCCCTTTTCGACGACGCGCTCCCCAATGCCAAGCCGGTCCAGAATGTCGAGGCTTTGTTTTGCAAAACAAATGGCTTTTGAACCAAGTGCGATGAAATCGAACGCCGTCAGCACCGTGACGTGATGCCCTTTGCGCGCTAAATCAAGCGCCGTCGCAAGTCCGATCGGGCCAGATCCGACAATGATGAAAGGATATAGCCCCTTACCAGCGCCAGATAGCTCCGGCGCAACGCTGGGCTTTTTCAGCTTGTACTTTGGAATATCAGGGAAGGGAGGCATGGGGAATCAACTCAAGCTTGCAACTGGTCCCAAACTTCGCGGTCGCGTTCCATTGTCCAGATTCGAGGCCAGTCGATTCCGTCAAATTCGTCCCATAAACGCTGCACATTGAATGGCAGGCAATGTTCGAAGATCGGCCAATGGCCAAATTTGGGACCAAGGGCGTTATGCGTTGCTTCAAAAGCATCCTTCAACGTGCCGCCATTATCGTATGCGGCGCGCACGTTACTGATCATCCCGTTCAAAAACTCGCGTGTTTGCTCAACCGCCGCATCGCAGGCCTCATTGCCGAGCGCCACAGCGCCGCGGCCACCCACCAACTTTTCTGATCGAAACGCCTTTACCCGGTCAAGCGTATCGGTTGACCAATCCATGTGGAAAGCATCGCCGGTATAGAGCGCCGCCTGCGCCTCCACCAGATCGCCCGCAAACAGCGTTTTCGATTTATCATGCCATACGGTAATATCGCCGGCGGTGTGCCCACGGCCGCAAAATTGCAAATCAAGACGGCCGCGATTGCCGCCCAGCTCAATCGTCATGTGATCGTTAAAAGTTAGGTCCGGTTTGGTAAGGCCGGGAATTTCTTCTGGCTCTTTAAAAAGGCGAGGCATACGTCCAAATTCACTATCCCAATCTTCCTTGCCGCGCTCTTCAATCAGTTTCAGCGTCGTATCGGAAGAAATAATTGTCTCGGCACCGAATGCGCTTGCACCCAGCACGCGAACAGCATGATAATGCGTCAATACAAGGTATTTCACTGGCTTATCCGTATGCTCGCGAAGCTTCGTCAGCCAATCGCGCGCAGCAGCTGGCGTAGCCCGCGCTTCGATACAGACCAGAAAGTCTTCCCCTTCAATCGCACCTACATTGGGGTCGCCTTCTGCGGTGAGCGCGTAAACGCCATCATCGAGGTTCTTCAAAACTTCCTTTTTTTCCGTAAGATCCGCTGACGATGCGAAGGGCTTTGCCATTTTTCTCTCCAAACTAAGATATATAACCCGGGCCAACCAATGATCGAATCCACGCCAGTTGTTCTTTGTTATCGTTGAAAAGCCAGTCTTCGCTGTCTATAGAGCTATTGACTGGAGGGTGAGATGACCGAGCAAATTTTCGAACTCGCGCCGCCTCTCGATGCGGAAATCGGAGCGAAGCTTGTTGAAGTTGCAGGCACCGAAGATTTTGGGTCGCTATTGCTTGCTACGGCAGCCCAAATCGCGGGAGTTGATGAGATTTTCGGCTATCTCGTTGTCGACGGCTCAGAGCCACAACCGATAATTTCCAGAAGCTCCTTACCCGGCGCCCATGAACGCGTTAGCAAGTACATGCATCACTTCTACCAACATGATCCCGCGGTCAGAGAAATCAGCAGGACAAAAACTGGGGACAGTTTTGTCCAACGGATAAAACTATCCGATATTGGGCCATATGATTACCGCGAGCAATGCTTTGCTAAACCCGGGTTTACGGAGAAGATGAGCTTCGGCTGGCGCGGTTCGGGGTATTTGCTGGTGATCAGCTTTTATTGTGCGGGCACATCGGATCAAGCTGCTCTGCTAAAGCTATCGAGCCTTGCCAATCTTACGCTCGCCATCATGGTCAAACGCCACGCGCCTATCGACCGGGAAGGGTTTGTCGAGACGATAAAGCGGCGATTAAAGCGCTCCTACCCATCCTTAACGCCCCGAGAGAATGAAGTTTGTGCAAGATCAATTGCCGGACAAAGTGCCAAGCACATTGCAATGGAACTTGGCGTTTCAAACGGCACAATTCTAACCTACCGGCAACGCGCCTATGATCGCTATGAATTCAGCAAAGCGAGCGATTTTTTACCTGCAATTCTGGACTGAACGCGAAATCTCGCATATTTGGTTTGTCCTGGGCGTAGTTTGATTTGCCGCGTCTTCGCCTCAGCCGTCTTCTTTGACCCACTTCGCAAAGACGCGGCGGCCCGTGTCGTGCAGTACTTTGCGTTTCTCGTCTGCGGTCAGGTGCCGAGCCGAAGCGTGAGCGCGCGCGATCATGTCCTTATAAGTTCCAGACGACGTTCCAATGTCTGAACCCCACATCACCTTGTCTGCACCGAAGAAATCCACGGTGCGGCGCAATACATCTTCAGGAGCGATGTTCTTCAAATGGATCGCGTCCATGTTGAGGGATGTCCATTTGACAAAGACGTTGTCGAGCGCCGCAAGCCCTTCGAAATTCACCCCAATCCCGAAATCCGGATCGGTAACATTTGGCAGGAAGACATGGTCAAGAACAACGCGCATGTTGGGAAACCGCTTGGCCATGGTTTCAATTAGAGGAATCAGCTCGTTCTGGTTGGTTGGTGGCGCTTCGATATCGACGATCAGGCCAAGCTCATCTGCCAGCTCCCAAGCGGCCATCGACTCTGGTGAGCTAAGCCAGGCAACCTTGTCGACAGCTGGATCAATTGGGAAGAAGCGAATGCCAACGACGCCTTGGGTCGAAAGTTCACGGATCATAGGCAGCGTCTTTTCCTCCATCGGGTCGACGATGATAACCGCGCTCATTTCTTCGGGAAAAAGATTGGCGGCATCGACAATATAGCTGTTGTCGGTGCGATAGATCAGACCCTTTTGTACAGCGGCGATACCAACGACTTTTTCCTCCTGCATCCAGCCATATAGCTGTTCGGCGGTCGGCTTCAGGTTGATGGGGTTTGGGCCATGGAGGCCACCTGGAAAGCCAATAACGCCGGGCCCAAACGGCGATCCCTTGGGGATTTTTTTGAATTCAAGTATGACAGGCTGTTGCGGATAGCGTTCGAGATCGTCCGAAATCAGATGCGCGTGCGAATCATAGATTGGGAATGTTGCATCAGACATAGTGCTGTTCCTTAAGCTTCGAATATGCTCGGGTGGTTTTCAAATCTATTATGCTTCCAAGTCTCGGCGGACATCGTTGCGCGCAGACCAGAAGAGTGCGGCGGCGATAAAGGCAGGCATTGTGAAGGCGATAAGCGCCCATCGGATGCCCTCTGCTGGTCCCATTTCCAGCGAAGCGGAGTTAAAGTCACTTGTCACGCCAAGCAGCACTGGCCCTAAGCCAAGCCCGATGAGGTTAATGGCGAGCAAAAGTATCGCGGACGCTGTGGCTCTCATCTGCGGCGGTGCCACGGACTGTACGCTGGCCTGGACCGGTCCTATCCACATCGATGCAAGCAATATGGAAGGGATGAATCCGATCAAAGCCAAAGTGACGCTGGGCGCCATGAAGGTTGCAAACTGCACCGGTACGAACAGGATCAACGAATAAGCGGGAACTTTGCAATACGCGCTAAAGTCGCTGCCTGATCCGCGGTCAGCAAGCTTTCCGCCCAGCCAAATTCCCAACGAGCCTGCGGTGCCGGTGATGAGTCCAAGCGAGATTCCGAGGAAGCCCCCAGGCCCAAGGCCAAATCCAGAAGCGGCGGCAGCCATTTCCGACCCATGGACTCTAAAAAAGAATGCGGCGACAAACGTCTGATGCGCATAGGTGACGAATGAAACCAATGTTGCGCCAGCCAGAACATGCCGAAATGTACGTTTCCGGATCAGAAATTTGAGCGTTTCAACAAAGCCGATTTTGGGTGGCACATTTGTCGAACCGGATTTTCCTTTCCGCCTCGGCTCGGGCAGAACAACAAATAGCAGAACAGCAATAATGAATCCCGGAGCTCCAGCGACGATGAATGCGGCCCGCCAACCATAAGCGTCCGCAACAAGCCCGCCCAATGCCAGGCCCATGAGCGCACCGATCGGCAATCCCATGTGGAAAAAAGCAAGCGCCGAAGCGCGCTCTTCTCGCGGCGCATAGTCGCTGATTAGGGAATGCGCTGGTGGCACTCCGCCAGATTCACCAATGCCCACACCAAAGCGGAACAGCAGCAATTGAACGAAGTTTCCGGCCAGGCCGCAGAATATTGTGAACGCGCTCCAACAGGCGATGGCGGTGCCAATGATATAAGGGCGGTTGCCCCGCTCGGCATATCGCGCAATCGGAATACCGGCGAGTGCATAGAAAATTGCAAACGCAAAGCCGGTGAGCATGCCAAGCTGCCAGTCAGCCAGTCCCAGCTCTTGCTTGATCGGTTCAACAAGAATGTTGATCACTTGGCGGTCAAGGAAATTCAGCACATAAACGCTGAGCAAGATAAGCATCGCGACCCGGAGCTTGGTTGGCGAAAGAACCCGAAGGCTCATGTCCTCGCTCAGCCCAACATCGGCTGAAGATGGCGGGTCAGGTATCGATCCGCTCATATAATTCCCCCTCTCTCCGGTATTCGAGCCACCAACTCCACTATCTCGGGAATTTCTTGCCGGTGCCACGATATGCAAACACAGCAATGACGGCAACCGTTATATTATAGTTTATCGATAAAAGCTATTGTATGATAGTAATGTACAAAAACATGTAGACACTGAATCAATATGGGCTATCCCTATCAAGGCAGAATCTATCCCGGGTCACCTTTGAGTCGCCCCATCGTTGAGGTCGCTGCAAACTGTGTCGCAACTCGGTAAGCGCATCAAAAACAGCGCGACGAGTGTGAGAGAGAGGAAATGCACCGTGCAAATTGCTGAGAACCATTATGTCTGATGCAACCCAAGCGCCGGCAAATGACATCATCGAAAGCGTAAAAGACTACGTGAAAATGCCGTTGCTCTACAACCATTGGTACGTAGCAGGCACTGTCGATGAGTTCGGTCGCAAGCCCATCGCCAAGACGCTGTTGGAACATTCCATAATATTCTATCGCACAGAAGCAGGTGAGCTGACCGCGCTGCAGAATCGTTGCCTCCACCGATCTTTCCCGATGTCTGAAGCGCGACAGGATGGCGATGATCTGATCTGCCGCTATCACGGTGCGCGATATAGCCCTGATGGTACTCTGCTCAATATTCCATGCCAAAAAGCGACACCTGACCGGGCGCTTCGGAAATACCCGCTTTTGGAAAAGGGGCCGTTCGTCTTTATCTGGATGGGCACGGGCGAGCCCGATATATCAAAGATGGAACTGCTTTCGTATCTCGACGATCCGAATTTCCGGCAACTGCATGGGCATTACACGATCAACGGCAGCTATCTTTTGATGCAGGAAAATCTCAACGACCAATCCCATTTTGCATTTTTGCATCATGACAGCTTTGGAGTTGAAGAAGAATTCATCGAGACGCCTGTCAAGGTTGTCCGGCGGGGTGACAGAGTCACAAGTGTGCGGAATGAAACCAACGCGGAAGTGGTGTTAATGGGTGTGATGCCGGGCAAACACCGAGAAAGCCTCACGTTTGAAAAGCTCGCTCGCTGGGACGAGAGCTACTCCGTCTCTCCCGGCGCATTTCTGACCCACCTTTGGACTTTCATCGACGATGAATCAGAAGTCACGCCAGAAACGATGCAGGTCTATATCGTGCATTATTTGACCCCTATTACACAACAAAGTTGCCTGTATTGGTGGTCGGTAGCCATCAATCATGGCCAAGATGATGATCAGTTTTTTGAAGGGTTGCCCTTATTCCTCGACAAAGGATTCAGCGAAGATGTCTGGGCCTGCGCATCGATGCAAAATTTGCTTGAAACTGACAAAGTCGATTTCAATGAATTGAATATAGCTGGCGATCAAGCGGGGTTATATTTTCGCAAAATCATGCTCGATTGGGCGAAGTCGGAATATGGCGGCTAGTTGTTCTGAAAGCGCTGCTTAATTCTATATATGATTATGGATAGGACATTTAAGGCTATGAGAAATGCATCAATGGATGGAGTGACAGAGTTAGGCTATGTCCGGTTTGGCGTGTCCGACTTACCGAAATGGCACGAATATCTAACGGCCGTCCTGGGCATGGAAGTTCGTGACGATTTGGGCGATGGCAAACTGTGGGGACGGATGGATTTTTGGCACCACCGGCTCTGTTTTGAGCAAAATGACTGCGATGACATGCTCGCCATGGGCCTGCGCGTCGCTGGCCCCGAAGAGTTCCGCGCTATGCAGGCCACACTGACAGCCGCTGGCATTCCGTTCGCGCTGGGTGGCGTTGCGCTTGCGCTTGAGCGTGCAGTGCTGGAAATTATGTTGCTCGAAGATCCGTCGGGCATTCCGGTCGAAATTTTCCACGGCCCGCAAATGCTTCCGCACATGCCTTTTTATCCTGCACGTCGCCGGTTCGGTAAGTTTGTAACGGGCGCCGCTGGCGTCGGCCATTTGCTTATCCGTCATGGCGGCGTTGAAGAAACCTACGAATTTTATAAACTGCTCGGACTACGCAGTGCGTCTCAGTTCAGGGTACCAATCCCTGAACTGCCAGAACCGATGAGTGGAAAATTCATGCATTGCAACGTACCCGGTGCGCGCGAACATACCATTGCTTTTGGGCTTCACAGCGAGAAACGCTGCAACCATTTGATGTTAGAAGTCGATAACATCGATGATCTGATGGTTGCGTACCAGGCTGTAAAAGACTCAGGATATCCGATGATTATCGAACTGGGTCGCCACGCCAATGATCAAGCGTTTTCCTTTTACGCGATGACGCCTTCGGGTTTTGCCATCGAAGTCGCCTTTGGGTGTGGTCCAGTTTCCGACCAATCTTTCCTTCTGAACGATGACTATTATGGACATGCGCCCAATCCTGATCTTCCAGCCCACATGGGCATCGTAGACGAAGTGAGAAAATAGAGTTTCCATAAACGCCTATCCATCGTTGGTGCCCAAATCGACGCCAAGGCTACAATGTGAGGGTATGAAATGTTCGCAAAAAATTGCTGGTACATGGTCACCGACGTTGAAGATGTTACGGGCGCTGCCCCGGTTGCGGTCAAAGTGGCCGGTGAAGACATCGTGCTTTATCGTGACACGGCGAACAGGATCATCGCAATGGCCGATGTTTGCCCGCACCGCATGGCGCCGCTTTCGTTGGGGCGCATCGAGGGCGATGATATTCGCTGCATGTATCACGGGATCACTTTTGGATCGGATGGCCAGTGCAAGTCTGTGCCGGGGCAAGACATGGTGCCGAAAACATTTTGCGTAAAGAAATACGCGATTTACGAAGGCCCTGCATGGATATGGGTCTGGATCGGTGATCAGTCACAGGCCGACGAAGCGCTTATTCCTGACCAGCATTTTCATGATCCTAAATTCTTCAATGTCCGAAAAGGCTCGGTCGAATTTAACGCCTCCTACGAGTTGTTTAACGACAACACATGCGATCTGTCCCACGTCTCGTTTGTCCATGAAAGCACTTTCGGCGCTACGGGCAATGACGAGTGGGCGGTGCGTCAGCCCGTGACGACATTGCGCGACCGGTCGGTTCAGGTTGATCGTTGGATGGAGGGTATATCCATCCCCCATGTGCCCGGCCAGAAAGTGGATTATTCCAGCCGGTTTGAGCATGTTCTTCCCGGCGTGTTTATCATGGATCTGCAAGCGCATCCCGAAGGCACTGCCAAAAAGCTGGACTATGGCGCTCCGCCAGCTGACATGAAGCCGCTTTATCATGCAGGTACGATCCAAACGATGCGCGCGATTACTGAAACAACGTCGCGCTTTTACTTCAGCATTGTCGCACCGTTGTGGACCCCGCTGGAGTTACTGGAGGGTGATTTCGAATTCGCCAAGCTCGGCTTTGTTGAGGACAAGATGATGTGCGAAGCTCAACAAACGGTTATTTCTAACCATCCCGAAGGTCAATTGCGGATGACATCGCACGACAAAGCAGGCGCGCATATTCGCAAATTGATCAGGGCATCAAACAAGCACGCGGCGGTTTGAAGCGCGCAGCGACACTTTTACAAAGAAATGAGGATGCCCATAAATGGCCGATAATTCCGATCCGCGACACAAGCTCGCAACTTATTCCAATACAACGGGCGAGGGCAATTCTTCCCCAGAACTCGCAACATTTTACGATAGCGAACCCCAGGAAAGCGAGGACGGGACCAAGAGCTGGTATGTCAGGGGTCAGAACTTTGTCCTGATCATGACCGAAGCGGCCCCCGGAGCAACTCTATCGCGCCAAGGTCAAGTCGACGAATATGTCGTCATCCTTGAACATGAAAGCACCCTTGCCGATGTCACATGGGATGGCCAGAAGGAGAGCATCCCGGGCTATAGCATCCTCATGATCCCACCCGGCGATAGCAGCGTTCACCTGCCCAATGGAGGCCGGGTAACGCGCTTGTTTACGTCAAAGTCTAACGATTTGGCAGCCAAATGCCCGAACGCCGCTTCCTATCTGACGCCCAAGCCCCATGTGGCACCTTATATCGCTTGGCCCGATCCGGTGGGCGGCTGGAAGATCCGTTCGTATAGCTTCAACGTTCCGCCCGCCCCCGGTGGCTTTGCAAAAATGTATCGCTCGACAAACTTCATGATCAACCTGTTTCAGGAATTTGTCGGGCCGCGCGATCCGCTTCGAATGTCGCCCCATTCGCATGATGATTTCGAACAGTGCTCTTTCGCGCTTCAAGGGGAATGGGTGCATTCGCTGCGTTGGACATGGGGTACCAATTTGAATGAGTGGCGCGAGGATGAACATATTGCCTGCAGCGCGCCATCGGTTCTGGTCATTCCGGCAACAACGATCCATTCGTCGCGCTGGATTTCCGAAGGCAAGAACCAGCTGGTGGACATTTTCTCTCCACCACGGGTCGATTTCTCAAAAATAGAAGGCTGGGTGTTGAACGCGGATGACTATCCGATGCCAAAGGATGCGTGATCCACACATGAACAAATTTCCCAATCTGTTCACGCCCCTTAAAATCGGCAGCCTGGAAATAAAAAACCGCATATTGATGTCACCGTGCACGACTGACTTTGTGACTCATGACGGGGAACTGACCGACAGATTTGTGGACTATTATGTGGCGCGCGCTGCCGGGGGCGTTGGCCTTATCGTTCTGGAAGATACTACTATCGGGCCGCGCTATTCGCACAATACGCTGCGGATTGACGACGATAAGCTGATCCCTGCATGGAAGAAATTTGTCAGCACAGTGCACGAACATGGCGCCAAGATCATGCCGCAACTGATGCATCCTGTATATAATGCGCGCGCGATGATAAACGAGGGGCAGCAACCCGTTGCCGCCTCCGCCATTCCGGCACGCATGTCGAGGGAGCTCCCGCGCGAACTCAGCGTCGAAGAGATCGAGCATCTGGTGGACCGGATGACCGAAGACGCCATGCGTGCAAAGGCCGTCGGGTGCGATGGCGTATTCCTCCATTGCGCGCATAAGCATCATCTGCTGGGCAGTTTTTTATCGCCGCTAAGCAACAAACGCACTGACGAGTATGGCGGCGACATTCATGGACGGATGAAGCTGGCGCTGGATGTGATCCGCAGCATCCGCGCTGCCACCGGACCCGATTTCCCCATCCTGATCCGCATATCGGGGGACGAGCTGGAGCCCGGCGGCAGAACGCTTTTGGAAACGCAGTATATCGCGCCGCTGTTTGTCGCAGCCGGTGTCGATGCCATCCAGTTAACTGTCGGATCGTTGGAAGACGGCGCATTCAATACAACGCCGCCAATGGGCACACCTTTTGGCCCCAATCGAATCTACTCAAAGGCGATTAAGGACGTAGTCGATGTCCCGGTCATCTGCGGCACGCGCATCACCTCTCCCGATGTGGCAGAGGACATCTTGGCGACGGGCAAAGCCGATGCCGTCGCGATGGGGCGCGCGTTGATTGCTGATCCGGCGTTCGCCAACAAAGCGCTTGAGGGCCGCGTTGATGATATTATCCCATGCTGGGGATGTCTGCATTGCCTTGTGCAAACATTCAAAAGCAATCGCGGCATCGAATGTTCGATCAACCCGACCGTCGGTATTGAGGCGGCAGCAGTGCTGACAAAGACAGATGTGCCTAAAAATATTTTGGTCGCAGGCGGCGGTCCGGCTGGATTGGAGGCGGCACGCATCGCGGCGGAACGTGGGCATCATGTGACCTTGATCGACAGGGATTCAAAACTGGGCGGTCAGCTGATCCCCGCATCGATTGCGCCGATGAAGCAAGAGATCGTCATTCTTACCAAGCATCTTGTATTGCAGGCGAAGAAAGCCGGCGTCAAAATCATCCTGAATGAAGAGGTTACAGCGGAAACGGTCCAAAGGCTACAGCCCGATGTCGTCATCGATGCCACCGGCGGCGTGCCCTTGGTCCCCAATGTCGCGGGGCTGGACAATCCCAATGTCGTTAAGGCATGGGACGTGTTGAACGGTTTGGTGACAACGGGCCGCAACGCCGTCGTCATCGGCGGCGGGCAAACGGGCTGCGAAGTCGCAGACTTTCTGGCGCACCCGATTCAGGATATGACCCCTTACGGAACCAACGTAACCTTGCTGCAACGCGCGCCCAATATCGCGCTACAAGAGCTCAGCTCGTTCCGCAGCACATTGGTGCAGCGCATGTTGAAAAAAGGCGTGAAGATCATAGCTGGGGCGGAAGCTTTGGAATTTAGCGACAATGCGGTCCGCTATGTTGCGGGCGGCGAAGAACATGTCATCACCGGCGTCGATACCATCGTCGTTGGCACCGGCACAAAACCCAATCTGGCGCTGAGCGAAGCGCTAAAAGCCCGCGGTGTCGAGGTTCACATGATCGGTGACGTCAACGGCCCGCGTCAGGTAGCCGAAGCGGTACGCGAGGCGGCGGAACTGGCGCGGAGGATTTAGGACATTGCCGCAGCGGTATGAAGCCCAAAGCCGATCCTTTTGAGGACTGCGCTTTGTGCTTCAACACCAAGCAGACAGCTTCTAACCCAACACCTCCGCCAACACCTGCCGCAATGTCTTCGTTGGGCGGCCAAGCATCTCCGAGAGCGTTTTGCTATCATCGAACAGCCAGCCCTTCGAGGCACCTTCTGCGGTTGAAGCTTGGATTTTTGCGAAGCCTTCTGGCACGCCTGCTTTCATCATCGCGGCTGCATAGTCGGCTTCGGACATATCGATATAGCTCACTTTCTTGCCGCATTGCTCCGAAAGCTCGGCGGCGAATTCGGTGAAGGTGAAGGCTTCATCTCCGCTGAGCGAGTAGATTTTGCCCTCATGGCCTTGCCCAGACGTCACAATGGCCAGCGATTCTGCTAGGTCGGCGCGCGATGCGGGGGAGACTTTGCCATCATGATAGCTGCCAAGGATCGTACCGCGTTCAATCTGTACGGGCAACTGCCCCGTCCAGTTTTGCGTGTAATAGGGATCGCGCATGATCGTTGCAGGGATACCGAGTTCGCTCAACAGATTTTCGGTATATTTGTGCGCCGCTGTAATCTGCAACGGAGAGGTCGGCGCGTGCAAGAAGGATGTGTAGAGCACGTGCTGAACCCCGGCGGCCTTTGCGGCGCGCAACACATTGGCGTGCTGGCCTTCGCGGTCGTTAAACTCGCTTGCGGAAATCATCACCAGCCGGTCGATGCCTTGCAGCGCAGGCTCCCAATCCGCTGGCTTGTAATAATCTGCCTGACGCACTTCGACGCCCAAGTTCAGCTCAGCCGCCTTGGCGGGGTTGCGCGCAAAGGCGACAATGTCTGACGGATCAACAAGGGTTTTGAGCTTTTTCAGCATGGCACCAGCGACTTGGCCCGTGGAGCCTGTAATTCCAATTTTCATCAAATTCTCCAATGCGATCGTAACGAAAGTTATCAAGGCTCAGCATACCAAGCTAGAATCAATAGAAAAATAATATAAACTATTGATATATAAATTACAAGGATTATGCTCAAAATTCGTCAGCTGGAGAGACGCATCATGGCACAAAATTCAAGCGCAACTATGTTCCGTTCGCGACTGTCGGTTGGTGATTTGCTGGTTGGGACATTTTTGAAAACACCGACCGGGCATGCGACCGAAATCCTAGGCGATGTTGGTTTTGATTTCGTTGTGATTGATGCCGAACACGCCCCCTTTGATCGCGGAACCATCGATCAGATTCTCATAGCAACACGCGCTGCCAATATCACCGGCATCGTGCGTGTTTCCAGTTCGGCGGAGTCAGAGATGCTGTCCGCATTGGACTGCGGCGCGGCCGGGGTGTTGGTTCCGCATGTGACCAGCGCCAAAATGGCGCAAGACATTGTTGCGGCCTGCCGCTTCCGTGGCGGCAAACGGGGTTTTTCCAACTCGACCCGCGCGGGTGGATATGGGCGACAGACGATGTGGGACTATGTCGATGCGTGCGATGCTATGACCACCGTTATTGGCATGATCGAAGATCCGGAAGCGGTTGACGACATTGAAGAAATTGTCGAGGTAGAGGGTTTGGACGCTGTCTTTATCGGACGCGGCGACCTGATGGTATCTTATGGTATATCCTCGCCGCTGGCAGAGGAACTTAAGGTCGCAACCGAGAAAATTATTTCCGCGGCAATTTCCGCAAGCAAGTCTGTTATTGCAATGACTCCCGGCGGCGAGGATGCGGCTTGGCTGACGGGGCTGGGGGTGAATGGCCTGATCATCGCGTCGGACCAGGGCTTTATGCGACAAGCCGCCGGAAAGGCGCTATCCGATTTGCGTCAGTTGTCTAAATAATAATGACCGACATCGCAGGCATACGGGATATTGAGCAGATTGAAGCGACGCCGCTCGCGGAAAGGAATTTGCCGAAAAGCACCTATGCCGCGATTGCGCGCACCGCACAGGCCAGCCCGGAATCCTTTGCTATCCGCTACATTGAAAACGGAGAGGCCTGGCGCGCGGCGCGCGATGGCGGTAAAACCGCTTTGTCACGTGACATCACTTATGCACAATTGCTGTCGTCGATACATCGCACCGCCAATTTATTCCGGTCACTAGGCGTGGGTGACTGTGACGTAGTATCGCTACTGCTGCCCAATATTCCCGAGGCCTATTTCGCTCTTTGGGGCGGTGAAACGGCTGGTATTGTAAACCCGATCAACTACCTTCTTGATGCGGCAGAGATCGGCGAGATCGTCCAGTCGGCAGGAAGCAAGGTTTTGGTGATCATGGGCGATCATCCCGGCTCCGACATTATAGCAAAGCTGCCAGTGATCCGGTCGCATGCTCCATGCGTTCAGCATGTCGTGGTAGTCGGTCAAGCGCCGCAGACGGCCGGACCATGCCTCAACTTTGACGAAGCGATATCGCTCCAAAATGGCGAAGCGCTCGATTTTGTCCGAAAAATAGAACCCGGCGATATAGCCTCTCTATTTCACACCGGAGGAACAACGGGTTTGCCAAAATTGGCGCAGCATACCCACGGGAATGAGGTGTACACCGCATGGGCCATGAACCTGGCGTTGAAATATGGCACCGGTGATTACAATTTGGTCGGATTGCCAATCTTCCACTGTAATGCCGCCATAGGCTCGGGCCTTTTGTCATTCATGGCTGGAACCACGGTGTTGCTGGCGGGTTTTCACGGGTTTAGGTCCCCCGGCATACTCAGCAACATGTTCCAGTTGATTGATCATTACGGCGTCACCGGCTTCAACGCTGTGCCGACCATTTATGCGACGCTTGTGCAAATGCCTCTCGACGAATGTGATCTCAGCAGCTTGCGCCTTCCCGGCTGCGGCGCGGCCCCGATGCCGCTTGAACTGTTCAACAGTTTTGAGAAGAAAACAGGAATTCGGATCGGTGAAGGCTACGGTCTGACCGAAGCCACAGTTTGCAGTACGCTGTGTCCACTAGAAGCAGATTTTCCTCGTATCGGCTCTATTGGTGTTCGTCTGCCCTATACGCAGGTGAAGGCAGCGGTGATCGATGGTGATGGCCATTATGTGCGCGATTGTACTGTCGATGAAACAGGAAACATCCTGATTTCTGGCCCCGCAGTAACTCCCGGCTACACCGATGAAACCAAAAACACCGGATTGTTCGTCACTGACCGTGATGGCGCAAAATGGTTGAATACCGGAGATTTGGCACGGCAGGATGCGGATGGCTATTTCTGGCTGACCGGGCGGTCGAAAGAGCTGATTATTCGCGGTGGCCACAATATTGATCCCAAGACCATCGAAGAAGTTTTGACGGCTCACCCAGCCGTTAACATGGCGGCCGCCGTAGGGCGCCCCGATAGTTATGCGGGCGAAGTTCCCGTCGCCTATGTCGACACCGTGCGTGAAACGAGTGAAGCCGAGCTGCTCGAATATTGTAAAGCGCATATCGGTGAACGCGCAGCGGTTCCCAAAGCGATCATAATCCTCGGCAAGCTGCCCGTCACGGGCGTTGGAAAGATTCACAAACCCACGCTTAACCTGATGGAATTGAAAGGTGTGGTGGAGCGTGAGCTGGACAAGCTCGGCGCGGATATTGTGGATTATGCTGTCGCCGTCGAAGCCAACCCAAAAATTGGCAACACGGCATCAGTGTCGGTTCGCTGTGCCAAAGGTGTTGACCCGTCCACAACCGAAGAAACGGTGCGATCCTGCCTGAATAGCTATAGTTTTCCGTATTCGCTGGAAGTCCGCTTGAACACCGTCCGGAACGTCGATGCCTAGTATCAAATCAAATAATATCGATATTTTCTACGACAGCTTTGGCGCTAAAAGCAATCCAGCGATGTTGCTCGTTGGCGGCCTCGGCTGGCAGATGACGGCATGGGAAGAGGCGTTTTGCAAGCAGTTGGCCGATGCAGGATTTTACGTCATTCGCTTTGACAGCCGTGATGCTGGATTAAGCAGTCAGTTTGACGAACACGGTGTGCCGGACATGGCCGCTATCGTGAAGGACTTGCAATCCAACAGGAAACCGAAAGTTCCTTATACGCTCGACGATATGGCAGCCGACGGGGTTGGCTTGATGGACGCGCTGGGGATTGAAAACGCACATATCTGCGGCACATCACTGGGCGGCATGATTGTGCAGTGTATGGCGATCAATCATCCGGACCGTATTCTGAGCATGACATCGATTGGATCAACGACAGGCAATCCAAAATTGCCACGTCCGCCGCAAAGCGAAGCGGTGACAATGGCCGCCGCAGAGCGAATAAATGATCGCAAAGCCGCCATTCAACGTGCCCTTGATCTCAACAGGTTGGCAGGTAGCCCCGGTTTTCCGACCAAGCGAAATTCGATCGTCGAAAAAGCTGGGGCGGCATATGACCGTGCGTTCAGCGCAGAGGGTGTTTCCCGGCAAATGGCGGCCGTTATTGCGCATGGTGATCGCAGGGCAGCGCTGCGCAAACTTAATGTCAAAGCGCTGATCATTCACGGCACCGATGACCCGCTGGTTCTGCCAACAGACGGTATCGATACGCACGAGAATATCCCCGGCTCCAAACTCTGTTTGATTGAGGGGATGGGCCATGAAGTGCCGCAAGGGGCTTGGGATTGGATAATCTCGGAAATTCGCCAGCTTGTAGTAGGAGGGGTGAACTAGCAACTCTGGGTTTTTGAAATGCAGAGCTTTCGGTATAGGCATCGCAGAGAATTCACATGGCTGACGTTTCGTCCGCAATTCGTTGTAAAGGGTAGTTTATGTCTTCGCTCAGGGCGCGTCAAAAAAAAGCGCGTAGTGATCAAATAATAGAAGCCGCACGACGCCTGTTCGTTGCGAACGGCTATAGTAAAACCAACATGGACGCGATTGCTGACGCGGCGGAAGTCGGCGTCGCTACCATCTATATATACTTCGAAAACAAGGAAGGACTTGTTTCGGCATTGATACAAAAAGACATGCTGAGTTTGGGGCATGAAGCTGACGAGTTGCTAAAATCCCAGCCAGATGACCCCGCCGAAGCGGTCATTGCAATTTTGGATATCTACCGGAAATTCGAAGATTATGTCTCGTATGAATTGATGCGCGAGTTCATTATTCAGGCTAAATCTGATGGCCCGATAAGCGACATAGTAGCCTGGTCGCATAAAATCCAAGTCGACGGAATACGCCGCGCACTTGAACACGGTCAGAACGTCAAAACAGTTTCAACAACCCTGGATACGGAGCTTGCCGCCGGAGTCATTGTCGATCTGTTGGATCGGTATATCAGTCGATTAACCAGCGAAACCGGCAGATATACCGACCCCGATATCTTGCCAAAATATATCAAAGTCTTGTTTCAAAACTGGCTGGCCTGAAAGATTTTTGACTTGTCTGAAGGCAGTCTAAAAGCATCGAGGAGGAGGATAGCATGTTTCCCCAAAATTGCTGGTACGTCGTTGCCAATATAGAGGATGTCAAAAGCACTGAGCCCATTGCGGTAAAAGTGGCCGACAAAAGCATCGTTTTATACCGTGATACCGAAAGCAAGATTGTCGCGATGGACGATAAATGCGCTCATCGGCTCGCCCCCCTATCACTGGGTCGAATTGAAGGTGACGACATACGGTGCATGTACCACGGCATAAAATTCGGAGCTGACGGCAAATGCAACGAAGTGCCGGGGCAGGCGATGGTTCCCAAAAGCTTTTGCGTCAAAACACATGCGGTCAAAGAGCGCAATGAATGGGTTTGGCTTTGGCTCGGTGACGCGGAAATGGCAGACGAAAACTTATTGCCCGACGCATCGCCCCAAAATTCCGATGTATACCAAATCCGCAAAGGGAGCATTCAATACGCGGCCAATTATCAGCTGCTCAACGACAATCTCTGCGATTTTTCTCATGTCGCCTATGTCCATGAAAAGACATTGGGAGCCATCGGTTCGACGCCGGAGGATAATTACGCCAATTCACCCCCGACCTTGGATTTTATGGAGCGAGGTGTTCGTATTACCCGCTGGCTACAAAACGTTCCCAGCCACGACAACGCCGCTGAGTCCTATGACTCCTGGATGAGCTACCAATATCTGTTGCCAGGGGTGCTTGTGATGGACTCGCAGTTCCACCCTACCGGGTCAGCGCAAAAGTACAGCATGGGTGAGCCTGACCGCGCGAGTGCAATCTCACAAGTCCGCAGTATGCAAGGCGTCACGCCGATTGATGATACAAACCTTACCTATTTCTACAGCCTCTCGATCCCCAAAGAAGAACCAGAAGCCACTTTGGACCTTACTTTTGGTGTAACCGCCGCGGCCTTCCTTGAAGACAAGGTCATGCTGGAAGCACAGCAAAAAATAATCTTGGCCAATCCTGACGATCAACTTGCGGCTACCATCCACGATAGGGCAGGCGCGCATTTCAGAAAATTGGTGAGGAAAGCAGCGGTTTAAGATTTAAAACTATTTGATGCACCATCTCCGCGCTGCATGGCCGACTCTGAAGGCTGAATCTCCGCTTGAAATCGCACCGACCATTGGTGTCAATGACTCAGAATTTTTGTATATATATCTACTGACAAACTGGGTTTGAGGCACTGATAAATTTCCTCCAATTGCTGCCATCCGACGCGATCAGAACGTTAGGCATTTATTGGGAGAGAACAATGTCCAAGATTAAGAATCAATTTCTTTGCTGCAGTGCAGTTAGCGCCATAATGATTGGCGCCCCCGCAATTGCTCAGACCGTTCCAGCTGCTACAGAAGACGAGCAGGGGTCTTCGCGTTCTGGCGGCCTTGAAGAAATTGTTGTTACGGCCACCAGAGCCGGCGAGACAAATCTTCAGGAAACACCGATCGCGATTACCGCTTTTTCGCCGGCAGCGCTGGAAAAGGCAAATTCAGCAGATCTTCAAGATGTCGCGCAATTTGTTCCCGGCCTCTCGATCGGGAACCGCGTGGGTAGCGGCTCCAACTTTGGTGCAATTGCAATTCGCGGAATGGGCGTAGACGCTCAAGAGTCTTCGGCATCCGTTGGCACGTATATCGATGATGTGTTTTATGCATCTGGGCGCGGCAACATCGTCGGCCTTGTTGATGTAGCGCGGCTCGAAGTTCTGCGCGGACCGCAAGGCACCCTTTTCGGTCGCAACACCATTGCTGGTGCCATTCAATATGTGACCAAAGCGCCCTCAAATGATTTCGAAGGCTATATCGGCGGCACATTTGGCGAATATGGCCGAAAGGACGTCAACGGCGCGCTCAACATCCCGATTGGCGATACGTTAGCGATTCGTTTCTCGGGCGCATATGACACGGTCGATGGTTATGTCCGTGATGAGGCCAACGGCATTGACCGCGGCGCTGTCGACACAAAAATTGGTCGCGTACGCGTGAAGTGGGAGCCATCAGATCGTCTTTCCGTCAATTTGAAAGGCGAATATGTTGAAAGCAGCAGCAATGGACGGGCTTCTCTGGTAAGCAAGGTCAATCCGCTTTCCCAGTTTGTCGGCATCGCCAACTTCATTGCACAAGGCACTTTGCCTCCGATTACAAATGCGCTGTTGTCGTCGAATTTCAACCCGGGTGATTTTTCGAGCGCCGGTTTCAATGCCGACGACCACTTTAATTTTAAGAGCAAATCTGTTTCCGGTGTTATCGCCTATGAAATTGGCGATAATCTGACCCTGAAATCGATCACCGCAAAATCGTGGTTCGATAGTTCTGCAATCATTGACAACGATCAAACGCCGATCCCAATCATTCAGGTGAATAATTTCGATAATCTCGATGTTTTCACGCAAGAGCTGCAGTTAAATGGCAGTGCTGCCGATGGCAAATTGCGTTTCACTGTCGGCGGCTATTATTACAACGATAAGCAGGAATATGCAGACGTAGTCCAAATTGGCCCGGTACCGGGTGATACGAGCGGCGGCACATCGGTTTACGAAACCAATTCACTTGCAGCCTATACGCAGATGTCGTTTGACGTTTCCGATGCGCTGAACGTAACCGGCGGTCTGCGCTATACATCTGAAAAACGTAAAAGTCAGATTGTAGGGGCAAATACCGGCTTTATTCCGGGGCCGAACGGTGCACCTTTGCCCAGTTCATTTCAGCCACTTACGTTCGCGGTCAGAAATTTCAAGTTCACTGATTGGTCTCCCTATTTGGGGGTAAACTATAAAGCAGCCGAAGATATCATGCTCTACGCCAAAGCCTCAAAAGGTTTCCGGGCGGGCGGCTTCTCAGCAGGCAAGAATCTGCCAGGCGGCGGTTCCACGTTTAACCCGGAATCGGCATGGACATATGAAGCCGGTGCCAGAATGGAATTCTTGGATGGCAGGGTACGGATCAATCCGACCGTCTTCCAAACAGATTGGAAAGACATTCAATTCCTCAACATCATCGTTACCAACCAGCCGGTGGTGATCACCGCCAATGCTGGCGACGCCCGTATCCGCGGCCTGGAACTGGAAGCGCAATATGCGATCACAGACCGTCTCGTCTTGACGCAAGCTTTTGCCTATCTGGATTCGAAATATACGCGGATAGTTGGGAACCCAAGGGCGGTCTTCTTTAACGGGTTTGATCCTACTCCAGGAGCGATCAATATCCCGACGATTGTGCTCGATTTGACGCTGGCTTCAGATTTGCCTCGCGCTCCAAAACTGAAATTCTCTATTGGTCTAGATTATACTGTCCCAATGGACAGCGGAGCAGAAATTGGCGCCAATGTCAGTTACTCTTGGACGGATAAGCAGCGCGCGGGTGCGGATGATACTTCCAAAGTCCTAGATGCTTTCGGCCTTATGAATGCGCGTTTGCAATATACTGCGCCAAACAAAGCATGGAGCATTGCGGCATTCGCGAATAATCTGCTCAATCAATTTTATGCAACCGGCGGTGCGAATTTTGCGAATGGCTTTACGTCATTAGCAAACTACATCGACCCCGGCCGCCCCCGGACGTTGGGAGTGGAGGCAAAGCTCAACTTCTAACTCTTGGTCTTGCGGATAATTTTGCAATTGGGCTTTCGCCAATTTTCCGCAAAACATCGTTGAATGCTTCGGCAAGTGCTGCGCCAGCGGTAAGCCCGACCCCGCACCCGCCTCGCCAGTGCTGCCCGTGTTGATCGCGGTGTAGTTCTGGTCAAAATCGGCGAAGGTCGCGCCGCTGCTCGTTCCCTCCCTGAACGGCCCGGTGCCGTCCACAGAGCCGTTGCGGTCAATCGTCGTGGCATAGTCGACATTGTCAGTGCCGTCGTTGCCGATCTGCCCGATCACATGGCCGTTCAGGTAAAAGCTGAAGCTGCGCGGGCTGTTAACGGTGCCGGTGGTGGAATCCCAAAACCCGCAGAAAACCGTGCAAGTTCACACTGAATTGCATATTTCTGCGCTGGAAGTTTACTTAAGTTGATTGCGTCTGAAAGGAATCGCTGTTTGGGTGGCGCGTATCAGCGATGGCAGCGCGGTTACCGATGTCGAAGCCGGTTAGAGCATGAGGAGGACATGTAGGAAAGCGGTTTTTGCGGATGGGATTGGGGGCCGGGCGTATAAGAATATTGTGACTCGTCGCCATGACTCTGAGTGGAGCACGTGAAGTTTAGGGGTAAAGTAAAGTGTTACCGTAATTCTGGACTGCGCCAATGTCTTTATATTCGGTGTACGCGGTCTAAGACTCAATATAAGGGACAGGCACATTGAAATATTCGATGACTTCGTCCGGAATTTTTTTCGGAATTTTGGAGTGCATAAAGCGAAGAAATTCTCTCATTTCTTCATCTTTCAAAAATATTCGCGATACAAATATCTCTTCATATCCATCCCAATTTGTACGCCAGAGACTTATATATTCAAATGGCTGCATATTGGATTGGCCGCGCTCGGCGACAATTGTTTCAATGTCTCTATAAGGTAATTTCCATTCCTCGCGGTAGCGCAATTTCCATGTCAATCCATCAGGCCTGAAATATACTGTATCTTCGTCATAGGAAAGGCGATAGCCTTTGTTCATATATACTTGGAATCCTACAAAAAGGAAAAATATAAGAGTTGTTACCACAGAAAAGGAATAACGCTCAAACGCAGTGTATCGCCCATTATAGGGTGCTAGAACTTCCCAACTCCAAAGTCCGCCAAACAGAAACACGGCGATCCAATTTCTAACTGCCAAATCCTTGCGAACTAGCGTAAATAGTACTGCACGGCCATTCGCCACCTTCATGGTTTGGGAGCTGCCGGTGTCAGCGGTTTTGAGAAGGATCTGGAGCTGGAGCTGGGCTCCATAAGTGGCGGCAGTTTGCGGCGCATTATAGCGCTGGAAATCCGCAAACGAGAATCGAACCCTGCGCCAAATGACTGGCTGTTACCAAACGATGGCCGGTACGCCAGATAAGGCGACACCGAACCGCCGATACCGCCGGTCACCATCCCGATGCCGGTATTGCTGACGATATCCTTGTATCGATAGGAGAAATAGGGATCGAAGCTACCATCTATTCGTTGTGCTATAACGCTTCCACCAAATGCAGATAACCCACCTGTTGTCGCACCATCAAATATACGATTGCCTGTGTTCACTCCCAGCACTCCCGGAGCAAAAAGCGCACCCGCAGCAAATGCACCTGTGCTTTGGCCCCATGTCGCGCTTTCACCGGTGAAAGCCAAGCTCGTGCCATGTGCATATCCCAAGTTTAACGCACCCCCTACTCCGCCTTTAGCGACCAGCGCCCCAGCAGCGGTTTGCGCCCAGCCATAATTTGCCGCAAGGTAGCTTGTGCCTAGTTCAAACGCAATCGGCATGACGACAAAGCCCCCCGCTATCGCTGGTGCCAAGAACATCGGGCCTATTGTCGCGTTGGCAATCTCTGCGCGGTTTGGGCCGCTTGAGAGGAAACGGACGTTGCTTGCGCGGATGTCAGCCATTAGTTGGGGCTCCGCCCCGGCAAGGCCGAGGCCCGCCAGATAGCCTTGATAAGACAGCGATGTGTCGCCACCAAAGGCTGTCCCAAAAGTGACTTGTCCCGCCGCCGGATCAAGCGCAATCAATTTGGCTGCTGTTTCTTGAAAGAAGGCTGAATATTTTTCGTTGCCTTCTTGACCGGCATGATAGCCAAGAATCAAGGAGAGCATTAAACCTCTGGTCTTCGCGACCTTTGAGCAAATCCAAATTAATCGTGGCGGCATAGTCGCCGGACGGGTCAGGGGAACTTGCATATTCACCAGCCATCCATGCAGCATAGCCAGATTCATGCATATTGTAAGCCAGCGACTTAAGGCGGTCCAGGCGCTGCCCCGGACCAACCAGCCTCCTCACACCATTATGTTCAACCCATCTGTCTTGAGAATCAGAAGATAAAGTCTGCGCGAGAATTTTCGGCGTCTTATACTATAGGATGCTGCTATGGCCTTACCGGCATTATTAACTTGTGCCATTGTAACCTTGCCGGTCAGCCTACCACTGCCGTCAAATGGCGAGGCAGGTGCAGCCAACAACCGACCAATGGCAGCCGAACGCGCGAAATAAAGTCTTTCTGCATCTGAATACAAGCCAAACGGACCACGCCGCCTGATCGGGTTGCCAGTGACCACAATCGCTTCATCTTCGGCAGCGGCTGCGCTGTCGGCCATATAGCCAAAGCCGTCAGCAGCACCGGTGCCGCCGCCTGCTGTAAAAGTCGCACCCCCACTCCCCGCATCCTTCTTCGCCTTTGCCGCGGCCACGGTGCGTTCGACCACGCCTGATGGCCGCCCTCGCGCCGATGGTGCCAACGACGTTGCCGATCACATCGGGCAGGACCGCAAGGATATTGTCGCCAAAGCTCGTGCCGGTGATCAGGCTGCGCACGCCGCCGCCCGCAAGGCCGCTGACCGCGCCGCTGATCATGCTGTTGGTCGCACTTGGCCCTGGGGAGCCCGCCGGGTTATATACCCCGTCGGCGTTCACAGCCAGGTTTGCGGCTGCCGTCGGCGCTAAACGGATTGCCCGTCGCCTGCCCGTTGATCGAGCGGCTCATGATGCCAAACGCTCCCGATACCGCGCCAGCGGTGGCCAGACCGGTCCAGTCGAACTTCTTTTGCAGGCCCGCCGCAATCGCAAGGCCCTGCGTCGCGCCGTTGACGGCCAAGCCGCGCACGACATCCCCGACAAGGCGGCCATTGGCCCAGGAAGTTGCCGACCTTGGCGGAGGCATTGGCAAGGCCGCTGCCAACCTTGCCGATGGTGCCGATCTGGCCCACGCCTGCACCAACCGCGCCCGAAAGCGCAGCCATCGCCACGCCCTTGAAGCTGATCTTGCCGGGCTGGATATTGGTGACTGTGCCGAACGCCTGGCTGGCGAGCCCGCCCAGTCCTCCCGCCGCCGCGCCGCCGAGCACGGGGCCAACAAGACCCGTCGCGGCCCCTGCGGTGAAATAGGTCACCGCCACCGCCACTGCGACCATCAGTATCTGCCCCACAATCCCGCATCGGCCGCGCTGCGCCGCGCTCGCCACCGGCAGCGGGCTGCCGGGCTGTACATCGCCGATGGCACGGCCCGCGTCATAGGCTTTGAACGTATCTGCGTTGTTGTGGAACTGCGCGACCTTGGCCGGAATGATGAGGCTCTGCCCCGCAGATAGGCTGGAGGAGGCCGAAGGCCCGTTGGCCTCGGCCAGCATGTACCATAGGCTCGCATCGCCCCATATGCCAAGCGCAATAGACTGCAGGCTGTCGCCCTGCCGCACGCTATAGACCGACCCCGCACCCGCCTCGCCAGTGCTGCCCGTGTTGATCGCGGTGTAGTTCTGGTCAAAATCGGCGAAGGTCGCGCCGCTGCTCGATCCCTCCCTGAACGGCCCGGTGCCGTCCACAGAGCCGTTGCGGTCAATCGTCGTGGCATAGTCGACATTGTCAGTGCCGTCGTTGCCGATCTGTCCGATCACATGGCCGTTCAGGTAAAAGCTGAAGCTGCGCGGCGTTGAGGTGCCGGTGATGAAATCCCAAGATCCGCAGAAAACCGTGCAAGTTCACAGTGAATTGCATATTTCTGCGCTGGAAGTTTACTTAAGTTGATGGCGTCTGAAAGGAATCGCTGTCTGGGTAGCGCGGATCAGCGAGACGCGCGGTTACCGATGTCGAAGCCGGTTAGAGCATGGAGCAGGGCATGTAGGAAAGCGGTTTTTGCGCGGGTGGGTTTGGGGGTTTTAAGCGGGGCGGTGATCGTCACCGTAATTTCAATGTTGCCGATTTCAGCGAATTTCACCCGGACTTCTAAAGAACCTTGGAATCATTGCAGTCCATGCCATATCGGGTAAGCAGCCGCCTCTTCAAATCGGTCCGCTGGTTGGGAAATGTCTTATCCCAATTGGACGGTTGCTTAGCAAAATTGCAAAGCCCTTTTCCTTGATTGTCAACGGCATGGGGATTGGCACCGCGGTCCAGCAGATAATTAACGCGGTTAAATTCACTATCCCCGGCATTGCTGCGGCGAGCCACCAAAACGGCAGTTTCGCCCCTGATGTCACGCTGTTCCAAATCAACGCCTTGGGCAAATAAATAGTCAATTTGATCCTTATTCCAAAAGGCAATTGTTTCGTGCATGATTTCTAGCGGATAATCTTCTTCGGTAACCAATTCAGGTGGTGGAAGTACCAAAGCATTGGGTCCTCCAACTGCTGCTAAAAAGGCCTTATAATAGGGCATGGAATCGTCTAAAACAATGGAGCCCACCATATCCATGGTCCGAACCCATGATGATCAGATCATGCATCATCTTCGGGGTGAAGTCTTTTTCAATGTCGGTCCGCGCATATAAAAATTCCATCAACGAAAATGGAAATTCGGTATCATTAATTTCGTGTTGATATTGCAATATCCGTTTGTTCAAATGGCAATTTTGGGCGAATGCTTCTTTATATTTCATAACACAACGCACGGCTGTGGCGACCTCCTTGTCAGGAAAGCGGCGGTCAATATCTTCTTCTAGGCTCATCGGTCTGGCGCAGGCGGCCATGTTCAAAAAAAACCGACGCAAGAATGATAAGGCGCAAACATAAGGATATCATTTCAACTTGTCCTTTAATAACGCAATCATATTCTTCATGCTATGCCCGTTTTTCAGATTGAAATCGCTACCCACAAAAATTTGCCTCCCCAAAATATCGGGAAGCACCGCATATCCGCCGCTAAAGGGATGATGGGATCGGACCGGTGCGTTACCGCAACGATCCGCCCTTCTACTGCGCTCCGCTCTCTTTTGTAAGTACTAAGTGTAAAATCGCGAACGCCCAATGGATTGAAGGTGATCGCTTTTGCACCGGTCACGGCTGCGGCCAAGGAAGCGAGACTGCCGCCAAGCGAATGGCCAGTCAGCCGAACATTGCCAACGCCACTTTCTTTACCAGAATGGTGGCCACGTCAACCGCCCGTTTATGCTGTTCTGATAAATTGCCTAATATTGCGTCCTTATCTGCCTGACCGTCGTTGCCGACAAAGGGAAACTTTGAAAAGGCATCTTCTGTTCCAGCAAAGCCCAGAATATATTTGTCATCCAATTTGTAAACCACCGCCTTGAATCCGGTATTTCCAATAAACAAGTCCTTGTCGTTCAGCCCGGTTTCCGCAAAAAGCTTCTTGCCTTTAAGCCGCACAGCGTCCCCAGCGCGGGTTTGGCCACGATAGTAGGCGGCATTGGCGACCAAAGCCGTATCCAATGTCTTTTTTGAAATTGTAAAACGCGAACCGGTAACAACAATTTCTTCATCGGGTGACGCGACAGTTTCCGGCGGCACCGTAGCGACACCAAATTCACCATCTGGTCCGTAAAACTTCATTCGATCCGTAAAAATAACATTACTGAAGGATGTTGTGCCCTGTGTTACGGTGTTGGCGGCACTTCCTCCCGCCCCCGCAACGCTCCCCCCACCGGTCACTACCTCCTCACCCCAAGTGTATGCGCCTTGGTCAACCGCAAGCTGTGGTCCCAAAGCACCACCCCCTCGCGTCCTTCTTCGCCTTTGCCGCGGCCACGGTGCGTTCGACCACGCCTGATGCCGCCCTCGCGCCGATGGTGCCAACGACGTTGCCGATCACATCGGGCAGGACCGCAAGGATATTGTCGCCAAAGCTCGTGCCGGTGATCAGGCTGCGCACGCCGCCGCCCGCAAGGCCGCTGACCGCGCCGCTGATCATGCTGTTGGTCGCACTTGGCCCCTGATATCCGCCGGTGTTGCGGCTGCCGTCGGCGCTAAACGGATTGCCCGTCGCCTGCCCGCTGATCGAGCGGCTCATGATGCCAAACGCCCCCGATACCACGCCAGCGGTGGCCAGACCGGTCCAGTCGAACTTCTTTTGCAGGCCCGCCGCAATCGCAAGGCCCTGCGTCGCGCCGTTGACGGCCAAGCCGCGCACGACATCCCCGACAAGGCGGCCATTGCCCAGGAAGTTGCCGACCTTGGCGGAGGCATTGGCAAGGCCGCTGCCAACCTTGCCGATGGTGCCGATCTGGCCCACGCCTGCACCAACCGCGCCCGAAAGCGCAGCCATCGCCACGCCCTTGAAGTTGATCTTGCCGGTGATATTGGTGACTGTGCCGAACGCCTGGGTGGTGAGCCCGCCCAGTCCTCCCGCCGCCGCGCCGCCGAGCACGGGGCCAACAAGACCCGTCGCGGCCCCTGCGGTGAAATAGGTCACCGCCACCGCCACTGCGACCATCAGTATCTGCCCCACAATCCCGCATCTGCCGCTGCCGCGCTCGCCACCGGCAGCGGGCTGCCGGGCTGTACGTCGCCGATGGCACGGCCCGCGTCATAGGCTTTAAACGTACTGCGTCGTTGTGGAAGTTCGATACCTTGGCCGGAATGACTGAGGCTCTGCCCCGCAGATAGGCTGGAGGAGGCGGATAGCGCATTCGCTCAAAACCCGCAGAATTCTGCGCAAGTTGACACTGTGGCGCGCATTGCAGGACCGTCAGGGGACACGGTATTCCGTGTCCTTGGGCTACGCAGAAAATGCGCTGAGGCCGATTTACTGTGAGGGGATATGCCGGAGTTTAGGGGTTAAGTAAAATGTCACCGTAACCCACCCTTCATCAGGAAATTGCCGATCGTACCCACAGCCCCACAGCCCCGCGGGTGTCAGTGAAGCAAGTACGTTGTCCGCGCAATTTTATTCATCTAAAAGTGACGCAATCCTCTCGAGTTCTGTGGCTAGTTTGCGTGCCATGTTTGCAGTCAATTCTGTCGGATCACCATATTGCAGATCACCGGCAATAATATGAATAGTCTCTTGTTCGATCCATACGCGCACTTCGCCGTCTTGTAGTTCAAATACATTTTTCTGCATATCATTCTCCAATTGTTGGAATGTGCTTATCGTTGTTAAATTTAATAGAATTACCGCGAGTATCATAAGCATGAATATGATCAACTGCCGCATTAGGATTTCTATATGGCAACCCTGTTTTGGGATCTACATGACCGCGATCCAATCTAATGCGAGGTTGGCCAGTCAAAGGATCATAATATTTACGAGGGAAATCGGGATGGTTTGTATCTCCTTTTACTACAAGGCCTGCCAATTGTGCAAATTGCCTAATTTCGGTGCGAGTTTTACCAGTGAGGTCTGACAACTTAAAAATAGGACTGACCGGCAAGTCATTGCCACTTTTGCCTGATACGTCTCATGGAATTTGAGTGCGATGTCATATTTGACCTGCTGCTTTGTGGTTTCCCACGGTGACCATAGCCAGTCGGTTTCGGGACGCGGACCCGGGCCGTCGGTTGCTAGTATGCTGAGATATGCTGCTTGTTCAAAGCTATCTTTTACCAGCGGGATTTTGCCCATCAGCTTGACCGATTGTTCCAGCGTAACCAATTGTAACGGGATGAGGTCATCAATCTTCCTTGCCCCGCTTTGCACCTCGAGCTTTAATTCAGTAGCTTTCAGACCAACGAGTATTTCAAGGCCGTTGTCTTTCATCCCGTCCTTTGCGAATATGGCGCGCCACAGCGCTTGATATTCGCGTGCTTCCTCGGGAGTTTTGACCTCAACACTCTGAGTGCCATATGTCCGTGCTGATTTTGGGCGGCGGGGAAGATATTTTCATCCGGTTCGTCGAGGAATCATGCCGCGATTTCAGTAACCTTCGGGGCCAGTTTGGAGAGCTGTACCGGAGCATATGCATATAAGACGCATTTGGCTTGGCGAAGGCCGTGTACCCACAACAACAATTTATCGGAGGCACCGCATTGCCGTTTGCGGGCGATACATCACCGCCGCCAAAGCCGATATCGCCACCCCCCTCCGGCATATAGCCAAAGCCGCCAGCATTGCCGGCCCCGCCGCCCATCGTAACGGCTGCGGTCGCTCCACCACCCCCACTCGCATCCTTCTTCGCCTTTGCCGCGGCCACGGTGCGTTCGACCACGCCGGTTGCTGCCCTCGCGCCGATGGTGCCAACGACGTTGCCGATCACATCGGGCAGGACCGCAAGGATATTGTCGCCAAAGCTCGTGCCGGTGATCAGGCTGCGCACGCCGCCGCCCGCAAGGCCGCTGACCGCGCCGCTGATCATGCTGTTGGTCGCACTTGGCCCGTGGTAGCCCGCCGGGTTATATACCCCGTCGGCGTTCACAGCCAGGTTGCGGCTGCCGTCGGCGCTGAACGGATTGCCCGTCGCCTGCCCGTTGATCGAGCGGCTCATGATGCCAAACGCCCCCGATACCACGCCAGCGGTGGCCAGACCGGTCCAGTCGAACTTCTTTTGCAGGCCCGCCGCAATCGCAAGGCCCTGCGTCGCGCCGTTGACGGCCAAGCCGCGCACGACATCCCCGACAAGGCGGCCATTGCCCAGGAAGTTGCCGACCTTGGCTTCACGAGCCGGATGGCTTGGCGTGTGATAATTAATCTGCTAGAAGAATATCATGAAAAACGTTCAAATCTCCTTGCCAGATGACCTCGCGCGTGATGCCGCAGAGGCTGGATTGTTGTCTGACAGCAATTTGGAACAATTACTCCGCGACGCGATTTGCGAGCAGCGCAAATCTGCCTTGCGTGGCGCGATGGACCGCATGGCTGCATCGCCATCTGTTGCTGCCATGTCTCCTGAAGAAGGTCGCTGACGAAATTGCGGCGTTTCGGGCCGAACGTCGACGCCTGCAATCCTGACATTGAAACGGGTTGTACTCGATACAAATGTTGTGGTGTCGGCAATGCTTTGGGGTGGCGAACCCGGCGGGTTGTTTGATTTGGCAGATGATGGTGGAGTTGCACTTTTTACCAGCGTAGCCATGCTTAACGAATTGGCCGGGATTTTGGAACGAAAGAAGTTTGCGGCGAAAATCGCGGCGTCCGGACTTACTATCGATCAAATCGTCAATGGTTACACAGCGTACGCGACCACTGTACGCCCCAATGCAGTCCCGCGCATCGCGCCGGACCCTGATGACGATATGGTGGTCGGAACTGCGCTGGCGGCCCATGCAGATATGATTGTCACTGGTGACAAGCCATTTCTTTCGGTGGGTAAATGGCAACAGGTCGAAATTGTTACGGTGCAACAAGTAATAGAGCGGTTGAAAAAGTCGCCGGATCGCCCGGATAGGTCTTTTGGTATATGACGGTATAGTTCAGGCTGTCATCAAAGTTTTGAAATTAGGGGTTATCGCACCTGTCATTGGAGTTCCGCTGCCGCTCAATTCTTCGAAATTTTCTAATTTTGGGTTAGGGTGAATCCGATAAACTGGAAAATGCTTATCATTTCCATTTTTATCAGAAAAAATGTATTCTTCTGCGTCATCATATCGAATATAAGATTTCTTTTTTATTCAAAAACCTCTCCTTTGAAAAATTCACAGTTAAATTCTCGACATATCCAATTTAACTAAAAACTTTTTCCCAATTGAAAATTCATTCATTTTTATATAACCCTTCTTATATTATCTATATTAGAAAGAAAATATTGTCTTCCCCCTCCTACCCCTCTGTATGCAGGCTCTAACTTCGACTTTGCTCTTGTGTCAGCGGCAGTTCATTGGAGTACGTGTATATTCGTGTGACTTCGTATGTTACGGTTACCGTTAAGCTAACTGCAAATTAGGCTTTTTCAAAATAATGCTCAAATTTTGATATATCGCATTCATTTTTTACCAAAAATATATTTTTCCAGCTTATTTTCGTCAATAAATGCAAAAAAATAGCAATCATCATATCGTGAATATGATTTGCCAATAAAACTTAAAACGTCACCTTTATTGAACACCGAAGGTGGGGTTTTAAATTTTTCGTCAATTATATAGGTGACATTTTCGTTTGGAAAAAAAAATCGGAAGTCATTCTATTTTACCTTCTTAAAAGCATCAATGTTTGGAGAAAAATATTGCACTCCGCCTCCCTGCCCACGAAGTGCATCATTCAGGTTAGCCTTATACAGAGTGCTCGAAGCCCTAGATTTCAAAACCAACGTGTCAGCGGTAAGCACATACCTATCTTTAGTCCGCCCGGTCGCGCTTATTCCCAGAGACGTTGCACTTGTGCCGGGTGGCGCAAAATATGACCCGACAGAATTGTCGGGATATTGATATTGGATAACCTTTGTCCTGGTCTGCAACGTAACAACTTTGACCGACTGATCAAAGTCAATTCCCGAAATATGGATGCGATTTGGTCGGGTGACATTGTTGTGGTTGCGGCATAAAATGCTCTTGCGGTTTCCATGCGCGGTGCAACAATTTTTGCCTGATATGTTCATGAAATTTGAGTGCGATGTCAGATCTGATTCTGCCGCTTTGTTCGCCACGGTGACCATAGCCAGTCGGTTTCGGGAAACGCGAACCCGGGCTGTCGGTTGCAAGAATGCTGAGATAGGCTGCTTGTTCAATGCTGTCTTTTACCAGAGGGATTTTGCCCAGCAGACCAACCTGTTCCTCCAAAGTAACCAGCTGGAACGGGATCAACTGGTCGGTCTTCCGGACCCCTTCCTTCACATCCCACATCAGCTCTCTGTGTTTAAGACCGACAAGTATCTCGAACCCGTTATCCTGCATTCCATATTCGGCAAATACCGCGCGCCACTCGGCAATGACCGCTCGAGCTTGCTCTGCGGACTTGATTTTGATCGAATGTGCTGGCGTGCATGCCGTGCGCGTTTTCCACCAGGGGGTGATGTTCTCTTCGGGCTCGTCAATAAAGCTCATACCCTTGGTTGCCAGATTGGACGTACGCGCCAGCTTGCCGCGATGGTAGGGAGCCTGTACCTCAACCCCTCCCACATTCGCCGCATCGCTTGCCATCCGGGCCAGAGCATATTTGGCGGGTCCCGGAAGCGATGCGATGCCCATTTTGGTTATGGTGTCGCGGGAGCCTCATCCGGTACCGCGCTTGTCGTTGTCCTACCCCCCGTAACCGTATCATCGTCGAGCCCATAGGCATCTTTATCAACCTTGAGCATGGGGGCCTTCGCCTTTGCCGCGGCCACGGTGCGTTCGACCACGCCTGATGACTGCCCTCGCGCCGATGGTGCCAACGACGTTGCCGATCACATCGGGCAGGACGGCAAGGATATTGTCGCCAAAGCTTGTGCCGGTGATCAGGCTGCGCACGCCGCCGCCCGCAAGGCCGCTGACCGCGCCGCTGATCATGCTGTTGGTCGCACTTGGCCCCTGATAGTCCGCCGGGTTATATACCCCGTCGGCGTTCACAGCCAGGTTGCGGCTGCCGTCGGCGCTAAACGGATTGCCCGTCGCCTGCCCGCTGATCGAGCGGCTCATGATGCCAAACGCTCCCGATACCACGCCAGCGGTGGCCAGACCGGTCCAGTCGAACTTCTTTTGCAGGCCCGCCGCAATCGCAAGGCCCTGCGTCGCGCCGTTGATGGCACGAAGCCGCGCACGACATCCCCGACAAGGCCGCCATTACCCAGGAAGTTGCCGACCTTTGCTTCACGAGCCGGATGGCTTGCGCACGATAATTAATCTGCAATAAGAATATCATGAAAAACGTTCAAATCTCCTTGCCAGATGACCTCGCGCGTGATGCCGCAGAGGCTGGCTTACTTGCGCCCGAAACATTACAGGCCGTTTTGCGCGATTGCCTTCGTCAGCGCGCGGTAAAAGGCATTAAAGAGCTTTGGGCAACAGCGAATGACATGACGGATGACGCCAACGAAGCAGAGATAATGGCGTTGGTGCATGAAGTGCGCGCGCGCCGCCCGACGGAACTAAATCTACCGAACGCTTAATGACTCGGCGCACAGCGGTTGAACATTCTGCTTGATACCAATGTCGTAATTTCTGCGCTGCTTTGGCGAGGAAAGCCGCGCTCACTTTTTGATCTTTGTATCTCGGGGGATGATATCCGACTGTTCAGCAGCTCGGATTTAATAGCAGAACTGCGGCACTCTCTTGCCTATCCCAAACTTACCCGTCAATTGACGAAAGCCGGAAGCGACGCCGAAACCGTCATCGGCTTTTACAACGCGCTCGTGCATTTGGTCGAGCCTGAAACGGTCGGACGCGTTGTGCCGAGTGATCCCGATGACGATAAGGTCGTTGCCGCAGCGATTGCGGCACATGCAGTGATGATCGTTTCGGGCTACCGGGATTTACTGGAATTGGGCAGCGAAGCGGCCTTGCCGGTGCTCACTGTCGCCGAAGCAATCGAGGTTTTGAAGGAACGAAAAAGGCCGGTATAATCCGAGCTTAATCCAACCCCAGATCCTTGGCGGTCAAATCTTCGACATCAACGGGATAGGGAGGGCCCCAGCCATTCGTCATGGGGATAGGCATAAGGCGGCGCGTCGCGGATAACTTGTTCGATATCCTGCATGAGCCATGAACCGCGTTTAATGTAATTATCGCCCGGGCCGCCAACTTCCCCGCCCGACACCCGAACACACACGAACGCACCCGCGTAACCCCCGAATATCCGCCATTCCCCGCAACGGAACGAGCCTGCCCCGGCGAAGGTCGCGCCGCTGCTCGATCCCTCCCTGAACGGCCCTGTGCCGTCCACAGAGCCGTTGAAAACTAGTGTGGCATATCGCTTGTCAGTGCCGTCGTTGCCGATCTGTCCGATCACATGGCCGTTCAGGTAAAAGCTGAAGCTGCCGCTGGCGGTTGACGGTGCCGGTCGATGGAAGCCCAAGACCCGCAGAAAACCGTGCAGGTTCACAGTGAACTGCATATTTCTGCGCTGGAAGTTTACTTAAGTTGATGGCGTCTGAAAGGTATCGCCGTTTGTGTAGCGCGATCGAGCGATGGCAGCGCAGGTACCAATGTTGCTCTGCGCTTAGAGCATGGAGCAGGGCATGTAGGAAAGCGGTTTTGTGGCGGTGCGGCCTTTTTGCGGCAGCCACCGCTTCCCCCCTTCGACAGGCTAAGGACAGGCCTTAGCCGCCAAGCAGAATGGCGGCAGCAGCACACGGAACACCACAAGGGAACGGCACACGCCGCTTGCCCTTCGCGGAGCCGTTTAGCAGCTCTCTATTCAGTTCCGGAATTTACACACCGCACCAGAAACGGCGAACACAAACGGGTCCAACCAAGCCATTGAAGCAGAACATTAAAACTGCCAACCAACCCGCGACCGACAACCCGAACACACCCTAAAACCCCCAGAGATCCGCCATCCCGCGAGACAGAACGCCGTGTTGGGTGTGCTTATATTCTCCTCAGTCCGGCGCTCGGCAGTTTGCTCGCAAGTGCACTGGGGATGATCAGGGTAGGGCGAGAGTTCAACAGGCAACAGCTTGGCTGACGGCCTTGAGATCAGGCGGTCCGCAACTCATCTGGCAGTTTCAGATCAAACTCTGGTGGGGATTGCTCGGCTTGCGACAAGCGCTTGCCAGCCTTCCACATTTCCATAGTTTCCTTGCCCATCCAATACATATCCACCTTGGTAAACCCTTCAGCCTTCAGCGCTGCAAGGAACCACTTCATAAGCTGCTGGGCGACAGGGGTTTCGTGAAGCGTGTCCATGAGGCCGGCAAGTAACATATCCTTCCACTTGCCCGCCATCGTCAGGATCACGGTTTCTTCATTGTCGCAATCGTCTAGTGTCCATCGCTCTACCCTCTGCTGAACGAATGTATGCACGTTGTTTTTCGTATCCCTTTGTGACACCATATAGCCCGTTGAAGCGTGACCGGATTTCATGTGTGGAAATCCCGGATCGGGTATTTCCGACGACTTTGATAGATTTCACGATCCGGGGTGATAAGATTTTCGAGACCTACAAATTTGAGCTGGTGCGTTCGCTTCAAACCGCGCCAGTACAGTGCAATGTCATCGGGGGTTGCAAAGAAGAATATCCGTTTCATCATTTGCCCTTCTAACTCAGTCGAAGTTCATCTAGCGGTCAAAAGCTGCTGGGAATTGATGAGGGTGCGACAGAGGTTGCGGGTCAAAGGTTGTCGGAAGACCCTTTATCCCAGCAACTTTGTCAGTTTCAACTCGACCGACCCATAGCCCGATGACATATTTGGAGGAAGATTGGTATCAAAGTCTGTTCGTTCCTCGCTTTCGATTGCTGATGGATCGTCATCAGAAGAACGCACGCGCCATGCCTTTTTGCCGAATAGGGTCCCGCCTGACAAAATCAGGCATTGCCCACTCACCTCGCTGCCAATTGGGAAGCTGACCAATGATATCCCACTCACCGTTAATCAAGCCGAGATCACCAAACATAACGCTGAGAATTGCATTTTCTGGCCGTATATCTTCCATGTTTAGTTCAGCAACCGAGGCGCATTTTGGTCCAAGAAATAGCCAAATATGCAAGCTTCCTGTGGCGCCGCGCGTGCAACTATCCCTTTAGCGTAACCTCCTTGACGAAGCGGAACAGAAAAGACAGTCCCTTCGGAATATGGGAAAGTATTGCTCATCAGTTGCCTCCCAGATATTTTTGGGCTGCATCAATGTAAATCTGCCGTTTGGGATTGGTGGGGCTGATCGGCCTTATTTTGTCCAATGGCGGCTGATAGGTATCATGCAATATTTTCTCAAGACCGCGTTGCTCTGCATAAACATCAGTCCGATATACTGGGTCGAAGTCATAGTCTTTAAGCAGAGGATCACGACGATGATCCGCCGCCCTCCGGGTCAAATCTCCTGAACGGCCACTACGGACAACATTACCTTCAAAATCTTTCAGAACATAGGCACCGCCTCGTGCCTCAATCGCCGCTCCCCTCTCTGCGGCAACACCGATGCCATTTGCGGCTCTTGCTTCTATTCTTGTGACCGTGCCGAGTCCGCCTAGACCTTTGGCCGGTGCAGCGATGAGTGCGACATAGCCCATCGTTCTGCCAACGGCTGTGCTGCCTTGCCGGATGCTGGTGTTGCCAATGGCTTTAACACCGTTTGCCAGATGCGTTTTAAGCGGCGTGTCATTGGCAACCAGCGCCCTGTCAACAAGGCCTGCTGCTCCCATGATGAAGGCCTTGGGCGCGTCCGTGATGGTCCGCACCGGATGTGCAGCCGCGCTGATCATACCCGATGCTCCGCCTGCAAATATTTCGAGCTGGCCAGCGCCGATGTCAACAGGTGCCGCTGCAATCTGCACCGCATAATATCCAATTCCGGACTTGGGCGTGATGCTGTCGATATAGTCTCTACCACCGTTGTAACTTTTAATTGCCGAATTGGCAATGGTGCTAAGCGTATTTGCCGCCCAGTCAAGTGCGCCTTGTGCAAGCGGAAGCGATACGGAAATTGTGCCAAAGGGCGTTGGCACACCGATCTTGTCGGGAAGCAGATTGCTCAAGGTTGGAGTGATCTTGGTGCCCACGTATGGAAAGTAGGTCGAGAAAGCCGCCGTGCCTTCACCAAAGATATAAGCGGCAGCGCCAGGAATGACTGCTGTCGCCGTGATGGCTGGTGCCAAGAATATCGGGCCTATGACGTGCACCCCAACTTGTTACCAGTCAGAGATAGAGTCCTCCTGTTAAATGCTTGATGGTTGAAGGGATGACAAGCTCTATCGGGGCATGCCCCGATAGAGCTTGTTTTGCGGCTTCGCGTGGGGTGCGTCCGCCGAGTTTTGAGTGTGGGCGTACAGCATTGTAATCGTCCCGCCATGCCGCCAGCACCGCGCGAACCTAGTCATTGAGGTAAACAGCGTTTCGTTGAGGCACTCATCGCGGAGCCTGCCGATAAAGCTCTCTACGAACGCATTCTGGGTGGGCTTGCCTGGCGCTGTATAATGCCAGTCGACCTTGCGATCCTTCGACCATTTCAGGATCGCCATACTGGTCAGCTCGGTCCCATTGTCGCTGACCACCGTGACCGGCTTGGCCATGCGGTCCATGATCGCAATATCCAGCTCCCGGCCACACGAGCGCCAGACAGTGACGTATCCGCCACCAGCGCCACGCATTCCCGGCTAAAGTCGTCGATCACGCACAGGATGCGGAGCCGGCGGCCACAGACGAAGGCGTCGGACACGAAGTCGAGGCTCCAGCGCTGGTTCGGCCCCTGCGGCACTGTCATCGGCGCGCGTTTCCCCAGGGCCCGTTTCCGGCCACTGCGGCGGCGCACCTTCAAGCCTTCCTCGCGGTAAATGCGCAGCAGCTTCTTGTGGTTGGGCGTGATGCCTTCGCGCGCCAGAAGATAGCCCAGACGGCGATAGCCGAACCGGCGGCGTTCGCTGGCAAGATCACGCAAGCGCACCCGCAGGGCGCCGCCGTCCGGTCGCCGTGACGCATAGCTATTCACCCGCGGCGATACCCCGATAATGCCGCACGCCCGTCGCTCGCTCAGGCCAAAGGCAGTTCGCGCATGCGCAACCGCCTCCCTCTTTGCGCCGGGCGTCACCACTTTTTTGCAGCGATGTCTTTCAACACCGCGAATATCCAGCATCGCTTCGGCGAGCAGCTACTTCAGCTTGGCGTTCTCGTCCTTCAGGGATCGGAGCCGTTTGGCCTCCGACACCTCAAGGCCGCCATATTTGGCGTTCCATTTGTAAAAGGTCGCAGGGCTGATCCCATGGCGGCGGCAGACCTCCGCCGTCGGCATCCCAGACTTCTGCTCCTTCAATATCGCGATGATCTGTTCATCGCTGAACCTGCTGCGCTTCATTCGTCCGTCTCCTTGAAAACGGACTCTACTCATTTCTGGCTACATTTCAGGGGGGCACGTCACCTATTGTCGCGTTCGCTTGCAACGGGGGGGGGCTCGCAACTGGAGTTCCTCCGTTTGGCTTCTCTTTCATGGCGACCGCTTAAACGGTTTAGCGGATGATGTTGGGATATTGCACGCGCGGTGCGATCTTGTGTGTGTCGCGGTAAGAAGGCGGTTGCCGTCCGCCTGTATCCACTATCCCGTATTTCACAGCCATTTCCGCGCCGATCACTGTCTGGCCCGAAATCTCGGTAAGCGCGGGGTCATTGGCAAGTGCCCAAATGACATGACCGCTAAACTCTGGCGTTTCAACGCGGTCCCACAAATAGCCATATTTGGCTTCGTCTGACGCGATCACCTGCTTCAGCCTGTCGGTCAGCAGCGCTCCCATCCAAAGCGACAAGGCCGAAACCCCGGTCCCGGCAAAATCCACAGCCATGTCGGCCGCCATCTTGTCCTGAGCGGCCTTGTGCGCACCGTAACCCGGCCCGTAGACATAGTGGACACCGCCAGAACCCGATGTGTTGACGATCAAGCCGCTTCCTTGCGCGACCATCACCGGGGCGGCATGCCAGCTGGCGACATAGCTGCTGCGAATGCCGACATTGGCAAGGTCACCAAGCTTTAGCGGCTTTTCCCAGAAGTTGCCCGGCGTTGTAAGTTCGTCGTAAATCGCAGCGGCGTTGTTGACCAATATATCCAATCGGCCTTGTTCACACTTCACCTGCTCGAACAGCGCCGAAACCTGGGCGTCATCGCCGTGGTCGACGCGCACGGCAATGCCCTTGCCCCCTGCTGCTGTCACGGCTTGCGCGGTTTCATAAATCGTCCCGGGAAGCGCATGATCGCCGGATTTTTCCGACCGTCCGGTCACATAAACGGTACAGCCATGGCTGCCGAGCCCGATAGCTATGCCGCGCCCTGCGCCCCGGCTGGCGCCGGTCACAATGGCGATACTGGAATTTTTTGTCATGGCTGGTTGGTAAACATTTCGGCGGCCTGAAACAATGCTCTGCGGATTTTCCGGCGTTACTGGATACAATGAACTTGATTCACGTTCGCCAATTCGGATAACAGGCGTCAAAGTCGCAACAAGAGGAATGTTTATGTTGAAAAATGCCATGATCGCCGGTCTGATCGCGTTGTCGCCGGTTGCAATTACGTCATCTGCATTGGCTGAAGAAGCACCTGCTGCTGCTGCCAAATATTCGACGGCAGAAACCACAATCGGTGATTTGCTCGATAACCCGGTAACCAAAGCGATCCTTGACAAGCACATGCCGGGTTTTTCAACCAATCCGCAGGTGGAAATGGCGCGCGGTTTCACACTTCGTGCAATTCAGCCGATGGCTCCGGACCAAATTAAGGCCGAAGCGCTCGACCTGATTGATGCCGATCTAGCCAAGCTTTGATCTTTTCGGGAGGGAGCACGATGGCTACCTCCCGACTACGAATAAACGGAAAATCGCAAAGGCGTGGACGCTGATCCGTCCATGCCTTTGTTGTGGGTGCTGCGCGACCATCTTGGCCTCACGGGTACCAAGTTCGGATGTGGCATCGCGCAATGCGGCGACCCAAAAGCGCATCCGCCAGACACCGTTTCGAAAAGCTGATTTGCGCTGGAATTAGCCCCGCCGCCAAGCGTGGAGCCTGTCTAGCCAAGGAAAAACCCACCCGGGCGCGTTTGCCTTTTTCCATTTTCCTGCGGCAAATTTATTCGCCTCTATCATCGATGGATAGGCGTGTACGGTGCTGAGGATTTTGTTGAGGCCAAGACCGTGCCGCATCGCAAGCACATATTCGCCGATCAACTCACCGGCATGCTCGCCGACAATCGTTACACCCAATATCTTGTCTTTGCCGGGCACGGTTAGCAATTTGACGAAGCCCTTTGTTGCGCTGTCGGTAATCGCCCGGTCGAGCTCGTGCAGCGGGAATGTGGTAACTTCGACCGCGATTCCTTTTTCTGCCGCTTCGCGCTCGTTGATCCCGACGCGTGCAAACTCGGGATCGAGGAATGTGGTTGCCGGGATAACGCGGTAGTCGACCTTATACTTGCGGAACATGCCAAATAGCGCGTTGACGCTGGCATACCATGCGGTGTGCGAAGCGGTATGCGTGAACTGATAGGGCCCCGCGACATCGCCCGCCGCCAAGATATTGGGGAATTTGGTCTCCATATATTCGTTGACTGCAATGGTCTTGCCGGTTTCGATCCCCATTGCCTCAAGACCAAATCCGGTCAGGCGCGCAGCGCGACCAACGGCAATCAACACATCGTCAAAGGCAATATGCGTTTCCGTACCGCCGGATTCCACTACCAAAGACTTGCCCGCAAAACGCAGCGCCTTGTGAGCGGTGAGCAATTCCACGCCCGATGCTTCAAGCGCTTCGGCGGCAAGTGCCGACACATCCGCATCTTCGCGCAAGAGCACATTTGCGGCCATCTCGACCAATGTCACCTTTGAACCCAATCGCGCAAAGCTCTGCGCGAGTTCGCAGCCGATGGGGCCGCCGCCCAAAACTACCAAACGCGCAGGAACCTGATCGCGTTTCGCCATTTCGCCCCACAGGCTATCGCTGGTCAGATAGCCCGAGTTTTCAATCCCCGGTATCGGCGGAATAAAGGGGGCTGCGCCAGTCGCGATGATGATCGAGCGGGTAGACAGGCGCTGGCTTTGCCCGTCGTCGCGTGCGATCTCCACCGTCCACGGATCGACAAGCGTGGCTGTGCCTTCGACCACATCGACGCCGAGCCCGGTATAGCGCTCAACGCTGTCATTGGGTTCAATTGCCGCAATGGCTGAATATACCCGCGCCATAAGCTTGCGAAAGTCATAGCGCGGTGTCGCACTTTCAAGTCCGTAGTGGTCTGCCTCGCGGATCATTTGAGCGACTTTGGCGCTCTTGATCAGCGCTTTGGATGGCACGCAACCATAGTTCAGGCAGTCGCCGCCCATTTTGTGCGCTTCGACCAGCGTGACTTTGGCTTTCACGGTGCTGGCGATCAGCGACGAGACAAGGCCGGCCGCACCGGCACCAATGACGACCATATTACGGTCAAATTTCTTGGGTTTATTCCAGCCTTTATAAACGCGGCGGCGTTTCAATATTCCCATCAACCAACGTGCGATCCAGGGCATGAATGCCAACGCAACAAAAGAACCGATTAACCCGGGCGAAGCAATGTCCTTAAGGCTTGATATCCGGCCCAACTGGGTTCCGGCATTCACATAGACGATGGTGCCAAGCAGCATGCCGATCTGGCTCACCCAGTAAAAAGTGCGTGCCTTTATCGCGGTTAATCCCATCGCCAAATTGATGACGAAAAACGGAATGGCGGGGATCAACCGCAAAGAGAAAAGATAGAAGGCACCGTCCTTTTCAACGCCTTCGTTGATCGCGCGCAGCCGGTCGCCGAATTTTGCCTGCACCCAGTCGCGCAACAAAAAGCGCGACCCTAGAAACGCAAGCGTTGCACCTATCGATGACGCGAAGGAGACGATGATGGTTCCGGTCACCAATCCGAACAGCGCACCGCCCGCCAAAGTGAGTATGGCTGCACCTGGCAGCGACAAGGCAGTCGTGGCAACATAGACCAGGAAAAATGCCCCAATCACCAAAACCGGGTTCGCCGCGTAAAATTCCGCAAACTCGGCCTGCCGCGACTTTAGCGTGTCGAGCGACAGATATTCGGACAGACCGAAGCGGTAAAACAGGACAGCGAGTAGGACCAACCCGGCGGCAACGAGAATCTTTTTCATGGGCGCAACCATATGGCACGCGGCAAAATGGTCAAACGGCAATTGCAGCGTAAGGGGCGATCATTGGCAAATGGTCGCTAGATTAATCCGGCGAGTGGGCTTGACGGATCGGCATACATTCGCCGTCCCATGCGACCGGCGAGATAGGCGCTGCGACCGGCTTCCACAGCGCTCTTCATCGCGCGGGCCATCAGCACGGGGTCTTTCGCCTCGGCAATCGCCGTGTTCATCAGTATCCCGTCACAACCAAGCTCCATGCCAACCGCCGCGTCGCTTGCGGTGCCGACACCAGCGTCGACCAGCACGGGCACTTTTGCGCCTTCGACAATAAGCCGGATAGTAACGCGGTTCTGGATACCTAGCCCTGAACCAATCGGCGCGCCCAGCGGCATGACTGCGACCGCGCCTGCTTCTTCCAATTGCTTGGCGGCAATCGGATCATCGACGCAGTACACCATTGGGGCAAAGCCCTCTTTGGCCAGCACTTCGGTCGCGCGCAGCGTTTCGCGCATGTCGGGATAAAGCGTCTTGGCCTCGCCCAATACTTCGAGCTTCACCAGGTCCCAGCCACCCGCCTCGCGCGCCAAACGCAACGTGCGGATCGCCTCGTCGGCGGTGAAGCAACCTGCAGTATTGGGCAGATAGGTATATTTCTTCGGGTCGATATAATCGGTCAGCATCGGTGCCTTCGGGTCCGACACATTCACGCGGCGCACCGCGACCGTGATGATCTCCGCACCCGATGCGACCAAGGCCGCTGCGTTCTGCTCAAAATCCTTGTATTTCCCCGTACCGACAATCAGGCGCGAGTTGAAAGTCCGACCGGCGACGGTCCATGAATCAGTCTGTGTCATAGCGTGCTGCCCTATCCGCCGCCGACGAAATGCACAATCTCCAGTGCATCACCGTCCGTAAGCATCACCTCGGCGAGGGTCGAGCGCGGGACGATTTCCAGATTACGTTCGACCGCGACCTTCTTGGGATCAAGACCAATGTCGCGGATCAGGTCAGCGATGGACAGCCCGGTCGCGGTGCGGCGCGGTTCACCGTTAACGGTGAGGGAGATTGTCATTTGGGCTTCGCTTTTCATAGCGCATGGCTATAGGGTGGCGCGAAGCCAAATTCCAACAATTAAACAGGGCTAAATGTGTCTGAAAAATCTGTCATATTCGTTCTCAACGGCCCCAATCTCAACTTGCTTGGGATGCGCGAGCCGGAGATTTACGGGCATGACACGCTCGATGATATTGCCGACCGGTTGGAGGATCAGGCGCGCACGCTAGGGGTCGAAATCGACATGCGGCAGTCCAATCATGAAGGCCATTTGATCGACTGGTTGCACGAGGCGCAGGCGACCGGCGCAAAGGCCGTTTTGCTCAATGCCGGGGCCTATACGCACACATCAATTGCACTTCATGACGCGATCAAGTCGATCAAAGTGCCGGTGATCGAGGTGCATCTGTCCGATCCCGAAACACGCGAAACGTTTCGCCATATCAGCTATGTCGGCATGGCCGCGCATAGCTGTATCAAAGGTCATGGCGCAAAATCATATGAACTGGCGCTGGACGTGGCGGCAAAGCTTTGACTATAGCGGTCCGCAAGACGATTTTACGGGAGTTTTCTTAATATGGCAGGCAAAACCGGCGGAATGCAGGTCGATACCGATCTGGTGCGTGAGCTGGCAGTGATGCTTGACGAAACCGGGCTCAGCGAGATCGAGGTCGAGGACGGTGAGCGTAAGATCCGGGTCTCTCGCCAAATGGCCGGTGTTGCAGCTGCACCGCTTGCTTATGCATCAGCACCTGTCGCGCCGGTCTCCGCTGCACCCGCAGCAAGCAGCACACCTACCGAACCTGCTGCCCACGCCAATGCCCTCAAGTCGCCGATGGTCGGCACCGTGTATCTTTCGGCTGAACCAGGAGCCGCGCCTTTTGTCAGCGTTGGCGACAAGGTTGCAGCTGGTGATACTGTCCTGATCGTCGAGGCCATGAAAGTCATGAACCCCATCGTTGCGCCAAACGGCGGCACGGTGAAGGCTATCCTCGTCGAAAACGGCCAGCCCATCGAATTTGACCAGCCTTTGCTGGTTATCGAGTAAGTCATTCCCCTATGGCCATTGAAAAAATCCTTATCGCCAACCGCGGTGAAATTGCGCTCCGCATTCACCGCGCTGCGCATGAAATGGGGATCAAGACCGTCGCGGTGCATTCGACCGCCGACGAAGACGCAATGCATGTCCGTTTGGCCGATGAAGCGATTTGCATTGGCCCGCCCGCTGCCCAAGACAGCTATCTCAACATCCCCGCGATCATCTCTGCGGCTGAAATCAGCCACGCCGATGCGATCCACCCGGGTTATGGCTTCCTGTCCGAAAACGCGCAATTTGCGGAGATTATCGAAAGCCACGGCATCGCTTTCATCGGCCCCAAGCCCGAACATATCCGCACCATGGGCGACAAGGTCATGGCAAAGAAGACCGCTGGCGGGCTTGGCATGCCGCTCGTTCCAGGCAGCGACGGTGCAATCGAGGATATCGAAGAAGCCAAGGCAATCGCGCGCGACATTGGCTATCCGGTGATCATCAAGGCTGCTTCGGGCGGCGGCGGTCGCGGCATGAAGGTGGTGAACAGCGAAGAAGAGCTGGAAACCCAAATGCAACAGGCCGGGACAGAGGCCAAAGCAGCATTCGGCGACGCAACGGTTTATCTGGAGAAATATCTCGGTAACCCGCGCCATATCGAGTTTCAGATTTTCGGCGATGGCGAAGGCAACGCCATCCATCTGGGCGAGCGCGACTGTTCGCTGCAACGTCGCCACCAGAAGGTCCTCGAAGAGGCGCCTTCGCCGGTTATCACACCCGAAGAACGCGCGCGTATGGGCGGCATCGTCGCTGACGCAATGGCGGGCATGGGATACCGGGGCGCAGGTACGATCGAGTTTCTTTGGGAGAACGGCGAGTTTTACTTCATCGAAATGAACACGCGGATACAGGTCGAACATCCGGTCACCGAAATGATCACAGGATTTGATCTCGTGCGCGAACAAATCCGCGTAGCAAGCGGCATGGGCCTATCGGTCAAACAGGAAGATATCGAGTTTCGCGGCCACGCCATCGAATGCCGGATTAACGCCGAGGATCCCAAGACCTTCGCGCCGTCGCCTGGCACAATCACGCATTATCATGCGGCGGGTGGTATGCATGTCCGCGTCGATAGCGGCATGTATTCGGGATACCGCGTGCCGCCTTATTATGACAGCATGATTTCCAAGCTTATTGTCTACGGCCGGACGCGCGAAAGCTGTATGATGCGGATGCGCCGCGCGCTTGAGGAAATGGTCGTATCCGGGATTAAGACAAACATCCCGCTTCATCAGGCGTTGCTGCGCGATCCCGATGTCATCAACGGAGATTATACGATCAAATGGCTCGAAGAATGGTTGGCGAAACAGGAAGACTGATCATTGATCGCCGTACGGCGATGTGCATGCTGGGCGCTTTGCCGCTGGCGGCATGTAACCGGACGCAGCCTGATAAGGACGTACCCTTCGTGGGCGAACCCACCAAGCGTAAGCCACTCACCCTTGCCGACAAAGACCGGCTGATCGAGCTGGTCAAGCGCGATCCCGAGATTCGGCTGGATATGCGCTATGCCACGGCCAATAACTTCACGGGCACCGTGCTATATGATCAAGCACGCGCCTTCATGGTGGGTGAGGCTGCCGAGGCTTTGTTCCGCGCACATGAGCGCGCGCGTCAAGACGGTTTCGGCTTCACGATATTCGATGCGTATCGTCCTTGGCGGGTGACCAAAAAACTGTGGGACGCGACGCCTGTTGGACCAAAGAAAAACTATGTCGCCAATCCCAAGCGCGGATCCCGCCACAACCGGGGCTGCGCGGTGGACATGACCATGCACGATCTGGCGACCGGAGCGCTTGTCGAAATGCCATCGGGCTTTGATGATTTCAGCGAAAAGGCGCACCGCGCTTATGACGATGATAGCAAGGCGGCAGCAGCCAATGCCAAGCGCCTTGAAAGCTATATGTACGCAGAAGGCTTCATTGGCATGTCGAACGAATGGTGGCATTTCGACCATCAAAACTGGCAACAGCATCCTGTGATGGACATACCGTTCGACAAAGTGACTTAGCAGCTGGGCAGGGGAGAGAGCATATGAAGTCAACAGCCAAATGGGCGTACATTGCCGCTGCCTTGCTGGCCAGCGCCGCAACCGCAGCCCCGGCTGTCCGGGCGGAAACACAGTTTGTCCTTGTCGGTAATTTGATTGCCGATGCCGATAGCGGCCCAACCGGTCCTGCGACAATTATGATCAAGGACGGCCGCATCGAAAGCATCGCAAAGGGCAACAATCCTGTTCCGGCAAAGCCGGGCGTCCGCGTGATCGATATGTCGACAAAGACGGTCCTGCCCGGGTTGATTGACCTGCATGTCCATCTGTCGAGCGATCCGGGCGGAGATTTTTGGCGTGAGGCAACCGACAGCAATGAAGATGCCGTTGTCATCGGTGCGAAAAATGCGCGGATAACGGCCCTTGCTGGCTTCACGACGGTGCGCGATCTGGGTGCTCCCCCCGGCGTTGGGCAGGCGCTTCGCAAGGGTACAGCCGAAGGAAGCATAGCCGGGCCGCGTATCCAGACCGCAGGTCTTGCGATCTCGATCATCGGCGGACACGGCGATGTCAGCGGTTTCCGTCCGGAGGTCAACGCGGCTCTAGACGGGAACAACACCTGTACCGGCGCGAATGAATGCGCGGCAAGGGTGCGAGAGGCGTCGAAAAAGGGCGTTGATCTGATCAAGATAACCGCAACCGGCGGCGTGCTTTCGCAGCAAGCGCGCGGTTTGGAAGCACATTTTACCGCAGCTGAAATGAGCACCATTGTCGACACCGCACACAGCCTTGGCTTGAAAGTTGCGGCGCATGCACACGGTGCGCGCGGGATAGAAGCCGCAGCAAAAGCCGGCGTCGATACGATCGAACATTGCACCTTTGCCGACGATGCAGCGATTGCCATGATGAAATCAAAGGGCACGGGTTGCGCGCCGACTTTGATGGCATTCACCGGCATTCGCGACCGGTTGGGCAAGGGCATCTACACGCCGCAGGTTGAGGCCAAGGTGCGTCAAACTCTGGCCGTTGTGGGCAAGGCGGCTGCCGCGATGCGCAAACAAGGTGTGAACATTGTCTTTGGCACCGATAGCGGTGTTTACGAACACGGCCGCAACGCCGAAGAGCTGGGCCAGATGGTCGATTTGATCGGCATGACGCCGCGTGAGGCTCTTGCCAGCGCCACAACTGCTGCGGCCAAGGCGATGAACCTGGAAAATGACGTTGGCCGTATCGCGCCGGGCTATTCGGCGGATTTGATCGCGGTTGACGGCAACCCGCTTGAAAACATCCGCACGCTGGAAAAGGTCAAGTGGGTCATGGTAAGAGGCCGAGTAATCAATTGATCCATAAAGCAAGAAAGTGACGACCGTGACGGGCGAAGCCGAGACGCCAAAAAAATTTGATCCCAATAATGACCCGGCGAAGCTTGCCGTAATTGCGCGGCACGTGACAAAACGGCTGAACAAAAACCATGACGTCATCCCTGTCGACATTCCGCATGTGCAATTATTCGTTTTTCAGAAATTCCTGGGTAGCAATGATTGTCAGGCGCTTATCCGCAAGATCGACAAGGATGCGCAACCTTCGACACTTTACAAAGGCACAGAACAGGCGGGCTTTCGCACCAGCTATAGCTGTCACTTGAGCGCCAACGATGCCGATGTAGCACGGATTGAAGCGCGGATGAGCGACGTGCTGGGCATCCACAATGATTACGCCGAAACGATGCAGGGGCAGCGCTATCACCCCGGGCAAGAGTTTAAAGCGCATCATGATTTCTTTCATCCCAGCCAAAGCTATTGGGAAAAAGAAGGCCCGACGGGTGGTCAGCGTACTTGGACGGCGATGATTTTTCTTAATCAGCCCGAAGAAGGCGGGGCCACCGAATTCCCGCATATCGGTATCGGGATCAGGCCAGAGGCGGGCACGATGATCATTTGGAACAATTGCAACCTCGACGGTACGCTAAACTATAAAACACTGCATGCCGGAACGCCGGTAAAAAAGGGCGTGAAGCATATCATCACCAAATGGTACCGGCAAAATGCGTGGGTAAAGAACCCACGGTAGCGCGAGGCCCTGATGAAGGGGCTTGACACTTGCGAAATGTTCTTATAATGTTCTATTTGATTGACGCGTCGCCTATTGCAAAATGTAGGCGGGTTGTTGCTGCGCAGACAGATGACGGTAGAAAGATGAACAAAATGCGGAAAAACCCGTTTTCGTGTCAAAACTGTCAAAAGTCAGAACCGGAAATTGCTGTTTTGAAAAACCGGTTTTCGTGTCAAATGTGTCAACAAGTTAGCGCGGGAAGTTGCGGTTGGACGAACCGTTTGGCGGCCTATTTTGCGTGATATAGCGCCAGAGACCGCGTGACTGCTTGCATCATTTCCATGCGCTGCGGCACACCGGCTGTTGTGTTGGCAATCATGACGGCGACGGCGTAGCGGGTGCCATCTGGTGCCGTTGCAATACCCACATCATTATAGCCTGTGGCAATGGGGGCGAGTATCTGTCCGGTGCCGGTCTTGTGGACCAGCCTCCATCCTGCTGGAAGTCCAGCCTTCAGCCGGTTGGGGCCACTATTCACCCGACCCATCACATCGAGAAGCACGCGGGTTGATTTCGGCGACAAGAGCTCACCTTTGGCGAGGCGCGCCAATGCACTGACCAGCGCATCGGGCGTCGCGCCGTCATATGGATCGGCAAGGTAACGGTCCATTGCTACCTTGCGCTGTGCAAATGGAACTGCCGAACGTGCCGAAAAGAAGTTGTTACCAATCGAATATTCCTGTCGCCATGCTAGGCCAGCAATGCTGCTTTGCATCTTGCGCTCGCCCTCACCGAAACGCAGGTTGCCCAGATTGTTCTTCGTGATGAAGGCGCGGATTGCCTCTGGCCCACCGACAAGCCGCAACAACGCATCGTTGGCCGTACAGTCGCTATCCGTGATTGCGATGTCCATCAGCACGCGCACCGGCTCGGTTGCTTCACCGTCGACCACCACACGGTTACGGATCGGTTGATTGAAAAGCGTCAGGTCTTCGCGCCGGATGGTGACGGGCTGATCGAGGGTGATCTTGCCTTGATCAACTTGATCGAGAACCACCATCGCCACCAAAAGCTTCGAAACACTTTGCTGCGGAAACCAGTCGGTCAGGCGCTTGCCAACGGTCCACTCCCCGCCACCGTCGATACGCCGGATGGCAATGCCGGTCTTGCCGGGAAAGCCGCGCCATATCTCGTCTAGCTGCGCAACCATTGCAGCGGGCGGTGCGGTTTGGGCCGGAACAGGAACCGGCGGCTTTGTTGCGGGTTGGATGACTGCAACCGGCACGCGCTTTACGGGCTTGGCCGGTGGCATGGTCGTCGTGACACAAGCGCTCAGCGTCAATGCCAACATCATGGCGATCATAAGGCGCGCAGAAACAATCACATTTTCCAAGTACATCAATTTTCGCCCCGTAATTTTCACCGCGTCCCTATCTAGTCCTCAGGATAAAAGGAATTGCCTTTCTACGCCGATTGCGATGAATGATTCCTTGCGAGCGATAGATTGAAGCGCAGGGGCAATATCTTGTTGCTGCGTACAAAGACGGTTGACCTAATGCGCGGCTTGATGTTGGCATTACCGCTAGGGAATATCTCGAGAATCGGACCAATAAATGGACAATGAAAACGGCATTTTCATCGGCGCAGCCGTAGACGCGAATGGCAAGGTTACCGATCCACAATATCTCAACTTAAAACGCGCCAATCGCCACGGGCTGATCGCTGGTGCAACTGGCACGGGCAAAACAGTGACATTGCAAGGACTGGTCGACAGTTTCTCGGCGCTGGGCGTGCCGGTTTTTGTATCCGATGTGAAAGGCGATCTGGCCGGACTTGCAATGGCAGGATCGCCAACGGGCAAGTTGCATGAGCCTTTCACCGCGCGCGCCAGCGAAATTGGATATGCCAGTTATTCATATGCGGACAATCCAGTGGTTTTCTGGGATCTGTACGGCGAAAGCGGTCATCCAATCCGTACCACCGTATCGGAAATGGGGCCGCTGCTTCTGGCGCGAATTCTCGACCTTAACGAAACTCAAGAAGGCGTACTGAACATTGCCTTCCGCGTCGCCGATGACGAAGGGATGCTGCTTCTCAACCTTGCCGACTTGCAAGCGATGCTCGTTTGGTGCGCGGAGAATGCCGACACCATCGGCGTTAAATACGGCAATGTCACAAAGGCCAGCGTCGGTTCGATCCAGCGGCAATTGTTGACGTTGGACGGTCAGGGCGGTGCTAGATTTTTCGGTGAGCCTGCGCTTGAGATTAATGACTTCTTGCAAGTCGACGAAAAAGGCCGCGGCCAAGTCAATGTGCTCGTCGCCGACAAGTTGATGTCGAGCCCACGGCTATATGCGACCTTCTTGCTCTGGATGCTATCGGACTTGTTTGAGGCACTTCCCGAGGTTGGTGACCCGGAAAAGCCGAAATTGGTGTTCTTTTTTGACGAAGCCCACTTGCTTTTCAACGATGCGCCAAAGGCGTTGCTAGAGAAAGTGGAGCTCGTCGTCCGGCTTATCCGGTCTAAGGGCGTTGGCGTTTATTTCATCACACAAAACCCGATCGACATCCCAGAAACCGTTGCGGGCCAATTGGGTAACCGGATACAGCACGCGCTGCGCGCCTTCACCCCACGCGATCAAAAGGCAATCAGGGCAGCGGCAGAAACCTTCCGGATCAATCCCGACCTTGATGTTGAAACTGCGATAACCGAACTGAAGGTAGGAGAGGCGCTTGTTTCAACCTTGATGGATGACGGCGCGCCCTCGATTGTTCAGCGCACATTGGTCAAGCCGCCGCGTTCGCGCGTGGGACCGCTCGATGCCAAAGAACGCGCGATCATCCAGTCGATTTCGCCCTATCAGGAAAAATACGATACCGAGGTTGATCGCGAGTCCGCATTTGAAGTCCTGAACCAGAAAGCCGCCGATGCGACCGAAGTCGCCGAGCAGTTGGAAGCCGAAGGCGAACAAGCGGTGCGTGACCAGCCGCGCAAATCGGATTCGCTTTGGGGTAAAGCTGGAAAGGCAGCCGTCGGTGCTGTTGTCGCGTCCGCCGGGACGATGATCGGTCGTTCGCTATCTGGCCGCAAATCGAGCGCATCTCCTGCAAAAAGTGCTGCCGGGGCAATTGTCGGAACCATTGGGACCGAACTCGGCAAGTCAATTGGCTTCCCGGGTCTGGGCAGATTTGCACGTGGATTGCTCGGCGGCTTGCTGAGATAGGTTAGGTAATATGGCGCTCTATACAACCATCCATTTTCACAACATAACCACCGGAAGAGAGGCAGAATATGCCGCGTGGTTCGAAGGCCAGCACGCCGGTGATCTCGCCAAATTGCAGGGTTTTGTGAATGCCGACCGGTTTGAACTGACCCCGGAACAGGTCATGCCCGATATCGCGCAACCTTGGGCGTTTATGAGTGTTTACGAATTCGATTATGCGACACCCGAGGTTGATCTGCCGGCGCTGGGTCCCCTGCTTGCCGGGGCGCGCGAAGCGGGATTGATCGACGATGCCAATGAAAGCGAACGCATCTTCAGTTACCGGATGTACTATGACTGGCAATCGGGTCCCAACCACCAAAAAGATAAGCCCTTTTCCAGCATGTTTGTCATCCCCGCAAATTTCGTCGCCGGTATGGAGGCGGAATATCACAAATGGTATGATGAAGTGCATATTCCCGAAGTTTGCCGCGTGCCGGGCTTTGTCGCAATGAAGCGCGGACGGCTCTCTGATATACAGATCGAGCCCAAGCGCTACTGCCCTGGCGGAGAGATCGTAATGTGCGCGCACCAAACCGATGACTTGTTGTTCAGCGTGAAGGATTTCAGCGCACGGGCGCGCGGTGTCTCGCCCAGCGGTGACCAGATGGAACCGCGGTCCAAGGCTGGCAGCTTCGCGCGCACTGTCCATTTCTTCAAGAAAATCAGCGGCGAAAAATGGCCAGGCGGCATCGCTTATGCCGGCGACTTTTCGGTCTATCCATCGGACTTCCGCGAAAAGGGTGCCTAACAAAGAAAAGCGCGTAGACGACATTTGCGGTGGACCATCGCGGTCACGATTATCCCTTTGCACGCCCTGTTCGCCGCCCGATCAGCAAGCTAAGTAGACCCTAAGAAGAGGAAAAGACCTTGCCGAGAAACATTGTTGTAACAGGCGCGGGTGTTGGGCTGGGGCGTGCGATCGCACGCCGTTTGGCCGCCGAAGGCGACACCCTGATCCTACTCGGACGGACCTTGTCAAAAGTACAGCTTTTGGCTGACGAGCTGGCCGGTTCTGCAATGGCTGTTGAATGTGATCTGGCCTCGGCGGATTCGGTGCGCGCAGCGTTTGCCACTATTGCCGCAAAACACGCCAAAATCGATGTGCTCATCAATAACGCGGCGATCTATGAACCCTTCACAATAGCCGAAGCAACCGACGAACAACTGCTCAGCCCGATAATGACCAACTTTGCCGGACCGCTGTTCACCTGCCGCTCGGCCATTCCGATGATGGAACGCGGCGGGCATATCATCAACGTATCGAGCGAGTCGGTGGAGAATAACTTCCCGATGCTCTCGCTTTATCAAAGCTCCAAGGCGGCGCTGGAACGCTTCACCCATAGCTTGGTGGGTGAACTCGAACCGCTGGGCATCCGTGTTACTACTTTCCGTGCCGGGCCCATGTGGGAAGAGGGCAAGGGATCTGCGTGGGCCCCCGAAATATCGAAGCGCTTCGGTCAAGCCTGCATGGAAAAAGGCATTAACATGCGCGAACGCCCGATCAGCCATGTGAACTCGGTGGCAGAGTTGTTTCGCAATGTCGTCAACACACCTGCCGATGTGCAGCTCAATTTGGTCGCGGTCGAAGGCCGCAAGCCCTGAGCCGCGGCCCATATTTAGGAACGAGCAAAATGCCTTCACTCCCCGACACCAAACTCTTCATCAATGGCGTGGCTTGCGATGCCGCAGGAGGCAAGACATTTGACGTTATCTGCCCGTGGACAGGTGAAGCGATCAGCAAGGCCGCCGACGCTGCGGCAAGTGATGTCGAGGCAGCAATAGTCGCTGCCCGCACAGCCTTTGACGACACTGACTGGTCAACCAATATCGAGCTGCGAGTGAAGTTCGTGCAAAAGCTTTATGACTTATTCGACGCCAATCGCGACCGGTTGTCCGATCTTGCGCGATATGAGGCTGGCGCGGCAGTAGGCGCAGTGGGGCGTGCCCATGTCGATATGGCAATGGAGGGATGGCTCGATTACATCCGTGTATTCCCGCAAGTGAAGTGGGAGCGCGATTACGGTAAGCGCAATGCATATGGTTTCGATACAGAGCGTAAGGCGGTGTACGAACCGGTCGGCGTCGTTGCCGCGATCACGCCTTGGAACGTGCCGCTTTATGTCAATGTCGGCAAGGTTGTGGCGGCACTTCTGGCTGGCTGCACTGTCATATTAAAACCAGCGCCCGATACTCCGGGCATGGGCGCGATATTTGGTGAGCTTGCGATTGAAGCGGGCTTTCCCAAAGGCGTTATTAACGTGATTACCGGCGAAGACCCCGCGATGGCGGGTGAAATGATGGTCACTGATCCACGCGTCGATTTGATCAGCTTCACCGGATCAACCGGTGTTGGAAAACACATCATGGAACGAGGTGCTTCGACACTCAAACGCATTTTCCTCGAGCTAGGGGGTAAATCGGTCAAAATTGTCTGCGAGGATGCCGACAACTTCCAGATGGATATCGCGTCATCTATGTTGATTTTCCATGCCGGACAGGGCTGTGCGGTGCAGTCCCGCTTGCTTGTGCACAAGAGCCGCTATGCAGAAGCCTGTGCGATCCTAACCGGTGCTTATGCGAGCATTGCCGAAAAATGGGGTGACATTGATGATCCCACGCATGTTATGGGGCCCGTGATCTCCAAACGTCAGCAGGAACGGGTGATGTCCTACATAGAGCTCGGCAAGCAAGAAGGCGCAAAGCTGGTCGCGGGCGGAAGTATGCGACCCGATAAAGGCGGCGGCTTCTTCATTGAACCGACTTGCTTTGTTGATGTCACCAACGATATGCGGATCGCGCAGGAAGAAATCTTTGGCCCCGTGCTTGTGGTCATACCGTTTGAAGACGATGAAGATGCGATACGGATTGCAAATGACAATGCTTATGGCCTTGGCGGAGGTGTCTCCTCGGCAAATCTTGATCGCGCTATGAAAATCGCCAAGCGTGTCCGCACCGGTACTATGAGCGTAAACGGCGGGATGAGCATTGCAGGCGATATTCCGTTTGGCGGATATAAGGCGAGTGGTATGGGGCGCGAATGGGGCGTAGAGGGTATTGAAGAACTCCTTGAAACCAAATTGATCGCAACCCGGGTTTAGGGAAAAGTAAAGGCACGGCATGACGGCGGCACAAGCGACTAAAGACGGTCATTCGCGTCAGGCAAAAAAGGTGGTCGGTACGCATAACCTGAACGGCCAGCGCTTGGGCAAAAAGGGCCGCGATACCCGCGAACGGATTGTCGTCGCTGCGCAAGTCTTGCTTACCGGACCCCGGTCTACACCCATCACGTTAAGCGCTGTTGCGCGCGAAGCTTCTCTGGGTATGACATCGCTATATAACTATTTTGGCGATTTGACCGAGCTATTGGTCGCGGTGCTCGAGCCGGTAACGATCGAGGCGCATAGCGCCTATATTGACCAGTTGCGGACCCGGTGGCCCGACAACGCGCTCGACAAAAAATGCCTTGAGTTTGTAACGGACTTCTACAATTTCTGGCAGCGCAACACGCGCGTCCTCCATTTACGCAACAGTATGGCTGACCAGCATGACGCGCGCATGGCGCAAAACCGGATCGAAATGGCGACCCCGGTTATTCGTCTAATAGTCGAGCAAATGAACCATGATCCCGATGCTTTGGGTACACCTGCATTCGGCATGGCTACAGTGCTTTACGCCGGGATCGAACGGATTGTGACCATTGCCACCGACTTTGATATGGAAATAATTCTCAAGGGCAACTTCGCGCAAAACATTCAGCATTATCTCGAATCAGAGGCGCGACTGCTCGAACTGGGAATAAGGGAATACCGCGCGCAGAGTTGAACAGCAGCGTTGAGTATACGCGGGCAATCGTTTTCAGCTGACCGAAAATCCTGCGTCGACCGCCAGTTCCTGATTGGTGACATAGCGCGCAGCGGGGCTCGCAAAAAACGCGACAGCCGCGCCAATGTCGCGTGGTTCGCACATCGGTGACAACAGACCACGCCTGCGGCCCGGCCCTTCGGCAGGCGGCCCCTTTGCTCCCATGGACCCCGGCGTCATGACGGCACCAGGCAGAACAGTGTTTACGGTGATCGCGTGTTCGGCCAGCTCAAACGCGCTGGCTTTGGTCAATGCTGCTATCGCCCCTTTGGAGCTGACATAAGCGGCAAGTCCCTTGATGACCTGACCGCGCAGCACGCAAGACGCGACGTTAATGATTCGTCCACTTTCGCCATTTGCTATCATCGCGCGGCTAAGTTCGCGGGTCAGCAAGAACGGAGCGCGGGCATTTACCGCTAGTGTCTTGTCCCACATATCTGCAGTGCCATTGGTGAGCAGTTCACGGTCCTGGAGCCCGGCATTATTGACCAATATCCAAGGCGCGCCGATATTCTTGATCGTTTTGGCACAGGCTTCGTTGATCGATATCTCGCTTGCTAAATCGACCAAAATGAAATGCGCTTCATGCCCCGATGCCACCAGCTTTTCAGCCACCGCGATGCCGCTTTCTTGATCGCGATCAGCAATCACCACATTTGCACCGGCCTCGGCGAGAACTTCTGCTATGCCGACCCCTATGCCGCTAGCCCCGCCGGTTACAAAAGCGATTTTGCCTTCAAGTATCAAAGCAAAATGCCCGTCACTTCTTGCTGCCCACGCCGTCAATATATTTCTGAATCGCTGCCTGATAGGCCGGGTTGAGCATGAGGGCGCTATTCGCCATGCGTTCGACGTGCCGTGCACTGTCCCGCCCAAGTTCGGCGCATAGCTCAATGGCAACCTTGGCTGCACCCATTTGTTCGGGATTCTGCTTGGTCAAGTGACGGCAAAAGCTCATTGCCTCTTCGGCAAATGTTTCGTCTGGATAAACTTCATGCACCAAGCCCATGACAAGCGCACGCTGCGCATCAACCGGCTTGTTGCCCATGATGAGCCAGCGCGCCCAGTGCGGACCGCAAAAACGGGTTAGACGCGAAACGCCGCTTGACGCTGGCAGTACGCCGAACAACCCTTCGGGGAACGAATAAGTTGCGCTGTTCGCTGCCAAGCGGAAATCACAGCTGAGCGAGAGTTCCAAACCGCCGCCAACGCACGGCCCTTGGTGGGCAACCACAATCGGCTTTTCGATATGCTCCATCTCGTCCCAAAGCTGTTGCATGTTGTTTAGGTTAAGCCGGTGGTTTTCGCGGATACCCGTGGCGGTTTGGCCAGTCGGCGAGATTTTTTTCTGATCGCTCTTCAAATCGGCTCCGGCCGAAAAATAGCGGCCAGTTGCGCGGATCAGCATGACCTTTAGTTCCGGGGTATCGCGGAAGCGCAGTACGGCTGCCGTCAATAACTCCATGATTTCCAAGTTGAACGCATTCAGCTTTTCGGGACGGTTGAGCGTGGCGATCAATATGCCGTCTTGTTCGTCGGTGAGGAGTGCTGGCGCTTCTGTCATATTGTTATCCTACTGCCGAGTGCGCGGAAGTCCAAGCGCACGTTCTGCAATCATGCTGCGGTGCACTTGGCTGGTGCCACCGTAAATGCGCGTACCATGCGCGTGGCGGTATGATTGGTTTACCAGAGCCGCTGCTCCTTCGCGCTTGGAAAGTGATAAGGGAGCAGTCAGATCCAGCAAGTCACGCGCGTCTTCCATGAACTTTTCCGATGAATGCATCTTTGCCATCGGGCCATAGGCCATATTGGGCTTCTTGTTCACGCCTGCCCAAGTTGCCCGCGATCCCAGCAGGAAGCCGATATCGGCGTTCAGCCTCGCACGGGCGAGACGCGCGCGGGCTTGCGGCTTGTCGAGCCGGCCAAGTTCGCGGCACAGTTCTTCGGCAGCCTCGGCATTTTCGTGCATCGGTCCGTCAAATCCGCCGCCATGTTCAAGCTCCAGCGCGACTGACATGGTCTTCACGCCGCCATCGACTTCGCCGAGCCGCCAGCTGTCGGGAATCCGGACATTATCGTAAAAGGTGATGTTCGTTCGTTCGTCCTGAAATGTATAGACAGGTTGGATCGTCACGCCCTCTGCCTTTAGCGGTACGATGAACATCGTAAGGCCTTTATGCTTCGCTACCTCTGTGTTGGTGCGGCACAACATGATTACATAGTCGGACAGATTGGCACCGCTGGTGAACATCTTCGTGCCGTCGATCCTCCAGCCATTTCCCTCGGGCGTGGCCTTGCACTGCGCGGCAAATACGTCTGAACCAGATCCCGGTTCGGAATAACCAAGGCTCGCTATGCAATCACCCGCGATAATCCGCGAGAGGACCTCTTGCTTTAGCTCTTCTGAACCCGCGCGCGAAATCATCAGCCCGACCATCTCGGCCACACCAGCGCCTGGGTTGCGATACCCATGTTTGTCGAATGCCCGCCGTGCTGCGGCCTTGGCATAGGCCCCTACACCGCGTCCGCCCAGTTCGGGGCTAGACAAGAAAAGCAGTCCTGCTTCGGCTAGCTTTTTGTGCAACTCGGGCACCCAGCCTTCCCAGCTATAATGGAACTTCTTGCGCATTTCCGGCGTGACATTGTCGGCCATGAAGGCGTCGATTTCAGCCATCATTGCTTCGGCTTCTTCGCCAATATCAAACTCGATGGGCATTTCGCCTGCGTCGGGAAGCGCCACTTTCTCTTGCGCGTACCGCCGCCGTCCGGCTTCTTCGATCAAGCTCTGCGGGTCACCCCAGACCAACGGTAATGCCTTCGCGCGCAGATTGAATAGATAGATATCGTATTCGGTGGTGAGGCCGTAACCGCCGAAAGTCTGCAGCGCTTGACTGACGGTAAGAGCCGCCGCCTGTGAAGCCTGCCACAATGCGGCGGAGATATTGGCGCCAGCCTCTAATGCTCCGTCCGCCAGATCGCGGATTGTTTTCCAAAGGAACAATTTGCCGCCATCTACTTCACAAAGGCAATCGGCGAGCGGATGGCTGATCGCCTGAAACTGGCCGATTGGCTGGCCGAATTGCACGCGTTCGCAGGCATATTCGGATGCCAGTTTCAGCGCCTGTCTGGACAGTCCGGCAAGTTGCGCTGCGATCAACAATTTCCATTCTTCCACGCCTGCTTCGAAGGCCGCCACGGCCTCGATTCCTGTCGCGAGGATTTGCGTATCAAGCACGCCCAGATCAATTTCGGCCAGCGCGTTCCCGGCAAGAGTTGCCTCGGATTTGCGCGCTCCATCAGAAACCGAAATCAGGACAACATCATTACCGCGCCGTGCGACCACTGCATCGGATGCGTCACCGCCTGCAATCCATTGTTTGGGCCGGTCGGCGATGTCGTGGAGCGCAAGGCTGACGACTTTCTCGCCGCCAAGCACTGCGTCCATCGGCCAAGCATCGCCGCCGAGAGTCGCACCGATCCGCGCGGCGACCAATGCTTCGGCAAGCGGACCTGATACCAATGTCCGCCCGGCTTCCTCCATCAGCACCGCAGCATCGAACAGCCCCATGCCAAGCCCGCCTGCGGCTTCGGGCACGCGGATCGAGAGCGCGCCTTGCTCGGCAAGGCCGTGCCATAGTGCCGCGTCAAATCCACCATTTGCGTCGGCAACGCGTACCCGCGCCATGCTGCTATTTTCATCGAGAAAGCGCGCGAACATGTCACGCATCATTTCCTGGTCTTCGCTAAGGTCGAAATTCATACATACTGCCTGTTTTGGATCATTCCGCTTTTGCGCGGCCCATCATCTTGCTGATGTCGATTTGGCCCGTAGCAAGCGAGCCCATGAAGCCACCATCCACGGGCAGAACCACTCCAGTGACTATGCTAGCTAGCGCGCTGCCCAGAAGGATTACTCCTCCGGCCTGTTCTTCGGCAGTTGAGTACCGACCAAGCGGCTCAGCAGCGGCATCGATGACTTCCTTGCCCGATGTCGCCTGGAACGTATCCATCATCGGTGTCTGCGTCGGCGAAGGCAGCGTGCAGTTGATACGGATGCCGCGCCTTATCAGCTGCGCACACATATACTGCGTCCACACGATAACGGCTTCTTTCGAGAACGCGTAGCCTTCGGCGACTTGGTCCATATTGGCCTGCGCCCAGTCAATTGCGCCGTCAAAACCCGTTGTTTGCATCAGGCCCATATGAACGGGGATACGGCGGCTCCAGCCCAACCCGCCGGTGGAGGCGATGCTGACAATCGCGCTGCCTTCACCCATCAGCGGTAGCACGCAGTCGGTAATGTGACGAGTGCCGGCAAAATTGACCTTGAAGGTATCAAGCGGCGGGAATGCGCCACCGCCGGGCAGGCCGGCACAGTTGAAAAGCGCGTCGACCTTCCCACCGATCTTGGCAGCAGCTGCTTCCAAGCTGTCAGGATCGCGCAGATCTATCTGGTTAAACGAAGCCAGCGGCAACGCGCAGGGTTTGAAATCCAGCCCGTGCACTTCGGCACCTTGATCAAGCAACAGCCTTGCAGTCGCTTCCCCCATGCCGGAAAAACATCCCGACACGATGACGCGTTTGCCGTTATAGCCCAGTAAATCACTCATCATTAGCTCCTGAATGCTCAGTCTTTAACCGGCGGCCAGCTTTGCTCGCCGTCTTCCTCGATCACATAAATTATCCGTTCGGGACAAGCGCGTGCACCGTTTTTGGCGGCTTTCTCGTCTCCCGGTTCGACATCAAAGCCGTCGGAATCGATATAACCGTCATCATCGAGTATATAGAGTTTATCAGCCACAGCCGCACAACGGGCGTTGCCCACGCATGCTGCTCTTTCGATACGGATTTTCATGGGCTTTTCACTTCGAATTTGGCAAACGTATGTTGATAGAAACCAACTGCCGCAGGTGATCAACCGGCAAATTCCCAAATCGCCATGGCGTTATCGGGAATGTGCCCCGCCTGCTTCATTGCCTTTGCTTTGTCAGATGACGAAACAACCAGCAGACGAGAGTGATTTTCTAAGGACGCCATTATGACTGCCGCCCCAACGCTAAGCCCCGCTGTTCCCAAGCCGGACCATGTTCCCGATGATCTGGTCTATGATTTCGACTATTTCTTTGATCCTGAACTTGTCGCCACCGGATATGACCGCATTCTCGACATCGCGAAGAATACGCCGCCGATATTTTGGACGCCGCGTAACGGCGGGGTTTGGGTGGTGAGGGGGCACCGAGCGGTTTACAATGCACAGCGCGATACCGAAAGCTTCTCTAACGCGCCGATGAAGGCAGAGGCAATCATGGCGATCAATGCAGCGATGCCAGAAGGGCAGGAGAAAATTCTGATCCCTTCACCGATCACTTACGATCCACCGCTCCACGGCATGTTCCGCAAGCCAATACAAGGCGTGTTTTCACCCAAATCAATGCTTGCGCTGAAAGACGATATTCGTGCCTTGGCGGCTGATCTGATCGAAGGGGTGAAGGCGGACGGCAAATGCGAATTTATGAGCGCGATTGCCGAGCCGCTGCCTGTTACTATTTTCCTTAAGCTGTTCGGCTTGCCCAAAGAACGCTCGCGCGAGTTTCGCGATCTGGTGAAGGAGCATCTGGAGTCGCAGGCCGATCCCGACACCAGTCTGGTCGGTGATCGCATGCGCAAGGTTTCCAATGCGCTCAAGGATACGATCCTTGAAAAGCAGAAAAATCCCGGCACCGATATCCTTTCTTTATTGTGGCAATCCGAATTTGACGGGCGGCCAGCGGACTTGCACGATCTGGAAAGCTACGGCGTTATGCTGTTCATCGCGGGGCTTGATACAGTTTACAACGGCATGGGTTTTGGCGCGATCCATCTGGCCAAGAACCCCGCGCTTCAGGCCGAGCTGCGCGCCAACCCGAAACTGGTTCCCGAAGCTGCTGAGGAAATCTTGCGCCGCTACAGCTTCACAGTACCGCCACGCTTCGTCACGCAGGATATGGAGTTTGAAGGCGTAACGATGAAGAAAGGCGAAAAGGCGCTGATGTTCCTACCCGCTGCAGACCTTGATGCCGAAGAATTCCCTGACCCAGGTCAATTCAACCTCAAGCGCGAGAATAATGTGCATATTGCCTTTGGCGCTGGCCCGCATCGCTGCCTGGGATCTCACCTTGCGCGTTTTGAGCTACAGATCTTATATGAAGAAATGCTGGCTCGATTGCCCGAATTCCGGCTCGAACCCGGTAAGCAAGTGACTTATCACGGCGGCCATGTTCTGGGACCCGAAGAAGTACATCTGGTTTGGAATAACTAGGCCTTGGCTTGGAAACGATCGCAGCCCCGACTCGACGCCAACAACCGGGCATTTTGGACTGGTGGGGCAGAGGGCAAGCTCAACATCATGCGTTGCGGTGATTGCTCTGCATTCATCCATCCGCCGATTGAGATATGTCGCATCTGCCAATCGGAAAATGTGGCGCCGCATGCTGTATCCGGCAAGGCGGTGGTCGATAGCTATACAGTCAACCATCAACCATGGGCCAAAGATATGGACGTGCCTTTCGTTATTGCCCGTGTCCGCTTGGACGACGCGCAAAACGTCATTCTGACAACCAATATCGTTGGTTGCCCGGTCGATGCTGTTGATATCGACGACAAGGTGCAGGTTGTCTTTGAAGAGCAAGACGGCATCTGGTTTCCTCTGTTTGAGAAGGTAAGCTGATGCGCGGCGAAGCCTATATTTCGGGTATCGGCATGTCCGAAGTTGGCGTGCGCTTGACCCGTTCGCCGTTGTTGCTCACTCTCGATGCGGTGAAAGAAGCGATTGCCGATGCGGGGCTAACGCTTGACCAGATCGACGGTGTCGCGACCTATCCGGGCAAGATGCAAATATTCTTGGGCTTCTCGCCAGTTGGCACAGAAGAGCTTATCGATGCGCTTGGCCTGCACACGCGCTGGCATGCGGGATGTGCAGAAACAACAGCGCAACTTGGCGCCATCGCGCAAGCTGCTATGGCGGTGAAATCTGGTGCGGCGCGCCATGTGATTTGTTTCCGGACGGTTTACGAAGCCGCAGCGTTATCGAGACCAGAAGAATTTCCACCGTTACAGCGACAAGAGGGCGTTACCGGCGGTTCGCAGTGGGTGTCTCCTTTTGGTGCTTTTTCGGCCGCTTGCTGGACTGCGCAGTTTGCCACCCGGCATATGAAGAAATACGGCTTGACCCGTGAACAGTTGGCGCAAGTCGCACTTAACGGTCACCGCAACGCAGCGCTCAACCCGCGTGCGATTGTCAAAGAACCGCTGAGTTTAGATAAATATATGTCGGCGCGGATGATAAGCACGCCTTTCTGCCTTTATGACTGCGACCGGTTTACCGATGCCTCGACCGTCGTGATTGTATCGGCGGGCGATGCGCTTGATGAAGTAACCGCAACGCCAATCCGCATTGCGGCAACGGCTGGCTCGCTTGAGCGTTACAGCTGGGATCAGGCCGAGTTTGCAAGCGCCTATCCCACCGGCGCAGACCTCTGGAAGAATACAGATTATACGACCAAAGATGTCGATACCGTGCAATTTTATGACGGCTTTGCCTTTCAGCCGATCACTTGGCTCGAAGGATTGGGCTTTTGCGACATTGGCGAAGGTGGACAATTTTTGGAAGGCGGTAAGCGGATTGCGTTGGAGGGCGACTTGCCAATGAACACCGGCGGGGGGCAATTGGGCTGGGGTCGCCTGCACGGCTTTGGCTTTGCCTATGAAAGCGTTGTGCAATTGCGCGGAGCGGGAGGGGCGCGGCAGATAAAGGGTGATCCCAAGGTCGCGGTCGCAACCTCTGGCGGCGGGCCAATGGCGGCGGCTTTGCTGTTGGCGCGCGACTAACCTGCGCGCTTTCTGGTAAGCCTCTAGATTAGCGCCAGCACCTGCGATGCATGCTCTTTCCGGCAAATCAGTAAATCGGGCATTGAAACATCGCGCTGGTTGTAGACAAGCGGTGATCCGTCAACGCGGCTGATATGCAGCCCGTGTGCGGCAGCGACTGCTGCTGGTGCGCAGCTGTCCCATTCATATTGGCCGCCAGTGTGCAAGTAAATGTCGGCCTCACCGCGCACTATTGCCATGGCTTTGGCGCCCGCGCTGCCCATCGGTACGAGCTCTGCGCTCAAGGCTTTAGCGACCGCCACTGCTTCGGCGGCGGGGCGTGTGCGGCTCACCACCATGCGTAGTTTGTCGGGAGCGAGTGGAACAGCGCCTGGCTGGTCCGTCCTCAGCACCACATCAAGGCCTGGCAACGCGACTGCGCCGATGACGGGCAAGCCGTCAATCGCGAGCGCCACATGCACTGCCCAATCTGTCCGGCCTTCTCCATATTCTCGGGTGCCATCGACCGGATCGATGATCCAGACGCGCGATTTGGTCAGACGTTCCAGCGTGTCTTTGCTCTCTTCAGAGAGCAGGCCGTCGTCGGGCCGCTGCTCTTGGATTGCATGGATCAGGAACTGGTTCGCGGTTTGGTCACCAGCCCTACCCAATGTCTTTAGCGACAACAGGCCAGAGTCGCGCACTTGCAAGAGCAGCTTGCCAGCGGTTTCTGCGAGATGTGCCGCGAGTTCGGCGTCGGTCATGCTCATATTTTAGGCCCTCATTTCAGCGGCATGATCTGGCGGATGATGTATTCCGCGGCTTCAGCGGGGGTCATCTCGACGGTATTGACGGTTATCTCCGGAGTTTCGGGCGCTTCATAGGGACTATCGATTCCGGTGAAGTTTTTGAGCGCACCCGCGCGGGCCTTTTTGTAAAGCCCCTTCACATCGCGTGCCTCGGCTACTTCAAGAGGTGTGTCGACGAAAATCTCGATAAACTCGCCCTCTGGCAGCATTTTTCTAACCATATCGCGCTCGGCGCGGAACGGCGAAATGAAGGCGGTCAGAACGATCAAGCCAGCATCGGCCATCAACTTGGCGACTTCGCCAACGCGGCGGATATTTTCGATTCTGTCGGCTTCGGTAAATCCCAGATCCTTGTTCAGCCCGTGGCGCACATTATCGCCGTCGAGCAGGAACGTGTGCCGGTTCATCAGTGCGAGGCTCTTTTCGACCTCATTGGCAATAGTTGATTTGCCTGAACCCGAAAGGCCGGTGAACCACAATACGCGTGGCCGCTGGTTTTTGAGGCTCGCATGTTCATCGCGGCCAACATCGGTAGCCTGCCAATGTACATTTTGCGCGCGGCGCAGGCTAAAATGCAACATGCCGGCACCAACCGTGCGGTTGGTAATCTTGTCGATCAAGATGAAACCACCGAGCGTTCGGTTATCGGCATAGGGCTCAAACACAATTGGCTTGTCGGTGGCCAGTTCCGCCACGCCTATGGCATTCAGCTCCAGCGTCTTTGCCGCCATATGCTCCATACTGTTGACGTTTACGGTATATTTTGGCTCTGCGACTGTTGCCGAAACCATCTGCGTGCCAAGCTTCAGCCAATAAGCACGGCCAACCTGCAACGGCTCGTCATCCATCCAGACGATGGTGCTTTCGAACTGGTTGGAGACTTCTGGTGGCGCGTCAGCTGTCGCGATCACACTCCCTCGCGAGCAGTCGATTTCATCATCAAAACAAATTGTGACCGATTGGCCCGCGACGGCTTCGTCGAGCTCCCCGTCGAGCGTGACAACCTTTGACACGGTCGAGGTCTTACCCGATGGCAGCACGCGAACGGCATCGCCCGGCTTTACATTGCCTGTCGCGATCAGGCCGGAAAAGCCGCGAAAATCCAGATTGGGCCGGTTGACCCATTGTACCGGCATCCGAAGCGGCTTCGCCTGATCGGTGGTGACATCTAGCTCGACTGTTTCCAGATGCTTGATCATCGGTTTGCCGGTGTACCAAGGTGTTTTGTCCGAATTCTCGGTGATGTTGTCACCCTTGAAACCCGAAATCGGCATCGGTACAAAATTGTCGATCCCGATGCTGGTGGCAAAGGCACTGTAATCAGCGACAATCGCGTCATATCTGCCTTGGTCATAATCGATCAGGTCCATCTTGTTGACGGCCAATACGATGTTCTTGATACCGATCAGCTTTGCCAGATAGCTGTGCCGCCGGGTCTGGACGAGCACGCCTTTGCGCGCATCGATCAGGATGACGGCGAGGTCAGCGGTCGAAGCTCCCGTCACCATATTGCGGGTATATTGCTCATGCCCTGGGCAATCCGCGACGATGAACTTGCGCTTTTCGGTCGCAAAGAAACGGTAAGCAACGTCAATGGTAATGCCCTGCTCGCGCTCGGCGGCGAGGCCATCGACCAGCAGCGCAAAGTCGATCTCTTGCCCCTGCGTGCCAACCCGCTTGCTGTCCGCCGTCAGCGCCTCCAACTGGTCTTCGAAAATCATTTTCGAATCGTAAAGCAACCGCCCGATCAACGTGGATTTGCCGTCATCGACCGAACCGCAGGTGATGAAACGCAGCAGGCTCTTGTGCTGGTGCGTTTCAAGATAGGCGTCGATATCTTCAGCGATCAGCGCGTCGGTTTTGTAAATCTCCTCCGACATCAGAAGTACCCCTCTTGCTTCTTCTTCTCCATCGACGCATCGCCGGCGTCCCTGTCGATGGCGCGGCCTTGACGTTCGCTGGTGGTGGTGAGCAGCATTTCCTGAATAACCTCGGGTAAGGTCTTTGCTTCGCTCTCGACTGCGCCGGTCAGCGGATAACATCCAAGTGTGCGGAAACGGATCGAGCGCTCAACCGGCACTTCGCCCTCGCGCAAGGGAAAGCGATCATCATCTACCATCAGCAACATCCCGTCACGTTCCACCGTGGGCCGCTTCGCGCTAAAATAGAGCGGCACGATCGGAATGTTGTTCAGGTGGATATATTGCCAGATATCAAGCTCCGTCCAGTTTGAGATCGGGAAGATACGGATCGATTCGCCCTTGGCCTTGCGTGCGTTATAAAGGTTCCACAATTCAGGCCGCTGGTTTTTCGGGTCCCAGCCGTGGGTCGCAGTGCGGAAAGAGAAGATGCGCTCCTTGGCGCGGCTCTTTTCTTCGTCGCGCCGCGCGCCACCAAAGGCTGCATCAAAGCCGTAATGATCGAGCGCCAACTTCAGGCCCTCGGTTTTCCACATATCAGTGTGCAGAGGCCCATGATCAAACGGGTTGATCCCGCGGTCCATCGCTTCCTGGTTGTGATAGACGAGGAGCTCCATGCCGCTTTCTCGCGCCATTTTATCGCGCAGCTTGTACATTTCCTGAAACTTCCAAGTGGTGTCCACGTGTAAAAGCGGGAAAGGCGGCGGCGAGGGATAAAAGGCCTTGCGCGCCAGATGCAGCATCACGGCGCTATCCTTGCCGACCGAATAGAGCATCACAGGCGTTTCAGCCTCGGACACCACTTCACGCATAATGTGGATTGCTTCGGCTTCGAGCCGTTCAAGATGGGTCAGGGTGCGTGCCATGACGTTTAGGTCCTCTTTTCCAGTTTCCGCAACCATGTCCGACAATGAAAATGATTGAACCTCCCATTTGGGAGGATATAGTCACGCAATGCGACTAGACGATGACGGCTTGCTTCAATCGATCCATGAAGGTGTGTTTGAAACGCCATTATGGAATGATTTTCTTGAGCGATTGCTGGCGAAAACCGGTGTGCGTTTCGTTTCGTTAATTTTCCGCCCTGTCGACGGTGAAGCCGAAGTGCAATTGTACAGTGGCTCTCCACCAACGCCTGAAATTCGCAAGCTGATTGTCGAAGATGGTCTGGTTGATCCCTTTCCCTATTTGGCGATGCGGCCAGAACGGGCCTACAGCATGGACGAATTGCTGGACCTTTCAGACGCACGGCAAAAAGCCTATTATGAACGCGTCATGTTACCGCAGGGTCTAACCCAAATGCGTTCGATCCGCGTGACCGAACCAGGCGGCGTCGATCTGTGGCTTAGCTGTTACGGCGGCAGGTTGATTGGCGCGCCGACCAGTGCGCTCCTAACCGCGATAGCGCCGCATTTGCGGACCGCGCTGCGGTCATATACCGCGTTGCAGCGCGAGAAATTTCGTGTGTCGATTACTACACAAGCAATCGAGCGGCTTAAGCTGGGCTGGGTTACGCTCGACCATCAGTGCCGGATTATCGAAGCGACACCCAATGTCGAACAGCTATTTGATTGGGGCGTCTTGCTTAGGCGGGGTCGTTATGACCGGCTCGTGCCCGCTTCTCCTGCTATTGACCGGCAGCTAACCGCGCTCATCAAATCCTACGCTGAAAAGGGAGAGGGAAAGTCGCAAGCCTTTCGGCTGAGCGAGGACCCATGGGTCGATATGCTGGTAACCCCTGCGCATGATCAAGTGGTTGCCGGACGCACAAGATCAACGGCCATCGTCTATGTCAGCGGTGATCGCAGTTCCCAAGCCGACCGGTGTGAGCAGTTGGTTGATCTATTTGGTCTATTGCCAAGCGAAGCGCGGCTGGCGTGGATGATGGCGCAGGCGACCAGTATATCGGAGGCTGCTGCGATACTGGGCTTAACGGTAGAAACTGCACGTAATTATTCAAAGAAGATATATGCCAAAACCGGTGCGCGCGGCCATGCGGAACTGGTGCGGATTATTTTGACCAGCGTGCTGGCTATTGCTTAAATCGCGCAGCTGAATCTCTGCCCTAAATGCCTCCCATGCAGACATATTTGATTTCGAGATAATCCTCGATCCCGTATTTCGACCCTTCGCGGCCCAACCCGCTTTGTTTAACCCCGCCAAAGGGTGCAACTTCGGTGGAAATGAGTCCGGTGTTTACGCCAACGATGCCGTATTCCAGCGCTTCGGCAACGTGCCAAACCTTGCCCAAATCGCGTGCATAGAAATAAGCTGCAAGGCCGTACACCGTGTCATTGGCTGCGTGGATAATCTCGGCCTCTGTCGAAAAGCGGAACACAGGCGCTAGTGGCGCGAATGTTTCGTCCTGCGCGACCTCCATGTCGCGGGTCGCACCGGTCAGCAATGTGGGTTGAAAGAAACTGCCGCCCAGCTCTGAACGCGCACCGCCGACTACAATCTTCCCGCCCTTGCGAACGGCATCGGCAATATGCGCCTCGATCTTCTCGACTGCTGCCATGTTAATCAGCGGTCCAATGTTGGTGTCGGCATCAGCGCCGTCGCCAACTTTTAGCGCGCGCACCGCTATGCCCAGTTTTTCGACAAAGGCATCGTGAATTCCGTCCTGGGCATATATCCTGTTGGCGCAAACACAGGTCTGTCCGGCGTTGCGAAATTTTGACAGCATTGCGCCAGCTACAGCAGCATCGAGATCGGCGTCGTCAAAAACAATGAAAGGCGCATTCCCGCCGAGCTCTAGGCTAAGTTTGGTGATATTCTGCGCGGCATTTTCCATCAGCTTGCGACCAATCTCGGTCGATCCGGTGAAGCTGATCTTGCGCACACGCATGTCGTTGCAAAACGTGTCGCTTATCTCGCCGGCATTGCCAGTGATGCAGGACAAAATACCCTTAGGTACGCCCGCTTCCTCGGCCAGACGGCACAGCGCAAGCGCGGTCAGCGGCGTTGCGCTGGCGGGCTTGATGATCATCGGGCAACCCGCGGCAAGCGCTGGCCCTGCTTTGCGCGTGATCATCGCGGCGGGGAAATTCCACGGTGTGATTGCAGCAGTCACACCTATGGGTTGTTTCACCACCACCACCCGCATCTTGCTGTCGTGGGAGGGGATGATGTCGCCGTAAACGCGCTTGGCTTCTTCTGCGAACCATTCGATGAAGCTCGCTGCATAGAGGATTTCACCGCGTGCCTCGCCCAAGGGTTTGCCTTGCTCGGCGGTCATGATCGCTGCCAAATCATCGGCATTGGCCAACATCAAGTCATACCAGCGGCGCAAGATTATCGCTCGTGCTTTGGCGGTCTGTCCTGCCCAATCGGGCATGGCCGCCGAAGCCGCCGAGATCGCGGCCTCAACCTCTTTTCCGCCAAAGCGAGGGACTGAGGCAATCAGCTCGCCATTGGCTGGGTTGCGGACCTCGATTTTTTGAGCGCTGTCCAACCATTCGCCGCCGATCAGGCAGCGGTGTTCTAGCAGATCGGGGCGCCGCAGTTTGAGACTGGTCACAGCTTAGCCTTCCGTCAACTTTGCATCAGCTGCGGCAATTTCGGATTTCAGCCACATTGTTTCGGAAAGGTTGGTACTGCCGCTCGCCACAAGAAGCGCTTCAAGTGCAGCCTTCTTGACCTTGAGCGCATCGCTATGCGCCGGATCGACCCCAAGAGCGATGTCGAGCAAATGGATCGCCTCGAGCGGCTTGCCTTCTTCGACATATTTGCTGGCACGCCGCGCAAGAACCGCCGAACCTCCCGATAGCTCGACCAAATCCTTGCTCACCGCCGAACGCGGCACATGGTAAAGCTCGGTGGTGCCATCTTCATAATGGAACCAGCCCGAATATTCCTCCCAAATGGTCTTTACTGCCCAACTGACCTTGCCGTGAAATTCACCGATCTTGAGAGCTTCGGGCAACGACACATCACGCATGAGTTCGTGCACGGTCTTTCCAGCCTTCATCCCTTCATGCGTATAGTCACGGATCCAGCTGACTGCGCCGATCATCCGGTCAATATCTGCACGTATTTTTTCTGCGCCCCTAATAGGCTCGCCGTGTCCGGTGATGATGATCTCTGCATTCAGATCGCGCAGCTTTTCCATCGACGCCAGATAGTTCCAAACCATCCGCAACTTGTCACCGCGCAGCGTACACAGGAAAGGCATGGAGTTCCAAACCGGGCCCGTTATGTTGCCGGTAAAGGCGATTTTTTCCTTGGGCATCCATACAATCAGATTGTCGACCGTTTCACCGTCTGGCGCACTGATCAGTTCGAAAGTGCGTCCGCCTTGTTCAATCGTCAGGGTTCTGTCGACAAGAATGTCGGGTTTGACATCGGGCGCTGGCTTGGGCGCGCTGCCCCGCTGCAATGTACTGCCCCAAAGCTTGCGACTGCGTTTGCCGAAATAGGCCTGCAGGCCAAGCATGTCGGCGCTGGCCTGAACGTAGCCAGGGCCGCCGATGATTTTCGTGCCTGCTTCCCTGAACACCGGCACCCCGCCGAAATGGTCGGCATGGCTCTGTGTAAGGATGATGTGGCGAAGTGGTCCGCTGCGGTGGGGTTTAAGTAGCGCCGCGTTACGCTGCTGGTTGGCATCATCCATGAAACCGGTGTTGACCATTACGTCCCCGTCGGAAGTGTTGACCAGATAGGCGTTCGATATGTCATTTACTTGCCAAATGAACGGCGTGACCGCGATGGCTTCCTTTTGCGCGTCGCCGGCACGAACAAGATTGGATAAGGGCGGTTTCTTGTCGTCGTTCATTGTTCAAACTCTATCATGACTTTGGCGGACTGCGGCGTTGCAGCGATTTCCAGTCCCTCCATCACGCGTTCCAGCGGAAGGCGGTGGCTGATCATCGCTTGGATCTTGTCCTTCAGGCGCGGCATCGCGGCAACGACATCGGGGAATTCATCGGGATATCCCACAGCAGTCGTGATCGTCATTTCGCTGGTTAGCATGGGTCCGGCAGGAAGCTCGATGGGCTTCATATAGGCTGCGGTAATGACATGACGCGCATGCCGTTTGGCCATCGAAACTACATCGGCCAGGATCGACGGCGCGCCAGCGGCATCGATATAGGCATCGGTTTGCGACCGCTCGCGGCCGAAATAATGCTCGGTCCCGTGCAGCTCTTTAATTCGCGCGACTATGTCCTCACTGCCGGGATTGACTGTCTTGGCGCCTAATGCGCGCGCGCGCTCGAGCCGTTGTTCGGCGAGATCGAGCGCAATTACGTCGCAGCCGCGGTCCACCGCCCACATCACCATGCCCAGACCAATCGGGCCGCAACCAAATATGACAAGCTTTGTTCCCGCCTTTGCCTCGGCGCGGTTGACGCCGTGCATGGCAACCGCGAGCGGTTCGCACATTGCCGCGACATCATATGGGATGCCTTCGGGGATCGGCAGGATAGAGTCGCCCAAGCGCGCCTCACGCACCAAAAGCTCCTCGGTGAAGGCACCCTCGGGACCGCCGCTGCCGATAAAGCTCGGCGTGTTCATCGGGTTTACGATCACGGCATCGCCGACATTTATCCCCGAAACCTCGTCACCGACCGCCATAATTTCTCCAGCACCTTCGTGGCCTAGTGCTGTCATCCCACCGGGTTCTCGTGGCATCCCGCCGACTTTGATGTAGGAAAGGTCAGACCCACAAATCCCGCAGGCCTTCATCTTGACGACAACGTCTTTCGGCCCGTGTTCGGGGCGCTGGTAATCGTCCAGACGGACATCGCCGACACCGTGGATATTGAGAAGTTTGGCCATTTCGGTTTCCTTAGCCGCGGATCATATATCCGCCGTCGACGTTGATCGTCTCGCCGGAAATGAAGGAGGAAGCATCCGAACACAAAAACGCCCCGATGCCTTCAAAATCTTCGACCGCGCCGACGCGCTTCATCGGTGTGATCGGCGCATATTGACCGCTTAGATATTGCGCCGCTGGTCCATCGGCAGGCCCCATCATTGGCGTCAGGACTAGACCGGGCGCAACAACATTGGCGCGGACGCCGTACGCACCCATTTCGGCAGCAAGACAGCGGATCACGGCGGCAACGCCGCTTTTCGATGCGGCATATTCGGCCTTGCCGGGCAGCCCTTGATACATTGACAGGCTGCCGCATGCGACAAGGCTGCCGCCGGGTTCGCCTGCCTCTGCGCGCGCCTTCATGTGACGGGCGGCTTCGCGCAAAGTGAAAAAGGCTCCGTGCAACGCGGTCTTTTGAAATTCGAACCAGTGATCTGTCGGCATATCGAAAATTGACTGGTAACGCGGCGATGCGCCCGAATTGGCGAACACACAATCGATCCGTCCGAAATCGGCGAGCAATGTCTCATAGCCAGCCAAAATTGCTTCTTCGGAAGACACATCGACGACATAGGTTTCAACGCGGCCAGCACCTGCGGCTTTCAGTTCGGCTTTGGCAGCTGCATTCTTTTCCGGATTGCGTGCCCAAATTGCGATGTCGCCGCCCATTTTGGCAATTCCCATCGCGAAGCCAAGGCCAATCCCGCCGTTACCGCCAGTGACCAAGGCGACTTTGCCGCTGCAATCAAAAAGGCCCTTCGCCATGCAAATCTCTCCATAAAAACTACGCTTCTCCAATGGCGGAGGCGCGCCTTGCTGACCAGCCCCAGTTGGATCGCAATGGCGATTATTGGATACTTGCCTTCGATTGGCTGGGCAGCCGTGCTGCAACCTTGCTACGCCAAATTTTGCATTAAGAAACGAGGGAGTAGTTCGCGGCCATGTTAGAAGCTAATGCGTTAATCGAAGAAGCGATGACAAAAACCGGTCTCGACCGTTTCGACAGCAATAGCTTCCGTGAAGGGCTCGAGATATATCTGGCCGACGCGAACCGGCTTCCGCTTTCAGAAACCGGCGCAGCACGGATGCGCGGTAATTTGGTTGATTTGCTGGCACAGCGCCTGAAGACCACAGAATATCTTGCCAATCGCCCCGAGCTGCTGGCGCGCCCCATCGAACGACCGGTTTTTGTTTTTGGCATACCGCGTACAGGCACCACCTTGCTTTCCAACCTTCTCGCATGTGATCCTGCGCGGCGGAGTCCGCTTGCCTGGGAGATTGACGATCCTGTCCCGCCTGCGACCACCGCCACACTCAAGTCCGATCCCCGTGCAGTCGCGCGATTGGCTCAAGAAAAAGCGATGCTGGAGGCCAATCCGGCGATGGGGGCGATTTACCGCAGCTCTGCCGTTTACCCGAACGAGTGCATCTTCTTCATGGCGCATGATTTCAAGGCGCTGATGCTCGAAAGTCGCGGCAAAATGCCGGGTTATCGCGATTGGTTGTTCACGACCGACATGACCAGCGCATACGAATATCACAAGCGCTTCCTGCAGCTTTTGCAGGCCGATGCGCCGGGCGTTTGGAACCTTAAAATGCCGAGCCATTGCCTGTGGCTCGATACGATAAAGCAGGTCTATCCCGACGCGCGCTTCGTGTGGACACACCGCGATCCTTTCACCGCGATTGGCAGCTTTTGCTCAATCATCTCCATGGGTCACAGAGGCTTTACCGGCGCGCCCGATATCGAATGGATTGGTAAGAATTGCACCTATCAGACGGGCGAACACCTGACGCGGATCATGGATTACCGCGAACGCCACGGCGAACACAGCATGGCTGACCTGCACTATGCCGAGCTGCTGAATAATCCCATCGCCGCGATGCGTAGCCTCTATGCCGCGCTGGGTGATGATTTCACCCCGGAAGCCGAAAGCGCAATGCAGGCTTGGCTCGAAGATAATCCGCAGAACAAGTTCGGCAAGCATGAATATAAGCTCGATCAATACGGGCTCAGCGTCGAGGCGCTGAAGCCACTGTTTGAACGTTATCTGTCACATTACAACGTGGCGAAGGAGGGGTAATCATGTTCACCGGCCATCATTGGCAAAACGCCTATATCACCGACGACATTGAAGCCGCCATTGCGCAGTTTCAGGCGCGCGCCGACATTGGCGAAATTCCCGTGCTCGACGTCGAGCAATCCTTGTGGACGCCCGATGGCATGAAGCGCGTCGTAACGCGGCTTGGCTTCATTTGGATCGATGATCTGCAATATGAGCTTATCCAGCCCGTGGAGGACGAAACGGGGATTTACAGCAATTACAAAGATAATGGAGGCACCATCCATTTCCACCATGTCTGCAACCGCGTGCCTGAATGGGAGAGCTTTCGCGCTGCGGTCGACGCGCAGGATTTACCGGTTGTGTTGGAACGCGCGATTGAGGGGGACCTGCTGAAATTCCTCTATCTTGATGGGCGTGATTTCTGCGGTCATTATCTCGAATATGTCTGGGCCACCGACGAACGCTGGGTGCAGATGGGCGGCCGCTGAGAGTGGGCATGATAGATAAATACGGTCCGTGGGCCGTCATCACCGGCGCATCCGAAGGCGTGGGTGCGGAATTTGCGCTGCGGTTGGCGGATGAAGGGATCAGCTGCATCCTGATCGCCCGGCGCGAAGGGCCGCTTGCTGAACTCGCTGCAAAAGTCCGCGCAAAAGGCGTGGAGTGCGTGACAGCCTGCGTCGACCTGACCGCATTGGATGCCACTGACAAAATCGCGGCGATAGCGGGAGACCGCGAAGTTGGGTTGCTTATCGCCAATGCCGGTGCGGACACCAACAGTTCGCTCTTCCACGACAATGAAGTCGCAAATTGGGAACGGCTGATCGCGCTCAATATCACTAGCACTTTGCGTAATTGTCACCATTTCGGACATGACATGCGCGTAAGGGGACGCGGCGGCATGATCATTGTCGGTTCCGGCTCTTGTTATGGCGGCCTATACGGCATGCCGGTCTACTGCGGCGTGAAAGCGTTCGATCTGTGCTTTGCCGAAGGGCTTTGGGCAGAAATGCAACCATGCGGCGTTGACATACTCTATCTTGTCCTCGGTCGTACCGACACCCCCGCGCACCGCCGCATTTCGGAAGCCAATGGCAGGCCTTTCGATGGTAGCTCTATGGCGCAGAGCGAGGATGTTGCGCGTATCGGGCTCGAACAACTGCCGCATGGCCCGGTCTATAATTGGGGACAAGCAAACGACGTGGCGGGATACGCGCCAAATTCCCCGGACGATCGCCGCGCGCGGATATTGAAGATAAAGGAAAACTCGGGCGCTTATCTGAAAAACGCGCCTTGATCGCAACCAACCCCACCAAGCAAAGGAATTGAAATCATGTTGAGTGTTGCCCGTTACGGAACCAATGATCTGGCCAAGGCCACGCTCTTCTATGACGCCATTACTGGCTTGCTCGGTGCGTCGCGCGTGATCGACCGGGAGGAAGTTGTCGCCTATAAGGGGCCCGATGGCGGTATGTTTCTGATCGGCAAGCCCTTTGCCGGTGAGGCAAGCGTCGGCAATGGTACGCAGGTTGGTTTTGCAGCACCAAGTCGCGCGGCGGTCGATGCGGTCTATGCCAAAGCCATGGAACTAGGCGGCAGCTGTGAGGGTCCTCCCGGATTGCGCGGACCCGACGGCGTATCAGCATTCTACGCCGCCTATTTCCGCGATCCCGAAGGCAACAAGATCATGGTGATGCGGGTGGGTGAATGAACGAAAAGCTGCGCGTTGGTTATATCGGGTTGGGTAGCCTCGGCGCACCGATTGCCGCTTGCATCGCGCGCGCCGGCTTTCCGCTCACCGTCTATGACCTTGTTCCCGCCGCGATGGACACGGTGGCTGAAGTGGGCGTCGTCCAGGCTACAAGTCCGCAAGAGGCCGCTGCGGCATCCGATCTGTTGTGCGTCTGCGTACGGACCGACCAGGATATGATCGATCTGACCAGGGACGGACGCGTGTTTTCCGCGCTTGGCGATGGCGGTGTGTTCATCGTGCATTCGACGATCGCGCCCTTGCTGGCGCAAGAACTGGCGGAACAAGCGAAGCCTCACGGCGTTTCCTTGCTCGACTGCGGTGTGTCGCGCGGCGGTGGCGGTGCGACGGTCAACGGCGATCTCTCGATCTTTCTTGGCGGCGAAGAGGCCGCTGTAGAAAAAGCACGTGCCTTGCTCAATTGCCTTGGTACGTGGGAATTGCTCGGGCCAGTGGGCAAGGGCATGCAGGGAAAGCTGTTGAACAATCTGGTCTCTATCGCAAATTACGGCATGGCCGCGCATATCCTCGAATTGGCCGAGCATCTTGGATTCGAGCGCGAACAAATGCGCGAAATGCTTATGGCCGGTTCCGCGCAAGGCTTTGCAATGCGCGTCGCGCCGGGTTTTGTCGCACCTGACCGCGCATCCAATATGATGACCTTGCTTGGCAAAGACGTCGAACTTTGCCGCCATTTGGCAGAAAGCGATAATGCGTCATTACGGGCACTTTTGGCATCGGCGGACTCGATGGTGGCATTGCTGCGGGAAAAGATAAGAACCAAATAGGTTCTATTTTGCCCGTACGAGAGTGTCAGCGCATGAAAAAAGGTGTGCGGTTACCCAACGAGCCAAATTTTTGAAATCGCGCCCAGCAGCGATCCTGGCGGGATTTGCTTTGTGTTCGTGTGACAATGCTTCGGGTGTCCTGAAACAATGCCTATAAAAGCACCCCGCCGTCGACCGGATAAACTTGCCCTGTCACAAAGCTCGCTTTGTCCGACGCCAGCCAGACGACCAGCGATGACACTTCCTCTGCCATGGCAACAGGTCGGCCGACCAAAGGCTGCTTTTGCCGTTTGGCGCGTTCTTCGGGAGGAAGGGGCGGCAGGATCTTTGTGAAAAAGTCGCTGTCGGGATGGAAACGGCTGCCTTTGCTATAGGCGGCGGGATCGGATGACATCGTGCCGTAGGGCGCGACAGCGTTAACGCGGATGCCATGTTCGCCAACTTCCTTTGCAAGGACTTTGGTAAAACCGTGAACGGCGGCTTTGCTGGCCGAATAGAGCGGCAGAGAATAATCGCCGACGATCCCCGAGATCGAACCCATGTTGACGATTGCGCCTGATTTCCGTGCAATGAAGCCGGGCAAGACCGCATGCGTCATCCGCAGCAATGTGCCGAGATTAAGGTCTATATCGCCCATCCAGGTCGCCGGATCGCTGTCGGCGAACAAACCGCCCGCGACATTGCCGCCGACATTGTTGATAAGGATATCCAATTCGCCAAACATCGCTGCCTTGGCAAGGATATGCGCGGGAGCAGCGGGATCGAGCAGGTCAGCGCTAACGAACATCGCATCGGCTGCGCCGCGTGTTTTGGCTTCGGCGACAAGCCTGACTCCGGCCTCTTCGTCGCGGCCAACGCCCACGACCTTCGCGCCTTCGCTGGCAAAATCGAGCGCAATGGCGCGGCCAATATTGGCAGTCGCGCCGGTGACAATGACAATTTTTCCCTTTAGACCCAAGTCCATCGGCTTAGTTGTTATCAGCCGGAGCGCGGGTCATTACCATCGCATCGCGGTTGAGGGTGTGCGTTGCTTCGTCGGGTCCCTGCACTTCGATTGCAAGCGCCACATGCGCAAAGCTGAGCGTCAGGTTCATCAGACTCTGCTGGGCTGCGTCATGCTCACCGAGCGGCGTGGCATCCAGATGGTCCAGCGCCTTTTCAAGCAGCGGTGCCATCGCATCGTAAAACGCTTGCCTTTGGTCCGCCGTCGAACTGCCGCGCAGCGCCGCGCGGTCCGCCGTGCCGTCTACCGCCCATATTTCAACAAATGGCGTCAATGCTTCAAATCCAGCGGGAAGCGTACTCATGCGCTTTTCTCCCTCTGATAGGCATCAACCGCATCGCGGACGCCGTTGAACAAATGGCGGCAAAGCGCTTCTTGCGTCTGGAAATGGATCACATCAAGCGCGCCCGAGTTAAGCCCCTTTTGTCCCGCAGAGATAACCGCTCGGTCCTCGCTATGCACTTCGCGTGCCACCTGTGTGATATGTTCGCGGGCGAAGCGTTCGGAAGCATTACGGTCTTCGCTGACCCAATAGAGCCGGATCACGCCGCGCGATTTTGTCGCGCTGATCGGGTGGACGACATGGCTGAAATTCTGAAGCGGAGAACCCAGGATGAAAAAGCTCGGGAACAATGCCAGATATTCGCGTCCGGTAGACGACGTCAAAATGTCATCTGCCATCGCCCCCACCGCTGCCTTGCCGTAAGCTACTGCTTGCGTTGGCTTGGGCTTGGCCTGCGGGTTTGACCAGATTGTCTGTGTGCGGTGGACACCGTGAAAACCGTATGCCGATGGATAGCCAAAGGGATTTTCCGGCGCGAACGCGGCTTCGCCGGAACGCGTATGGATGAAGCGCAAATGGTAGTTTTCCTGAAAATTATCGTAGGTCAATTTCCAATTGGCATCGATTTCATAGGTATATTCGCTGAAGGTTTCTGCCTTTGCGACTGGCATTGATTCCAGCTTTTCATCCAGACCGTTCAACCATTCGCGTAAGGGTTCGGGGTCCTTGGCAAAATTGACGAAGATCAGACCCGCGCAGACGTCGACGGATACTTGCTTTAGCGCGCAATCTTTCTTGGACAGGTCAAACGAATCGAAATCGGGCGCGGATAGCAGCGCGCCGTCGCCGCCAAAGGTCCACATATGATAGCGGCAGGAAAAGGTAGAACTTTTGCCTTGTGCCTCGTCAACTAGCTGTGTCCCCCTGTGGGTGCAGACATTGTGGAACCCGCGGACCACCCCGTCTTTGGCGCGGACAAACAGGATCGACGCGTTGGCAAATTCAAACTCGCGCCGGATGAAGCTGCCGTTCTCTGGCAATTCACAGACATGCCCAGCGACGATCCAGTTGCGCATGAACACGGCTTCGCGTTCAAGCTCCCAAAAATCCGGATCATAATAAGGCTTTGCCGGAACCGGACCTGTGCCTAGCCAGGCGACTTCTTCTTGTGGAACCGGGATGAATGTCTTTTCCGGTGCGTTCATCGTCGCTACTCCGCTTTTTCCGAATAGCCCCGCTCTTCCGCCCAGTTTTCACTTTCGCCCGGACGGTTCTTGGCGTGCGGTGTCTTTCCTGATGCGGTCTTAAGGTCAAATCCGATGGCATCGACGCCGGATTCGAGCGGAATGCCAAAGGCATGTACGACCCAGCTGGTCATATTATATTGGCCGACGAGGAACACGATTTCCATCAATTGCTTGCGGTCATAATGGCGCGACAAAGCCGCCCATGTCGCGTCGGAAATTTCATTGGTCTGCATCAGCTCGTCGGTGGCGCGGATGACCGAAGAATCAATCTCGGTCCAGTTGGGCGCGTCGGGGCCATCCTTGATCGCGGTAATTTCATCCAGCGTCATGTCGAGGTTGAGCGCATAGCCGACATGATAATGCCATTCATATTTTGACTTTAGATGCCATGCGACCCGCAGAGTGATGATCTCGCGCGCCCGCGCGCTGACCAAGCCGTCGAGCAGCAGCTGCTTTCCCATGATATTATAAGCTTGCGCGAGGCCCGGGTGATTGCCCATTGCCATGATGATCGTGGTCTTTGATCCGTTCTCCCAAGAATCGGGCTCACCCCAGAATGCGAATACTTCGCGGTGGGCATCGGTCCACTCTTCTCTCGGCACGGACGGAATGCGCTGTGGCGTGTCGGACATAGGGGGTCTTTCGTATGGGCTTGCGGGGCGGTTTTATGCGCAACCCTGTGCAGATAGGATGACGGAACTGAACCTTGAAAGCATGGCTCTGCTGTCGGTTCAGGTCAAGGCGCGGGAATGAAACCCGCGCCAACCAAACTCAAGTAGCGATGGCGAGAACCGACGCGCTTTGCTGATGCTCGGGCTCGACGCAGCGCGCGACGGCATCTTGCAGGCATTGCATCAGAATGTTGCAGTCGATTTGATCCGAAGGCTCATAGACAAAGCCAACCGCCATCGGGCGGCTTTCGGGCTGTCCGGGTAAAAGCACGGCGGAGATATCGGCGATCGAACCATAGCCGGCGGCACCGCTAACAAAGCCGCTGCGCCGCACCGCATCGATCTGCGCGCTCATTTCGGAGAAGGAGAATTTCTTGTCATCGGATGCTTCGGCGTTCAACCGACGCACAAGGCCGTCACGGCGGGGCTGTGCCACAGTCGACAACAGCAAAATACCCGGCGCGGTATCGGTCAGGCTTTCGAGCAAACCGCCACAAAAACCGCGACGTTCCGAAGTTCGCAGTTTCTTGGTTCCATTACGCCATGTGAAAATCTGTGCATTCATGCCGACCATACCAAAGATCGCGACGCTAAGGCCCGTTTGTTGCACCAACCGGTCAAGCAAAGTTGTCAAGCGACCGTCGCGCACCACTGGCGGTTGGAAATGTGAACCGAGCATCGCAGCTCTTGGAGTCAGGATATAGGACCGCGAGCATGGGTCTTTATACAGAAGGCCAAGATCAACCATGCTGGAGAGCAATTCCGAGGTGCTGGATTGTGGGCGACCGTATCGGCGGACAATGTCCATTACCGTTGCTTCGCGGTTCTCTTCATCGAAAAATTCAAGAACCTCAATAACGCGCTTCGCAATCTTTGCTTTATTCGACTCGGGTGCACTTGCCATGATCACTCTCCTCTAATCAACACCGTTGTTCATCGAACAAAAGATGTTGTCAACAAAAATGAGATGATCTCGTTTTTTATCCGACCAAGCGCAATTTCCTTATTCTATTTTCGTCACTGCCTTTGCCGTGCGGCTCTGGCATCAGGCTAAATTCGCTCGATAATGATCGCCGGTGCCATGCCGCCAGCAGCGCACATAGTGACAAGGCCGTAGCGTCCGCCGGTTCGTTCCAGCTCGTCAAGCGCTGTTCCGATAAGGATTGCGCCGGTTCCCGCAATCGGATGGCCCAAAGCAATCGAGCCGCCGTTGATGTTTACTTTTGCCCGGTCGAGCCCGAGATCGCGGATGAATTTTTCGACCACAACAGCGAAAGCTTCGTTGACTTCCCAGACGTCAATATCCTCTTTTGTCAGGCCTGCTTTTGCCAAGACCTTTTTCGCCGCGGGCACCGGACCATTGAGCATTAGCGTCGGGCAATCGCCGGTTTCGGCCATCGCTACGATTCGGGCGCGCGGCTTCAAACCGTTTTTCTCGGCATATTCTTTTGAGGCAAGCAAGATAGCCGCAGCCCCGTCAACCACGCCAGAGCTGATCCCCACATGGTGGATCGGCTGGATATCGACCTGCGGATATACCTGATTGATCAGCTGGCGGAATGTCAGCCCGTCCTTCGCGGACGGCATGTCGAGGAACATTTCAAAGGCAGGCTTTAACTGCGCTAGTCCCTCTGCTGTGGTTTCCGGACGTGGATATTCCTCATGATCGAGGATTACATTGCCGTCATCATCCTTCACGCTGATCGTCGATCTGGCAAAGCGTCCTTCGGCAATCGCGATGGCTGCACGGCGCTGGCTCTCGACACCTAAGGCTTCAAGATCAGCCCTGCTGATATCTTCCATCGCGGCAATGGCGTCAGCGCATACGCCCTGGTTACTCTGCGGGTGCTTGGCCTGCAGGCGCGGGTTTCCGGCACCCATGCCACCGCCGCCAAGACCGGCCTCGCGTATTTTCGCGCCGTAATGCGTGACGTAAGACATCATATCCATACCGCCTGATACGACCAGATCGTGCATACCGGCCATGATCATCCCCGCGCCGAAATTGGTCGCAGTGATGCTGGAACCGCAGAAGCGGTTAAGCGTCACGCCGCCAGCCTTCACGTCATATCCGGCATCGAGTGCTGCGTTGCGGCCAATATCTCCGGACTGCAATCCTACCGCGCCCGATACCCCCCAGATGACATCGTCGACATCCGCGGTGTTGAGGTTGTTGCGCTCCTTGATCGCGGCCAGCACAGCGGCTGACAAATGCTCGGGATGCATCGCCGAAAGTGCGCCCTTGCCCATCTTGCCGATGCTGCGCGGCGTACGGACGGTATCGATGATATAGGCTTCGGTCATTTAGAATGCTCCCAGGCGTGTGCGTATTTCCTGTCCTATGGCACAAGTGTATTTGCTTGCGCCATAGTGTCGGCAATCGCGGTTGCGATTGTTTCACTTGCGGACCAGCGCAGGTCGGGTAGGTAAGAAATATGGCGGGCACAGCGGAACATAAGAACTCGGGCAGCACTTTTGCGCCGCTTCGCGAGCCCACCTTTCGGCGGGTCTGGACAGCAAGTCTGCTTTCCAATTTCGGACAGCTGATTTTGGGTGTGGGTGCCGCGTGGGAAATGACCCGGCTGACGTCTTCGCCGACTATGGTGGCGTTGGTGCAGACCGCTCTTATGCTTCCCTTGATGCTGGTTGCTGTTCCTGCTGGCGCGATTGCCGACATGCTTGATCGCCGCAAAATTGCGATCACCGGCCTCGCCATATCGATCATTTGCGCGGCTTTATTGACCGCACTTGCCTATATGGAACTGACCACGCCTTGGGTGTTACTGGCGTTTTGCAGCCTGATCGGCGTGGGCGTGGCGATCTATGTCCCCGCTTGGCAGTCTTCGGTTGGCGAACAGGTTTCTGCAAAAAACCTGCCGTCTGCAATTGCGCTTGGTTCTATCAGTTACAATTTGGCACGTAGTTTTGGCCCTGCCATTGGCGGACTCGTCGTTTTGGCTGCTGGGGCGCAGGCCGCGTTCGCGATAAATGCTTTTTGTTACGCGCCGTTGTTGCTCGTTTATTTCTTTTGGAAGCGGCAACAAGTGCCCTCGCGGTTGCCGCCCGAGCGGATTGACCGCGCGATAGTTTCTGGTGCGCGCTACGCCATGCATTCGCAAGCCATCCGCAAGGTGCTTGGCCGATCTTTCGTCATTGCGCTGGCAGGGGCCACGGCTGGCGCGCTTGCGCCGCTTCTTGCCAAGGATCTCCTTGGCGGCAATGCCAGCACATACGGCCTGTTGCTAGGAGCAGGCGGTGTGGGCGCAGTTGGCGGTGCTATGCTTGTTGGTCGCGTCACTGCGAAATTCCGTGCGGAGACCGCGATCCGCTGCATGTCTATTTTTTCCGGGATCATGCTTGCTGCCTTGGGCTTCAGTCATAATCTGATCCTCAGCTGCCTTCTTTTTGCAGCGGCCAGCGCATCAAGCATCATGACCATTTCGATGCTGAATGTCAGCGTTCAGCTTTCTGCCCCGCGTTGGGTAACGGCGCGGGCATTGTCTTTATTCTCTGCCTCGCTGACTGGCGGGATCGCCATCGGTTCAGTGATGTGGGGCGCGGTTGCGCAGGGTTGGGGGGTGACAGCGGCGATGGTCGCCTCGGGCATAGCGCTTGGCCTGACCCCGCTTTTTGGATTGCTGTCGCCGCTGCCAGAAGCCGCAGATGCCAAGGTCGAAACGGTCGAGCTAAATTCTGAGCCTGACGTCGCGCTCGGCCTGACGCTGCGTTCAGGTCCGATCAGCATTGCGATTGATTACCGCGTCGACCCCGAACAAGCGCGCGACTTCTATGATGCGATGCGCGCCGTACAAGCCGCAAGATTACGCAATGGCGGGTTTAATTGGTCCATCGCCAGAGACATTGCCGATCCTACGTCGTGGACCGAACGCTATCATTGCCCGACATGGGGGGATTATTTGCGGATGCGCAATCGCTTCACGCAGGCTGACCGCGATGCACAAGCTTTTGCGGATTCATTCTGTTCCGCGCTTCCCAAAGTCATCCGTAGACGGCTCGAACGGCCGTTCGGCTCCGTCCGGTGGCGCGCGGACTCCCCCGATCTAAAACAAAGCAATGTCGGATTTATCGGACCCTAGGCTTGTTCCCAAAGCAGCTGTAACCGTTGAAGTTCCAATCGCCGGAGCGTTGGTTGACCACCGCAATCGTTTGCAATTGCGCTAGATGTCGCGATTGGATTGAGCCTTCGAACAAATGGCATATCGTTTTCCCAGTTCAATTGTCCGCGCATCCAAGCGCGGTTCCTGATGGGAGGATATGCCATGAAATACACCGCTTTTTTGACCGCTGCTTCTGCTCTTGTTTTAGCAAGCATGCTGGCTGTTGCACCTGCACAAGCACAAACTGCCGATGAAACCGCGACCGACAATGCCGAAATAGTTGTGACTGCGCAGCGCCGCCAGGAAAATGCACGCGATGTACCGATCACCGTGACCACGCTCGATCAGGAGCAGCTCGACGTCGCCAATGTAAAGTCGTTAGGCGATACAGTGAAAATCACCCCGGGCCTTCGCTTTGATAGCCAGGGCGCCGCCGTGCAGCCCTCCATTCGCGGGATCGGTACCGCTGTGACGACTTCCGGTGGCGGACCCAATGTTGGCATCTATGTCGACGGCTTCTTTCAGTCCAATCCCTATGTCGCCGATTTCCAGCTGATGCGGGTAAAAAACATCCAAGTTTTGAAAGGCCCGCAGGGCACGTTATTTGGTCGCAACACCACTGGTGGAGCGATACTTGTGACCACTGCCGATCCCAGCACCGAAGCAGCTGGCGAGTTTCGCGCCACTTACGGAAAACGCAATGAAGCCGTCGCGCAAGGCTATGTGACATTTGGTTTGTCATCCAACATCGCGGTTGATCTTGAGGCAGTTTACAGCCGCGGCGATGGGCATTTCACCAATTTGCAGAACGGCGACAATAAAATCGGCAAGCGTGACGCTTGGTCTGTACGCGGCGGGGTAAAGGTTGACTTGTCCGACAATGCGTCGGTCATGTTGCGCTACACCCATTCCGAAGCAAGCAATCCCATGACGCAGTTGCTCAACGCCTATGTCGACCAAACAGGCGAAGCGGGTTTCTTCAATCAGGTTTCTGCTGCGGGCAGGGCAATTTACGGCAAAACAAGTTCAGCGGGCTTGCCGCTTGTTTATTTTTATACGCCGAACGGATCGCGTGCGGTTTCTCCGGGTGCCGTGAATTTGAATGGCCCGCTTAGCTTCAAGACCAAATCGGACGTAGCACAAGGCACTGTGAAGGCGGATCTCGGCTTTGCTGAATTGACCAGCTACACCCAATACCGGCGGGACAAAACGCCCAGCTTTGCCGATCTCGATGCAACCGCGTTGACATTGTTCAACATATTCATTGGCGTTGACGATGAAAGCTGGGGGCAGGAATTTCTTCTCAATTCAAAAGCTGGCGCGCCGTTGCAATGGACTGCGGGGGTCAACTATTTCCAAGTCCGCGATACATGGGATGTTGACGCTTCCTTTGGCACACCGTTTTTTGATTTTGGTGGATCAAGCACAACGACAAAAAGCTACGCTGCCTTTCTTGATCTGACCTATCAAGTGAGCGAAAAGTTCTTCATCACGGCGGGCGGTCGCTATAGCCATGATCTGGTGGCAGACAGCTATTTCACCACGAACCCTTTCACCACTTCCTACACCGGCCCCACGGGCCTTCCCGTTGCCTTTACCGGTGCGCCCGGCACGCGCATTCCGGTACAAACGCTTTCAAATGACAGTTTCACACCGCGCCTTGTGTTGCGGTATAAGCCGAGCGAAGACAGCAGCGTCTACGGTTCTTTTACCAAGGGCTATAAAGCCGGTATCTTGAACGTTGGCGGCCTGTCGCAGCTGCCGGTGAAGCCCGAAAATATCAATGCGTTCGAGGTTGGTTACAAATTCGACAACCGCAAATTCGCTGTTGATCTCGCCGGCTTCTATTATGACTATAAGAACCTGCAAGTCTCAAGCTTTCAAAGCGGCGCGGCACAAATCCGTAATGCGGCTTCGTCAGAAATTTACGGAGCAGAAGCGCAAGTGCGCTACCGCGCCAGCGAAGCGTTTAACCTGAACGGCGGCGTCGCGTTAACCCATGCGCGGTACAAGTCATTCCCCAATGCGCCTTTCTATAGCTACTGCGATCCGACCGCGGCCAACACAAGCCTGCTATTCTGCGTGCCGCCCGCTTTCGGCGGACTGGGTGCCGGTTCGCTGGTCCAGTCGCTCACCGATGCCTCGGGCTTCAAAATGCAGCGTGCGCCAGACTTCACCGGAAATTTGGGCGCCAGCTACAGCTATGAACTGTTCGGTGGCCGCTTCATGACATCGGCCAACCTCTATTACACATCGTCCTTCTATTTTGATCCCGAACAGCAGTTCCGCCAGGACGGCTATGAAGTGCTGTCGATCCGCGCACAGTGGACCGATGCGAGCGAGCAGTTCACGCTTGCGGTCTTTGGCGACAATTTGACAAACCAACGCTATAAAACGCAGGTATTGTTCAACACGCTTGGCATAGGCTCCATCTGGAATGCGCCAAAGAGCTGGGGTGTTTCGCTCGGCTATAAATTCTAGTCGCTATGGCAGATGCCACAAAAAAGCTCCGTGTCATCCAGTGGGCTACGGGTAATGTAGGGACCCGTTCGCTCCGCCGGGTGGTTGAACATGCCCATATGGAGCTGGTCGGGCTTTGGGTGAGTAACGCTGAAAAAGTTGGGCTTGATGCGGCAAGGCTGATCGAGCGCGATATTGGCTATGAAGGCGCTTGTCCCGACACGGGTGTAATCGCGACAAGTGAGGTCGATGTGCTCGTCGGTACTGATGCAGACTGCGTGCTCTACATGCGGCAAGGAACCGACATAGCAGAGCTGTGTCGCTTGCTTGCCAGCGGAAAAAATGTCGTCACCACCCGCGGTGATTTTCATCATCCGGATTCGATGGATCCGCAAGTGCGCGCACAGATCGAATCAGCGTGCGCCACCGGCAACAGCTCGATATATTCGACGGGTTCGAGCCCGGGCTTTATATCGGAATCGATGGTGATCCAGCTCCTGTCGTTACAGCGGCGACTCGATTGCATAACCATCGACGAATATGCCGATATGACCAGCCGCAACTCGCCAGACATGATTTTCAACATCATGGGCTACGGGGTTTCCCCCGGGCAATTTGACCAGCGCAAGGTAGACTATGTGAAGCATGACTTCGCGGGCAGCCTGGCGCAAGTGGCTGAAGCGTCAGGTATCGATATCGATAGCTGGGAAGCTTTCGGTGAGCTGTCCGCCGCCCGTTCGACCAAGCAGATCGCAGCGGGCATTATCGAGGCCGGAACTGTTGGCGCGCAGCGGATTACGATAGAGGGCAAGAAAGATGGCAAGTCGCGCCTGCGTTTTCGTGCCAACTGGTATTGCACGACTGATATCGAAGCGAATTGGGGCCTGCGCGAATCTGGTTGGAAAGTTGCGGTCGAGGGTGACACGCCGATGGAAATGAACATCACCTTCCCCTGTACTCAGGAAGAATATCCAAAGGTCACGCCGGGCTTTACCGCCCACCGCGCGGTCAATTCGGTTCATACGCTATGTGCTGCGGCCCCGGGTATCCGGACGACTGCTGACATGGCGCAAGTCGTCGCGCAGCTGTAGCCGGACAAAACGCCCTAGTTACAAATAAGGCCTGCCACCATCGCCGCTGGCAATGGCCGAGATCTTGTCACGGATGAACGCGTCAGGGTCTGGTGCCCATTGGGCCAATGTGTCCCAAAGCGCGTCGTCGGTCGGGATTAAAATTTTACCCGCTGCCATCCCGTCGGCAAGGATTGTTGCTGCCTCGGCTTGCGATTTGACACGCAGATGCTTGCCGGGACCAACCATTGGCATATCGCCGGAAAATGTCCGCATATTATTGACCGAGTCCGTCATTACCGGCCCGGGTATCAGACAGCTGACACGCACGTTTTTCGGTATGAGATGGAGCGCCATATTCTGCGACATGGAAAGAACAGCCGCTTTCGATGCGGCATAAGGAATGCGGTTGAGCGCAAAGGGATAGGTCCCGGCAAAGGACGAGGTATTTACGATCCAGCCCGATCCCCGCGCAATCATCCGCGGCAGGAATATCTCGTTCGAGCGCACCATGCCAAAAAAGTTCACACCGAACATCCGCTCCCATTCGGCAAGCGGGATATCTTCGGGATAGCCATTGTGTAGCAGGCCTGCGTTATTCATCACGATATCGGCCTCGCCCAGCTGCGCGGCGGTGGCGTTTGCGGCGGCGAGGATCGCTTCGCTGTTAGTAACGTCGCAAGCAAGCGCGATGGCCTCACCGCCCGCGTCGTTGATCGATTGCGCGGTTTCTTGGGCACCTTCAAAATTAATGTCGGCGACCGCGATCCTCGCGCCGCGACTTGCAAATTCATGCGCAATGGCGCGCCCGATATTTTGGCCAGAGCCGAAAATCAGTGCGACTTTGCCGGTAAAGGGATCGAGATTGCTAGGTTCGTTCACGCAAAATACTCCAATAAAAATGTCGGCGTCCATCTTTCAAGCTTTGGAAAGGCTTGCAACCGGCTGTTGGTAACAATGTCCCGGCGATTGCCAATCCAATCTGCTTGCAAATTCCCAAATGATACAGAAAACTGGGCCAATATGACCAAAGAAACAGCTGTACCGTTGCATATTTCGCCTGAGCTTGTTTGGCAGGGCAGTTTCGACGCATTTACTGCTGAGGGTGATGATCCATTTCTTTCGGTCGCGCGCTTACATGAAATGCCGCCAGTATTCTGGGCAACCGATGGTAGCTATGGACGCCCGGGCTGGGTGGCGACGCGCCATGATGTCATCGTCGAGATTTTCATGGACCACGAACATTTCACCGCCGAGCGCAAGGGGATGATCGCAGATCTGGTTGGTGAAAATGTCCGTCTCAATCCCATCGAGATCGACCCGCCCGCGCACCATGGTTACCGGCGCAATCTCAACCCGCAATTCACGCCCAAGGAAATAAATGCGCTGGGGGATGCTGTGCGCGCGTCCTGCACAGCGCTTATCGATATATTTGCCGACAAGGGCGGCTGTGAGTTTGTTCACGACTTTGCCGTGCCGTTTCCGACGCATGTTTTCCTCGACCTTATGGCGCTGCCGCGTGACCGTGCGGGCGACTTCCTGAAATGGGAGGAAGACCTGATGCGCGCGCCTGATATGATGGACAGGGTGAAAGCGGCGCGTGAAATTTATGCCTATTTGAAAGAGCATAAAGAGGCGCAGCTTGTCGCGCCCTCAAATGGCCTGAACCGTGCTATAACCACTGGCGAGTTTGAAGGCCGCGCGCTCACCCATCTCGAGATGATGGGGATGTATTATGTGCTCTGGGTCGGCGGGCTCGATACAGTGTACAGCACAATCGGTTGGATCATGCGACATTTGGCCATGCATCCCGAACTACAGATGCGGTTGCGCGAAAACCCGGCGGATATCCCAGCCGCTATCGAGGAGTTTACCCGCGCTTTCTCTGTCGTGGTCACCCACCGCGAAGTTGCCAAGGACTGTTTCTTTCACGGCGCGCCGCTGCGCAAGGGCGATGAGATCAACATGCCGCTTAGCTTAGCAGGCCGCGATCCCGCACTATTTGAAAATCCGCATGTGATTGATATTGAACGTAAACCTCGGCATATTGCTTTTGGCTTTGGCCCGCATAATTGCCTTGGCGTTCACTTGGCGAAACGTGAAATCCGAATAGTGATCGAAGAGTTTCTGGCGCGCTTCGGCAATATCCATATCAAACCCGGAGAGACCTACCGCTATCATACCGGAAGGACCTTCGGGATCGATTATCTGCCGATAGAGTGGGACGCGCTTTAGGGTTCTGATCCCAAACCCGCCCCATCAGGCCTTATGCGATCGGCAGATTATAAAGGCTAACCGCGTTATCCTGCAGAACCTTTTTCTTGGTCGCAAAGTCATACCCGCCGAGGACATCGACGATGTGCGCCTGCACGCCGGGATAGAGCGACGTTGGATGCGGGAAATCGGTTTCGAACATGACCTTGTCAACGCCGATTTCTTCTAAGAGAAGCTTTGGCCCGGCGCTTTCGAACCAAAATGTGCACCAGAAATGGTCGCGGAAATATTCTTTCGGACGGCGCGACAGGTTGGTCTTGCTGCTGGGCATCATCTCGCGGAACTGATGCTCCAGCGCTTCAACCGCGAACGGTACCCAGCCCATACCGCTTTCGATAAGGCCAATCTTTAGACCGGGATGGCGGTCTAGCCGACCCGACACCATCCAGTTGCCAAGTGTCGCCGCATTGCCAATCGAGAACATAGTCGCGACAACCGCAAGCGTTTGTTCAAATCCAAATCCTTCCCACGTGATCGTATTGGGATCGACGGCAGAATTGAGGTGGAAATTCAGCGGCACGCCTTCATCTGAAATCATTTCAAGGAACGGCGTCCAATAATCATGCATGAAGCTGGGCACGCCGACACGTTCGGGCGTGTCGGGCAGCACAAAGCCTTTTAGCCCCATATCGATGCAGCGGCGTGCTTCTTTCTCCAGCTCTTTTTGGTCCCAAAAAGGTAGATGCGCCATATTGAAGATACGCTGGCCCGAAACCTGCTGATATTCGGCAGAAGCATCGTTGTAGATACGTATGATTTCCAGCGCGAGGTCATTGTCGCCAAGGCTCATCAACGAACCTGCCTGTGTCACGCCAGAGTTTTGATAACAAACCTGCGCATAGACGCCCATGTCGTTCATCGCTTGCAGGCGCTCTTTCATTAAGTGTCCGCCAGGATGGGCTTGCTCAAGCTTTGGAAAAGCCAAGCGACCAAGCAGCTTGTTATTGTCTTTGCGAATGACATTGCCGCCCATTGAACCGAAATTGCGGTCGCCAACATACCAGCGTTCGACGCCGTCGGTGTCCAACTTCACATAAGGTACTTTGTCTTTATATTTGGCGGGAGCGCGGCTGGTGAACAAGTCTGGCGCTTCGGTAATATGCGTGTCGGTATCGACGATCTTGATACCTTCAAGCGAGGGATCAAGCCCACCCGACTGTGTTGCATAGTCTACCTCGCGGATCACGCCGCCTTCGGTATAGCCTTCGGCAGACCAATATTTTTTCGCGGCTTGCGCCATTTCCTGATTGTCAGCTTCAGCCATATCATGCTCCTGAGGGGGCTTAAAAATTGGGTTTGCGTGATAATCGCATTTCGCACGCCCGACACGCAACCGGATTCGCGATTGTCTTGGCTAGCATCGGCAAGGCGATGGGAATGCCTGTACCCCGTTTGGGGGATTGCAACGAAATGGCCTTGACAAATTCAAAATGTGTTCCTATATTGTTCTCATTGTTTTTTGCGCCATTGGGTGCAGACGACAGGCATTTTTCGCGGCGTAAATTGGTAGAGAAGGGATTGTTCAAAAAAACCCGTTTTCGTGTCAAATGTGTCAACAAGTCATGTGTGTCCATCGGTGCTGCGGTGAGAAAACATTGTCCCCTCTTCCATATTGTTTCGTGTCGCCTAGAAGCCGACTTTCGCCAGCAACTTCTCGCTTTCCTGCCAAAGCCGCGCGGCAAGTGCGTTGTCTAGCGCCGCGTCGGACGGCGTTATTACGCCGGATTTCTCAAAATATCTGCCTTTCACCTGATCGGCGGCTGCTTCCGCTGCCAACCAGACCATCGACTGGGCAGTGATGTCGGGCGTGTCGCCTTCAAGCGTCTCCATATAGGCCTTCATCTGCGGGGTGCAGTGGTTCTTGAAATTGCTGAGTACGACGCCGGGCTGCATGGCAACCGCAATGATCCCCTCGGCATCCACCTGCCGCTGAAGCTCTCGGCTGAACAATATGTTGCACAGCTTGGCGAGGCAGTATGATTTGCCCGATAGCCAGTCGCCCGAAATTCCTTGGTCGATCAATTGCAGATCATCCCAGTTGATCGGCGGGCTTGACGCATGGCCCGACGATGACGTTGCAAGCACGCGGACGGTCCCGGGCGCACTCTGCGCCGCTGCGGCTTTCAGCTGCGGAAACAACCGGGTAGTCAGCAAAAAATGGCCGAGATGGTTTCCGGCAAAGGTCGCTTCATTGCCTTCGGGCGTAATGACCAACGTCGCACGGGTGCCACCTGCATTGTTGACAAGCACATGGATCTTGTCGGTCAGCGCCGCAATTTCATCTACCATCCGCGCTGTGTCGGATAGCAAGCTAAGGTCACCTACGACCATGTCGACTTTGGCTTTGGCAACCGACCGAAGCTCGGCTTCCGCAACGACGGTTCGCTCCGCATCGCGACCATGGGCGATCACATGCCAGCCTTTTGCGGCGAGTGCCTTGGCGGTTTCCTTGCCAATGCCCGAACTTGCTCCGGTGATGACAGCTGTCTTATTCGGTAGCATGCAGATAAATCTCCTTCTTGCCCGGGCCAACCAAAGCGATCAGCGCGCTGCCGATCAAGGTGACCGCAATGGAAAATAGTAGGAAGGCGGTGAACGTGTCGCTGAAGTTCAACATGGCGGCAAGTATCAATGAACCTATTGATGCTCCCAGAGCCGTAAAGCCGGCAATAAGGCCATTGACCGAGGCGAAGATCCCCAGCGGGAAATGCCGCCCGACAAGGAAGGAGGCGACATCGCCCTCTGCCCCCTGGGCCAATCCCATCAGCAGTACTGAACAGCCAATGGCCAACGGCTGGCCGGTGTAGCTTGCAAGGATAGCAAAGCCGAGCGCTGGCAAAGCCAGACCGATACCGCCCACGATATGCGGTGCCATCCGGTCGAGCGCCGCGCCAAAGAAGAGGCGGCCGATGATGACACCTGCGGGATACAGCGAGAGGAATCCCGCAGCCTTCAGGCTGATCCCCTGTTCTGCCAGCATGATCATCAGCTGCGACGCGCCCACTGCTTGCGGTAAATTGACCAGCCACATACCGCCGGCCAGCAACCAGAACGGCTTGCTGCGTGAAACAAGCGCGAAATCAGCGCGCAGATGCGACGGCTTTGGTGTGCGCGGCCCGACAGGGGGCAGCAGGAACAGCGCGATAATCCCAAAGACAAAACAGATTACCCCCATTGCCAGATAGCCCGCGCGCCAGCCGTTGGCATCGATGAAGTCGCCCAACCACGGCGCCAGCGGTACGCCCACCAACGGCGCGCCCATCATCACAATGGCAAAGGCAATGCCGCGCGCATTGATGAAACGATCTGATACGACACGGTTGTACACGGTAGATGTGGCAAAGCTCATCACTATAATCTGGAAAAAATTGAGCAAGAAGAAGACGTGCAAATCGCCGTTCATCTGACTTAACGCGATGAAGGATAGCGGTATCAGAAGAACACCAAAGCCCGCCGCCACACGAACCCCCAATTGGTCGGTCAACCGCCCGATAACCGGCAGTATCAGAAACAAGACGAAGGCAAAGATGCCGATGAGCGCAAAGTCAGACCGTTGCCAGCCAAACTCCTTGATCAAATGCGCGCCGAATAGGCTCGACGTATAGGTGTTGATCGACATGCCAAAGGCAACGCCCAAGGTGGCCGCAAACAATGGTCTGGCGTGGGCGCGCAGCTCGCCCCAATAGGCGCTCGACGCTATGTCCTGATTGGTGCTTTTCATGCTTCTTGCATGCTTGCTGCTGCGAACTTGGACTTGCCAGCAAATACAAAAGCCAGCGCCCCGGACAAGGTGGCGATTGCACAGACGATGAGGAATGCATCAAATCGCCCGGTGTTCGCAAGGGTCACGCTAAGTATTGCTGAACCTAGTGCATTGGCCAGACCTATGGCGACAATCAGAAAACTGTAGACAAAGCTGAAATGCTTCACGCCGAATTTGCGCGACGCGAGATACGCGCCGAGATCGCCCTCTGCGCCTTGTGCAAGTCCCACAATCAGGACCGAACCTGCAAGCAACCAGACCGGGTCAAAGGGTGTTGCCAAAGCAAAATAACCAATGGCCGGAAGCCCGAGTGCGAATAATGCGACATATTCGGCGGGGAATTTGTCAAGCGCAAGACCGCTTAAGAAGCGCCCGACAATCACGCCGCTGGCAAAAAGCGACACGATCCAAGCCGCGAGAGCCGCGGGCGATCCGTTTTCTTCGAGCAAGATGTTGAGCTGGCCACCCACCAATATCTGGGGGATGTTGCACAAAAACATCCCGCCCACCAACAACAAAAAGGCAGGGTGCCGCGCAACCTGTTTGAATTCGGCGAGAGTAAGTCTTGGTCTTTCGGTCACGACCAGATCGGCGTCTTTCTTTGGTCCGATAAAGGTTATGGCAATGGCACCTGCGACCAGGGTAACCCACATCATCATTTCGTAGCCGCTGCGCCAACCATCCTTCGCGATAATCTTGCCCAGGATCGGCACAAATATCGCAGCAGCAAGCGGTGCACCAGTCATCAGGATCGAGAGAGCAATCCCGCGTGCCGCATCAAATCTCTCCACAATGACCCGACCAAAAACGATGGTAGTGGTCATCACCCCGAAGACCATGTGAAGGCCGGTGATCGCAAAATATTGCCACAGTTCGCCGTTCATGCGTGAATAGGCAAAATAGGAAAATGCCACCGCTATGAAGCCGATTATGGCGGCAACACGTGCCCCATATCGGTCCGTGAAGCGCCCAATCAAGGGCAAGAAAATAAGATTTATCAACGACAAAGTTCCGACCAGAGCAAGTTCGGATTTTTGCCAGCCGAACTCCTTTAGCAGCGCTGGCCCGAACAGGTTTGAAGCATAATGGTTGATCGCGGCACCCAGTGCGAGGCCGGTCGCCGATGCCAGCAACGTATGCCAATTGGCGCCAAGCTCCCCCCAATAGCTTTTGCCCCGCATACTTCTCTCCTCGCTCAGCGCGGTTTTACCCCGTTCAGGAACAGTCGCACGGAGAATCGGATGCGCTTGTCCAATTCCGCTGGAGCGATGGCGCTACCTGCAACGATTATGCGCGCCGGCGCTCCAATTACCATGCTCATGAAAGCAAGTGCAGCGGCGTCAGGATCTTCGCTAATGACATCACCGCTCTCCGCTGCGCGGCGCAACAACGTTGCAAGGAAATCGACCGTCGGTTTTGCTGCTTTGTTATAAAAGCGGTCAAAAATATCAGGGAAGCGTGGGGCTTCTGCATTCAGGATGCGCTGCATCCTCAGGCCTTCGGGAGACATTATGTTGGCGATGCGCAGATACGCGATTGCAGTAAGTGTACCCTCCAGATCGCCCTTGTCAGTCGCCGCCAATTGTTCGGGGGGAATTATGTAACGCTCAATGGCCCGCTCAACCACAGCGCGGAACAGCGCAGCTTTGTCGGGGTAACGGGCGTATACGGTGCGTTTGGTCATGCCGAGGGAAGCAGCAATCGCTTCAATAGTCGTCCGTTCAAAGCCGCCTTCGAGGAACATGTCGAGAGCACAATCCAGCAATTCTGCGTGGCGCATTTCAGCGTGCTGGCGGGTTGGGCGACCAGCAATAGAATTCCTCGCTCGACTATTCATAATGAAACGTATAGGGTGCCATTAAGGAATCGGGAAGAGGAAAAGCACAATATGGGCGTTGCCACTGAAAAATTATTAGGATTTCAAGGCAAAGCGGACCGTTTTAACATAGAGTGGAGCGAGCTACACGCAACGCAAGTTGCTGGGCTTGATGAAGCGTTTCAGGACCGCAAAGACAAGATCAAGTTGCTTGCCCACCGTGCGAGCGAAGCTGGTATCGAAAAAATTGAAAAGCTGGAAGACATGGTACCGCTGCTCTTTCCGCACACTGCCTATAAAAGCTATCCCGAGAGCTTTCTGTCCGAAGAACGCTGGGATCGGCTGAGCAAATGGCTCGGCACCGTTTCGCCACATGCGGTTGCGACGATCGACATGGACAAAATCACCGATATCGATGATTGGATTGATCAGCTGCAGGTAAAGGGCAATTATATTTCTTGTTCCAGCGGCACTACGGGCAAATCAGCAATGTTGATCGCTTCGGAAAAGGATATGGACTGGTCGCGTACCGATACAGTTGAAGTTTTCGCTTGGGGATCGGGCGTCGAACCCAAGCAGGACCGCAAGCTGATTGGTTGTGCGCCGGTGGCGACTGTGCCCAAGAACCAGATTATCGGGCAGGCACAATATGCAGCCTTTGCCAATCCAGCATGGCCGCGCTGGAACTATCCGGTACCGCCAATAACCGTTGGCGCGTTGACCAAGATGGTGGTGATGCGCAAGAAGATTGCCGACGGTACCGCGACGCCTGATGAACTAGCGGGCTTTGGCCAAACATCAGAAGAACGCCAACAGATTTTAGACGATGCGATTGTCCTGACCGCAGAAGAGATTATCGCCAACCGAGAGAAGAAGCTGATGGTTGCCGGGCTGTGGTCCGGGCTTTATGCCGTTGCCAAAGTGTTGCGTGACAAGGGCTATAGCGCCAAGGACTTTGATTCCGATAACTGTATTTATGTGGGCGGCGGATTGAAGCGCGCGTTGCTGCCACCGGATTATAAGCAATTTGTCCACGAGACATTCAACATACCGCAAAACCGGGACTTTCAAAATTATTCGATGCAGGAGCTGAACAGCGGCATGCCCAAATGTCAGGGGGGTAATCGTTATCACCTGCCGCCGTGGATCATTCCGTTCATCCTCAATGAAGAGGGCGACGAATTGCTGCCGATGGGCGCCAATGAAAGAGGGGGCGAAGTTGAGGGGCGCGCAGCGTTTTTTGACCTGTCGCTCGATGGCCGCTGGGGCGGGGTGATTTCAGGCGACAAGATCAGCATCGATTTCGGCCCCTGCGCTTGCGGAAACAAAGGACCATCAGTGCGCGACAACATCGCCCGCTATGCCGACTTAAAGGGCGATGACAAGATCGGCTGTGCGGGCACGGTGGACGCCTATGTGCGGGGCATGTCATGAACGTTCAATCCACCGTCGAAACCAATGAAACCATCGTCTCCGCTCCCTTCTTCCTGCGCGGAAAAATGGTTGAAGGTAGCGACACCACACACAAATCGCGCGATCTGGGCGTTACCTTTGCGACGCCCAAGCTTGATCTAAATGCCGCTGTCCACCCCCGCTCGGAAGTTCCTCCACTTCTTAATGTACCAACAGCAGAGATTATCGATTTCCTCGTCGAAACTGGCCAGCGGCTGATCGCGCCCGATAACCAGCATGTCCATGAGTGCTTTGACAGGATGGCATCGACGCACATCCTGCCGCGTTCGGTTTTTGAAAATGTCGGCAAGCATGCGGTCGCCTATCTCGACAAGCGCATTCTGCAAGCGGAGCTCAAAGAAAATTTCCCTGATCCCGCAGCACTCGACGGCTGGATTCCCAAACAAGATTTCAATGGCCGTAAGAGCTTTGTTCGCGCCTATTCGCCGCGGCTAATCCATGTACTGCCTGGTAATTCCCCCGGGGTTGCGGTCAAATCCATCGCGCAGGGTGCGTTGGTAAAGGCCGTGAACCTGTTCAAAATGTCGTCGGCTGATCCCTTCTATACCGTGGCGATATTGCGGACGATGGCCGAGATTGATCCCGAACATCCGATCGTCAAATCCATGTCGGCGGTCTATTGGCGTGGCGGAGACGCGGCGGTTGAGAACGCACTTTATCGCCCGCAATATTTTGACAAGATCGTCGCTTGGGGCGGCGGCGATGCGATCAACAATGTGATCCAGTATTTGGGGCCGGGTTTCCAACTGGTCAGCTTTGATCCCAAAACATCGATTTCTATGATCGGGCGAGAAGCGCTCGCATCGGAAGAAGTTATGTCTCGCGTGGCCGAAGCAGCGGCGACGGATCTGATGATGCTCAATCAAGAGGCCTGTGCCGCTAGTCGGTTCCAGTTCGTTGAAGGTCCGCAGGAGCAGGTCGATGCCTTCTGCGCCAAGTTCCAGCGCTGCATTGCCGAACGTGCAGCGGCTTCTGGCGACGTTCGTCCGCTAAGCCTCGACCTGAAAGAGCAGGTCGAAGCGCTGATAATGATGGATGATGAATATGGCGTTTGGGGCCGCACCGACGGCAAGGGGCTGGTCATCCGGTCCGACGCACCGGTCGATTTTCACCCGATCAACAAAATTGCCAATGTCGTGCGCGTCGATGATCTGGGCGAGGCCATGAAATGGGTGAATGTCGCCACGCAAACCGTGGGCTTTTATCCCAGCGAACGCATGTCCGACTACCGTGATTTGTTGGGTGCGGGCGGGGCACAGCGCGTGTGTCAGCTGGGCGACGCAGGGCCGTCTACGGTAGGCAATCCTTGGGACGGCATGTATCCGCTCCACCGCTTCGTTAGCTGGATGGTGCATGAAGACGGGATGGAGCTTTAAGTCTCGGCCGCGCTCCAATTGGGCACTTCGCGTCCGATCATCAGGATTGAGAGCGCGCCAAGCGTCATGATGCCCATGACAACCTTTAGGAACAGATCATAATTGCCCGCTATGTCGTGGAGCTTTCCGGCGATCCACGGCGAAAAGCTAGACAGTAGCGCGGCGCAGCCCATGATAATCCCGAATAATCCGGCAAAACTCTTCAAGCCGAAATGGCGCGTGCCAAGGTAAAGTGCTACGTCCATTTCCGCTCCAATAGCGGCTCCGAAACTGATCGCCGCCACCGCCAGCATAAAGTTGCTCGGGGCGTCCGTGAGCAGGATCGAGCAGCCAATCAAAGGCAAAAGCAAAGTACACATGCCTATGATGTTGCCTGGCAGGCGGTCGAGCAAATATCCGACGGTAAGCCGCGCGCCTATTCCGGCCAGACCCATTGCAAAGGCCAAGCTTGCTACCGAGGTCGCGCCGGCCTCGGTCAAAAGCGGCACCAGATTTGTGGCGATACCCAGACTGTATATCGAAAAGCAACTGAACGAGATGAGCAGACAGTAAAAGGCTTTAGTTCCCAACCCCTTGGTTATGTTGTGGCCTGCGATTTCGGACACCGCGTCGGCGTGTACTTCAGCCCTTGGCGCTTCGCGAAAAAAGATTAAGACAACCGGCAGTGCCACCGCAAGCCAAATAAGGCCAACGCCAGCAAATCCCCCACGCCAACCAAAGCGCGCATTAAGCGCCATTGCGAGCGCTGGAAGGATCATGGAGGCAAGCGGCGTGCCGATAAGCGCTACTGCAAAGGCCATGCCGCGCGCGGCGTCAAAACGACTGGCAATGGCGCGGGTCCATATTGTCGACTGTACTAACACGGTCCCTATGCCAATGCCTGTCCAGATCACCATCCAGTTCAAGCTGCTGCCCGTGGCTGTACCGCACAGGGCAAAGGAGCCCGTGATGACAAATAATCCGGAAATGGCAACTGGGCGGGATCCAATTCGGTCAGCGACAGAACCAGCGAAAAAATTCAAAAAAACGCCCAGCAACGTTGCGACAGTCACGCCCAGCATCACTTGCGACCTGTCCCAGCCAAAGGCCTTTTCCAGTTCCGCAACAAATGGGCTGATCCCGTAACTTTGCAGCGCAATTGTCGAATAGCCGAGCATTGCCGCCATAGGTAGCGTCCAATAGGCTCGCCATTCTGCAAGGCCAGCTTGCTTGTCTCCCGTCTCCATGCATTAAGGAACTAGCGACGAACTGCTGCCAGATAAAGCCCCTAAAGTCGCCCCTGCGATTATTGCTGTAGATGCTTTGCCAGATAGCGATAGCTGCTTAAGTCTCGGGTTCAAAGGAGATCGATATTGTCTGTCCAACTTGCTGGAAAAGTGGCCTTCATCACGGGTGGCGGCACTGGAATCGGTGAAGCGTCTGCTGTCGCGCTGGCTGCTGCCGGTGCAAAACTTGCCATCACTGGAAGACGCAAGGCGCGGCTCGATGAAGTGGTCGCCCGAATCGAAAAGGCGGGGGGAACGGCTCTGGCAATTGTATCGGACGTGTCCAATGAAGCGGATGCGTTTGCCGCAGTTGAAAGCTGCATTGCCGAATTTGGCCAGATCGATATTTTAGTAAACTCCGCAGGGGTGAATGAAGCAGGCGGCATTCAATCGCTGGATTTGGATGGCTGGCGCAAGGTGATTGATATCAATCTTTACGGCACGATCTACACAACTGCCGCAGTTGTCCCGCATATGAAGGCCGCAGGCGGCGGAGACATTATCAATATCAGCTCAACAGCCGGACGGCGTGCCGCTGGGCTATTTGGCTCTTATGCCACCAGCAAACACGGCGTGAACGGATTTAGTGAAAGCATCCGGCAGGAACTGGGCGGCGACAATATCCGCGTTTCGATTGTAGAACCCGGTGCGACTGAAACCGAAATCGCCGACAGCGTTTCCGATCCCAAATGGGCCAAGATGATGAAGGCGCACGTGACAAAGGAAGGCGCAATGAAAGCATCCGACATTGCCGACGCCATAATTTTCATTGTGAGTTTGCCGAGGCGCGCTAACGTATCGCAAATTCTCATCCGCCCGACTGTCGACACTGCGCCGATGTAGCCCGAGGATCACCCGAGGAATTTAAGGATTTTTATGCCAGCATATGCCATTTTCATTCGTGAAGGCGAAGTGTTCAACGAAGACGCCATGGCGGCCTACCAAAACCGTAACCGCGAAAAGTCACCGCCCGTTGCGGTCAAACCTTTGGTGGTTTACGGAAAAATGGAAGTTGTCGAAGGTGACGCACCGGATGGTATTGTCGTGTTGGAATTTGCCAACATGGAAGATGCCAGAAAATGGTATTTTAGCGAGGAATATCAAGAAGCTGCAAAATTGCGAAAGCTTGCCGCGAACTACCGCGCGATCCTTGTAGAGGGGTTCAGCCCGGGATGAATGGAGTGAACATGAAAAGTCTATTTGCGCTTGGCGCCCTTGCCAGCCTTACCGTCGCTGCTTTCGCCGCCGAGACGGCTGCCCCCGTCCGCCCGAGCAGTCTTGGCCCGAGCTATCTCAAACCCACTGAGCTGCCTGACTCCGTGATTCAGCTGCCGCCTGCGCCTGCCGCCGGTTCAGCCGCCGAAGCACGCGATGTCGAGGCGCAGAAGGCCGCTCTTGCACTGCGCGGCACGCCGCGTTGGGAGCTGGCAAAGGCCGACGCGGAACTATTCAAGCCCGGCGCAACCGGTGCGCTTTCCTGTGCCGCTGGTATTGAGATCAACGAAACCGCTACCCCCAAATTGCACAAGCTGCTGCGCACCTCGGCTGCGGACCTTGGCATGTCGACGGGCGCGGCCAAACGCAAATATATGCGACAGCGTCCGTTCATGGTGAACGGTGAGCCGACCTGCACGCCGGATTGGGAAAAAATGTTGCGGCAGGACGGCTCTTATCCATCGGGGCACAGCGCGATTGGTTATGGTTGGGGCCTTATCCTCGCCGAGCTGGTCCCTGCTCGGGCCGCTGAACTGGTCGCACGAGGCAGAGCTTTTGGTGACAGCAGGCGCGTATGCAACGTGCATTGGCTGGCTGATGTTGAAGAAGGCCGCGTACCTGCCGCCGCAATTGTTGCCAAATTGCATTCGGTTCCCGCTTTTCAAAAGGATGTGCTGGCCGCAAAAAAAGAAATCGCAAAGGCCGGGCCCCCGAAACGCGACTGCGCACAGGAAGCCGCTGCACTGGCGATGTAATGCCCGCCTATCGTGGCAACGATATGCCTGCCAAGCAAGGCTACGTTAGATAAGCCGCCGATTGCACAGCCGGACAGTTGGTGGCAAAGCTCTGCCAAACCAAATGCGAGGACAATAAAATGGCAACCGAGATTATCCTGCCTAAAATCGGCTTTTCCATGAATGAAGGCCAATTGGCAGAATGGATGGCCAAGGACGGCGACCTGGTGACCGAAGGGCAGCCATTATTCGCACTGGAGTCAGATAAATCCACCAACGAAGTTGAATCCCCTGCGACCGGTACACTCAGGATTATTGCGCAGGTTGGCGAGACGTATGAAGTCGGTACGATTCTAGGAACGATAGATTAGAGCGCGAGGGGGGAGGGGAGCGAAATGCCGGGCCATCATCCTTCCTGTTTTGCAGCGAGTGATCCCGACAGAATAGCCTTTGCCATTGCCGATACCGGCGAAACGTTGACCTACGGAAAGCTCGACGAGGCATCGAACCGCGTCGCACAATTGTTCCGCGCGCGCGGCTTGAAAGCCGGGGACAAAGTAGCGCTCATCATCGGCAACTGGATTGCGTTTCCCGTGGCATATTGGGGGGCAACCCGCGCCGGTTTGGTAGTGGCTCTTGTCTCGCATCATTTGAAGGCTGAGGAAGCCGCCTATATCATCAACGACTGCGCCGCCCGAGCGCTGTTCATGATACCTTGCGAAAATGAAGCGACACGCCGGTTGGTGAAGGAACGTGCGACCCTGATTCCGAATGTCGAATTTATTATTGCCGGTCCCGATGCGTCCGAAGGGACAGAGGATATGATAGCGGCTATGGCCAACATGCCCGCGACGCCGATATCCGACGAGATTGCCGGTTGCCACTTGCTGTATTCCAGCGGCACGACCGGGCGGCCCAAAGGGATAAAGGCGCCTTTTGCTCCCGGTCCGATTGATGAATTTTACCAGCATGAAGGCGCGCCGACGATGTACGAGCCGTTCAAGCCTTTGACTGCGCTCAATGCCGGACCACTTTATCATGCTGCTCCTCTGTCGGGGATGGTGCTGACAATGCGGATGGGCGGCACGTTCATAACGCTGCGCAAATTCTCCGCCGAAGCGGTACTAGCGGCAATCGACACATGGCGTGCCAATCATGCGCAATTTGTGCCCACGATGTTTGTCCGGCTGCTTGCCTTGCCCGAAGAGACAAGAGCGAAATATGACGTGTCGTCTTTGCAGATTGCCGTCCATGCTGCTGCACCGTGTCCGGTCGAAATAAAGCGCCGGATGATCGACTGGTTCGGGCCGGTGCTGTACGAATATTATGCCAGCAGCGAGGCGGTCGGGGCAACAGCGATCACGTCACTCGAATGGCTGGAAAAGCCCGGCTCGGTTGGCAAGGCCTCTATCGGCGTGCTGCATATTTGCGGCGAAGACGGGCAAGAGCTGCCCGCTGGCGAAAGCGGGACTATCTATTTCGAAGCGCCGCCGGGCCGCTATATCGAATATCTCAACGACCCCGAGAAAACCAAGAAAGCTACGCACCCTGTGCACGATAACTGGTTCACCGTGGGCGACATTGGCCGGATGGATGAAGACGGCTATTTGTTTTTGACAGACCGGAAGGATTTCATGATCATCTCAGGCGGGGTGAACATCTACCCGCAAGCTGTCGAGGATTGCTTGATCGTGCATCCCAAAGTGATCGACGTGGCTGTGATCGGCGTTGCCAATGCCGAATACGGAGAAGAAGTGAAAGCGGTCATCCAGCTGAAGGATTTTGCCGACGCTGGACCGGAACTGGAGGCCGAATTGCGCGCTTGGTGTGGTGCACGCATATCTTCGGTAACGTGCCCAAGAAGCTATGAATTTGTTGAAGAATTGCCGCGAATACCGTCGGGCAAACTTGCCAAACACGAGCTTCGCAAAATTTACGGCAATCCTGTGGCGACGGTTTGATGCGATTTATTTGGGCCGGTTAGGGATTATGTTCCGACTATCGCGAATTTTACATTTGAGGAGAGATCAAGATGATGTTCAAAAACGCCAAACAGGCTTTGTTGCCGGTGCTTGCGATTGCCGCCGGGCTTGGCGCATTTACCATAGCTCCGGTTGATGCAAGGCCGAAGGCTGCGCAGGCTGCCGCTCCTTATGTCCGGCCAGACGTTCGTGCCTATCTCGACGCTCTGGCAAAAAGCCCGCGTCCTGCGATGAATGCGCAAACCATCACGATGATCCGCAAAATCCCCAAAGAGCAAATTGCCCAGATGATGTCGGCATCCGAACTGCCGCTGGGTGAACTTGCGGTCGACAAGTCACTGACTATGCCCGGCCCGGGAGGTGACATCGAACTGCGCCTGTTTGATGCCAGGGCTGAACGTCCGGCAGGACCGGTTTTGGTATTCTACCACGGCGGCGGTTTTGTTGTGGGCAGCATCGGCACGCACGCTTCGCTTGCCGCCGAAATGGCGCGGCAGCTTGATGTGCCGGTGGTCTCGGTCGAGTACCGGCTGGCTCCGGAAGCCAAATGGCCTGCCGCCCCCGATGATGCAGAGGCAGCAACCCGCTGGATCGCTGACAATGGCGCCACGTTTGGGCGGCAATTTACCGGGCTTATCCTGTCGGGTGACAGTGCCGGTGGTACATTGACGCTGACGACTGCACTTGCGCTTCGTGACAAGCCGGCAAGCGTGCCCGTTAAGCTGGCACTTCCCTTTTACCCGATGGCAGATGCGTCCAAAGCCTATCCGTCGAGCACCGCGTTTAACAAAGGCTACGGTCTGGATCAGACAGATATGAGCTTCTACGGCACGGCCTATGCCGCTGATGTGAATAGTCCGCGCCATTCGGCTTTGCTTGCCAAGCTAAAGGGCTTCCCGCCAACTGTCTTGGTGACCGCATCGCTCGATCCCTTGCGCGATGGCGGCAAGGCATTCGTGGCCAAACTGAGGAAATCGGGCGTCCGCGTGAAGCATTATCAAGCCGAAGGCAACGTCCACGGCTTTGCCACATTCCGAAAGGCGATCCCGAGCGCGCAGGAAGATCTCGCGAAGATACTGACGCTGGCAAAGGCAGAGCTGGTCAGGCAGAAATGATGGAGGTTGCAGGCCGAACAGTTCTGATCACCGGCGGCGGTGGCGGCATTGGTGGCGGCATGGCCGAAGCCTTTGTCGAAGCAGGAGCCACGGTTGTGCTTGCCGACGTTGACCTTGATTTCGCGCAGGCCAAAGCTGAGGAGCTGGGAAGTGAAGCGTCGGCGTTGCAGCTCGACGTGACGTCGCTGGACAGCTGGGATGCGGTAAAGGCGGCGGTCGGCGATGTCGATATCCTCTGCAACAATGCCGGTATTTCAACTCCGTTCCAGTCCCTGCTTGATACGTCACCCGAACAGTTTGACCGCGTGATCGCAATAAACCTGCGCGGGGTGTACGGCGGCATTCGGACTTTTGTTCCCGCCATGAAGGCGCGGCGGAGTGGCCATATTGTGAACACCAGTTCGGTAAATGGCCTTGTCCCGCACGCGCCGTTTGGGACATATTGCGCGAGTAAGTTTGCCGTGCTCGGCCTGTCAGACTCGCTGCGCCAAGAGCTAGCCGAACATGGTGTAGGTGTATCCGTGCTATTTCCCGGATTAACGCGCAGCCGTATGTCAATGGCTATCAAGAACGATATGTGTCTGGATGACGCGACTTTTGCCAGCATCGAAGCCAATATGATGGACCCGCTTTGGATGGGGCGTGCGGTGGTTCGCGCCGTCCAAGAGGGGCAGGACTACATCATCACACATCCCGACCATCGGGCAGTGCTCGAGGCGCGCCATGCTGCGATCCTCTCGGCTTTTGGCGAACCCGCCCAGCCCGGATACGGCGCGACGGCAGGTAGCGTGGGCAATGCATTTTAGTGTCAGGACTGGATCACAATCTCGCTGAACTGGCTCCGAACGGTCCCCTGACCGACTGGCTCGACGAAAATGTAGCCGAGCTAGGCTGCGGCGCGCTGCAAACCTCCGTATTAAGCGGCGGCACATCCAATGTTGTGCTCACCATATCGCGGGGCAATCGCGCGATGGTTTTGCGCCGCCCGCCCGTCGTGCCCCCGCCGGGTGCAGAAAAGGGCGTGCTGCGCGAGGCGCGGATATTGACCGCGCTGAACCAAACGGAAGTGCCGCATCCGGTCTGCTACGGTGCGTGCGAAGACACAGGCGTAATCGGCGCGCCGTTCTACGTCATGGAAAAGGTGGAGGGCTGGGCACCGAATTTGCGTGATGAGAAGATCCATAATCAGCCGCCGTTCGACCGAGAGCCTTATGCCTACGGCATTCCCTTTGCGATAATCGACGGTCTGATTGCGCTCGCCAATGTCGACCATGAAGCAATAGGTCTGGCTGATTACGGCAAGCCGGGTAAGTTTTTGGAACGCCAAGTGGACCGCTGGGCGGGGCAGTTGGCGAGTTATATGGATCGCTACGGGTACGCGGGGCGTTTTCTTGAGGGCTTTGCTGAGACCGAGGCGTGGTTGCGCGGGCATGTCCTGAAAAACGAAGTGCGCGGTATCATCCACGGCGATGCCGGCACTCCCAATATGATGTTCAAAAACGGCCCGCCTGCACGGCTGGCTGCGATGATTGACTGGGAGTTATCTACGATCGGCGACCCGATGATTGATCTTGGCTGGTTCACCGGATCGATGCGCGATGAGGATATGCCGGGGCGCATCAGCGAAACCGCGCTCAACGATCCCCGCCTGTTTCCGACCCGGCAGGAGCTGGGCCGCTATTACTGTGCGGGAACGGGCCGTGATATTGCCGATTTTGATTATTTCTCGATCTTGGCAAAGTTTAAGTCAGGCTGCTTGCTGGAATATAAAGTTGCGCAGGCAGAGGCCGGGCATCTTACTAAGGAAACCGGTAAGTTCTTCGCGCGCATTGTCGAGCAGTGCTTTATTGATACACGTGATATGATCGAGAGGATGCGATGATCGATTTTTCCATCGAGGCGGTGTTTCAGGAGAAGCTCGACTGGATGCAAGGCTTTGTCCGCGAAGAATGCGAGACGATGGATTTGCTGTTCCCGGGGGCAGCTTATGACGTCGGCCATAAAAAGGCGCGCGCGCATCTAAAACCCCTGCAAGCCCAGGTAAAAGAGCGTGGCCTTTGGGCCTGTCATCTGGGTCCGCATCTCGGCGGCCCGGGCTACGGGCAAGTGAAGTTGGCGCTCATGAACGAAATTTTAGGGCGGTCGAGCTGGGCTCCTACAGTTTTCGGAACAGCTGCTCCCGATACCGGCAATGCCGAAATCCTCGCGATGTTTGGAACCGAAGAGCAAAAGGCGCGCTTTCTCGCGCCGCTCATGGCGGGTGACATTGTTTCGTCCTTTTCGATGACCGAGCCGCAAGGGGGAGCGGACCCCACCGAGTTCACGTGCTCTGCGCGGATGGACGGCAATGAATGGGTGATCGAGGGAGAGAAATGGTTCACTTCGAACGCAAAATGGGCCTCGTTCTTGATCGTCATGGCCGTGACCAATCCCGAAAACCCGCCGCACAGCCGGATGAGCATGTTCATCGTACCGAGCGAAACGCCGGGTATAGAAATCCTCCGCAACGTCGCGACAGTGGGCGAAGAATCGGGCGAAGGCACGCATGCCTATATCCGTTATAATCAGGTCCGCGTTCCCGCCGATGCTATGCTTGGTGGAGCTGGCGAGGGCTTCAAGGTCGCACAGGCGCGGCTGGGCGGTGGACGCATCCACCACGCAATGCGAACCGTCGGGCGTTGCCAGCGCGCGATCGATATGATGGTCGAGCGTGCCGTGTCTCGGCAAACACGCGGCAAGAAGCTTGGCGACCACCAATTTGTCCAAGGGATGATTGCGGATTCGGTAATTCAACTCGAACAGTTTCGCTGGCTCGTTCTTCATACCGCGTGGCTTATCGATGAGGTTGAGCAGGGCAGGCGACCGCACGGCGCGGCGCGGCAGCATATCGCCATGTGCAAGGTCGCGACAGCAAGCGTGATGCAGGACATCATTGGCCGCGCAGTGCAAGTGCACGGCAGCCTCGGGATCACTTACGAGACTTTCCTCGGGCCTTTCTGGGCTGGCGTAGCCAGCCTTGCCTTTGCCGACGGGCCGACCGATGTTCACCGCACACAAATCGCGCGCAAGATACTTAAGGAAGCAAAACCCGCCGAAGGTCTGTTCCCGAGCGATCATAACCCTACCCGCCTTGCCGAAGCGCTAAAGCGCTATCCGGATGCATTATGACCCCTGATCCGCTTTTCGACCTGACCGGAAAAGTAGCTCTCGTGACCGGTGGGTCGCGGGGGTTGGGCTATCAAATGGTCAAGGCCTTTGCGCAGCGCGGCGCAGACGTCATCATCGCCAGCCGCAAATTGGAAAATTGCGAAGTCGTGGCCGACGAATGCCGCACGCTGGGCCGCCGTGCGCTTGCGGTTGCCGCCCATGTCGGCCGCTGGGATGAATGCGATGCGCTGATTGAGGAGGCCTATGCCGCGTTCGGGCGTGTTGATATTCTCGTTAACAATGCTGGTATGGGGCCGCGCTGCCCCAGTCATGAAGTTAGCGAGCAATTGTTCGATTCGGTGTTGAATTTGAACTTCAAAGGCCCGTTCCGGTTGGCCAGCCGGATCGCCAAGCGCATGTATGACAGTGTAAATGAATACGGCACAGGCTGCATCATCAATGTTACTTCATCGGGGTCGCTGATGCCGCTGCCGGGCGTCATTCCTTATGGTTCGTCAAAGGCTGCGCTCAACGCTATGTCAGTCAGTCTCGCGCATGAATATGCCCCGCATGTCCGGGTCAACACTTTGTCGCCCGGCGCGTTCAAGACCGATATCGTCAAGTCCTGGCCCGACGGCGGCGAGGGACCCGTTCCCTCACCCAGAGGGCGGGTTGCCGACCCGCAGGACATCGTCACAGCCGCCCTGTTCCTTGCAAGTCCCGCGAGCGTGAATGTCACAGGCAGCCTTATTCGTTGCGACGGTGGTCAACATTGACGGCCCGGGCGATTATCTCTGATAGCTTCGGTCAGCCTGAAAGCTACGCCATTCGAAATATCGACCTTGGCCCGCTGCAGGCTGGCGAAGTCCGCGTTGTGATCAAGGTGGCGGGCGTATCCTTTGTCGATGTGCTCACCGCAAAGGGCGAATATCAGTTCAAACCGCCATTGCCGTTCATCCCGGGCAGCGAATATGCAGGAACAGTCGAGGCGCTCGGAGAAGGCGTCACCACGCTTGCTGTAGGAGACCGCGTTTTCGGCAGTTCGCTTGGCAATGTTTTTGCCGAGGCCGTGAACCTGCCTGCGCGAAATGTCAGCAAAATACCTGAAGCGCTTAGTTTTGCCGAAGCAGCGGTATTTCCTGTAAACTATCAAACAGCATATTATGCGCTGGCCGTTCGGGGGCGGCTGCAACCCGGCGAAAGCGTGCTGGTTTTAGGGGCTGCCGGCGGTACAGGATTTGCAGCCGTTCAGGTCGCCAGGCATCTTGGCGCGCGCGTCATCGCGTCAGCGTCCAGCCCCGAAAAGCGCGCGGCTGCGCTTGCTGGCGGTGCGGACGCCGCAGTCAGCACAGGCGCCGAAGACTGGCGCGATCAGGTGAAAACCGCAAACGACGGTAAGCCGGTTGATGTGGTGTTTGATCCTGTCGGCGGCGATGCGACCGAGCTTGCGTTCCGTTGTTTGGGGTATGACGGGCGGCATCTGGTGATTGGTTTTCCAGCGGGGATTGCGGCATTGCAAACAAACCTGCCGCTCTTGAAAAGCGCCAGCTTGATTGGCGTGCAAATGCGTGACTTTGCCATTCGACGACCCCAAGAAGCACAAGCCAACCGCGAAACCGTTATGGCGCTTGCCGCAACCGGCGCGCTGCGCCCGGCAATCGCGCGGTCCTATGCCTTTGAGGATTTTATCCCGGCAATGAACGAGGCTTTCTCGGGGAAGGCAGCCGGACGGATCGTGCTTGATATGGGCGGTGTGCACCGCGTGGCCAATCAATAGCTTTCCTGGCCAAATTTGGGCGCGCGTTTTTCTTTGAGCGCAGCGACGCCTTCACGGTGGTCGGCTGTACGGACCGAGAGCGATTCGAGCTCCAGCCCACGATCAAGCAAGCTACCAGCGACGCGTTTTAGCTCGGCATTGGCGAGCTCTTTGGTCCAGCGGATCGCCTGCTGCGCGCCGGAAAGCAGCTTCTGGCACAGCGCATCGACCTCAGCGTCGAGTGCATCGTGCGGCACTGCGCGATTGATCAGCCCGATCTCGGCGGCTTTGGTGGCGCTCAGAAGTTCACCGGTCAACAGATACTCCTTGGCCCTAGCCAGCCCGACTAGTTGGGGCCAAATGATCGCGCCGCCATCGCCAGCAACCAACCCCAGCCCGACATGCGGATCGCCGATCTTGGCATTTTCTGCGGCGTAAATAATGTCGCAGAACAGTGCAATAGTAGCCCCCAGTCCGACAGCATGACCATTCAACCGGCAGACAACCGGCTTTTCAATACCGAGCAATGTCGTGATGACCGCTCTGGCCATTGCAACTTCGTGGTCGAAAAGTTCGGGTTTTGCAGCGCTGCGTTCGATATGCGCGATGTCGCCGCCAGCTGAAAATGCCCGCCCAGCGCCGGTTAGCATAATGACATCGGAGGCATCATCATCACGAGCAAAGGCAAGCGCCACGGGCAACTCGTCATGTTGTTCCAGATTGAACGCGTTCATCGCATCGGGACGGTTGAAAGTCACAACCAGCAAGCGTGCACGCCGTTCGAGCAGGATGGTCGAGAATACAGGTAAGTCAGTCATAAGTGCATTCCTATCACGCCGGTGCGATATGGGAAGCGCGCACAGGCGATAGGTGCTTGCAGCGCCGTTTCTCTGCGGGTCTATGCGCTTAAGTAAGGGAGAGGAAAATGCACGACCAAGACGCGCTCACCGCACGGCATTTAGAAATTGTCGCGAAGCCGCAACGTATCGGGTCAATGCCGAGCTCGGAATTTGACCAAAAATCGCTCGACATCATCCGCCGGATTCATGAGGCTCTCGGGATATTTGGCGCACAGATCGTCCCTGAATATTTCGGCCTGATCGTCAAACACCCCGGCATTTTTCGTTGCCAGCTCGAGATGGGAACTATGTTTTTTGCCGAAGGGCGGATTGCGAAGCGAGACCGTGAGCTTGCAATATTGCGCGTGGGCTGGCTCTGTGGCGCTCCCTATGAGTGGGGCGAGCACGTCGATATCGGCAAGCGTTACGGCGTAACCGATGAAGAGGTTGAGCGGGTAACGGTAGGATCGGACGCCCATGGCTGGAGCGATCGAGACCGTTTCGCCCTGAAAGCAGTCGAGGAAATGGTGACAGATAAGATGGTTTGCGATGCAACCTGGGCAGGGCTTGCCGATTTCTGGGACGATGCGCAGCTGATCGAATTTGTGACGCTGGTTGGGCAATATGTCGCGACCGCAATCCAGCAAAATGCGCTTCGGGTCAGGCTTGCGCCTGACAATCCGGGGCTAAGCCACCGGTGAATGCAGGCTTGCCGCCCAAGCGATATGGCGGACGGCATGTTCTACCCGCTTGCAATGCAACGCGTGTTGCGGAACATCTTGCCGCAGGAAAATCAGGAGAGCGGGCGTGAGCGGTTTGGACGAGAGCTATGACTGGGTTGTGATCGGCAGCGGGGCAGGGTCGATGGCCTCTGCACTGGTAATGCGCAAGGCAGGAAAGTCAGTGCTGATTATTGAAAAAACGCCCTTCATCGGCGGTACCACTGCCAAGTCAGGCGGGGTGATATGGGTACCGGGCAACCGCTTCATGGGCGCTGAGGATAGCGCCGCCAAAGGCATCGAATATCTCGACGCGGTTTGCGAAGACCTGCCGGGTTCCAGCCACAAAAAGCGGCTAGCCTATGTTACCGAAGCGGCCAAGATGATCGATTTTCTGGTGGATCAGGGAATAGCGCTCGAGCGCGGATCGGAGTTTTGGCCCGATTATTACGACGACGCCCCCGGTGGCTGTGCGACGAGCAGGACGGTAACCGCCAAGCCGTTCAACAAAAAAGAACTGGGTGAGTGGGAAGGCAAGCTGCGGGCGGGCTTTCTTGAGATGAAGGTCAAGCTCGATGACGGGATGAAATTCGCTTATGTCGGCAAAAGCTGGGCGATCACCTGGTCATTCCTGAAAACCGGTGTTGGTATGGTTATCGGCAAGTTGCTTGGCCAACGCTGGGTAACGGCCGGTGCCGCGCTACAAGGTCGAATGCTGCAAGCCGCACTCAAAGCGGGTGTCGAATTTCGCACTGACTGCCCGGCAACGGAATTGATCGTCGAGGGCGGCAAGGTGACCGGCGTTGCCACGCCGCAAGGGAGGATAGGCGCGAAGCTCGGTGTGTTGGTCAACGCAGGCGGCTATGCGCAGAACCAAGCGATGCGCGATGAGTATCTTCCGGGCACGCAAACCATTTGGTCGAACACGCCCGAAGGCGATACCGGCGACCTGCATATCGAGATGCAGCGTATCGGCGGCGTTCTGGCGCAGATGGACCAAATGGTCGGGTATCAGACAACCCGCATGCCGGGATATGATAAGGGCTATGTTCGCCCGCCAATGCAAAGCGTTACCGGCAAGCCGCATTCGATCCTGATCGATCAATCGGGCGTCCGCTATATGAACGAAGGCGGCAGTTACGAACTATATTGCCAGAATATGCTGGAGCGGAACAAGACCGTTCCCGCCGTTCCCAGTTGGGCGATTTTCGACGCCAATTATGCGGCCAAATATCCCATCGGCGGCGTCAAGATGAAGAAATATTATGCGATGTGGAAAGAGACTGGCTATTTGAAAGAAGCAGAGACGATTGAGGACCTGGCGCTGCAAATCAACTGCGATCCCACAGCTTTGCGTCAGACCATCGACCGCTGGAACGGCTTTGTTGATAAGGGCGTTGACGAGGAGTTTGGCCGGGGCGCGCGACATTACGACAAATGGCTGGGCGATCCGTTCCACGGCCCCAACCCGGCACTCGGACGCATCGATCAAGGACCATATTATGCGGTCGACGTCGTTCCGGGTGACGTTTCTACCTACGGCGGAGCAGTGACCGATGCGCTTGGCCGGGTCGAGCGCACCGACGGTTCAGTGATAGAGGGGCTCTATGCATGCGGCGTTTCGACCGCATCGGTGATGGGCGGAGTCTATCCCGGCGCAGGTGCGAGCATCGGTCCGAGCCTGACATTTGGCTATGTTGCGGCAAAGCATGCGGCGGGAACGGGGAATCAACTGTAGCGTTGTTATTGATGACCGAGCCCTAAAAACACGAACAGCTGACCACCGTAAGCTATCTTGATCGGCTGCAAAAACGCGGCGGAGAGTGGCGGATTTCGACGTATTTTCAGCCGCCTTCACCTGCTTTCCGCACATATGCAGCCGTCCGCGCACCGAACTGACTTTTGACACTTTTGACACGGAATCGCGTTTTTCGCATTTCTGTTCATATTTCTTAACGCGGCCTCCGGCACAGTTTTTTCCGGCGAGCGTATAGGAACATATAAAGAACATAAAGTC
>CAVXQH010000004.1:0-30668 GCA_963763915.1 uncultured Alphaproteobacteria bacterium
TATTATCTTGATTGAGGGAGGATAGGATCATGAGAGTATCGCGATATTTGTCTTCAATGGCTTTCATCGCTCTTGCCATGGCGCAAACTGCCGCAGCGAAGGAAAAAACAATCGGCTTTGACGAAAAGGGCAAAGGTTTTGAAGTGGGATATAGCTATCCGGCCTATATTTCGGCCATGCCAAAGCTGAAGAGGATATTGGACCGCGAACATGCCCGGCTGCGCAATGATGCAAAGCAAAACGCTGCCGAAGCGGCAAAGATGAATGCTTCTGTGCCGAAAGAGAACATATTTGAATATACCGTCGACCGGCAGCAGCATTGGCAAACCGTTGCCAATCTTCCCGGTTTTTTAAGCCTGTCGTCGCGCTGGTACACTTATGACGGCGGCGCTCACGGCATGTACGGCCAGTCATCAAAAATGTGGGACAAGAAGACTGGCAAGTTCATGGAACCGCTCAGTATGTTTCTGAGCGGCGCAGCATTCGACCGCGAAGTTCAAACATCTTTCTGCGATCTGCTTGATAAACAACGCTCCGAAAGGCGCGATGGCGAAAAAGTCGACCGTAGCAAGTCCGACGACTGGATGCAGGCCTGTCCGACGCCATCTGAATATATCTTGCTGATTGGATCGTCGAACGGCAGAACATTTGATCGGTTGGGCATATATGTCGGGCCGTACGGAGCGGGTCCATATTCAGAAGGTGAATATGAGATCGATCTGCCGGTTACCGCCAAGCTGCTCGCTGCAATAAAGCCGCAATATCGCGCGGTTTTTTCTGTTGCGAAATAAACACTATTGGCCTGGTTTTGAAAGCTCGGCCAGCCGCGCTTTGGCGGTATCGGCCATTCGCGATTTTGGCGCGAGGCTGACAGTTGTTTCATAATGGCTGCGCGCTAGTTTCCTGTCGCCCGAAGCAAGCGCAATATTGCCCGCCTCAAGCGCAACCTCGGCCATACGCGGCGCAAGCTTTGACGCAGTGCTGATATAGGCCTGTGCGTCGGACAGCTTGCCCACACGCCGCGATAGTGTAGCTGAAAGCAACCACGCAGCGGCATTTTCGGGTGCGTGCAAGCGGGCCTCCGCCAAATCCGCACCTGCCTCGACTTCGCGCCCCGCCAGCACCAACGCTCGCGCGCGGTCAATGCGGGCATCGGCAAGTTCTGCGTCCTTCAACCGCCCTGATTTCAGTGCTTCGTCTATATAGACGAGCGCATTTTTGGAATCGCCGTCGGCAATCGCGGCGTTCGCTGCTTGCATCCAGAACGCGGCTTCGCGGCTATCAAGGCGGTTTGCGGCAGCACGCGCCGCATCTGCAAAAGTCAGCGAGGCCTGCAAGAAGTTAAACGCGGTCGCATGGGCGTTGGCACGACACGCAAGGCCGAGTGCATTGTCACGCGGTTGCGCGCGTACCCAGCTATCGGCCTCGACCAGCGCCGACGCCGCGTCGCGCTCTGCGAGCTTCAGGCAATCGTTGTAGCGTACTTCGTCGAGCGTGGGTTGTGCCGGATTGGCCACAAACAAAAGGAACAGCGCGAACATCATTTATAGCAAACTCTTAACCGTTCGGAGCAATAGTCCGACATCTGCGTCACGCGAAAGCCGGTGGTCGCCGTCCTTTACCAACTGCACCTGCACAACAGGTGAACGCAGCGCTGCCGCCAATCGCAGCGAAATCTGCCAGGGCACATCGCTGTCGTTCTGACCGTGCAACAAGCGTACCGGACAATCGATAGCGATTTGGCGCTCCAACATCTTGTGCCGCTCGGCAATCTTGAAAAAGCGCTGCCATGTCGGTGTGGGTTCCGGACCGTAAGGATTATCTTCATAGACCACGCCATCTTGAAGAATTGTCATACGCTGCGCGTCGGTATAGCCCCAGTCGGTGAAATCCGGAGCAGCAGCTATGCCGATCATACCAGCCAGCCGATTGACCCCTGGCTGGCTCAGCGCCTCGCCCAGCATCAGCATCAACCACCCGCCCATTGAGGAACCGATCAGGATGACTTTACCGGTGGTAACGCTGTCAATTAGCGCCAGTGCATCGCGCGCCCAGACTTCAAAATCGCCGTCTTTAAACTCGCCCTCGCTCTCCCCGCAACCGGCATAGTCATGCAGCAAGCAAGCCTGTCCTCGCGCCGCCGCCCATTCGAACAGCGCAGTTGCCTTGCCACCGGTCATGTCAGACATATAACCGGGCAGAAAAACCAATGTTGGACCTTCGCCGGACGTAAAACGGTATGCTAGACGCAGGCTGTCAACATTTGTGAAATAGGCTGCATTCATTGCGCTATTTGCACTTATTCATCGCCCGCAACCTTGTACATATTGCCGTTGAACCAGATCGCGTCGTTCGGTGTTTCCTGCCACATCGACATGATCTCTTTGGTGCCATCTGCGTAAGTCAGGTGCAGGGCGCTATCTTTGATGTAATATGTCCCTGATCCCCGATTATCGCCGCCGATGATCGTAAAGCTTCCTCCGGCTATCGAAACATTGCCGCCCTTAACAAAGCGGCCGTCGGTGGAAAAGGTCAGATCATGATCGCCGGTCACAAAGCTGTCGACACCCGTGCGCGTTACGCTGCTGTTGGTGTAAGCGCCAGATAGTGTCGCACCGTCGGGGAAGATACGCTTGGGGCTATATTCGGCATCGTCAAGCGCGATTATCCAGCTGTTGCCCGATTTGCTTTGTGTCGCGGTCTCGACTTTGCCCGACGCATAGTTGAGCGTGATCTTGTTGCCGCTGATTATATAGCGCCCACCGGCATGCTTATCGTCGCGAATGATTGCTCGCATACCTTCGTCGTTGAACGCGCCATTATGAGGCAGTTCATTGGCAAAAAAGCCGCTTTCGGTTAGCACGAGATAATTTGTGCCATATTCCATACGGATCGACATTACCGGATCATAGACCGTTTGCATTCCCAGATTGACCCACACGCCGTGATGGCCCGTCACCGGCTTGCTGCCCAGACCGGGTTTTGCCACAGGCACTTTGGCGGCGGCTATTGCTTTACCACTTTTGGCATTACCGAAAATCTTGCTAGCAATCGCCTTTGCTTTGTCTTTCGCTCCGATCCGGGCATCGGCGCCATAGGCTACGATCAGGGCAATGCTACCTGCATTTCGCCCTGCGATCATCGAACAGTCTATTGCCGTGCCGCGCATGCTTGCTTGTACTGCTCCACCAGCAAGTTGTTCGACGGTTACCGGCAAATCTTTCGGGCAGGTTGTGATGATGCCGGACTGTAGCCCTTTTTTGGCAAGATCGTTCAGATCCTTCGCGGGGTCATCATTGAAATACATCAGCATAATTTGTCCGCGTTTATCGGGCGAGACAAATTGGCGGTTTACGCCGTCGATGGTAACCGACCAACCGGCCGGGGTTAGCTGGGCCTTCTCTCCGTCTTGATTTGCCTTGCCCTTCTCCGCCGCGATGGCCGCGTCCTGTCCGGCCTGCACCGATCCCCACGCCACATTGCCCAGGCTTTGCGCGGCGGCGGGGACCACAGAAGCAAATGCAAGCGCTGCAGATGTGAGAAGCCTCATCATCAAAACTCCATATCCAAACCAGATTTCGCCTTCGTGTCCTTGGTACACATGATCTTGATCGCGTTCCATTCGGCTGGACTAAGTGCTGAACGGTATGTGTGGCCCTTCTTGATGGCATTGCGGAAATCGACCATGCGGGTTTCGGTTACCGGATGGCTGGCAAGATAACCGCTGAGCGCGCTGGCCAGCTCCTGACCCTTTGGGTTGCCCTTTGCAGAGTTTTCATCTGCAGCTTTTCTTTCGGCATCCCTTTTGGCTGCCGCCGCTTTGCTTGCTGTAGCGACGCGTGTACCTTCGTCGCGCGCAAGCATCCCAAAAAAGTCCGCGGTTGGCCCTGGTGAAATATTGGCGTTGGCGAGAGCAGCCTGAGAAAAGCCGTCGGCTTCGCCCTCTGCCTTGCGGGTATAACCCAAACCGAGCAAGCTATTGAGCACCGATCCGCTATTGCCGCCAACGCCCGATAACACCAGCGAAAGACCCAGTTGCCGCAATAGACCTTGCATCACATGGCGTTCGCGCACGTGGCCAATTTCGTGCGCCAAAACACCTGCGACCGCATCGGGCGAGGAGGATTTTTTGAGCAAGCCGTCAAAAATAATCACTTTCCCGCCGGGCAACGCTACCGCATTGACCATGTCGATCTTCGCGACCTCAACCTGCAGGCCTTTACCGCCATTCTTGTCGAGTGCCGCAGTCAGCTTGCTTAGCGCGGCTTTGCCATCAGGCGTCTGGCAGAAGCGCCCACCAAAATCTCCAACTACGGCGTCGCCCAATTTGCTTTCAAAGCTTGCCGGTATCAACGGAGCGAGCCACTGTGGTGACCACAGCACTACAGCTATTGCAGCTGCGCTCGCCGTCAAAAACGCTGCGCTTGCGCGGCCCAGACCCAACCGGTCAATCCAGCCACCATATTGCGCTTTTGCCGGTAACATATCCGCCAACTCGGCCGGCACCGGGCCAACCAAGCCAAGCCGCCAGCCATCACGGCCATCGAGCGAATAGACCGTTCCATCGGGCTTCTCGCCCTGAAAGCGCAGGTCAGCGAAATCGAACGGACCGTGGCGCCGCTCGGCTTCTACAAGCAAGAATTGGACGCCAACGGTTTCCACCGAAACCTGACGGCGGATCGCGTTGGTGCCGTCAAAATGCCAGGCGGAAAAAAACTGTGCCATTAAATTGCACCGACATCAAAGGCATCGAGCAAACCTTCACCGTGCTTGGTTGCAACGGTTTGTGACTGGGTAAGCTGGTCTAAGTTCACCTCGCCGTATGCGCGCATGTTGTTGACGAGGAATTTCCAGTGCCGGTAGCGGATAAATGGCCCAACCAGCGCAAAGGGTAGCACGAAGATCAGAAACGAAAACAGGATCATGGCGCTGATAAAAGCGGGATCAACTTGCCCGGGCTGCGGCATATTGAAGTTTTGCATCAAACCCAGCGGGATGATCACCAATGCAGCGGCGAATAACGTAACAAGCGTTGCGCCGATCCATAATGCGGCGTCGCCGAGATAGAGCATCAACCAGTTTTTTGTGCGTGCAACAAAATCGAAATCAAGCGTGTGGAGGCTTAGCCGATCGACAATTGTGCGGTAGAATTTCGCATAGAAAACCAGCCAGATCGCCGGAATCACCAGATAGACAGCGAGAATCATCGGGACAATCGCTATAAACAGCCAAGCCGGTGGATCGCCGGGTTGTGGACCTGCCGCCGAGACTGCACCGGTCGCGGCAATGACGCCTGCAAATGCAAGTCCCATTACAAAAACACCGAAAAACATGATGATTGGCGAGATGTAGAATAACAGGAAACGGGGCAGAAGCCCTTCGGCCTTGGCGTCGGACTTAAATGGGTGCGGGCCAAAGCTCATCTTGTTCCAACGTTCGTTCCAAAGCGACACCATCGACCAAGGGATCAGCAAACCAAAGGGAATGTATCCTGCAATGGATTTCCAGATATAGGAAAGACCATATGACAGACCAGGATCATTGCTGCCGCCACGAATGCCGTGCCAATAGGTCCGCGACAGGCGGTATCGTACTGCGCGAAAACGCGCCACACCGCCGAGGTAGAATGCGAAGAGAAACGTCGCAAGCGTCAGCAATCCTGCTGCGGCTGCATAGCCTTGCAGCGCCATTGCCTGCGCCGCAAACTGGATAAGCAAAAACGGTAGCAATATGGTCACGAGTACCATGACAAAGCCGATCAGTAGCTCTTTGCCGGTGCCGGTATATTCCATGTCTTCATCGATGAAGCGGGTCTTGCTCCACAAATACTGCCGCTCTCGCGTGGTGGCCCAAAACCGGTAAATACCCAGTGTGATGATCGTCAGACCGAGATTGGTCAGCGCAATGGGGAGAAAATCTCGCCAGTTCCCGTGGAAGTAAAATGCGCTTGGTTCGCCTGCTGCACTATCTCGTCCGTCGCTCATCCACGCGCCCCTTCTTAAGTCCGGGCAGTTGAATGTCCCGCATGGCAAATGTCAAGCGGACAGACGTTGGTCTATGCCAGAAAAGCATCGGGGGTGAATGACTTGCGTCACACACCCCCTTGCTAGGGTCCTGATCTCTAGGGAAAGGTTGATCAGAACTTGACCGAGGCTTCCAAACCAAAAGTGCGCGGGGCATTGAAATTGGCATAGTCGCCCAGTACCGGGCCGTTGGCGTTCGAACGGCGATAAATGTGCGATTCGTTGAACAAGTTGCGCGACCACAGCGCTATGGTCAGCTGTTGGCCAGCATCGGACACCGGAATATCCGCAAGTGACAACCGCGCATTGACCAGAAAACTCTTCTCGTTCTGCACATCTTCATTGTCAAACGTGTAAGACGGCGACGAATAATTGGCATCGGTGTGGAACTTGATCGCCGCACCGCTGCCGCCGACAGGAATTTCATAGTCGATTGAACCTGAGAGCGCGTGCTTGGGTGTGTAGACGATGAAGACATCTTGGAAAACAGGCGTTAAAACCGGTGGGGTCAACGTCGCATTCAGCTGCTCTTGCACCGTATTCTGCGCGCGCGGGATCTTTGTATAGGTATAGGCATAAGACAGTCCCATCGAAAGCCCGCCGGTGGGGCGGACGGTCAGATCGGCTTCGATTCCGCGAATTTTTGTAATGCCCGCAGCATTTACCGTTTCCAGAGTATTGCGGATTGTTCCATTTGTCTGCGGAACGAAGAAGTTGAAGTCAACTTGGCTGTCTTTGCGGTCCATCATGTAGCCGGCAAGGTTCAAGCGCATCTTGCGGTCGAAAAACTCGCTCTTCATGCCGAGCTCGTATGATTTAACCAATTCCGGCCCGAACGAACGATAGGTTAGCGAACGCGAACTGGCTCCACCTGCGCGGTAACCAGTCGCATATTTCGCGTAGAGGTTTACATCGTCCGAAGCATCGAACGCCACCGTGACGAGAGGATCGAAGCGTTGGTTATTTTGGACAAATGTAAGGTTGGTAGCGGCACCGTTGACCGTGAAAAGTCGTCCGTTTTTCTCATCCTTGGTAAAGCGTCCGCCGAGCGTCAGGTGCAAACCGGCGAGCGCGGTTGGCGTGTAAGTGGCTTGCGAATAAAGCGCATAGCTTTTTGCAAACGCGGCGCTGGCCCGTGAAGTGGGTGAAAGCGGATAGGTTGCCGGATCAACAATAGTGTAACCGGTTCCGTCTGCATTCCAACGGTTGGTGTTGGGGGTGCGTGCCGCGTCTTCGGCTCGTTCGTTAAAATAATAAGCACCGAGCACATAATCGAGAGCGTCGCCTATATTGCCGAGAGCCTGAAATTCCTGACTGAACTGGCGTTGGTCGAGCGCTGCGATGCTATACCGGCTGAACGTCGTGTTCGGCAGGAACACAGGGGTGCGATAAGCGCCGCCCGAATTGTCAAACTGGCGATCGCTGACCGTACGCCAAGCAGTTATGGAGCGCAGTTCAAGGCTGTCCAAAACTTTCCACTTTACATTACTGAAGACGCCAAAGGTCTTGCCGACGCTTGGTTCCTGCGGAACACCAATGTCGGAAACGCTTAACCGGCTCGCGCTCACCTTCACGATAGATGGCAATGGAGCAATAAAGCCAGAAGGTACGCGGTTACCTGCGGTCGCTATCTGCGCCAATGTCGCAACAGGTCGGCCAAGCGGATTATAGTTGATTAGCTGGCTGAGGAACGAAGTGTTCTCGTCGCGGCCCGCGTCGACTGAAACGGTTGCCGTCAGCGTGTCTGTAGGAGCCCATTTTACCGCAACGCGGCCGCCTGTGCGGTGGAAGTAATTCCATCCTGCTTGACCCGACAAGGGGTTCTTCGTTGTCGCGTCCTGATGCTGGACGCCCGCATCGAGCTTAATCGAAAATCCGGCAACTTCTGGCAGATCAAGCCGCAATTGACCGCTATATCCGCCGTAATTGCCAATGCCTGCGCTCGCCTTTCCGCCAAACTCGCCGGTGGGTTGGCGCGTCACAAGATTGACCGCGCCGCCTTCGGTATTGCGGCCAAATAAAGTGCCTTGCGGACCTTTGAGTACTTCGACGCGTTCAACATCTAAAAAACCAGAGTTTAGTCCGTGCTGACGACCGAGATAGATGCCGTCAATATAGACACCAACGCCTTGTTCGCGCGCTGGCTGGTTTGCATCACCCGGTACAATACCGCGCATGCCGACGGTCAGTGCTGTCTGGCGCGATTCAAACGTTGCCACGCGCAAAGACGGAATGCCGCCGTCGGCCAAATCCAGCAGACTTTGCACATGCCGTTTCTTGATGTCTTCCTCACCCATAACGGAAATAGCGATGGGTGTGTCTTGCAAATTGGTTTCGCGCTTCGTGGCGGTCACAACAATTTCAACAAGTCCCAAATCGCCTTGGGATGCAGCGTCGGCATCGGTGGCAACTTCTTCGACTGCGGCTTCTGCAGTTTCAGCGTTTGTTGCACTGGCCTCTGCGGCAAATGCTGCACCAGCCGACTGCGCTGCAGCGATAGCAACTAGCGAGACAGTCAGGCGCGTGAATTGGCGTTTCATTTCAATTTCCCCATTTGTTTTTGATGTCGATAACGACCATCGGATCAAAAATGATTCTGTCCGCCGGTCGTTTCGGGAGTCCATCTAGTGCGAGTCTGTTGCAAAGCTGCGTCCGTTGCCGGTCAGTAGGATGACAGACATATGACATGTGTGTGACAGGCGGAATTCTGCGGATTTTAGTCACATAACCGTCATCAAAGCATGCGATCCATAAGGCCACAATCAATTCAATTGGAAACATGTGTGGCAACTATGGAAAGAATTTTTTTGACGTCCGGAAGCGCCAAACTCATTGCAGAAATTGGCGTCGTCTTACCCAAAGCCGAAGTGGCGATAATCCACCCTGATTTACCGCAGGAACAACTAAACGGGGAAAGCTGGTGCTTCGTAGACTGGATACTTAACGATATTTCTGGGATAGAATTTTGTCGCCGCTTGCGTGCGACCCCGACCACCAGTCATACCCATATCACCATAGTGCTGGATGATGATGACCAGCTGGCGCGGCGCAGGGCGCTGGGTGCGGGCGCAGACGATTATATGCTCGGACCGCTTTCTGCAAAACGCCTGATAGAACGCCTGGATTTTTACAAAGCGAACGAACGCGAACCTGTTTTGGCCAAGCCAGCGCTTGCCAATGGCGCCCTGACTTTGGATCACAGTTCGCATCAAGTGCGCTGGCAAGGTAGGTTGATCCCGCTACGTCCGCGCGAATTCAGTTTGCTGGCACTGTTCCTTTCGCGCGCTGACCAGCTCCTTACCCGCGAAAAAATTATCGCTCTTTTGGGCGAAGACAGCCGCATCAACGACGAACGGACCGTTGATGTTTGGATGGGGCGGTTGCGGCGCACGCTTGAAGATAACGGCGTGCCCAAAGTCTTGCGTACGGTGCGCTCGATCGGCTATATTTTTGACACGCCGTTGGTCGAAACTGTCAATTAGGTTTTAATTCCAAAAACGCCCTCAATTCGGCGGTGAATTTTTCCGGCTGGTCGAGCATGATGAAATGGTAACTGCCCTTGACCATGACCGGATTGAAATTGGTTGTGCCTTTATACGCGCCCTCAAAAAGGCTGCGCGCCATTGCTTCAGGAAAGGCGCGGTCGTCCTGCGCGTAAAGTAAAGTGACCGGTGCCGTGATCTTGGATAGTTCGGGGCGCATGTCGGTCAGCGTATCGTCTAGCATGGCCTGCGCCGTCACATTTGGGTCGGATTTGCGGCTCCAGTTTTCGACAAGGCAGCGACCCTTGGCAGAGTTGGACCAGATGCTCTGTACCGCTTCGGCAACCGCCGGATCATTGCAGTCGAGTGGGGGTTTCGCAGGACTCTTGCGGATCATTGCGGCCATCTGCGTTGCTTGCGCGCGAACCGCCTCGATATCCTTAGCGCCGAATATTGTGCCGATGAACGGTAGGGCGTCAATGATCATGATCTTGCCAGCAAGCTTTGGGTGCCGCGCCGCGATCATAAGTGCGGACAGCCCGCCGAGCGAATGGCCGACAATGGCGGGGGCAGGGCGGCCTTTGCCGATGATCTCATCGTCTATATAATCTGCCAACTCGGCGATAAAGGGATCGAGCACCGGGCCTTCGGCATTGGCGCCAGCCGCATCGCCAAAGCCGCGGATTTGGATGACATGGCGGCGATATCCCACAGCGCCGATGGCCGACAATGATGGATACCAGACATCACGCGGGCTCGATAGGCCTGGGATGAAGATGACATCCTGCCCCTCGCCGTACACTTCAACGGTGAAGCGCTTACCATCGCGCATTTCCGGCGAGATGGGCGTAGTTGCTTTGGCAGCCGATGTGATGAGTGGTGTTTCGACCATGGTGGCAATCGTCAATGCGAGGCAAGAGAGAAGCAAGTTGGCGTTTTTCATTTTCCGTCTTTCAAAAATATGGCCTCTATTGGCATTTCAAACAAATCGGCGATGCGGAATGCCAGCGGCAGCGAGGGATCATATTTCCCCGTTTCAATCGCGTTTACCGATTGGCGGGAAATCGCCAGGCGCTCTGCCAGATCGGCCTGGCTCCAGTCGCGTTCGGCGCGAAGGACCTTGAGACGGTTTTTCATGCGCCCCTTACCGCGCGCCAAATTTGTGCCACGCCAAGCCCAACGGCCCAGACGGGAACCGCTGCCCAAGCAGGCACATGGACGGCAACGCCAAAGGATTCCAGAAAGCCCCAGAAGGTCGCCAATACGAGCAGCCATCCGGTCGCGAAAAGGGCAGCGGACACTTGCGTCATACGAATATATTCGTCCGTCTCCTCGATCAGGTAGCGGCCCAGAGACCAAACGAAATAGACGATGGGAAGTGCGGGAATGATCGCAATGATCCACAGGATCGGCCCGCTGGGCTTCCATTGATTATAGACCGTAATCGCACCAAACAGCGCCACCATATAGGCAAAGGACCAGATCAGCATCCGCCGGTTATAGGCCATGATCGCAGGCGAGACATTGCCGCACACGGCCTGTTGCCGTTTCTGCGCGGCCTTCACCATGGGAATCAGCAACAGCATTGGAGGGACCATGATCGCCATGCTCCAAAATGCATTCAGGTCGACTAGCCGCGCAAATATGCCTGCGCCGAACATGGCGGCTACAAACGCTGCGGCCCATGCCCAAGATGCAAATTTACCCAATCCGGACTCGGGGCTGGCATCGTCCATTTCAAGGTTCCTTTTCATAATGACAAGGTTACTTTACTTTTGAGTCGCTGAAGAGTCAAGTGTCCTTTTCATAAAGATTGCTACGCTTGTCATTATGGTCGCTAAACAGTGAACGTCACTCGATCTTCGCGGCGCATTTGCGGGGGTTGCAGGTCTTCTGCTTGGCTGGCAAAGGAACGCTTCAACGCTCTAACAGAAAGTACCTTTTTTCAATGCCCGACATGATCCGCGTCACCCTTCCCGATGGCTCTGCCCGTGAAGTCGCGCGCGGAACCACCCCGGCGGATATTGCAGCAAGCATCGGCCCCGGCCTTGCCAAGGCTGCGCTCGCTGCGCGCATTGATGGTGAGGTGCGCGATATTATGCGGCCGTTGGAAAGCGACACCAACCTCGCGCTGATCACAGCAAAGGATGAGGCCGATGCGCTGGAGCTTGCCCGGCATGATTTTGCCCATGTGCTCGCCGAAGCCGTTCAAGCGCTCTACCCCGGCACGCAGATCACCTTTGGACCGTCGACCGATGATGGTTTTTACTATGACGTGATGGCGCCTGCGGGGCGCGGTGCGTTTACGCTCGATGACTTGCCCGCAATCGAAGAAGCCATGCGCAAAATCATTGCAGCCGACAAGCCATTGCGCCGCGAAGTAATGGCCCGCGATGCCCTGATCGCCACGTGGAAGGCCGCCGGAGAGAGCTTTAAAGCCGAATGGGCCGCCGAACTGCCAGAAGGGGAAGAGCTGAGCGTCTATTGGTCTGGCAGCGACTGGATGGATATGTGCCGCGGGCCGCATCTGGCGTCCACAGGAAAGCTTGATCCCGCAGCGTTCAAACTGACCAGAGTTGCCGGGGCCTATTGGCGCGGCGACCAGAATAATGCGCAGCTAACGCGCATTTATGGCACTGGCTGGCTGAACAAGAAGCAGCTCGACGCGCATTTGCTGCGCCTGGAAGAAGCCGCCAAGCGCGATCACCGCAAGCTCGGTCAAGAGATGGACCTGTTCCATCTGCAATCCGAAGCGCAAGGCAGCGTGTTCTGGCACCCCAAGGGCTATGTCATCTACCGCGCGCTAGAGGATTACATGCGCCGCGCCATTCAAGGTGCCGGCTATCAAGAGATTAAAACGCCGCAATTGATGGACGTGCGCCAATGGGAGCAATCGGGCCATTGGGGCAAATATGCTGAAAATATGTTCGCCGTGCCCGATATTGTCCCCGATGGCGAAGGTGCTCCGGCGGTCGCTGCGGACGCCGACTGGATGGCGATGAAGCCCATGAACTGCCCGGCGCATATCATGGTGTTCCGCCAAGGCATTAAGTCATATCGCGACCTCCCTCTGCGCTTCTACGAAAATGGCTGCTGCCACCGCAACGAAGCTCATGGCGCGCTGCATGGCATCATGCGGGTCAGGCAGTTCACACAGGACGACGCGCATATCTTTTGCCGCGAAGACCAGATTGTCGATGAAGTGCGCGCCTTTTGCAAATTGGTCGACCGGGTTTACGGCGACTTTGGCTTCAAATACGCAATCAAGCTCGCGTTGCGCCCCGAAAAGCGTTTCGGCAGCGATGCTGATTGGGACAAGTCTGAAAATGAACTGCGCGATGCAGTGATCAAGGCTGGCCTTGCAACGGAAGAATATGGCTGGGAAGAATTGCCCGGCGAAGGGGCTTTTTACGCGCCCAAGCTGGAATGGCATTTGACCGATGCCATCGGCCGCACTTGGCAGGTTGGCACGCTACAATCGGACCGGGTTCTGCCCGAACGTCTGGATGCAAGCTATGTCGGGGAGGATGGCGCAAAGCACCGCCCGGTCATGCTGCACCGTGCAATCTTTGGCACCTATGAACGCTTCATCGGGATATTGATCGAGGAATATTCCGGACGCTTCCCCGTGTGGCTGGCCCCTGTGCAGGCCGTCGTGGCGGCGATTACATCGGATGTCGACGGCTATGCAAATGATGTGGCTGCAAAGCTTGAAGCCGTTGGCATCCGCGTCGAAACCGACCTGCGCAATGAAAAGATCAACTATAAGGTTCGCGAACATAGCCTTGCCAAAATCCCGCACCTGCTGGTTGTTGGCAACCGCGAGGCCGAAGAAGGCAAAGTCGCTATCCGCAGCCTGGGTTCGGATGGTCAGCGGATCATGAGCGTGGACGAGGCGATTGCAATGTTGGTCGGTGAAGCAACCCCGCCGGATTTGCGCGATTGACCGATACGCCTTTGCAATCTGGCAAGTGGAAGCGCTGGCTGCTCGGGCTGGTGCTGGTGTCGCTGCTGGTCATCGCCAAAGGATACTGGAACGCCATGCGCGATCCGATTGTCCACCGGACCACGCTGACGGTCGATAAATGGCCGGCGGGCGAACCGCCGCTGAAGGTTATGCTGCTGTCCGACACTCATGTCGCTGGCCCCGACATGCCGCCCGAAAGGCTACGCCGGATTGTCGCTAATCTTAACAGGCAGAAACCCGACCTGGTGCTGATCGCTGGCGATCTGGTCAGTGAGAAGCGGCTCGCCACGCATATCTACACTGCCGATCAAGTAACCGCCCCACTCGGCGGGTTTAAGGCGCGGCTTGGAACAATAGTGGCGCTCGGCAATCACGATCATTGGTTCGATCCCAAGGCCATCGAAGCTGGATTGCGCAAATTGGGCGTCACAGTGCTTAAGAACCAAGCGATCATCGCTGGGCCGCTTGTTGTTGGCGGCGTCGATGATGATTTCTCCGAGCATGACGATGTTCCTGCGACCTTCGCCGCGATGGACTGGCTCTCGATAACCGCCCCGCGCGTGCTGGTCACGCATAGTCCTGACATTGTCCCCGATTTGCCGTCTCCTGTCGCTGCGGTGTTCGCGGGACACACGCATTGCGGGCAGATTGTACTGCCGCTTTATGGCCCGGTCAGTTATGTTTCGCGCTATCGCAACCGGTTTGGCTGCGGCAACATTAACGACAAGGGGCAACGGGTTTTCGTCGGCGCGGGGCTGGGGACGAGCATATTGCCGCTGCGCTACGGTGCGCCGCCCGACATTTGGCTGGTCACATTGCAAGCGGCATCAAAACCATGACTTTGCCCGTCGTATGGCCCATGCTGCTGGTTGCAGCGCTAATGACATTTGGCGCGGCCTATGTGCGCGGCTTGACCGGTTTTGGCATGGCGATCATTCTTGTGCCGCTGCTTGGAATGATTATCCGTCCGGATGAGGCCGTTGTGCTGGCGATTTTGATGCAGATGCTTATTGGCCCCGTCGGGCTGCCAAAGATATTTGCCGATAGCGATAGGAAAAGTGCGATCAGTATTGCCGCCTGCGCGGTGGTCGCGACGCCTGTCGGTTTGCTGCTCCTCAAACAAACGCCCACCGATCTGGCGCGGGTCATTATCGCGGCCATCGCGATAGCCGCCTTTCTACTCGTTATATTTTCGAGTGATCGACCACAACGGCCCGGAACCGCCCTCACCGTCGGCACCGGAATTGTTTCGGGCCTTTTGAACGGATTCGCCGCGATGCCCGGACCACCGGTCATCCCCTATTTTTTGAGAGAGGCATTCTCTCCAAAGGCAGCCCGCGCATCAATGCTGTTGGTGTTTTTTGCAACCGCCATAGCAGGAACGATTTCGGCTATCGCTTTGGGTGTGGCGACAATGCGGCTTGCGATCTTTGCGGCGATCCTGTTCATACCTATGCTGGCCGGTAACCATCTGGGCGCGAAGGCATTTGGCAAGGTCAGTCCGCTTTTGTGGCGCAGCTTTGTCGCGCTACTGCTCGGCGTGGCGGCGCTCTCAGCAAGCCTGCGTGCGTTCGGATGACAGGGCCTACTGCAAAACTAACCACCTGTTAACCATGTTGCTTAGCCCGGTATTTGCCTTCCTTTGGCATAGCAATATTCACTATGCGTTTGTGGATACTCGCTCTTCTCCTGTTGGCCTCGCCGCTCCACGCTTTGGGCGAAGGGCTGCAATGCGTACCTTACGCCCGCGCGGTGTCGGGTATCCAGATACGCGGCGATGCCCATACATGGTGGGGACAGGCAGACGGCCGCTACGATCGTGGCGGCAAACCACGTGTCGGCGCGGTGCTCAGCTTCAAGGCAATCGGTTCGATGCCGCTTGGTCATGTTGCCGCGGTCAGCAAGGTTCTCGACAAGCGCAATATCCTGATCCGCCATTCCAACTGGTCGACAATTAACGGCAGCAAGGGACACATCGAAAATGATGTCCGCGTGGTTGATGTCTCGGATGACAATGACTGGAGCCGTGTGCGCGTCTGGTATACGCCGCTTGGCGATCTGGGCACAACGCATTATCCGGTGAACGGCTTTATCTATCCGCACAAGGTCCTGGGCGAACGCGATGTCCGCCAAGCGGTAAGCACACTGCTCGGCGGGACGACCTATCCCAAAACGCCAGTTACAATTGCGGCGACGACACCGGCGGCTAAGGCTGCCAATAAACCTGCGCCAGTATTGGCCTTGAAAGGCGAGAAGCCGAGAGCGGCCAAGCCCGAAAAGAACGGTGACTTTGCGCTCTCGGGTGCGTTACTCAGAGACATCGAACGCACGGCTTCAAAGGAACGCAAGCGCGGCTGAGCAGACTCGCCCATTCCCAATTTCCGTGATATTGTCGGAGCAGGAGAAGAGGGAGAGTCGCGATGAACTTTGAAGTCAAAACTCCGACGCATTTGTGGGTGGTGGGAGTGCTTTCGGCGCTGTGGAACAGCTTTGGCTGTTACGATTATTTCATGACACAGACCCAGAATGCTGCGTATCTCAAGATGTTTACACCCGAGCAAAAGGCGTTTTTTGCCAGCTTCCCCGCATGGATGGAGGCCGCATGGGCCTTTGGCGTTTGGGGCGCGCTTGCCGGGTCGATCTTGCTCTTAATGCGTAGCCGTCATGCCGTGACGGCCTTCGGCGTGTCTTTGCTCGGTCTGGCCGTAAGCACCGCGTGGCAGTTTCTGTTTTCTGGCGCTGACATCGCCAAGATCATGGGCGGCGCGCCGCTGATCATGAATGTTGTCATCTGGGCCGCGGCGATCGCCTTGCTTTGGTACGCACGGAAGACGAGGGCGGCGGGTGTGTTGAGGTAGGCTAGGCTGCACGCTTCTGCACGCTGAGTTCAAGGCCCAGCGCCGATAGCACCGACGTCAACGTTTCCAGCGTCGGATTGCCGGTATCAGACAAGGCATTGTAAAGCGCTTGTCGCCCGAGGCCGGTTTTCTTGGCAATCTCGGTCATGCCTTTGGATCGGGCGACATCGCCAAGGGCGCGGGCGATATGCTTGGGGTCATTCCCCTCCATCGCGGCTTCGAGATAATAGAGGATGTCTTCCTCGGTTTTGATGTAGTTGGCGGGATCAAAGGGGCGGGTTTCCACTGCCACGGTCTAAATCCGATTTGAGCTGTTTTGCGTATTTGATGTCACGGTCTTGCGTGCGCTTGTCGCCACCGCACAGCAAGATGACCAGTTCATTGCCCCGTTGGCTGAGGTAGACACGATAGCCGAGCGAATTAGAAGCGTCGATCAATCCTAACCGGGCCTGTCGATCCCGCACTTTTCGAGCCAATCGTGAAAGTCCAGCGTTTGAGGATCTTTCAAATCTGTCCTTTACAAGGCGACATTTTGAGGATTGTCAATCATTCGATTCGGTGGCGGAGGCGGACAACGGTTCGGATTGCTCGCCAGCAGCCACGCTTTTGACTTCCGGTCGAGCATGCTTGGCAACGAGGCTTTGCAGCGATTACGTCAGAAATATCCCACAATTTCTCTTTCTCGGCCTGCACAATATTCTCCCAAGCAATGTTCAAGTCACTATTCAATTGCGTAAATTCATCACGTTTGCTCCGGCAAGACTCCGAGCTAATTGCCATCGGTTCCCCGCAAATCTGTTCCATAAAAGCGACACCCTTCGAATCTCATGACCTCATATGTTGAGCCGCATAGGCTTGCTCCAAAAAAGCTGCTTGCGGTGAAATCCAATTATGGGCCACTGAGGGATACGCAGATCGGCAAATCTAACGTCCGGCCATCCAGGTCAGTTTTGCGTAGTGAAGGCCTTTCGGCTTCTTCAGGAATTTGCCGATTTGCTCAACTGACAGTGTTCGCTTTTCGCAGTTGTCTGCGGTAAGTTGGCAGCCGCTGTCCTGTTCATTCGGACTTCAGTCCTTCCAAATGCTTCGTTTTCAGATTTGTCCGTGGCATAAGCGTGGCTAGCTCAGCAATTCATGCGGGGTGTCTGAGATAGGTGTCGTCTTTGCTAGAAAGATCGGAAGCTGATAAAGCGATGCGATTGATCACGTACGCCGTTTCTCCAGCCGATCCAGCGACCTATTCGTAACGAACATCTTGGATTCCGTCAACTGATCTACGCTTTCCGTCGCCATTCAATGCGTCATTGCTACCGCGCAATAACCCTGTGAATTTCGCTGATAGCCGTTTACGAAGACCCCATTTCAATGGAACTCCATCTTTTACCGAAAGTTGGCATTGGCTGGATCAATCCTAAAGCACCTTGCACTCATACTCCGAAGATCGCATCCATTTTGGATCGTGGCATTTTGATCAACGGGAACCAACCAAATATAGCGCGCAAATTGCGAGCCAAAGCCACGCGAAAGCCGCAAACAGGAAAAGCTGCCACCGGGGCGTTTCATCGATGAATTTGCCAATATTTTCAAATGTAGACAGCTTCTTGCCTTGCGTGATCCAAATTAAAAACAGATATAGGGCAATGCCGCTCTACATCGGTCCGGTGCCCATTTTATCGTCCCCAATTGCTGCGTGTCACCCCAGTTCTGGTCTTTTCGTAGCAATGTACAAAATGTCACAAGAATTCATTCCCCCAAAACCCGCACCCGATCCCATACATCCTTTGCCTTCTTCGCAAAGCGAGCATCGCAAGTCACCAGTTCGCTGTCCAATTCCATGGCAAGAACCAGATTGATGCAGTCTTTGAGGGGATGTCCAAGGTCTATCGCCAAGCGGCTGGAATTAAGGACCCGGCTCGTCGTCAGGCGGAATTGCTGAAGGGAGGAGCCAGACAGAATCCGGGCCCAGACAGCCAACGCCTCTTTCATATCATCGGCCAGTATTTTTTCCATATTTGCACGCCGAACCGCTGCAGCGGCAACCTCGACTGCGATCAAGTCAGGTGCGCCGAGATCACCGGCATGGGCATTCCAGAAATCCAGCGCTTGCTCGCTATCGGCTTCCCAAAATATCCATTTGGCAGCAAGGCTGGCATCGACGACAATCATTCTTCGTCGCGCATATGCCGGATGAGGGATTGCTATCGGGAAGGTGCCATGCTTCGATCGCATCCTTGCGTGAAATTACCGGAGACCCGCCATCAATTCTGCAGCGGCGGTGCTGCCTCGCTCAATATCTCGCGAACTTCTGCTTCCCGTCGATCGGTTTTAAGCCTCGCGCGCAAACCCTGCCGCTCGTAAAGCTCTTAATCGGCTTTCTTATAGCCATAGTTCCAGACTTCGTCAAGACTACGTTAGGGTAGTATAGTGCAGACATTTTCAAGTGTCACCGCCCAAACTTCCGCTGCGTCTTCCCGTATCGCAACTTCCGCGTCCCCGGCTTGCCCTCTTGCGCCCGGCCCCTTGGAGCCGCGACCCGCTGCTCATGCGGCAGGCCCAGTTCGTCGGCCTCCAGTCCGCGGATCTCGTCGCGCAACCTTCCGGCTTCCTCAAATTCCAGGTCTGCCGCCGCGGCGCGCATTTTCTTCTCCAGCTCTTCGATATAGGCGCGCAGATTATGGCCCACCAAATTATTGGCGCCTTCTGCGTCGATCTCCACCAGCACGCTATCGCGGTTGGAGGTATCGGCGACAATGTCGTGGATGTTGCGTTTGATCAACTCCGGTGTGATGCCGTGTTCAAGGTTATACGCGCTCTGCTTTTCGCGCCGCCGGTCGGTTTCGCGGATCGCGCGCTCCATGCTGCCGGTCATCCGGTCAGCGTAAAGGATCACTCGTCCATCAACGTTACGCGCCGCACGGCCAATCGTCTGGATCAGCGAAGTTTCGCTCCGCAAAAAGCCTTCCTTGTCCGCATCGAGGATCGCCACCAATCCGCATTCGGGAATGTCGAGCCCCTCGCGCAGCAGATTGATACCAACCAGCACGTCGTACACGCTGAGCCGCAGGTCGCGGATCAACTCGATACGCTCCAGCGTCTCTACGTCGCTGTGCATATAGCGCACCCGCAGCCCCGCCTCATGCATGAACTCGGTCAAGTCCTCGGCCATCCGCTTGGTCAGTGTGGTCACAAGCGTGCGGTATCCCGCTTCGGCGACTTTGCGGCATTCGTTGATGCAATCCTGCACCTGATCCTCGACCGGCTTGATCTCGACCGGCGGGTCAATCAGGCCGGTGGGGCGGATGACCTGTTCGGCGAACACCCCTTCGCAGCGCTCCATTTCCCAATTACCCGGTGTGGCCGAAACATAGGTCGTTTGCGGTCGCATCGCGTCCCACTCGTTAAAGCGCAAGGGCCGGTTGTCGATACAGCTGGGCAGGCGGAAGCCATATTCCGCCAAAGTCAGTTTCCGCCGATGGTCCCCGCGCGACATGCCGTTAATCTGCCCGATGCTCTGGTGGCTCTCGTCGACAAACAAAAGTGCATTTTCGGGGAGATACTCAAACAAGGTTGGCGGCGGTTCCCCCGGCAAACGCCCGGACAAGAAGCGCGAATAATTCTCGATTCCCGCACAGCTGCCGGTCGCGGTGATCATCTCCAGATCAAAGTTTGTCCGCTGCTCGAGCCTTTGTGCCTCAAGCAGCTTGCCTTCCTTCACCAGCTCTTCCAGCCGCACGCTCAACTCTAATTTTATCGCCTCCATCGCTTGTTTCAGTGTCGGCCCCGGCGTCACGTGGTGCGAATTGGCATAGACCCGGACATAATCGAGCGTGGCGATCTTCTTGCCGGTAAGCGGGTCAAACTCGGTAATCTCCTCAATCTCGTCGCCGAAGAATGAAATCCGCCAGGCGGTATCCTCATAATGCGAAGGAAAAAGTTCCAGACTATCGCCGCGCACGCGGAAATTGCCGCGCGAAAACGCGGCGTCGTTGCGCTTATATTGCAGCGCGACCAGCTTGCGGATGATCTCCCGCTGGTCAACCGACTGCCCTTTCTTCAGGTCGAATATCATCGCCGAATATGTCTCGACGCTGCCGATACCGTAAAGGCAGGAAACCGACGCGACGATGATCACGTCATCGCGTTCGAGCAAGCTACGCGTCGCCGAATGCCGCATCCGGTCAATCGCCTCGTTCACGCTCAATTCTTTTTCGATATAGGTGTCAGACCGCGCCACATAGGCTTCGGGTTGATAATAGTCATAATAGCTGACGAAATACTCGACCGCATTGTCGGGAAAGAAACTCTTCATCTCGCCGTATAGCTGTGCCGCGAGTATCTTGTTGGGCGCTAGGATGAGCGCAGGGCGCTGCACCGCCTCTATGACCTTGGCCATGGTGAAGGTTTTGCCCGACCCGGTGACACCCAAAAGAACCTGATCGCGCTCACCCGAACGCACCCCCGCGACAAGTTCGGCAATCGCGGTCGGCTGGTCCCCCGCAGGTTGATATTCGCTCACAATTTTAAGCGCTTTTCCGCCCTCTACCTTTTGCGGTCGGGAGGGCCGGTGGGGCACGAAGTCGGTGCCGGTTTCGGGTTCTTCGAGACTGCGGCGGATGATGAGCCCTTGTTTGGCGGATTCTGACATGTTCGTGTTATGTACTGGATTGGGGTGCGGGGCAAGGGGGATGGTTTGGTGTTGAGTAGTTCGGGCTACACATCTAACTGAACCCACCCGTCAAAGCCGTTGCCTTTTTGTCCGTCGCAACGCATGTTCGCGGTCTGTTGTAACAAAAGGGAATCATCATGGGCATCTGGACAGGTCTTTCGGCTCTTGCCATCGTGGCCGCTGCCGCGGCGCTCACCGGCTGCTCCAGCAAAAAGGGCGCGGATACCGACGGCGACGGCAAGGTCAGCGCGGAGGAAGTCGCCAAGGAAATGGGAGAGGGCGGCGCGATTGCTATGAAGCCGGGCGAGTGGGAAGTGAAGATCAACTTCGACAAGCTCGACAGCAAGGGCCTGCCCGCCGAAATGGCCGCCAAGCTGAAAGAACAGCTGGGCAAGGGCGTAACGGTTAAAAGCTGCATGACCAAGGAACAGGCGGAAAAGCCCAGTGCGGACTTTTTCGGCATGCCCAAGGAAGCCAATTGCACGTTTGATCAGCTTGATCGCAACGGCAACGCCATGAACGTCGCTCTTACCTGTAAGCCGATGGCAATGATGACTGTTTCAAGCAAGATGCAGGGCAATTTTGAAGCCGAGAAATACAGCATGACGATTGACCAGGAAACCTCCGCCGGGCCGATGGGTAAGCTGACCGCGGGCGGCAAGATTGAGGGCAAACGCCTGGGCGATTGCCCGACGGCGACATAGGGCGAATGGCTATGAAACGCGGTGTCATTTCAAGTATTGCGGCGCTTTTTTTGCTCGGCTTTAGTGGCTGCAAAGTGGCGTCGAACGACGATAACGCACGCAAGGCTTTCGAACTTGAGCCCGGCCAGTGGGACATAAAATACGCGTTTGACGAGATTGATGTTCCCGGACTTAGCGGCGCGCATAGGGAACGGATCACGGCGGAAATTTCCAAGCTGGCATCGGGTCCGTCCTGCCTCTCCTCTGGCCTGACCAGTCAACCCAACGCCAGCTTCTTTGCGGGTGCTGGAACGTCGGGCTGCGAATATAGCCGCTATGATGTGAGCGGCGGCAAAGCCACGATCAAAATGAGCTGTAACATGAAGGGCTTTGGTACGGTCGAGATCGACCACGACGGGCCGATTGCTGCCGGAGACTACCGCTTTCAGACAAAGGCGGCACTGCGCTTGCCGCTCGTCGGCCGTGTTGTGTTGCGCGGGGAGAGCACAGGGCGGCGCAGCGGACCCTGTCCAAAACCATGATGTCCAAAGCCATGATGTCCAAAACCATGCGGCGTAAGATTTGCGGCATGTCGCTGGCAGGCGCGGTGTTGCTGGGCGACGCGCAGATCGCCGCGCTTCAAGCGCCTGCGTACCCCGCACAATCACTCATAAAGCCAGCGGACATCAGGATCACGATTACGCCATCTGGCAAGCGCCAACAGTCCGTGTCGGGCGATGCCGGGGTCGCTGGCCGCGCGGTCACTGCGGATGACCCCGCGCGCATTGCCTCGATCAGCAAGCTTGTTGTCGGCCTCGCCGTGATGCGGCTGGTCGACCAGGGCAAGATCGACCTCGACCGCGACGTGTCGGATTATCTCGGCTGGCGGTTGCGCCACCCAGCCTTTCGCGATGCGAAGATCACCATGCGGCTTTTGCTATCGCATCAAAGCTCGATCACCGACGGTGCGGATTATATCCTGCCGCTCGACGGTGATTTGGCAAGCGTTGCGGCAAAGCCAGAGGCGTGGAATATGGCACGCGCACCGGGCAGCTGGTTCAGCTATGCTAATTTCAATTTCCCGATTGTCGCCGCCACGATGGAGGGGGCGACGGGCAAGCGTTTTGACGTTCTTATGGACCAGTTGGTGCTAAAGCCGTTGCGGCTTGACGCGTGCTATAACTGGCAGACCAGCTGCAGCAAGCATCGCCGGGCTCAGGCGATTACCTTGCTTCGGCCTACCGGTGTTCTCGCCAAGGACGCGGCGCTCGCGCGCGGCGAAACCGAATGCGCCTTTGTAAAGGCCAGCGACGGCGGCTGCGACGTTTTGGTCTACAAGCTAACGCGCAACGGCTCGGCGTTCAGCCCGCAAGGCGGCCTGCGTATTTCCGCCAATGATCTGGTGCGGATCGGCGGCGTGCTCCGCAACAAAGGGCGGCCAATATTGTCTCGCAAGGCTTTCACCGAAATGACGCGCACACAGTGGGTTTTTGACGGCAAGAACGGTAACGATGACAAAGGTTATTTCGCCGCTTTTGGTCTGTCGGTGCATCGCCTGCCCGATGGTAAGGGCAGCTATTGGTGGGGGCATCCCGGCGAAGCCTACAGCCTGCGCAGTGGTCTGTGGGTTAACGAGAAGACTGGCGAAATCCGGGTCCGCATCCGAACGATGGTCGATGAGTTTGCCCCCGTCGGGCATTGCCTTGACGCTTGCCCATGACCGAAACTGTCACGCATTAGGAGCAGACGGATGGCGCGCAAAAACCGCGATTGGGATCACGATGAGGAGGAGCGCGCAGCGCCCGCACTGACCTGCTGGCTATGTTCGCGGCCGTTAGGCGACAAAATCGAACGATATCACCCCATCCCCAAAAGCCGGGGTGGACGGGAGACTCAGCCCCTTCATCCAATCTGCGTGCAAACCATCAATGCAAATTTCAGCAACAGCGATCTGGAAAAACGATATTCGACCGCAGAGGCGTTGCTGGGCCATGAAGAAATCAGGCGGTTCGTTGACTGGGTCGCGAACAAACCGCCCGATTTTCACGCGCCTACGAAGAAGCGTTAGCTAATGGCCACTCCCCTTTAGGGGAGGGGTTGGGGTGGGGCTTGTCAGTAAAATGCACTACCTCAAAACCCCACCCCGCTGCGACCTAGCACCTACGGCGCAACGTCTCGCTGCCTTTCCCCTAAAGAGGAGGGGCTTACGGCAAACTTAAGTGGCAGTCTCGTCCCCCTTCGTCTTCCATAGCGAATAGAATATCCCGCCAAGGATCAGCGCGAAGGTTACGCCCAGGCTCAACACCGGCGGAAATTTGTCGCCGCCCAGCACGAAGTCTGCCACGAAGATTTTCGAGCCGATAAACACCAGCACCAAAGCCAGCGCATATTTCAGATAATGGAAGCGGTGCACCATTGCGGCGAGCGCAAAGTACAACGCACGCAGGCCAAGGATCGCCATGATGTTCGACGTATAGACGATGAACGTATCCGTCGTAATCGCAAAGATTGCCGGCACCGAATCCACCGCAAACACCAGATCCGCCAGATTGATGACGATCAACGCCAGCAACAGCGGCGTCATCGCCCGGACCATCTTTCCGGTCTTTGCATCCTTCACCTTTACGAGGAATTTCTCGCCGTGCAGCTGTTCTGTCACCCGGAAATATGTGTTCATGAACTTGACGACCGGGTTTTTGGATACGTCCATTTCCTGATCACCAGTAAACAACATCTTGACGCCCGTCGCGATCAGGAAGGCGGCAAAAAGATAGAGCGACCAATAGAATTGCTCCACCAGCGCCGCACCCGCCGCAATCATGACTCCGCGCAGCAAAATCACCGCAATAATGCCCCAAAGGAGCGCGCGATATTGATATTCGGCGGAATCGCGAAGTAGCTGAAGATCAGGCTGATCACGAAGACATTGTCGATCGAAAGCGCCTTTTCGATGAAAAAGCCGGTATAGTATTTCATGCCCAAATCAGCGCCCTTGGCGATCCAGACCCACGCGCCAAAGGCAAGCGCGATCGAGATGTAAAAGGCGGAAAGTTTCAGGCTCTCGCTTATGCCCATTTCCTTGTCTTCCTTATGCAGGAAGCCAAGATCAAAAGCCGTCAGAACCGCAACGATGCCGACAAAGCTCAACCAAAACCAGACCGGCGTTCCCAGCCAGTCCATCATAAAGAAATCCATTGGTTAGTTCCTCTTGAACGAATTGAAGTTCAATCGGAAATTCCGGCAGCGGGCCATGGGCTTTCGGGGAAGAGGAAGGAACCAATCGACCCGGCACCGGAAATATCCGATGCGGCCGACATCACGTTGCTTTCAAAAGAAAGCGAGCGCCAGAGGGGCCCGGTCCGCTCTATCCTATTAGAGCAAATCGCCCTGATTTGCAAGATGGCCTGATATAGGGATTTGGTCCGTAATTGGCTGGGCAGGTTTGTTGGGGGGAGCGGACAGGCGGGTTTTGATGAAAATCGCAATAACGGACATCCGGCTGACAGCCGCTGTCCGGATGACGCAATGGTCAGCATCAGCTTGAAAGCAAGTTCTCTTGCCAGCTGGTCAATCGCGGCTGTGCAACTGCGAATATTCGCGGGACAATGCCGCTTGACCGGGTGCAGCGATACTTAGCGCGCGATCGCTAACTGGTGTGATCACGGAGCGAGGCGGTAGATTGCTGGGAAGTTGAATATCCCATGCAAGCCCCATCTTCTCCAGAAACTGAACGAACCAAAACCCCGGATCAATCTGCCCCGGGTAGAGACCGTGTCGAGCTGAGGCCGGAAATGCGTGATGGTTGCAATGCCAGCTTTCTCCCATCGTTGGAATGGCAAGCCAAGCGATGTTGTAGCCTTGGACAGCGGCATCCTCGACATCCCAGTCTTGATGGCCGCGACGGTGCGCAACGTGAGCGATATACCAATGCATTGTAAAGCAGACTGCCACTCTGACGACCACACCCCAGACGACCCATGACCAACCACCGAGCCAGAAAAGGACGATGGCGACAGGCAACTGGTGCAACATCCAGGTATTTTGAAGAAAGCGGTAAAAGGGATCGTCGCTTACTCCCGGGCCAGCGTCAAAATGTGGAGGGTTGTCGAACAAGAGCTTGAAATTGAGATAGTAAAACCCATCCATGAAAGCGGATTTTCCGTGCCGCAGAAACCAATGACAGTTCATCTGACGCTGAGCCCAATCCCGGATGTCGTGCAGGCCAACGGTCAAAAGTGGGCCACCCATGCCAACCAGAACACCAACATAAATCATCACCCGCTCTAGCCATATTGGGCACTCAAAGCTCCGATGAATCAGCCGTCGATGAAAGCCGACGGAATGGCCCACGCACAAGGTAACGGCGGACAAGGCAAGAAAAACGATCACGCCGCTCCGCTGAGAACATTGGGCCAAGTATAGGCACCGGCGATAACGCCACGTTCCAGATTGAGCGCGGCGCGTCCACTTCAACGACCGTCCCGCGTCCGAACGAGATCACAGAGCGAGTTACCTTAAAAGCGCCAACGGCAGCCTCACCTGCGACGATCATTGTTCTTGCACCACAATATTCTTTCGTGACTTTTTCCGGCTGCGCTAAGCTGGCGAGCTCAGGGCAAAATGGCGTCACGAAGCTGTAAAGCTGTTGGCAAGATGATCGGCGGCGATCGAGTAAATTATGTGCTGTCCGCGCTTTGCTGATGCACAAGCCCTGCTTGTAGAGCACTGACAGATGCTTTGATATCGAGGCATGGCATGTCGAACTTGTCGGCGATTTCGCCAACCGTCATCGGGCCACCGGCGAGGTGATTGAGAATCCGCCTTCTCGGCGTCGACGAGAGTGCTTTGAACGCGCTATCCATCAATACTTTCCTAAATAGGAAAATATAAAAGTCAATTGTAAAAATGTGATGGGTCCGAACGTCCGGTTTTGTGCAAGCCAAATACCGCGAACGACCGCAAAACTTGTCGCAAACGGTCATTGCCTTGAACACGCATCTCTCAAAAGGAAAATTCCTCTTGACAATAAGTTCTTGATATGTTCTTAATCGGGAATGACTGAAAATATCTCTGACCATAACCTGCCCGCGCAAATCGCGTTCACCGCTTCCGGCCAATCCAACGGCTGGACCACCGAACGACAGCGGGTATTCCTCGAAATGTTGGCGCAATGCGGCTATGTTGAGCGCGCGGCGGGAATGGTCGGAATGACGCGGCAAAGCGCATATGCCTTTCGCCAGACCGCTGCTGGTCGCGCCTTTGACCTTGCATGGGATGCGGCGCTGCTGCTTGCGCGGCAGCGGATGATCGACGACGCTTATGAGCTGGCTTTCGAAGGCTCCGTTGAGCAAATCTTCCGCGACGGCAAGCTGGTGCAGGAAAAGCGCAAGCGCGATCCGAAAATGCTGCTGGCGACGATTGAGCGGTTGGGCACGAAAGCGGCGCTTGGCTCGGCCCCGGTCAAGGCGGTCGCGCAGGAATTTTCCGCGTTTCTTGACGCAATGGACGCAGATGCTGGCAACGGCGGCGGCGGCACTGGCTACTTCATGGAATGCCGCGCCGATTGGGGCGAATCGACTAACAAGCGCTATTTGAAAGACAGCAGCAACTTGCTCCGCCGTGCGGTGCAAAGCACCAGTGCTGCCGCACCCAAGCTAGAGGATCATCGCTCAACCTGAACAGAATCGGCAAAAAGCCGATTCCGTGTCAAAAGTGTCAAAAGTCAATTCGGCCGCATGATCATTTCGCGGCCTGTGACGCTCCACAAGCGGTAACGGACTTGTGTTCCGACAGGAGCATAAATCGCAATCGGTATGCGGCTGTTATAGTCGGTCTTGACCGACCTGCCCGACACAAACGCCATACGCTTCGAATTGTTCGGGCAACCCATCATTGTGCTCATCACGCGTGCGTCGGGGTTAACTGTCCACGCGATATAGTCATAAGGTGTTTCCCGGGCGATCAGGTTTTCGCCGAAGTTCCGGGCGTTGCAGTCAACCTCCATCACCTTTCCGGCATAGAGCTCGACCTGCCAAAGCCGCTCGTCGCGTTTGGCGGGCAGCTGGATCACCACCCGCTCAAAGCCAGGCTCAGCGGCGGGTATAGCAGGGCCGGACCTTGGCTGCGCCGCAAGCATCCCCCCCAAAAGGAGAGCGGAGGCGGCGAACAAAGGAGCAAATTTGCGTGCTGTATTTCTGATCATCATGGGCCTCGCTTTTCAACTGGAAAAAGGAGCGACCCGATTCAACTGGCGAAAGACTATCAGAATTTGGGCTGGCGACAATGCAAAACCGCAGTTTTGTTCGACCGGTTAGTCCCGCAGCAGTTCGTTGATCGCAGTTTTCGCCCGCGTCTGCGCATCGACGCGTTTGACGATAACGGCACAAGCCAGATTTGGCCCGGGCGACCCGTCGGCCAGCGGCTTTCCGGGAAGCGTGCCCGGCACCACGACCGAATAAGCAGGCACGCGTCCGACGAAGACTTCGCCGGTTTCGCGGTCGATGATCTTGCTGGTCGAGCTGATGAACACGCCCATGGCGAGCACAGCGCCTTCTTCGACGACAACGCCCTCTACGACTTCGCTGCGCGCGCCGATAAAGCAATTATCCTCGATGATCGTCGGGTTGGCTTGCAGCGGCTCCAATACCCCGCCGATGCCAACCCCGCCAGAGAGGTGGACGTTCTTGCCGATCTGCGCACAGCTGCCAACGGTGGCCCAGGTGTCGATCATTGATCCTTCGCCGACATAGGCGCCTATGTTCAAAAAGCTGGGCATCAGGACGACGTTGCGGTCGATGAAAGCACCATGCCGGACAACAGCACCGGGAACAACGCGGAAGCCAGCGTCGCGGAAACGGTTCTCGCCCCAACCGGCAAATTTGGAGGGCACTTTGTCGAACGCGGGGGCGCCCGCTGCGCCGCCATCGACCAAGACATTGTCGTTCAGACGAAAAGACAGCAGCACGGCTTTTTTCAGCCATTGGTTGACCTGCCAATTGCCGTCTATCTTTTCGGCTACGCGGAAGTGCCCTGCATCAAGACCGTTTAGCGCCACCATCACTGCCTCACGGATTTCGCCCGTGGTGCCGGAATTGACGGTGTCCCGGACTTCAAAGGCTGCATTCAGGATTTCGGCGAGAGCTGCGGTCATTATGCTAATTCACTTTCATGGACAGAGGCCAACCATTGGTCCAGCCGGTCGATTTCATGGTCTATATAAAGCGGCTTTTGCGCGCCGCCATCCTTTTTGCTTTGGCTTTCTGCGGCGTGGTTGATCCACACCGTCGTCATGCCGATATCCTTTGCAGGCTCCAGATTATGCGCGCTGTCTTCGATAAAAAGACTGCGCTCCGGGTTCAGCCCGAATTGCTGGCAGATTTGCACATAGCTTGGGGCGGCGGGCTTGGGCAGATACTCCATCGCATGAATGTCGAATACGGCCTCGAACACATGCGCAAAGCCCAGCTTGGCGAGCACTTTGTGCGCGTACGGCGCATCGGCATTGGTGAAGATGATCTTCCTGCCGGGCAGCGCCGCGATGTGTTCGGCAATGTCCGGACGCGGAACAAGCGCGGAGAAATCGACATCGTGGACAAAGTCGAGATAGTCGTGGGGATATACTCCGTGTTCGACCATTAAGCCGCCCAGCGTGGTTCCGTATTGCAGATAATATTTCTGCCGGATGGCATGCGCCTGCGGCGAATCAACCGAGAAATGCCGCTCAACATAAAGCGCGATCCGGTCGCGGATTTGCGCCATGATATTGGCTTCGGGTGGATAGAGCGTCAAATCGAGGTCGAATAGCCAGGTGTCGATCTGTGCATAATTTGGGTTCATGACGCGGCGCTTAGCGGGGGAATGCTTGGGCGGCAAGTCGCGGGAGTCGCTGAATAACGGGTGCGTTAAGCATTTTGGGGAATAGGCTGTTTATTCATATGCGCGAAAGCGAAAACCGACTATTGTGGACATAGTGTGGTATAGGGTTCGCGTCATGGATATCGAGGCAAGTCGGCGTAAGTTGGCCGTTGGCAGTTCAATTATATTTGCGCTCACCGTAACCGCTTGCGGTGGCGGCGGCAATTCGCCCGCGCCGATCTCGGTCGCGCCTCCGCCGCCCGTCGTCGTTGCACCTCCGCCACCACCTCCTCCGCCGCCGCCGCCACCTCCACCTCCGCCAGTGACGGCTAATTTCGATACGGCAGAGTATCGCCGGTCAGATGGTCCGAGCTTTCACAATGCGGTTTCAGCCTATCAAGCGGGTGCAACGGGGCAGGGCGTTACCGTTGGAGTGATTGACACCGGCATCAATCCAAATAGCCACGAATTTACCGGTCGTATCCACCCGCAATCCGCCGATGTCACAACCGGGGACCGCGGCGTGACATTTGAAGACGATCACGGCGACTTTGTCGCGCGCATCATTGCTGCGGGCAAAGACGATAAAGACATTCACGGCATCGCCTATAACGCCACGATTTTGGCGTTGCGTGCGGATACCGTCGGCAGCTGCGCCACACCCGAAGACGCAAACGGCGATGGCGGCTGTACCTTTGGCGACACCGCAATCGCAAACGGCATTAACCGCGCGGTTGATGCGGGCGCGCGGATCATTAATATTTCTCTTGGCGGGGTTGGCGGCGCGAACGCAAATCTACGCACAGCGATCAGTCGTGCAACGAGCGCCGGCATTATTGTCATCGTTTCGGCGGGGAATGAAGGTGATGCGACAACACCCGAATTTGATCCGCTCAACCCGAGCCCATTTGCGCAAGCCTTGGTTGCCAATGGCAATGGTCTGGTAATTGTCGCAACCTCGGTTGAAGACGACGGAACATTTTCTGCGTTCAGCAACAAAGCCGGGGTTTCCGCCAGCACAGCGCTGTCTGCATTGGGTGGGCGCATATGCTGCGTGTACGAGAATGACACGCGGAAGGTCGAAACGCGCCCAGATGGCAATTTCGTAACCGTCGTCAATGGAACCTCGTTTGCT
>CAVXQH010000005.1:0-263412 GCA_963763915.1 uncultured Alphaproteobacteria bacterium
CATTTCACGCTATGCTAATTTCTGTTTTGCGGCGCACTGCTTTGCTCTACCACTAAGCAATGTCTTATGACGCAGTCATTATCGGAGCCGGACATAACGGCCTTGTGTGCGCCTTTTACCTCGCTCGTGCAGGGATGAAGGTGCGCATTGTCGAGCGCCGAGATATCGTCGGCGGCGCAGCGGTGACGGAGGAATTTCATCCCGGTTTCCGTAACTCAGTCGCAAGCTATACTGTCAGCCTACTGCAACCCAAGGTAATCGCGGATATGCGTCTTGCCGAGCACGGCTATAGCGTGATCGAACGGCCGATTTCAAATTTCCTGCCGCAGGAAGATGGCGGATATTTGAAACTGGGCGGCGGGCTTAAACGCACACAAACAGAATTTTCGCGCTTTTCCAATGCGGATGCCGCAGCGCTTCCCGCTTATTATGATATGCTCGAGCGAGTTGCCAATGTGCTGCGCGGGTTGGCCCTAAAGTCCCCTCCCAATATCGGCGGCGGCCTTCGCTCGTTGATCGATGGCGCGGTACAAGGACGATTGCTCGCCAAACTACCGCTAGAAGCGCAGCGCGATGTGCTGGATCTTTTTACCAAATCGGCGCGCGATTTTCTGAATGGTTGGTTCGAAAGCGAAGCGGTTAAGGCCGCATTCGGCTTTGACGCAGTGGTTGGCAACTATGCCAGCCCCGATACACCTGGCAGCGCCTATGTCCTTCTCCACCATGTTTTTGGCGAGGTAAACGGGAACAAGGGCGCGTGGGGTCATAGCGTCGGCGGCATGGGAAACATCACGCAGATCATGGCAATGGTCTGTCGCGAAGCTGGCGTTGAGATCAGCTTGGAAGCGCCGGTTGATCGCGTTTTGGTGGTCGACGGCAAAGCAGTCGGCGTGCGGCTTTCAGGCGGCGAAGAGATTGCGACAAAACGTGTCATCGCCAATGTCGGGCCAAAATTGCTTTATGAACGGATGTTTGATGATGGCGACCTACCCGCCGAATTCCGCCGCCGGATAAAAGGGTACAAAACGGGTAGTGGAACATTCCGGATGAATGTTGCACTTTCTGAACTGCCGCGTTTCACGTGCCTGCCAGAAGCCGGAGAGCACCACCAGTCGGGCATTATCATTGCACCGACACTGGATTATATGGACAGCGCCTTTGTTGACGCAAAGGCGCACGGCTGGTCAAAACGGCCCATTGTCGAAATGCTCATCCCCTCTACCGTGGACGACAGCCTTGCGCCGGAGGGACAGCATGTCGCCAGCCTTTTCTGCCAGCAATTCGCACCCGATCTTGATTGGGATGCGCACGATAATGAAGCCCGCGCCGCGGACTGCATTATCGAAACGGTTGAGGAATATGCACCGGGATTCCGTGCCTCTATCCTTGGCAAGCAAATACTCTCACCTTTGGGTCTCGAACGGAAATTCGGGTTGGTGGGCGGCGATATCATGCACGGGCATATGAGTATCGATCAGCTTTGGTCGGCGCGGCCCGTGCTTGGCCACGGTGCGTATCGCGGCCCGCTAAAAGGGCTATATATGTGCGGTGCGGGAACCCATCCCGGCGGCGGCGTAACTGGCGCACCCGGGCACAACTGCGCGCATGAGGTATTGCGTGATCGCGGAGTGTTTGAGCGGTTGATGGGATAGTCTGGACCTCACGCAATATCCAAATAGGTTCTTATTTGCGATTTAAGGTACCGTGAGGGCACGAAAAGAGGCTCACCCATACTAGCCTAGCCAAATCATCGCACAGCCCCTCCGCGGCCTTCCTGCGCCGCCTGAGGGCATATTGGCTGTTTTGCGTTAAGACCAACGCGGTTCGTGCTGAACGTGGCGCAGCGCTTGCCCTTTTTCTGAACCGCTGCGGACGCAGAACAGCCCTCCGACAGGCTCAAGGGCGAACGGCTTTATTGATTTTACCCGCGACCCAACAAAAAGGGGCAGGCATTGCTGCCCACCCCTCCAAGCGAATTCTGACTTCCCCTCCCGGATATCAGAATTCTGTACCTGCCTTGATGCCGAACAATTGCGGCTTGACCGGATAGACGCGGTAAAACGGTGCGCAGAACGACGTCGCACAGAATGTATTGCGCGTCAGCTCTCCGCGATTATCGAAGATATTCTGGATATAGGCGGACAGGCTCCACCGACCGAATTCCGCGCCAATAGACGCATCGAACGTGGTGAAGGCGGCCGTCGGACCGATAGCATTGAAATCCGCATCGGTCAGGAACGTGCGCGTTCCGGTCTGGTGATTGACCGAAGCCTGCACAAACGCCTTATTTGCCCCCATCGGGAACTCGTAACGCGCCGTTGCCAGCCCCTTAAACTCAGGTTGAACCGGCAAGCGCGTGCCCTTTGGCGCAGCCGGCGGATTGCCCGTTACGCAAACGATGTTCTTGGTAACCGGATCAACTTCGCAGAAATCGGTGGTGAGCTGTGCGTTGATGAACGTACCGCCCGCAGTAAGTGTCAGACCACCAAATTTCGCGGCAACGTCGGCCTCTAGCCCGTAAATGCGGGCATTACCGGCGTTATAGGTGTTGGTCACACCATTTTGACCGAGCGGCACAAGACCAAATTGCAGGTCTTTCCACTTCTGGTAGAACGCCGCGCCGTTGAATGTGACGGGGCCGAACTGTGTTTTCCAACCCAGCTCGTAATTGAACAGCTTGTCCGACTTGAACGGCAACACGCCGGGGCGACGGTTGTTACCGCCGGGACGGAAGCCGCTTGAAGCTGTTGCATAGAGCAACACATCGTCAATGGGCTTCCAGCTGATATTGCCCTTGTAGGTGATACCGCTTTCAACGTTTTTCTTATTGACGTTATGACAGGGCACGTCGGGCAAGAAGGTCAAGCCGGTGATGCAGGCACCAAGGTTTGAACCAACACCGCTAAAAGGTGTTCCAGCAAAAAGCCCGGACCAACCCCGGATCGTGTTGTGCGCGATAAAGCCGCGGATGCCGCCGGTCAGCGTGACCGTTGGCAGGATATCCCATTCGGCCTGACCGAACGCCGCATAGTCCCGGTCAAAGCGGCGAATGCGCGTCATGAACAGCGAATCCGGGCTACCAGTGCTTGCAGGGAAAGGCGCTGCCCACCTTGGGGTAGGAATGCCGCCAATGCCCTTGACATTATAATTCGCCCGAATGGCATCTGTCTGGTGCTGCATGAACAGACCAGTGGTCAGCCGGAACGCCTTGTCACCGGGTGAAGACAAACGAAGCTCGTTGGTGAACTTGGTATACCGGTCGCCGATGACTGCGCTTTGTGTTGGATCAAGGAACGAGCCTGTACCGGTCGGGAAGTATGTCGTGAAAGATCCGTAAGTATCATAAGCGACCGAATAATAAGAATAATCCGACTCGTTGTCGACTTTGCGATCCAAATAACCACCCGAATAGACAATATCCCAGTTGCTGAGCTTGCCTTCGATGGTCAGTGCAGCCTGCCACCACCGGTCGTCGTTATAAGACGGCAGGAAATCCGTGACTTTCAGATCGCCTTTGCGGGGATCGTACAGAAAGCTGCCCTTAGAATTTTGCTGCTGGTAGATAAACTGCGGTGTAACTGTCCAGTCATCGTCCAGATCGACTTTAAGCGCAGCGCGGCCACCATAAGCTTCGGCTGTGTTGAAATCATCTTCAACCAAAGCGCTGTTATTGACCGTGAGATTTGTAAGCGGGTTGCCGTCGTCGAGCGTAAAAGTCCGTGTCGCCGCCAAATTGTCGATATAGCCACCTTCGCGTTTATAATAGCCAACTACGCGCAGGGCCATGCGGTCAGAAAGCGGGAAGTTAAGCATGCCCTCTACCGTGCCGCCAAAATCACCCTTGCCGTATTTATTGCCTTCGACATCGATCGAACCGGCAAAGCCACTTGTGCTGGGCTTGTTGGTGATGATGCGCAGCGTACCCGAAAGCGAACTGGCGCCGTAAAGAGTTCCCTGCGGACCGGCTAAAGCTTCGACCCGTGCGATATCGTACACATGGAAGTCGACCGAGCCGCCGATTGTGGTCAGTGGAATTTCGTCCACATAAAGACCGCTGGTTGGCAGCGGACCAACTTTCAGTCCGTCACCACCGCTGGTCACACCGCGGAAATAGATTTGTGCCTGACCCGGGCCAAAGCTTTGCGAGGAAACGCTTGGAAGCAATTTCTGGACATCGTCAAAGCCGGCAACCTGATTATTTTCAAGCTTGGTTTCACCAAGAGCCTGAATTGAAATTGGCACATCTTGAAGGAATTGTTCGCGCTTTTGCGCGGTCACGACGATTACATCTTCGTCGCTTTCGTCCTCGGCCTGTGCATCTTGCGCGTATAGCGGCGACGTCATCAGGCAGCTAGATGCGAGCAATGAAGCCAAAGCGACACGGATTTTAGGTTGCATTTTCATGGGGAGGAGACCTCTTATGGTTTTGGTTTCTGACAAGAGTTTACGCGGATCGGCATTTTCATTCAATCCGTTGCAGTGCAACATATTACCATTAAGTAAAGCACGCGACAAATATGCAACAGTCGCAAATCAGGCCGGATAGCTTGTCAGCGCGTCGCCAAGCGCATCTTTAAGCGGATCAAGCCACTCTTCATAATGCCGCCAGCGGTCCATCCCGTCGCGGTTAATCGGCTTGCGCACTTGCTCCGCGCTCGGCGTTTGCACCGCGCGCTCATTCTCCCAAAAGCGCAAGCAGCCCGCTTCAAATGGCACGCCGAGATAGTTAAGCAGTGCGCGGATTTCGCTTTCGGGATTATCGACCAGCGCTTCGTGAAAGACACGGTGTACGCCCGCAGGCGCAGCGACATCGACCGCACCCATATAGCGGACATAGTCGCCGTAGTAGCGCCCCAGATCGCCGAGATCATAGCTGAACGACTGGCCGCGCGCAAAATGCTGTTTGAAATTGGAGAAGCAGCAATCCATCGGATGCCGCCGCGCATCGATAATCTTTGCATTGGGCAGGATCAGGCGGATAAGCGCAACATGAAGCCAGTTGTTTGGCATTTTGTCGATAAACAAAGCCCGGTCGGTTTTGCGGTTGATCGCGGTACGGTGCAGATATTCCTCGCCCAACCTGGCCCGATCCTCCGGCGTTAGCTGTTCGAGCGCAGCGGCGTAACCCAGTTCTTTACCGTCCACCATCTTCGCGGCCAAACGGTTTGCGAGCATGCCGATATCGGGCAGCTCCTGCGTTCCTTCGATCTGTGAATGGCTGGCAAGGATTTGTTCGATCAGTGTTGACCCCGCGCGCGGCATGCCAAGAATGAAGATCGGATCGCGCGCATCGAAACCGCCCTGCCCTGCGTTATCAAGCAAACCGCCCGAAAGCAGCGCGACTTGCGCATCAACTTTCGCGCTCTGTTCGACCGCCGAGTAATCAAGCGATGCCCGCCGAAGCTGGTTGCCCGCAGCATAATGCGCAAACGAAGGCTCCCAAATCTTGCGATCTTCGAATGCCTTGCCGAGCGCAAAGTCGAGATGAAAGCGGTCGTCATCGGCTATATCGGTCCGTGCCAGTTGCGTTTCCATCGCGGCAACATCTTCGTCTGTAAACTTGACAGTTTTCAAGTTGGCGAGGCTCCACCAGCTCTCGCCAAACTGCGGACGCAAGGCAATGGCGCGGCGGTAAGCCGCAACGCCGTCTTCCAGCCGCCCGACGGTGCGCAGCACATGGCCGTAACTTTGCCAGACCTTTTCATTGTCATCCTTGGCCTTAAGGATCGCATCGTAAAGCGCGATAGCCTCGCTGTAATCACCCACCCGGCTTGATGCAGCGGCTTTCAGGTTGGCGGCGCGAAGGTCGTCAGGTTCATCGGTCAAAATTCCGTCAAGTTCACGGATAGCCTCTTCGGGCCTGCCCTGTCGGTAATGGAGCAGCGCAAGATTGGACCGTGCCGCTACAAAGGTTGGCGCAAGCTCTATTGCACGGCGCAGCAGGTGCTCCGCATCGACAAACCGCCCGATCCTCCCAGCGAGTTCCGCCAGCATACGGATCGCAGCCACGTCAAATGGATCGCGTTTCAAATGTGCTTTCAACACCGGCTCGGCATCGTGCAAGCGGTTCTCAAACAAGGCCAGTGCAGCGGCCATCAGCTGCGGGTTACGCACGCCTGATAGCACCGACTGTTTTACGCGATCATCACTCATCGCCAACGCGCTTAGGGCAAGGCGCTGAGTAATAGAAGTCCAGATTTGAGCTAAGCGTTGCCTCTAGGCAGCAAATTAAATTCAAAAATTTCACGAATGCAATGCCGGTTGCATTCTTTGTTCCGTTGCCTAATTTACAAAATGGGGATCAGGCAAAGCGAACATTGATTCTTTGCCGAACGATGCAGAGGGGCAGATTTGATGGCGTTTTGTGGAAATTGTGGCGCATCCATCGGCGCGAATGCGAAATTTTGTGGCGGTTGTGGTCAGACATTGACCTTTGTCAAGGAGGCTAGTTCTACACCCAACGGCCCTGCGCCGGTTATAGGCGAGACTGGCCAAGCAATGCTGGCCGGTGCAGCGCAGATCGGCAGCGCGGCTGTCAACACTGTGGGAACGGTCATCGGATCGACGGCAAGCGCCGCACATTCTGCCGCTGCCAGCCATTCTGTCGTAGGCGGCGAGCATGTTCGATATGACGAATTCATTATCGCCGAATTCGCAAATGCTATGTATCGCCGGGCCTTCTGGGTCATCGTCGTAAACACGTTGCTGGGAACATTGGTCGGATGGGGCGTCGGTAGCCTTGCGGGTGTTGCTTTTGGCTTTGGCGGCGGAGGAGGCAGCGACGGATTTTGGCTCATCACCATGTTCATTGGTGGTGCCGTAGGTTTTTGGATGGGTCAGCAAAAGGCATTTTCTTTAAAACTCATGGCGCAATCCGCGCTTTGTCAGGTCCAGATTGAGCGCAACACACGCGCCGCAGAGCAACCCGAAAAACCGGTGAGGAAATCGCAATGAGCGGAGTATTTTGCGCGAGCTGTGGTACCATTATGAGCCGCCAGATTGCTTTTTGCGAGAGTTGTGGCTGGCAAGTGGATAAGAGAAATCAGACTGGCGCGCAGCCATCACCCGTCGTAGTTTCTCATGGATTGCGCGTGTGGCATTTGTTGGTCGCGTTGATTGTTGGGGCCCTTCTGGTAGTAACAACGATTTTGGTGTTCCGTTCGGGTCCAACGCCAGAAATTGCATCGCCCAATAGCGCCAATGCTGTAAATCCTGCACCGTCCGCGACAACGCAGCCATTACAGGCGGCAAAGCCAGCCTCAAATAACCCGGTCCAGAATGCTGCGCAAAAACTGCCCGAATCAGATAGTGCAAAATGGTTGCTCAAAGCATCGCAGGGTGATGGCGGAAGCTTCGATGATATACGCCATTATGTGATCATTGGTGGAACCGCCGACAGCGACCCCAAGACCGAGAGCAAAACCGCCGCAAAGGCCAACGCCTTTGAGCGCTGCTCCGGCGTCAAACCCTGGCAAGGCTGGTCCGCCGAATATAAGGGTATGCGGCCAGGTTACAGCATTGCCGTTTTGGGCGGCTATGCAGATCTACGTTTCGCAAAAGAAGTTGTATTATGGGCAAAGCGCTGTTCACACGACGCCTATATCCGGACGGGCAGCTGGCAAGGCATGGATTGATCAAAAGGTACGGAATATGGCACAATTTTGCACCAAATGTGGCGCGGCGTTAGTGGAAGGCGCAAAATTTTGTGAGGATTGCGGCGCAGCTGCGCAGCTGAATGACCAAACTGTTCCAGCAAACGCACTTGTTGTTTATAGGGGGTCGCCGTCCAATACGCGTGGTTTTTATTGGCAGCGTTGGCGGAGATGTAACAGAGGAATCGTCTCCATTAACCAACATGATTGAAGCGCATTATCGGCTTGCGCTTTCGCAAACGCAGCAATAAAGCGCCCGCACGCATCAGGCCTATGTGAAAGCATGGCTAAGAGGGAATGGGGTGAAAGTCCCCGACTGCTCCCGCAACTGTAACCGGTTAGCGCGGTTCCAATATGCCACTGGGAAGCCGGTTAACCGGTATTCTGGGAAGGCGGAACCAAGCATTGATCCGGAAGTCAGGAGACCTGCCCGATTGCGGTCGTCTATTCACCCGGGCGGGATGTACCGGTTGAACGAAGGGTATCCTTTGCGTGACGGCAAAACTGAAACGTCGCCAAAGGAAGACACATATGAAACATCATTTTTTTGCCACAGCATTGCTGTGCAGTTTGCCATCACCTGCGTTTGCACAGGATAGCGGAGCCCAAGAAGAGGCCGAAGACAGTGGCGAAATCGTCATTTCCGAACCACTTTCTCCAAACGCCACAACGATCACGGTAACCGGTGCACAGTCAATGGTCGCGCAGTCGGGCCAAGCTGTTTCGATAATGGCCAAGCCCGAAATCGAACGTTTGCAATCGGTCGATGTTGCCAGTCTTTTACAAAAGCTCCCCTCGGTCAGTATTTCACGCAACGGTCCCCTTGGCGGCTTTTCGGGCGTGCGCGTGCGCGGGGCGGAGGCTGAGCAGCTCGTTGTCTTGATCGACGGCGTACGGATGGCCGATGTTGCGGCCCCGGGCGGCGGATTTGATTTCGGTAACTTAATGTCCGGCGGTATTTACAAGATTGAGCTGCTGCGCGGGGCAAACAGCGTGATCTGGGGATCGGATGCGATTGGCGGGGTCCTTGCCATAACCAGCGATACCGACAGCAAATATGGCAGCAATTTCGGCATAACGGCTGAAACCGGCAGCCGCGCCAGCCACGCAATCAGCGGGCATGCAAATACGGGCAGCACGAATGCGAGCATCGGCGTTTCTGGCGGTTGGAACAAGAGCAACGGCTTTTCGAGCGCACTGGTCGGCACCGAAGCAGACGGGCACGAGCAATTTTACCTAAATGGCAGGGGCCGTGTTTCGTTGGGCAACCGGATCGAACTGACCGCGGGTGGGCGTATCGCCGACAGCTACGCCGAACAGGATGGCTTCCCGCCGCCAACTTACTTCGCGTTCATGGACACCAGCGAATATCAAAAATCGCGCAGCTGGTCGGCATATGCGTCGGGCAAATATCGGGCCGACGGCTTTGACGCCAAGCTAGGCTATGCCATTTCAGACACAAAACGAGATAGTTTAGATCCAAGTTTTGGCACTGACCCCACATTTTCATCGAAGGGCCGCAGTGAACGGATCGGATTAAACGGCAACATTTACCTAAATCGCGATAGCTCGATCAAACTTGGCGCAGAAAATGTGCATGACAGCTATCAAACAGGGCCCTTTGGATCGAGCGGTTCGACCGGCAGCAAAGGCGCGTATGTTCTGTTCGACATGGCGCAAACATACGGTGGCTGGAATTCGCATGCCGTGGCAATTGGTGCCCGCGTCGATGACCATAAGCAGTTTGGCACCCATGCCAGCTTTGGCGCGAACGGGCGCTTTTTCTTCACCCACTGGGTTTCGCTGCGCGGTAGCATGCAAACCGGTTTCAAAGCGCCGACACTGTTCCAGCTGCTCTCCGATTACGGCAACAAAACCTTGAAGCCCGAAGAATCGTTCGGGTTCGACGCCGCAATTTCGCTTGGTGACCGCAACGGCATAAATACAAATGGACCGATTTCGGCTTCGGTCGGCTTCTTCAACCGCTTGACCAGCAACCAGATCGATTTCATCAGCTGCTTCGGGCTGACCGCTGGAATATGCACAGGCCGTCCCTTTGGAACTTATGACAATATCAAACGCACAAGAGCGCGCGGGGTTGAAGCGGAAGCGCTGTGGTGGGCGAGCGAACAGCTGAATTTCCAGGCGACCTATAGCTATATTGACGCGCGCAACCGTAGCAGTGGCAATGTAAATTTCGGCAAGGAACTGGCGCGCAGGCCACAACATTTATTGTCTGCATCTGCCGATTGGAACAGCCAAAGCGTGATAACGGGCGACGGCTTTAACTTGGGCGTCGACCTGCGTTACGCCAGTCGCGCTTTTGACGATAATGGTAACAGCCGCCGTTTGGCAGATTACACGCTGTTCACGCTGCGCGGATATCTACCAGTATCCGATCAATTTCAGTTGTTCGCGCGGGTCGAAAACATCTTTGACGCGCAAAACCAGACGGCGTCGGAATATGGCAGCTATGGCCGCAGCTTTTTCGCCGGAATAAGGGCAGGGTTTTAAGATGATTGAGCGCGTGTCAAAAGCACGCTAGGGAACGGCAAATGACTAGGGAAACAAATATGACTTCGCAAAGCTTGCAGCAAAATCAGATTATCTGGCCGCTCATTTTGGCCATCGCTTCGGTATGTGGCAGCTATACGCTTGCATGCGTGTTTCCCTTTGCCGCGATTGCCGCCCTGGCTGCGCTCAACATGGAAAAGCGTGCTGCCATAATGATGGTGATTGCTGCTTGGGCCGCGAACCAGTTTGTCGGATTTTTTCTTCTCTCGTTTCCGTGGGACGCGCAAGCCGTGGGTCACGGCATCGCGATACTGGCTGCTACCCTGGCGGCATACGGCACAGCGCGTTTCGTGGCGGGTCGCATGGGCACAAGCTTAATCCTCAGGTCAGTTGCAGCGTTGGCATCGGCCTTTTGTGTTTATGAAGTAATTCTTGCCGCTTACGCCCAAGTCGGCGGCGGGGCAGAGAATTTCACTGCCGAGATCGTGTCAGGCATAGCGCTGAACGACAGCCTTTGGTTCGTCGGTTTGATGGCAATCCGCATTATGCTGGCGCGAGTGACCGGCGAAAAGCTGGCGATCAGGTCGGCTTAAGTCATTCTGTCCAATCGAGCGACCGCGCTACGGCCTTGTTCCATTTGCCGAACATCCGCCCGCGTTCTTCGCCTGACATCGCGGGCTGCCAACTTTTGTCTTCGCCCCAATTGTTGCTGATGTCGGCGGTGCTGTCCCAATAGCCAACCGCCAGGCCTGCCGCATAGGCAGCCCCCAATGCGGTCGTTTCGATAACGCGGGGTCGGATCACCTGCGTACCCAAAATGTCGGCCTGAAACTGCATCAGCAGCTCGTTTACCACCATACCGCCGTCGCAGCGCAAGCCGTCTATCGCTACGCCTGAATCGAGCGTCATCGCATCGAGCACCTCGCGCACTTGAAATGCGGTGGCTTCCAATGCCGCCCTTGCCAAATGGCCTTTGTCGGCAAAGCGTGTCAGCCCGGCAATCAACCCACGCGCACCGTGCTGCCAATGCGGTGCGTAAAGCCCAGAGAAAGCCGGCACAAAATACACATCGCCGTTATCGGGCACGCTGGCGGCAAGTGCCTCGATCTCTCTAGCATCCTTGATGATCCCCAAATTGTCGCGAAGCCACTGGACAAGCGCACCTGCTATCGGGATCGAACCTTCGAGCGCGTAAACGGTTGGCGCTTCGCCCAGTCGGTAGGCAACGGTTGTCAACAGGCCTGCTTTTGAATGAAACGGCTCTTCGCCGGTGTTCATTAGCAGAAAACAACCCGTGCCGTATGTATTCTTGGCTTGTCCCGGCGACAGGCACGCCTGCCCAAAAAGTGCGGCTTGCTGGTCTCCCAATATGCCCGAAATGGGCACGCCGCTGAAATCGCCGTTCGCCATCCCAAAAATCTCGCTTGATGACCGGATCTCTGGAAGGCATGCGCGCGGTATGTCGAATAACGCCATTATGTCTGGGTCCCAATCCAGCGTTTCCAGGTCCATCAACTGCGTACGCGAAGCATTGGTCACATCGGTGGCGTGCACCCCGCCCCTTACACCGCCCGTCAAGTTCCAAAGCAGCCAAGTGTCAACTGTACCAAATAGCAGATCGCCTGTTTCGGCCCGTTGCCGCGCACCGGGTACATTGTCGAGCAGCCAACGCAGCTTTAGCCCGGAAAAATACGTCGCCAGCGGCAAACCGGTTTTCGCTCGCAAACGGTTTTGCCCCCCGTCCGCCGCCATTTCAGCTACCAATTGGTCGGTACGTGTGTCCATCCAGACTATCGCATTATGTACAGGCTGACCGCTATGCCGGTCCCACAGCAAGCTTGTTTCGCGCTGATTGGTAATACCAATCGCGGCAAGGTCACTTGAATAAAGACCCGCCTTTTCCAAAGCGCCGGCCATTACTTGCTGGCTATTGCGCCAAATTTCCGAACCGTCATGCTCTACCCAGCCGGGTTGCGGCATGATTTGCGCATGTTCTTTCTGATCTATTGAAATGATCTCGCCACTGCGGTCAAATATGATGAAACGGCTGCTCGTGGTTCCTTGATCGAGCGCTCCGATATATTTGCTCATAATTGGCTCCTTCTCGTAAACCGCTGTGCCAAGGCAATTCCACCATTGCAAGCACGGCACAGTTGCGCTTATCCCATAGTCATGCCGCTTAACTCGTTCCGATTCCGCTTAAAAGCCTTTCAGGCAATGCGTGATAACCCTCCGGATTCCGGATTTCTCGCCGATCTGGAGTTTCTGCAAAACCGCGATCTTGATCTCTCGGTGCGGATTGGCGGCATGCTGGCGTTCAACGCTCTGCTCGTCACGATCGGCACCCACCCGATTTCGGCGAGCCCCGGCGCGCCGCTCAGCCTCGATGCACCGACTCAGCCGTTGCTTGTTATCGCGAGCATAATCGGCTTCATCCCGTTTATCATTTCCAGTGCGTTATGCTTGCGTGCGCTTTTGATTGGCGAAGAATTCGACACCGAAAATGCCGAAGGCCCGCAAGAGCTGCGCCGCCGTATTTTTGCCGCTTTCGTCCATTCGAATGACGCACAAAGCCGGTTTTTAAAACAAGCAGTCTGGCAGAGTTTTCTTGGCGGCGGCCTGACCATTGCAGTGTGGGCGTGGATCCTGATCGAAAAAATGCTCTAAAGCCGCAGCGAAACGCGCAAGCCACTCAATTTGGCTGCTTTTACAAATTCGTTCGTCTGGCATTCATCTGAATTGTGCCAATAAGGGACTCAGCCGCACATGTATCGTAGCGCGAAAGCGCATGAAGCGGCGCAATGGAAGGAGATCAACATGCGTAAGTTAATTTTAGCCGGATTGATCGCTGCCACCGCTGCGATTGCATCCATGCCTGCCGATGCCGATGCGCGGGGACGCCATCATCGCGGCTATGGCCATCACTCAGGATATAGCCAACACGACGGTTGGCGCGATTATCGCCGCCACAATCCCCAGATATTTCACCGTGGCAACTGGAGGGCGCCGTATCGCTACGTGCAATATCATCCCGGATACCGGATGCACCATGACTATTATCGCCCCCATTATTATGTCAGCAATCCGTACCGTTACCGGTTGAACCGCTATTATGATTATACGCGCTGGGTGCGCCATTATGATGACATGCTGCTGGTCGATGTCCGCACCGGAGAGGTGCTACGCGTCCACCGCAACTTTTACTGGTAATGATCCGTAACGGACTTGTGTTGCTGCGTTGACAGGCGCAAGATCATTACTGGGTGACCCCTTGGTAGCAGTTTTCTGATACCAAGGCCCGGGTCCGGAATGTAGGTCCTTTTTGGCGCTATGTTCCGGGCTCTTTTTATTTTGCAACGTCTTGCCCCGTCCGGCAATGCCGCCTAGTCGGTAGCGATATGGAGCGGCGGGGAGCCAAATGGTGGCCAGTGACGAAAACATTCAATCAGCAGTAGACCGCGTGCTTGGCCTTGAGGCTGAGCTGGAAAGCGCGGGTAATGCCACAACCAAAACGGCTGAGCTTACTGATGCAAAATCCGTCCTGCGCGATTGGGTCGACACGGTGGTTGCCGTTGTAGCATCCCCCGGCGTTGGTCGTGTGACGCTGATCCATGCAAACGGTAATGAGACAAGCATTGCCTCCCCCGATCTGCCGTTCTTATTGTCCAAGCCCGCACGTTTTTGACACTCTATCCTAAGGCCAGAACATGACCAACGACGACGAAGATTATGTCTATGATGACGAAAGCGGCGAATGGCTGCCCGCGTCTGAGCTCGCGGCCAAACAAGCCGCCGCCGGAACCATCGAAGTGCGCGATGCTGTGGGCAATCTGCTTGCCGACGGCGATCAGGTTACATTGATCAAGGACCTGAATGTCAAGGGCGCAGGGCAAACGTTGAAACAAGGCACTGTGATCAAATCGATCCGGTTAACCGGCGATGCGCAGGAAATTGACTGCAAATTTGAAGGCATAAAGGGATTGGTGCTGCGCGCAGAATTTGTACGCAAAAGATAAAACCGTTCAGCGCTGCAGTAGCGGGATCAATTTTTGCTGCACAATCGCAGCATTATAATGTTCGCGCACAGACGCAATCATCCCGTCACGGATGCGAAGTATAAAAACATAAATATTAGCGTAGGCGTCACCGTTCACCAATGTGGCGTTTGAATGCGCCTCTATTACGATGCGGTCATCCTGCGCCGTTACCGCATCGATTGTAAAGCGAAGCGTACCGCCGGTTTGCTCCCGCATCCACGCGATCGAACCGGCATAGGCCGCCAACCCGTGTTCGCTCTGCAGCGTTGTCCAGGCCGTCATGTCATCGCAGCAAAGCGCGCCGGGAAATACGCCAGCCTCTGACGCTGTGATAAAGGCCTGTGCAATTTCTTGCGCGGACCGCACAATAATTACTCCGGGCGTTTGGGCAGTTCGATTTCTGCCTTTGCGGTTGCCAAGATTGCACCCGACTGATTGGACATTTTGCAATCGACCGAAATCATGTTGCGACCATTTTCATCGACGAACTTGTCGATGATGTTGCCGGTCATGACCGTAATGTCGCCGGTGAGTGCGGGGCTGCGGTAATTGGCGGTCGAGTGGCGCACCATGCCCCACTCCCCTGCCCAGCCAGCAAAATAATCAGTCACCCACGCGCCCATTGACGCGCCGTAGCCGTAGCCGCGCGGCATGCCGATGAAGCGCGCCCAGCGCGGGAACAAATGTCCGCGCGACGGGCCAATATAAGCGCCGTCGGTGTTTTCCGGATTATTCTTTTCTTCGGTGGGGTCTTGTTCTGGCCCCGCCATAGGTCCGGTAAAGCCAAGTTCCGCCATATCGAGGTCCGTACGCCGGTGCATGCTGCCCCACTGGGTAAAGGTATAGCTGCGCCATTCGGTGGTGAAACTGACGATGCTGTGCGGCCCGAATACCCGAACCGGCAACTCGGTTCCGGTGACGACATCGTCCCAATAACGCGGACTATGGCCCAGATCGTGGAGCATCTTGATCCACTCATATTTGCGGACCTCCAGCGCTTCGAGCTCCTCGTCGGTCCACACCGGATCATCATGGCCTTCGGTGGTGCCGTGCTGTGCCGCTTCACCAGCGGACTGCGCATAACGTATCGAAGTCGAACGCTGTTTCGCGACGAGATCCCCGTGCTGGTTGTAATAGAAGTTGTCGCCGCGCTGAAAACATGTCGGGCCAAATGACGATGTGTCTTTCACCTTATAATCAAACGGTATGCGCTCGTTCCATATCCGGTCGCCGCCTTTTACTCTGGGTCCGTAAAACCACCATTCGTCACCACCAAAAAGCATGTGCGAGTCCGGGATAAGCCCGATGCAGCTTGGTGCCGAACCATGGCCGTCATCCATTGTCACGGGAAAGCTCTGCGGCGCAATCAGCTCACCAAAGCGGCTCTCCATCGCGAAGCTCGCGTCGTAGTGCAGCCGGTTGGGATAATGCATGGCCTGCACCCAGCGCCGAATGTCATTATTGGCAAACGGATCAACCATACGGGCGGGCTGCATAGGTTTTCCTATGTATCGATCAAGATCCGAGCAATCGAGTATGGGTGAGCTCATGGAGAGCGGTCCTTTCCGGCCAGTTAGAATTGCAAGCCACTTCTTTGGCGCAAGCGCTTGCAAAGGCAACTGCCAGAATGGCTTATCGCAGGGGCGGTAGTATGTTCGTTCGCTGCTTCATGGCAAACTTGATTTGACGCGCGCGTGCCAAGGCACCGTCCATATTGCCAGTTGCACCGAACCAAATGCTGGGTTCAGCCAAACCGATTCGGCTATCCAGTTCGGATTGACCCGGGTGAATGGTCAAGTTGCCTGCCGCTGGTTTGTTGGGGGGGGCGGTCAGACAGTCGGGTTTTGCTCAGGAAGACTAAATAGCCACCGTTAGTTGACGGTTTAGGCAATCCGCAGATTGCCGCCGCACCATCAGCAGAAAGCCATCGATTCATCAGTTGATGAGCTTATCAAGCAGCAGTTCCAAAACGGACTCGGGTGCAACAAGCTTCAAGTTCTCATCTATGGCCAATATCGCGACACCATGTACCGCAGCCCAGATGACGTTGGTACGCAGCATCAACGCACCACCGTCGAGTCCCGCACTGTCGGGTAACGCGGCGACGCCCGACTGCATCCTCGCAAAGGCCTCTGCAGCGGCAGTGCTAGAAAAATCGTAATGCGACTCTCCATCGCCAAAGGGAAGCGAAAGGCGACGCGGCAATATACCCGCGAACATCAGCCGGAATAGTTGTGGATTATCCTGTGCGAAGCGCACATAGGCAAGCAGACCTGCACGAGCTCGCACGAGAGGATCGATATGCGCTGCTTCGGCGGCTTCAGTTGCTTCTGCAAGCATTGTAAAGCCTCGCTCGCCAAGGCGTTGGAGCAACTCATCCTTGTCGGCGAAATAGTGATAGGGGGCAGATCGTGAAACTCCGGCGAGTTCCCCGAGTGCGCGCAACGAGAGTGCCGCCACCCCTTGCGACGTGACAATATGCGCAGCCGCGTCGAGCAGTTGCTCCTCAAGATTTGCGCGGTGATAGCTTGGTTTAGTCGTCGCCATCTACTAACCATAAAACATTACTTGACACTGTCAAGATTATCGAAGATCAATCTTGACAGTGTTAAGTTTGGAGAAAAGGAATGCGCAAGACTTTTATTGCTGGGGCAGCGTTGGTGCTGGCGTTGGCCATCACGGCGTGCACCGACACTTATCTTGGCCGTATGCTCTCGCTGCGTGGTGTCGATGTAGAGGACTATACCCTTCTGCCCTCCCGCCCAGTCGCAAATGCGCCGGGATCAACGTCGTTTCCCGAAGCTCGCGATGCGGTATGGATGACGCGAACATTTGATGGAGACCTTGCCAATCCTAAAGCCTTTGATGCGTTTGCGGAAAAGAATGGCACAACGGCTTTAATCATCCTCGCTAACGGCAAGCTGGTCGACGAACGCTATTATGCCGGCGCACGCCGTGACAGCATGTTCAAGAGCTTTTCGATCTCAAAATCGGTATTGTCGGCGCTATTCGGCATTGCTGCAGCTGACGGGATTATAGCGCGCGACGACAGGCTGGGCGACCATATCACTAGCCTTTCGACCAGGCGGCTTGCCGATGTCCCACTGGGTCGATTGCTCGATAATGTCAGCGGTTTTGCGTACGCACGCGGTGGACTGCCATGGCGACAACAGCCTCGCATGTATTACTCAACCGACATTCGCAGCTATCTGCGCCAGACCGAATTTGCTCATCCTCCTGGTACCAAGTTTGAAGGAGAAGATCTGAGTCCGCTGCTTGTCGGCTACGCGCTCGAATCCGCTCTGCGCAAAGGCAATCCCAAGGCAACCCTCGCCGATTTTGCCGCGGAGCGACTTTGGCAACCCTTGGGTGCAGAATATCCCGCGCTGTGGAACATCGACCATGCCGGCGATGGGATGGAAAAGGTTGAAAGCGGGTTTGTCGCACGCGCGATCGATTTCGCCCGTTTCGGCCAGCTCTATCTTGACCAAGGCAAGGCTGGTAGCCAGCAAATCGTGCCTGCCGACTGGGTAGCGCAATCGCGTACACCACCACCCGATGGCGTCCCAAACCGATTTGTTGACGCCGACGGCCATTACCGAAATCTTTGGTGGGGCGCCCCACGCCGTGCTGGCCAAACCCAACGCTACTATGCCAATGGCCATTTTGGCCAACGGATTTTTGTCGATCCCGACAAAAAATTAGTCATTGTCCGGCTAGGCCGTGACAGCGGCGATGTTGACTGGACCGCGTTACTGGGAAAAATAGCTGACCGCTGGTTATCGGCAAGCAAAATCGAAAGCCACCCCAAGGTCCGCTTTCAGGGGCGATAATGAGTTGAACAAACAACCGAAAACTTGTCGCAAACGGACATCATGAGAGCGCTGCCCGTGAAATAGCTCTTGACTTTGCGTTCTATATATGTTCTTACACTTGCCAGAAAAGGTCTGCCCAACCCCGCGTTAAGAAATATGAACAGAAATGCGAAAAACGCGATTCCGTGTCAAATGTGTCAACAAGTCAGTTCGGTGCACGAACGGCTGCATATGTGCGGAAAGCAGGTGAAGCGGTGCGACCAACACTATTTTTGGCTACACTATTTTTAGCCAAACTATTTTTAGCCAAACTATATTTAGCCGCACTATGTTTGGCGATGTTCTCGCGAATGGCTTCGCGGGCGAGAAGTTCTTCAACGCTCATTCGGCATGTTTCGAGATCAAGTCGTATAAGTGACTTAAACTTTCTATGCCTTGAGCAAACCGATCTCGATCAGGCGCTCGCGCAAGTAATCGTCAGCGAGTATCGGCTCGGGATACCTGTTGGGACGATCGGCGCTCACGCATCCCGGCAAGGTCGCAATCGGGAAATCCGACCGCGCATGCAAAAAATACGGCATCGAATAGCGGCTGAACGCAGACCTTGGCCCGACCGGATTGACCACGCGGTGCGTGGTTGAGGGCAACATATGGTTGGTCAGCCGCTGCAACATATCTCCGACATTGACCGCCAGGCCGCCGGCTGGCGGCGACACTGCCATCCAGCTGCCATCGGGGCGGAGGATTTCCAGCCCGGCTTCTTCTGCACCAAGCAAAAGCGTGATAAGGTTGATATCCTCATGCGCACCCGCGCGAATGCAACCATCCGCGTCGCCTTCAATTGGTGGGTAATGCAGCAAACGCAGGACGCTGTTTCCGTCTTCGATAACCGGATCGAACCAATGTTCATTCAAGCCGAGATAAAGTGCGATTGAGGACAGGATTTTTGCGCCTACCGCATCAAACGCGGTGTATAAATCCTCAAAAACCTGTTTAAATCCAGTAACTTCCGGCCAAATATTGTCAGGCATAGACGCGCGAAGCGGGCTGTCTGCTACCAGCGTCCTGCCGACGTGCCAAAATTCCTTCAGGTCATGATGCGCGGCACCTTTGGCCACTTCGGTTTTGAACGGCGTGTAGCCCCGCGCCCCGGCAATGCCCTCCTTGTACCCTCGCCGCTTTTCCGCTTCGGGTAGATCAAAAAGTTCTTTGGTCAGTGCCCACGCTTTTGCAACGAGATCCGGATCAAGCCCGTGATCAACGACCGTGGCAAAGCCGTAAGTTTTGAAACTGTCGCCCAGCTCCTGCCCCAATGCGGCGGGATTGGCGCTCGCCAGTGAAATGATCGGCATTTGTGTCATGGACATTTATTTAGCGGCTGGCCTAAAGACTGGCCAGAAAAAAGGGAGCCGAAAATGGCAGTGCAATATTGGCTGATGAAATCTGAACCTGACGTCTACAGTTTTGACGATCTGATTGCTGAAAAAGAAGGCACTTGGGATGGCGTGCGGAACCACACCGCGGCCATCCATTTGCGGTCCATGAAAGTTGGTGACCGCGCTTTCTTTTATCATAGCAATATCGGCCTCGAGATCGTCGGGATCATGACCATCAGCGCCGAGCATTTCATCGACCCGACATGCGAAAAAGCGCGTTTTGTAGCCGTCAAGGTCAGCCCGGAGCGCAAGCTGGCGAACACCGTCACCTTAAAAGCAATAAAGGCCAACCCCGCGCTCGCAGCGATGGAATTGATCCGGCAATCGCGCCTGTCGGTTGCGCCCGTCCGCCCCGAGGAGTGGCAGGAAATCTTGCGAATGGCTGGGGAGTAAGCCCTTGTCCGCAAAACCCCGGATAGCAATTCTCGGCCCTAGCCCTATTTATCACGAGCATTGGCTGCCTTCGCGCAATGACTATGCACGGCTTTTTACGGACGGCGTGACATTTATCGGATGGCAGGATGTATCAGACGATTTGTCTGGCTATGACCTGGTCTTGCCGCTGTTGGCATGGGGATATCATCAGGACAGCGAAAGATGGTTTGCTTTGCTCGACCGTGCGGAAAGCGAGAATTGGAACCTGGTCAATCCGGCAGCAGTTCTGCGCTGGAACAGCGACAAATCTTATCTGCTTGCGTTGGCGCAGGTCGGCGTTTCCGCACCGCCAAGCATGACAACTCCGTCACTTGACGAGGAAGACGTCGCGATTGCCCGAGAAAAATGGGGTAAGCGTGTCATCGTAAAGCCGCTGGTTTCCGGTGGAGCCGACGGGACTTTTCTGCTTGATCCTTCTACCCCGCTGCCAACCGAGGTTGCGAGAAAACGAATGATGATACAGCCGTTTCTCGCGCAAATTGCTACCGAGGGTGAGCTGTCATTATTTTACTTCGGTGGGCGATTTAGCCACGCGATATGCAAACGCCCGGTGACGGGCGACTTTCGCGTCCAGCCGCAATTTGGAGGAACCGACCAAGCCATAAACCCACCGGCTGCCGCAACGATGCTTGCTGAAAAGGCTTTGTCCACAAGCGCGGCCATGACCGGGGTGGGTAAATTGGCTTATGCGCGCGTGGATATGGTAAACAACGGCAGTGGTGGTTTTTGGTTGATGGAGCTGGAGCTAATTGAACCAGCATTGTTCCTGCATCATGCCCCTTGTCGCGGCACAAAGTTGCGTGAAGCAGTGATGGGCACAGTGCGCTAAAGCCTCGCCATCAGCGCCGTCCGGTCGAGTTTTCCGTTGGCGTTCTTCGGAAACTGTTCGAGCCAGATAATTTCGGCTGGCTGCATGAAATTGGGAAGCGCTGATTTCAAATGTTGTGACAGCTCGGCTTCTGCCTGATTACCGCTTGCCCTCACAAAAAGAACAATGGCGGCTCCCAGTCGCTCATCTTTGCGCCCCAATGCACAAGCCTCGGAAACCAAACCGCTTTCAACGGCGGCTTCTTCGACTTCTGTCGGGCTAACGCGGTTGCCACTGGTCTTGATCATCGCGTCGTCGCGGCCCACGAAATAGAGCAAGCCGTTGGCGTCACGCCAAGCGACATCACCCGACCAAACCGACCTGCCCTGCATTTTTGCCAGCGGCGGTGCGGGACGAAAGCGCTCTGCGCCGCGATTGGCGCTATCATTCCAATAGCCGAGCGAAACCAACGGGCCGCTATGCACGACTTCTCCGTGTTCACCATCTGCGGTCAATGATCCGTCGGCACGGACAATATTGATTTCTGCAAAAGGTATTGCCTTGCCCATAGAAGTCGGATGACTGTCGATTAGTGCCGGATCGAGAAAAGTCGAACGGAACGCCTCCGTGATGCCATACATCGCATAAATATCGGTTTTGCTACCGAATATGGAACGAAGTTGTTTAACCAAAGAAGGCGTAAGAGCGCCGCCGGAGTTAGTCAGGCGTCGCATGTACTTAGTAGCCTCAGTTGGCCATTCATGTTCAACAAGTTGGACCCATAGCGGCGGCACAGCAGCCAAAGTAGTGATTTGGTGCTTGGCACATGCTTTAATCACATCCTTCGGCGTCAGATAATCTAGCGGAACGGCGCATCCGCCCGCAGCCCAAATTGAAAGCAACTGGTTTTGGCCATAGTCAAAGGACAAAGGCAACACCGCCAGCGTCACATCATCCGGCTTTAGCCGCAGATATTGTGCCACGCTTATGGCACCCAGTACCAAGTTCGCATGGCTGAGCATTACGCCTTTGGGCTTGCCAGTTGAACCAGACGTGTAGAGGATTGCTGCGAGTGCATTTGTGTCACTGTTTTCTGGCAAAGGTGCCAAGGGCATTATGGCGTTATCGTCCAAAACCGCTTGAACCAGTGCCTCGTCTGCTATGCTTGTTTCGTTACCAGCCAAGCTCTGAGCGCGCGCGCCATTGGTGATTAGCAATGCTGCACCGCTATCATCAAGGATATGCGTGATTTGCGGTGCTTTGAGAAGCGGGTTGCAAGGGACATGCACAAAACCTGCGCGCACGGTCGCAAGCGGCAGCAAGCACGCCAACTCTGTTTTGGCCATCCAACTCGCAACGCGCGCGCCTTTTTGCTCACATTGCTGTGCCAACCAAGCCGCCAACCGGCCGATACGGAGATTTAACTCTTCGTAGCTATATACGCGATCACGAATTTTAAGTGCTGGCGCATCAGCTTTGCCCTTCAAGGCAAGCTGATCGAGCGGAAAAGCTGGAAATTCGTTTGGCATTTGGTCAATGGACATAAAGGACTAAGCAGTTGTGAGGACAATGGTTTTGCCGATAAAGGGTGAATATCACGATAATTTCCTTACGGCGCAAGCGTCCGCGCGAGGAAATTTGGATCGGGATCGCCAAAAGAGCCTTTTTGACCGGCTTGATTGGCTGGATTCACTTCACCGTATCGCGCTGCGAGAGAAAAAGCCCGTATTACTTCGCGCCAGCGATGGCAATCGGGACCTTTGGCTGCCGCTAATGGCCGATGGTAATGGCTCACTCCAAGCATTCGCCAATTGGTATAACTTCACTTGGCGACCGATTTTTGGTGCGCAATACGGCGAAACCGATCGATTGGCATTGCTCCGTCAAACCGCTCTTCAGGCCCGCGACCATGCGCGGCGGATATCGTTGTCGCCCGTTCCCGATGAAGATGGTTCCGCCACGCTTCTTGCAACCGCTTTCGAACAAGCTGGTTGGTACGTCCGCATGGAAGCATGCGATGAAAACCATTACTTGGCTATCAAGGATCGCTCTTTCGACGAATATTGGCAGGGCCGCCCTGGTCAATTGCGCAACACGGTCAAACGCAAAGGCAAAAAAAATATAGTTTCGATCCGTATCGAAAACGAATTTTCTGACCAAAGTTGGTCCGACTATGAAAAAATCTATGCTCGCAGTTGGAAGCCCGCAGAGGGTAATCCCGCATTCTTGCGTCAACTCGCCAAAAACGAAGCAGATGCTGGCTGCATGCGTCTTGGACTTGCATATATTGATGGCCAGCCGGTCGCAGCGCAGTTTTGGACGGTCGAAAACGGCATCGCGCTCATCCATAAACTTGCGCATGACGAGCGCCATATAGCTGCTTCGCCCGGGTCGCTTCTGTCCGCGGCGCTTTTTCAGCACGTGATCGACATCGACCGGGTCGCCGAAGTCGATTTCGGCACTGGAAGCGATGCTTACAAGCGAGAATGGATGGAAGAAATGCGCCCCAGATACAGACTGGAATTGCTTTGGCCCAATCATGTGCTTAATTGGCCCAGAATTTTGATCAATTGGTTTCGGCAAAAGCGCTGACGACCATTTTGTTTTCGGGGGAGCAATGACCGAACACTTGAGCGAAACGCAGCTTGAAAGCGAAATGCGTAGCATATTGGCTGACGTTCTTGGCCTGTCCAACGATGTCCTTACATCGCTTTCAGCCAACACCCCGCTTTTTGGGGCACTTCCTGAACTCGATTCGATGGCAGTGGCTGGTCTACTTACCGAAATGGAGGACCAACTCAACATCATGATCGATGATGATGATGTCGATGGCGAACATTTCGAAACTTTTGGCAGCCTTGTGAATTTTGCCAAGGGCAAGCTTGCTGCGTGAGTTCCGCGCTGGACTATCGGCAATATGATACTGCGGGTAGCAAAGAAATTGCCTTAATGTGCGGGGCAGAAAATGCGTCAATCCGCATTTTGATCATCCCCCCATTGTTCGAAGAAATGAACCGCATGCGGCGCGTGCTGACCACAACAATACGGCATTTGTCGAAGGTCAGTTGCGCAAGCTATTTGATCGATTTACCCGGATGCAATGAGAGCTTTACGCCGTTACCGGGCCAAGATTTGAAAAGCTGGCATCTCGCCGTTGCGGATTCGGCGAAGACATTTATGCCCACGCACATCGTTTCGATACGCGGCGGTGCGCTCATTGACCATGCGTTGCCGGAATTGCCACACTGGCGGCTTGCACCGACAAAAGGCGCTTCGCTTGCTAAAACCATGCTTCGAACGCGAGTTGCTGCTGACAAAGAGGCCGGTAAGATTAGCACCGTCGATGGTTTGATCGCGGCCAGCGGGTTGCAACCCCTTGAGCTGGCCGGCAATTTGATCAGCGGACAAATGCTGGCGCAGTTGCTGACTGCAGAGCCCAATCCCCTGCCCAATTGCGAAAATGTTACATTGGGAAATGAAACGGACCAGATATCCGGTAGCGCGCTGTGGTTGCGGACGGAGCCCGGAGATGACCCTGAGATGGCAATAAACCTTTCGAAAGCTCTTGCGGAGTGGTGCAGGGCATGAGGCGGATGATTTCATTCAACTGTGAAGGCAGCCAATTGCAGGCGAGCTTGGACGAAGGTAATTCTTCATCTGGTTTTCTAATCGTCAGTGGTGGCAATGAAATTCGCGCGGGAGCGTACGCTGGACAAGCACAAATGGCCGCACATTTTGCAGGTCTCGGCGTGTCGGTGTTTCGCTACGACCGTCGCGGTATAGGCGAAAGCGAAGGCGAAAATGTAGGGTTTGATGGAAGTGCGGCTGACATCGCCGCTGCTGTCACTGCTTTTCGCAGCGAAGTTCCGCATGTAAGCCGCGTCATTGCATTCGGCAATTGCGACGCCGCAACTGCACTGGCATATTTTCATGCAGATGCTGGAATTAATGGCCTGATTTTGGCCAACCCTTGGGCTATTGCCGCAGCCGAAGCACCAGAACAGCAAACTCAAAGCGCCACAATCGCGTCAGCGGCGGCGATCCGGGCCCGCTATTTGGCGCGGCTGAAAAATCCTCGCAGTATCCTCGATTTGCTGACGGGAAAAATTGACCTCGCCAAGCTATTGCGCGGGATATCAAAAGCCGCGAAGAAGGAGCAGCCAACCAAAATTGGTGAGCAGCTGCTTTCGGCACTGGCATCAACTACTGTCCCTACAAAAATTCTAATAGCAAAGCGCGATACCACAGCGATGGTATTTAGCGCGCTTTGGGCCAGCAAAGTCGGAGCTTCCGCACGCTGCAACACAAACATCGAATATCACGAAATCGATAGTGCATCGCATAGCTTTGCCGACGAAACGGCTAAATCCTGGTTGTTAGCCCTTGTATCCGGCAGCCTTGAAATCGCGCGCGACTAAAAACGCAAAGCGATGCCGTTCCAACTGGCAAAAGGCACAGCTTTAAGGGGTGATGGTAGCGAAGGAGGGACTTGAACTTAATCCCAAAAACCTCACAATTTAGCCAGTTCCCATGGTTGTGTTGCGAAGCGTGGCCCCCAATGTGGCCCCCAAACGCAGTTGGCGAGCTAAAACAATTTTCAATGAAGCGCAATCACAGAAAGCGTTTGCACACCAGTAAACCGCTCATTCCCCGTCGGTAATCGACGCCCCCGGAATATAGGTGCGCTTAAGAGGCAACAGCATCTGATAGCGTGGTTCAAACTGGCCATAATGGGCATAAATCAGTTCCACTAAATCGCCTCCATCGATCAATCGCAGGTTCGGCTTAGTGCGCTCAAAGGTCCGGGCATCATTGGAAAACGTGCCAAGCGTTACGAACAGGCCGTGTTCGCCATTTTCGATTGCACCATGAAGCTGCTGCACGTCGGGTCGCCCAATGGTTGAAAGGATCTGTTTGCACTGCACTTTGATGATGGGCGGTTCAAAGCCGAGTTCGTCGCGGTGTGCGATAATGTCGATCCCGCCGTCGCCTGATGCCTGCGTCACGCGGCTGTGATAGCCCATGCATTTGAGCAGGTGCGCGATGAAGTGCTCGAACTGGAACGGCGTCTGGTTGTTTTTCAGCCGCTTGATGATGAAATCCTCGGTCGTCTCCTCCACCTGCGCGGAGACAAGATCAGCGCTCGCCTCGTCAATATCCTCAACCTCAAAAGCTTCGCCTTCGAGTGCGGCCAAAAACTCTTCAGCGTTCGAGCTGACGCGAAACAGTGTGATGGCTGAACCAATTTCATTGAGGGCGGATTGCGAGAAGGATGTTCGGGCGATGTGCTTGAGCCACTTCACCTTGCGCCGATTGGGGCAATCGTTTGGGGCGCTGGCGAGATATTCATAGTCGCCTTCGATCACACCGATGTTGACCATCCGATCTTCCTTCGAAGGGTAAATCACCACGTCACCGGGCTTCATCTCAACTGCGAAGCGAAACGCGACTCCGGCGGCGACCGGAACTTTGCCGGGTTTTTCGTTGGGATAGGATCGCACATAGGCGGCTTTGAAGGCCTCCCGAGTTGGCGAAACTTGCGAGAAATCGCCCATTTGCCGCCAGCCAATGGCGATATAGCCCTTGGAGATAGGCTGCGCCCCATGATCGCGGGCCATGTGGATGCCCCAGATTATCTTTTCAGACATAGCTTCGTTTTCCGCCTTTCCATTCAATCTCTGATGCAATCTAGAAACCGCATGATGATGCGATACGCTGGCTCATACAGTTCCAACACATCAGGCGATGGTTGGATTTCGCCATGCAATAGGGCGTTGCGCATCGCATAGATGACTTGGACAATGCCGCAAAAGAGCTGTTCTCGCGAACAACGAAAGTCCAAATTTCCAATCGAAATTGGTCCGCCACCCGCATTCATCAGGTCGACCATCGGTCTTGGATTGCATTGTTGAAACTGCGCTAAAGCGTGGGCGCGCTGTTCAAGCGAGAGGGCAAGATAGCCGGGGTGAGCGGCAAAGATTGCCTCATCGTGCTGATTGACAATGATTTCTTGCAAAATTGCGCCGCCACCGCGTCCGCGCACCGTTATTGTCCAGTCCGCCGCGACCTTCGCTGCCACATATTCGTGTCGCCGATGTTGACGGATAGGTGGCAGTTGCCCACCGGGGGATAGACACACCGCCCGGAAGGAAATAACTTCCAGCTGTTCCTTAACATACACCTCAAGGGCATGTTCTTCGAGCTTCGAATGTAGTTGCCAGACCAGTAGCCTGAATCGCTCAGCGTCTTCGGTTTCGGGGATCGGGTTGTCATTTCGATCAAGCCTTGTGGGGCTGATCAGCGGCAATATTCGCGCCCGAATTTGGTTGGCATGGTTTTTAACATACTCAAGGCCCGCTTTGTCTTGCCGCTGGTTCGTTTCCGCCCTGTACCAAGCGTTGAACCCCGCCCACGCTTTAACGAATGGGCCAAGATAATCGATTTCGGCACGCTCTTTCCAGCGGGTGGCATTTGATGGGGGTCTAGCCATTTGTTCCCCTTTCTGTTGCGGTGAGATAATCCATCGCTGCCGCTTCGTTTTCCTCGATTGCGATCTCAACGGCGCGTTTTGCAGACACGAGCAGCTCGCGCGAACGGGCCCGAGCAGCAAAGGCGGTTTGAACCATTTCTTCAATTTCAGAAGACGCGTCCGCAACTGCATCAGGAACAGGTATTGCGAGCAAGTCGCGCTCACTGAAACGTGGGTGCTGCGAGCCGTCCTGACACCATTTCAAAATTGTCTGAACCGGTGTTGAGCGCAGGAAGATCATAAGTGTCTCCGGCGCAATTTTACTCGCTTTAGGGTTTATAGGCCGCAAAACGATGAACTCCGATGATCCAACGGTTAGGTTGGTTTCACTCGTCCGCACCACCGCTGTTTCTTTGAGATAAGCGCGCAAGCGAGACATTGCGACATCGCCGTTTCGCATTGTCTTTTTTAGGCTTCCCACATCGCCGCTTACAGTCAACTCCTTCTCGTCATCGAGAATCGGTTCAAGCGCATCGGGAAGGTCGAAATTGCGGACGAATAAATCCGGATCAGCCCTTGAAGGTTCAAACATCTCTCTAACAGATTTGAACCTCTCTCCCAGCGGCTGTCCCGGCAACGCTTGAAGCGCAGCAGCCATCTGAAGCTTGGCGGGCATGAAATACTGCGCGTCTAGGCGCGCGGCGGCGAAGGCATCGGCGGCGCGGGCGGTGTAGCTGAGCGGCTCCGGCGGCGTCCAACCTGCCAGCCCTAATGCTGACAGGAGGGCGTTTTGAGCGCGTTCTGTTTCAATTTGGGTTAGAGCTTGCTTCTCCCGTGCTGTGCGGACGGATTTTGCCACTGCATGCCGAAAATTGTCAGAAAATTTTGGCATAGCGAGCTGATTGACGTCTTCGAGCAAAAATCCTTGCTGAACAGCGCCACGGGTCAACCGCTTAATTTGGTTGTTGCCATGACGGCATTTAAGAAATGTAGCCAAAAACTCTGGTTCAATCGCATGCGGCCTCAGGATGGCCAGTTTGCAGCTGCAAGTCGCTAATTGTTGGCTATCTACAAGGCTTAACTCACCTATTGTGCCTATAATCGATAGCAAAACGTCACCTTGCTGCAAGTGCGACCGTGCCATGTATGGCCGTTCGAACGCTTGTTCAGTGATAAAATTCGGGGTCGCCTGATCGATGAAAAAGCGACCGGTTACATCTTGGCCCCGATAGTATGGAATTCCCTCGTCTGCGAAATCTTCGCTGATTGAAAAATGGTTGCCGTCGGAAACGTCCACCAAGTTTGCGACGTTCCAGTTTTCATGTTGCTCAAGCAATTTTTCCAATTCCATGAACCATGATTGGAAATATTCAGCATCGAGCCTAAATGTCCGTTCAAGCTGGGATAGCTTTATTGCTTTGGCCTCAAGCCCCTCCAACAGTGCCCCATATCGGGCACCATCAAAGGGGCTTAGTGAAAAAAACTTAGGCGTTCCTTCGCGGCGAATTGCTGGAACGCCTCGGCTATACCGTCTTGCGTTTTACCCTCATGGTTGAACAGGTCATGCCGGACAATGAAGTGACCATGATCGTCACGGACACGCTGGCCGTCGGCATCGGTCACATAGACCTTTTCGCCGCGATTATTGACCGATTCCGCCTGCTGCGTGGCAAAGAAGATTTCATAGTCTTCCTGTTTTTTGCAAACCGGCCCCGCATTGGGATCATCATTCCATTTCTGCACAAACAGCACGCTGGTTTTGGTGCCAGTATGCGGTTTGAAGGTATTGGAGTGAAGGCCGACGACCGAGAGAATCCGGCAACGCTCCATGATGAACTTACGCACCCGCGCATCTGACGAATTGTTGAACCGCCCCTGCGGCAGAACAACCGCCATCCGCCCGCCGGGTTTCAGGAAATCCAGATTACGTTCGATGAACAATAGGTCGCGCCCGACCTTGTTTTCAAACTTGCCATTTTCCTTTCGGCCCAGCTCATAGGGCGCGATCATGTCCGTCTGGCTGATGTCGCCTGCAAAGGGCGGATTGGCCATCAACACGTCGAACTGGAAATTACGATAATCCTTGGACTTCTTATCCGCACGAAGGCCGCGCAAGCGCGTCCAGCCCTTGCCATAGGTATCGCGCCACTCATCATCCTTCTCGACCGTCTCTGACCATTTCGGCCAATCCAGCGTGTTGAGGTGCAGCACATTGGTTTCGCCGTCGCCCGCAATCAGATTGAGACAGCGCGAGACGCGGACGCTCTTTTCATCGAAGTCGATGGCGAACACCTTTTCGCGGACATATTCGGTGCAACGCTCCGGCTTTTGATCCATCGTAAACAGGTTGGTGCGGGGGAGGCCCATATCGTCCATGATGTCGCCCCAGACATGGAACATCGAATGGACGGTAAACCCTGCTGACCCCGCAGCGGTATCAATGACGGTCTCGCTCTCTTGCGGGTTGAGCATTTTGACGCACATGTCGATCACCCAACGCGGGGTAAAATATTGCCCTTTCTCGCCCTTGGATGATTTTGACACCAGATATTCAAAGGCATCGTCGATGACATCGAGATTGGAGTTGAATAGCTTCCACTCTTCAAGCGATCCGACGCAAACTTGCAGGTGGTCCGCCGATAAACGGATGCGCTCATCGTCTAGGAAAACGCCAGGCCATTTCTTTTTGGCGTCGTCAAACACCGACTAAATCTTGTCCTTCACCTGCGCCGCCGTGCCGCTGTTGCGGAATTTCAGGTGAGGATAAAGGTCGCGATGGCAGGTCATTTCATCATAGAGTTTGGTGAAAATGAGTTTGAAAACCTCTTCAAACACATCGACCCCGGCGTTGGCCAAAACCTCATTTTCAAGATCGACGATCAGCTCGCGCAGCGAACGGGCGCGGCCCGAATTGCGTTCGCGTTCCTCTTCCTTTTCGATCAACGTTTGAATCGTCCACGGTTGACCTGCGACTTCGTCAATCGTCTGGTTGACGTTGGGCAATTCTGGAATTTCGACGAAGTAATTCGGGTTCTTGCGGTGCCAAACGAAGGTTTGGCTGCCATTGCTCCAAAGCGCGAGCGGCGCGCCTGTAGCATGGGTATAGGAGCGAAGTTGCTCCTTGCCGCCTTTCATCTTCGCCTGTTTGATCTCAAGGATCACATAGGGGACGGCGGGGCGGTCTGGATCGTAGATGACAATATCGGCGCGCTTCGATAAATCGCGGCCAAAGGTGATGGGGTATTCGACGGCAAGCTGGCTGACGGGATAGTGATATTGGGTCGTCAGTTTATGCAACCAAAGTTGGCGCACAATCTCTTCGGATTTGGCGATCACGTCCTTCTTGCGGACGATGCATTCGACAATGTCGCGGTCACGCTCATCGCGCCGAACAAAGCCAGCAAGCCAATCCCGCTCGGTTTGACTCAAGGAATCAGCAAACGCCTGATCGTCAACAATTTCTAATGCGCGCACGCCATTCCCCCAATTCGTAAATTCTATTGAGAGAGGGTTAGCCAGCCATTGCTAAAATTGCCAGAAAATCAGGCCGACGGGTGGATTTTGTTCGGTCCGTCGGCTGCTGAGACGTCGATTTTCAATACTCCTCCGCCAACATAATCGTCAGCACCCGCCGCGTGACTGCGGGATTGGTGGGGTCTTCGCTGCCCCATTGCAGGCTGGGGTCGTAATAGTCGATCTTCCAAAGCACCTTCTGGAGCGCCTCCTTGGGCCGCGCCGTCGTCCAGCTTCCATCACTTGCCTGATGGATCGCGCCAAAGTCTCGCTCCCCATATGGGTCATTGTCTGGCGTGAAGGCATCATAGGTTTCGATCAACTCGCGCACTACGGACTGTTCCGCCGATGGCAACGCACGAAAGCCCACGGTCGCCACGGCCCTGCAAGCAAGCCCCATCGCTTGCCGCGCCTTGTCATTGAGCTGTGCTATCTGTTCGGCGCGGGACACGGAATGCACATTCATTGCCAAGCCCTCCCGCCCTGTTCGCAAAAGCGGACAAGCGCCCCGAAATCCTCACGCTCGCCAAGCTGATCGGCCATGCGCTGCACACATTCAAATGGCAGGCCATTTTCATTTGCAACGTCGCGCAAATAGTCTTCCCGTGTTTCGGCTCCGCAAGCCCTGTATTGCAACATCAAGTCCATCATTTCATCCTTCCTCGGCTGAAAGCCGCATTCGACTTGCGACATGCGGCTCTGCCTTCCGGCGAGGATGGGAGGGGGAGGGAAAGCCGAATCGACGCCCTGGCGCGGGCCAGCGGGCGCGCAGCGACCGCCACACGGGGGCGGCTATTCTGCTTTGGGAACGAGAGGGCAAAGCCCTTGGCGTTCCCGCCTATCAGGAAACGGGGCCGGTCAGGCTCCCCTCAGCCGCCACGCGGCACAGGCACGGCACTCTCGCATGGCGCGACGCCGACGGGCGGTGTGGCGGCAAGCGAAGCGGGAACAAGGCTGTTTTCCCAAAGGGACAGCGCCGCCAGTGCCCGCGAAAGCGCGCCCGTCGCCCGTCCGGCAAGGAGGGAAGCGAGAGTGCCAGCGGGTCAGCTCAAAAACGCCGCACCCTTAGGAGCGCGCAGCGCGGGACAGAGTGCGACCTCAGAAGATCCCGCTCATTTGGAGGCGCTTGCCCCCTTCACGTTCCCGATCGTCACCGGAACGGCCAAGACAAGGGGCTTGGTGCGCGCAGCGCATAGAGCGGGTCGCCGTTAGGCAGCGCCAAGCAAACTGATTTGCTGCGGATACAATGCACAAAGCAGGTCTGTTACACTATTAGCGCTGGCCACGAAAAAAACTTGCATTCTCATTGAACCATGTGCTCACTCTCAACGACTTGAGATGTATTTGGAATTTGTGGGAAATAAACAGGGAGGGGTGTTAATGGCCAAACAATCGAATGCGCGGCGCTTCGGCATCGATTTCGGATTCGGAGCCATGGCGAAATCGGCGAAAACGCTATGGAAACCTCTGCTCTTAGCCGCACCGCTGATTGGGACGGCTTTACTCCTAGCGACTGGCACCCAAGCGCAAACAAGTGCCAGCACAACACCACCGACTCAGACGGCCGACACCGCAAGGGTTGCCCCAAATCCCGCACCCGATGCCGCACGCAAGAAAGGGCCGAAGGGGCGCTCGGGTTCGGACGCGCAAGGCAGCACGGAAGTGCCCGCGCCAGACACCGCCCCCGCTGAAGGGCGCCGGAAGGAAGGCCCTAAGGGTGACCATGGTTCTGATCACCAAGGCCAAACAGCAGTCACTCCTGCGCCGGGTATCGAACCTGCCACGCGGCGAAAGGAAGGGCCGAAAGGTGCTGGCGAATCGGGTAGGATGGAGGCGACTCCCGCGCCTGAAACTCAACCCAACGGGCGACGGAAAGGCCCGAGGGGAGCCGGGAGCTCAGACCACCAAGGCAGAACAAGTGCAACGCCACTGATCATCGGCGCGCTCGGTGCGGCAACCGCTTTGGCATTGGTGGTTTCCAGCGGCAATGACCGGCCTGCCAGTCCGTGACGAGGGAGATGGCCACGCCAGCGAGAAACGCATTTAACATCACGGCAGAAAAAACTTGCGTCGCCGTTTGAACCTTTTCTGCTCCGCCACCGACTGAGGATAGTAATCCTAAAAATAGATGACTTAAAAGGAATCCGAGATGCCAGATGTTGCCGCGTTTTCAATCGTTCGCCAAGGTGATCGAAAAAAGGCAATTCCAGCGCGCGACAAGGCGGTCGTGATGGAGCCCGGCTCTGTTTCATCCAGCATTGCAAAACTTACTGGCCCGAGCGTTACAGGCCTCACCTCGCTCGAACGCATCTTCAACAAGCCTTGGATGGATTTCTTCGGCGAATATGCAGTGCTTCCGCCGCAGAAAACCAAAGGCAAAGCAGTCACATCGCCCGACGCAGAGGTCACGTTCACCAAGCTTTACAAAGACCTGCATCAAGCTTGGGTAAAGCGGGACGCTGACAAGCTGGAGCGAGCTGCTTCCACGCATCTGGTTCAACAGGCAGCTTCCGGCATACCTGTGATCGATCCTGTAACGCGCAGATTTTACGAATTTTTCAAGGCGCGTGGCTGCGAAGGCACGGGTGCAGAATTGCTCGCGATGATCAAGACGATGAGCACTGCTGAAATCAACGATTATCTGACCAGCAGCGCCCAGCTTGTATCGAAGCTGAAGGCACAGGCCTTTGCCGCAATCGTCAACGGCACGCTTTCGCAGCAAGGCATTGACCTATTTCTTGCGATCAAAACCATTGGGGCATTCCAGCTCATCGCGGCTGCATATCTCAAGCCCGGCGCGGAACCATCAAAAATCCCCGTAAAAATGATCTGCGCGACGCTCGACGCGGACATTACTTTCCCCGAATGGATTTTTGACGTCGATCCGTGCCGATGGCCAAAACCCGGTGACACTCTCACAAATCCGCGTGGCGACACTGGCGTCATTCAAACATGGCCGGGCAGTGCTACCGCCGTAGATGCAGCGGCGCAGGCGTCCGCAATGGCTGCCAGCCCGATGCGGCAGCGGCTTGATCGGGAGGCAAAGGTAGTCGAACAGCGCAGTGCAGCGGCAAAGGCTGCGGCGCAGACGGCGGCAAAGTCGGTGCAGCGCACCAACCCACCGCCAAAGCCAAACTTGTCCGACCCATGCGACTGCTCGGGAGACCTTGAGCCGCCATGCTTGCCGCCTGATCCATGCTGCGCCAAGATCAACTATTATGTCACCGATACGCTGGTGTTGCGGGACAAGGTCAAACGCTACGTGCCGTCTGACCTTGCCTATATTGAAAATGTGGTGATCGGCGAAACCCGAACGCGCGAGCATAGTTTTGCCAAGACGATTGAGGATTACACCGAAGAGGAAGTCACCACCACCAAGAGCGAGGAACGCGACCATCAGGTGACGGAGCGCTTCAACGTTCAGAATGAGATCGAGAAAAACATCAAAATGGCAGCCGACGCCCATGCGTCATATGATTCAGGAGCATACAAAGCATCGGTGAACGGTTCGATCTCCAAGGAAACCGCACAGAAGGAAGCGCGGGAGCAATTTCGGGAGGCTGTCGATAAGGCGGTCAGCAAATTGCAGGTGCAAACCCGCAAACTGACCAGCAGGCGTGTGACGACGCGCGAAGAAGAGAAGAACATTCATTCGTTCAACAATGACGATGGCAAATCGCACATTGTTGCGAAGTATTTCTATGTCTCCAAGGAGGTAGAAGGGCAGGTCTACAGCCACGGCCTGCGGACCACAGTGGAACTGCTGATTCCCAGTCCGTCTGCGCTTTACGAATGTCTCGAAGAGCGCAGGATGATGGCTGATTTCATAGAGCCATGTGTTCCCAATGTCGTATCTTTCTCGGAAATAGCGAGAGATAATTACTCATCATTTGAGACAAAATACTGCCTGCCCTCACCGTTGGAATCTCCACCGCCGGAGCGCAAGGTATGGACGGAAGATTTCGATTTTTCGGGTGATGGTGGCACTGATAATGACACAAACTACTCAATCAGCCAAATTCATGTACCCGATGGCTATTATGGGAGTCAGTTTGAAATAATTGGTGATTCACTGGGCGTCGCGCAAGATTTGGATGGGTTTGTGGACACTCAAGGAAATGAACCGCCTGACAAACCATTACCTCATGAGATTGAAGTTTTTCTGGGAGACAGGTCTGTCATTGTTAAATATGATATATTAGGAAATGTGAAACAAGACAATTCACAATATTCAAACAGCCATGACATACGAAACGATACAGCGTTGTGGGTTCGAGCAAATAATATACAAAATTTTTCAGGCAAGGTCCGGATTACGTGGACACCATTGCCTTTAGACTTAACGCCGTGGCAAAAAGCGGTCGCTGATGAGATAAACAAAGCAAATGCTGTGCATGTGATCCAAGCAGCGAAATCTGAGTTTATCGCCAAATACAAGGAAAACCAAAAAGGCCGTCACCCCTTCATTAACAAGGAAATCATCCTCTCCGAGCTGAAACGCGCCGCCATCTATATGATGTGCGAGGATTTTGAGCGTGGCGGGGTGATGAATATGAAGTCGCAGCCGTGCGGCTATCCGGAGATTAACCGCAAGGCCGCGAGCGAGGAAACGTGGGAATGGTATTTCTGGGAACGCGCTTTCGACTGGAAGCTGATGAGCTTTGTGTTCTTCGACTATTTCTGGAACCGCATGTGCGATTGGCCCGAAAAGTTTCAGCCAGGCCATGACGATTTCATGTTCAACGCCTTCCTGCGCAGCGGCATGGCGCGGATCATGATCCCCGTCAGCCCCGGCATGGAGGCAGACATTATCTTCTACCTCAATACCGGCCAGAAATGGGGCCTCGGCGGGCAACCACCCGTCAACCCCAGCGATCCTCGGTGGGTAAGCGTGGTTGAGGAGCTGAAGCACCAACGCGATTGCTATCAGAATGACCGCGAAGGGATGATCACGCCGTCCATCGATACCGCATCGAGCAACACGCTGGGCGTGATCGTGATGGAAAGCGCTGTTCTTCTCAAAGGCTCAGACCGCTATTGGGACCCATTCGCAATCGCCGAGAATTTCACTGCGATCAACAACGATGTGGGTAGGGAGATATATATCGATGGCCTGCAATATCGCATTGTCAGCATTGCGCTCGACGCCAACAGCCCCGTTTACGATCCCACATCCTCAGAGCAAACGATGTGGTGGAAAATCACGCTAAACCGTCCATTCGAATTTGACGGTCAAAACGATCTTACTCTTACCAGCAGCATTCCCGATTTCGCTTACGCGATCGGAGCCGAATTCATCGGCGCACCCTTCCGCTGGCAAGAGCCGACAAATCTGGTGTGGATTGGCGATCAGATGAAGGACGGAGCGCCAAACTTCTGTTTGCCAACCTACCCGGTGAAGTGTTGAAGAAGTGGCAGGCTACAGAGAGTTTGCAGATGCCACACCTAGGTCGGTGCCTGCGGAAGCATCCGAACAATCCTCCCCAGATGAAAAATTCCGAATACTTCTTCCGTCAGGGGCGGGCGCTCCCCCATCCTTTAAGCCGTATGGGCCATATCACATCAATCATTACATTGCCTATTTCAAAATTGAGGGCGAGGAGTTAATCTCAACCGATGAGAGTTCCGTTGCTGGAGTTCTAACGCATCGGTTTTTCAAGCATTTCTGCAAGATATTCAGCTCCGACAATATTGCGCAGGCTCAACTCGGAAGACCTGGATACGACCGCCATAAATCTATGCCGACGGTTGAATTCAAGCTCGGCGGCAACCGGGGTAACGCCGTTCAATTGTCGATAGGTTTCACACATCCGGACTGGGTGGCGATGCAGCGCTACGGATTGATGCTCCCAGACGAAAACGCGGAAGTCGATACTGACTATCTAACCAACGGACTAATGAGCTTTTGCGGAAACACGCTACACCGGAATTGGTACACTCCGTTCGAAAGTATTCTAGCCACTAAATCGAAAACGGATATGATGACGCTGATTCCGAAAATTCTCGCAAATCCTGCTTCCCTCAATCCTATTATCCTAATTCCAGAAATCGTCGATGACCTTGGAATTCACTATGCCCTAGAAGTGAACAAACATCATTTCCTCGCCGGTTCGCGTTCATGGTCGGTAAAATATGATCTAGATGCTGAGATGTACTTAGTCGAAACAGCAGCGATTGAGCGCAACTCTCTTTATGAGTTTTCTAAACTGGAGGCTTTGGCAGGATCCCGGGATGATATTGACGAATTATGGGTCAGATTGCTCCTAAATTTTTTGAGATCGACTGACATAACGCATAACCGCATAATTCCGGTTAAGCCTCCCACGGCGCTCCAAGAAAACTACGGTTATGAGCCTTCAAAAATCGACAAGCTTGTGCTGCGGAATTCTTGGAGTTTTAAATTGGCGTCCGACATACCCGATGATGATGGGGTAATAGCGCGGCCTATTCGGTCAATATTGCGACGCCATGAGGGATTAAGAGTTCATGTTCAAACCCTTTCGGAGAACTGATTTCCCTTTTTTAGCCAGCGAAGAGTACCTTCACTCCTTCGCCGCCCTCTCCCTCCTCGCTAGCTTCCTGCTGTTCTTCGTTCAGCCCATGATCGCAAAGATGGCGTTGCCGCAGCTCGGCGGCAATCCGGCGGTTTGGACGAGTGCGATGGTGGCGTTCCAACTGCTTTTGCTGGCGGGATATGGCTATGCCCATATGCTGCAACGGTTTGCGTTGAAGCATCAGGCGCTGGTGCATTGCGCAGCGTTGCTGCTTGCCCTGCTATGCTTGCCGATCAGCTTTAACGCCGCCAGTCCGCCATCGGGGGATGCGCTTGTCGTCTGGGTGCCGTGGCGGGTGGCGATGACGGTGGGGCCGTTGTTTGTGCTGCTCGCGGCGCAGGCTCCGCTGGTGCAAAGCTGGTTTCGCGATAGCGGCACAGGCGGCGAGCCTTATCGGCTCTATGCCTGGTCCAATGCCGGGAGTTTCCTTGGCCTGCTGGCTTACCCGCTGCTGGTCGAGCCGTTTACAGCACTGGATACGCAGCGCACATTTTGGTCAGCCGGGTTTGGGCTACTCGCGCTTGCGACGCTGGGAATGCTGTTTCTGGCATCAAAGGCTGCTCCGGTTGCGCGAGCACAATCCGCCTCCACCATATGGCCCGACATCCGCACGGCCCTTCGCTGGATGACCCTCGCCGCGATCCCTTCCGGCCTGATCCTGTCCACCACCACACACATCACTACCGACATCATCGCCATGCCGCTGCTGTGGGTCTTGCCGCTGGCGCTTTATCTGCTCAGCTTCGTTCTGGCTTTCCGCGAAGCGCGGGGCCTGATCGATCACGTTGCCACCTACGCCGCCCCACTGATCGCCCTTTTGGCCTTAATTGCACTTTCGACGGACGATTTTGAAGTGCAAGTCACCGGTTCGGCCTCCATGGCGCTGCTGCTCGTCGCCAGCCTCGCCCTCCACCGGCAGCTTTTCAATGAGCGGCCTCCTGCCGAAGGCCTCACCGCATTCTACCTGATCCTTGCCGCAGGGGGAGCGCTGGGCGGGATTCTCGTCGCGATTGCCGCGCCGCTGGTGTTTGACTGGACCTATGAATTCCCCGTCCTCATCATCGCCGCCATCGCCATGTTGCATCAACGCGGTGGGAAGACTGGCCCCATCGCTATCGGCGTGGCATTGGCGGCGATGCCACTCGCAGCGGCGGTTGCGCTCCAATGGATCGAGCTATCGCAGATATTGCTCGCGGGCCTGTTCGCGCTGCCGCTGTTTTTCGTCTGGCGCAGCAAGGCCGTGATGCTCTGCGTCACCTTGTGTGGCATACTCGCCTTGACCGGCTTTGACGCCTTGATCCTCAGCGCCAACAATCTGCGGCAACGCAGCTATTTCGGCATTTACACCGTGCGCGAGAATGAAACCGGCACGGTCCGCAAATTGGCGCACGGCACAACAACGCATGGCGCGCAGCGGCTCGAACCCGGCAAGCTGTTGCAACCGACAACCTATTTCGGCCCGCAATCCGGCGCGGGGCAGATACTCACCGCCGCGCCTGCGCTCTATAGCGACAAAGCGCGCATTGCCGTGCTGGGCCTGGGGGTGGGAACGCTCTCCTGCTATGCGAAACCGAGCCAGACTTGGTCATTCTATGAGATTGACCCGCTGGTCGCCGATATTGCGATCAAGCAGGGCTGGTTCACCTACATGATCAACTGCGCGCCCAACGCCGCCGTTCGGATCGGCGATGCACGGCTGACTTTGGCGCAGCAACCGACCGCCTCGCTCGACATTTTGGTTATGGATGTCTTCTCGTCCGATGCCGTGCCGACGCATTTGCTGACGCGCGAGGCCTTTGCCATTTATGACCGCGTGTTGGCGAAGGACGGCGCGCTGCTGATCCATATTTCCAACCGCTATCTCGATCTGGAACCGGTGCTGGCCAGCGAGGCAAAGGCGCGGCGATGGACCTCGGCGATTATCACGCACAATGCGACACCGGAACAGATTGATGCAGGTGAAACGACATCGGTCTGGGTGATGATGGCGCGATCAGAGGATATGCTGCAACGCGCGCGGAATGCGGCAGCGCAGACTACACCTGCAAAAGACAGTGAATGGAAGCCATTGTCTGAAAAACAGGGCTTTGCTCGCTGGACCGACGAATTTGGTTCAATCCTGCATCTGATCAAAAGGCCCGATCAGGCAGAGTGAAGTAACGGGCAGTGCTGCCTATGGGCTGGCAGGCCGATCATTGCCGCCAGAAACGACCAACGCCAAAACGGTGGCCGCACCGAGCGCGCCAATGATTAGCGGTGTTGTAGCTGTCCGGCCGTGACTGCCAGCACCTTTCGGCTTTGCGCCGCGCCCCGCAGGCTGCGTCTCGGGTGCGGGGGGCGCTTCCGTTCGACCGTGATCGACATCGCCTTTCGGCCCCTCCCTTCGCCGTCCGGTAGGCTGAGGATCGGGAGCGGGCGTTTCCGTCCGGCCTTGGTGGTCTGAGCCACTGGCTCCTTTCGGTCCCTCTCGGCGCGCAGCAGCGGGTGCGTCAATTGGCGCAACAGGGCCAGTTGTCTGTGCCGGAGTAGCAGGATCGTCGTGGGGGATGGCCCCGTAACCCGATCTACCTTGTCCCGCAACTTTGGTCCTTTGCTACGTGCGGCAACAGGTGCCGGTTTTGGTGCGACGGTCGTTGATGCAGCGGGCGTGTTCGGCGGTGCGGTGCTGCCACTCGTCTGCGCGCTCGTCCCCGTCGCGATGAACAAGGCCGTCCCAATCAAGGGGGCGGCAACGATCATTGGTTTCCAGAGGGAAGCTGCTGATTCTCCGATGGCGCCAATGGCGCTTTTCAACGTGAAACGTCCGTTTTCCTGTTAAATCGCCATCAAAACTCTCCCTAGCTTACGCGCTGTGATCTATAGTCGAAGCCATCAACCACAAGGTTCAATTAAAAGCAAAATATATCCTACATCGTCAATGGTGTGCACCGGGAACGAATTGCCACTCGCGTGCATGTTCATTGGGCGCTCATCGCAATATCGTTACAAATCATGCATCAAGTAACGGGGGAGTGCGGGTAATGCGGAAAACGGTGATTTTGGTGATGGTGCTGCCGATGGCAGCGATGCTCGCGGCCTGCGGATCGTCTGGCGATGCTCCCTCTGAGCAGACGGTGGCGCAACTGTTTTCCAGCGAAGCTAGGGCGGAGGGCACCGTTGCGCCTGCGCCGACGCAGACAGTTGCCCGTGGCCGGGGGCCGAAATCAAAAACCAAAATCGACACGGGCCGCACAGCTGCTCCTGCGGGAAGTGAAGCGGCGGTAACGCCCTGTCCAACGGACGCAACGATGCGGCGGCGTGGGCCGAAGCAGCGCGATAACGAAGATACGGGTCGCACCGTGATCGCTCCGGTTCCCGTCGATGAAGCAGTCGTGGGGCGCGGTCGTGGGCCAAAGGAAAAGACAAAAATACTTGTGGGCCGCACCGCAGCGCCTGCGGAAGGGGAGGCAGCGGTAACGCCTTGCCCTGCGCCCGCCGAAACGCCAGACGCAGCTCGCCGAGGTGGCCCCAAAGGCGGCGGTCGCGACAAGATTCTGACGAATTGAGCGCGTCGCGGCGCGTGTCTCCTTGGACAAAATTATTCTTCGGGGGCTTGATCGAACTCAACATGGCCGCGCCAGCCCTTGCCGCTGACATAGGAGGTAATCCAATATCGCGGCTGAACCTCGGCAGGTTCGATGAAAAGTTGCTTTCCCTTGTTCAATTTCAATTTGAGAGATCGCTGTCTGAGAATTTACCTCTTCGCGCATACCTCACCGTTGAAATTGTCTCTAGCCAAACGCTCAGTCATGGCGATTTCAAAATCCTCCAACGATTGCAGATATGCGCGCTTCTCTTCGCCGGTCATCTGATCTTCCGATTTGCGCAGCAAATCGATTTCGCCGCGACGGAATGGGAATAGCCGTGCATCTTTGTTAAGCGCGTCTTCGCGGGCACGGTTGATTTCCAATGGGTGGGTTCGTGCATATTCTGCCACGGCAAGATATGCCTTTCAGTGGCATCCGAGCGCAGAATTTGACGGTCCAATGCGGCGCTGTAGGCCGTTTGTTTGGCCTTTGGCCAAGACAGGAATGTGTCCTTGTTTGGCCTGATAAATTTGTCATCAGGACCGATAAACTGCTTGGTCTCACCGGGGCAATAGAATGGCTCTGCGGCCATCTGCATTGCCGCCGTGGGCCATGCGGCAGCCGTAACTGTCGCCAAGATATACCGATAAATTGGAATCCAAATCTCATAAATCGCCTCCATTCTTTCAGAGGCGACCCGGTCAAGCCGGGCGGTAGTAACGTGGACTTCCGTTCACGCGCTCCCACTTTTGGGCGCGAGCCTTGGACATGGCGGAAGCCACCCGGCCAAATTTCTTTGACCGGTCGGAAGGTTCCTCAGGTTACTACGCCTCACGCAACGGGACAGACCGGCACGCACGACAATCGTTAGCAAACTCACGTTGTTTTGCTAGCTAATATCGAAATCGCGTGTCTTTTCCAGTTCAGGGGTTTCAAGTGCCAAGCTTGGCGGCGTGGCACGCTCCATCGCGCCTTCAACAGCAGTCTCACTGGCCTTTTCCGCCTCATTCCGGCCTTTGGCACTGTCAGCAACATCCATCGCGGAATGCTGCATGCCGTTGTTGCCTTCAAGCTGTTCAATGATCGCATCCCGGCTATCGAGATGGAGTTCAAAGCCTTCGCGGGCGCGGGATGTCAGCACATAAGCGAGGCTTTGATTGTTGAGCATGCGGTCGCCACTTTGCATCACGGCGATTGCGTTTTCGACGGTGATCCCTTGGGCCTTGTGCATATTGAGAACAAGGGTGTGGTCGATCCGCTGGGTCATGGGGTCGCTGGCGTCCAATGTGATTGGCTGGCCTTTACCGTCCACGAAGCTGAGCCTTCCGTTTTCATGCCCCGAGAGCGTGACTGTCTGGCCGCTACTAATGCCACGCGCATTATCGCTTGCCGTCCAGTGCAACACATCCCCGGTCCGCACGGAAATTTGATCTGGCTGGGACAGCGATAAGCCTGACGCATTGGGATGCAAGCGTTCCGGCCTGAAGCTATGGACATCGCTGCCAGACTGCACCTTCACTTCGCGGTTCTTGGGATCGACAGCGATGACATCATAACTTCCGCGCCTCAAGCCGATGGCCGCAGTGTCGCGGTAAACGTCCAAAACATGGCATTTTTCATAGCTGTTGACGCTTCGCATCTGCTCGCGGGTGAGATTACGATTTACCAGCACTGGTAACGCAATTTCGGTTGCGCCAAGCTTGCCTTCTTTGGCCAGAGCACCGCGCAAAGTATCGAGCTTTCGCTTCGCAAACGATGCCCCGATGTAAAAATCGACGTGTTTGCTCGCGTCTTGTCATCAAGCGAAAGCCAAGCTTTGGTGGCGGAACTTACGGGATCGGCATTTTCAACAATCCGGTTGCCCAATTTGTCGAAAGCATCCTGAACATATCCGGCCTGCAACAGGCTGACCGCTTCCTTCATCTCGCTGTCACGCTGCCGCAAGTTTTCGTCCAGGTGGAGGGTCGGCAGTGCCTTTTCCTGAAGCTGGCGGAATGGGCTACCAGCCTCAACCGCGCCAATCTGTCCGCCATCGCCGACCATGACGATGCGGTTGATATGGAGCTTTTCAGCGATCTGCATGAAACCTAACATTTGGCGGTTCGATACCATCGATGCTTCGTCCAATATCAGTGTTGAACCAGCATAAGTTCGTGCATCGGTGGGGCTTGGATGTGCTCGCGTTCCCGCCAAATTCTCGAACTTTGTTAGGAAGGATTCGAGTGAGCGGGTATCAATGCCTGTTGCATCGCGCAGATCCGCTGCAAGGCGATTTTGCGGCGTCAAAGCAAACACGGGTCCGCGAGTGCCGGGGTCAATTGCTTCAACCGCACCAAAGATCGAAGACTTGCCAGTGCCTGCGCCGCCCTGCACAGCGACATAGCGATCCGGGCTGGCGATGATCGCAGCGCCTGCCCGCCGCTGTTCGGGATTGAGTGTTAGGCCAAGTTTTTCGTTTGCGGCTGCATCGATCAAGTCTGCGGCTTTTGACAATCCAATGTTTGCGCTGGCTTCGCCAATCCCGGATTTGGCAATCGTTAATATTTGACGTTCGGTTCGGACCATGTCCGGCGTCGTTAAGCGGGACGCGAATTTACCTGCACCCGCTATCAACTGGCCGCTTGCTTTCAATTGTGCGACACGCGCCTCGATGTCGCCGATACGCGCATTTTGCTCGGCAAAATTCAGCGCATTCTGCAGAACATGATTGTATGTGAAGCTTGCTTCGCGCTCCTGCAGATGGCGCACCGATGCGCCAACGGCGTAGCTGGCCGCCAACGGGTCAGCGCGGCGCAAATCGGCACTATCGGCAATGATTGGATCGGGCGCTGGCCGAAAGAACGGTGTGACGGCCTTCATCAAAGTATCGCCCCAATTGTGAATTCGGTTCATCACTCCGCGTTCGCTCTCTTTCGTCGGTGCTTCAGGGATTCGCGAAGCGAAATTATCACCGCGTTCCTGAGCATGATCGCGCCAAGCCTGCCGAACACTTGCGGGGTCAACATCTTCTTTCGCCTCGCGGGACCGCTCTGCGATTGCGCGAATGCCTCGTTGGCTGGTGACATTCAAATCGCGGGCAATCTCGCGAATTTTCATATGGCGGGCGCTCCACGCCTCAACGGTCTCGCGGTCAATCCCTTCTATTTCAAACATGCCATTTTTACTGCCACCTTCAACTTGGTAGCCAAGTTTCTCCACGGCGTGGCGGAGTTCGTTGTGATATATCGCGCCAATCAACATATTGGCGTTCCAGATTTTGCCATTATGCAAAGCGCGCCATTCGCCATCGGGCCTCTGGGTGAGATTGGCGACGACGGAATGTGTATGAAGTTGGGGGTCAAGCTCTCGACTGACGTCGTGGGTGAAAAGGGCGCAGGCGAGCTTTCCCGTTTGAACGGTAGTATGACCATCCTTGCCCTTTCGACCTTCTGCCAGTCGCGACTCCACCCATTTCATAGTTGTTTTTACCGCATCAAGATGGGCGGCGACCAATCGCTTATCGCCGCCAATTAGTGCCATCAACGAGACGGACTTCGGGGCGGAAAAGGTAAGATCAAATCCGGGTGAATGCTCCTTCGCGCCACCGCTGAGGGTTTCGCCATTGGGCAAGCGGCCCTCCAGAATTTGCTCAAAGTCCTTCTCTTCGACTGCGCCTTCTAAACCCAATTCTTGGGCCGCTGCTCCGCCCCATTCGGATTGTCCTAATTTGTCCTCGGCGGCGTAATAGTTGTCCTGCGAATAGTAGCTGCCGGCGGTTGAGGCGCTGCTGATTGATGCCATGCTCAGCATTACTTTTCCGCCACCAGAACGGGAAATTTGATCCTGCAATTTGAAGGCTTAGCCTTAAGTTTTGCCTGTGCGACACAGTCCGCAAAACTCGACGCAAAGGTTGGTTCCTTCATGAGGGCCGTCGTTTCAACGACTAACTGACCAGTCCAACCATCACCGCCCCCGATGATTTTGGCGGCATGGACGGGATTGGCGCCTCCCACCATTTTTTCGGCAAGATACCGAGAAATGGTGCTGTCACCGGGAATCAATGACAGGACAAGAGGTAGCGCGAACACACCAACACCGAATGCCGTCCAGATTTTGTAGTCCTGAAAAAATGGTGGTTCGCGATACTGCGCCATTCGACCAACATCGGTCACGTGAGAACGCATATCTCTCAGTGCTGCCTCGGTTGCCGAATGGTGCTTAGCCTGCTGGGTCGAGAAGCGCAGCAAATCCTGATTTTCTAAGGATGCGCGCGTATCAAACCATTTTTTGAACCAGAATTGAGGGTGCGCGTCGACGAGCTCTTCCATTCGCGTGGCGAGGCTCTCAATTGCCGACAAAATTACAATTTCCGTCGCTGCTTTTTCATTCGGTTCGGAAACAGCATTCTGATTGCCGTCGGATTCGGCAATCGACACATTATCAATCGGGGGCAACGATTCGTTTGGCGGCTCAACGACAAGCGACGATTGTATCAGTCTGACCAACTGCGCGGTCATGGTCGTATCGTTGGCACGGCAATTCTGATCGAACTGGGCTTTAAGGTCGGGCGATAGCCTGACTTTGATGTCCGCTTGCTTGGTCATGGCAACATGCCCCGCCGCTGCTCGTCGCTCAGTTCACGGCTTCGCCGTTCAACCCTTTTGCAAGCTTCGTCGCGAATGCCATCGGGCAATTGCGCCAGCCACTCCTCTGCGATGGCCTGCAATATTGCACCCGTAGAGTTTGGCAGAGGTTTTCCTGGAGGATTCTCATGGTAGAAGGCCTTGCGGATTAAGGCCGCCACCCATGCGCTGTCACTCACCCCGAGTGCACTGGCGTAGGCCTTCACCTGCTCCACATCCCAGATGCTCACATAAGCTGTTAGCGGTACTTTTGGTCCACGAAAATCTGTCATTTCTGATCTCCTAATTTCAGCTAAAGCTCCGGACAGTGTGACGAAATTGTGCAACGAAAACTGCGACCGAGTCCCCAGCGGTAATGGCTGAATTCCAATGGTTTCGAGCGATTGGGGGACAAGAGAGGGACTTGGCCGTTCCACTGTGGATTGCAGTGGGCGCGCCTAATACTGGCAGATTTCTTAGGCTTTTGCATCGGAAGGGGGATGCATAAGGTGTGTCCTCAAATTTAGCCTTTGCATTTTCATGCACTCTATCCCTTCGAGCCATTTTACAATTGCCATTCATAGCAAGTGCTTCCGCATTCCACGGGGTTCCGCTTCGATGCGAATCCATGTCGTGTCGGGTTCAACCGTTTGGGCAGCAGCTCGCATCATCGAAGGATACCGGGTTTCCAGTTCTTCTTGGGCGAAGCTGCTGCTGACAATCACCTTGAGGCCGGGAACGTCAAACAGGAATGCCGCTGGATTAAAGAGATCGGACCAAGTCTGATCATCAACCTTTGGCCGCAGGATACCGCGAAGCCTGGCCGAACGTTCGTCTTCCAAAGCCTGAGCACTAACAGGGCGTCGAGGTGCAGATACCTTTGCTTTTATCTCGGAAACTGTCCGCGTGGCGGCAAAGGCAATGCCAGCTTTGGCGGCGCGCAACATTGCCGCGTGCTGTGCTTGCACCTTCGATGCCCAGAGTGCGTTCCAGTCTGCATATCGGCTGCCCGTGCCAATCGCATGTTGGAAGAACGCCTCGGCCTCTGCTTCATATGCTCCGCTGGGCCACTGGTTTACCAACACTCGGACAATGGTCGGTAACTTCTCAATCGCTGGGGCAATCCAGTCATGCGCGATCTGCTGCCTAACCCGCCGCACTGCTTTGGGGGCGTTGGGGGAATCTTTCTTCTTAGATTCTATCTCTTCTTGTGGGGTGACTGCACTGTCATCCCCGCCCCCGTCTGACAGACACCCGCCCGGTGACGCTTTGTCTTTGGGGGGTGACTGACGGTCACCCTGTCGAGAATAGCCGACTAGCAGGAAGCTGTTAGCCTGTTGCCCGCCATCTGCTCGAAAACTCTCGACGCGCCTAATCAGGTTCAAACCCGCCTTCTTTTGCGTTTCCATGTCAGCAGGTGTGTTATCTTCAAGTCGAAATAACACCCTCTGAATTGTCCGCTCGGACAGTTCAACGACGAATGCGATGTCCCGCACACGGCGGAACTGGCAGACCCCGTCTGGGCGCGCCCAATTGGCCAACTCCAGTAAAACCGCCTTGGCATAGGGGCAGCCGCATCGTTGCTCTTTGGCCCAAGCGATAGTCTCGACACTCATTTGATTAGCCCGCCAGCGACGTGTCGAAGCCTTTGTCGATGAGCCTGCGGATTGACTCAGTCTTGATCAGCCTGCGACGCCCGATTTTTACGGTATCAAGCTGTTGCGATTTTATCAGTTGATTGATTGTTGTGCGACCAAGGCTCAAAGCCTTTCCGGCGTCAGCAATCGAAGTGGTGACAGTCTCCATTTTCGTCTCCTTACATAGCCAGCGGTGCGCCAGCGTGTGCACAGGAGATTGTTGCAGTTCGCGAAATTTGCGAAACGCAAACTGGGAAAACTAGTTTGCCTCAGCGTTAACTTTATGAATTCTCTTCGTTTCTGGCTCTATCCGTGCCCACGCCTTGCGGGACGGCTCATTCAGTTCGCGATCATCAAGTTGCCAGTTATGATCTAACAAAATCTGTATCATCGCCTCTTTCACGTCTGCCTCCGAACGCGGCTTAAGTTCTCCGTCATTTATCCTGCCAAAAAACTCGATCCAGAAATCGTCCCAAAACGCTTTGCGCGGCCTTCCACCTTTGTTTTTAGTCTCGCCCACGTCAGCTGCTTGTGTTTCAGGGTTGAGTGTAGACTTTGACTTTTGGATTTCCAAATCATGCTTTGATCGCACGAGCGAGAGCAAGTCCGAGACACGGCTAACTTCAATCTGAAATTCAGCCAAATCGACATGCAAGACTGTAGAATCGTGCAGCCTATGCAGTCGGTTTTCCCGAGCAAATGTCGTAGCTTCTGCTCCAATGAACTCCCGCAACAATATGCATGATTTCCATTCGTAGGGTATGATAGAATCCAAGAATGACGAAGGGATTATATACGGCAACCGCACATCGATGGTGAGCTCTTTAAAATTGTAGGTCACCTGAAAATGCTCGAAATTGTCGTAGCTAGCCAGTTTACCGCGAAGAAAGTTGCAGATTTTGGTGGCGTCTTCGATCCCGTTTTCGATCAGCGATGATCCCAACAAGCCAACCAAGTGATCGATGTTGATGTCGCCATCATTTTCCAGAGCGCTTTTCAGCCTGTGTATGTTAACGATTTCATGAAGCTCGCGACAAGCCCCATAGACCCGAATTTCGGAATCCCGCACAATCTTGCCAATGTTGCCGTAAACCCAAGACATGCTCAAACCATCGCGTTCAAAATCCTGAAAAATATCATTCAGCGGAATGCAGGCAATGTTACGGCGCGTCATGCGCTGACACTCGCAGTTGCGGATGACTGCAACTGATCCAGATAATCAGACCACCATTGCGCCATTGCAACCCGCTCATCCCAATGTTGAGAACGATCATAGATGCCACGCACCGAGTCTAAGGCTCCATGGGCTAGTGCTCGCTCGATTGCATCGGGGTGCCATTTTCGGCTTTCGTTCAAAAGGGTTGAGGCGGTGGACCGGAAGCCATGGCCTGTCATTTGATCACTTGTGTAACCCAAGCGCCTAAGCGCCGCACCGACAGTGTTCTCACTCATCGCCCTTGCAGTCGTGCGTATTGAAGGGAACAGAAAGCCCTGCGGGCGGCCAGTAATTGTATGAAGGGTTGCCAGTAAGTCGAGCGATTGACGTGATAACGGAACCCAATGCGGCTTCCGCATTTTCATTTTTTCTGGGGGGATAGTCCAGGTCGCATTGGGAATATCAAACTCCTCCCAACGCGCATGTCGCAGCTCGCCGGGGCGAACAAAGGTATGTGCTGCAAGCTTGAGCGCAATCTGCGTGATCAAGCTCCCGTCATAGCCGTCGATGGCGCGCATTAGTGCGCCAACGTTTTGCGGCTCTGTTAACGCAGCGAAGCTTTTGGTCTTCGGTGCAATCAACGCACCACGCAAATCTCGAGTAGGATCGGAAGTCAGACGTGTCGTAGCAACGGCGTAACAAAAAACCCTGCTGGCAAACTGCAAGGTGCGGCGCGCTGTTTCTAGATTGCCCTTGGCTTCAATGCGTTTGAGCGCGAATAGTATGTCGCTGGGCTGAATTTCGGAAACAGGCAGATTTCCTAAGCTTGGAGAAAGATGCCCAAGAAAGTAACCTGCTTTTTCCAAGGTGGCAGACGAAAGGCCATCGGCCCGTCGCTTCTCGATGAATTCCCTAGCGATGTCGCCAAAGACGTTGCTTGCGTTTAGTTGCGCTCGAACCTTCGCACGTTGCTTTTCAAGCGCCGGATCGGAGCCGCTGGCAATGAGTTTTCGGGCCTCGTCCCGCTTGGCCCGTGCTTCGGTCAACGAGACTTCGGGATAGATTCCAAGGCCAAGCTTCTTTTCTGAACCATTCACACGGTATTTGAGTCGCCACAACCTGCCGCCGCTAGGCTGCACAAGCATGAAAAGGCCGAGAGAATCCCCTAGTTTGTATGGCTTTTCCTTTGGTTTTGCTCTCCTGATAGCGGTGTCTGTCAGTGTCATTGGGGGCCACTCCATCTGCGTCGATTGCGCATGGCCCCCAATTTGGCCCCCAAATGCTTGCGAACACCCGCAAACATCGGCGAGCAATGACGGTCATTGCAGTCTAAAAAATAGCAGATTTCAGGGATTTGTAAAGACTTTGACGATCATTTACGATCATCGAATTGGTAGCGAAGGAGGGACTTGAACCCCCGACCTATGGATTATGATTCCACCGCTCTAACCAGCTGAGCTACTTCGCCATACCAAATAAATCGCTGCTAGCACTGCTCCGCGATGCGCGGCCTATAAGCGGCGTATTTGCAGCGGTCAAGGCTCGTCTCCCGCTTTTCAAAGGGCTGAATGCTATCGACCACTCACGCGAAAATTGCGATGGATTGCATTCCCTTCATTACTGGCTGACCCGCAGCATTCCAGCATGTCATATCCTGGCTGCTAATCCCATTCGCTGCTGAAATGCCACTTGATTGCAAATACCACCAGCCTTCCTCTGTGGTAGCTTGTTGATCCAAAAGGTTGAACTGCCAAGTGAGCGAACTCACGGGGCCATACTCGGTCATCATCCCCACAGCTGCCGACGGGAGTGCGTCCGCAACCGCGAGCAGCTGCGTAATATCGTTAAGGCCACTGCGACCCTTCAACCGAGCCCAGCATTCTACCAATGGCTTGCCACGCCCCGCAGGATTGCGGCCATCGCCAAATTCCATGTTGGCCGTGAAATACTTCTCTGGCCCACTCCGCAAGTTACCCCCGCTTGGCACGGGCGGTAAATCTACAGAAGTCAAAAGATCAAAAGCCAAATGGCTCACTCGCGGTTGCATAAAAACAAAATTAGCAATCAACCCGACACCTTGCTCCCCAGAAATCTCGCAACATACAAAAGCGCTATTCTTGCCGCGCCTAAGCAGTTGGGCCGTAATGCTAACTTCGCCAAATAAAGGCCCAACAAAGGCCACTTGCCCCGAACAAAGCTGCGGCAGGTCATCGGCTAAGCTTAATGCCTGTTGATATGCCAGCACCGTACTCAACCCACCATAACAAGTACGGCCTTGATGCCAAGTCGCTGGAATGGCAGTGTGACCTATACCATCATCATCGATTTGAACTTCTTTGAATATCTGCGCTAAATCCATGGTCAAGCTTTAGCGCGCTTGAAATTCGTTTAACAAGGCAAACAAACCCAATAGCCGGGAGGTTTCAATTTATAGCTGGATCAAAGATTTTGCTCTAACCAGCGGGAAGCAAGTTCCCGATAGCTGCTCTGCGATCTATTTAAATCGAATTGTCCGCGGCGCGACGGAGCTGGGCCTGGACGCTAGGGGATTTCTGCTGGATCTAGGCTTGGATCGAACCCGATTGAGCAACCCGGCAAGCCGGTTACGAGGCTCCATTCTATTGAAAGCTTTTGACTTGCTCGCAATTCGATTGGGCCGTCCTGATTTTAATTTGATACTCAGTCAACACACAGGAAACAGAAATTTCTCCGACCCTGGCTATGCGACAAGATTTGCACCAAATCTCGCCGCTACAATAGCCGCGAATGTCGAGATGCAGTATATTCGTCAAAGCCTGTGCAATGTCGTATTCGATGCTGATCGCAATTCGCCGGCATTGATTTGGGAAATCGAGGACAAATCGCGCGAACAACTTGGGGTTCTGCTTGAGCATTCGACGGCCGCATTTTTTCGTCTCTCTCGTGATGTATTAAATGAACCAATGAACATCCGGTCGCTGCGGTTTCCTCATTCACCGAGATTTAGCGAGAGCATTTATGAGAATTTTTTTCAATGTCCCGTTTCATTCAACAATGTGAACGGGCGGATGGAAATGGACCCGCAGCAACTTTATCGAAACTCACCCCAATACAACGCAGAATTACAATCGGCGGCGCTCAAAATGTACTCCACTCCCAATCGACTAATAGCAGAAGGTAAACGCACTGCTACTTTTTGCTTTCTGTACATGGTTATTGAAATGGACAAATCACCAATAACCATTGAAAGAATAGCAAAAATCATCGGAAAGAGCGACCGAACGCTTCGACGGCAACTGGTTGAGGAGGGCTATCCGTTTCGAGACCTATTGGAACAAGTCCGTATGCAACTTTGGAAATTGTATCAGATGGAAAACACCCGGTCCCTAGGTAAAATCGCCGAGCTTTTAGGTTACGGTGAACTGAGTGCATTCAGCCGCAGCCACAAACGCTGGTTTGGTTCTGCACCAACGAAGTTCGGGGAGAATGGTGGGCGTAGCAAGGATTGAACTTGCGACCCCTACGATGTCAACATAGTGCTCTACCACTGAGCTATACGCCCATTCTGCCGCCGCCTCTAGCGCCTGCTTATCACAGGCACAAGCGTCAATTCACTTCGCCAAATTTTTCTTTCGCGAAAATGCGCTCTACTTCCAAAACGAGGTCTTTGAGGTGGAAAGGTTTCGACAAAACCTTTGCTTGCGGCAGAGACTGTCCCGCTCGCAGTGCAACACCAGAGAAGCCCGTGATGAACATGACTTCAGTAGACGGCGATACTTTGCTGCAATGCCGCGCGAGTTCGATCCCATCCATTTCAGGCATGACGATGTCGGTAAGTAGCAAGTCGAAATGTTCGTTTTCCAATAGCGGCGCGGCTTCGGTTCCGCGATCAACCGCGACTACCTCGTAGCCCGATTTTTCCAGAGCACGTGCAAGATATGACCGCAAGGCTTCTTCATCTTCAGCAAGCAAAATTCTGGCCATTTGACTTCCCATATCGATTGGCAGCTATGACTGCTGCGGATTTGCTGCATATAGACATAGAGATTTAATTTTTTGCAACAGCGGTAACTTTTGTGCGATTAAGTAGAAAATGATCGTTTCCCATACCTCAATCGAGAATGAACATCGTGCCAGGCAAGGTTTTGCGACCTTTGGCTTCGACGATCCCCTCATTCCAGTTTTGGTGAGTGTGCCCCATGGCGGCCGCGATTATCCACCTGAAATTCTTGATAAAATAAGAATACCTCACGATGCTCTTGTCCGTCTTGAGGATCGCTATTCCGATCTTCTGGCACGCCAAGTAATCAAGGCAGGGCTACCCGTGATTGTTGCTCACCGGGCGCGCGCTTGGCTCGACCTCAATCGAAGCGAGGGTGATCTTGATCCAGATATGGTGATAGATTTGGATCGCTCACGAAAAGAACGAATCAAAAATGTTGGCTCAACCGCCGGACTAAAGGTTCGCGGCGGCCTCGGACTGATCCCGCGTCGTCTCTCGGGAGAAGGAGACATTTGGAACAGCAAATTCACAACTGATGAAATTCGTGCACGGGTTTCAAGCTTTCACAGCCCCTATCATCAGGCAGTGTCCACTATGCTGGAGAAAATGCGCAATGAGTTTGGTGCGGCGCTGCTGATTGACTTGCACAGCATGCCGCCGCTTTCCGATGATTATGGCAAAGGCGAACCGCAATTTGTCATCGGGGACCGTTACGGTCGCAGTTCTGCGAACATCTATCCGGAACTAATGCTCGAACATTTCCAACACTTGGGCTTTCGCGTGCGCTTGAACCACCCATATGCGGGTGAATATATGCTGGCGCGTCACGGTCAACCAAAACACAATATTCATGCCGTTCAATTGGAAATAGATCGCAGCCTGTATTTGGATGAGCTTCTGCGCGAACCGACTGTCGGGGTACAAAAAATTGCACAAGAAATTGGCGAGATGGTGAATATTCTAGCTGATGTCATCATTGGAAAACGTTTTTTGCAGGCAGCAGAATGATCGTCGACAGACATACAAGTTCACAACGCAAACAGCCATTTTTACGTCAAAGCGTTTGGAAATGTCGTTGAACCGAACGCCGAAACAATGACGCCCATGCAACAAACACCGTGCAAATTTTAAAAAATTGAAATCGGTATTATCGCCGCGTGTAAACGATAAAAATGTCAAAGAACACGCGAACAAATACAGAACATATTGTCGAAAGTCAAGCCATGCAACGCTTTCGGTTCAGCCTTTAAACTTACCAATAAAAAACCACCCCGAATTGCTTCGGGGTGGCCAAGGTTCAGGGAGGTGGTGCCGCCTGACGGCACCGTGAGAACGGAAAGGGAGGGGAGGATCCCGCTCTCAAAACAAATATGGGCAGCATGGCCGCGCAAATCAATATAATTATGACCTGCGACACTACATTTGACCAAAAGTTACCGTTTCGTGCGGCAGCGCGGCAATTTACCAAATTCGGCCAAAGCCCAATAAATGCCACGCATTGCCCGATCTGCAACGAATCGATGCAGCTTTACATGTTTAATTGGTCGGTGCTTCAGTCACTTGGGGCACTTTGCCTTGCTGAACTTGTTGCGCAAAAATATCGCGCATCAATTGCAACGAAAACAAGTGAGCATGGATCAATGGCAACATGCCATTTTGGTTCATCTTACGAAGCTCATCACCGCGCAAATTGCGTAGCTTTTCCTCGTCGACCATCTTAAAGCCGCGGTACACATAAGGCTGTTCTGTACCTTCTTGTTGGATTGCAACTTCGCCGTCCATGAGCAAGCCCGACGCGTTAAGCTCCGTCAAAAATGCATGGGTCTGCGCGCCAGCCTGTTCAAACTCTTCGCAGAATTTGAGAATATTCTTGGTGTTTTCGGTAGGCTGACCATCTTCAAAAAGTGCCAGACCCTCGCTCTTTTTCTTGAACTCGCCGACAGCTTCGCTTGTCGGATCAAAGCATAAAGACAGCTCATCGCTGTCGGGACGCAATTTGGCGAGCAAAAACGGATAGCGGCGGATATATGCGGGAAGATACACTGGGTTATCAAACTGGCCCTTTTCATTCATGAAGGTGTTCACGCCTTCGTTCATGCCCATCAAAGCAAGCGGGATAGGATTATCGCCAGCCGAAAAAATGATCGGATAATGGCGCGAAGCCGCAACAAATTCTTCCACGGTCAATGGAATCGCATGTTGGCCATCCATGAACTTCGCATTTTCGAGCGGACGCGACTTCCATGTACCGTGCTCGTTGCTGTTAAGCGGAACAAGATCCTTGTAAAGAAGCGGCAGATCGTTGGCGGCGGCGGCAGTGGCCATGAGAAACTCCATAAATATTGTGTAAGAAGATCAGGGAGCGGGCCTTAATCGCAACATGCCTAACTGGCAAGGGGCACAAGCTTGCCCGGGTTCATTATATTGTACGGATCAAGTGCTTTTTTGATCGCAGAAATCGCTGCCAGCCGCCCAACGTCAGAAAGCCGTGCAAACTCATCGAGTTTCAATTGCCCGATACCGTGCTCCGCGGAAATTGAACCGCCATACGCGACAACGCGGTCATAGACGCGAGAGCTTATTTTTTTGCTTTCTCCTTCATGCCAGGTACGAGCATCGCTGCCTGCTGGTGCCTTGACATGGAAATGGATGTTGCCGTCGCCCAAATGACCAAAGGCAACCACCTTTGTGCCTGGAAACTCGGATTCAATCAAAGGCGTTTCGTCGGACACAAAGCGGGCCATATCAGCAACCGGCACGCTTATGTCATGCTGCACCGCCGGTCCAGCAGCCCGCTCAGCCTCGGCAATGCTGTCGCGTATTTTCCAAAAAGCTTCGGCCTGCGTCTCGCTGGATGAAATTGTAGCATCATCTACTAAACCCTTTTCCAACGCCTCCCCGATCCATTTAACCGCTGCGTCAGCGGGAGCAATTTGGTCGGCGCGATCTTTTACAATCTCCAGCAGCACATGCCAATTATGCGTCCCAACAAGCGGAGGGCGCGTTCCTGCAATATGCTTAATCACTCCGTCTAGTGCATCTTGGGGCAATATCTCGAAGCCTTCGAGCATGCCCCGCGCCTTTGTTTCAATGTCAAGCATCAACCGGTAGGCAGCTTCAGGGCTTTTAACACCAGCCCAGACAACCACCCGGTCAATCAGTGCCGGAACGGTTATCAATGTGGCTGCCGTAACAAAACCCAAAGTCCCTTCGGCGCCAATCAGCAAATGCTTGAGATCATAGCCGCGATTGTCTTTTTTAAGTGGTATCAAACCATCGTATACCGATCCGTCTGCTAAAACAGCCTCTATGCCTGCAACAAGCGTGCGCATCGTTCCGTGCCGCAATACCTGCGTACCGCCTGCATTTGTGGAGACAAGTCCGCCAACAGTTGCCGAACCCTTGCCGCCGAGTGTCAAAGGAAAGCGCCTGCCTGATTTAGCAACAGCATCGTGCAAATTCTGCAAGATTACCCCGGCACCGCAAGTTACCATTCCACTGTCAGGATCGATGGTGCCAATGTCGTTCATTCGCCGCAGAGAAACTATACAAGCCGCGCCTTCCGCGTCGGGCGTTGCACCGCCCACCATGCCGGTATTTCCTCCTTGGGGAACGAGTGCAAGCCGGTGTTTGCTTGCAATTTTAACAAGCGCAGACAATTCGCCGCGATTAGCTGGCGAGAGCATTGCCGCAGCTTTGCCGGTAAACCGGCCGCGCCAATCGGTTAGCCAAGGTGCCAGATCAACCGGATCGTCCGAATATCCCTTGGAGCCAAGCAATTGCTGCAATTCTGAAAGCACATTTTTATGGTTCATGGTTAAGCTGCATTGACAGTAATTCATGCTCGGTTCAATCGCTTCGCGTATGCGCTGTGCAATGGGAATTTTTATTCGGATAATGTCTTGCGGCGACTGATAGGTCTGATCCTACCGGTTTTGGGAGCATTTGTGGCCGTGGAGGGCGCGCAAGCCGCACTTGGTGGCAACAGCTTGCGCGACCTGTTGCGATTCGACATTCCAACGACGGCAGGCAATTGGCAAGTTCGAGTCGAGCAACGTGTAATTGTACGCATACCGCGTCAGCGATCCACGCCGGCGAGTACAGGCCCCTCAACAACGTCATCCAAGCCCATCAAATATAAAGAGAAAAAGGCAGGGAAATGTCTGAATATGGACAGGCTAATTGCATCGCGTCCTGGTCCAAAGGAAAGTTTGGAACTTGCCACGCGCGACGGTACGATTGTGAGGGCCTATCTTGGTGACGGTTGCCTAGCCCGGGAATTTTATGCAGGGGCCTATATCGAGCGCCCGGCCGACGGGAAACTGTGCGTTGACCGTGATCTTGTTCACGCGCGCACCGGCGCGAAATGCGAAATCGACAAGTTCAGGCTTCTCGTCCCCAAATCGTAGCGCAAACGCAACTTTCTTGACTTTGTTACTGTGTTTCGCCAAAGCGCAGCGCACCACGAACCTCCACGAAGTGTAGAGGTTTGCTTGAGCTTCCGGAATAACTTGCATATGCCATTTGCCGACCTCGGCCTTTCAGACGAACTGTTAAAAGCAATCTCAGAAGCGGGCTATGACGAACCGACGCCTGTGCAGAGCCAGGCAATCCCCAGCGTCCTGATGATGCGCGACTTAATTGCCATAGCCCAAACAGGCACCGGCAAGACTGCAGCCTTTGTTTTGCCGATGATCGACATTCTTGGCCACGGCCGCAGCCGTGCACGTATGCCGCGGTCGTTGATCCTTGAACCAACGCGCGAACTCGCTGCGCAAGTTGCAGAAAATTTTGAGAAATACGGCAAGTATCACAAGCTATCGATGGCACTGCTGATCGGTGGTGTGCAAATGGGCGATCAAGTCAAAGCGCTTGAAAAGGGTGTGGATGTCTTGATAGCAACACCTGGTCGTTTGATGGACCTGTTCGAGCGAGGCAAAATACTGCTCAACGGTTGCGAGCTTTTGGTGATCGACGAAGCCGACCGGATGTTAGACATGGGCTTCATTCCGGACATCGAACATATTTGCACAAAGTTGCCTACCAACCGCCAGACATTGCTGTTTTCGGCAACAATGCCTCCGCCGATCAAGAAACTCGCGGACAAGTTCCTGTCCAACCCGAAGTCGATCGAGGTCGCGCGACCAGCAACCGCCAACGTAAATATCGAGCAGTTTCTGGTTGATGTTTCACCGCTCAAAAAACGCGAAATGTTGCGTGATTTGATTGTTCAAGAGAACGTCAAAAATGCCATCATATTTTGCAACCGTAAAACGACGGTACGCGAACTGAACAAGAGCCTTAAGCGGCACGGATTCCGTTCGGGAGAAATCCACGGCGATATCGACCAATCTACCCGGCTGAAAGAACTGGATTCGTTTAAGTCTGGTGAGATCAACCTTTTGGTAGCGTCTGACGTTGCAGCGCGAGGACTTGATATCAAAGGCGTCAGCCATGTGTTCAATTTTGACGCGCCGTGGCATCCAGACGATTATGTGCACCGCATTGGCCGAACCGGTCGCGCAGGCGCGAAGGGTCGCGCCTTTACCTTTGTCGCAAAGGCGGATGCCGAAGCTATCGATAATATTCAAAAGCTGATTGGCACGACCATCCAACATGCAGGCGGCGGTGACAGCAAGCCCACCGCACGCGCACAAACGTCAAAGAAGCCCGAAGCGAAAAAGGTGCCTGCTGCACCGGCTGAAAAGCAGCCTAACCAACGAGCCAAAGCGCCGCGCAACGACACCCCCCCGCGTGACAAGCCCACCCGTGACAAGTCCGCTCGTGACAAGCCAACCCGCGACAAAGCGGCTGCCAAAACCGAAACCGAAAAGCCAAATATGGAAAGCGAAGACGGTTGGAACGGTCCCATGCCAGGTTTCCTTAACTTTACGATTTCCGCTTAAAATTGATAACCAATAATATCTCCCTGGGGAGGGAAAGTAGATGAAAATATCTTGCAAAACGCTGCTGGCGCTTGCGGTAGCACAAACTGTATTTGCTCAGGCTTCGGTCGCACAAGACGCCCAATCCGAAGTCGAAAGCGACAGCGACGTCATTGTCGTAACGGCGACCAAAAAGGCGAATGCGGAAAATGTGCAGGATGTGCCGCTTGCAGTCACTGCATTCAACGAACGTTCTCTCGAGATGCTGCAAGTCCGTGATCTGGCTTCGCTTTCCTACAGCGCACCCAATATTTCGCTCGATCAAGTCGGCACCACGCGCGGCGTTGCGAATTTTGCAGTGCGCGGCTTGGGCATAAACAGCGGTATCCCTTCGGTCGAACCAACCGTCGGCGTGTTTGTTGACGGCGTATATATGGGAATCAACAACGGCGTTTCGCTCGACCTGTTCGACATCGACAGCATCGAATTGCTGCGCGGACCTCAGGGCATTCTCTTTGGTCGCAACACCACCGGCGGCGCAGTCTTGATCAACAGCGGTAATCCCACATCGACTTTCAAGGGCAAAGCCAAGATCAGCTTTGATGGCCCCATCGACAGCGGCCGGGGCAACGGCAATCTGACAATGCAAGGCGGGATATCCGGACCGCTTGTGACGGACATATTGAACTTCAAACTCGCGGGCTTCCACAACAAGGATCGCGGCTATTTCCGCAACAGTTTCAACGGCAGCCGCCACGGGCTTGCTAGCACCACAATCTTGCGCGGCGGATTAGAACTGAAGCCAACTAGCGGCGTTTCAATGAACGCAAAACTTGAATATTTTGACAGTAACGGCGACGGGCCTGCTGCGCAAAACCACGGAATATTCGCGCGCGACAGCTTTGATTTTTCGATCAACCAGCGCGGCAACTATTCCGCAAAAAGCTGGTTCGGTACGTTGCGCACCGACATCGACACCGCCTTTGGTGACGGCAAGATTACCAACATCTTTGGCTACCGGACCTATAACGGTACAACGCTTGCCGATATCAACTCTACGCCCAATACAGCATTTCATTCGCCCACCAAGCTTGAGCAAAGCCAAAAGTCTAACGAACTGCGTTATGCCGGCAGCTTTGGCGCGTTTGATCTGACCACCGGGGGCTATTGGTTCAGCCAAGACGTCGCCTATGACGAGGCGCGCTTCATCGGCGCGAACAGTTTTTACGGCGGCGGCAAACAGGACCACAGCGTTTACGGCCTGTTTGCACAAGCGGACGTGAATTTCGGCCAAGCGATCACGCTGTCTGCCGGTGTCCGGTGGAGCCAAGAAGACAAGGACGCCGCTGTCACCTATGTCCGTCCGCGCGCGCCGTGCAGCGTCATTGCTGCCACTTGCCCGACATCGGGAACGAACCCGAGCGTGGCCGGAGAGAGCAACGGCTTTACAGACAAGCGCAGCTGGAGCAGCTTGACGCCAAAAGTCGGCCTACAATACCGGCTTGGCGGTTCTTCTCAACTTTACGCACATTGGACGCGGGGCTTTCGTTCGGGCGGGTATAATTTTCGCATCACAGCCCCAGCCGCGTTTGAAGCAATCTCACTCGCGAACGGCAGCTTTGCCTTTGACGAGGAAAAAGTCGACAGCTTTGAAGGCGGGCTAAAGCTGCAATCGGAAGACCGCAAGGCAACACTAAATACCGCGGCTTACCTTACCAAAGTTGGCAATATGCAGCGCGAGGTCAACCAGTCGAGCGCGACGTCGGGTGTTGCCCAGTCGATCTTCAATACCGCAGACGCGACCATATGGGGCCTCGAACTCGAAGGACGTTATGCGCTGCTTAGCAATCTGCGCGCGACTGCCAATCTGGGCTATACCAATGCGTCATATGACAAGGTGCGGTTTAATATTTCGGGGGATGCCGCCGGCCTGATTGATGCAGTCGATCTTGCTCTCAAACTGCCGCGCGCGCCTGAACTGACATGGGGTGTGGGAATGATGCATGATTGGGCGCTGTCGGGAGCAGCAAGCATTAACAGCCGCATCAATTTCCAGCACCGCGACCGTTTTGCCTATACCGACAATAATTTCGGTTGGATTCCCAAGGTCGACCAACTGGACGCCAGCATAGGTTGGGACAGCGGATCGGGCATATCGGTCACGCTGTATGGCAAGAACTTGTTCGACGAGAAAAGCTTTGGCGGAGATACGCAAATACCCTTTGGCGGGGCGCTGTCTGACGGGACAAATGTGCCGTTTGAGATCCGTCCTGCTGCGGGGACATTCTCGCCGCTGAACAAAGGCCGGGTCGTCGGTTTGGAAGCCGCGATCAGCTTTTGATCGATAAAACCGATTAGTCAAACTGGATTCCATCGCTTCCGATTTGGGAAGCTCGGTGGCATTAAGATCGTACCTCGCCGGGTCGGCTCCCCCCTCCCCCCTCGACCGACCCGGCGTTTTTTTACCGAAACCAAAAGCTGCGTGGTGTGTTGTGGATCATCTTGGTGCACATCACAGCACTTCTTGCTAGTGCCGCATGATGAACGAAACCGCGCCGATCATCATTACCGCGCAACTGGGACCAGCCGACCAAGCTTGGGCGAACGCATTGCGGCGCGAACATTTTCCGGCTGAGCGCAATTATCTCGACGCACATATCACACTGTTCCATCACTTGCCGCCTGCCAGCCTGCCCGAGATCAAAGCGAGACTGGCCGCGTCATGCTTGCTATACCCTGCCCCCAATGCGCGATTGGAAGCCCCCTTCTTGCTCGGCAGGGGCGTGGCCTTCGCAATCCATTGCCCGGAATTGCTGGCTATACGCGACGAGTTGGCCGCCGCATTTACCGGATTGCTTACCCCGCAAGATCAGGCCCGGCCCAAGCTGCACATCACCGTACAGAACAAGGTCGCTCCTCCGGTCGCCAAGGCGCTGTGCAACACGCTTGCGCTAGCTTTCGCTCCCCGCCCTTTGGCGATTATTGGTATGTCCGCCTATTTCTATCGCGGTGGCCCGTGGGATCTGATCAAAAGCTACTCGTTTCGCGGTTAGCCAGATTTGAGAAATGCGGCTTCTGCCGCCGCCATATAATCGCGCGTGATCGGCAGTGCATGACGGTTTCGTGTAAACTGGATTTGATAGTTGCAAAGCCCACCGGCCTCAAACGCCGCCGCTGCGCCCGAAAGATAAAACAGCCACATCCGGTAAAAGCGTTCATCATATTGCGACGCAATCACCTCGCGCTGCGCCACGACCCGCACGTACCATTCGCGCAGGGTTAGAGCATAGTGAAGCCGCAAATTCTCGACATCGCTGTGGATCAGCCGCATCCTCTCGCTTGCTTCCAGCGTTTCGGAAAGTGCGGGAATATAGCCACCGGGAAACACATATTTGCGCGTGAAAGCGTCGGTATATCCCGGACCGCCCATCCGTCCGATGGTGTGGAGCAACATGACGCCATCATCCTTTAACAGGTTGGCACACGCCCGAAAAAAGGTTTCAAACTGTGGGACGCCGACATGTTCGAACATGCCGATCGAGACGATCCGGTCGAAATAGCCCGGTGCGCGCTTGGCAAGATCGCGGTAATCCATAAGCTCGAAGCGGACTTTGTCGGCAACCCCCGCCGTTTCTGCGCGTTGCCGCGCCAGTTTCAACTGCTCCTCGCTGAGCGTGATGCCCAGCACCTCAACCCCGGCAACGCGGTTGAGATACAGCGCCGTCCCGCCCCAGCCGCAGCCGATATCAAGCACCTTTTGGCCTGGCTTAAGCGCCAGTTTCGCGGCGATATGTGCCTTTTTCGCCGACTGCGCAGACTCCAATGCCGTGACGCCCTCTTTCCAATATGCACAGCTATATTGCATATCTTCGTCGAGCCATAGCCGGTAGAAATCGTTTGAGAGATCATAATGATGCGCGACATTCCTGCGCGAACTGGCAAGGCTGTTCGCCTGATGCACCAGCCGCGACAGCGGCGTCAGCGCCCGTTGCCACCATCGCGCAGCATCGATGGTATCGCGCCGCTCCCATGGGTTATTGCGCTGCACCAACGAGACGAGGCCCATGATATCCTCGCCGTCGACGCTGACCGAACCATCCATGATACATTCGCCGAGCCCTAGCGCAGGGTTCATTAGGATGCGCCGTTCGGCGGCGCGTTTCTTGATTCGCAGTGTTACATTGGGCCAGCCGCGCGCCGGAGCACCGTGTTTGCTTGCTATGCCATCGGCGTGGACGATAGTCAGTTCGCCCTGGGTGATGCGGCCCTTGAGCAATTTGTCGAGCAAAGCCATAGATATCCTCTGATACTCGGACGCCCCTGGTCAGATTATATCATATTGAAAACAAATCGCAATCGGTTGGATATAAGCCGCCGCATAGCAAGAAAATACCAAGACCCAACTTGCCCGAGCGGTGGCAAATGGAGAGACTTGCATATTGCCGTCACCAAAGTTCCTGTTAAACCGTTTACATTGCTCGTCGTGGGGGAAGTGAAAACGATGATAGTGTGGCAGCGATTGGCGCTCTTACCGACATTGGCTATTCTTCTTGGCCAGACAGCGCCGCCTTTACCAACGTTGCCAGAGGGAGCTTCGCAAGACGCATTGCTCTATTGCGCAGGCTATCGTGCCTTTGTTGAGCCAGCGGCTAAGGATAAATGGAGTTTATTGCCGTTGGTCCAGTCGGCATTTAAGTTTAGCGAAGAAGTTGCACGCGAACGGATATCAAGTGCCTTTCTGCAAATTGGGCACAATAAAACCAAAAGCCGATCTGGCGTCGATCAGATGTTCGAGGCTTACCAACATTGCGGGCAGCTCTTTGGTTTCACTCCGCACCCAGAAGCAAGAGCTTCGCTTGATCAGTTTTACAATTTCAAACAGGCTGAGCACGAACGAAACCGTCAAGCCGAACGCGCTAAGCAGGCACAGGCTGAGGCATATTGTTCGCCAATTCACGCAAAGGCGAGCCGTGTGATCGATGGCGTAATCGAAGCCGAGAAAAATGGTTCACTTCGAATGTCCCACACTGAATATTCGCTTGCGGCCTATTATAACAATGCCTGCGTCTCGCTCAAAAGTTTGCGGCGCGATGCGGAACTTTTGAACTGTCCGGCCTCTTACACGGCCGGAATTTCCGAAAATATCATGAATGCGCATAAGAAAAGCCGGGAAGCATACCCATATGAGAGCAATGATTTCCTATGTTGAATCTCGCATTTTACAAATTCGCTTTTGCGGTTGCTGTCATAACAGCTTTGGCGTGGATTGGACCTGCATTTGCGCAGTTTATGCCCGATGCACCGCGTCCGGCAAGCGTGCCCAATGAATGGTTGGAAAATGCCGCGCCGGTCGTAAAAAGTGGAAATTGGCAGAAAGAAATGTGTCGTTATGATGAGACACGAAACAATTGTGGCGGGGTTTTTCACCAAGGGCCGGAATTCGAAATTGCGCAATTTGTGCAAGCCACGCCTCTAAGCCCTGGGCAAAAAACGGCAAGAGGAGGCGACAATTCCCTGGATTTTTCGGGGGGCAAGAAACAAAATGCTTATGCCAAGGTCGTTAACTATCCTATGCTGATGGCGCGCCGCCATGATTATGGTGCAGCGCTGCACGGTGTAAATTTCCTTTTGCGGATTTGGCCAACAAGCCCCGCACTTTATTGGCAACGCGGAAGCATTTACGCGCATCTTGGGCTGGCTGATCGCGCAGTACCCGATTTTGATGCTGCGATTTATTGGACCGCCAAAGGTGAAGCCGATGGCCACAAATTGTCTCGTGTTCCCGTTTTTGCCTTCGCTCAAATGGCAGGCGCATTGGCAAAGCTTGGACGCGTTGAGGAAGCAAAAAAAGCACTAGCCGACGCCAAACTGCTCGATTTTGGCGCGCTCGCCGGTTCGATGAATGAAGCACGATCAATGGTCATCCGGATCGCTGATCTGGATTTGGCAAAAGCTGCCTATGGCTGGGATGGCCGGATGAAAACGCTGGTTGATAACAGCATCAACTCACGCGTGAACGGATGTTATGCCGAATCGGGGGGTTGGGCGAAGGCGGAAAAAGTCGGCTACCGCCTAAGCGACGTTGCCCGGCAACGTATGCGCTTGCTCATGTTTTGCGACAAATTTTCGGATGCTTTGTCGATCGCAACAAAATTGCTGCCTTCCTATCAGGCACTGTTGAAGGCAAACCCGAGTCCATCGACCCGCGTTGAGCTCGCCCAGTTACATATCGATACAGCCCGAATTTATCTTGCCACACAACAGCATGTTCCTGCAGTGGAACAGTGGGTGGCTGCGTTGGAACTATACAAGACTGTCGAGCCGGCCATGATAACAGTGTTGATCGACAGCTATGAACCTTTTTTTAGACAAGCGACTTCGGGAGATCGGAAATTACCCACCACGCTCGACAAACAGGCTCGATCATTTCTGGATACAGGGGTCGTGGGCAAGAGGACAGCGCTTTCCAGAAGGATAGAGGCGTTGTCCCAATAGAGCTCTGCTAGACATTAGTACGGTGCGATAGCCTACGGAAAGCCGGCGACATTGGCTTGAAAACTATCCCAACGCCGCCTGCTTTTCCTCTGCCAGCCTGTCCAATTCCGCGCGGCTTTTCTTCTCGCTGTCCGATTTCAGCTGGCCACAAGCAGCCATGATATCCCGCCCCCGCGGACTACGGATTGGCGCGCTGATGCCCTCAGCGAAGATCAGGTTGCTGAAGGCGCGGATGCGCTCTGGCGAGGAGCATTCATAAACCGCGCCGGGCCATGGGTTGAAAGGGATCAAGTTCACTTTGGCCGGCAGCTTATATTGCTTGATCAGGCGGACAAGCTCGCGGGCGTCTTCGTCGCTGTCATTCTTATCTTTTAGCATCACATATTCAAATGTGATCCGCCGTGCGTTGCTGGCCTTGGGATAATCGGCGCAGGCCTGCAGCAATTCCTCGATGCCATATTTGCGGTTCAGCGGAACGATCTCGTCGCGGATTTCCTTAGTCACGGCGTGGAGCGAGACAGCTAAGTTCACACCGATTTCCTGCCCGGCGCGTTCCATCATCGGCACAACGCCGCTCGTCGATAGCGTAATCCGGCGGCGCGACAGCCCCAGCCCGTCACCGTGCATTACGATCTTCATCGCATCGCGGACATTGTCGAAATTATACAGCGGCTCACCCATTCCCATCAGCACGATGTTGGTCAGCATCCGTCCATCTGCGGTATAATGCCCGTGCTCGTCGTCTTCGTCGTCGGCACCAGCAGTGGCCATATTCCCTTTGGGCCATTCGCCAAGAGCGTCGCGTGCCAGCATCACCTGCCCGACTATTTCGCCCGGCGTCAGGTTCCGCACCAGCCGCATCGTACCTGTATGACAGAAGCGGCAGTTAAGCGTGCAACCGACTTGCGATGAGACACACAGCGTGCCGCGATCCGCATCGGGGATGAAGACCATTTCATAATCCTGCCCGTCATCGGACCGCAGCAACCATTTGCGCGTGCCGTCGCTGCTGACTTGCGCCTCGATCACTTCAGGGCGGCCAATGACATAGCGGTCGGCAAGCCAGGGCCGCATGGTTTTGGCGATGTCAGTCATGAGCGCAAAATCGGTGACGCCGCGGTGGTATATCCAGTGGAACACCTGTTTGGACCGCAGCTTGGCGGCCTTCTCGTCGAGCTGGCTTTCCTCAAACGCTTGCCGGATTTGCAGATGCGAAAGGCCAAGCAAGTCAATCCGTCCATCAGCGCGGGGCGTGACAGCGCGCGGGGTAACTAAAGGGTCGATATGGCCAGGGATTTGCATAGGTCGGGCCTATAAGGCGGGATCGCGGCGAATGCGAGTTTTCGCTATCTTCCCACACATCCCAACGCCGCCGCATCAATCGCGCTTGCCGCGCCGCGCAGCGAATAGGCGTCGACGATCGCGCGGCCATCGCGGCCTATGCTTTCAATACTAAGCGAGGTAGCCGCACGGATAGCTGCCACTATCGCAAGGTCCGAGCGGCGGTCTGCGCCCCAACCGCCTTTCTCGTCAGCGATCAAGCGAAAACGCCGGCCAGCAGCATTGAGCGTCGCGCCGGCATTGCTCGACCGGTCGCGCGAGAAACGGACATAAACCTGGTGCGACACATTTTTTTTGGGCCAAAAGCCAATCGAGAGATAGCCCTTGCGCTGTGAACCGTTCACCACTTCATCAGGGCTTGAAATCGCATAGCACCGCGGTGTCTCGGCATCGCGAAACGCTGCCCATGCGCGGTAAACGCCCAGCCGGTCCTTTGCCAATAGCGGTGCCGCACCCAAAACTCCGGCTGTTAACGCCAGCAACGCAGGAAACACGGCCCTAATACAGCGGAAACCATCCAATTTGCCATAAGAATTGCTCATTTGGGGCTTATTCCACAGGTTATTCGTGCTTGCAAAAGCAATAATCTTGCCCTCATGCCCGATTTCGGTATGGAAGGCGATCAAATCCGCCGTTTTCGGGCGTTGCAGGCGCTTATTCGGAGGACATTGGTTCAGGATGGGAATGAGTAAACGATGAGAGCCACAATCGAACGCGCAACGTTGTTGAAGAGCCTCGGCCACGTTCAATCTGTGGTGGAGCGGCGCAATACCATCCCAATTCTCTCAAACGTATTGCTCGAAGCCAGCGAGAATGGCGCGATCAAGCTGACCGCGACCGACCTCGATCTGCAAATTGTCGAAACTATCGCTGCTGAAGTCGAGACGGCGGGCGCTATTACGGTGTCAGCGCATACCCTCTTTGAAATTGCGCGCAAATTGCCCGAAGGCAGTCAGGTACAGATGCACGCCGCAGATGGCAGGATGGCCGTGAATGCAGGCCGCGCACGGTTCAGTCTGGCAACCTTGCCGCGCGACGATTTCCCGATGATTGTCGAGGGCGACCTGCCCACCAGCTTTGAAATAGCCGCGTCCAGCTTGATAGAAATTATCGACAAAACACGCTTTGCGATTTCAACCGAAGAAACACGTTATTATCTTAACGGCATTTTCCTGCATGTTGCCGAAGACCCAGAGCCTGTTCTCAAGGCCGCCGCAACCGACGGACACCGATTGGCACGTGTCACTTTGCCGCGCCCCGCCGGTGCCGAGGGCATGCCCGACATCATTGTGCCGCGCAAATGCATTGCAGAAATCCGTAAGCTGCTCGATGAAAGTGGTGACAATGTGATAGAAGTTGATTTGTCCGCTTCGAAAATCCGCTTCACATTCGAAAACGCAATTCTGACTTCGAAACTGATCGACGGAACCTTTCCCGATTACAGCCGCGTCATTCCCACCGGCAATGACAAGCTGCTCAAAATCGATCCAAAATCCTTTGCCCAGGGCGTGGACCGCGTGGCTACGATCGCGACCGAGAAAACGCGCGCTGTCAAAATGGCACTGGATAAGGACAAGATTACGCTTTCAGTTACATCGCCCGAAAATGGCACAGCAGCCGAAGAGGTACCCGGCCAATATAGCGATGAGAGCTTTGAAATCGGCTTTAATGCCCGCTATTTGCTCGACATCTTGGGCGAAATCAAAAGCGACAGCGTAGAGTTGCATCTTGCCGATGCCAGCGCACCGACCTTGATCCGCGAAAACGACAAATCATCGGCGCTCTATGTGCTGATGCCAATGCGCGTTTAAACCGACAGCCAAACGACTAGGCGGTGGCCATATGGAACCGCAGCTTTCATCGCGATTTTTGCAGGCACTTGAGCGGCTGACCAAAGCGACGCCTGATGCGCGCATTGGTCTTGCGGTGTCGGGCGGACCCGATAGCATGGCGCTACTCATGCTGGCACATCAGGCGATCCCTGAGAGGATTGCGGCAACAACGGTCGACCACGGCCTACGCCCCGAAGCCACGGACGAAGCCGCATTTGTCGCGCAAATCTGTGCCGAGCGAAGCATTGTTCATAGCATTTTACGGCCCGCCGCGCCGATTTCGGGCAATATCCAGTCATCAGCGCGAGATGCGCGCTATACCTTGCTGGAGGAGTGGCGTACCGAAAACCATCTCGACTATATCGCCACCGCCCATCACGGCGATGACCAATTGGAAACGATCTTGATGCGGCTCGCGCGCGGCAGCGGAGTAGACGGGCTTGCGTCCATAAGAGAACGCAACGGGTGGATCATAAGGCCATTGCTGGGCTTTACAAAGGCCGAACTGGTGCAGATTTGCGCCGATTCCGGGATTAGTCCCGTCGCAGACCCCAGCAACAACGATACAGATTTTGACCGGGTCCGTATGCGTAAATGGCTGGCTGACGCGGACATGCCTGTAACCACCGAACGCGCACATCGCAGTGCAATTGCGCTTTCAGAGGCATCCGATGCGCTCAAATGGATAACCGCCAAACTTGCCAGTGAACGGCTGGACCACGCTGCAGATGGCAAGCTGACGCTCGATACCAGCGATCTACCTGCGGAGTTAAAGAGGCGCCTACTCATACAGGCCGTTGGTATGTTGGACGAGGGAGCGGCGCCGCGAGGCGATAGCATCGAACATGCGATCGCGCAGTTGCAAGCCTACACCGCTGTAAGCATCGGCAATTGCGTCGCTAGCAGCGCACGAAAAAGCCCCGATATCTGGACAATCGAGCGCGCACCGCCACGTCGATAACGCTTTCCGGCGCGCAGAAAATTCCGCTGGGCGAAAGCGAGGATAAATCCTGTGTTTATTTGTTGCTGTGAACTTGCCATTCATGGTTTCGCGCCTACATTACTTCTCAAAGCAGGCCCGCGGCCCATTTGGTCGCAATTGCAGGAATATGACCAATGAATGACGATCAAGAACCCGGATACCAGACCTTGTTAAAAAGCCTTGCGCTTTGGGGCGGCATTTTGGTCAGCTTGCTTGTTGTGGCGTCGATATTCAGCGCGGGAATAACCGAAACCACACGCAACATGACCTATTCGACATTCAAGACGAAGGTTAACGAAGGCCAAGTGGAATCCGTATCGATTGCACCGGACAAGATCACAGGCAAGCTAAACGACGGCAAGACATTCACCACCGTTCCCGTTGAATTTGACGCCGGACTGGTCGAGTTGCTGGAGAAAAAAGGCGTTGATTATCAAGGTAAAGAGCAAGAACAGCCCAGCATGCTGCTGATCTTGCTTTATCAAGCGATGCCGTTCCTTTTGATTTTCGGCATAGCTTTTTTCGTGCTGCGCCAAATGCAAAAAGGCGGTGGCTCAGGCGCAATGGGCTTTGGCAAATCGAAAGCCAAGTTGTTGACCGAGAAGCACGGCAAAGTCACATTCCAGGACGTAGCGGGCATTGACGAAGCGCGAGAAGAGCTCGAAGAAATCGTCGAATTTTTGCGCGACCCGCACAAATTTTCGCGTCTAGGCGGCAAAATTCCTAAAGGAGCGCTGCTGGTCGGCTCGCCGGGTACTGGCAAAACTCTCTTGGCACGCGCGATTGCTGGCGAAGCCGGCGTTCCGTTTTTCACCATTTCGGGTTCCGACTTTGTCGAAATGTTTGTTGGCGTCGGCGCAAGCCGGGTGCGCGACATGTTTGAACAAGCCAAGAAGAATGCGCCTTGCATCGTTTTCATCGATGAAATCGACGCAGTCGGCCGCAGCCGCGGTGGCGGTGTTGGCAATCAAAATGATGAGCGCGAGCAAACACTTAACCAGTTGCTCGTCGAAATGGACGGCTTTGAATCTAACGAAGGTATCATCATCATCGCTGCGACCAACCGCCCCGATGTGCTTGACCCTGCGTTGCTGCGTCCGGGCCGTTTCGACCGTCAGGTTGCTGTTCCCTATCCCGATATTGAAGGCCGGGCGAAAATCCTGGAAGTGCACATGAAGAAGGTGCCATTGGCTCCCGATGTCGATCCAAAGGTTATTGCGCGTGGTACGCCGGGTTTTTCGGGCGCGGATCTTGCAAATCTGGTCAATGAAGCCGCGCTGCTTGCGGCACGGCGCGCCAAGCGCATGGTTGCCAGTCAGGAATTTGACGACGCCAAGGACAAGGTGCTGATGGGTGCGGAGCGCCGCTCCATGGTGATGACCGAAGATGAAAAGCGTATGACCGCTTATCACGAAGCTGGACACGCGCTGGTTGCGATCCACACACCTGCGTCGGACCCGATCCATAAGGCAACAATTATCCCGCGCGGTCGTGCGCTGGGCATGGTGCAATATCTGCCAGAGCGTGATAAAATCAGCTATCACCGGGACCAAATGCATGCCCAACTTGCCTCGATCATGGGTGGCCGTGTCGCCGAAGAGCTTATTTTCGGTCACGACAAAGTATCGTCAGGTGCATCATCGGATATTCAAGGTGCGACCCGACTGGCGCGTGCCATGGTGACGCAGTGGGGTATGTCCGAAGAAATGGGGCCCCTTCAGTATGAGGAACGTCAGGACGGCTATCTGGGAAGCTATTCGCAGCGCACCCCGATGTCGGACGAGACTGCAAAGAAGATAGACTCCGAAATCCGTAAATTGGTCGAGGGTGGCCACACACAAGCAACCAAGCTGCTGAAAAAGCATATCAAGCAGCTGCATTTGCTCGCCGAGGCCATGCTGGAATATGAAACGCTGACCGGCGAGGAAATCAAGAATTTGCTGAGCAAAGGCAAGTTTGAGCGTGAGGATAACTCGGTCAAAACCGGCGCCAATCTGCCGCGAGTCGGAAGGAGCATTCCCAAAGCAGGCGGCAGAAGCAAAAAAGCCGATATGGGATCAGCAAAACCACAAGGTGCATGAAGAAAAGAACGCTATTGCCCTAATCTTGCCACGTATTTGCGGTTAGCCTCTGGTTAGGGGCAACCGTACAAAACGAGTTTGCAGGAGCAAAAGATGCGTTTCTCTAAATTGATGTTGGCCGCAGCGCTGATCTGCACGGCGACAGCGACCTATGCGATGACCGCAGAAACTTTTTACGTAAAAGGCACAGCGCTCAAGAAAAAGGGCATTGGCGCGATGTTTTCCAGTGACCTCAAGCTTCTGCAAAAGGAAATGGGTGCGGCAACCAAATCCGTGCGCGCTGAAAACGAAGCCGCGAAGGCCGCAGGAAAGCCGCTATATTGTCCCCCGGCGAAGTCCAAAATGAAGGCCGAACAAGTTCTCGCGGAATTTGGAAAAATCTCTCAAGCTCGGCGAAAAGAAATGAGCGTCCGTCAGGCTTGGAAAGAGATTCTCGTTAAAAAATATCCTTGTTGAAAAGGTGCCTGCCCTGCGCCATTGCAGTTGCAATGTCTGCGGGAGCGGCCGATGCCGATATATTGTGATGAAAGCGGGGGTATCGGCAAAGGCGTGATGACGCTTGCGGCTGTCTATCTCGATGAGAGTGCGACTGATGCAATTGTAACTGAGTTTCGCGCGTTGACTGGCCACAGGGGAGAACTCAAGGGCAGCAGGATCGATCTTGACGAGCGCGCTGTTTTACTGCGGCTGCTCGCCGAAAGCGAATTCGTAGCTAATGTTTCGATTGCGATTTCTGTTACCAAGGCGGAACCCGGAGAAGACCGTGGCGATCATGACATTGCGGTCTACACCAGTCTGCTGCGCCAAGCGATTGGCGGCATTTTGCCGCGGGCCAAAGGATGCGCGCAGGTTATCATGGACGACGGTCGCTATGGGCCGAAAATTCTGTCTGCCATTCGCAGCGAAATCGGTAAAGTCACCGGGCCATTCGGCCTCGCGCAATTGGAGCTAAGCCATATATCAGCGGGCTTGCAAATCGCCGACGTCATCGCAAACAGCTTTTTCAACCGTGCGCGCGTGACCGAACGTCAGGGTCAGTTTGCCGCCCTGTTGCAACCGATGCTCGATAGCGGCCAAATCATCATGGAACTGCTTTCACAGAACACCGAGAGCGAAGATCAACATAGCGAAGAGCGATAACGCCAAGATCGCGAAAAGCGAAAGAGCCGTTGTTCGCAAAATCGCTCCAACTCGCGATAGGTCGTATGCACCGCGCAACTGCCGGTACATGTGCAGCGGCGGCACAAAAATCAATGCCAAGATTGTCGTAACGAATATGAAGCTGCCCTCTGCGGAGAAAGTCAGAATGATCGCACCTGCCATGGCAAAGGTCATCATGAAGCACAGCGAGTAAGTTACAAACACCGCGTGGTCGAACAGCTTGTATTTGCGGTGCCAGAAAAACAGCAACCACAAAAACGGCACAGAAATCGGAATGAGCGCCCAGCTATATTTGTAAGCATTGGATTGGATTTTGTAGAACAGCAGCTGCGGGTTTTCGACTGCGTGTTTTGCAGCGTCGTTCAACGAATTTATGCCTGCGAAATTGAATTTCACGTCCGATTGGCCTTTGGTTACAATGTCACCAGCCGCCTTCATTAGCTTGACGGTCAGTCGCGCAGCTTCAAGCTCCTCGACTATCTTGTCCGTTGGCTTGCCAGCGGCTTTTGCTTGCGCAAATTCGGCTTCCAGACGCCGAATTTTGGTTTCATTCTCGCGCCGCTCAATCGCAAATTTACGCTCGGCGATCACTTGCTTGCTAAGGTCGGGCAATTGCTCTTCATCGATACGCCTTAGCGCTTCCCGGTGTCGCGTAAGTTCGCTGTCAATCCATCCCGCTGGCAAATTCTCTGTAATGGCTTCCATCTTGTCGGATTCCAATTCCGCAATATCGTCCACGATAGTTTTACGGTCTTGAGCCAATTGCTTTTGTGCTTCAGCAGCAGTTACCGGCTTGTTCGTTCCAAGATCAATTTCTGCAGGACGCAACAGATTGAACATCGCAAACGTCAAGAATACCGAAAATAGAAACAATGCCAGCGGAGACACGAATTTTGCGCGTTCGCCGTGAACATAACGCTTTGTTAGCTCACCGGGCTTCCAGACTAGCAAAGGCAAAGTCCGCCAAATTTTGCCGTCAAAATGCAATACGCTGTGCAGCAAATCATGCCCAAAGGCGTGTAGTGTCCGGTGTATTTTGGTCTTTTGCCCGCAAGCGTGACAATGCGAACCAACCGTCGTCGTGCCGCAATTCAGGCACGTACCGCTGTCAGATTTCTGCCCCTCGCCCGACGAAGGCTCTATGGCGCGCGCCACCAATGTGCCGGTCGCAATGTCGGCAACGCTCTCAAATTCTCCGCCCATTTGGCTGATCTACCAACGGACAGCTGATTTGCCAAAAAGAAAAGGCCCGGCGCGAACCGGGCCCTTTAGCTTTTTCGAGAAAGTGGAATTTACCGATCGTAGTCGCGCTGCACGCCGGCACCACGCGCAGGAGCCGCTGCGGTCAAACGCAGTGCTTCCGCCGAACGGCTGAGCGAACCGATTTCATCGGCTTCTTCATCTTCATCAATCTGAACCTTCTGCAGCGACTGCACCAGTCCTTCTTGCAAATGGTCGGGACGAACGGTTTCTTCGGCGATTTCACGCAAAGCAACGACCGGATTTTTGTCACGGTCCCGGTCTATAGTCAGTTCGGCGCCGCCCGAAATTTCGCGCGCGCGCTCTGCTGCAAGCAGAACGAGGTCGAAACGGTTGGTAACCTTGTCAATGCAATCTTCTACGGTAACGCGTGCCATGCCCGCTCCTGATTCTTTGGATATTTTAGGAAAAGTCGAGCGCAACTACGGTTTGCGCGTGCAAATGTCAATGAAAAGCCAGCAGCATTGCACAATGCGGGCGGGCGCACTAATTCAAGTGCCATGGCGGGAAAATCCAACACAATGAAACTGCCCGGAAAACGATTCCGTGTTGCAGATCATGTCCTCCATCTTGTGCATGATCCCAAAGAGCGGCTGGATGCTGTATTGACGCTCGTAAATGGTGCCAATCATTCCGTTCGCATGTTCAGTTATATGTTTGGTAATGACGAAAGTGGCCACGAAGTTCTATCCGCGTTAGTTGCCGCAGCAAAGCGCGGGTTGAAAGTTCAATTGATAATCGACAGCTTTGGATCGGGCGACAATAAAGACAGCTTTTTTGATCCATTGGTCGCGGAGGGGGGCCAATATCATTGCTTCAGCTCACGCAAAGGCTTGGGCTATTTTGTACGCAATCACCAAAAGATCCTGATTGCAGACGAAAACCACGCTTTGATCGGCGGCTATAATATCACCGACTATTATTTTGGACGAAAGGGCGAGAATAGCTGGGAAGACTTGGGCGTTGTCATGTCAGGCGCACAGGTTCTCGGCCTCATTGAATATTTCGACACGCTCGACCAAATTTCAGAAGGTGGTCACGTCAAATTTTTGGAAATCCGTCGCCTGATCACCACATGGAAGCCTGGTGACGGCGCCGTGCAATTGCTTCTGGGTGGCCCAACCAACCGCATTTCGCCATATGGCCTTGCACTAAAGCGTGCTCTGGAAAACGCGAAACGGCTCGATATTGTCTCTGCCTATTTTTCCCCTTCACGCACCGTTTTACGTCGCATTGCGCGTGTTTCCAAGCGAAGTGGCGAAGCCAGATTGGTGATGGCGGGCAAAACCGACAACGGGGCCACCATTTTGGCAGCACGGTTTTTGTACCGATATTTGCTCAAGCGAAAAGCATTGATCTATGAATTTCAAACGCGACCGCTGCATATGAAAATGTTGGTTATTGACGACGCGGTTTACATCGGTTCCGCCAATCTCGATATCCGAAGCTTGTTCATCAATATGGAAATCATGTTGCGGATCGATGATGTGGAGTTTGCCGCTCACGCCCGGGGCATCATTGACAATATGGTGGCGCAATCCGAAGAACAAAGCCGCGCATTGCTGGACACACGTGACGGCTGGTGGGCGCGGTTCAAGGCCGCCACCGCCTATTTTCTCGTCAATTCGGTCGATTATAGCATTGGACGCAGGATAAAATTCGGCCTGCTCCGCAACAAATAAATCTAGCTCTTCCAACCCCAGAACAAATGGCAAGGCAAGATGTTCCAAAGCTCAAATCCGTCATCGATGCGCTTGAAATGTGGCTCCATGAAATCACGTGCTCTCGCGCGGAATTGATAAACCAGAAACGCTCCGCCCGGGCGAATTACTTTGGCAGTTTCCTCGGCAATTTTGGGCCCCAGATCACCTGGCAGCGTTGAAAAAGGAAGGCCCGACAGCACATAATCGGCATTGTCGTGGCCAAAACCGGCAATGATGTCATCAACATCAGCAGCCGAACCGTGCACCGCTATAAAGCGGCTGTCGCGGAATGTTTTTTGCAAATATTCGATAAAGTCAGGATTCAGATCGATCACGATCAATTGTGCGTCTGGGCGTAGCTTATCAAGCACCGGTTGGCAGAACGTACCAACGCCAGGGCCATATTCCACAAACAGCTTGCACTCGTCCCATTTGACAGGAGCAAGCATCTTGCGGATCGTGCGATCCGACGACGGGATGATCGAACCAACCATCACGGGATGCTTGATAAAGCCTTTGAAAAATACACCCCACGGCCCGAAGAACCGTTGCACGCGGCTTTTGATGCGGTCAGTCAGGGCCGCTTTGGCTATTGATGGTGAATTCATGGGACTCCGTCCGTACGGCACAAGCTTTAAACTGCCAATTCGCAAATCGTGGCCTGTGATGCAACCTTGTAAACCAAAAAAACGACGAACTGCGGTTGCGTCATTAAATTTTCTTCCCCAATGACGCCGTCATGAGCGTTCGAAACCAAGGCGACATTGCCGTTATTTTCGTTGCCAAACGCACGGCAGCGGATGAAGCTGGCTACCAGCAAGCGGCGGAAGCGATGGACGCACTGGCATCTTCCCAACCGGGCTATTTGGGCGTTGACTCGGTGCGCGACCATACAGGTCTGGGCATCACGGTAAGCTATTGGCAAAGCGAAGACGCGGCAAAAGCGTGGCGGGATAACCCTGAACACGCGACAATCCGCGAGCAAGGCCGTGACCGCTGGTACAGCGAATATAGCCTGCATGTGACGGCTGTTGCCCGCAGCTATGACTGGACGAAGCCGGCGTGACGGCAAGCACAAAGGCGATACCCACCGACCGGTTGGTTCTTCTATATTGTGTGATGTTGGCATCCGCGGCTGGCAATACTGCTATGCAGTCGGTGCTGCCTGCTATTGCCAGTCAGCTAAAAATGCCCGACTTCTGGCTTAGCTTGGCCTATAGCTGGTCGGCCTTGCTATGGGTGATTACAGCCCCGCGCTGGGCACAAATGTCTGACAAGCGCGGGCGCAAGGCGCTTATCAAGCTCGGCTCTGTGGGCTTCATTGCATCGATGGGACTGAGCGCTTTGGCAATTTGGCTTGGCACGCATGGCATTTTGGGGCCGCTGGCAACTTTCATTGGCCTTGGTGTGTTTCGAACGCTTTACGGGGGGCTCGGTTCGGCAGCGCCGCCTGCGGTTCAAGCCTACATCGCATCGCGCACCGAGCGTAGCGAACGAACGAAAGCACTTTCCATGCTTGCGTCAAGTTTTGGCATAGGCACGGTTCTGGGCCCGTCGCTCGCCGCGTTTCTCGTGTTTGAACCCTTTGGCTTGGCCGGGCCGATGTTCTTCTTTGCCGCATTTGGGCTTTTGGTTTTGGTTGCACTGCACATACGTTTGCCCAATGACGAGCCGCGCTTCCCCGCGCGTGGTGACGTGCCAGGTTATCCCAATGCTTCGGCTGTCAGCGGCCCTGCCGCAGATGCGCGTCCCGAAACCGAAGTTGCCGCGATCATGCCTTTGACGTGGCGCGATGCGCGCATTTACCCATGGTTGGTTGTTGGTGTTTTTGGCGGCCATGCGCATTCTTTCATGTTGGGTGTGATCGGTTTTCTTGTTCGCGACCGATTAGGTCTTCAAGGCAAAGCCGTCGAAGCCGTGCAAGCTATCGGCTCGGTCATGTTGATGGGCGCACTTGCAACGTTGGTGGCGCAGTGGGGCTTGATTCCTATACTCAATCTAAAGCCCCGCAGTCTGGTCCTTTGGGGGAGCTTGGCCGCCACGATAAGCACAGTCATGGTTGCGTCTGCCGGAAACCATTATACGCTAAGCATGGGATATGCGCTGTTTTCATTGGGCATGGGGCTTTTCCGTTCGGGCTTTACCGCTGGTGCTTCGCTAGCGGTCGGTAGATCACAGCAAGGCGATATCGCAGGCAAGATCTCAGCCGTTAACGGATCGGCTTATATTATTGGCCCCGCAACCGCGGTTGCCAGCTACGGCCTTTGGTGGGCGTCGCCATTTTTACTGATCGCGATTTCACTTGTATTTTTGCTGTTCTGGGGCAGAAACCGGCTTGTCGCAAATTCATGATTGCGGGGTCAATCGGAGGGGCAAAGCAATGAAAGCAAAGAGTCTAAGTGCGTTTTTGGCTGCGTCTATCTTAAGTAGTACCCCGGTTATTGCGCAAACGCCCACCGACGCTCTGAGCAAGATCGATGCTATTCCGCTAACTGAAATGTGCAGCAAGGATGGCGCGCTGGGCAAAACATTTGGCGCAACGAATATTATCGAACCGACAAATTATTTGCGCCACGTCGACGTCCCGCTTGATGGACGCTTTGCTCCAGCAACCATTGCCCAGATGGGCGCCAGCAAATATAGCAATCACTTCTTCACGGTGAGCTATGAACTCGATTTCGGAAGCGAGAAAGCAGCCGGATTGGCTTTTGATCGCCTCACGGGTCGGATCGACAAATCGACATGGTTCAAGCTTGACGATGTTTTGGACGGTCAAGCTGTTCAGAATACTGACGGTTTGGCAGCTATAGGTGGCTTCAAAGATGCCATTTTTTACAATAACAAATCTATTCTGACCGACGACGGTTCAGATAGCAGGAAACCCGACGATGTTAGCCTGTCGGTTTCGGCCATGGGAAATAGCCTCCACATTTCTTGCGAGAACATGTTCTACGGCAAAAAGCATATGGACGAGGCGTTTGGTATGATGCCGGTGGGCAGCCCGAGGCCAGTGTTTACTGCGACAGTCGTGGAACCTTTTCTTGCAAGCGATTGCGACGATCCCTCAAAACTCAAGCGCCGCATGGAAATGGTTGAAAACGGCGACTTAGTCAGCAACGCGCCCGATTTTGCGCGCGTTCAATATGAAGAACGTTTGTCCGACTGGAAAATCATGAAGCTCGTGAGTTCGGGCAAGATCACATATGATGCGATTACCGAAAAGGTCATTGGGCTGCTCGACGATCCGGAAACGATGAAAACTATGGAAGACGGCATGGCGTTGATGGACGACATGTTTAAAGCGCTTGAAGGCGTTGACGAAAACGACGTTCGCGCAGTTTGTTTGGCGTTTCAAAAGTTTACCGCAAAGTCCAAACCCGCAATTGCGCCTGTAGCTGGCGCGACGGGGGACGCGGTTACGCCGCAGTGGCGGTTGACGCACCAAATGCTCGACAAAGAAGCCAAGCGATTGGGCGTTTCGTTCGCTGAATAAGCGCAGTGTTCTATAAGTCTTTTCGCCGCAACGTAAGCCTTGGCGCTTCTTCTAGCTTTCCGGCGGTCTTAATTGATTTACGAAACTCGTCGCGCTTTTCGTGAATCGACGCAATGACAGGGCCAACCGCAATCCCCAGATCGACGAGTACGGCTTCAGAAAGCTGCAAAGAGCTTTCAAGCGTTTCGGGCACCGCGTCGGATACGCCAGCGAGATAAAGCTCTGCTGCATGGTCTGCATCACGGGCGCGGGCAACAATCGTCAGGTTTGGATATTCCTTGCGTGCGTAACGCGCCAAGCGCCCGGCGAGCACAGGCGCGTTCATTGTTAGAACTAGCGCGTTGGCCTCCCCCAGCCGTAGCTTTTGTAAGGTCGCCAATCGCGCGACATCCCCAAAAAGTACGCGGTATCCTGCCCGCCGCATCTGCACCACAGTATCGATATTGGATTCCACCGCGACATAATCCTGCCCGTGGGTAACGAGCATATCGGCGACCAGCTGCCCTACCCGCCCGAATCCGATGATCACCGTACGCGCCTCGGCAGCCTCAAAATCGGCATCAAGTTGCCTCCCGCTTGAGCGGACCTCGATCCGCCGCGCAAAGTCATGGCCTATGCGGGCCAACACCGGCGTTACCAGCAGCCCGAGCGCAGTTGCAACCTGCCAGAATTTCGCGGTTTCACCGTCGATGACCTGCGCTGCTGTTGCCGCGCCGAGCACGATCAATGTCGTTTCCGATGGACTCGCCATGAGCAAACCTGTTTCGGCAGCGACCCCGTTTCTTGCTCCGGCTAATTTCAGCAATCCACCGGTTACCAGCGCATTGACCAAAATCACGCCGGACATTGCCAGTACCAACTTTGGCCAATTGGCCCCGACAAAGCCCAGATCGATTTGCATCCCGATACTGATTAGAAACACCCCAAGCGCAAGCCCTTTAAAGGGCAGGACGACTTGTTCGACCTCTCCTTGATATTCGGTTTCGGCGATGGAAAGGCCGGCAATCAATGCGCCGACAATCGGCGATAACCCGACCGCACTCGTGGCGAGGCTTGCAGCAATGACGACAAGTAATGTCGTCGACAGGAACAGCTCCGGGCTTTTGGTGCGTGCGGCCTGGCTAAACAATATGGGCAGCACGAAGCGGCCAATGACGAGTATCGCCGCGACAACCAGCGCACCCTGCCACAGCACCGTCGTAATGGCACCAGCTGAGCCAAGCGCGCTTTGCGGTGCCAGCGCGCCCAAGAGGAAGATGATCGGTACAATTGCCAAGTCTTCGAACAACAGCATCGCAAACGCGCCGCGCCCAACCGAAGACTGTGTGCCCGAAATCGGCAGAACAATTGCAGTAGAGGATAGCGATAAGGCTATGCCCAACCCGAACGCCGCGCTCCACGAATAGCCGAATGCCAGCAAGGCAAGTCCGATCAAGAACCCGCCGCCGACAAGCTCTGCCGCGCCGAGGCCAAACACCTGTTTGCGCATACGCCATATGCGTCGGAAAGAGAGCTCTAAACCTATAGAGAAAAGCAGCAGGATGATGCCGTAATCACCGATTGCCCTTATGTCCTCGACATTGGAGATCGTGATCCAGTCGAGCCAGCGATATTGGACAGCCAAGCTGCCCAAGACAGACGGCCCGACCAGCATGCCGACAAGCAAGAAACCGATGACTGGCGGCAAACGGAGCCGGGCGAATGCCGGGATGACAATACCGGCTGCACCGAGAATTACCAGGACATTACCAATGCCGTCATGTTCGATCCCTGATGCCATGTGCCTCTATTGCCGTAAGTCGCGGGAAATGTCAGCAGTTGTGAACAGAGGCACAGCCCAGCCCCCTTGACCCGCCGCATTTGGAAGCTTAAAGACGCACTCATCCACTGATTTCGGGAACGGTCGCGCCGTCGCGCAGCGCAGCCAAAGCATTGAAATAGTGAGAGTTCCAGACGCGAAAAGGCTGCTGTTGACACCCGAATCTTTGGGCTGTCGCAATGCGGCCTTTTGTCGTCTGGTTCGAATGCGTTTGTGCAACGATCAAATATAGGGCCATTTTCTCCATGGTAAGCAAAGCGGCAATCGCCAGTCTCTCTCGCAAAAAGCGCATTCGCAAGATCTTCGGTGACATTCACGAAGTGATCGAAATGCCTAACCTTATCGAAGTGCAGCGCGAGAGCTATGAGCAATTTCTTCGCTCCGATCCTTCAATAGGTTATGTATCCGGTCTTGAGAAAACGCTGCGCAGCGTTTTCCCGATCAAGGATTTTGCTGGGTCCTCTGAACTTGATTTCGTTCACTATGAACTCGAAGATCCCAAATATGACGTAGAAGAATGCCGTCAACGCGGGATCACTTATGCCGCACAGATGAAAGTCACGCTGCGCCTGATCGTGTTTGAAATCGACCCAGATACCGAAACCCGGTCGGTTCTCGACATTAAAGAACAAGACGTCTATATGGGCGACATGCCGCTTATGACGCATAACGGCACCTTCTTCATTAACGGTACCGAGCGCGTTATTGTTAGCCAGATGCACCGTTCGCCTGGCGTGTTGTTCGACCATGATCGTGGCAAAACCCACAGCAGCGGCAAGTTCCTGTTTGCAGCGCGTGTCATCCCTTACCGCGGTTCGTGGCTGGACTTTGAATTTGACGCAAAAGACATCGTCAACGTTCGCATCGACCGTAAGCGGAAGTTGCCTGTCACGACCTTGCTTCTTTCGCTGGGCTTGACCGGCGAAGAAATCCTCAACAAATTTTATGACCGTGTGTCGTTTGAACGCGCAAAGGGCGGATGGAAAATTCCTTTCAACGCTGAACAGTGGCGCGCTTCCAAGCCGTTGTTCGACCTTGTCGATGCCAAGACCGGCGAAGTTGTTTTCGCAGCGGGTCAGAAAATCACCCCGCGCGGTGCCAACAAGGCCGAAAAAGACGGTCTCACCACTTTGCTGATCCCGACCGAAGAAATCTTTGGCCGTTATTCGGCCTTTGACCTTATCGACGAGAAAACCGGACGGATCTATGTCGAGGCTGGCGATGAAATCACCGCCGAAAATTTGGAAATGCTCGACAAGGCCGGCATCGACAGCATTGACCTGCTCGACATCGACCATGTCATAACTGGCGCATGGATACGCAATACCTTGAAGGTCGATAAGGCTGAAAACCGCGACATGGCACTCGACGCGATTTACCGCGTAATGCGTCCCGGCGAACCGCCAACGCGTGAAACCGCCGAAGCTTTGTTCGCTGGTCTGTTCTTTGATGCAGAGCGCTATGACCTCTCCGCAGTAGGGCGCGTGAAACTAAATATGCGTTTGGCGCTTGATGCGCCCGACGATCATACAACTTTGCGTCAGGAAGATATTCTTGCCGTCGTCAAAGAGCTGGTGAACCTGAAAGACGGCAAGGGCGAAATCGACGATATTGACAACCTCGGTAATCGCCGTGTCCGTTCGGTAGGTGAATTGCTTGAAAACCAGTACCGCGTTGGTCTGCTCCGCATGGAACGCGCCGTTAAAGAGCGCATGAGCAGCGTTGACGTATCGACTGTGATGCCAAACGACCTGATCAATGCGAAGCCCGCTGTTGCAGCTGTGCGTGAATTTTTCGGCAGCTCACAGTTATCGCAGTTCATGGATCAGACAAATCCGCTTTCGGAAGTCACCCATAAGCGTCGCGTTTCAGCACTTGGGCCAGGTGGTCTTACCCGTGAGCGCGCAGGCTTCGAAGTTCGCGACGTTCACCCGACGCACTACGGCCGTATTTGCCCGATTGAAACGCCCGAAGGTCCAAACATCGGTCTGATCAACTCGCTGGCTTCGTTCAGCCGCGTGAACAAATACGGCTTCATCGAAACGCCTTACCGCAAGGTCATCGATGGCAAAGTTACTGACGACGTTGTCTATCTCTCGGCTATGGAAGAGCAGAAGAACACGATTGCGCAGGCAAACGCCGAACTCAACGCCGATGGCAGCTTTGCCGAGGAACTGATTTCGAGCCGCGAGTTTGGCGAATTCCTGATGGCGCCGCGCGATCACATTACGCTGATGGACGTTAGCCCCAAGCAGCTTGTTTCGGTTGCGGCCTCACTCATTCCGTTCCTGGAAAACGATGACGCCAACCGCGCGCTAATGGGATCAAACATGCAACGTCAGGCTGTGCCGCTGCTCCGCGCAGAAGCACCGTTTGTCGGTACCGGTATGGAAGAAACCGTTGCGCGCGATTCTGGTGCTGCGATTGGCGCACGCCGCACGGGCATCGTCGATCAGGTTGACGCAACACGTATCGTTGTTCGCGTAACGGGTGAAGTTGAACCTGGCCAATCGGGCGTCGACATCTATACGCTGCAGAAATTCCAACGTTCGAACCAGAACACCTGCATCAACCAGAAGCCGCTTGTGCAAGTGGGCGACGAAGTGATTGCAGGCGATATCATCGCTGACGGTCCATCGACGGAGCTGGGCGAACTGGCCTTGGGCAAAAACAGCCTCGTCGCGTTTATGCCGTGGAACGGATACAACTACGAAGACTCTATCTTGATCTCCGAACGCATCGTGAAGGACGACGTGTTTACGTCGATCCACATCGAAGAGTTTGAAGTCATGGCCCGCGACACCAAGCTTGGACCAGAAGACATCACACGCGACATTCCCAATGTCGGTGAAGAAGCTCTTCGCAGCCTCGACGAAGCGGGCATCGTCTACATCGGCGCAGAAGTGCACCCTGGCGACATCCTGGTCGGCAAGATCACGCCAAAGGGCGAAAGCCCCATGACACCGGAAGAAAAACTGCTTCGTGCGATCTTCGGTGAAAAAGCAAGCGACGTGCGTGACACCTCGCTCAAATTGCCGCCGGGCGTTGCCGGTACTGTTGTTGAAGTGCGGGTTTTCAACCGCCACGGCATCGACAAAGACGAGCGCGCGATGGCCATCGAACGCGAGGAAATCGAGCGTTTGGCGAAGGATCGTGAGGACGAACGTTCAATCCTTAACCGTGCGACTTACAATCGCTTGAAGGATATGCTGATCGGTCAAACCGTAGCAGCTGGCCCCAAGAGCCTGAAAAAAGGCGAGAAGATCAGCGAAGCCAACCTCGAAGAGACCGAGCGTCACGAATGGTGGAAAATTGCAGTAACCGACGATAAGGCGCAAGCCGGTCTGGAAGCGGTCAAAGTTCAATATGACGATGCCGTCAAGTTGATCGTCGAAAAGTTCGAAGATCGTCGTGAGAAGCTGGAGCGTGGCGATGAGCTTGCCCCGGGTGTCTTGAAGATGGTCAAGGTCTTCGTTGCTGTTAAGCGCAAGCTACAGCCCGGCGACAAAATGGCCGGTCGTCACGGAAACAAGGGTGTGATTTCACGCATCTTGCCAGCCGAAGATATGCCATTCCTTGAAGACGGAACCGCGGTCGACATCGTGCTCAATCCGCTCGGTGTGCCTTCGCGCATGAACGTTGGCCAGATTTTCGAAACGCATCTTGGTTGGGCCGCGCGCGGGCTTGGCAAGAAGATCGAGGCAGCGCTTGAGGAATGGCGCTTCGCCAACCCGAACCCGGAAGCAGCGAAAGCTCCTTCGGCAGTGCGCGAACGCCTGATTGAAGCGTACGGCGATACCTATGCTGATGAAATCAAGAGCCGCGGTGACGCAGAAGTTATCGAGCTTGCCGAGCATGTGACCGCTGGTGTCCCCATGGGCACACCCGTGTTCGACGGTGCGCGTGAAGCGGACGTTTCGGCTATGCTGGCGCTTGCTGGTCTCGACACATCGGGCCAGAGCGATCTTTACGATGGCCGTACCGGTGACAAGTTCGACCGTAAGGTAACCGTGGGTTACATATACATGCTCAAACTGCATCACTTGGTTGACGACAAGATCCACGCACGTTCGATCGGACCGTACAGCCTAGTTACCCAGCAGCCACTGGGCGGTAAGGCGCAGTTCGGTGGTCAGCGCTTTGGGGAAATGGAGGTCTGGGCGCTACAAGCTTACGGAGCTGCATATACGCTGCAGGAAATGCTCACCGTGAAGTCGGATGACGTGATCGGGCGGACGAAAGTCTATGAAGCCATTGTCAAGGGTGACGACACCTTTGATGCCGGTATTCCAGAGAGCTTTAACGTGCTTGTGAAGGAAATGCGGTCGCTCGGGCTCAATGTCGATCTCAAGGCTCTCGAAGAGCTGGAAGATGGTGACGAAGGTCTGGCGGAAGCGGCGGAATAAGGATGAGCCGGGGGGAGAAATCCCCCTGCCCCTAACCAACCGCAAGAATATTTCATGGGCAAAGTCCCGTTGAGGAAATGAAGATGAACGAACTTTCAAAATTCAACAATCCGATGGCCAAAGTCGAAACATTCGACCAGATTCAAATCGGCATCGCATCACCAGAAAAGATCCGCAGCTGGTCCTTTGGTGAAATCAAGAAGCCGGAAACCATTAACTATCGTACCTTCAAGCCAGAACGCGACGGCCTGTTTTGCGCGCGCATCTTTGGTCCAGTGAAGGACTATGAATGCCTTTGCGGCAAATATAAGCGGATGAAGTACAAAGGCGTTGTTTGCGAAAAATGCGGCGTTGAAGTCACCGTAACAAAAGTTCGCCGCGAGCGGATGGGCCACATCGAGCTTGCTGCCCCTGTCGCGCACATCTGGTTCTTGAAATCGCTGCCTTCGCGCATCGGCTTGCTTCTTGATATGCAGTTGAAGCAGCTCGAGCGCGTTCTGTATTTCGAGCATTATATCGTTACCGAGCCCGGTCTGACCGCGCTGGAGAAATTCCAGCTCATGACCGAAGACGAGCTTCTCGATGCGCAAGATGAATATGGCGAAGATGCTTTTACCGCGGGAATTGGTGCCGAAGCGGTCAAGCAAATGCTGATGGATCTTGACTTGGAAACAGAGCGTGCTGACCTTTTGGAAGAGCTTGCTACCACCAAGTCAGAACTGAAACCCAAGAAAATCATCAAGCGCTTGAAGGTCGTTGAGAGCTTCATCGATTCAGGCAACCGCCCGGAATGGATGATCCTGGACGTTGTTCCGGTCATTCCACCAGAGCTTCGTCCGCTGGTGCCGCTGGATGGTGGCCGTTTCGCAACGTCGGATCTGAACGATCTTTATCGCCGCGTGATCAACCGTAATAACCGCTTGAAGCGTCTGATCGAGCTGCGCGCGCCTGACATCATCGTCCGCAACGAAAAGCGTATGCTGCAAGAAGCCGTCGATGCGCTGTTCGATAATGGTCGCCGCGGTCGCACAATCACTGGCGCCAACAAACGTCCGCTGAAATCGCTTTCCGATATGCTCAAGGGCAAACAAGGCCGCTTCCGCCAGAATCTTCTTGGTAAGCGCGTCGACTATTCGGGTCGTTCGGTCATCGTTACTGGCCCCGACCTGAAATTGCATCAATGTGGCCTGCCAAAGAAAATGGCGCTCGAACTGTTCAAGCCATTCATTTACTCGCGCCTCGACGCCAAGGGCCTGTCGATGACCCTGAAGCAAGCAAAGAAGTGGGTTGAAAAAGAACGCAAGGAAGTTTGGGACATCCTCGACGAGGTTATTCGCGAGCATCCTGTTCTGCTTAACCGTGCGCCAACGCTGCACCGTTTGGGCATCCAGGCGTTTGAACCTGTCCTGATCGAAGGTAAGGCTATCCAGCTTCACCCATTGGTTTGTGCCGCATTCAACGCCGATTTCGACGGTGACCAAATGGCCGTCCACGTTCCGCTTTCGCTGGAAGCCCAGCTGGAAGCGCGTGTGTTGATGATGTCGACCAACAACATCCTCTCACCCGCAAATGGTAAGCCGATCATTGTTCCTTCGCAGGATATGGTTCTCGGTCTCTATTATTTGTCGATGGACCGTCAGGGTGAGCCCGGCGAAGGCATGTTGATTTCGGACATGGCCGAAGTGCATCAGGCGCTCGAAGTCGGTGCTGTGACGCTCCACTCCAAGATTACCAGCCGCGTGCCGCAAACTGGTGAAGACGGCATCGAACGCATGGTGCGCTTCGATACCACACCGGGCCGTATGCTGTTGGGTGAATGCCTACCAAAGAGCCACAAGGTACCGTTTGAAACGGTCAATCGCCTTCTCACCAAGAAGGAAATTGGCGATGTTATCGATCAGGTTTACCGTCACACCGGTCAGAAAGACACAGTGCTTTTTGCCGACGCCATCATGAGCCTTGGTTTCCGCCATGCGTTCAAGGCTGGCATTTCGTTCGGCAAGGACGACATGATCATCCCACACGAAAAAGAAGGCTTGGTCACAGAGACCAAGGCAATTGTTGCCGACTTTGAACAGCAATATCAGGACGGTCTGATCACCCAGCAAGAAAAGTATAACAAGGTGATCGATGCTTGGTCAGGTTGTGGTGACCGCGTGGCCAACGCCATGATGGACAAACTGAAGTCGTCCGAACTGGACGAGCATGGCCGCGAATTGCCGGTCAACTCGGTCTATATGATGGCTCACTCGGGCGCGCGTGGTTCGCCAGCGCAGATGAAGCAGCTTGCCGGCATGCGCGGCCTGATGGCCAAACCTTCGGGCGAAATCATCGAAACACCGATCATTTCGAACTTTAAAGAAGGCCTGACGGTTCTCGAGTATTTCAACTCTACCCACGGCGCCCGTAAAGGTCTTGCCGATACCGCGCTGAAGACGGCTAACTCAGGTTACCTGACACGTCGTCTGGTCGATGTGTCGCAGGATTGCACCATCGTCGAAATCGACTGCGGCACCGAACGTGCGCTGGAAATGCGCTCAATCGTGCAAGGTGGTTCGACAATCGCTTCGCTTGGTGAGCGCGTCCTTGGTCGCACCACTGCAGAAGACGTTGTTGGCTCTGACGGCAAAACCTCCATTCCAGCAGGCACTTTGCTCGACGAAGCGCACATCACGCAGATCGAAGAAATCGGCCTGCAAGCCTTGAAAATCCGCAGCCCGCTGGTTTGCGAATCCAAGGTTGGTGTGTGCGGAACCTGCTACGGTCGTGATCTGGCACGCGGTACACCTGTGAACATCGGTGAAGCCGTGGGCGTTATCGCCGCGCAGTCTATCGGTGAGCCGGGTACACAGCTGACCATGCGTACATTCCACATCGGTGGTGCGGCGCAGTTGAACGAGCAATCAAATCTCGACGCGTCGGCGGACGGTAAGCTTGTATACCGTGAGCTTCCAACCATCGTTGACAAGCGCAAGCGCCGTTTGGCGATGGCGCGCGGCGGTGAAATCGTGATCGTTGACAAAGACGGTCGCGAAATGGAAATTCACCGCTTGCCTTACGGTGCAACGCTGGCATTTGCCGACGGCGCAGATGTAAAAATCGGTGACCGTTTGGCCGAATGGGATCCGTTCACCATGCCGATCATCACCGAAAAATCGGGTATCGTGAAGTTCCAGGATTTGGTTGATGGCCGCACCTTGAACGAGCAGACCGACGAAGCAACCGGCATTGCGCAACGCGTTGTCACCGAAGACCGTTCGGTCAGCAAAGCCAAGAAGGAAGACCTTCGCCCCCGTCTGACTTTGCTAGACGACGAAAGCGGTGAAGCTGGTCGTTATCTTCTTGCACCAGGCACAATGCTTTCAGTCGAGGACGGTGCAGAGGTTGTTGCCGGTGACGTTCTGGCACGTGTAACCCGCGAATCTGCAAAGACCCGCGACATTACCGGTGGTCTGCCGCGCGTTGCCGAACTGTTCGAAGCACGCAAGCCCAAGGATTGTGCGGTTATCGCGAAAATCTCCGGTCGCGTCGAATTTGTTCGCGACTATAAGGCGAAGCGCAAAATTGCGATTGTGCCCGAGGAAGGTGAACGGATTGAGTATTTGATCCCCAAGGCGAAGGTGCTTGATGTACAAGAAGGCGATTTCGTCCGTAAGGGCGACAACCTGATTGCCGGATCACCCGATCCGCATGACATCCTCGAAGTCATGGGTGTCGAAGCTTTGGCAGAATATCTGGTTGCCGAAATTCAGGAAGTGTACCGCTTGCAAGGCGTTAAGATCAACGACAAGCACATCGAAACGATCGTTCGCCAGATGTTGCAAAAGGTCGAAATCACTGACGGCGGCGACACGACTTTGCTGGCAGCCGAACAGGTCGACCGTGAAGAAATGGATGAGGTCAATTCCAAGCTAACCAAAGGTCAAAAGCCTGCTGTTGGCAATCCGGTATTGCTCGGCATTACCAAGGCGAGCTTGCAAACACGCAGCTTTATCTCGGCGGCGTCGTTCCAGGAGACTACACGCGTGCTTACGCAAGCAGCAGTTGAAGGTAAGAAGGACATTCTGACCGGCCTGAAAGAAAACGTAATCGTCGGACGCTTGATCCCGGCGGGTACAGGCTCTGCCATGAACCGTATGCGCGTAACCGCCACCAGCCGTGATGCTGCGCTTCGTGCCAGCTACCGCAAACTGCAAGAAAGCCTGATCGCACCGGAAACAGCTGCTGAAGAACATGCCGCTGAACTGGCGCAAGGCCCGGAAGCAGCGATTGGCGATGATGTGCTGGCAAAGGTAATCGCGGATGAATTCGTCACCGATGATGTCGTGCAAGACGTAGTCGAGGCGGAAGGCGAAGAATAAGCCTTTATCAGTACCAAATCAGTACCCCGCTGGAAGCAATTCCGGCGGGGTTTTTGTTTCCGCAATATCCAAACTTCGAGCGATTTTTCGACCAAAGTGAAACGCTGACCGGCCAACGTCTGCGTTGCTTAAACTCCAAGCTAGCAATCGTTACGCTGCGCCATGTATAGACGCGTATATCGTCAAGCGGAGCTGGGCATGGAAAGACTGCGTAAAACGGGCTCTTGGATAAAGCGTCACCCCCTTTGGACGATACTCATTCTCGCTGCGCTGTTTGTCGGCCTGCGTTCAACGCTTGTGCCGGCGAAACCAGATTATGAATATGTCACCGCAAAGGTTGAGCGCGGAGACATTGTGCGCAAGGTTTCGGCGAGCGGAAAAGTGCGCGCGCTAAACACCATAAAAGTTGGCTCGGAAGTTTCAGGACAAGTTACGAAAGTCTATGTTGATTTCAATTCGACAGTAAAGGCCGGACAAGTTCTGGCTGAAATCGACCCAACCCGTGTTCGCGCACGGGTCGCGCAAACCGAGGCACAAGTCGCGGTGGCTCGTGCTAACCTGTCGCAGACCAGCGCCAATGTTACGCGCGCAAAGAGCGAGCTGGAAATTCAAAAACGTGATTATGCTAGATTTAAGGCACTCGCCGATCGTGGATTTGTATCAAAAGCGGCGCTCGACTTAGCGCTAAGCAAGTTAAACAGCGCGCGCAATGCAGTCAGCGTCGCGCAAGCGCAGATTGAAAGTGGCAATGCCCAAATTGAACAAGGCAGTGCAGAACTCGCCTCAGCACGTCTGGACCTAAGCCGTACGGTTATCGTTGCGCCAGCAAGCGGCGTAATCATTAACAAGCTTGTAGAACCTGGGACAACTGTTGCTGCAAGCTTTCAAACGCCAAACCTGTTCGAAATCGCGGCGGACATTACAAAGATGCAGGTTGAAGCGTCGGTTGACGAAGCCGATATTGGCCAAGTGCAAGAGGGCCAGAATGTCAGCTTCACCGTAGACAGCTATCCCGAAGACGTTTTTAAGGCAAAGGTAAGGCAAGTCCGTAAAGCGCCCACTGAAACACAAAATGTCGTGAGTTATCTTGTCATAATCGATGTAGATAATCTTGACGGGAAGTTACTTCCCGGCATGACTGCCAATGTTGATATCATCACCAGCGCTTTGCCCAATGTTGTCCGCGTGCCGACCAATGCGCTGCGGTTCAAACCCAAAGCGGCTGACTTGAGGGTACAAAGCGAAAAAGAAAAGCTTCCAGCGGATAAGAAAACGCCTGAACCAGTGCTCTATGTGCCCGGTGCGGATCCTTACAAGCCGTCGAAACGCAAGGTAACGCTCGGCGTGGTCGGGGATGAATTTGCCGAGATCACCAGCGGGATAAAGGCGGGAGATATAATTCTCGTCAGGACAAAGTCGCTGAAGCCCAAAACCCCGACGGAAGAAGCAAACGCAGACGAAGATGACAACGCCGCTTCTTGAAACGCATGATCTGATCAAGGATTATGTGCTCGGCGGGGAGACCGTACACGCCGTAAACGGCGTGTCGCTCTCCATTGCGCGCGGAGAATTTGTCGCGATCATGGGTGCCAGCGGCTCAGGTAAATCGACCTTCATGAATATGATCGGTTGCCTCGACGTACCCAGCAGTGGCAAACTGATGCTCGACGGCATCGATACAAAAACACTGACGACCGACGAGCTTGCTGAAATTCGCAACCGCAAGATCGGCTTTGTATTTCAGCAATTCAATTTGCTTGCGCGGACCAGCGCGCTCGACAATGTTGCTGTGCCTCTCATCTATGCAGGCGTAGGACGCGGCGATAGACTGGCGCGCGCCAAATCGATGCTTGAAGCAATGGGGCTAGGCGACCGTTTACTGAACAGCCCTGCCAAGCTCTCTGGCGGTCAGCAACAACGCGTTGCGATTGCGCGCGCACTTGTCACTGATCCCCTTATGCTGCTCGCCGATGAGCCTACTGGTGCTCTGGACACGCAGACTTCTGAAGACATCATGGGCATATTCCAAAAGCTGAACGATGACGGGATTACAGTGATACTCGTCACACACGAGCCCGACATCGCCGAATATGCAACGCGGCGCATCGTCTTCCGTGATGGCAAGGTGATCGAGGATAAACCGGTGACTAACCGCCGCCGGAGAGCCGCATGAGTCGTTCATTTTTCAGTGGCCTGACAGGTTGGGGAACCAATGTCGCGATTGCCCTTACTGCACTACGCACCAATTTGATGCGATCAATCCTGACGACGCTTGGCGTGATGATCGGGGTTTTCTCGGTTATTTTGGCGGTTGCTGTAGGCTCCGGCGCACAGGTTTCGGTAAACCAGCAAATCGCTACCTTGGGTTCAAATATGGCCATCGTAACACCCGAGCCCGATAGCGACGGCCCGCCGAGGCGTGGCGCTGAAATGGGCCGCGTTACCGAACGCGACGGCAAAGCCATCGCCCGCGAAGTTCCCGGCGTCGGCGCTGTCGCGCCGCAGATGCGCGGCTCGGCGCAATTGGTGGTGGGTGGTCGCAACGCCAATACCCAGATGACAGGTGCTACACCGGAATACGGAATAGTCTCTAATGTTTCAGCCGCAGAAGGACGTTTCATCAGCGATGGCGATGTCAGCTCGGCTGCCCGCGTCGTTGCCATGGGCCAGACGGTAGTCGACAAGTTATTCCCCGACGGCGATGCTGTAGGACAATCAGTACGTATCAACCGTGTACCCTTCACTGTCATTGGCATTTTGGAAAGCAAGGGCAGCAATTTGGGCAATGATAATGACGACGTTATCATCGTACCTCTTTCAACACTACGTCAACGACTGTCTACGCAAGCAAACGCAGGTCCAGATGATGTATCGCTGCTGTTTATCAGCTTTGAAGATGAAGAAGCACTGCTTGCGGGTCAGCGCGAAATCAAAAAACTGATGCGCGCTCGCTACCGCGTGCAACCCGGCAAGATTAATCCGTTCACTGTTCTGACCACAAACCAGCTTGCCGAAACCACCGGCCAAGTAACGCAAATTTTTCAAGCGGTTCTGGTCGCTATCGCATCGATTTCGCTGCTTGTTGGCGGCATTGGCATTATGAACATCATGCTGGTCAGCGTGACCGAGCGGACGCGCGAGATCGGTCTTCGTATGGCGCTAGGGGCGAAGCGAACGGATATCCGGAACCAGTTTTTGGTCGAGGCCGCCGTGTTATGCGTCATCGGTGGCGTAATCGGCCTGGCATTGGCTTACATGGCCGCAGCAGTCTTTCAGTCTGTTGCCGATTTTCCAGCGCCCATTGGCCTTGATACCGCCATAATGGCGATCATGTTTTCCGCGTTTATTGGTCTTCTCTTTGGCGGCTATCCGGCGATACGAGCGTCGAGGCTCTCGCCCATTGAGGCATTACGTAGCGAGTAAACAAACCACTTGGGTTTTGTCTGCACTGCGATAAACTGAGCTTCCGTTAAGAGGAGGCGAAACATGAAAACTGCATTTCTTTATTTGGCGACGGCGTTTTGCCTGGCAACGATCAGCGCGCCCACATGTGCACAAGATAATAGCAATGTTGAAGGAGAGATCATCGTAACGGCGCAGCGCGCATCGGCCGAATATCTCGATGACGAACAGCCTGTGCTTGGACTGCGACGGCAGGCTGATAGCGCTGTTCAGGCAGTGCAGATCAATTCGGACTCGCGCGAAGAAGAGACCCGCAAACGTGAAATTCACGCGATGCTGGAATCGGCAATAAATCGCGCGTCAAGCGCAGGCGTTGAGCTGGTCACTGGCGGCTTTGAACTGGTGCCGGTCACTATGTCCAATTATAAGGAGCTGGTATTCGGACGCGGCAATCGCCCCGACATGAGCACTGTCAGTTTCTATGTGAAGTCAAAGCTCGCTGGCTCGACCGGTAGCGCACAGGAACGTATCGATAGGTACATAAAATCCGTGCCGCCTTCGGGACGTTCGCTCATGGAGCGCCAGGGAGCGTTAACGCTGACCATCATCAATCCCGATCAATATCGCGACGGCATCGTCAAATTAATCGCTGCCGAGAGCCTTAAATATGCGAGTTTTTTTGGACCGGATTATGGTGTTGAAGTGATTGGCTTGAACGAACAACTTAGCTGGGCGCAAGCCAGCGGCACCGAGGTTTTCCTCTACATCCCTTACCGTTTTGCTGTGAAGCCGAAATAACGAAGCAAAGTCAAACGAACCGATTAAACGCGGCGCGATTCGACTTCTTCGTACTCGGCTTCAAGCTTTTGTGCTTTTTCGCAAGCGCCGGTGTCACCTTCGGCGCATTTGCGCACAGCTTTGTCGCGTTTGACGGCCAAACGGCCAAGTTCTTCTTCTTTTTCGCGGAGACGCTTCCCGCGCTTTTGATCTGACTCGCTTTCGCTCGTCGTCATCAAATCAACGCCCTTGGACGCGATCTTAAACGGCGCGGTCACCACGTCAGCAGCCATTTGGGCGACGCAGCCTTGCAATAGCAAAAAAGCAGCAGGGACGAACAACAGGCGCATGTGCGACTTCCTTTGGCCAGTAGAATGGACGCTGCGCTATCCGCTCATACCTGAGCAAATTCTGAACAGCAGTCGCAAATTAGCGCATCATGGTTAAGATTTTACTCCGACCTACCCGTCAATATCTTAGGAAATGCAAGGGTTCGAGAGGAGAGCTGCGCCCCGACAAACAGGAGGAGAGAGAAAATGAACAAAATAAACGAAGCTTTGGCCGAGATTCTCGACACTTCTTGTTCATCATCATGGGGGCGACAGACGGACGCGCACCTGCCGGTTTCGCACCGATAGCGATTGGCCTGACGCTTGCGTTGATCCATTTGATTTCGATCCCAGTCACAAACACTTCGGTAAATCCTGCACGTAGCACGGGCCCAGCCATAGTTGTCGGTGGCATGGCATTGCAGCAACTTTGGTTGTTCTGGGTTGCGCCAATCCTAGGTGCGCTGGTGGGTGGTTTTGTTTACAAAAGCCTCAACAGCAATAACGCTCAATAAATCAGGCGAGCAGGCGGTGTGCCATTTCGCGCACCGCCTCGCCCATGTCTTCGCGTTCGAGCGCTATTGCGAGGTTGGCCTCGATATAGCCAACCTTTGATCCACAATCATATCGTTTACCGTCGAATTTGACCGCATGGAAGGGTTGGTCGCCAATCATCTGCGCCATCGCATCAGTTAGCTGTATCTCGCCTCCCGCACCTTTTTCTTGCTTTTCCAGCACACGCATAACCTCAGGTTGCAGGATATAGCGGCCCGAAATGATTAGATTTGAAGGCGCGTCTTCTTTTTTCGGCTTTTCGACCAGTCCAAGCACTTCGGTCAGCGCACCAACACCTCGCTTGCCCGGCTTGATAACCCCGTAGCTCGACACTTGATCCTCCGGCACTTCCAGAACGGAAATCAAGTTGCCACCCACTTCGTTATAGGCCGCCACCATTTGCGCCATGCACCCGGGAGAACCGTGCATGAATTCATCGGGTAGGAAAATAGCGAACGGCTCATCGCCGACTATCGCGCGGGCGCACCAAATAGCGTGCCCCAGCCCCATTGGAACCTGCTGCCGCACAGTAATGAGATCACCGGGCAAGAAGCGCGTGGAATCCAGCACCGACATGTCCTTTTCGCGTTCGGCCATCGTATTCTCAAGCTCGTAAGCAATATCAAAATGCTCGACCAATGCAGTCTTGCCACGGCCGGTTACGAAGATCATTTGCTCAATCCCCGCCTCACGCGCTTCATCCACCGCATATTGGATCAGCGGTCGGTCCACGATCGGCAGCATTTCCTTGGGTATGGCCTTAGTTGCGGGGAGGAAGCGGGTACCTAGTCCAGCGACAGGGAATACGGCTTTACGGATCGGCTTATGGGTCATAGATTTTCTATACAGAGGGTTTGCAGCTTTGGCATATATTTTTGATTGACCCGGACTCTGCGCGCAATTCGATAGACAATTGGCGCCGTGTACGTAAAAACAGAGGTGAGATTTTGACGAAGGGATTTTGGCGATGAATGTCTATTCAAAAATGGCAGCTGCCATTTCTTTGTCGGTGCTTTGTGTCTCTGTACCACCCGGAGGCTTTCCGACTGCACATGCGATGGAAGGCGCGCCAACAAAGCAGGAGCGCGCTGGCAAGTTTGCTTCGATCCTCGTTACCCAAGAAATATTGAACCAAAACGCCGAGAAAATTTTGCAAGCGTCGGTGAAAGAAATGATAAAAAACGACGCTGAATTTCGGGCCGACATCAAAGCTTATCCCGGCCTGGATCGAGCCTTTCTGAATGCGATGCGCCCGATCATGTACGAAGAAATGGCTAGTATATTGCTTCCCTACCGCGAAGATATCGCGGCATTTTTCGGCAGAAAGTTCACATCGAACGAATTGAGCGAGTTGACGGCGTTTTGGGGCTCTCCCCAGGGTCGGCGCATTTTGGCAACGCTGAATGCGCAAGCAGATTATTCCAATATCGCCGAAGATGTTATGAAAGATATGGATTCCGATAAGGTTGAAATCTCTGACGCTTCGCTGAAGCGCGATATGGATGGTTCAATCAATAGGGGAATTAAAGCGCTGAGCGACGAAGATACCACGGCCTTGGTGAAATTCGCTCAATCGCCGCTTGGCGTCAAATTTGCCAAGGTTCGCCCGGAAAAACAACAAATCGAACTCAAATGGGCTAATGTCGAGCCCAGCGCTGCAGCAATGGCGCGTATCGAAAAGGAAATTCCAGCCGCCATGGATGCGTTTATCACCGCGGCCGAGAAAAAAAAGACCGCTTCTGGCGAATAGGGTCAATCGCGCGCAAGGCGGCCAGCAAATCCCTTTTTCAATTTGGCAAGCTTTGGCGGTATGACCGCCAGGCAATAAGGGTTCCGCTGCCCTTCACCTTCCCAATAAAGCTGGTGATAATCTTCCGCAGGATACCATATGCCGGGTTCTTCGACGGTTGTGACGATCGGCTGTGGCCATTCTGCCTGCGCGCGCGCAATAGCGGCTTCTACTTCCGCACGTTGGGCGTCATCCAAGGGGAACACAGCCGAGCGATACTGCGTACCGATGTCATTGCCTTGCCGGTTCAGCTGCGTCGGATCATGTGTCGCAAAGAAAATGTCGAGCAAATCGCCGTAATCAATGACCGAAGCATCAAAACTTATCTTGATCGCTTCGGCGTGGCCGGTGGTGCCCGCACATACGCTCTTATAGTCAGGATTTGCGACATGGCCCCCGATATAGCCGCTTTCGACTTCAGACACGCCGGTGAGCTGCCGGAAAACGGCTTCGGTGCACCAAAAGCATCCTCCCGCAAAAATCGCTTCAGCTGCTTGCATGTTCCATCCTTTCTACTAGGTCGCCTTGCGGAATCTCATGCTTGTTCTTTTCGCCGCCGCGCACAACCAGAAGATACATCGCCGGGGTCACAATCCGCGACAGGATAGTTGATGAAACTAGCCCGCCGATGAGCACAATCGCCAAGGGTCCATATAGCGCACCGCCAAATAACGCGAGGGGCATGAGGCCGCCGATAGCCGTTATTGAGGTAAGCAACACTGGCAAGAAACGAACTTCGCCTGCGCGTTCGATAGCCTCACGCAGCTCCATTCCTTGTTCACGCAGCTGGCCTGTAAAATCAACCAGGAGGATCGAATTCTTGATCTCTATTCCAACAAGCGCGATGAAGCCGATTACCGCCAAAAACGACATGCTGTTGCCTGTGATGTAAAGCGCGACCAGACCACCAAAAGTGCCAAGAGGTATAACGCCCGCAACAACGAGTGCCTCCCGAAATCTACCAAACTCCGCCACCAAAATCGCAAAGATCGTGAACAGCGCCACAAGGATAATAGGTCCAAAGCCGCCAAAAGTTTCTTTTATCTTTTCTGCTTCGCCGCCTACCGCAATTCGGTAGCCAAGGGGTACTTTCAACTTATCGATTTCTCTTTGTGCAAGTGCGGTAACACGCGATGGTATTTCGCCAGGGCGAAGTTGCGCAGAAATGTCGGCATATCTCTCTAGATTGCGCCGTTTAATGCCGGAAGGGACCGAGACTAAAGAGGGGCGCGTTATAGCACCCAGCGCCACCGGATTGCCGCTGCGAGTGGAAAGATAGACCGAATCCAGCGCGGAAATGGGTTGCTCGTTGTCCAGCGGCAAGCGCACCGTAACCGGATAGCTATCGCCTTCGTCGTCGCGAAAGGTTGCTGCGCGCTCGCCGCTCAACGCAAGCCGTAAAGTTCGACGCGGTGCTCCGGAAGGAATGTCGAGCAGGGCGGCCTTGGCCTCGTCAATCTGGATATCATAATCAACAGCGTCTATAGCTACGGGGTTTCCGACATCGCGTGTTCCGGGAACCTGACGCAAGATATCCTCAACCTTTGACGCAAGCATTTTATTCGTTTCAAGGTCCGGACCGATGACGCGGAATTCGACGGGTGCGTTGAGCGGTGGGCCGTTTTGAAAAACGACCAACTTGACGTTGGCGCCTGGTATCTTGTCAAACTTCTCGCGCAAACGCGCGACCATTTCTCGACTCTTTTGACCTTCCCAGCTGTCTAGAATGGCCACAACTTCACCGGTATTGCTCAACTCCGCAGAATCGAAGTTATTGTAAAAAATCGGCGGATTACGCCGACCGACACTTTCTACGCGAATTTTGATTGATGGTTCTTGTGTCATCAACTGGGCAACTTGACGGACAATTTCTTCTGTTTTGTTGAGACTTGCGCCTTGATCAGTATCAATAGTTACTTTGAAATAGGACGCATCGGCATTGGGAAACAGGCTAAAGCCCAAAACAGGGATCAGTGCGAACGCCGATATGGTAAGCGCCATAGCGGACCAAACCGTACGTTTTGGCGCCGCCAACGCCGCTTTAAGCAAGGGATGATAAAGCCGGTCGATATTACGCATCAACCAACGCAAAAAGGCATTGCCATGCTCCTCGCTTTCGCGCGGCAAAAGTCGACTAGCGAGAAATGGGATTATCGTTAGAGAAATTATCAGCGACGCAGTCACCGTATAGACGATAGAGGCTATGAAGCTTTGGATGAACTTCCCCGCGCCCTCGGGCAGGAAGAACATCGGAAAGAACGCGAAGATCAATACGCCTGTTGACCCCATTACGGCTTTCCAGATTTCACGCGTACCATCGATTGCCGCCTGCATCCGTTCCTTGCCCATCCGCAAATGGCGCGAGATATTTTCGATTACGACGATAGAGTCGTCCACCAGCAATCCCAGTGACAGAATGAATCCGGCAACGACCAGCTGGCTGAGATTATATCCGGTTAGCTGCACCGCAATCAGCCCGGATGCCAACGAAAGTGGGATGGAAACCATCACAATGGCAGCGGCGCGGAAGCCCAAGGGCAGCAGTGTTAGTGCAACCAAGGCCAGAGCAATCGAAAAGTCGCGTGCCAATTCGGCAAGGCGCCGCGTAATATCCTTACTTTGGTCAAATTCAGTAACAATTTTTATATCGGGTGGCAAAAGTGCCTGTTGCTTTTCGATTTCAAGCGTCAGCTTATCGCGCAACTTTGTAGCATCGGTTCCAATCTTTTGGTTCACGGTGATGAGCGCGGCCCGTTGCCCGTTATGAAAGACCTTGGAACGTGGTTCTTCCTGCCCCCAATTTACATCAGCCACGTCACCCACTGTTAGGATCGTCCCACCGCTCGAGCGTAGCGGCAATGCCGCGATAAACTCCAATGAACGAAATGCGCCGCCAGCCTCTACACTGAACCGACGCGATCCGCTCGCCACCGCCCCGCTGGGCACGTCCGCACCGCCCAAGCGCAATGCGTCTGCCACCGAAGACGCCGGGATACGCAAACTGGCAAGCCGCTCAGGCCGGATAGCGACAGTGACTTCGGGCGCGGGCATGCCAAAAATCTCGGCCTCGCGAACATCGGGGGAGCGGGCAAGCGCTTCGCTAATGTCGCGCGCATATTTTTCCATCCGACGCCAACTGGCAGTTTCGCTGACCAAGGCATATTGCAGGATCGATGCGTTCGTGGTCCGCATTTTTTTAAATTCTAGCCGCACAAGATCGGGTGGCAGCTGCGCTCTGATAGCATTCACCTCGCGCACGGTGTCGTTGAAATATCGGTCGGGATCGCCGGACCAGTCAAATTCTGCCCGAATGCTCGCAACACCGTCTTTGCTGAAGGAGAAAACCTCCTTCACATCTTCAAGACCCTGCATCACCTCTTCGATAGGCTTTGTGATCGTCTGTTCGATTTCCGCGGCGTCTGCACCGGGTTGCAAAGCGGTCACGGCCACGACCGGCATTGAGAAGTGCGGGTCAACCGCACGCGGTATCGTTTGCAATGACGAGTAACCAAGCGCTGCCAACAAAATGAATAGCACTAGCGTCAGCTGCCAGCGCCGGATGGCAAATTCGCTAATGCCCATCATGTCGGAGCGAGCCTAATGATCAGTTGGACTTTGCGGGAACAGCCGGAATTGCTGTCTCGAGCTTGGCAGATGTCGCAGGTTTCGCGGTTGCATTAGCATCCTGCCCCGCAAATACAGGTGCTTTCACAGGTGGCACGCCCGGCATCACCCGAACTTTTGCTCCGGTGCGTAGTCGCTCAACGCCAGAAACCACGATCTGGTCACCAATTTTGATACCGCCTTTAACCAGCACAAATTCGTTCTGAACAGCACCAACCACTACGCTGCGTGTCTCTACGGCGCCCGTGATTCTGTCATAAACATAGACCAAGGCTTCACCGCTGCGTACACCGACAAGCGCGCTGGCTGGTATCTGAAGACTGCCATCGTCCACAGCAGGCATCTTAATCTGCACACTACCAATTTGGCCAGACTTCAGGCCTTTCTTACCTGCCACGCTGAATTGCACCGTGAACGCGCCGGTGGTTTCATTGGCGCGGCCGTCAATTTCGGAGATGCTGGCGGCTATCGGATCGCTACCGAGCGCCTCGATCAGAATAGTCGCGGGCATGCCCGTGCGTAGCTTTGACGCGTCCTTGTCTATAACCGGCGCGCGAAAGACAAAACCTTCCGCGTCCTGACCGATAATGAGCGCAGGCGATCCAGCAGCAACCACTTGGCCGGCTTGAACGAAGCGACTTAGCACCACGCCGCTCGAAGGCGCAAAAAGCTTCGCCGTCTTGGTCGTAAAGCCGGTTTGCCGAACGCGGGCATTTGCAACTTTAACCGCGGCTTCGGCTGCTTCATAGCGGCCTTTGGTGACCCAGCCTTGTTCGTAAAGCGAGCGCATCCTCTCAAACTCGGACTGCGCGCGAACGCGCTCCGCATCGGACACGCTATAGTCGGCAACAACCGGGGTTGTATCAAGTGCGGCGAGCAAAGCACCCCGCCTTACATAATCGCCCTCTTCAAACGAAACCCTCGCAACCTTGCCCGACGTTGTAAAGCCAAGCGGCGTTTCGCGGCGGTAACGAACCGTACCCACTGCGTTCAGAGTGCGTTGCAAATTCGCGGCCTGCACGGTCATCACTTGCACTGGGATGAGCTCTTCAACCTGCGCCGGTTTGACGAGCGGATCGTCCTTCTTCTTGTCGCATGCGGCAAGCGCCAGCGTCACAGCGGATAATGCTGAAATGAGCAATAGGTTTGAACGGTGAGTCATATGCCTCCCTGACGGCAGAACAACCTTGAACATCCACTGATTAGAATGATTTCAACACGAAGGGAACCGGTTCAATTGCTTTATGCAACTTTTTTCGGGCGAAAATTCCTCATCAAAGTTTCACTCGGCTATTTGACCCCAACGAGTGCTTGGCAGCACGAAAAATGTACCGAAAGAGACAGCGTAATTCTGTTGTAAGGATAATCGCTTTCTTCGCTTTTCTGTGCCTATCCGCCTGCAACAAGCAGCCTGCGACCAACTCTTTGCCTGATGGTGAACCCGCAAAAGACCAAAGTGCGACGAGCGATCAAAAATGGCCCATCAGTTTGCGGGTTATCGGGAACGGCTTTCCCCGCCCCGGTAGTCCTTGCCGCATCATATTAGAAAGTGCCGCCACTAGTAACTATCTCGATCTCGATGACAGTGCCAATTTAGTGGGCTGTTTTGCTGCGGAAGATGCTGTCATGTTTGGCAGATGCCAATCGGGTGCGGGATTGCTTCAAACGAGATCCCAAGCGAATGTGATGAACGGAATGCCCAAGAGCATAATCATTCGATATTGTTGGATGGATCGAGCCGGACGACCCAAGTCGGATAGCCCTCGGGGGACATTTCGATATCATGGCTTGGCACCAGATCCTCGCCAGTCTCTATCCATCCGCGTCCTTCGCATTTGACGCAGCATGCCCGTTTAGAACGCTGGCTGACCAGATCAATTTCGCAGTTCCACTGGCCGTGCCCAATGCAAACCGGACACATTTCATCAAGGTCGCCTCGGCGTTGCTGAACTGGAATGCCGTGCAACGCGTGCGGGTCTTGCGGCCCCTCACACGTTACGATGCGCTTTTCATGTGCCAAAAAACTGCCCTATTCCGTTGCTGCTATTGATAGGCTGCAATACGTCTTGCTCGACAGCATTGCAACGTACGCTCGTGCCCCAAGACCTACATAGTTCGAGGTTTACATGCCTGCTTTTCCTGCATAGTCGCATCGCACGTGTAACATTCGGTTGAAAAGGCCCGTCTAAAAATGAGCAAATTGTCGTCGAAAATCGTGTCGCGCCTTAGCGGCTATTGGAAGATGGAAGCCGCAAATGTTTTACTAGTTCCGCTGCTAGGTGCGTTTCTTGTGCTGCAAGCGGATGATACGATTAGCCTTTTTGTTATCGCAACAATGGTGGCAACCAGCGCTCTTTTGGTGATTGGTGCTGTTGGCTGGCGGATGGAACTAGCGCGGCTGCAGGGCGATAAGCCTCTGGCGGAAAAGCTCATGCGCTGGCTAGCTCCATCGCAAAGCCCTGCGCTTATCATCACCATTATAGGCGTTTTCGCAGCGATGATCGAATTTTGGAGAGATGGCAGCTTCACACCGTCGGCCATTGCCGCATTGGTATACGGCATTCTCGCGGTTCTTGAATATGTGAACTATTATGTGGCGCAACTACAGCATTTCGATCACGCTGCTGACTTCAAGCGCTTGTTAACCGGAAAAGGTTTTCGTCGTCCGCATCTGGCCAAAGCAATCGCAAAATGGCGTGGCTGATCTAATCGCTTTCTCAAACCCGAAAACATGGGATATAAAGCGCCTGTCAAACAAAGGGCACTGCAATGACCGTCATGATAGCTACCGCTGAAAATGGCATCGAGATCCGGTATAGCGACGCGAAGCGCTGGCTGTATCTCTGGTCGCTCTTCGTACCGGCAGTCCCGCTAATTTCGGTGGCGCTCTATTTCACCAGTCTCGGCGTTTGGGCGACATTGATCCCCGTTCTGTTTGTCTATGTTTGCGTGCCTTTGCTCGACACGATTTTCGGTGAAGATACACATAATCCCCCCGCCGAAGTCGTTCCGCAACTGGTTTCGGACCGTCACTATCAGTGGATGGTTCGCAGCGCGGTTCCCATCGTCTGGGCAAGTTTTATTGCGATGTTCGTCTTGATTGGAACGCAGGCCCTGCCCGTCTGGTCAATTTCACTGCTTATCTTGGGCGGCGCATCGATCAGCGGCAATTGTCTTACGATCGGCCATGAACTGGGTCACAAGCAGGATAAGATTGATCGTCGCTTGGCGATGTGGTGCAACGCTGCCGTCGGCTATGGCCATTTTCGCGTCGAACATAATCGCGGCCATCATATCTGGGTCTCCACTCCAGAAGACCCGGCGAGCGCAAAAATGGGGGAGAGCGTTTACCGTTTTGCCATGCGCGAATTACCCGGCACATTGGTGCGCGGATGGCAAGACGAAGCAGCACGGCTGACCAAGGCGGGCAAGAACCGCTGGTCAAGCGAAAACGAGATATTGCAGGGCTATGCGATTACAGCAGGCGCGGCGATAATCCTGTGCATGGCCTTTGGCTGGTACCTGTTGCCACTTATTTTGGCGCATCATTTCATCGGCTATTATATGCTGACCATGACCAATTATATCGAGCATTACGGACTGCTGCGGCAGAAGAAAGCAAATGGCCAATATGAGCCGTGTCGTCCGCACCACAGCTGGAACACCAACCATATAGTATCCAACTTAATGACGTTCCAGTTGCAAAGGCATTCGGACCACCACACCAATCCTATGCGTCCGTACCAAGCGCTGCGTGACTTTCCTGACCTGCCGCGTTTGCCGAGCGGCTATCCCGGAATGTACTTGCTCGCGGCAATCCCGCCGGTTTTCTACCGCGTGATGGACCCCAAGGTTTTGGCATGGGCAGGTGGCGATCTGAGCAAGACCAACATTGCCCCTTATGCCCGTCGACGATTGGAAAAGCGCTGGCCCCAGCCTTAGGAACCGTGCGCGCTAGCTTACCAAATCTCCACTGTAGGTTCGAACTTACCATCCTTGCCACTATGGCTGGCCTTCATCACGATCCGCGCAGGCACTACGCTTTTTCCCTTATATTCTGGCTCAACAGTCAGCTTGTCGATCAATCCGTCCTCGAAAAGCTTTATCAACGTGCCCGTTGTCAGGTCTTTGGCGTCCGCCGCAGCCTCGGGCACATAAACGATGTTATGCGCCGCATCCTCACCGCCAAATTCGCCCGGAAATAGCAGTATTTTGACGAGCTTGCCCTGCGCAGCCAGTCGCTCTGCCTGTGCCCGGGAGGTCACATTGCTATAATCGAGTGTCACGTTCGCCTCCGCCAATGTGGGTGCCGCCGGGATTGTTAGATTGAGCGATAGGCATGCAAACGCAAGCGCCATTCGGTATTTGGTCATTATCTTGCCCTCTGCTTGTGAGCTTATTTGTGAGGTCCCCGTCGCTATTATAACGCCGCCATCGGCTTACGCCAGAGAGCAATCGGCACTCTGCAAAAGGAGCGACATTGGGATGCATGGAGCGGCCATTCCAGGGGAAACGTGCCAGTTCTTATCACTGGTCCTGCAACTGCCGCTTCCTGAGCAGCAAATAGCCCGCGAAGCCCACAGCGACGCCGGGGTTGTTGCACCAGCACCGTAATTCCTAACCGAAACACAAAGCCGAAAAGGTCGAGACAACCGCAAACTGAACTGCTAGGCGCGCGGCCATGACACCAGAACCCAATAACTGCGCCACTATGGCCGAAGTCCGCGCCGGGGTGGACGAGATCGACGCTCAGATTGTGACGCTGCTCGCGCGCCGCTTTCGCTATATGGATGCCGCTGCCCGGATCAAAACATCGCGCGAAACGGTACGCGATGAGGAGCGCAAGGCCGAAGTGATCGGCAACACAAAACGGGCGGCACGTGAACTGGGTGTCCCGGAACCGCTTGTGGCCGCGCTTTGGGAAATGCTCGTCGAATATTCGATCGCCTATGAGCATGTGAAATTCGATCAGGGACACGGCAAGATCAACGCCTAAGCGAAGGTTCCGCAAATCGATGAGAGTGGCGCAGTGCGCAGGCGGTTTCTTGGTGGAAAAACTGTAGCGGAGGCGCGGTGTTCGATTTGGGGTGAAATCGGGTGGCGGTGGCACAGGAATCGCAATTGCGGCGTTGACCATTTATTGACTGTCGCGTGGCATAACGCGGCTATGCCGCCGGAAATTCTTGCGCTGATGGATAAACCATGGCTGCTCATCGCTGTGCTGGCGGTGGGTGCGGTTTTGGGAATCGCGGTGGAGCGATTGGTCGAGGGGCAGAAGCGCGCTGAGCGGCGCGCGTATTGGGCGGGGCGTAATTCGGGCAAGAAGGGCGGCAAGGTTGTGCCGCTTGGCAAGGTCGTGCCCGTCGAGACAGCCAAAGCCATCTGCAGCGCCACCGATCAGCTCGCAACCGTGATGGCCGCCGATTTCAGCGCGCGGGCCCTGCTCAACCGGCCAGAGGCCAATCTGTTCAAGGCGCTTGATGCTGCCGTCATTTCACGCAACCCCGGCTGGCAAGTGATGGCGCAAGTGTCATTGGGCGAGTTTCTCGCCAGCCCCGAAAAGGATGCCTATTGGGCGATCAATGCAAAGCGAGCCGACTTCGCGTTGATGGACGCGCAAGCCCGCATTGCTCACGTGATCGAATATCAGGGCAGTGGCCATCATCAAGGCACGGCTGCAGCAAGGGACGCGGTAAAGAAGGAAGCGCTGCGCAAGGCAGGCATCGGCTATCACGAAGTTGTCGCCGGACATACGACCGCAGGAGAGCTGCGACGGCTGGTGGAGAAACTGGTGCCGGAAGGCTAAATTGGTATAAAGCCCCGAATTGAAAATGACTGACCGCAACCCCGATCCCCTGCCCCATAAATCGCCTGCCCCATCGCCGCGCACCCCATCGCCGCGCATATTGGTCGATGCCGATGCGTGCCCGGTGAAGGACGAAATTTACAAGGTCGCCTGGCGCCGTGGTGTGCCCGTGGTGCTGGTCAGCAATGCGCGCTTTCGTATGCCCGATCATCCGCTGATAACGCGGCATATCGTGTCGGACAGCTTCGACGCCGCCGATGACTGGATCGCGGGGGAAGCGGGGCCACGCAGCGTAGTGATCACCGCCGATATATTGCTTGCGGACCGGTGCCTGAAGGCAGGAGCCGTGGTCATCGGCAACAATGGCAAGCCGTTCACGAGCGCCTCCATCGGCGGCGCCATCGCCACCCGAGCCATCATGGCCGACCTGCGCGCCGGGATGGACGGGATTACGGGAGGGCCAGCGCCGTTTGCCAAAGCTGACCGGTCACGGTTTTTGCAGGCGCTGGATGAAGCGTTGGTGAGGTTGGGGTGAGGGGACGGTTAACTTTAAAGCATGATGACATTAAGTTAAACCGCAGCCCTGAGCCTGTCGAAGGGCGTTTCGCAGTGCCGAGAACCGTGCTTCGACAAGCTCAGCACTAACGGTGTAATTCAACCGAATGTCATCTAGCTTTGATTACGCCGCCCGTCCGCCTGTGAACAACGCCATCAGCGGCGCATTGACGAAATAAATGTTCCGCCCCGCCTGCTGCTTTTCCAGCAATCCGCCTGCGACCAACTGTTCAAGATACCGTGCCGCCGTCTGCCGTGTGACGCCCAGATCGCGCTGGACGAACTCAATCCTTGTATACGGATGACGGAACAGGTTGTTGAGCAAATCCTGCGAATAGAGCTTGGGATGGTCGGTGCGCAACCTTTGCTTGGTTTCGGCCATCAGCGCGGTAATCGCATCGATCAGGTCAAGCGTCGTCCGTGCCGTCTCCCCCACGCCTCGGATCATATAGAGCAGCCACGGCTCCCACTCGCCCGTTTCGCCGACTTGGCGCAGCAGCCGGTAATAATCGGGCTTACTCGCGGTGATAAAGCGGCTGAGATAGAGGATCGGGAAATCGAGCAGCCCCTCTTTGGTCAGATACAGCACATTGATGATCCGCCCGATCCGGCCATTGCCGTCGGGAAAGGGGTGGATGCTTTCAAACTGGTGATGGATGATCGCCATCCGTACCAGCGGGTCAAGCGTGCTGGCATCGTCGTTGATAAAGGCTTCGAGCGCGGTCATGTGGCGGATGATGTCATCGCCGTGCTGCGGCGGTACAAAGACAATCTCGCCGCTCTGCTCGTTGCGAAGCGCGGTTCCGGGCGTGTTGCGAAAGCCCGCGGTGCTGCGCTTCAGCGTCTGAAACATGGCGATGATGTTGTTGTTGATCAGCAAACCATGCTGCTCCCGCATTCGCTCAAACCCACCGAGCAAGGCCTTCGCATAAAGTGCGACTTCCTTGGCGGCGGGCGATCCTTGCGCGTCGGGAAACAGGCTCGCCTGAAACATCTCGTCCTGCGTGGTGACAATATTCTCGATTTCAGAACTTGCCTTGGCCTCTTGCAGCGAAAGTGTGTCGATGAGGATACCGGGATTGGGCATAGCAGCAGCGCGGCCCTTGAGTTCGGCCAGATACCGATGCGCACGCGCAGCCTCTTTAAGCAAGGCAATCGTTTCAGTCGCGCCGGGCGGCGGCAGGGCGGGGATTTGGTATGTCTCTTTTAACATATCGGTTCGATCATGTTCGATAATTGGGATTTTTCGAACATATCATGGATATATGTTAAGGAAAGCGGAATTTTTTAACAGTGAGCGGTGGTGGCGTGGCTTAGGGGTTATCGCACCTGTCACCGTAATTGTAGTGTCCCCGGAATTCTTAATAATCAATAAGCAGATGAGCCTGTTGAGCCAGCACCTCCGAGTCAGCTTTTTCCATAATCATTCGCGCATCCGATTCTCGATGAGCTATGATCGCCTTTGCAATGTCTCCAGACACCATTCGCACCGACACATCGAACGTTGTGTCTGCAGAGTCAAAAATAACGCGACGAACTGCCATTCAATCGTGAAATCCTGCCTACAGCACGTGCTTTCACTAAGGGGCAGATTTTTGATACCAAATCCGCGTACACTGTTCCAACCTGCACGTGCTTAGCCTCGTGCCTGCGAAGCGCTTCAACCAAGAACAACAAAATTTCGTCATTTGACGCTGTTTCCGCCGCGTGCGCTTTAGTCACAAGCCTTCTCCCTCACATCGAAATTAACATGCAAGCGCGACGATAACGAAAGCTGGACATAGCACATTTTCATCACGCTTCGAACCTCAAATTATACATTATCCACAATATACCATTAGCAACCATTCATGGTTAATCCATCCCAAAGGGCCAACGTCCCTGCATCTCATTCCATTTTGAAGCGATCTCATCGCGTTTACCTGCCGGCAGCTCGTCGACAACTCCCTTGCTATTATTGGAAAGCCAAAAGTGATCAAGACATCCAACCTGTTCGGCGAACACCACATCCATCACCTCCTCCGGAGATCCTCCTTTGAGAAAGTTTACCGCCTTGCCGTCGTTCGCTACCACAACCGCTCTGCCCCAAGGCATCACAAACCTCTCCAGATGAGGGGACAGTTTGGAAGAACTGACCGCCTTGGATTTGATCCCAGCAATATCGAATTCATTTGCTTTGGACCCTCCACTTACCAAGAGAATTCCATCTCGCGCGTTTTCCAAGTCTTCGACGTTGATGGCTTGATTTGCCGTGGCAGAAATGATGACTTCGCTGTCCGCCAACAACGATGCCTTATTTGCCGTACGAAAGTTTTCGAGGCGGGCAAGCAATTTGCTGAGATTCGCTTATGTCACAAACGGCAACATCATGCCCTCGTCGTGAAAACGCGTTCGCAATCCTGCCCCCAATCATGCCGAAGCTAAAAATCCCAAACCGCTTTCCTTGCAAAATCAGACCACGCTCTCTCAGCAAGTCGGTCACAACATCAGCTATTGTTTCGCCCACATGGACGGCCTCAGCCTCCTTGAGCGGACTCAATGCAATGCTCAATACGCTAATCGGAAACTCGGCTATTCCAGCAACATACCTGTTGTGACCGAATCTTGTAACTTCCACAACTCCACGAACGACTTCGCGATCCTCTGCTGAAAGCCGATTGAGCGGAGCCATGAAATACCCACCCACATCAACAATCGACAAAAGGCGGCCTTCAGCCCTCGCTTCTCTTATCTCGGCAATAAGCAGTGCGTCTAAAAAACCAGCCTCTTCAAGAACGGAGTATTCCTTCTCAATAACGTGAACTCCAAAACTGCCAATTTCATCAATCGCGGCTTTGTCTTTCGAGTTGGGTTTCGCAACAAATGTCCCTACCCTGAATCCATGCTGGATCGACAACCGAAGAAACTCGACTGTATCACGCAACGCATGTTGTAGGACGAGAAGTCGAGTTTTGTTAGCATACGGTGATTTGGAAAGGAAAAAGTCGCTGACCGGCAACATACCATTATACTGCACAAGCCGCCCCCACCGACACAATTGCAAACAAGCAAGCTATTCAGCTAGCTAAACGCGCCAGCAGCTAAATGCAATAATGAGAAGCTGCAAGTTTTTTATAACGTTTTGACAACGAAACTACCCTGACCATTCGCTTTGCTCTCGAACTGTTTATGCCGAAGGTGCCAATTCCTTTAAAACCTCAATCATGCTCCCGATCACCAGCGCCCATATACAGCTCGCGCCCGGTCTCGTCATAGACCTTGCTCATCTCGGCCATGCCTCTTCCGCCTTCGCCAAGGCTTCGGCGGACAAGTCCGCTTCTGTGCGGCGATGAAGCCTTCGCTGCCTTGGTTCTGCAACCGCGCGAACTCCCGCACTTCCTGGCTGATCTTCATCGAGCAAAATTTCGGCCCGCACATGCTGCAGAAATGCGCGGTCTTGGCGCCCTCGGCTGGCAGCGTCTGGTCGTGATATTGCTCCGCCGTGTCGGGGTCGAGCGCTGAGGTTGAACTGGTCGCGCCAGCGGAATTCGAAGCGCGCCTTGCTCAGCGCATCGTCGCGGACTTGCGCCGCCGGGTGGCCCTTGGCCAGATCCGCCGCGTGCGCGGCCAGCTTGTAGGTCACCACGCCGACCTTCACATCGTCGCGGTCGGGCAGGCCCAGATGCTCCTTGGGCGTGACGTAGCAGAGCATCGCCGTGCCGTACCAGCCGATCATCGCCGCGCCGATGCCGCTGGTGATATGGTCGTATCCCGGCGCGATGTCGGTGGTGAGCGGCCCGAGCGTGTAGAACGGCGCTTCGCCGCACACCTCAAGCTGCTTGGTCATATTCTCCTTGATCTTGTGCATCGGCACATGGCCGGGGCCTTCGATCATCACCTGCACGTCGGATTTCCACGCGCGGTGGGTCAGCTCGCCCAGCGTGTAGAGCTCGGCAAATTGCGCTTCGTCATTGGCGTCGGCGATGCTGCCGGGGCGCAGGCCATCGCCCAAGCGAATAGGCGATGTCATAGGCCTTCATGATTTCGGTGATGTCGTCGAAATGTTCGTAGAGGAAGCTTTCCTTGTGATGCGCGAGGCACCATTTCGCCATGATGCTGCCGCCGCGCGACACGATGCCGGTCACGCGCTTGGCGGCGAGCGGGACGTAGGGCAGGCGCACGCCCGCGTGGATGGTGAAATAATCGACGCCCTGTTCGGCTTGCTCGATCAGCGTATCGCGGAAGATTTCCCAGGTCAGGTCTTCGGCGACGCCGCCGACCTTTTCCAGCGCCTGATAGATCGGCACGGTGCCGATGGGGACGGGCGAGTTGCGGATGATCCATTCGCGCGTGTCGTGGATGTTGCGGCCGGTGGACAGGTCCATGACGGTGTCCGCGCCCCAGCGGATCGACCAGACCATCTTGTCGACTTCGGTGGCGACGTCGGATGCGACCGCGCTGTTGCCGATATTGGCGTTGATCTTGACGAGGAAATTGCGGCCAATCGCCATCGGTTCGGATTCAGGGTGGTTGATATTGTTGGGGATGATCGCGCGGCCCCGTGCGATTTCGTCGCGGACGAATTCGGGGGTGACATAATCGGGGATTTCCGCGCCAAAGCTTTCGCCGTCGCGGGTGTATTCTTTCAGCCGTTCGCGGCCCAGATTTTCGCGCTCGGCCACATATTCCATTTCCGGCGTGATGATGCCTTTGCGGGCATAGTGCATCTGGCTGACGTTCATGCCGGGCTTGGCGCGCAGCACCTGTTTGCGGACATTGGGGAATGGCGCGACGCCGCCGCTGCGGTCGGGGCCAAGCTGGCCATTATCTTCGGGGCGGACTTCGCGCTGCGATGACTTCCTCAACATCGCCGCGCGCGACGATCCAGTCGCGGCGTAGTTCGGCAAGGCCCTTGCTGATGTCGATCAGGACGTTGTCGTCGGTGTAAGGGCCGCTGCTGTCATAGACGCGCACGGGCGCATCGTCGCAGCTGGGGTCGAGATAAATCTCTCGCATGGCGACTTTAATCCCGCTGCCGGTTTGGGCGGCGACGTGGATTTTCTTGCTGCCACGGATGGCGCCAGTGGTGACGCCGATTTCGGTTTTGGTGGGGATATCTGCCATGTTTACTTACTCCAAGATTTCGGAAGCAAGAGCGCGGGGGTTGAAGCCCGCTCCCTCCCTCCGCCCGCGTGCTAACGGGATCAGGTTCAGCGGGTCGGGGCGTTACACCGCCTCTCAGTCACATGACTCCCCGGGGATGGATCGACATTAGCCGTTCGCCAAAGGCATGTCGAGAGGCGTCCACTTGACTTCCCTGCCTTAAAACAGCCATGTCTTGGGTCATGACCCCTCCCGCGCATCAAATCAACGTCCGCCGCATGGGGCGCGAAGGCGAGCCGCTCGTAATAATCGACGGCTATAGCGGCATGGTCGATACTCTGCTCGAGGCGGCTTATGCTGCGCAATATCAACCTGCGGGGGCGTCTTACCCCGGCATCCGGTCTTGGGCTGATCCGAGCTATCTTGATCAGCGCCGCGATCTGATGATGCAGATTATGACGCAGGTGTTCGGCTTTACCAAAGGCGTGCGGCTTGAAGCATCAACCTATTCAATTGTCACATTAAACGAGCAAGAGCTGGGCCCTCGTCAGCGTATTCCACATTATGATCATGCTGGCGGTGAAATAATCGCCGTGATGCACTATTTGCTGGGCCCCGAAACCGGCGGCACGGCATTCTACCGCCACCGGCGCACGGGCTTCGAAACGATCATGCCCGCCAGAGAGGCAGCGTATAACGCGGCATTGGCGCAAGACGAGCGCGAACACGGTATGCCCCCGGCACGCTATTGCTACGGCGACACTGACTGGTTCGAACTGATCGACGAGGTAGAAGCGCAACCCGATCGATTGGTGCTTTACCGGGGTCGCCAGCTGCATTCGGGCGTGATCCCTGGCGCATCGATATTATCAAGTAATCCCCGCGATGGAAGATTGACAATCAACATGTTCCTCGAAGGTTCGTAACCTAACGCCTTACCAGAGAATTTTCGTTACGCGCCGACAGGTAAAGGAAATTATGCAGCTATTGAACTTGTTTTCGACGAGCCGGACCCGGTTGCCGGTGGTATCCTGTGGCCGATTGGGGCGCGAAGGCGAGCCGCTTGCGCTTATCTGTCCAGCATGGCGAACCCGACGATTAAAGATATCCGTGCAGCGATAAATGCAAAAGGCGAGCTCAGCCTGCGCGTTGTGCCGCGGACAAAGGTGGAACGCGCAGCTATCGAAAATGGAATACTCAAATTATGGACGCGCACCGCGGCAGAGGACGGCAAAGCGACCAAATCGGTGTTAGTGCAATTGGCCAATTTATTTGAAGTGTCGCCGCGACAAGTAACGCTGTTGAGCGGTGCAACAAGTAGGGATAAGCGCGTAAAGGTTCGCTAAGGCACAATCAACGCGACTATCGCGCCACGAAACCAAATTCGGTCAGCACGATTTTGTCAAAATCCAGCCCGTAGACTTTAGCCATCGCTTTTGCATTTTGCTGAAACTGGCCCTGTGCTTCGGGATGAGTCTTAACATAGGCCGCACTGCCTTGTGTCATCGCCGCAAAAACAAGCAATGATTCCGCAAAAGCCTGTTTTTCTGCATCGCTGTTGGCGGCAACGGGCTGTTTCAGCATATATTGCTCGCTCTGGTATTTAACCGCATTGGCATATTTATGCCAGTCTTGCCCCACCGATGTGCCGGTTGCTGCTTCATATTGCGCTATTGCAAATACGGTGAAGGCATGGCCAACATTGTCAACGCGGAAATACTGCTTCCACAGAAAGGGCTTTATTTTCTGGATCAGATTTTTGTTTTCTGCCCCTGACCCTTCGCCGAAAAATACCTTGCGTATTTCGCTTTTGGCATCGGGATTTTGCGCCCCATATTGCCCGGCAAGTTTTTCAAGCGTTGCGTTTTGCACTTTTAATGTCGGCTTGAAATACAGCTTATCGACAGGAAACAAGTCGGGATTGATATGGTCATAGCAATAGCCATCGCTGTCGCAGTTTCCATTGCCCTGTGCGCGCACTGAGTCTTTTTCTTTAACGACATCTATCGGCGTAAAAGCGTTGAATATCGCGGTGGTCGTTATCGGCGCAGGAGCAAATATCCAATTACCTTGCGCATGGACTTGCGTTGGTAAGAGCCACAACAGCGCGCATAATGCCGTCAGCAAATGAACGCCGCGTTGGGCTAAATTTTGCATATACCCGAATAGTTTAGCCATGTCCGATCTCCGTAATGGCTAAGACTATGCCGACAATTAGAGTTCGGTCAAGGGAAAGCGTCAGGGCATAATTGAACAGACGGTGCTTGAAACCTACCCTGCCTCCAACGCCTCGTTGGCTTCCATCCAGCGCGCTTCGGCCGCCTCGATAGCTGCCGAAATTTTGCCCCGGCGCTGAGACAATTCGCCCATGGTAAGCGCAGCGTATTCGGGCGCTGCAGCCTTGGGATCAAACATTGCGAGATCAATCGCACTGCGCACGCTCGATAATTTGGCAAGGTCCGCCTCGGCATCGCGCGCGGCCTTGCGTAGCGCTTGCTGCTCCTCGCGGGCTTGGGCAGCTGCCTTGCGGTCCTCTTTCTTGTTACCTTTTGAACCGCTGGACGATCCGCTGCCAGTACCGCCACTTTTAGGCTGGTTCTTGCCGAGGATCATGTCGGTATAATCGTCGATGCTTCCTTGATATTCATTCGCTTCGCCACCATCGACGAGCACCAGCCGGTCGGCGGTCAGCTCAAGCATATGTCGGTCGTGGCTGACCAGCAAAACTGCGCCGTCATAGTCGTTGAGTGCTTGAACCAAAGCTTCCCGCGCATCAACATCAAGGTGGTTGGTCGGTTCGTCGAGGATTAGCAAATGCGGCGCGTCCCGCGTGATAAGCGCCAACGCCAGTCGCGCCCGTTCCCCGCCCGACAGCTTGCCAACCTGCGTTGTGGCTTTCGCACCCGAAAAGCCGAAGCGGCCCAACTGTCCGCGCACCGCACCGGGCGTGGCGCCTCGCATCGCGCGCGTCATATGCTCAAGCGGGGTGTCGCCGCCGTCAAGTTCCTCAACCTGATATTGAGTAAAATATCCGACCTTCATCTTGCCGGACGCGTTCATCACACCATCCATCGGTGTCAGTTGGGCGGCGAGCAAGCGGGCAAGCGTAGTCTTGCCGTTGCCATTTCGGCCGAGCAACGCGACACGGTCATCTGGGTCTATCCGCAGGTTGAGCCGCTGCAATATCGGTGTGTCTGCTGCATAGCCGACGCTGGCCAGATCAAGCGTGATCAGCGGTGGACGGAGGGCTTCGGGGCTGGGGAAATCAAAACTTAGCGTCGGGTCCTCGACCAAGGCCGCAATCGGCTGCATCTTGGCAAGCGCCTTTTGCCGCGATTGCGCCTGCTTGGCGGTCGATGCGCGGGCCGAGTTGCGCGCGACATAGTCTTGCAGCTTGGCACGCTGCGCGTCTTGGGCCGCTTGGGCGGCGGCAAGTTGCGCCAGCCGTTCGGCTCGCTGCCGTTCAAACGCATCATATCCGCCGACATAGAGCGTGGTTTTGCCGCCCTCCAGATGCAATATGTGATCGACAACATTGTTGAGCAGGTCGCGTTCGTGGCTGATTACCACGATCATCTTGGGATAGCTTTTCAGGAAGCTTTCGAGCCACAAGGTTGCTTCGAGATCAAGGTGGTTAGACGGCTCGTCAAGCAACAATAAGTCTGGCTCAGAAAACAACAGCGCAGCAAGGGCAACACGCATTTTCCACCCGCCCGAATAGCTGTCGAGCGGCCGTGTCTGCATCTCCTCGTCAAATCCAAGCCCCACCAATATCCGCGCTGCACGCGCCGGTGCAGTATAGGCGTCAATCGCAATCAGGCGCTCATGTATTTCAGCGAGTTTATTCGGGTCCGCTTCGGTTTCGCTGCGCTCGAGGAGTTCGGCCCGTTCGGTATCGGCAGCGAGCACCGTTTCAAACGGCGAAGCAGTGCCGGCGGGTGCTTCCTGCGCGATATAGCCAATGCGCGTTCGCCGCGGCATTTCGATGGCACCGTCATCGGCCTCCAGCTGGCCGATCATCACTTTCATCAGCGTTGATTTGCCTGCACCGTTTCGCCCGATGAGCCCGACCTTTGACTGACCCGGCAAAGCGGCAGTCGCGCGGTCGATGATATTGCGTCCGCCAAGGCGCACGGTCAGAGCATTCAAATTGAGCATGATCGCGCGGCCCTAGATGTCTCAGCCGTGAAAGTGAAGGAAAATTCGGGCGGAACAACACGGCGGTTAAGGCGATGTTCTGGAAAAAAGCAGGGAAGGAGCGCTACGCATACCCTACCCTGCTCTTGTTCCTTATGGGCGGCCCGGTGTATCTCTCGGTTGTTCCGGCGTGTCGGGCTTGCTGCTTCCGCCGGTACCGACACCGGGAATCGGGATGCCAAGCTTAACCTTGAAAGGTAGTTTGAACCGCTTTTTCTTGGGTGCGACTTTTTGGCTTGAGGCGCATTTCCATTTATTGGTCAATACAACGCTTGCCGCCGCGCCAGACATCGTTGTCGGGAAGCTTGGCGAAAAAGCTGGCGTTTCCCACATCGGTATTTGGTTGTTCTGATTTTGGCAGTAGGTCAAAACGGATTGCGGGAAAGGCAACGGTTGGGTTTCTGTCATTCCCGAGCAGATCGTACCTGAAGGAACTGTGAAACTTCCAAGCCAACTGGTCGAATAGCCCAAGCTGAGAGAGGTCGGGGTCGTCGACACCGAACAAGTCGGCGTTACAACAAAGTTCATACCCGCGAAGTCCGCATGCGACCAACCTGTAGACCCAACAGGCCCTTGCAAAACCTTATCGATCGTCACGGTGGTAACCGTCGAACTGCATTTCCAGCTGTTGTTCACCGTTACCCAAAAGTTGCCGGTGCTTGAGATATAGACAGTTGGCGGCGTTGTGGTTGTGTTTCCGTTATAGGTGTAAGTAGGCGGATTCCACATGGGAACACCGCCGCCATGGATGGGCATGGCGCAATAGCTTACTATACCCGCGGGAAAGGCCATGGTTGGTTGCGGTTCAGTAACTGTGCAGTGCGCGCCGAGCGGTGCGGTAATTGCACCTGTGCTAGAAATCACCGCATTGCTTGAGAGAAAAGTGTTGACGGCAACACTTGGCGATGACCCGGTAGGAGTACAATTGGTCATTACGAGCCAACTGGCAGCTGGCCATTGCGGCAAAATCGATTGGGTCGTTAGCGACTTTTGTATCACCAATGTGCCCTTTGGTTTAGGGTAGCAGGCCGCATGATTTTTGATCGTTACGGTGCTTGAGCCACCAAGGATCGTAACGGTAGGCGGCGTCGGAGAAAAGCCGCTTCCCGTGTTGTAAAGTGGCGGATCCCACATGAAAACCATGCCAATTGCTTCACACGCATCATAACCCGCATTTGGAACTTGAGGTGTATTCTCCTGGACAAAACATGAAGTCCCGGAGGGAATATTATTAATCGTATAGCCAAGCCCTCCCCCCAAAAGCAACGGTGATGCTTGCGAAATTGACGGAGTACATGCCACATGAATATTGTATACTTGCCCAGCGATTGTAGAGCTTGATCCAGGCCCTTCCCAAGATGTGATCTTGTTTATCGTCAATGATCCCATCTTCGGAACACATTTCCAGCTGTTAAAAACTTGAACCAAGGTGGGCGTTGCGGTGATAGTCACTGTCGAGCCATTTGCACCAAAAGAGGGCGTATTCCATTGCGGCATAGCATTCTGTCCACAAAACTGGACTGCGGAAGCGGGCAATGCAGGCAACGTGCTGGATTCAGATACCGTGCAAGTTGAACCAACCTGCACGTTAAACACATTGACGCTGACATTAAAAATATTCTGGCTTGGGGGTGACACAGGAGTGCAATTTACAGAAACTGGAAACTGCATGACAGGAAATGAAGAGCCGTAACCTGCTGGATTGCTCATGATCTTTTGAACGTGAAGCTTGCCGGTATTGGGCACGCATTTCCAGCTGTTGGATATATTGATCACCGCATTGCTGCCGCTAACGGTAATTGTCGGCGGGGTTGTGGTTCCATTTGGAGTGTAAATTGGCGCATTCCATTGCGGGGTGGCGTTGGGACCGCAGAACTGCGTCGCCGCAGCAGGGAATGTAGGCATATTGCTTGATTCAGAGACTGTGCAGCTCGTGCCATTTTGCACCGTGAAAAATACGTTGGCGGTACCGTTGCCATTATTCAAAATTTGGTTCGGCGTAGAGAGTGCAGGCGTGCAATTGGCGTTAATACCGAAATTGAGGTTGGTTAGTGGCGGCATCCCCGGCTGGCTGACCACACGCTTGCGGACTTCCAATGTGCTTGTCGGATTCGGCTTGCAGTGCCACTTGTTGGTGATGTCCACTGTTTGAGTTGATCCCGAGACGGTCGTAACCGAAGGGACGCTGTTTCCCGACGAACTATAAAGCGGCGGGTCCCAGACAGGCGTCGCATTTGGTCCACAAAAAGTTTGCGCCGAGGTGGGGAAAGCAGGCATCGAGGCAGACTCAGTTACCATGCAGGTTGAGCCTGTCGGCACCGCAAATGTCATTGAACTGCCGCTGAAAACAACAGCGGAAGAAGGCGTCGATGCCGGCGTGCAGTTGGTGTTTACATTGAAACCGAGTGATCCAAGCGACATCATGCCGACCGGATATAAGCCCAAAACGCCAGATGCGTCGAAATTCCCCATAACAGCCCCCTATCACCCCAATTTGCACCGCGCATGACCGCCCGATGGTGCAAAATGTAACGGTCGCTATCATGAACACGCGTGATTTCCGTCACGCTAAGTTACAGAGATTTAATAAATTTACACTCCGATACACGCTGGAGCGATGTGGCGGAATAGGGCCAAATTGGCGCTACTGTCCTTGTGCTGGCAATGATACCAAGAGTGGCGGCGGCAATGCTGCGGCGATGTCCTTGGAAGCTTGCTTTGCTGTGTCTATCCCCAAAATTTCCTCTTCCAGCATCGCGACCCGCCGTTTCCAGCGGTAGTGCGTGCCGTCGCTGAAAATCCCCTGGCCGTGCTGTTTGCCATAGCGGGTCCAAAAACGCACGGCAGCCTTTGGGTCATACCCCGCATTTGCCATCAGCCAGACCGATAGGCGGTCGGCCTCGGCCTCCGCTGCGAGGGTCTGTGCCTTGTTCTTACCAAATAAGCGACCAAGCCCACGCGATACTTTCGCTTTATCGAAACGCTGCCGGTGACGGAGCAGATTGTGGCTGACTTCATGCGCGACGACGGCTGCAAACTCGGCGTCATCGGGCACGTACGCGGCCATACCCTGCGTCACACTGACCATGTTGCCGTCGGCCCCGGCGTCAAGAGTGTCGCTGACATCAATTTGGAAATTGCTGGCGCAGGTCAGTGCCGGACGTAACGACACATCACTTTTGTTGCCGTCCCGCTGAAAGGTGACTGTCACTTTCTCGGGTTGGCTCAAGAGCTGCGTTTCGAGCGCGGTCAAAAGCAGGAGTAGCCGGGCGTAACTGTTCTTTTCTTTTTTTGCAGGCGGGGTTGAGAAGTCAACATGGTCCTTGCCGATGGTGACGCGGACGATGCCGTCATCAGCGCGAAGTCCAGCAGCCTCGGCCGGGCCGCGGCTGGCGACACCGGCGACCTGTACGGGTTGTGCAAAACCAAACGCTGCGCGCGCTGCCTCAACGTTACCGTACTGGCGGATATCGTGCAGTATCCAGCCGGTATTGGATTTGCGGTCCTTGCAATAAGGCGCGTTGGCCTTGAGTATATGAAAGCCAATATTGCCTAGCCGAATATCTTGTTTGATTAACGCACGGTGCGCGGCAACTTCGGCAACATCCACCGGCTTTGCCTGACCAACCAAAAACGCCAAAAAAAATAGCGAGCAAATGAGAAATTTCATCGCACCGCTGCCCTCGCCAATCGGTCATTGATGGCGACGCCAATGCCTTCGTCAGGGATCGAAGCTACAGCAATTTTCGGGCTATCGCTATTGTCCGCACGGTGCAAAGCATCGAACAGTTTTGCTGCGGCCTCCGCCAGACTTCCTAACTCCGACAAGTTATCATCGCCCAGCACCTGACCAAAGCCGATCAGCCACTCGTCGGATTCTGCGGCCACCGCCTCCAGCCGCAACAACTTTCGCGGAGCATAGTGGCTAGCCAACTGACCGGGCGCTTCGATCAAATCGGACGCGACAGGTAAAGGCCCAACACCTGCGATTGCGGCGACTTGCTCTGCCGTAATTGGCCCGGGTCGCAAGAGTTGCCAACCATTTTCACGGATCGCAATTATGGTGGACTCCAGCCCCGCTGTGCAAACTCCACCATCCAAGATCAGCGAAATGTCCTTTCCTAACCCCTCCGCCACATGCTCCACCTTGGTCGGGCTGATCGTACCGCTTTTGTTGGCGGACGGCGCAGCGAGTGCCATCCCGGATTCTGCGAGCAAAGCTCGCATTGCGGGATGCGCGGGACAGCGCAGCGCTATTGTCTGCAGTCCAGCAGTCACTGCACCCGTGACGCCGTTATCTTGCCTCTGCGGCAAAACCAGTGTCAACGGACCTGGCCAAAATGCATTCGCGAGATTGTGTGCCAGCTCGCTAAATATCGCCAACAGTTCGGCTCGTGCGACATCTGCGACATGCACAATCAAGGGGTTAAAGTCGGGCCGCCCTTTCGCCGCATAAATCGCGGCGACAGCCGCCGCATTACTTGCATCAGCCGCAAGACCGTAGACCGTTTCTGTCGGAACTGCGACAATTTGCCCCTGACTCAACAAACTCGCAGCAGCGGAAATGCCAGCGGAATCAGACTGAACAATTCGTGCGTTTAAGATATTTGTCGCCTGCATATTCCGTCGCTATAGGCGTTGCGCGACGCTCAACACAGGATTTTTTGTCATTATGCCCTATGCCGCACCGGTAACCGAGCAATTATTTGTATTGAAGCACATCAGCGGCATCGATGTGCTATCGGAAAGTGCACGCTTCGCAGATGCATCGCCCGACATGGTTAAAGCGATTGTCGAGGGCCTAGGTGCATTTGCCAATGCCGAATTTGCTCCACTCAACCACATTGGAGACGCCGTAGGTGCAAGAATTGTCAACGGCGAGGTGCAAATGCCAAATGGCTACCGGCAGGCATATCAAGCCTATGTTGACGGCGGCTGGGGTGCGATCAACGCTCCGGTTGAATTTGGCGGTATGGGCTTGCCATTTAGTTTGGCAACCGTAGCGCTGGACTCGCTGGGCGGAGGCAACATGGCATTTACGCTTTGCCCGATGCTTTCTGTTGGCGCACTTGAAGCGGTCGCGCACCACGGCAGTGAAAAACAGAAAGAGATGTATCTGCCCAAATTGTCTTCCGGAGCGTGGACGGGCACCATGAACTTGACCGAACCTCAAGCAGGATCGGACGTAGGCGCGCTTAAATCAACCGCTACACCGCGTGGCGACGGCACTTACCAAATCCGTGGACAGAAGATTTACATCACCTTCGGCGATCATGACATGGTCGACAATATCATCCATCTCGTTCTTGCGCGGACGCCCGATAGTCCAGCGGGCACGAAGGGCATTTCGCTCTTTTTGGTGCCAAAATATCGGGTTAATGCGGATGGCAGCCTTGGCGCCAGGCAAGACATAAAGACGGTATCTATCGAACATAAGATGGGCATCCATGCTTCGCCTACTTGCGTGCTACAATTTGGCGAAGAAGGTGACTGTTTCGGCGAGCTGATCGGTCCCGAATTTGGCGGTATGCGTGCAATGTTCACGATGATGAATAACGCGCGATTAAATGTCGGCCTGCAAGGCGTGCAGATCGCCGAAGCGGCAACGCAGCGCGCCGTTGCCTATGCCACTGACCGCGTTCAATCCCCGCGCGCCAATGGGGCCTCACGCGCTCCCGTGGCGATCATTGAGCATCCCGACGTCAGACGAATGCTGATGCGGATGAAGGCCGGGACGCAAGCGATCCGCGGCTTGCTCTATTACGCATCCGGCTTTGTTGATCGCGCTACTTTGGGTGAAGCAGGGGCCCGGGAAATGGTCGAGCTGCTAACGCCCCTCGCCAAAACTTATGGTACAGACCTAGGTTCTGAAATCGCCAGTCTTGGCATACAAGTCCATGGCGGCATGGGTTTCATTGAAGAAACCGGAGCGGCGCAGCATTACCGCGACATACGGATTGGCGCAATTTATGAAGGGACCAACGGCATTCAGGCGGCTGACCTTGTTGGTCGCAAATTGGCGATGGAAGGCGGCGAAGTTATCCGCCGCCACCTTCGGGAAATGCAAGCGGATAGCGGACCCGAAGCGGCACTGAGTGCCCTCATCGCCGCCTGCCTGGCAACGACAGAATATATGCTTGGCGTCGATATTGATGATCGGTTAGCGGGCAGCTATGCCTATCTCAATATGTTGGCAATCGCCACGTCGGGTTGGCTCATGCTGAGACAAAAGCGCGCTGCAGAGGCCGAACTTGCCAGTGATACCAGCAACCCTTTCTTGCATGCGAAACTAGCTGCATGCCGCTACTATTTGGCGGTCATGGTTCCCGAAGCACTCGGCTTGCAAGCCAGTGCAACCGCCGGTTCAGAATTGCTCTACGCACTAGAAACGGCAAATTTCGCGGCCTAGCCCCGGCAGTCGGATCAACCCGCTGTAACCCGCCAAATACGGTTCGATGCATCGTCGCTAACGAGCAACGCACCTGTCTTGTCAATGGCTAGCATTGTAGGGCGTCCCCGCGCATCGCCATCTTTGGTTAGGAAGCCCGTGAGGACAGGTACCGGCTTACCAACAGGCATGCCATTTTCAAATTTCACGAACACGACATCATAGCCTGATGCGGGTACGCGGTTCCATGAACCATGGCGCGCAACAAACGCCCCGCTCGAAAAACTCTGACCGAGTTTCGCCTTATCCGCAAAAACTAAACCTAGTGCAGCAACATGGGGACCCAAAGCATATTCGGGTCGACGCTCATATTGACGCTTTGCATCATTGGGCGGCTGTACCCTGTAATCGGTAAAGCCGCCCCAATAATGATGCGGCCATCCGTAATCCGCCCCTTCGGCAACTTGTGCCAGATAGTCAGGTACTGTGTCAGAACCCAGCATATCTCTTTCGTTCACTGTGGTCCAAAGTTGACCCTGACCGTCAAATGCAAGCCCAACCGGATTGCGTAGGCCCACCGCATAAGGGACGGTCTTACGGGTGGCCAAGTCAATCGCAAGTATGCGGGCTCGGTCCGCCTCCTTGTCCATGCCACCTTCTGCGATGTTGCTGTTTGAGCCGACCGCCACGAATAGTGTCTTGCCGTCGGGGCTTGCCGCAAGATTACGCGTCCAGTGGCTATTGGGCGCCTTGGCGTTCAGATTTTTGACCCGGCTTGATTTGCCCGTAATCTCGGTATCACCTGCTTTATAGGGGTAAGCGAAAACGACGTCGGTGTTGGCCACGTAGAAATAATCACCCACAACAACCATTCCAAAGGGAGAGTTCAGGCCAGACATGAATGTCTTTTTGATTTCAGGCCGGCCATCGCTGTCAGCATCGCGAAACAGACTGATCCGATTGGCAGAAGGCGTTGCAGCCCCCGCCTTTTTCATCATCCAACCTTCAACGGCACTCCTCAATCCGCCGCCCACGCGAGGAGGTGCGGCGGTTTCAGAAACCAATACATCGCCGTTTGGCATGGTATACAGATTGCGCGGATGATCGAGGCCCTCAGCATATAGCTCCACCTTCAAACCTTTGGCCGCAATAGGCTTCTCGCCCTTCTTCCATCCAACAATCTCGGCAATTTTTACGGTCGGAATGGTCTGTTCTCTTGCAATTTTGTCGAGAACCGGATCATCACCAGTTACCTTATCCAAGGGCAATTGAGCCACATCAGGGCGCGTCGCAAACCAAAGGGCAATTGCACCCAAAACAATGAAAATAATCACCAGATTTCGAATGTGTCGCAACATATGCTACCTTTTCCGCTCTATTTTCTTTTGTCGCGCAGCCACAAGACCAACGCAATTGCGACACCCACGCCGAGGCCCGCCACCATGCCGATCGAAGGTTGTCGGACTACTACACCTATCACTGCGCCGAATAACAAGCCCAGCGCAATGAACACGCCACCTGCCCGACCATTTCCGTTCTGCTTGTCTTCAGTCATGCTGTTGCAATGCCACCGAAATGGCCACACTAGCAAGTAATAAGAGACCCGATGTACACGACATGGAACATCCCTAACCTCTTGCTAACCAATCCGTTTGACGCTTCTTCCATGCCTCTCTTGTAAAACCGTGTTCAGCAGGCGGGTTCGCCACCCCGGCCTCGCCTGCCACCCAAAACACAAAGGTCGCCCATGTATCTCCCTCTCTATGTTGAAAATCGGGACGTAGTCGAGGCGAAGATTTTGATGGAATGCTATGGCCGTGCCGCCGGATTAGAAGCATCAGAGCGAGCCGAAGCGAGCCGCAACATCGGCAATCACCTGCAATTTTGTCGCTGGCGCCAGATTGAACGATTGATAATCATGCTAAGCGTAGAAGCGGCGCTCGGTACTATCCATTAACCAATTAAGATGACGCGCTCAGTCTTCTAGGCTGAGCAAAGACGCATTTCCGCCAGCACTTGTCGTGTCGATGCTGGTCGTCCGTTCGGCGCAGAAACGGTACAGGTAATGTGGACCTCCTGCCTTAGGTCCGGTGCCCGACAGACCCTCACCGCCAAAAGGCTGGCTTCCCACTACTGCACCGATCATCGACCGGTTAACGTATAGATTACCGACATTTGCGAGACTTTCGACCTCTTCGGCAGACCTGGCTATTCGCGAATGGAGACCCATTGTCAGACCAAATCCCATTCTATTGATTTTTGCCACTAAGTTTTGCAAGCTACCGGGCGTCCACCGCGCGACGTGAATGATCGGTCCAAAATGCTCTTGGTCAAGCGCATCGACATCGTCGAGCCTAACCAGCGTCGGCGGTACAAACAGGCCCGCCTCGGGAACTTGGACGCTGTGTATAATCTTGCCAGAAACCTGCTGCCTATATTCCATGAGGCGATCATAGGCGGCTTGATCGATAACCGGTCCAATGTCGTTAGCTGGATCGGCCGGATCCCCCAATGTCAGACAATCCATAGCACCCTGTAGCATCTCAACAACACCATCCGCTATGTCGTCCTGCAACAACAGCAATCGCAGCGCGGAGCACCGCTGGCCAGCGGACTGAAAGCCGGAAATGATGCAATCGCGCACGACCTGTTCAGGCAGTGCCGTCGAATCGACGATCATTGCGTTAATGCCTCCGGTTTCGGCGATCAGGGGAACCAACGGCCGATTGTCATCTGCTAGCAGGTTGCGGGCAATCGATTTTGCTGTCACGACCGAACCAGTAAACACTACGCCGCAAATCCGGATGTCTGCGGTCAATTCGGCACCAACTTCGCCGCCGCCGGTCACACAAATAAGCGCGTCCTTGGGTATCCCTGCTTCGTACGCCAGTCTGACGGCAAATCGAGCGATTTGCGGCGTTTGCGGGGCTGGCTTTGCAACCACGCTGTTTCCCGCAACAAGCGCCGCGGCCACTTGCCCAAGGAATATTGCGAGCGGGAAGTTCCACGGGGCAATAGCAACCCAAACACCGCGACTTTCGTGCCTCAGGACATTTCGCTCACCCGTCGGTCCGGGTAGTTCGACCGCCTGCAAATCGGTTCGCGCGCGCGCCGCATAATATCGACAGAAATCTATAGCTTCGCGTACCTCTGACAATGCATCAGGAATGGTCTTCTTCGCCTCCGCGACGATAATCGCGATAATTTCGTTGCGACGCTTTTCCAGCAGACTGGCCAACCGGTCCAAACAATTGGCCCGTTCATCTAACGGAACATTGGACCATTTAGCAAAACCAACAACTGCTGCGGCAATCGCGTCTTGCGGGCTCGCTTCTTCGAACGAAGGCATTGCGACCGGTTGCCGGATTTCTAATGCCAAACTCGCCAGAACAGTTGAATCGTCTAGATCCAGCCCACCGCTGTTTTTGCGTTCTGGCGCAAAGAGGTCTTCTGGCAATCGTATCGAATGGTGCCTTGTCCCCCCGACTTCCATTATTTTCTCGACCGGATTGGCAAGCAGTGTCTCTTCACTGATGCTTTGATCGGTTAGCTGATGCACGAAGCTGGAATTCGCACCATTTTCCAACAAACGCCGAACCAGATAAGCGAGCAAGTCGCGGTGACCGCCGACCGGGGCGTATGTCCGGCAATGATAACCTTTTTCTCTTACCAAATTTTCGAACAGCCCCTCGCCCATCCCATGTAGTCGTTGAAACTCAAAGTCTCGCGACTCTCCGGCCCATTCCAAAATCGTCGCAACGGTCAATGCGTTGTGCGTTGCAAATGCAGGGCGGATATTTTTTGCCTCCAGCATCTTACGCACACAGGCAAGGTAGGAAACATCGGTCGCTGCCTTGCGGGTATAGACAGGGAAATCGCTAAGCCCTCGTTCCTGTGCATATTTTATTTCGCTATCCCAATACGCGCCTTTGACCAGACGAACCTGCATTGTCCGCCCTGTTTCGGCGCCGAGCAAATTGACCCAGTCGAGAACGGAAGGCGCACGTTTCGAATAGGCCTGCACCGCCATACCTAGGCCATCCCAACCCTTTAGCTCTGCCGATTTGGCTACTGCCTCAAAAATATCGAGGCTCATTTCCAAGCGCGCGGCTTCTTCGGCATCAGCTGTCAGCGCAACGCCACTTGACGCTGCAATCTTACACAATTGTAGCAAAATTTCAGTAAGTTCAGGAACACAGCTCGCTGCCTTCATCGTCTCATAGCGAGGATGCAGGGCAGACAATTTGATCGAAATGCTATGTGCGTTGCCAGTCCCATTTCCGACAGCCTTAATTGCGCTGGCGTATGAGGCAAAATATCGTTCTGCGTCCGCTTTCGTTCTCGCGGCTTCACCCAGCATGTCAAAACTCGCGGTAAAACCTCTATTTTCGCGAGCATCCATACGCCGCATGGCTTCGCTTATGTCGCGCCCCATAACAAAGACTTGCCCCATCAAGCGCATGGCAGCACCGACCGCTTGGCGGACGAATGGTTCGCCGACCCGCGCAAATAGTTTCCTTAGGCTGCTATCGCCGTCACCAAGCATTGCCTTACCAAGGACTAAACCCCACGTGGCGCTATTGACCAGCTTGCTTGCCGACTGCCCCCGGTGTGCGCGCCAATCGGCATCAGTCAATTTGTCAGCGATTAACAAATCAGCAGTTTGCGGATCGGGTACGCGCAGAAAAGCTTCGGCGAGCGAGAGCAAAGCTGTTCCCTCTTCGGTCCCTAAACGATACTCTTGCAAGAATTGATTGACCCAACCATCGCTTTGCGCAGCGCGCAAATCACCGAGAAGGCTTTTGGCGCGCAGCAAAATGGAAGACCATTCGTTTTGGTCCCCTGTCGCTGCGGCAACAAGCGGTGCCAACGCTGCGGGTTCAAGGATACGGTGATTGTCGCGTATGGCTAATCGCGCGCTTTGGATCGGTGAATGCATGCGGCAATCTTTGCCGCCAATGCTGCTCTAGAACAAGTTGCAATTGCAACGAGCTGGCAACAAAAAAGGGAAGCGAACTTTTGGCACGCCTCCCTCTCTGTTCATTTCATAGCCTTTAGGGCAATTAGCAGCGGCGATCAGAAGCCTTTTCCAAAGCTCGTCCTGCAAGCGCACCAGCGGCGGCTCCGATGATCGCACCGGTGGTCCGGCTGCCGCGACGGGCAACAGTGTCGCCGAGCAAACCGCCTGCCACACCGCCAACTATCGTACCAGTTGTACCGTTGGTGCACCTTCCACGCCGATAATAGCCCTCATTATAATAGCCACGATCCCGGTTGCCACGATACCGATAACCATCATCGTCATGGCCGCGGTTATAGCTGTGATGGCCGTGGTTGTGCCGACGATGTGCTTCTGCCGGTGTGGCAATTGCTAGGCCACCAATTACAGTTGCACCCATGAGCAATGCGCTCGTCATATTCTTAAAGCTTGTCATATTCTTTCTCCCGAAGGTGGTTTAATTTTTTGCCCCAACGAGAGTGCTTTTAGGCTTGGCTTTTTGAGCCTTTGCTGAATGCTGTTGTCATAAGGCGTTCATTTATCTGGCGTTCATCGAAGCAGCGACTGAGCCAGACCAAGATGGTACTTGGGATTACAAAGACGTTTGCCTATAGCGGCTGCAATGACCAATCGACTGTTACGATCATTACTACTTGTTGGATGCGCGCTTATTGCCACGAACGGTACGCGTCAGATTTATGGCAATGACAGTCAGCAAATTGACCTTCGCCCGCTTTCCTTAAATCCTGAGCGCCCAAGGCAATGGCGTGTTGGCGAACTGGAGTTCGTAAATGCGTGGGAACTAAGTAGCGACAATCATGATTTCGGCGGCATCTCGGCTTTGACGCGCTTACCCGATGGTCGATTTTATGGAACGGGCGATGCAGGCACGCTGATAGGATTTGGCCTTAGCGGCAAAGAAGCTATCGACCGACCCTTCATCGCGCCACTCCCCGGCGCTTTTGATAAGGGCAAGAGCTTTCGGGATCGTGACAGCGAATCGATCGCCTCAGATCCGGAAAGCGGTCGGGTGTGGGTCGGATTTGAAGCCAACTCCGCCGTGCGCCGTTATGGCCCGGGCTTTTCTCGCGAAGAGGCGAGCGTCTATCCCACTGAAATGGGACCTTGGGACGGGAACAGCGGAGCAGAAGCGATGGTGCGCTTCCCCGACGGCCGCTTTGCGCTATTCTCCGAAGGCTATGACCGGCCAGATGGCAGCTATGAAGCTTTGATGTTTAGCGGTGATCCCATTGAACCAGGCACGCGCGTCTTCCGCTTCGGCTATTTCCCGCCGTCAGGCTTTAAGATTACTGACGCGACGTTGCTCCCCGATGGGAGCATCCTGACACTTAATCGTCGCGTTGCCTTTCCCAAAGGATTTGAAGCCAAGCTGGCGATAATAGATCCTGCTGATATTGCTAAGGGTCTCAGCCTAAGGCCTCGTGTCATAGCGCATTTGATTAGCCCGCTATTAGTCGACAATATGGAAGGAATCACAACCAGTCAGGAAAATGGTCGAACGATGATTTGGATGATTTCGGACGATAATTTCGCTGTGTTCCAGCGCACGATCCTGATGAAATTTGCCCTGATCGAGGCAAAGAAAAAGCCGGACGCGGCCTCCGCACCCGGCTTTCAAAGCATCCAGTAAAGGAAATCAAGCTGCGACGGCGATCTTTGCCTTGCCGATTTGCTTCTTCACTTTACGTGCATTGGTCGAGAGCTTCTCGTCGGAAGTCTTAAGCAACCAGTTATCCAGACCGCCAACATGCTCTACCGAGCGCAAACCATGCGCCGAAACGCGAAACTTGAAGCCTTGCTCCAAGCTTTCCGAAAGCAATGTCACATTTTGCAGATTAGGCAAAAAAGTGCGCTTGGTTTTATTATTTGCGTGGCTAACGTTGTTACCAACCAGACGGCCCTTGCCGGTGAGTTCGCAAATCCGCGACATGTTTAATTCCTGTTTGTTGTTTGAAAACCGGAATCACTGATCCCGGAAAGTCGCTGCCCCTAACCGGCTAGAGCGAAAACGTCAAGTAGCGGCGATAGGCAAAGTGACCGAAACCCGCTAGAGCCCTGCCATGCCATTATCGCGCGCACGGAAATATATGCAAGAAGCACTCACCCATGCGAAAAATGCGCGTGACGTGGGAGAAGTCCCCGTTGGCGCAGTCATCGTCCAAAACGGCAAGATAATCGCCACAGGGCAAAATGCTCCTGTCGCTGGACACGACCCCACTGCGCATGCCGAAATCGCCGCAATCCGCCAGGCCGCTACTTTTTTGGGAACTGACCGACTGATAGATTGTGATCTTTGGGTCACGTTGGAACCATGCGCCATGTGTGCTGGGGCCATCGCGCATGCGCGGATCAAAAGGCTGTATTACGGCGCGAGCGATCCAAAGGGTGGCGCCGTTGAACACGGGCCATGTTTGTTTGAACAGCCCACAACCCACCACAGGCCAGAAGTGTATGCAGGGATTTGCGAAGAAGAATCAGCAGCGCTTCTGACCGAATTTTTCAGAGCGCGCCGCTGAGAGGTTTTTAATGCACGAACCGCGCGACGACATCACGGTAAGAGCGTGACACCTTCACCTGAGCGCCTGATTCGAGCACTAGGAAGCATTCGCCATTGGTGTGGGGTTTTACTTGCCGCACTTGATCCAGATTCACGATAGTGCTGCGGTGCACCCGCTGGAACGTGCGTGGATCCAAGCGTTTTTCCAGATCTTTCATCGTTTCGCGCAAGATCAAGCTGTTGTCGGCAGTGTGGATACACATATAATCGCCGGCAGCATCAATACGTTCAATACTTTCCACATCGACACGGAAAATTTGGCCGCGATCCTTTACATTGATCAGCTTTTCAAAGCGGCTGGCCAACATTTCATCATCAACAGAGCTATAATTGTCGGCTGAATCCGGAGCGACTTCGTTGATCACGTTGCGCAGGCGCTCAACTTCTTCAACATTGCGCTTATCTGCCAAACGCAGGCGTACCCGCGACATCGTGTCGGCAAGCCTATCGGGCTCAATCGGCTTCATCAAATAATCGATGGCTTCGGCTTCGAAAGCACGGATCGCGTGTTCGCTGTAAGCGGTTGCGAAGACAAAGAGCGGTGGATCAATGTCCATCACACCTTGCACAACTGAAAAGCCGTCAAAGCCTGGCATTTGAATGTCGAGGAAAACCAGATCGGGCTTGAGCGTTTTGATCTTTCGGATCGCTTCGCGGCCGTTGTGGCAAGTGGCTACAATTTCAATATCATCATATGGTTGCAGACGCATTTCCAGCCCTTGAATGGCCAGTTTTTCGTCATCTACCAGGATGGTTCGGATAGTCATGCGGTCACAAGTCCTTGCGTTTGCGCCCCCATAATGTTCCCTGTACTTTTCAGTTCTACCGACTGTTTTTTTGTTTGATAGGGCATTTCGATCAAAACTTCAAATCCCCCCTTCGGATTAACGCGGTGTTCGAACCGTTGGTCGTCTCCGTAAGCTTGCAACAGGCGTTCGCGTGTGTTGGCCATGCCGACCCCGGTGGATTGCACGTTACTTTGAAGCTGCGGATTTAGACCAGGCCCGGTGTCCGACACTACGATTCGCAGTTTTTGTCCGACCAGCTGCGCCGACACCGAAATATCAGCGCCGTCTTCTTTGGGTGTCACCGCATATTTGATCGCGTTCTCAACAAGCGGCTGCAACAGAAGTGAGGGCACCAAGGCATTACCAATCTGCGGATCGATATCGAAATAAGCGCGAAGACGTTCTTCAAAGCGCATCTTTTCAATATCGAGATAGAGCTTCAATGTCTCGATTTCCTGCGACAGCGTTACCTTGGCTTCGGCCTCGTTAATCAAAGTGAAGCGCAGGAACGATGATAAACGCGACAACATCGCATTGGCTTGCTCGGTTTGCTTCAGCAGCACAAGGGTCGAAATCGAATTGAGCGTGTTGAACAGGAAATGCGGATTGAGCTGATAACGTAACATCGTCAGCTGCGCGCTCGTCGCGGCGGCCTCCAGCCTAAGCATTTGGTCGGCTTGCTCTTCCGCGCGAACGTAGAAATTGATCGCGTAATAGAGAGCAGACCATGCGCCAAGAAGCGTCGCGTCCATATAAAGTGCACCCACCAACAATTGCGGGAACGCGGTTTCATCTGCGCTTTGGCGGATCGTCTGGAACACCCAGACATCAATATAGGCGAACAGCCCAGACGCTATTGTTACTGCCAGTACCGTTGTTCCCCACGTGATGATCGGCTGCCGGTCGATCACAAAGCGGAAGATCACCGACAATAACAACGTTATCGAATATCCGGTCACAGCTGAAATCAGGAGCGGAATGAAGAAGCTGAGCGGCTGACCGTTTGCAAGGCTCGACGCCGCGCGCAGGATCAATGCTCCTGCCCATCCTATCGAATGCAGGTTCCAGAATGCGCGGTTCTTGTTCGCGAAAAACGGTTGGTCGGAAATTTCCAAAACGGCCATCCATATCACTTAGCCGGAATATGCCCGGCATTGAAGCCCCTGTTTCAAGCAAAAGCCAAACAGGCTTGTTTCAGCCGCACCGCGTGATAGCATAGCCGCAAAGGACGAATGAACATGGACCATCACGACCAACCACGCGCCTCTTTTCCCGCAATGACCGAAGGAACGCAGGAAGACTGGGGCATCATTGCCGGTCAGTTTATGGGCTATGCCAGTACCGTCAGCGACCGCGTGCTGGACCATTTGCGCTTGCTTGAAGGCGACTTTGGCGGCTTTCCCGTCGACCGGTTGACCCACTGTTTGCAGACGGCGACGCGTGCGCACCGCGACGGGCGCGATGAGGCTTATGTCGTGATGGCACTGATCCACGATATTGGCGACACGCTTGGCACCTATAATCATCCCGACATTGGTGCAGCAATCATCAAGCCTTTTGTGCCGGAGGAATATCGCTGGATATGCGAGCAGCACGGGATTTTTCAGGGCTATTATTATTTCCATTTCCTCGGGATGGACCGTGACATGCGCGAAGGGTTGCGCGGTCACCCACATTTTGAGGCATGTGCTGAATTTTGCGAGAAATATGATCAGGCAGCGTTTGACGCCGCATATGACACCGCACCACTCACTTTCTTTGAACCTATGGTCAGGCGGGTGATGGCTGCGCCGATCAACAGCATGTACAAAGTGACTCAATCTGCCTGAAACCGCAATGTAATCAGGGCAGTATTTTAGGGAGAGGGCCTTTTTCACCCCGGCGGGGCTATGGGGGCAAGGCCATGTAGGAAAGTCGTTTTGCAGGGCGCAACACGATGACCTCAACTACCATGATAAAAATCATGCACCACCTGCGCGACTGCTTCCGAAACGCCGGGGGCTTTCTGCAAGTCTTCCAAACTAGCATCGCGCACCGAACGAGCCGTGCCGAAATGCATCAGCAACGCCTTTTTGCGCGCAGGGCCAATGCCCGGGACCTCGTCAAGCGGGCTCGCAGTAATTGCTTTGGTGCGCTTCGCCCGGTGCGCGCCGATGGCAAAGCGGTGTACCTCGTCACGCAGCCGTTGCAGATAGAACAGCACCGGCGCGTTGACCGGCAGAGTGAGCTCCCGCCCGTCGGGAAAGTGGAAAACCTCGCGGCCATCTCGGCCATGATGTGGACCTTTTGCTATGCCGATGAAGGGTACGTCATCGATGCCAAGCGCGTCGAGCACAGCTTTTACGGCGCTCACCTGCCCTTTTCCGCCGTCGATCAGGATCAAGTCGGGCCAACTTTCGTCGCGCTCCTCAGCTTCTTCTTGGGCGCGCCCGAACCTGCGCTGCATCACCTCGCGCATCATTGCAAAATCATCGCCGGGCGCAGTTTCTGGGTTCTTGATGTTCCATTTGCGATATTGGCCCTTAATGAAGCCGTCCGGCCCCGCGACCACCATGGCGCCTAGTGCATTCGTCCCCTGAATATGGCTGTTGTCGTAAATTTCGATGCGCTGCGGCGGTTCGGGCAGGTCGAACAACTCTGCCACCTCGCGCAGCAGTTTGCCCTGCGTTGTGGTTTCGGCGAGCCGTCGGTCGAGCGCCTCAACAGCGTTGCGTGTGGCTTGGGCAACGAGCTTCACCCTGTCCCCGCGCTGGGGAAAGGTGACAGTCACTTTTCTGCCGAGCTTTTCACCTAGCGCTTCTTCGAGCAAAGCGGCCTCGGGCAAATCGCGGTCGAGCATGATCGTCGCGGCGGGCGGTACTTCCTCATAAAATTGCGCGAGGAAGCTGGTCAACACCTCCTCCTCGCTCAAATCCTGCGTGTGCGACGGAAAGAACGCACGATGCCCCCAATTCTGGCCGCCGCGTATGAAAAACGCTTGTATGCCCATAACGCCGCTCTTTTGCGCAATGGCGAAGATATCGGCGTCACCGACACCCGAAGCGTTGATCGCTTGGCTACCTTGAATGAAGGTCAGCGCCTTTAGGCGGTCACGCAGCAGCGCCGCGCGTTCGAAATCAAGGTCTTGTGCCGCACTCTCCATTTCCTTGGCGAGCTTGGCTTGCACGGTGGTCGACTTGCCGCCAAGGAAGGCCTTGGCATCGGCAACCAGTTCGCCGTAGGCGGCCTTGTCGATCCGGTCGACGCACGGTGCGGAGCAGCGCTTGATCTGAAATAAAAGGCACGGACGGTCGCGGTTGTTGAAGAAACTGTCCGAGCAGCTCCTGAGCAAGAACAGTTTTTCGAGCGCATTGAGCGTGGTGTTCACTGAACCAGCACTAGCAAACGGCCCGTAATAATTGCCCTTGTGCCGCCGCGCGCCGCGATGTTTCTGGATACGCGGAAAGTCGTGATCTGCGCGCAGCAGGATGAACGGAAAGCTTTTGTCATCGCGAAGCAGAACATTGTAGGCTGGGCGATAGCGCTTGATCAGCTGCGCCTCGAGCAACAGCGCCTCGGCCTCGCTGTTCGTCGTCACCACCGTCATCGAGCGGGTGAGCGCAACCATACGGCGCAAGCGGTTTGGGAGCCGTTCGACCTGGATATAGTTGCTGACGCGGTTCTTGAGCGCCTTTGCCTTGCCGACATATAAGATGTCGCCGCGGGCATCGTGCATCCGGTAGACGCCAGGTCGCGTGGGAAGAGTTTTCAGCACATTGCGGATCGCAGCAATCCCCCCGTCAAGATCGGGCTGGTCCGCGCCCTTTACTGCATAGGTCTGCCGCTCCTCGCTGAAACGTGCGGCTGCGTTTGGCTGGTCTGGACGGTCGGCCTTTGACATCGGGTTTTGTTTTGCTACTCAATTTGTGGGCAGAGGAGACAATAGATGCAAGTTGCTGGCAAAACCATATTAATCACCGGAAGCACCGAAGGCATCGGTAAGGAGCTGGCGCGGCAGCTGCGCGACAAAGGCGCAAGCATCATCGCACATGGCCGCAACCCCGAACGGATAGCAGAAACCAAAGCCGAAGGGTTTGAGGTGATTGCCGCCGATTTGTCGAATGTCGACGGGGTAAAGAAGCTTTTGAACGCAGTTGAAGGCCGCGAGTTCGATATTCTCATCAACAATGCAGGTGCGGGAACGGCGCATGATTTCCGCGAAGGGCCGCCCGACAGCGCGCATAATGACGCGATCCTTTACCTGAACCTCGCCGCGCCTATCCGGATCATCGCGGCGCTGGTGCCGATGCTGCGGACACGCCCTGAAGCGATGATCGTCAATGTGACTTCCGGGTTAGCGATTGCGCCGCGCGCGGGCGGGCCGGTATATTGCGGGACAAAGGCGGGGCTGCGCAGCTATACGCAGGCAATCAGATACCAACTGAAAGATACAAAGGTCCGGCTTCTCGACGCTATGCCGCCGGTTGTCAGAACGGCGCTGACATCGGGACGCTATAACGATGGACGAAACAAGATGGAGCCCGAAGAATGCGCCCGGCAAATCATTGTCGCGATGGAACGCAATGCTTGGGATGCAAAGGTCGGCCTCGTAAAGCTACTTGGCCTGATGCACAGCATCTCGCCGGCACTTGCGCGCCGGATAATGATCAAATTCTAATGCACTGGAAATTGCCAGCGCAGACCATAGAACCAAATAGGTTCTATTTTGCCGTAGGGAGAGTGTCAGAGCACAAAGACTGAGGCCTCCGCTGCCATCCTAGCCAAAATCCAGACATCATGCTGTACGGGCAAATTTGGGGACTGCACCTAACCGCGCCAAAGTTCCTTCAGCTTTTCCACTCGTGACACTTTTGCGCGATGCTGCCAACATAATGGGCGCGAATGTTGAGCGCGGCGACATCGGCTTCGCTCAACCCTGAAGTTAAGCCGCCTAGCGAAGCAATTATGTCTTTATCGGTTACCCGCGCCTCATATTGCTTCAGCATGTCTGCGGCGAGAGGCATGTACGACCAGTGCCAGGCTTCGTCGCTATAGCCGAATTTCCGGGTGCCAGCCGCTTTGCCGGCAAAGGGCTGGCAAAATCCGTAGGTCGCAGCATTCTTGTCGAGCCAAAGTTTGATCTGCGCGTTGGTCCCGTTTGCCCAGGCAGCTCCATTCAAGCTGTTGAAGTCAACATCGGTCCCCCAGTGATGACGCGAAGTTCCCGGCATCGAGTTGAACTTAAGGATGCATAGCGCAATCGATCTTTGTCGCGCGCTACCCGAAGGAGCAATGATGCAACCGCGTTGTCGCGCGACGGACGCAATATTGGCCTTCTTGCCGTTCCAGATTGTGCGTTGATCCGCAGCGCTGCGGTAATCAGAAACCAGTCGCAAGTTGAGCCCTGTGTCCTTGCAAAGCTGCGTCGCCATTTCGATATATTTGCGGTGCGCCTCGCTGCGGATGGTCCGTCCCGCATTGGCGCTCGGTGCTGCCGTCGGCTTTCGCGCTATGCAGTTGATCCCTGCTGCCGCTGATTTCATATCGACGAAGCCCTCCGCCCCGCTCAGTTGCTTGACGGTGTAAGTAATCTGAGCGGTATCGCCACTTTGAACGTTGGTTGGTTGCAGCAAACCGGTAGCTGCAAAAGCCGGGATGATTGCCAACAGGCCAAACGGAATAAATTTGCGTGTCATGCGTGCAACGCTGTGCTGTCTGGGCCAAAATTGCAAGCAAATGGCGTGCCAGGCGGACCTTCATTATCTTTGATGCCGATTGCTCGCCGCGATGCTACACGTAGCTATGCAACTCAAAAATTTCAACGCACAAGGCTTTTTGCGGGACTATTGGCAGAAAAAGCCGGTGCTTATTCGCGGTGCATTTGCCGCGTGGAGCAACCCGCTTGACCCAGACGAACTGGCCGGGCTGGCTTGCGAAGAGCACGTCGAATCGCGCCTGATAACGCGCAATGATGACCTGCTAATTGCAGAAGATGGCCCCTTGCCCGAAGTGCGCTTTGGTAAGCTCGGCAAAGCCCCTTGGACGTTACTCGTGCAGGCAGTCGACCATCACATCCCCGAAGCTGCGGCGTTGATTGAGCCGTTTCGTTTTATCCCCAATTGGCGGATCGATGATGTCATGGTCAGCTATGCCAGCGACGGCGGCGGCGTGGGTCCGCATTTCGACCAATATGATGTGTTCTTGATTCAGGGATTGGGTAAGCGTCGCTGGCGGGTTGGTCAGGTTTGCGATGCGGACAGCGTGCTTTTGCCGCATGACGATTTGCGCTTGCTCGCCGATTTTGAAACGACCGACGAGTGGCTGCTCGAACCTGGCGACATGCTCTATGTTCCTCCCGGTGTTGCGCATGACGGCGTCGCGGTGGGCGACAACTGCATGACCTATTCGATCGGCTTTCGTGCGCCGTCGCGCGGTGAGCTGATCAGCGGTTATAGCGAGCATATTCTTGAGGAACTGGTCGATGAAGACCGGTACAGCGACCCTGACTTGAAGACGCAAGTCAACCCGGGCGAAATCACCAGCGATGCGCTCGATGCACTGCATAAGATGGTGCTGGAGAGACTTGCTGACCGCCGCGATTTCGTCCGCTGGTTCGGCGAATTTAGCAGCACGCCCAAATATCCCGAGGTGGATTGGGCACCGGAGGAACCAGTGTCATCTGCAGATGTGCTAGATTTGGTCGCGAATGGACGAAAGCTTGAGCGAAATCCAGCGAGCCGTTTCTCCTTCATCCGCTCCGATGGGGGCCTATTGCTCTTCGTCGACGGTGATTGCTTCGAAGTTTCCGAAGTGACCGCCACGTTCGCACAAAGCTTGTGCGCCAGCGATAACATGGCGCTTGATCCTTCGGCTCTGAAATCAGAAGCGACCATGGCCTTGATCATTCAGTTGCTCAATCAAGGCAGCATCGCATTCGAAGCCGATTGAATTTGAAATGAAAACGCGCCAAAGCATATGCGCGAAGAAAGTCAATTACGCGACACTAGCCGACGCGGCACAAGCCGCACTGCGCGCCGATATTGCGCTTCATCCCTATCGATGCGACCGGTGCTGGCAATATCATCTGACCAGTCGGACAAAGGGGCGGCGCATGCCGCGGCCCACGCTCTAAACCAAAACCTCTTTATGCTCACCCACTGCTAGGCCCTCTAACGTCCAATCCGCAATAGACCAGCGCACCAGCCGCAATGTGGGATGCCCGACCCCTGCGGTCATGCGCCGCACCTGTCGGTTGCGGCCTTCGCAGATCGAAAGCGCGATCCAGCAATCTGGTACAGTCTGGCGTACGCGGATAGGCGGGTCGCGCGGCCAGAGATCGGGCGGATCGATGCACTTTGCCTTGGCTGGGCGCGTCAGGCCGTCTTTGAGGGCAACACCGCGCCGTAGCACCGCCAATGCGTCCTCGGTAACTTCGCCCTCGACCTGCACCAGATAGGTCTTTTCCATCTTGTACTTCGGGTCGGATATCCGCGCCTGCAACCGGCCATCATCAGTCAGTAGCATCAGCCCTTCGCTATCCATGTCGAGCCGGCCAGCGGGATAGATGCCGGGTATGCCGATAAAGTTCGATAAAGTCGGACGCGGCGAGCCCGCACTGCCCTTATCGGTAAATTGCGGCAGCACGCCGTAAGGTTTGTTGTACAGGATCAGGCGGGGCATCGGCACTTACTAACACCAATCGCTCAACAAGAAAGGGCCGGTGGATTTCTCCCCCGACCCTGAATCTTTAGACTAATTTGGACGCTTGGCTTTAGAAGCCCATGTCGCCCATTCCGCCCATTCCGCCCATGCCGCCAGGCATTCCGCCCATGCCGCCAGCGCCCTTGTCTTCGGGTGCATCGGCAATTGCCGCTTCGGTGGTGATAAGCAGACCGGCAACCGATGCTGCATCCTGAATTGCAGTACGCACAACCTTGGTCGGGTCGATCACGCCTGCCTTGGCCAGGTTTTCATAGGTATCGGTCGCGGCGTTAAAGCCTTGTTCTTCCTTACCTTCACGCAGCAGGTTGCCAGCGACAACTGCGCCGTCGTGCCCTGCATTTTGCGCGATCTGGCGCAGCGGTGTTTCGATTGCCTTGCGGACAATGTCGATACCGCGGGTCTGGTCTTCGTTCGCACCGGTCAGGCCCTTAAGAGCCTTGGTTGCGTAAAGAAGCGCAGTGCCGCCGCCGGGAACGATGCCTTCTTCGACAGCTGCGCGGGTTGCGTGCAGCGCATCGTCAACGCGGTCCTTGCGCTCTTTCACTTCAACTTCGGTCGCGCCGCCAACCTTGATAACGGCAACACCGCCAGCGAGCTTCGCCAGACGTTCTTGCAGTTTTTCACGGTCATAGTCGCTCGATGTGTTGTCGATCTGTGAACGGATCGCTTCGACACGGCCCTTGATGTCTTTCGCGTTACCGGCACCGTCAACGATGGTTGTGTTGTCTTTGTCGATGGTGACGCGCTTGGCTTGGCCGAGCATGCCGAGGGTTACGCTCTCAAGCTTGATGCCCAGATCTTCGCTGACCATTTCACCCTTGGTGAGGATCGCGATATCTTCGAGCATTGCTTTGCGGCGATCGCCAAAACCAGGAGCCTTAACCGCTGCAATCTTTAAACCGCCACGCAGCTTGTTGACCACAAGCGTAGCAAGTGCTTCGCCTTCGACGTCTTCTGCAATAATCAGCAGCGGACGACCAGCCTGCACCACAGCTTCGAGAACTGGCAACATGGCTTGCAAGTTGCTGAGCTTCTTTTCGTGGATCAGGATGTAAGGATTTTCCATCTCGACCGACATTTTTTCGGTGTTGGTGATGAAATAAGGGCTCAGATAACCGCGGTCGAACTGCATACCTTCGACGACATCGAGTTCAAACTCGAGGCCTTTGGCTTCTTCAACGGTGATCACGCCTTCTTTGCCGACCTTGTCCATGGCTTCGGCGATTTTTTCACCAACCACAGTGTCGCCATTGGCAGAAATGATACCAACTTGCGCGATTTCGTGGCTGCCTTTGACAGGCTTGGAACGCTTTTTGAGGTCTGCAACAACGGCGATAACCGCTTGGTCAATGCCGCGTTTCAGATCCATCGGGTTCATGCCAGCAGCAACCGACTTCATGCCTTCGCGAACGATGGCTTGCGCAAGGACGGTTGCTGTGGTGGTGCCGTCACCAGCCGCGTCATTGGCTTTCGAGGCCACTTCGCGCAGCATCTGTGCGCCCATGTTTTCGAACTTGTCTTTCAGCTCGATTTCCTTGGCGACGGTGACGCCGTCCTTGGTGATGCGCGGTGCGCCAAAGCTTTTGTCGATAACGACGTTGCGACCCTTGGGTCCAAGGGTGACTTTCACTGCGTCAGCGAGAATGTCGACACCGCGCAGGATACGCTCACGCGCGTCGCGGTTAAATTTTACGTCTTTTGCAGCCATTTGGATGCTCCTTTAAATGTGGCAGAAATCCGCCAAAGTTCACACTATAATCGGGATGCGGCGGATGATTAGCCAACGATCCCTAGGATATCTGACTCCTTCATGATCAACAGGTCTTCGCCGCCAATCTTGACTTCGGTGCCCGACCATTTGCCGAACAGGATTTTGTCGCCCTTTTTGACGTCGGGCTTTATGCGGTCGCCGTCTTCGTTATACGCACCTTCACCAACAGCAACGACTTCGCCTTCTTGGGGCTTTTCTTGTGCGTTGTCGGGAATGATGATCCCGCCTGCGGTTTTGGTTTCGGCCTCGACACGGCGTACGAGAACGCGGTCATGTAATGGACGAAATTTCATGCCTGGTTTTTCCTTCCTGATTAAGCGCAATGCCCATTTGGCCGCCATAAGCGCCAAAGGGAGCAATGCTGGAATGCATGTTGGCACTCATCGATCACGAGTGCTAACGAAGCGCATATGGGCGTTTTCGAAAAAAGGTCAAGGGAAGCTGGACGATTATTTTTATGGGTAATGTAACATTTTGGGTGTGACGCGCGAAACTCAAGGCAGAACGCTTCGATCTGCGTTATAGCAAGTCGAAGGTTCATGGTGACGGGCATAAGTGTCCGTTTGACGAAGATACAAATTGAGGAACTATTCATGTCTAACCAATCCCTAAATCTCGTTGCGGCATTATCTGCTGCTGCACTGCTTGCCGTCTCACCGGTTTCAGCCGAAGGCATGTCGATGAAAAAAACTGGCGCGAAAGAAAAATGCTTCGGTGTTGCCCTCAAAGCGAAAAACGATTGTTCGGCTGGTCCGGGCACAAGCTGTGCTGGCACGTCAACGGCAGATTATCAGGGCGATGCCTGGAAATATGTTGGAAAGGGCCAATGCGTCAAAATGGGGGGCTCGCTGAAGGCAAAGAAGGGCAATATGGCCCCAAAACCCATGATGAAGAAATAACGGGATTACGTTCCCAGACATGTTTCAGCCCGGTTCCCGACAATCCGACAAAGGTGGCCTTCCCCTCACCGCTGGAATCGGGCTGAAGCACCAACATTACAGCGCCTTTCTGGACGCCGACCGCCCAGCGGGTCGCACCCAATGGGTCGAGGTTCACCCGCAAAATTACTTTGGGCTATCCAACTCTAGCGGCGGCGGACCGCCGCACAGATGGCTGACTGCTGTCGCCGACGTCACAGTCCTTAGCTTTCATTCGGTTGGACTGTCGATGGGAAGCGCAGACGGGGTATTCGAGGACCAACTGGAAAAGCTGGCCACGCTGTGCGACCGCTATCAACCTGCGATGGTATCTGACCATCTCAGCTTCTCGGGCAACGCGCATGACCGCGTTTCGGACTTGCTGCCCGTGCCATACACCGGCGCAATGCTCGATCATTTCGCCGAACAAGTCTCGCGTGTGCAGGACCGGTTGCAGCGTGCTATTCTGATCGAAAATCCGTCGCGCTATCTGGCGTATCGCGGCGATGAAATGGACGAGCCCGAGTTTATCGAAAGGCTATTGGCCAAGACCGGCTGCGGGCTATTGCTCGACATCAACAATATCATCGTCAGCTGCGGCAACCTAGGCTTGGTTGCGACGGAATATCTGCAATCTATCGATCCTGCTACCGTGGGCGAAATCCATCTCGCGGGTCACACCGCCGAGCGACACGAAAGCGGTCCGCTCTTAATTGATGATCACGGAAGCGCGGTGGGTTCAGAATGTTGGCAGCTCTATTCTCGGTTTATCGAGCGTGCGGGTCCTCTTCCAACCTTGGTCGAATGGGACACAGATGTTCCCGAATACAAAATCCTGATCGCGGAAGCGAAAAAGGCCGAACAAATTTTGCACAGTGCTGCTTATGATCACGCATGACTTACTAGAGCGGAACTTCATAGCAGCGATCAATGGCGGCCCGGACTTGCTCGATCAAGATATTTTTGACGGTCCGGTCGAACGCGTACTTCTCGGCATGAAGGCACATGCCAACACAATCAACCTCGCACGGCTTAAAAATCTGGAAGACTGCTTCCCGCTATGTCGCCAAGCTTTAGGTGATTTCGCGTTCAACGGCATTTCGCGTCGATATGTAGACCGCGATGCGGCGCGCAAGCTGGAAACCAATGATTTCGGCATCGGTTTTCCGGCATTTCTGCGCAGTGAAAATTTTGATGATGCCATTTGCGATCTTGCGGCAATCGAATGGGCCTGGTTGGAAAGCTACCACGCACCCGAGGCCAACTCTTTGTCCCTGCAAGTCATTGCCGGTTTGGACCAAACTAAGCTTGAAGTCACACAAGTTCACCTTCATCCATCGTTACGAGTTGTGACTTTGGCCGCTGACGCACATCCAGTTTTGACCGGATGCGGCGCGGCAAAGCAAGGCGACCATGTCCTCATTTGTCGTCCGGAAACAGAAGTGCGCCTAAGTATTTTGAATAACTGCTTAGTAGCATTTATAAAAATTCAACATGACACGACGACCATTGGTAACCTTTTGCAACTTTTGGACGAACACTCCCAAGAGAGCGATCCAGTGGCTTTGCTTTTGACATTGATCGGCGCAGGTGCGCTCGTTGCTGCAGAGTGAGCTAAAATGAAAAAAGTGCGGAAACTTTACGAGCGAGCAACTGACCTTGCTTCTAGCAAATGGTCCGAAGCCTTTGCCTTGCTATTTGTGCGGATCGTGCTTGCCGGGATATTCTGGCGTTCGGGTCGGACCAAGGTCGAAGATGGCAGCTGGCTGCAAGTGAGCGAGAACACGCTGCACCAATTTGCCGACGAACCGTTCAACAATGCGCCGCTTCTGCCTTCGGACTTTGCAGCGCATATGACTACTTATGCAGAACACGCCCTGCCGATGTTGCTGGTCCTCGGACTGTTCACGCGACTGTCGGCTCTGGCGCTACTCGGCATGACGCTTGTGATCCAACTCTTCGTCTTCCCCGAGGCCTGGTGGTCAGTGCACAGCCTTTGGTTTGCGCTCACATGGGTGCTTATTGTTCGTGGTGCAGGCATTTTGTCGCTAGATCATATCTTGAAGCGGAAGCGCAAATGATCGCCGGCGAAGACATACTTAGGTCGCTGATGATCCGGTCCCAATCTGGCGACAAACAGGCTTATGCTGTACTTCTTGGCGAGTGTCAGAGCTGGCTAAAGCGATATTACCGCGCCAAGATTGCCCCCGATAGTATCGACGATCTTGTTCAGGAAGTGCTGATTTCGCTGCACCGCAAACGTGCAAGCTACGATATAAGCAGGCCATTTCTGCCTTGGCTTGCCGCAATTGCCCGTTTCCGCTGGATAGACCGGCTGCGGCAAGATTATCGCAGCGCGGCGCAAAGCCTTTCCGAAGACATTCCGGTTGATGACCACGGCCATAGCGTCGCCGCGCGGCTTGGGCTGGATGGTCTGCTGGCGCATTTGCCGCGAGCACAAGCAGAGGCGATCCGTCTGGCAAAGATCGAAGGGTACAGCATTAGCGAAACCGGAGCGCGTACTGGTCAAAGCGATGCGTCCGTCAAAGTAAATATCCACCGCGGACTAAAGAAGCTTGCGGCCACCCTGGAAAGCGAATGAGTATGAAGAACGATGATTTTTTTCTGGCGAGCTTAGTCGATGACTTGTCGCCCGTACGCCCGCTCAACGCGCGGCAGGGCTTGCTTTGGCCGTTGGCCGTCGCGTTCGTCGCTATAATCGCGATCATGCCTCTGATCGGTGCTCGTGCAGACCTGATCGCGGGGACGCCCCATCCGATGTTTTTGTTGCGGTCGGGCATCTTGCTATTGCTTGGAGTCGTCTCCGCCGGAGCGGCAGCTTCTTTGGCAAGTCCATCGGTAGGCAACGTGCCGTCGGCGTGGAAAATGGCGCTAGCAGCGGCATGTACTTTCCCAATCTCTGCGCTGGTTGTCAGCTTAACCGGAGGCGCCATTGGCCTGACCGAAAGAATAAGCGACGGCCTTTCTTGCCTATCATGGTCTATCTGTGTGGCGGCGATGATTTCGGTTCCGCTGGTGCTGTTCTTGCGGAGCGGCGCGCCGGTTCAAACCAACCGAGCCGGTTTGCTTGTCGGGTTGTCTGGCGGAGCTCTCGGTGCATTCACCTTCAACTTCCACTGCCCGTATAATGACTTAGCCTATATCGGGCTGTGGTATTCGTTGGCCGTTGGTGCGTGCGCAGTTGTCGGTCGATTGGTAGTGCCGCACCTGATCAAATGGTGATTTTGGCTGGCTTGCGCCCGAATGTGACGCCGCCGACCCATAATGCCCACCAGATAATCAGCGGCTGCAATGCAAGTCGCGGGCCATGATACCACCAGCTTAGATGCTGCCCATTCATCGCAATATCATTAAAGGCATGATTGAAATTTGCTGGCCAAACGCACAGCGCATACAGCGCGAGGCCTATGCCAGCGGCTTTGCGCAGTCGCGGAACCATCAGGCCAAATGCCCCTGCGATTTCAGCGACGCCCGTTCCGGCGACGACAGCCTCCGGCCAGGGCACCCAATCGGGTGTGATCGCAAGAAAACCTGCTGGAGAGCGCAAGTGGGCAACGCCGGCAAAAAGATAAAACAGCGCCAAAACGATGCGCATAGTGAATTTGAAGCGTGTTTCCTTAATTGGCATCTGTGCCTCCGATCCTTGCTGGCAGTCCAGCACTGCGAAGCGCAGCATGTGCGTCCGATATGCTTGCTTCACCAAAGTGAAAGATCGACGCGGCGAGCACCGCGCTGGCATGCCCCTTGACCACGCCTTCAACCAAGTGATCGAGATTGCCCACGCCACCGCTGGCAATAACCGGAACAGATACAGCATCCGCAATGGTGCGGGTTAGCTGCAAATCATACCCATCGCGAGTGCCGTCGCGGTCCATGCTGGTCACGAGCAGCTCGCCCGCGCCGAGTTCTGCCAGCCGCAAAGCATGTTCAACCGCATCAATGCCCGTTGCGTTGCGTCCGCCGTGCGTGAAGACTTCCCAATGCTCTCCAACTCGCCTTGCATCGACTGAGGCAACCACGCATTGGCTGCCAAATCGTTCAGCGATGTCGGCGACGACTTCGGGCCGCGCAACTGCAGCGCTGTTGACCGCCACCTTGTCTGCCCCGGCAAGAAGCAAACCCCGCGCATCCTCTGCACTACGCACGCCGCCGCCAACGGTCAACGGCATGAAGCACACCTCGGCTGTGCGTCGCACAACGTCAATGATCGTATCGCGGCCTTCGTGGCTCGCGCCGATGTCAAGAAAACAAAGTTCGTCCGCCCCCGCCGCATCATAGGCCCGCGCCGCCTCTACCGGGTCACCCGCGTCGCGTAAGTCGACGAAGTTCACACCCTTGACCACGCGGCCACCAGCGACATCAAGGCACGGAATAACACGGATGCGGACGGTCATGCCCTATTCGCCATCGCGATTGCGGTCGCCAAATCGAGCCGCCCGTCATAAATGGCGCGACCAGTGATCACACCCTCGATCCCGTCATTTGTGTGCAGGCTGAGCATATGGATATCGTCGATACCCTTCACGCCGCCACTAGCGATAACCGGTATCCGAACCCGACGCGCAAGATCAACCGTTGCGTCAATGTTGCAACCGGTCAGCATGCCGTCTCGGCCAACATCGGTGAACAGGATGGAAGCCACACCTGCATCCTCAAACCGACGCGCCAAATCGACGACCGGCATGTCGGACTTTTCCGCCCAGCCTTCGGTTGCGACAAAGCCATCACGCGCATCAACAGCAACGACAATTCCGCCTTCATATTCGCGCGCCATGTCTTTGACGAATTCTGGATCTTTCAGTGCCGCTGTTCCGATCACCAGTCGAGCGACGCCCAGATCGAACCAGCGCTCGACTGTTTCGCGATTACGGATGCCGCCGCCCAGCTGCACATAGCCCGGGAAGTTCACAATGATGCCTTCGACGGCTTCCGCATTTTCGGGTTTACCCGCAAAGGCACCGTCGAGATCAACAACATGCAAATGTTCGGCGCCCGCCTCGGCAAAGAGCAAAGCCTGCGCTGCTGGGTCATCGGCGTAAACCGTCGCGCGGTCCATATCGCCCTCAGCCAAACGCACAACTTGCCCGTCCTTTAAGTCTATGGCTGGAAAAACGATCATGCCAAATCCTCCATCAAGGACGCCATTCCAAAAAGCGTTTTAGCGTGGCGATACCGTAGGCTTGGCTTTTTTCGGGGTGAAACTGCACACCCAAAATATTGTCTCGACCGACTGCTGCAGTCAGCATGCCACCATGGTCTGTTGTCGCAAGCAATTCGGCCGCGTCGTCAGTCGCGAAATGATAGCCGTGCAAAAAATATGCCTCGCCTGCTTCTAATACGGGGTGCTTTTGCGCCAAATGCACATTGTTCCAGCCCATATGCGGGATCTTGATGTTAGGAGCTGGATCAATAGATCGAACGGTCCCTGCGATCCAACCCAACCCGTCAGTATTGCCATGTTCAACGCCGATACTGGCCATCAACTGCATTCCGACGCAAATGCCCAAGAACGGTTTGCCGCCTGCCCCTGTCACTTCATTAAGCGCAGCAACCATCCCCTCGATCCCGGCCAGTGAGGTCATGCAATGTGCGAACGCCCCAACACCGGGCAACACAATCCGGTCAGCGCGCAAAACGGCTTCGGGGTCTGCTGTGACATCGATGTCGTCAGCACCTGCCGCTTTCAGCGCATTGCGCACCGATTGCAAATTCCCCGCACCGTAATCGATAAGCGCGATGCTCACGATTAGAGCGTCCCCTTGGTGGACGGAATTGCATCTGCCTTGCGCGGATCAATTTCTACCGCTTGACGCAGCGCGCGTGCCAAAGCCTTGTAGCAGCTTTCGACAATATGATGGTTATTCGCACCATATAGATTTTCGATGTGCAGTGTGATGCCAGCCGAGTTCGCAAAGCTCATAAACCAATGCTCGATAAGCTCGGTATCCCATTCACCAAGACGCGGCATGCTGAACGCAACCTTCCACACAAAATAGGGACGACCGGAAATATCCAGTGCGCAGCGCGTTAGCGTTTCGTCCATCGGCGCGTAGGCAGAGCCGTAACGCGTGATACCCCGCTTTTCGCCAAGCGCCTGAAGCACAGCTTCGCCAATCGCGATACCGGTATCTTCTGTGGTGTGGTGCTGGTCGATATGCAGGTCGCCTACCGCCTTTAACTTCAAATCGATCAATGAATGCCGAGACAGCTGTTCGAGCATGTGATCGAGAAAGCCAATTCCCGTGCTCACTTCATAAACACCGGTCCCGTCGAGGTTCACCTCGACATCGATGCTGGTCTCGTTGGTTTTGCGGCTTATGGTCCCGATACGCATGCGCGTGGCTATACTTAAGCCAAACCGTTTGGCAAGGTTGCTGATAGCATCTTGATTTAGGACGCAGACACGTTCACCAATAGATTCATGAGCGAAGACACACCCGAAAGCCTGATTCCATATGATGACGTGGTGCAAGAGGCACTGCGCGCGGTGGTCGGGCGGGTATTGGGCGATGTGATGGCGAACGGACTTCCCGGAGACCATCATTTCTACATCACGTTCAAAACCCAAGCTCCGGGTGTTGCCATTCCAAAGCACTTGATTGAACGTTTCCCCGACGAGATGACCATCGTGCTGCAGCATAAATATTGGGATCTAAAGGTAGAACCGGAGCATTTCGAGGTTGGCCTTTCATTCAGCCAAGTGCCTTCGCATCTTTACATTCCTTATTCGGCGATCACGGCATTTGTTGACCCTGCAGTTGATTTCGCGCTTCAATTCCATGTCGATGCCGACGAAAACGAGCCTGAGCCCCATGACGCGGCTGAAAATGACGAGATCGGGATCGAACGCGAAGACGGCTCCAATGTCGTTTCAGTGGATTTTGGCCGGAAGAAGTGACTGGCACTACCCGCACCGAAACCGACAGCTTTGGCCCGATAGAGGTCCCCGAAAACGCCTATTGGGGCGCACAAACGCAGCGAAGCATCGCGAACTTCCCGTTTCCACCGCATGAACGCATGCCGCTTGGGATTATCCTTGGCCTTGCGCATGTAAAACGCGCTGCGGCCCTAGTCCACAAGGCATCGGGGGCAATGCCGGGCGAAATAGCCGAAGCGATTGTTGCAGCAGCAGATTCTATCCTGACAGGCAAACATGACGACCAATTTCCGCTAACGATCTGGCAGACCGGCAGCGGCACGCAATCAAACATGAACGTGAACGAGGTGATAGCCGGGATCGCCAATGAGGCGCTCTCGGGCACACGTGGGGGCAAAGCGCCGGTGCACCCAAATGATCATGTCAACATGGCACAAAGCAGCAACGACAGCTTTCCGACCGCGATGCACGTGGCGATTGCGTTGGCCGTTCGTGACCAATTGAAACCCGCACTAGAAACGTTGGAGGCTACGCTGCTGAACAAAGCAGAAAGCTGGGGCGATATTGTTAAAATCGGTCGCACCCATATGCAGGATGCTACACCGGTAACGCTGGGGCAGGAATTTGGCGGCTATTACGCACAAATTCGCCATGTGCGCATCCGACTGATGGTGCTGGCCGAAAAGGGGCTGGCAGAGCTGGCACAGGGCGGCACCGCAGTTGGCACCGGACTTAATGCGCCCGAGGGCTTTGGCGCAGCGATGGCCAAGGAGCTGACAAAGGCAACCGGCATTGCTTTTGAAACAGCGTCCAACAAGTTTGAAGCACTCGCCGCGCACGACGTGCTTGTTTATCTCTCCGGCGCGCTCAACACACTCGCCGTTGCGCTTACCAAAATCGCTAACGACATCCGCTTGCTCGGTTCCGGTCCGCGATCCGGTCTCGGCGAGCTCAGTCTGCCCGAAAATGAACCGGGCAGCTCGATCATGCCCGGCAAGGTCAACCCTACCCAGTGCGAAATGCTGACGATGATTGCCGCGCAAGTTATCGGCAATACCCAGGCGGTGACTGTGGGCGGGATGCAAGGGCATTTGGAGCTCAATGTCTTCAAGCCACTGATCGCTGCCAATGTGCTGCGCTCAATCGAACTGCTCAGCATTGGGATGGAGACATTCGCCAAAAACTGCGTTGAGGGGCTGCAACCCAACCGCGAACGCATCGCCGAACTAGTGGATCGGTCCCTGATGCTTGTGACGGCCCTTGCTCCGGTGATTGGCTATGACAATGCCGCGAAAATTGCCAAGCTTGCACATGAAAAGGGGCTCAGCTTACGCGAGGCAGCACTCGTCTCGGGGCTGGTTGACGAGGCTACATACGACTCGCACGTAATAGCTAAGAACATGATTTAAGCGGGGGCGTTTATGAGGAGTTGAATAATGGCTATTTTAAAGAACAACCCCATGGTCAAAAATGTTGCTGGTGCACTTGTCGGAGAGATGATTGGCAAGCGCCAAGGCCACGGAATCGTTGGTGCTGGTGTCGGCATTATTGCTACGCGTATTGCCACGCGTTCGCTTCCCGGCGCTTTGGCCGTCGGCGGCGCAATCATTGCCAAAAAAGTTTATGACAAACGCAAAGAGCAACGGCTGATTGAACAACGGATCGGATCAGATTTTGACGCAAGCCAGCAGGTTCGCCAACAAAGCGACCAGCAATTTCAGTCAGAGCGCTACAACGTCAGGTAGAAGCCGGCTCGTCTGGAATACCGACGCGCCTCTTGTTTGAAATCCACAGCAAAGCGATACCAATGATGAACATTGGTATCGTTAGCGTTTGTCCCATGGTCATGCCTGTGGAGAGGAATCCGATGTCGCGGTCCGGTTCGCGGTAAAATTCCGCCACGAACCGGCCAAGGCCCATCGTAATGCAGAACGCCCCTGCCAACCGGCCGGAAAAAAGCCGGGCGTCGGTGCGCCAGAAAAGCCACGACAATATGATGAATGGTATAATCGCTTCTAACCCTGCCTCGTATAGCTGGCTCGGGTGACGCGGCTCTGGTCCTGCGCCGGGGAAAATGATACCCCAGCTGCCATCGGTTGGCCTGCCCCATAGCTCGCCATTGACGAAATTCGCCAACCTGCCGAACAAATGGCCGATTGGGTAAACGCAGACAACATAGTCACAAAGCCGCATCCAATTAAGCCTGTTGCGCCATGCGAAGATCAGCGCCGCGGTGGCCACACCGGCAACGCCGCCGTGGAATGCCATGCCGCCCTTCCACACAGCAAACAGATTGAGCGGATTGTCCAGATAGCCATCCTCCGCGTAGAAAAGCACATATCCGAGCCTGCCACCAAGCACTATTCCCAGCGTAATCCAAATGATGAACTCGTCGACTTGATCGGGCGTTATCGGCGCCAGGGTACGCACCAGCATATGTTTCAAAAGCCACCATCCAATCAATATGCCGGACAAATAGGCCAAACCGTAATAGCGCAGCGCAAAATTCCCGATGCGGAAAAGTTCCGGCGACAGCCCCAGTTGTTCGAAATTTATGACTTCGTTCATGGCTTCCCTGTAACCCAATAGTCGCTGGCACCCGCTTGCCACTGCTTGATACTCTCAATCGGCGCGGCAAGCATCAAGATATTAAGCGTTAGATTGTCGCGGATCATCCATGCGGTGAAAATCTCAAAGAACAACGCGATCGCCAGTGTAAGTTGCCAAGGCAGCCGCGACGCGATGAAAAACCCAATGATCATCCAGGCAATGTCAGCCATAGAATTTACGATACTGTCCCCGTTATAGCCCCAGCTAATTGTGACTTCGCGGTAACGGTCGATAATGATTGGCGAATTTTCCAGTACTTCCCACGCGCCCTCGATCAACACCGCCATAGCAACGGACACGCCGAGCGGAAAAAGCGCGGGCCACTTCTTGCGCAACAGATGCCCCAATCCGTAGAAGAGAAAACCGTGGGTGATGTGGCTCGGCGTGTACCAATCGGCAATATGCTGGCTGTTTTCGGGCGACTGCACGACCAAGTGCAGCAATTTTACATCGCCACAGGCGCAGATCGGTGGGCGCCCCATCGCGAAGAGGATTACAGCAAACGCCGCAAACAAAGCAAAAGCGATGAGTGCGCTGAATTTGCTGATCCGAAGCGGCCAGTTCATTATCTGATTTCCCCAAAAAGCTTGACGCTGCGCCCGTGTTTGCGGCAGGTGCAGCTATGGCTCAAGCGAATAATGACACGAACCAAAAACTGGACAGGCGGGGCCTGTTGTTTGTGCTGTCATCTCCTTCGGGTGCGGGAAAGTCGACTTTGTCTCGCATGTTGCTGAATGCCGTTCCCGATATTGCCCTTTCGGTATCCTACACCACTCGCCCGCCGAGGCCGGGTGAAGTCGACGGCGTAGACTATAATTTTTGTGACGTTGCTACTTTCAAAGCGATGGCGAGCGAGGGCGCTTTTCTGGAATGGGCACATGTATTCAACCACCGCTACGGTACTCCCAAAGCTCCGGTAGAAGCCGAACTTGCCGCCGGACGTGATGTTCTGTTTGATATCGATTGGCAGGGCGCACAGCAGCTTTATCAAGAAGCGGGACCCGATGTGGTCCGGGTATTCGTTTTGCCGCCATCTATCGAAGAGCTGGAGCGAAGGCTACGTTCCCGCGGCACCGACAGCGATGATGTGATTGCCGACCGGATGGCCCGCGCCAAGTCAGAGATAGGCCACTGGGACGGTTATGACTATGTCCTGATTAATGACGACATCGAAAGCTGCTTTGCCCAAGTTCGCGAAATCCTCACTGCAGAGCGGTTAAAGCGTCGGCGACAAAAGGGTTTGATTGGTTTTGTCCGGGATTTGGTCGCGGACTAGGACATTCAAAGCCTCAACAGTTCCAAAAACCGCACCGCACCCATGTAATCAGCCCGACGGTCGGCACGGTGTTTCTCTGCCCAATGGTCGGAGCCCCACAGCTCTTCCTGCCATAACTCATCAAGGCAAGACGCCGTCCAAAGCTCTTCAGCATCCCCCGCGCCTTCAACCAACGCGAGCGTCGCGACCAGAGAACCCGTTAGATGCGCTATTTTCCCTAAAGGAGCCAGCTTGTAAGCGTCTTGGACGGCAACTGCATCGCGCAATTTTTCCAGCGTGGCTGTGGGCTGCGCCTTGTGCAGAACACCCTCTACTACGACGAACTCAACACGGTAATGCTTTGCGGCCCAATTCAACCAAGGGTCCCAAATTTCCTTTTGTCGTTCCGCAAGCGGGGTACCCGCTTCCGCGCGGTAACAGAACGCATCGCTCTCCCCGTAAGCTGCAATCGCGCCTATAAATTGCGACGGATCGGGCAACACGTGATCGGTGGTGGCATTGGCAAAGCCTGTCATTGGCATCGCGGCAGGATTAACATCGGCACCGTCGGGCACGGCCTGCCACTCTTGCTGCACCGTCTGGGCAAGCGCGAGATTGGGAAGAACGAGCAAATTCGCTTTGGGAGTTTTTACGGGCCGCCCGTCGAGCGCCAGACTATAGCCTGCCGCACATTGGGAAAGTTCGGCCGCCTTCCAAAATCTTCTCATTCGGCGTCTTTGCGCTTCCAAAGGCGCGCAAGCCAAACCGGAATAATGGCAAAATCGAGAATGCCGTTGGCAAAAATCAGGTAACCTGCCGTCTTGGACAGTCCCCAAACGCCCTTGAAGATAATCGCAATTCCAAGCGCGATGAACAACGCGCCCGCCAGCCGGATGAGTGACAATGTGAAAAAGCGTTGCTTGGCGAGAGCTTCAGGATCCTGTATCTCTTTTGGGAGTTCACTCATTTCATTGCTCCTAGCATTTCGCCCAATTCCTCCGTCGTATGAGCCACGCCCTTCGCGCCGGCACCTAGCAATTCCTCTGGCGGATGATAGCCCCAAGCCACACCTATGGAAACACAACCTGCGGCGTTACCCATCGAAACATCATACACCGTATCGCCTATCATAACGGTTTGTTCTGGCGCTGCGCCAGCGTCGGAAAGTGCTTGCTCTATCATCGAAGGATGCGGCTTTGAGGGATGCCGGTCGGCGGTTTGCAACGTAATGAAGTGCTTTTCCAGCCCGTGATGGGTTAGGCAGCGCTGCAAACCGCGATCGGACTTACCGGTCGCGACACCCAGCAACCAGCCATCGTCGCGCAGTCTATCGAGCAGCTCTGCTATGCCGTCGTATAGCGGCTCTTGCACCGCGCCATTTCCGCGCAGCGCCAAAAAGGCCTGCTTATATTTCTCGACGAGTAGTGCGTGATCGTCATCTGTGCCTGCTGGATGAAGCACACGCATTGCTTCAAACGGACTAAGGCCGACCGTGCGTCGGGTTTGTTCGGGTAGCGGTGGTCGCTCATTTGCTGAATTAAAGGCATGTTCCATCGCCACAACAATGTTGGCTTGGCTATCGACCAACGTCCCGTCGCAATCAAAAATGGCGAGGCGGACTTTGGTCATTTCTTTTTGGGCGCTGCTTTTTTCGCAGCAGCAGCGGCGTTGCTGCCACGTTTTGCGGGCTTAGGGCCAATCTTGCGTGCTAGCTTGGTGGTGTCCAATGGCCTGCTTTTTGTCCGTTCTGTCGGCTTGCCCTTATCTTTGCCGTGCGCGTTCGACGCTATTGCCTTGGCCGTGTCTTTCTTACTGTCGCTTCGCCCTTTTTTCACCGGCTCGGTGCCGCGCGAGCGTCTCTCGCCTTTGCGTTCCTTACGCGCAGCCTTGGCGATATTGGCAGCCAAGCGCCGCTTGCCCTCTGCGGTATCTTTCGCCTTGGGTGTGACCAGCACCATTGCATCGCCGAGCGATATATCGAGGCCGAGGTCGGCAAAACTCTCCGCCATATGCGTCGGCAAGTCCGCCACAATATCGAGATGCCCACCCGACGGATGATCGATGCGGATGCGCCGCGCGTGCAAATGCATCTTGCGGCTGATTGTACCAGTGAGGAAAGCATCTTTGCCGCCATATTTGCCATCGCCGACAATGGGGTGACCAATGGCGGCCATGTGCACGCGTAATTGGTGGGTGCGTCCGGTATAGGGTTGCAACTCAACCCAGCAAGCGCGGCTGCCCATTTGTTCGATCACGCGGTAACGGGTCTTTGCGCTTTGGCCTTCGATCGGATCAACATACATTTTTTCGCCGCCGGTTCCAGGCTGCTTGGCAATTGGAAGCTCGATTATGCCGTCTTCGATAGCAGGAACACCGATGACCAGTGCCCAATAGACCTTGCGCGCTGTCCGTGACGAAAATGCCTTGGAGAAATGTGCAGCTGTTTTTGCCGAACGCGCTAAGAGCAAAGCACCTGACGTGTCCTTATCCAGCCGGTGAACAAGTTTCGGGCGCCCTTCTGCCTCAAACCATAATCCGTCGAGCAATGCGTCCACGTGCTCGCTGGTTTTTGTGCCGCCCTGCGTGGCAAGGCCGGCTGGTTTGTTGAGCACCAAAGCAGAAGCGTCTTTGTGGATGACAAGGCTCTGCGCGAATTCGATCTGATCGTCGGATAAAGTTTTGCGCTTTACGACGGGACGCGCTGCGGCCTTGGTTGCAGCATCGGCGGGTGGTATGCGGATCATTTGCCCCGCCTTCACATGATCGCCCGGAGCCGCCCGCTTGCCATCGACGCGAAGTTGGCCAGTGCGCGCCCAGCGAGATACTAAGTTGAAGCTGGCTTCGGGCAAATGCCGCTTAAACCAGCGGTCTAGCCTGATATCATCATCATCGGCGGCAACGGCATATTGCCGGACGTTGGATTGTAGGGACTTTGTCATATCGTGGCCTTCATAATTGCCATGCCGGCAAACAGGCCGATCAGCGCCAGTAGCACAGAAGACACAGCATAACCGAGCGCCAAGCCAATCGATCCGCGTTCTATCATCTGCGCCATTTCCAGACTGAATGCGCTAAAGGTTGTAAAGCCGCCAAGCACACCGACGCCCATTAGCAAACGCATAGTTTCGCCGTGACTTCCTGCCTTTAGTAACCAGGCCGCAAGCAGTCCCATCGCAAAGCCTCCGGCGAAATTGGCCAAAAAGGTTGCCCAAGGCCACCCTTCCGCCGTTGCCGACAATAAGCGCGCCAATTGAAAGCGCAAGGCTGCACCGACAGCGCCGCCGATCATAACAAGAAGCGTGGATTTCATAGCGCCCCCTTAGCTGCCCCGGTCCGATAAAGGAAGCGTAGGGATTTTGGAGCGAAATAGCGCGGCTCTCGATGCAGAAGGGTTAAACCTGTCGAAGCACGCCTAACCCAATCCGCAGTGCTGAGCCTGTCGAAGCACGCTTCAAAGGGCAGCGCAAACCTATAGACATCCTTCGACAATCTCAGGGCTAAGGGGCTAACTTAATTTGTCTTTTGAACGGATCGAAACATATTTCACTCTCCACCGTTCAATGTCTGTGCAGAACCATCGATGTATATCGTTTCACGCTTCGGGTTGTTCGCATCTCTGGCATTCATCGCAAAAGCCCGCCTTGAAATCTGACCATCTGGATAAAAGAACGTAATCATATAGCCGTCAATTTCATAGCGTGCTTTCGCACTTTTCGACCCTCCTCCGCCCGACGCGATTTGCGTTGGCAAAACACTGTCGGCGACAAATCCTCCGACCGAAAACATATTGCTGCTAGAGCTTGTAAACGTACCGTCCGCGTTGAACGTATAGCCCGACCTATTCACGAACCCAGTATTTGTAATCAAACTGCCGCTGCTCGATATCGAGCCATAATAGCCTTCGAGCCGCAACCCCTTCGGCCCACCGATTTGCAGATTGTCTTGCGTTGCGCTGATGTCTTCTGCGCCGCCATCACCCCAAACGACATGCATTTCCGAGCCCTTACGCGTCCAGCGCCCCCAGCTTTCCGGATTGGATTTCTGCGACACAACCGGATCAATCATGGCGGGGGCATCGTCGGCACTATTAAAAACCTGACCGTTTTTCAGAAAATAGTTCCCGTCGTAAGACAGCGCGACGCCGCCATGCGTGCTATATGTGCCGTAAATTCCCAGTATATCGCTGTTTTTCAAGCCATTGACTGGTAATGGCTTGCTGTTGGCGACAATGATTTTTTGCCGTCGTTGCTCGACTATGCCCGATGTCAAAAATAGCTTTGACTGCTCGATACCCCGAGCACAGGTCGACTGCCATCCGATATAAGGGCAACTGACCGAGAGCAAGACTGTCCGTCCATCGGCTATCTTTACGCTGCCTGCCATGACCGTCAACTCGTTCTCTGTTTCAATCGTATTGGGAAATGTAGTGCGCAGCCACGGATCAGTCGTTGTTCCCACCCACCGCTGCGCCGAAGGTGTTTTGGAAGCCCCGGTAACAAGATCGTCCCACAAAGCTTGACCAAACTCCTCGATCACATTCTGCAGGCTATCTGCCGGGATATTAAGCGGCGGCGAAACGCGGATTATAGCGGTAACAGTGCTATTATAGTTGCTATTCGTCAGCGTCGAAACCCCGCTGTTGTCATATTGCCCTTTCCAGCCGGAAACCGTCAGTGGTACGGGCGGTTCGGGCAGCACTAAGCTGCGGCTCTGCAAAAGCTCCATGATTTTCGAAATTTTGGCGACACAAGCATCGGACTCAGCTCCCCTGCCCTTGCCCGGCTGGCAATTCGCGCTGAAAAAGACAAAAGAATTGGCGGCGGTCGTTATCACGCCCCATAGGCTTATATTTCGGTCGCCATAGCTGTCTATCCAATGTCCTCCAAAAGCCCACGCGCCGGAAAATACCTGCTTTGCTTCGCGGCTATCAAAGGGAACTTTTTCCCGGGTAATGACATCATATTTTTTGATCAATGCTTCTTGCGCATTGCGTTCAAGCACTGGCTCCTCGGCCACCAGCTCCATATAATAATCGCTTTGCCAAGTATATTTTTCGGGATGGAGTTTTATCCAACCCTCCTTCCAATCCTCTGCCACCCAATCGCCTGTCAGCGCGGTGACTTGCTTGGAGAAATCGGTCGGTTCGGCTTTTGCATGCGCAGAAAACAGAAGTGCTAAGGCACCAACAAAAACGAGCCATAATCGCTTCCATGCCATTTCAGTCCCCATCATCGAGCGTATAGGGCGTTCCGCCGATCAACACATATTTGCGTTTGGGATTGTTCACATCATTTGCATAGATCGCAAAGGACTCGCGCTCGATCTGGCCGTCTGGATAGAAAAACGAGATCATAAAACCATCGACCTCATATCGCGCCTTGCCAGTCGAGCTACTGCTGCCCCCTGCCGCAATCTGTGTCGGGGTAAGGTCGCCGCCGGTGCCGGTTCCCATCACTGAAAAAGAGCTGCTGCGGTCATTTTTAAACGTACCATCGGAGAAAAACTCGTAGTTGGCATGGCTGACCCAGCCTCCGCCGAATGGGGTGCCGCCGCTCGAAACCGTCTCATACAGACCGCTGATTTTGGTTGCTTTAGTGCCTCCGACAAGCAGGTTCGATGGTGCAGCTTCCTTGCTTTCGGTTTCGCCCGTGCTGTTGGTTATCAGCATCGACCCGCCGCTCCGGCGCCACCGGCCCCATTCCGCAGGCTCTTTCTGCTTCGATTCAGCAGCGACAATAAATTGCGGCGCGGTGTCGAGTGAGCGATAGACTGTGCCGTCTTTCAAATAGAGATCACCGTCGATAACAAAGCTGTTCCCGTTAAATTTGCCGACCCCGTAAATTCCCAAAACATCCGCCGTTTTGATCCCGTTCGCAGGTATGGGCGATTGCCGCGCCCCGATATAGGCCAATCGCCTTTGCTCCATTTGGCCTGATTTAATCTGGAGCTTTGCCTGCTCGATACCGTGCGAACATGTCCCCAGCCAGCCCTTGTTCGGACATCTTATGCCCAGTAAAACAATTTTCCCATCGGGTGTTTTCACCGTGCCCGCCATCTGGATCGATGGTCCTTCGAAACGCATCGGGAAATTCTCGGCGCAGCCACGGATCGGCATCTGTGCCCACGACGCGGATGCTACCGGGATCCTTATCGGCATCATCATCGTCATGGACAATGCCATCGGAAAATTGCTTGAGCGCCGGGGCAAGTTGACCAGCCGGAATACTCCGCGGCGGGGATGCATAGAGCAAGACCTTGCGCAGCCCGTTGAAGCTACCCGTGGTAACAAGCGACGTGCCGTCCTTCAAATACTGCCCATCCCATCCGGCGACATTGAGCGGCGCAGGTGTTTCCGGCAGGACGAGCCGCTTTCCCTCGGTTGCTGCACCGCCCTGAACAAACATCAAAAGCTTAGCCATCATCTCCACACATTTTGCTAACGGATATTGTTCGGGAAATTTCGGATCATCGGTTTCGCAATTTGCATGAAACGGCACGAAGCTGCCCTTTGCAGTCGTCACGATACCGAAAAAGCTAAGGTTGCTATCGAAAGCATAACTCCACCGGTATTTAACCACCAATATACCCGGCGCCATTTCTTCGACACCTTTCATACTCACCTTAGTTGGATCGGTGGTATCGTCGTCGAGTTCATAGCCTTCAAAATGGTTGCGCGCCGCGTCCAGCGCCGTGCGCCCATTGGCCAGTTCTTCGGCATATAAAGTTAGATGCCGGTCGCTTTGCGAGTTATATTGCTTGGGGTGCAGCTTCAAAGTACCCCGACGCCAGTCTTCGGCAACCCAATCACCGGTTATCGCGGTGATTTGTCTTGGAGAAATCGGTGGGCGGGTCGTCCGCGGAGATTGGCAAAGCAGCGAGCAGCGCCGCAATTAACGCAAATAGCTGTGCTGCGATCCGCCGCATTACAAACTTACTTTGCTTTGCGGGAGAGCCCCGAAGGCGTCATGTCAAAAAGATCGGCATCAAATCCTGCCATTGTTTTTGCAGCAGCCTTTATGTCCGCACCGACCTTTTTGAAAGCAACAGGATCGGCCTTCACGCTATCAATCATCATTTCATTGAGAAAAAGCTGGAGCAGCAACGCTTGCGCTGACGATTGCTTGTCTGCGTCGGACAGCTTCGTCATTTCGGGCACCTTACCCAAAGTTTCTTCGACCATTTTGCGTACCCCAGCTACTTGAGTGGTGGTCGGATCCTCGGTCTTTCCATTGGCAGAGAGCCAACTGCCGATCATGTAAATAGCCATGGCATCGCCAAGATTATTAGGACGAACGCCGTATTTCGCGAGTTCGCTATCAAGCATGCCAAACACATCTTGCCCCGCAAGACCGCTTTCCAATTGCCCACCCATGCCCGGACTAATGCTATCGAGGCTGGCGTAGAATTTTTTCAGATTTTCCGCGCTTAACTGCGCGGTTGGTTTATAATTTAGTACATCGATGGAAATCGAAGGAGTTTTCGCGCCGGTGGTCGTGGTTGTCTTTCCGATACTGCTGGTCAGCGCGCCGAGATCGAAAACACCTTGCGCCATCGCGCTTGGCGAGGAGGTTACGGCCACAACCGTCAAAGCAAATGCAATCCAATTTTTCATGATCATTTTCTCCCGCGTTTTGGTCCGAACAAAGTAAAGCGAATTTGCCAATGGGCAAGCGCAAAAGCATGTGATTGCATAAATTTACGCACGGTGAACGCACAAATAAAGAGGGGAAGGCAAGCCTTCCCCCAAGTCGTTTCGGTTCGCAGAAAAATTTATTGATTCAGTGCATCAGCGGCCGTTATTCGCAACGATGTCCACCGATGTGCCGCCACCTGCGTGCGGGTTGAATGTGATGACATAAGCGCCAGAGTCCTTGTCACGGACGCCGCCCAATGTGTGTTCGCCAGCACGGATCTGATATTCCGCCGAATAGCCCGAGCGTGAGGCGCGAGTATAATAATAATCAACTACATCCTTCATAGCAGCCGATGTCGTGAAGCTGACCACGCGAATGTCGCAAATGCCGTTTTCTACACCGCCAGCTTCTTGCAGCCTGCCGCGCGGATAAACGGGAAATTCATAGGGCATGCGCGTTGACCATGCTGCGCCGTAAGTCAATTTCGCATCGCATGTGCCCTTACCACGGGCTACACCTTGATCTTCGGCAAGTGCTCCGAGCGTTTTGCCACGGTGTGCTCCGCAACCCTGGCAATCTTCAGCAGCTACGATCGTTGGCTTCGGCGCACGCATGATGCGCGCGCTGTCAATGTCTTCTGCTGAAGCAACCGCAGTTCTTGCCGAACGCGATGCGCCTGCGGCTTCATAGCCATTATCAGGCGGGATCGGCGATCCGACTGGCTCTGGGGCAGTTTTCACGACGTTTGTGTTCGCGCTGTCCGCCATTTCGGGATCGACCAAAATGCGGTCCTGCACCGCAACATTCATTTCGGGATCGCTGCCTTTGCCGATCAGTTTTTCGTCGAGAGCTTCGACTGTTTTTGCTTCGTTGGCCTCGCGACCACATGCCGATAAGCCAAGTGGCAGAGCAAAAAGCGCTGCAAGCGTCAAAGCGCCGCTGAAAGAGTTAATGGATTGCCGCATCACTTCATACTCCAAGAGTGGAATTGCCCTGAAGATGCAGGCGAATTGGGCAATTAGCTATAGGGAAAGGTAGTTAACGGTGCTGGTTTAACGAATAAAATGTCGCGTTAACTGTGCTATGTACCAGCGCGGGACAGCACGAGTAGCAAAGTTAAGGAAATAACGGAATTTCGTTACTTAATCAGGCCACGATAAGAGACGGAGCCTTTTTTGCCGGGTGCAATCGCTTCGGCAAAAACCCAACGAACGTGCGTCACATCTTCGCTTTTCGCTGGACGTGAGCCCGTTGCGCCATCGGCTTGCGTTGATACTGCGAGATCGACCAATTTGCCCCAAGTCGCGCCACCATCGACAGAAACTTCTGCCCAGTCTTCGTTTGCCGCAACAAACTGAACAGGCGCAGGCATTGGATTGGTCGCACGAAAGCCAGACGCGGGTTCGGCGCCAGAATTTGAATAGCTCAAAGTGAACACAACATGGTCGCCGGGTACGACAACAACTTCTTTTGGCGTTTTGAAAACTGTGCGCTCTTTGCCGGATTTGTCCTTTTCAACGCGCTCGATGACAGCAGTGCTGGAAAGGGAAACTGCATTCGTGCCGGTAGAACCCGCTGGATTGCCCTGTGCGAACGCTCTTTCAGCAAATGCCAAGCCGGAACCAGACGCGGCAGCAACAATTAAAGCGGCAGCGTAAACCATATGGAAAACAATGTTTTTCTTCATATCATTACCCGTCTACATCCCAAATTCGGCGATCAGGCCCGTGAAGCCAAGCCGTAAGCAAGGTCGCGGCATCGTTATCACCGCTAAGTGGTTAACGAGTGGTAAAGTTGAGGTGCAAAAATCGACTAAAACAACCGGAAAATCGTCCTTTTGTCCCGCGATCACGTGACGAGCAATGGTCGTCCCTTCACAGATTCTTGCAAGATTTTGCTTTCCTACACACCCCAATTTGTGCTCCACATTTCAGCAACATCGATAGCCGCGCTGCCAACGCAGATACGCGCCACCAAAAAAGTGAACTTTAATAAATGCTGGGCCAAATATTCACTCGGACACAGTCAACTTGTGCGAACTTCCTACCTCTCAAATCCGCGCCACAGTGTGAACTTGCTTGGTTTTCCGCGGTTTTCCGGCAACGCTTGGGATGTAGCCGCCAAAGCGCATTTGCGGCATTGAGGCGCGGCTTTGCTTGGGCTAGAGACGCATTATCAAGCCACTCAGGTCCGTTTAAATATGTCTTTTCCTAATACACGACCACGGCGCGCGCGACGTCATGACTGGTCCCGCGAAATGGTACGCGAAACGACTTTAAGTCCTGCTGACCTTATCTGGCCGCTCTTTGTGACAAGCGGGTCAGACGTCGAAGAGCAAATAGCCAGCCTGCCCGGTGTTTCGCGATGGTCGGTCGACAACATCGTAAAACGTGCTGGCGAGGCAATAGAGCTTGGCATTCCGTGCATCGCCTTGTTTCCCAATACTCCGGCAGACAAGCGCAGCGAGGACGCATCCGAAGCCAGCAATCCGGAAAATTTGATGTGCCAAGCAATCCGCGCGATTAGGGCAGCGCACGGCGACAAGATCGGCATCCTAACCGACGTGGCGCTTGATCCGTACACTAGCCATGGGCAGGACGGATTGGTTGATGCCGAAGGATATGTGCTTAACGACGAAACGGTCGCATGTCTTGTTGGCCAGGCTTTGGTACAGGCCGAGGCTGGTGCCGACATTATCGCACCTTCGGACATGATGGACGGCCGCATTGGCGCAATCCGTAAAGCGCTCGAAATGTCGGGCCATGTCAATGTCCAGATCATGTCCTATGCCGCCAAATATGCCAGTGCCTTTTACGGTCCATTCCGCGATGCGGTGGGCTCCAAAGGCCTTTTGAAAGGCGACAAGAAAAGCTACCAAATGGACCCGGCTAATGCGCGCGAGGCACTCCGCGAAGTAGCGCTAGATATAGAAGAAGGCGCGGACAGTGTGATGGTCAAACCCGGACTGCCCTATCTCGACATTATCCGACAAGTGCGCGACAAATTCGATGTGCCAGTCTACGCCTATCAGGTGTCGGGCGAATATGCGATGATCGAAGCGGCGGTCGCAGCTGGTGCAGGGGAACGCGACGCGCTGGTTCTCGAAACGCTGATGGCATTCAAGCGGGCAGGATGTTCGGGCGTGCTCACCTATCATGCCGCGCATGCGGCGCGGCTCTTGCGGGGAAGATAAGCCATGCAGGATGTCAGCATCATCCCACTCCACGGAAAAATTCCGCAAATACACGACAGCGCCTTCATTGCTCCGGGATGCAGAATTATCGGCGACGTGACTATCGGGCCGGAGGTTAGCATCTGGTATAATTGCGTCCTGCGTGCTGACGTTAGCAGCATCACCATCGGTGCCAGAACCAACATACAGGATGGCACCATCGTGCATTGCGACGGGCCAATCCCGGGGCAGGCAGACGGCTTTCCGACGGTGATCGGGGAGGATGTGCTGATTGGGCATATGGCGGTCATTCACGGCTGCGTTCTGAACGACCGCGCGTTCGTCGGCATGTCGGCAACGGTCATGAACGGCTGCGTGATCGAAAGCTACGGAATGCTGGGCGCAGGGGCACTCCTAACCCCGGGCAAACGTGTGTTGACGCAGCAGCTTTGGGCGGGAACTCCGGCGCGCTTTGTCCGCGAACTGGACGAACCAACAATGGCTGGAATGCGTCTCGGCGTTGCGCATTATGTCGAAAACGGCAAAGCGCACAAGGCTGCGGTGACAGCCGCCTAGAATTTCAACTTTGCCGTCAGACGCGCGTTGATAGGTGCTCCAGGCGAGATATTGTTGTTGTTATGCGCGTCCGCAAAATAGCGGGCATCGAGCACATTCTCGACATTCAACTGCAATCCCAACCGATCGGACGGATTGAAAAACACCGCAGCGTCCAAGCGTGTGAAACCGGAAAGCAGTGTCGACGCTGCACTCGTCCGTATTGTGGCATATTGGCTAGACTGGCGGATTACGCCTAAACCTGCGCCGAGCTTGGTCGAGAAGTCATAACGGTTCCACAGCGAGAATTGCGCCTTAGGGAGCTGTGCCAGTTTGACCGTGCCGTTGCCTTGAAGAATTCCCTCCTGCAGCGCAAAACCCCCGCTAACTTGCCAGTTCGGTGTGATCCGCCCAGCAACCGACGCCTCGATCCCTCTGGTACGTGTCAAGCCAACGTTGATACTCAATAGCGGGTTGGCCGGGTCGGGTGTCGTCGCATTGCTGCGGTCCAGTTGGAATGCCGCAAGCGTTAGGCTCAGATCGCTCACATCCCATTTCACGCCAATTTCGCGGCTTGTGAACTTCTCCGGCGCCAGGTTTTCCTGTGTTGTGGTGAGCGACAAAAACTGGTCACCAGAACGCGGCAGGAAGGACTCGCTATAACTGCCGTAAATCGAGAGATGTTCTCTCGGTTTGATAATTAGACCCAATCGCGGGGAAAACAGCTCGTCCCTGCGGCCGAATGGACGGTCCACCAGCGGAAACAGGTCAGTTCCGTTTATCGAAAAACGATCAAAGCGCAGACCGCCAACTAACTCGATATGTTCCCCCAACTTCAACTGGTCCTGCACGTAAGCAGAGAAAAACTCGACTTCGGAAACAGTGTCGCGCGAAGCGGTGCTAAAAGTGACTGTCGGGAACAAAGGCGCAGCGAGATTGAGGGTTGGGCTCGACAATGTGCCTAGCGTCCGCTGGTTCGCGCTTTTCTGATCTCCATATTCAATGCCAAACAAAAGCTTATGCTCAAGCGGGCCGGTACGGACATCCCATTGCACGTTGGCTTGCGCCATAAAATTCTGACGCTGCGTCGGATCGGTATATGCGGCCAGAGCCACAGTGCCATTTTGCGCCGTGGCCGCACCGTTTGCATAAACATTGGTATATAGCTTGCCGTAGTCGCCGTAGAGCAACGTTGCAAAGACGCGGATGGTATCGGTTGGCGTCCCGTCGATGCGAAGTTTGGCGATATGGGCATCGACCAGAGAACGATTTAGGCCTGGGATTCCGAAAAACTGTTGATCATATCCTGTAATAGGCACCCCAGCCAAAGACGGCACACCGCGGTCTGCCACGCGATCGTCGTGCAAAAACTCGTAAGATAGCCCCAGTTTCCAGTCCTCGTTCAACTTGGCCGCAACATAGGGATTAACCGCAAAGCGTTCGCCACCCACATAGTCGCGGTGGTTGTTGATGCGCGCATAGTCCGCATTCAAGCGGGCTGCCGCTCCGCCGCCGAGCGGCAAATTGGCATCTGCCGCAAGTTCATATGCGCCAAAGCTGTTGGCGGTCAGTTCACCGGAAAAAAACTGTTCGTCTGCGATGGGGGCCTTTTGCACGCGGTTGATGATACCACCGCCGCCGCCGCGCCCGAATATCAGTGCAAATGGTCCTTTGAGCACCTCGACACGTTCAACATTATAGAGACTTCGGTAATATTGAACGTCATCCCGGACACCGTCTAGGAAGAAATCAGCCGTGCTGTTCTGACCGCGCATGGTGATCTGGTCCCTATTGCCCTCACCCTGTCCTACTGTGACGCCCGGTACATAGCGTAATGCATCGCCGATGCTGTGAAGTGCCTGATCATCAAGCTGTTGACGGGTAATAACATTCACTGTTTGCGGGACATCAATAAGCAACGTGTCGGTTTTGGTCGCTGTGGCTGAGTCAGACGCCGCGTAACCATCGCTAGTCCCCGTTACGACAATAGTGTTTTCGTCGTCATAGCCAGCATCAACGGCCACTATGTCCTCAGAGAACGCCGGCACTGGAAAAAGCATCGATGATAAAAACAGGAGATGAAAACCACGCATAGACCGGGAAGACCTCATTTTATTGCGAATGTCTCGCATTATTGAAACGCAGCACTATTGCGAATAATTCGCAAATGCAAGTGATTCGTAATGGCGAGAGCATGATCATTGAAATCATGCCAGCTTTGCTAAACTTCCGATTGACCCAGGCTCCCCTTTCGGGCCATTTGGCAACTCTCTTTATTCAGTTTCGCTAGGAGCAAGCAGGCTATGAAGGCGACAATTTGGCATAACCCGGACTGTGGCACCTCGCGCAAAACTCTGGCAATTTTACGGGAGAGACTTTCCACCGATGTCACGGTAATCGAGTACAAGAAGACACCATTTGCGCGCTCAAAACTTATCCAACTTTTTTCCGACGCGGGCCTAAATCCTCGGGAAGCACTTAGAACGCGTGGGTCTCCCGCCGAAGATCTGGGGCTTTTGGATGGAGCAGATGCTGAACGCATTCTCGATTGCATGGTCGAACATCCAATCCTGGTCGAACGTCCATTTGTTGAAACCGAAAGGGGCGTCCGCTTGTGCCGTCCGCAAGATAAAGTTCTGGAAATTCTATGAGGCTAATCGGCAAAACACTAAAGTGGCTGGTCCTGATCATCATGACCGCCGTTGGCGGACTCTTTCTATGGGGTTACGCGGCTGACATACCATTTGCCGACCTGAAGAAAAAATATGCCAATCAGGAAAGCGAATTCGTGAAGCTCGACAACGGAATGGTCGTGCATCTTCGCGATGAGGGACCGAGCGATGCACCTGCCATCATATTACTGCATGGATCCAGTTCATCGCTCCACACATGGGACGATTGGACCAAGCGGTTAAGTACCGAGTATAGGATCATCCGCTTCGACCAAGCAGGACACGGCTTGACCGGACCGCACCCCACCGATTGCTATTCAGGAACTTGCTTCGCCGATGTTGTTGGAAAAATCGCCAACAACCGCGGGCTATCCAAGTTCATTCTTGGCGGGAACAGTATGGGTGGTTGGGTCAGTTGGGAATATGCCAAGGCTCATCCAGAGCGTCTTGTCGGGCTAATCCTTGTGGATGCGGCGGGTGCGCCCGATGCGGCCCCAAAGTCACTGCCCATTGGTTTCAGGATCATGGCGATGCCGGGAATCAATCGTCTCGCTACGGTTATTACGCCGCGCAGTTTGGTGGAGAAAAGCCTGCGCCAAAGCGTTTCGAAACCAGATTACATCACCGATAAAGAGGTAGACCTTTATTGGGAATTGCTCCGTAGGCAGGGAAACCGCGATGCAACAATCAAGCGCACCGCGGCACGCAAGGGACTGATGCAACCGCAAGGCAAAGCCGCACCGACGCTAGCTATTCCGTCCCTGATTATGTGGGGGGAGGAAGATAAATTGATCCCTGTGCAGGCAACAAAGTGGTTTGAAACGCACTTACCGCAACATGCAACGGTCATTTACCCGGGAACGGGGCACTTGCCGATGCAAGAAGTGGCAGAAAAGAGCGCAGACGATGTGAAAAAGTGGATATCGACTTTACCGCCAATTGCCGCAATCAAGTAATCAAGCCACGTCACTTTGCTGCTGCGCGCGGTTGAAAATTTCCATCGTATCATTGAAGATCATGGGCCGGCCAAAATAATAGCCTTGTATTTTGGAGCAGCCGAGCTGCTGGATCATCGCCAGCTCATGCTCGTTTTCGACGCCTTCAGCCGTCGTAGCAATGTTGAGCGACTGTGCAAGCGCCACAACGGCGCGGATAATAGCGAGACTCTCGGGCTTGTTCTTGGCGGCACCTTGGACAAAGCTGCGATCAATTTTGATCGTGTCAAAGCGCGCATTGCGCAAATAGCCAAGCGACGAATAGCCGGTGCCAAAATCATCAAGTGATAATTTGATGCCCAGTTCGCGCAGACGGTCGAGAACTTGAACGGCTTGACCGCCATCGCGCAAGAAGATGCTCTCGGTCACTTCCAATTCGAGCCGCCATGCAGGCAGCTTACTTTCCTGGAGAGCAGCGGTCACAGTGTCGATGAAGTTAGTGCTCGTAAGCTGATCGACCGATATGTTTACAGCCACTTTGGTCGATTCCGGCCATTGCATCGCATCGAGGCATGAACGGCGCAGCACCCACTCACCAATTGCCACAATCAACCTGGCGTCTTCGGCCACGGGAATGAACTTGGCAGGAGACACATTGCCGAACTTTGGATTATTCCACCGGACGAGTGCTTCGAAACCCGTGAGCATGTGATCGGAGGATGCAGCAACAACCGGCTGATATTCGACGTGCAACTGGCCCTTTTCAAGTGCATTGCGGAGCTCAAATTCCATTAAGCGACGCTCTTCGGCGCTTGCATGCAATTTGTGCTGGTAACAATGGTGCACGTTGCCACCATCTTCCTTTGAACGATAAAGCGCCAAGTCGGAGCTGCGCATCAACAGTTCAACGGTTCGTCCATCTACGGGACCAATCGCACTGCCAACGCTGGCGCCGATGTAGAGAGTATTCTGATCAACTTCATAGGGCCGCGACAATGTCGTGATGATGCTATTTGCAACTTTGGCAACATATTGGGGGTCATGCGCGTCTTTTAGGACAACAGCGAATTCATCACCACCCAAACGCCCGCACAACTCGTTCTCGGTCATGATACTATGCAAGCGTTTGGCAACCTGTGCCAGCAAACGGTCGCCCACGGGATGGCCAAGCGTATCATTCACCGCCTTGAATCGGTCAAGGTCGATCATCAAAAAAGCACAACGGCGGCGCCACTGATCGGCATCGGCCAATGCTTTGCCCAGTGTTTCGGTCAACTGTAGGCGATTGGGAAGGCCGGTAAGTGTATCAAAGCGCGCCAAATGCGAAATCTTGTCTGCAGATTCGCGCTGTTCGGTAACGTCGGAACCCACGCCGCGGAAACCAAGAAAACTGCCATCCTCGCCGTTACGAGGACTTGCAGAAAGTTCCCAATGCCGTGTTTGCCCGCCGATAGTAACCGGAACGATAAGGTTGCTGAAAAACTCGCGCCGTTTCAACCGCTCGGCAAGATCATGAAGTGGGGCGGGGTATTTACCTGTTTCCCATGCGTCACCAGCGATAAGTTTGAGCAAGGGCTGACCTTCGACGGACTTGGCATCTTCACCCAAGGCATAGGCAAATCGGGGACTAACGTGCGTGGCGCAGCGAGACGTGTCTGTTTGCCATAGCCAGTCAGCGCCGCTGTCTTCAAACTCGCGCAAAAGCAGACTGACCGTTTCCGACTTTTCTTGGAGCACATCATTGGCGAGCTCGAACAATATCTGCGCTCGTGCCGTATGCATACATGCGTTGATCAGCAAGCAACCAATCACGATGGCTGCTATGGAAAGATAATAGCCGCTTTGCCAAGCAAAGCTGGCTGCTGCTGCCATTGTAGAGATGCCGATGAACAGCGTTGCAGCTCGTGGAGCAGTTGATAGATGCATCGAAGCATATACCATAAGAGCCAATACTAAGGCCCAGAGCCCCAGCAATTGCATCAATCCGCCATTTAAACCCAAAATGAAGAATGCACCGGCCCACAATAAGCCTGTACTCATCGAATGAAAGTTTATCTGCTTGATGTCAGCATCTTGCAAATTGGACCGCTCCGCGTCCCATTTCGTGCTAAAAAGTCGATAAGAATAAAAGTGAAAAGCGCTAAACAAAACCGCCCAAGCGGACAGCGCCCAAACCGGCGTGTAAGCGCGGTACATGACTATCGCGGCAACTGCGAAAAGCATATTGCCAACGACCCGCTTTAACGGGCTTAGCCGCAGTGTTTTAACCTGCAGGTCACGTACATAGTCACGATCAAGACCATCCGGCTCAGATATACCGAGCAGGGCGCGCCAGGAAATGCTGGCAGGCAGTTCTGAAAGTCCGTTCTTGTTGTTCACGCTGCTGGTTATAGGCAGCGAACCTTACTTATTGGTAAGCGGCCGGCTAGTTGAGCCTTTAGAGCGCAAATTTTTTTACGATAAATTTCAAGTTGTTACAAAAACAATCAAATATTAACCATCAACAATCCTGCGATTTCCAAAAATCATGCGGCAACTGCATAAGGCTGAATTTCACCCGCCAAATAAAGGTTGCGCGCTTTTGCCCGGCTCAATTTTCCAGAACTAGTACGCGGCAATGTGCGCGGCGGAACCAGTTCAACAACACAGTTCATACCGGTAACCGATCTCACCTTATCGCGGATCTGGTCACGCAGCTTGGCACGCTCAAGTTCGTCCGAAGTCCGGCATTGCACCAAGACCGCAGGCGTCTCTTCTCCGCCCGGTGTTGTTATTGCAAAGGCCGCTATGTCGCCCGATTTGAAACCGGGAAGTTGTTCTACAGCCCATTCAATATCTTGCGGCCAATGATTTTTGCCGTTGATGATGATCATGTCCTTGGCCCGGCCAACGATGAATATTGACCCTTCCGACAAATAGCCCATATCGCCGGTATCGAGCCAGCCATTTACCAGGCAAGCCGCCGTGGATGCAGGATCACGAAAATATTCCTTCATTAACGAAGGTCCCGAGCACCAGACCTTTCCAATCGCGCGGTCGGGGAGCGGCGTACCGTCTTCTTCACGAACCTCAATTTTCATGTCCTTGACGGCCTTGCCACAATTTACAATGGCTCGATATCTAACGGGCCTATCAGCAGACCCTGCTTGGCCAGAAAGTTCGGTTTCTTCAACCAATTCAACTTCGATACCGTGCCCAGGTGGCATGATTGATACAGCCAGAGTTGCTTCGGCCAGTCCGTAACTTGGCAAGAAGGCGTGTGCGTCGAAGCCTGCTTCACCAAAAGCATCGACAAAAGCCTGCATAACGTCGGGACGGATCATGTCGGCACCGTTGCCCGCTAAGCGCCAATGGTCCAGTTTGAAACGCTCGGAAACATGGCTCTGACTTGAAATTCTGCGCGAACAAATGTCGTAGCCGAACGTCGGAGAATAGCTGATAACGGTTCCGTCGGAACGGCTGATCATGTCGAGCCAAGCCAAAGGGCGCCGCGCAAAGTCCTCGGTCTTCATATAATCGGTCGACACTTGATTAGCGACTGGAGACAAGAAGCAGCCAACAAGCCCCATATCATGATACCAAGGCAACCATGACACACAGCGATCGTCCGGCGTAAGTTCCATCCCGTGACTATGCGCCGACAGATTGTTGAGTAGAGCCTTGTGCGTCACTGCCACGCCGTGCGGAAAGCGCGTTGAACCGCTCGAATATTGCAGATAGCAGATCTCTTCCGTCTTAGCGTCCGGTAGATCGCAGCGCAAAGCAATACGTTCCGCAAAATTCGCCCAATCCAACCCCTCAACATTGCATTGATGTGCCGCCTCGCCCGCCATTTCAGCAATTTCCGGCGGAAAGAATAGTATCTTGGGATCACTGCTTTTCAGCTGCACCGACAATTGATCAATATAGCTTTCCTTACCGCCAAAACTGGTTGGCAGCGGCAGCGGCACTGGCCACGCACCCGCATAGATGCAACCAAAGAAGACAGCCGCAAAATCTGGACCTGTTTCCGCAACAATTGCGATCCGATCTTCTTTTTTCACACCATGGCTGATCAAGCGATATGCCATATCAAGCGCGTCTTTGCGCATTTCGGAGTAAGGATAAGGGCGCGCCAGATTTCCGCGCATATCATTGAAATTTAGGCCACGAGTACCGGTCGCTGCATAATCAAGAGCCTCACCAAGCGTCGAAAAGTCCGAAAATCGACGCGGGAGTGTATCGCGTGTTGGTGTCGCGGTAAGCTCAGTCATAAAAGGCTATGCTCCGTAGGTTAAATTCAACAATCAAAATTCGAAACGCAAGCGTCGACCATATGCCGTGCACTCTACCCAATTCCAGCCGACTGTGGCACAAATAGGGCGTGCACCGCAACTTTTCACGAAAACGGGGTGGCCAGCCCTATCAAGCGCCGCCATTGGACAAAGCGAGTTTGCGCGCGTTGGCGCTGCGCTATGTGGAACGCTACGCAACGACACAAGTGAACCTGTCTCGCTATCTAATGCGCAAGATTAGCGAACGGGGATGGGATGGTTCGCAGCACTTTTCGCAGCATGTTGAAGAACTTGTTATCCAATTCGCAGAGCTTTCATATGTCAACGACCGTGCAGTGGCGGAAACAAAGGCACGAGCATCCATACGAAAGGGATTAGGAACAAGGCGTCTGGTGCAAGACATTTATGCTGCTGGAATCAGCAAGGAAAACAGCGCCGACGCTTTAGCAGAAGCTAGCGAAAAGGCGCTTGAGGCTGCACAGAATTTTGCCAAGAAGAAGGGTATTGGCGCATATGCCCGCAATCCTCTGCCCGATGACCGCGAGCAAAGGCAAAAGTTGAAGCAAAAGCAACTGCAAGCGTTCTTGCGTGCAGGCCATGATTTTGAATTGGCGAGGCGTTTTGTCGATGGAATCGAGGACTGAACCAATCAAACAAAAAGGGCCGCTCTCCGAAGAGGCGGCCCAGTAGAGGCTTTTACAAGCCTGCTAGGGAGGAAAGTGTATCAACAATGGATACACGATGTATCTAGCGCGACATGGTAAACAAAAAATTAAAGCAATTGTAAAAGCTGCGCAAAACAGCCCCATTGGCTAGTTAAGTTCTACCCTTTGGACTTTGTACTTCGCAGCCTTGAGGCCATCGACAAGACCTTGCAACTGCGCTGCATCCCGCGCTTCACATTCAATGTCAGTTATCAAGCCCTTTGCGGGTAAGGTCGTAAAAATGCGCTGGTGATAAATTTCGATAATGTTCACGCGGTGCTCGTCGAACAGCCGCATAACCTTAAACAGAGCGCCCGGCCTATCCTGCAATGTAATCCGCAAGCGCGCCAGGCGGCCCGAACGCGCAAGATCGCGCAGAAGCACATTGGCAAGGAGCCGCGTATCAATATTACCACCACAAAGAACAATTCCGACGTTTTTGCCGGCAAATTTTTCTGGCGCAGACATAACAGCCGCGAGCCCAGCGGCACCGGCACCCTCGACAACAGTTTTTTCGATTTGCAGCAAAAGACTGACTGCGGTTTCCAATTGCGGTTCGCTAACCAACAGGATTTCGTCGACTAGGCCCCTAATCACTTCCGCCGTAAAAGTCCCTGGCACCTTGACCGCGATACCTTCGGCCAACGTATCTCCCTCACACGGCATTTGCTTGCCGTTCAGTTGCGCGTACATTGAGGGGTAAAGTTCGGCCTGCACGCCGATAAGTGCAATATCTGGATTTATGCCGCGTGCTGCCGTGCCCATGCCTGAAAGCAAACCGCCGCCTCCAATTGGCACAACTAACATGTCGAGACTGGGGATCGCCTCTAACATTTCCAGGGCGACGGTGCCCTGCCCTGCGGCGACATTGGGATCATCAAAGGGGTGGACAAACGTCAACCCTTGCTCAAGCTCTATCTGCCGCGCATATTTATAAGCATCATCAAAACTTTCACCGTGCAAAACGACTTTGCCGCCAACGCTTTCGGTTTGCATTACCTTCACTGTAGGTGTGGGAACTGGCATGACGATTGTTACGGGTATCCCAAGGCGCGTACCGTGATAACTTAACCCTTGCGCATGATTACCCGCCGAGGCCGCGATCACCCCGCGCGCACGCGCTTCGTCGCTAAGTAACAACAGTGCATTGAGCGCGCCGCGTTCTTTATAAGCAGCAGTAAACTGCAGGTTTTCGAACTTCAGATAAATCTGCGCTCCCGTCAGATCTGATAGGGTTTTGCTGTAAAGCGTGGGTGTAGCAACAATCGCATCGCGGATACGGTTATGGGCTGCGCGGATGTGGTTCAAGGTAAGAAGTTCACTCATATACAACCGGCCCTATCCTATCTGGCGCAAACTGAAAACAGCGTTTAAGTGATTGCCATGACAAGAATAGCTTTCATCGGTTTGGGAGTGATGGGCGGCCCCATTGCGCGGCATTTGGCTCAAGCCGGCAACGACATGACGGTGTTTAACCGTAGTTTTGCCAAGTCGGAAAAATGGGTGCAGCAAAACGGCGGCAAATTAGCGGAAACGCCTGCCGCAGCCGCAGACGGTGCTGATGTCGTCGTCAGCTGCGTCGGGACCGATGACGATTTGGCTAGCATAGCGCTTGGGCGTGACGGCGTTTTCGGTGCAATGGCTAAAGGCGCTTTGTTCGTTGACCACACGACAGTTTCTGCACGTATAGCCCGGCAATTGGGCGTTGAAGCAAAATCGCGCGGATTGCTCTGCGTCGATGCTCCGGTGTCAGGCGGACAGGTCGGCGCAGAGAAGGGCACTTTGTCGATCATGTGTGGAGGAAGCGCAGAGAGCTTTGCCGCTGCTGAACCGGTAATGCAGGCTTATTCTTCGCGTATCGTGCATGTCGGTGGCCCAGGAGACGGGCAAACAGCGAAAATGGTCAACCAGATTTGCATCGCGGGGGTTTTGCAGGGCCTGTCGGAGGCTTTGCGCTTTGCCCAAAGCGCGGAACTTGATGTTGATCGGGTGTTTGATGCCATTTCAGGCGGCGCTGCGCAAAGCTGGCAAATGGACAATCGATGGAAAACCATGTCGCAGGATAGCTTTGACTTTGGATTTGCCGTCGACTGGATGCGCAAAGATTTGGGCCTTGCGCTTGATGAAGCCCGTGCAAACGGTGCGACACTGCCATTGGCCGCGATGGTCGATCAATTTTACGCCGATGTTCAGCATATCGGCGGAAGCCGCCAAGACACCAGCGCGCTGGTAAGAAGGTTACCCAAAGCATGAAAACCAGATTGTTACTTGGTTCCCTATTGGCCGTGTTTAGTCTGCCAGTATTTGCAGACGGCCTGATCGAGCGCGTGAACGGCATCACGCTTGATGAAGCTGGAAAGGTCATTCGCTTCTCTGGCATACTCGTCGACAAAAACGGCACTGTCACCAAGTTGATGACCGGCAAAGACAAGCCGCCAAAGCAGCTCGATTTCCGCTATGATGGTCGCGGTCTAACTATGTTGCCCGGTCTGATCGATGCACACGGCCATGTCATGGGCATTGGCTTTCAGGCAATGACGCTTGATCTGTCAGAAACGAATTCTTTAGCCGAAGCTTTAGCTGCGATTAAAGCTTACAGCGCAAAATATCCCGACCGGCGCTGGATCATAGGCCGCGGTTGGAACCAGGAAAAATGGGGCCTTGGCCGCTTTCCCACAGCCGCTGAACTGGATGCAATAGTGGGCGACCGGCCGGTTTGGCTGGAACGCGTGGATGGCCACGCCGGATGGGCAAACAGCGCCGCCATCAATCTCGCCAAAATTACATCGACAACCAAGTCACCTCCGGGCGGGCGCATTGAAATGCTCGCGGGAAAGCCGAGCGGCATATTTATCGACAATGCGGCAAGATTGATCCAGAAATTTGTGCCGGAGCCGCGCGCCTCTGACCGCGATGCTGCCCTGGCCAAAGCGCAAGAAATCCTGAACGCGCAAGGAATAACATCTATTGCCGACATGGGTACAACGCTGGACGATTGGCAAAGCTATCGTCGCGCAGGAGACAGCGGCTGGCTCTCGCTGCGTATTTTTGGCTATGCGGCAGGCATCGAAAACATGTCCACCATAGCAGGGCCTCGACCGACGCCGTGGCTGTATGATGACAAGTTGCGGCTGGGCGGAGTGAAACTGTACCTCGATGGCGCGCTGGGTAGCCGCGGCGCCTGGCTAAAAAAGCCCTATGTCGATGCGCCGACACAAACCGGACTACCCATGATGAGCGAGTCCGACCTGCGTAATAGCATGGTGCGAGCATCGATGGATGGCTTTCAAACCGCAGTCCACGCTATCGGGGACGCAGCCAATGCCGAAGCGATTTCTGCGATAGAGGACCTAAAAGATACATTCACCGGCGACCGGCGCTGGCGGATTGAGCATGTCCAGATCGTTGATCCTGCTGACCTGCCAAGGCTTGGACGTAACGGGATTATAGCGTCGATGCAGCCAGTACATCAAACATCTGACCGGATTATGGCAGAGGCACGGTTGGGGCAGTCACGTCTGCCTGGCGCATATGCGTGGCAATCCATATTGAAAGCAGGCGGAAAGCTGGCGTTTGGATCGGACACACCCGTCGAGTCCGCCAATCCGTTTGCAGGCATTGCGACCGCAATCAGCCGCGAAGACGCACAAGGTCAGCCCTTTGGCGGATGGCGGCCCGAGGACCGCGTCACCCGTGAACAAGCACTAGCCGGGTTCACCACGGGCGCAGCCTATGCCGCCTTTTCCGAAAGCAAAGTGGGTTCCCTGACACCAGGCCACCGCGCGGATTTTGTGCTTATCGATACAGACCCGTTGCTCGCTTCGCCATCGGAAATCCGTAAGACCTCTGTCGAGGAAACTTGGGTGGGCGGCAGGCCGGTCTACAAACGCAAGACCTCTTCACCGCCAGCGATTATGTCCGCCGCTGATAAGCGCTAGATCACACCATTTCGATGGCAATAGCGGTGGCCTCTCCGCCGCCAATACATAGCGAAGCAACGCCGCGTTTCAGCCCCTTATGCTGCAACGCACCGATCAACGTCGTGATAATCCGGGTACCCGAAGCCCCGATCGGATGGCCAAGCGCGGTAGCGCCGCCGTGAATATTGATCTTGTCATGCGATATACCCAGATCGTGCATCGCAAACATCGCAACACATGCGAAGGCTTCGTTCACCTCAAAGAGATCAACATCTGACATTTGCCAACCTGCGCGTTGAAGACACTTGGTAATCGCACCAACAGGCGCGGTCGTGAATTGCGATGGCTCCTGCGCATGGCCAGCGGTCGCCACAATCCGTGCGATCGGTATTTGACCCTTTGCTGCTGCGGTCGAAGCACGGGTCAGAACAACCGCTGCAGCGCCGTCTGATATCGAAGATGAAGACGCAGCCGTGATCGTGCCGTCTTTGGCAAAGGCTGGTTTGAGCGAAGGAATCTTGTCGGGACGCCCCTTGCCGGGCTGTTCATCGGTATCGACAACGGTTTCGCCTGCACGGCTCACGACCGTAACAGGTGTGATTTCTGCCTTGAATGCGCCGCCTGCAATCGCGGCTTGCGCACGGCGAAGCGACTCGATCGCGTAATCATCCTGTGCTTCGCGTGTCAGCTGATATTCATTGGCAGTATCCTGCGCGAACGTTCCCATCGCACGACCGGGCTCATAAGCATCTTCAAGGCCGTCGAGGAACATATGATCATAAGCTGTATCGTGGCCAATTCGCGCACCGCTGCGGTGCTTTTTCAGCAAATAGGGCGCATTGGTCATGCTCTCCATACCGCCTGCAACGATATAATCGGCGGCACCGGCAGCGATGGCTTCGGCCCCCATCATTACCGATTGCATGCCCGAGCCGCAAACCTTGCTGACCGTGGTCGCCTGCACCGATTTGGGCAGCCCAGCCTTGATTGCTGCCTGCCGCGCAGGTGCTTGGCCCAAGCCCGCCGAAAGCACGCAGCCCATATAAATGCGGTCTACATCCCCGCCATCGACGCCTGCGCGTTCGACCGCTGCCTTAACCGCAGTTGCGCCAAGGTCTGTTGCGGCAACATCGGCAAACACGCCCTGCATGCCGCCCATCGGCGTGCGTGCGAAAGACAGAATAACGACGGGATCAGAACTGTTCATGACGGAAACCTCGGTGAAGTGGGAGATATGCTATCCCCGACATAGTCCGGCCTATAACGAAAGGCAATTCGCCGCGCTGGCACCCGGCAATTGCGAAACCATTCTCCGTCGTCCCGTCAAGTTCACAACGCGGAGAGCCATTTTTACGTTGAAAGGTGTACTTACGTCGTTGAACCGTTCGGACACATAAGCCAACCGAAGGTCCATAATTTCTGAAGATCAGGCGCAAAAATTTGTCGGCGACACGTGGCATGTTCGATCCATAATTCAGCGCATTCTTAGCGGGAAGGGATGGAACATATATAGAACTTTATTCATTTTGTCAAGTTGGACGCATATTCGCCAATCCGGCGCTTGCATAGTCGCGCAGCGTTGGTTAGAGGCTGCCGCCGAGCCCCAGTGGTGGAATTGGTAGACGCGCTGGATTCAAAATCCTGTTCTGAAAGGAGTGCCGGTTCGAGTCCGGCCTGGGGCACCAACTTCCAAAAATTTGAGAAATTTGGCTTTGACAGTCAAAAAGCCAGTATCACTGCACCTAGTCCAGCGCTCCAAGTCAGCACGCCCACAACCAATGCGAGCCAATCGCTCGGCTTCGGCTTCGGCTTTTGACCCTTCGGCACCATCCGCAGCGATGACGGAATTCGGACTGACCTTAGCGTCAAGAGCATGATCATATGCCTGCCCACGCCGTGGAAATAACGTGCGACATATTTATTGAAGATGAGTTCAGGCACGTTAACGACGGCGCGCAATGCCAATTTGGCCGCGAACTCCACAAGCTGCTCAGAGGGCATGACTAACCTGCATTGGCATCAATGAAGCGCTCGGCATCCAGCGCCGCCATACACCCCGTGCCCGCACTGGTCACCGCCTGGCGATAAATATGATCCATCACATCGCCGCAGGCAAAGACGCCCGGTACGCTCGTTTCAGTCGCCTGCCCTTCTGCGCCGCCGCGCACCTTGATATAGCCGCCCGCCATATCGAGATGTCCTTCGAAAATGCCAGTATTGGGCTTATGCCCTATAGCAATGAAAACGCCGTGCAGTTCGATATCCTCTTTCCCGCTGCCGTCGGTTGCCGCGATCCGCATGCCTGTGACGCCCGACGCATCGCCGAGAACTTCATCGAGCGTGTGGTTCCACTTGATGGTGACCTTGCCTTCTTTCTCTTTTGCAAACAGCCGGTCCTGCAATATCTTTTCAGCGCGCAGCTTGTCGCGACGGTGAACCAAGGTCACATGGCTCGCGATATTGGCAAGATAAAGCGCTTCCTCAACTGCGGTATTGCCGCCGCCAATGACAGCAACCGGCTTGCCGCGATAGAAAAAGCCGTCACAAGTTGCACACGCCGATACACCCTTGCCCATGAAAGCGGTCTCGCTAGGCAATCCTAGATATTGGGCGCTAGCTCCGGTCGCGATAATCACCGCATCGGCGGTATAATCCCCCGCGCCGCCGGAAAGCGTGAACGGCCTTTTTGTGAAGTCCACTTTTTCGATATAATCGCTCACCATGCGCGTTCCGAAACGCTCGGCATGTTTACGCATCCGCTCCATCAACTCAGGGCCGAGCACACCAGCATCATCGCCCGGCCAATTGTCGACATCGGTCGTTGTCATCAGCTGCCCGCCAACTTCCACACCGGTGATTATCATCGGGGACAGGTTCGCACGCGCAGCATATACAGCCGCGGAATAGCCCGCCGGGCCGGAGCCGATGATGATGACGGGTGCTTTACGGTCTTCGGACATGTTTCGGCTTTCAATGATTTTTTCTGGAGATGATTCTATTGCCAAGGACATAGGCATGGCCGTCACACTATCCAATAGAGCGCGGGGATTTTATCCCCATCAAATTTTGACTTTCCATTGCAGCATTCGCGCACTATCGACACCAGCGATTTGGAATTTTTGAGGGATTTAGAAAATTATGGCCACTATCACCGTCATCACCCGCGAAGGCGAAAGCCGCGAAGTCTCGGCATCCAGCGGTCTTTCATTGATGGAAGTCATCCGCGACAACGGTTTTGACGAATTGCTCGCTTTGTGCGGTGGTTGCTGTTCCTGCGCGACTTGCCATGTCATGGTTGATCCGGCCTTTAGCGACAGCATTCCGGCGATGAGCGAAGACGAAAATGATCTGCTGGACTCGAGCGACCATCGCAACGCGCATTCGCGTCTATCGTGCCAAATCCCCATCAGCGAAGCGCTCGATGGCTTGACGGTTACTATCGCGCCTGAAGATTGATCGGGTCAGCCGCGTTTGACAGTGGCATAGGGCTCCGACGTTACCGGATAACCCATGCCTTCGGGGATGCAGAGAAACTTTTCTCCGTCCCGCTCTTCCATGAATGTCAGCACCAGTTCGGCGCTATATTCCAGCGCATGCGCTTTGGCATCGGCAAAGTTCTGCCATAAAGCCAGCCGTTCCAAATTGCGCCGCGTCGGGAATACAACCGAGAGCTCGCCTGTTGCACTGCGGTCCAACACCTCCTGCGCGCTTGCCCAGAATAAGGACGTGCTTTCGGTGTTGTCGGCCCACCCGTCCTTTTTTACAGCGCCTGCATCTGCGATGTAGAAACGTGTGTCATAGACCCGCGTGCTATGTCCTGGTGGACGCCAGCGCGACCAAGGCGAAAGTGCCGCAAGATCAGGCAGCCAGTCGAAGCGCTCACAAATCTCGCCCAAGCCTGCTTCGCCTGCATGGAGCGAAGCGCGTGCTGCAGCCACGCGATCAAAGCCAAGCGGGCCCTTGATGGCAACCGCCAGCCCGGCCTCTTCCAGCGTTTCGCGTATCGACGCGATGCGCGCTGCCGCATCGTGTATGTCGAGCCCGGTGTCAAGCTTCTGTGCAAAGTCATAGTCCGCCGCGTCGACCCGACCGCCTGGAAATACTGCGGCTCCCGCTGCAAAAGCCATAGTTGCGGCTCGTTCGAGGATGAGCAACTTCGGCGCGCCCTCTCCCGCGACGTCATCGCGGAACAAAATCAGCGTACCCGCCGGTTTTGCTGGCGGGAGTATTGCCCCGGTTTCCGGGTGCTTAAGTTCGGGCAATTCCATAATCGTTTTTTCCGAACCGAAGCTACCAACCCCTTTTAGCGCCTTTGTTTTGCTTTTTCAGCCAGACCATCAGCGGCTTGAAATACTCGATCATCGCCTTGCCTGACATTTCACGCGTTCCGGTGAAGGCTTGCAGCGCGTCGGGCCAAGGCTTTGACGCGCCCATTTCAAGCATTGCGTTCAACTTCTTGCCCACCGTTTCGTTGCCGTAAAAAGAACAGCGATGCAGCGGCCCTCTCCAACCCGCAGTATCACAGGCAGCCTTGTAAAACTGGAACTGTAAAATGCGCGCCAGGAAGTAGCGCGTGTATGGAACGTTATTGGGAATGTGATATTTCGCGCCCGCATCAAACTTGCTTTCGTCACGCACGACCGGCGGGACAATGCCCTGATATTTCAGGCGCAGGTCTGTCCAGCCCTTGTTGAGCTGGCTCGCCGGGATCGACCCGTCGAAAACGCCCCAACGGTAGCGATCGACCATCAAGCCAAAGGGCAGAAACGCGACCTTGTCCATAGCCTGACGCAGCAAGAGACCCAAATCCTTGTCGGCACTTGGCACCTTGCTGCGGTCGAGCAAACCGATCCGCACCAGATATTCCGGCGTGATCGACAGCGCCACGGCATCGCCGATCGCTTCGTGGAAACCGTCATTTGCGCCGTTTAGATAGAGAAAGCTCTTGTCGTTGTAGGCGCGCTGGTAATAATTATGGCCAAGCTCGTGATGGATTGTGACAAAGTCGCCGCTGTTGACCTTGATGCACATCTTTATCCGCAGGTCTTCGACATTGTCGATGTCCCATGCCGACGCATGGCACTGCACCTCGCGGTCGCGCGGCTTCACAAATTGCGACCGATTGTAGAAGCTTTCCGGCAACGGCTTGAAACCGAGCGAAGAGAAAAATCCTTCGCCAATTTTGACCATTTCAATCTCGCTTTTGCCGCGCAGCTTCGGATCGTTTTCGTTCGGATCAGTCGGCGTGTAACCCTTCGCTTTCAAAAGTGCGCCAATGTCATATCCAATGTCACCCGAACCCGGCGGGGCAACGAGGTCATAGATATCGCCCCATTCTTGTGCCCACATATTGCCGAGCAAATCGGCGCGGATAGGACCGGTCTTTGCCTGCACCTTATCGCCGTATTTCTGGTTCAGCTTTGTACGGACGTAGGTGTGCAGTTCTTCGTAAAGTGGCTTGACCTCGGACCACATCTTGTCAGTCAACGCGGCAAATTCAGGCGCCGGCATGTCATAATTGGAGCGCCAAAGCGTACCGACGTCGCTATAGCCTAACCCCTTCGCACCGTCGTTCGCGATGCCGACCATCTTGGCGAAATCTTCGCGCATCGGCGCGCCGACATTATCGTGCCAGCTTGCCCACATTTCCTTGAGCTGTTCGGGGTTACGGTTCGTACCCATCTCTGCTTCGATGTCCGAACCGTTCACCGTCTTGCCGTTCAGCGTGCCTTTGCCCTTGCCGTACATCGCACCGATTTTGGTGGATAGTTTAGCCAGTTCTTCGGCTGCACCCGCTGTCGTGGGCGCAGGAAGGACTATCGCGGTACGCAGCATGTTTAGCTTGCGTGCGGTTTCTGGGTTTAGGCCGGGGACATTGGCGTATTTGGCGGCCTCCAGCGCCAGATCGACCGAAAGCTTGGTGCCTTCTGCATCTATATCGGCTTTCAGCGCTTCGGTATCATCGGTCAGGTTGGTTTCATAAACCCAACTGAGCTTTTGCGCCTTGTTCGAATAGTCGAGCGAGACTTTTTCGGCACGTGCAATGAAAGCATCGGCATCAGTCGCCGTGGGCGCAATTTGGGCTATAGCCTGTGTGGACATGAGCGCTGCACCAAACGCCATCGTGGAAACGAACTTTTTCATACGACTCTCCAAGACTCCGGAATATTATTTCGTGATGCTGAAACTTTCGGTCAGCTTGGTCAATGGGCCTGGCGCAATTTCCGGCGCATAAACAGCGCGGCCAACACGCCTATGAATGTTGTCAGAAATGCCGTCGTCTTTATCGGCTGCGCTATCGCTGCGATACCGGCGAGCAAGTCACTGCCTTTGAACTGCAGCGCTTGAATGAACTGGCAGGTCGTCTCGGCATAGTCGGCCACGCCGACGACTAACGCAGCACAAATTATGACCCAGCCCAATCGGCGCAACAGCGCATGATCGGCTTGCGCGAACAACCGACCTCCACAATATGCGCCGTAGGAATAAATCCCGATATAGACCAAATCGACCGCAATACTCAGCCGCGCCCAGTTCATCACGCCCGCTGCCTGCCACGCCGCTTGAATAGCATCAATCCGCACTGCTGTACCCGCCGATTGATGGTCGCGAATTCCCCACGGAGAGGCATCGGACAAAAACAAGCCATTTGTTGCGATCATCATTGCCAAAAGCAGCAAACCGCCCAACCAATAGCGCCAAAATTTGCGTTCGAGATTGCTTTCTTGCTGCATCACATTTGCAACTCCAATGCACCGGTTTCTGCGTCGGCGGGGGTCAGCCTGTAAGTAACATGGCGAAGCTGCTTTCCCTCATGCTCGCGGATTTCTTCGCTGGATGAGCTTGCCACCCAGACGCTCGACGGCGGTGCGTGAACGGAAGTTTGTCGCGCCAATCTGGAAAACCACGATGTCCACATGCGCGAATATATAGCGGAGCATTAAAGCCTTTACTTCGCGGTTGTAACCACCGCGCCAATGCGAAGTCGCAAAGAAGGTCCAGCCGATTTCAATTTCGCGTGCAGATGCAACATAGTTGGCAAGGCGCGTGCTGCCGATGATTTTCCCGTCCACTTGGTCAATGACCGCAAATGCGCCTTTGGATGCCAATGCGCCATCAAAAAACTCGCGAAAGACCTCTGGCTTGTAACGGTCGCTATAGGGATGCATCGCCCATATTTCCGGGTCTGACGCCACAGCAAACAACGCGTCATAGTCGTCCTCGCATAGTGGTCGCAGCAAGACCTTGCTGCCAACCAGCGTCGGTTGAATATCAAAGGGAGCCGCATCTACCAAGTGGTGTCGTCCAGCGCGTTGAGCATTGCCTGCCCCAATTCAGGTTTTACAACCGCGCTCATATGATTTCCCGGCGTTTCTATGTAGCGCCCTTGTGGTAGCGCCGCCGCGAGATCTTCTGCCGACCCATTGTCCTGATCCTCAGCCCCACAGATCACGGCAACGGGTAAATCAAAGCCTTTGATTGCCTCAAGCGGTGTATCGACAAAGCTATCCAGCAACAGCCGCAGCGCCACCGGATCGCCGCCGGTAGTTTTTAGGAATGCCTCCGCCATGAAGGCAGGCGAACCGCGAGGATGTTGCCCCAGATTGTCGAACACGTTGCGAAAATGCCCTGCCCGCGCGCCTGTGCTGGTCAGCCCTTCCAGCCCCATGCCCGAAATAATGGCACGTCGGGGTTTGCAGCCGCGCGCCAGCATTCGCGCCACGGTGCGGCCTCCCAAAGAATAGCCGCCGAGGTCGAAATCCGTCAGCCCCAAGTGCGCGATCAGCGCAAACTGATCGTCGGCCAAGATGTCGTGTGGGTAATGTATCTTATCATGCGGCTTGTCGCTCTGCCCGTGCGCGCGCAGATCGGGCATGATGACGCGAAAACCAGCCTCTGCAAGTTGAGCGGTATGGCCGTATTTGATCCAGTTGGTTTGCGCGTCGCTGAAATATCCATGGATCAAGATCAGCGGATGCCCCTCGCCTTTTTCGCTCCAGGCAATTTTCACACCATCTCTTGATTCGAATGCGCCAGTTTTCAACGCACTATCCCTGTACCGGAAACCCGCAGAAATCGGTCAAAGTTCACACTAAAGTCACACCTGAACCATGTCCCGCACATGTTCCGTACCCGACCGGAAATTTTGCAACAGTAGGAGTGTGTAATCATAGCCAAAGTGTGCCACAGGCGGCGCATTGTAGGAAAGTTATTTTTGCGAGGGTTCGGCCTTTTCCAAACGTTCAACCAAAGACGGATATTCATCGCACCGCATCCGATCCAAATGCTTTGTATCGAGCCAATCCTCCAACATCGCTTCTGCACCAAAATGGCTGGTCGGGACAAAACCGGTGGGATCATCCAAGCTGCCCACGGTAATGTCGCAGCGCGCTGCATCGGGATATTCAAAGCCCAATGGCGTCCCGCATTCCCGGCAAAAGGGCCGCTGTGCGATAGGCGAACTTGCGTACCAATCGGGCTCGCTCAGCCAGGTTCGCTGATCTTTTCGCATATTGATAAAGGCCGCGGCAACGCCGCCCGTTGCCCGCTGACACATGCGGCAATGGCAGAGATAGGCGTCGCGGTTTTCCAGCTCAAGGCGATAGCGCACTCGTCCGCATTGGCAGCCGCCGGTAAAGGTTTCGGTCATGCCTTCCGCTCCAATCCCTTTTGCTGCATCCGCCAAAGCGCCATCTCTATCCGGTCTTGTCCAAAAAAGGGTTCGCCATCGAACACAAGCGTTGGGACACCCCAATGGCCTGCCGCTTCCAATGCCGACTGGTTGGCATGGATTTCCGCATCAAGTGCCTCGGCATCGGCCAGCGCCTCCGCATCCAGTTCGGCAAGGTCCAACCCGGCGCGCGCTGCAGCCCCCGCCAGATGATCGCCCTCATGCCAATTCGTTGCCCCGCCCCAGATGAGCATCGCAACCTCATGCGCAAAAGCCAGCCCCTTGCCGCGCCGCGCAGTAGCTTGTCCAAGCCGGGTTAGGCGAAAAATATAGGGCTGCTCGTCCGCAATCTTGCGCGTCGCCAAATCTTGCACAATCGGATCGGGACGCGGCGGACCAAATGGGATGCCGTGGAACTGCGCGACGCGAAACATATCGGTAAAGGTGTAGCGCAGCCAATTGGGATGGTTGCGCTCAAAAAAGGTCGGCTCCCGGATCGCCAGCGGATAGACAGGGCACAGGGAAATATCGACATCCCATTCCTCAGTCATCGTGCGGTAACGGCTGAGGCATAGATAGCTGTAGGGCGAGCGGAAGGAGAAATAGAGGTTAGCGGCTAAGGTCATGCCGAACATCTTGAACCGCCAAAGCTTGTTGTTCAAGCGCCCGTTATTCGTAGATGTCTTGAAATGCAGCAATCTGTCCAGACAGCATGATCAGCTGATGAACAACCCCAAAATGCCGCGATATATGGACGTTCGCTGTACATCTTTCATTGCGTCGCAGCGCTGCCTCGGCTTGCCCAAATATGGCAGTGTCGCGTGCGCTTTCCAATCCAATATTCATGTAGACATTTTTGCTATTGGCGCAGGTCATGTCCAGACGATCAATCAACGACAGATCGTGGCTAAAAGTCGGGCTGAAAGCATAGAGTCCAGCAAAACCGTGAAAGGCCTGTCGTGTTGGCATATCCAGCGCGTAGAACCCACCAAGCGAATGACCGAATAGATATCGCCGCTTAATGCTTCCAAAACGTCGATTTAGCTCGGGTTGAAGTTCCGTGAGCAAAAAGCGATCAAACGCGACGGCTCGGCCCGAGATATTTGACCGCCAAGATGCAGGCTGAACTTTGGCTGGCCTAAAGTCGACATCGCGTCGCCGATGATCGTGGATCGCTACCAAAAGCGGCGCATGATCTCCATGCAGCCATGCTACGACCGCCCCATGCGCCGCGGGGATGAGAGCATGGCGATGCCTATCGCCATCAAGCGAATACACCGCCACATCCCGCGTCTCCGGCGCAAGGCCATTGGCACCGAAAACTGTTACTGAACGACGCTCATCCAGTGCATTGGACTCGATGAAGAATTCCGAACGGTTAAACCAAATCGAAGCTAGCAACGTGCAATAGCAAAGGCTGAGCACGGCGATGGCCCACACGGCCCTGATCAGCCCTCGCCGATGCCATCCGGCCTTCACTGCAGCACCCCTATCACCCCTTTTTCAAATGCTTGCGGCCAAGAAGCTCGGCGATTTGCACCGCGTTGAGCGCTGCGCCTTTGCGGAGGTTATCCGACACACACCAGAGACTGAGGCCATTCTCCACGGTGGAGTCTTCGCGCACGCGGCTGATAAAGGTGGCATAATCGCCAACGCATTCAATCGGCGTGACATAGCCACCGTCTTCGCGCTTATCGATCAGCATGATGCCGGGCGCTTCGCGGAGTATGCTCTGTGCTTTCTTGGCAGAAATCTCATGCTCAAATTCAATATTGATCGCTTCGCTGTGCCCGACAAACACCGGCACGCGCACGCAGGTCGCGGTAACCTTCACCTTGGGATCGAGGATCTTCTTGGTTTCGGCAACCATCTTGAATTCTTCTTTGGTCGAACCGTCGTCCAGAAAGCTGTCGATATGCGGGATGACATTGAACGCAATCTGCTTGGTGAATTTTTTGGGCTCAGCGGGATCGCCAACAAAAATATTGCGCGATTGTTCGAACAGCTCGTCCATCCCTGCTTTGCCCGCACCCGAGACAGACTGGTAAGTTGCGACCACCACGCGCTTGATCGTCGCGGCGTCGTGCAGTGGCTTGAGCGCAACTACCATCTGCGCGGTCGAACAGTTCGGATTGGCGATGATGTTCTTCCGCTTGTAACCATCGATGGCGTCTGGGTTCACTTCTGGCACGATCAACGGCACATCGGGATCCATGCGGTAAAGCGAGGCATTGTCGATTACAACGCAGCCCGCAGCAGCAAAACGCGGGGCGTGTATCTTGCTACCGTCCGAACCAATGGCAAAAAGTGCGATGTCCCAACCGGTGGGATCGAAATTGTCGATATTCTGAACTTTGAGCATGCGACCGGTTTCGCCGAACTCGATTTCGGTACCTTGGCTGCGCGCAGAGGCTAGCACCGCGATTTCATCAACCGGGAATTCCCGTTCCGCCAAGATGTTGAGCATTTCGCGGCCCACATTCCCCGTGGCACCTGCAACGACTACGCGATAACCCATGTGATATTTCCTTCAGGCAAACTGTGTTTTGGACAAAGAAAAAGCCGGGATCCTTGTGGGGACCCCGGCTTGTTCTGATACATATTGAACGTGCGAGATCCTTAGGCGTCGTCGCCTGTCTTAATCTCGGTCTTAATCGTGCGCGGGTCGCGGCGTTCGGCGATACGCGCCTTCTTCCCGGTAAGACCACGCAGATAGTAAAGCTTCGCACGGCGTACAACGCCGCGGCGGACAAGCTCAATGCTATCGATGTTTGGGCTGTAAAGCGGGAACACTCGTTCCACGCCTTCGCCAAAGCTCATTTTGCGAACGGTAAAGTTCGATCCCATGCCCTTGTTCGAACGCGCGATGCACACGCCTTCGTAAAACTGGATACGGCTGCGTTCGCCTTCGATGACCTTCACGCCAACCTTGACGGTGTCACCGGCGCGAAAGGCCGGAATTGTCTTTGTGGCAGCGAGACCATTGATCTCTTCCTGCTCGAGTGTCTGGATGAGGTTCATGCCCCATTTAATCCTTATTCTTCCGTCGCGCGCCAGAGGCAGGCTGGACCCGAACGTCATTGTAACGCTCCCAAAGGTCCGGTCTGCGTAACCGTGTATCGGCTTCGGACTGTGCTTTTCGCCAGACCTCCACCTTCGCATGATCCCCCGATCGCAACACTTCAGGGATATTGCGCCCTTCCCACATTGCGGGTCGGGTATAGTGGGGATATTCGAGTAGCCCGTTCTCGAACAACTCTTCATCCCCGCTAGAAGACGCGCCCATTACGCCGGGAAGCAGCCGAATGCAAGCGTCAAGTAGCATCAGCGCACCCATCTCTCCGCCCGACAATATGATGTCGCCCATGCTGACCTGTTCGATTTGCGGGCGTGCTTCAAAAAGCCGCTCATCAAACCCCTCAAACCGTCCGCAAAGGATAGTGACGCCGGGTCCAGAAGCGAGTTCGCGGATGCGGGCCTGAGTGATCGGTTTGCCGCGCGGGGTCATGGCGAGAATTGGTGCATCGGGCTGCGCCCCTACTGCATGGTCCACAGCACTGGCGAGCACATCGGCGCGCAGCACCATCCCCGCGCCACCGCCGGCAGGGGTATCGTCCACCGTGCGATGCTTGTCGGTGGCAAAGTCGCGGATGTGGATGGGCGAGCAAGCCCATTTCCCCTCCGCCAAAGCGCGGCCAGCGAGAGACACACCCAGTGGACCGGGGAACATCTCTGGATAGAGTGTCAGGATTTGGGTTTGGAAGGTCAACGTTTAAAAATGCCGAAAACCCAGCGCCAAAAGCGCGCCTCCAAAAGCACGAGTTTGGCAATGAACTCAGGCGCCCCTTGATCAACCAAATCCTGTTGAGTGGCTCCCTTCCGGAACACCGTTCTCAAAACGGCTATCATCAAGCGCAACTCGATAACGCACAAAACTAAAAGACCGACAGTCCGCAGAACCCCTAATTCCGGCAAAATTCGCTGATGCTCCAGCGGCAACACCTTTGTTGCAATCCATATCCCCAGACATTGAATGGCGATCATTCGAATTAGCATAGCTTTGTTTGTCAGGCTGGTACGATAGCAGAGCCAGTATAAAAACGGTGCCGTAATGAATACATCGAACAGCAGCGCATACTCCCAATTTGCCGGTATAGTAGCGCCCAATCGATTTGCCATTGACCACACCACTGCCCAAAGGCTGATCATCAAGGGCCAAAACCAGTTGTTTCTGATCAACGTCATGATTGAATCTCCTACACCGTCCAATTCTCAACCTTCAACCCCGGCACATCGGCATAGTCGCGAATGTTTTGAGAAATTACCGTCACATTGCGACTAAGCGCCTGTGCCGCGATCAACCTGTCAAAAGTCCCGCGTTTAAAGGGGATATCGGCATAAGCACGGGCCGCCGCTTCATCGAATTCGACAACCGGTATCTGCTGCGCGAAGGCCTCTAGCAACGAGAGAACGGGCATCTTTCCGTTTGCGCTGCCCCAGATTACTTCGGCAAAGGCAATCGAGGAGACCCCGATTGCCCCTGCGTCGGTTTGAGCCACTCTGGCACTTAGGGCCGGGAAAGCATTGGCAATCAAATGGATAACACTATTCGCGTCCATCAGATACTTCACGCCTTTTTGCCTTTGTTTTCAAGCAAATGCCAATCGAGTTCGCGCTCTTCAAATTCGCGCAGTCCAGGCGGCAGCGGCTTTAGCCAAGGAGCCTTACCAGCAAATCCGCTAATGTCGATTTTGCGTTTAGGTGCATCGATGGGTTTCAAGGCAAGCATCACGCCGTCCTCCACTGTCAGGTCCATTTCCATGCCCGGTTTCAAGTCGGTACCCGCGGGGATCCGCACCGCCAGCGAATTGCCCGATTTGAAAACCTTCGTTCGATAATTTTTACGGCTAACCGGTTCGGGCAAACGCGCCGGAACAGAGCCGTCAACGCGGAAAGATTGCTGTTCTTCGTTCAGTTTGCTCATGAGGGCCTCTGTATATACAGTGTGTATATACTATTCGACAAATGCCTCGTCAACAATGATTTTTTCATCCCACTCCGGCACGGCATCGGCTGTCATTGGGACCATGAATTTCTTGCCCGGCTTGCCGTCTTGTGCCGGGCGCTGGATTTCAAGCACATCGCTTGCACCGAAATTCTCGACCGCGACGCAAATACCAAGCGCCTCGCCAGCAGTCGAAACGCACGGCAAGCCAAGCAAATCGGCGTGATAATATTCGCCCTCGGCAAGCGGCGGCAGCGCGTCACGCGATACCGTGAGCAGCGTGCTGCGCATTTTTTCCGCCATATTGCGGTCGGTGATTTCGGCGAAGCGCGCAATCGCGCCATCCTTGTTCGGACGAATGGAGGTCAACGTCAACGCACCATCATTGAAACTTTTATGCGCCTTGATGCTGCCCACATTATTAGTGAACAGCTTCAAGCGCACCTCACCCGTCACGCCGTGCGCGCCGGATATGGCGGCAAGCGTGACGGTTTTGACCAATTGGTCTTTTGGCAAGGACTAACCCTCGGCCTTTTCTTCGGTAACTTCTTCAGCGGCAGGCGCTTCTTCGGTTGCGGCTTCAGCAGGAGCCGCTTCTTCAGCCACAGGCGCTTCTTCCTGAGCAGGTTCTTCGGCAGGAGCAGGAACTTCTTCCGGTGCAGCTTCTGGAGCAACTTCTTCGGCAGCAGGGGCTTCGGCTACGACGTCTTCTACGACCGGCGCGGCTTCTTCAGCAGCTACTTCTTCTACTACCGGCGCAGCAGCAGCTGCTGCCTTGGCTTCTTCCGCTTCGGCCAGCTTGGTTGCACGGTCTTCTGCGCGGTCCTTGGCTTTTTGGCCAGGCTCACCCTTGTTCGGGTTGGCTTTTGCTTTGCGTTCAACAACGCCAGCTGCATCGAGGAAACGGGCAACGCGGTCGGAAGGTTGCGCACCAGCCGCAATCCAATGCTTTGCGCGTTCGGTGTCGAACACGATGCGCAGAGCGTCGTCCTTGGCGAGCAGCGGATTATAGCTGCCGATCCGTTCGATGAACTTGCCGTCACGCGGCGCGCGCGCGTCGGCAACGACGATCTTGTAATAAGGGCGCTTTTTTGAACCGCCACGCGACAAACGCATTGATAATGCCATAAAACTAACTCACCTTTCTTAAATCAAATAACTGACAAAATTTATTATTTCTTCTTATTCAATAGCCGGGCGAGATCAGCGGGCATACCGCCCTGACCTCCACCCAATCCAGGAAATCCGCCGCCAAGACCGGGTAAACCTCCACCTAAACCTTTCGGCATCCCGCCAGCGCCGAGTTCTTTCATCGCGCTTTCCATGTCGATATCACCGCCACCGTCACCACCCATGCCGCCGCCCTTACCGAACATTGCAGCCAAGCCTTTCAGGCCGCCCATCTTCTTGATCTTTTTCATAGCGCGCGCCATTTCCTGATGCATTTTCAGCAACCGGTTGACGTCTTGCACCGTGGTGCCAGAACCCTTTGCCACGCGGATTTTGCGCTTCGCATTGAGCAGTTCGGGCTTGGCGCGCTCTTTGGGTGTCATAGAACCTATGATCGCGTCCATATGGACGAGCAGCTTGTTATCCATGCCGCTCGCGTCCATGGCAGCCTTTGCCTTTTTCATGCCGGGCATCATGCCGGCAAGCGCCCCAAGGCCGCCCATCCGCGTCATTTGACGCAATTGCGCGCGGAGGTCATTCATATCGAATTCGCCCTTCGCCATCTTGGCGGCAAGCTTTTCGGACTCTTCCTGATCGATAACTTCGGCGGCGCGCTCGACCAGTCCAACGACGTCGCCCATGCCAAGGATACGTCCGGCCACACGCTCGGGACTAAATGCTTCGATAGCATCAATCTTTTCGCCGACACCTGCGAATTTGATTGGCTTGCCGGTAACCGCGCGCATCGAAAGTGCGGCACCGCCGCGTGCGTCGCCGTCCATGCGGGTCAAAACCACACCAGTCAGTTCAACACGTTCACCGAAATTGGTCGCCACATTGACCGCGTCCTGACCCGTAAGCGAGTCAACGACGAGAAGAATTTCGTGCGGGCTCGTGGTATTCGCGACCGCGCTCATCTCGTCCATCAATTGCTGGTCGATGTTCAAACGACCCGCTGTATCGAGCATCAATACGTCAAAGCCTTGCAGCTTTGCTGCCTGCATCGCGCGCTTGGCGATATCAACCGGCTGTTGGCCCGCAACAATCGGCAGCGACGCAACCTCGATTTGGGTACCAAGGACAGCAAGCTGCTCTTGGGCAGCGGGGCGCGCTACGTCGAGCGAAGCCATCAGGACTTTCTTGCCCTGCTTGGTTTTTAATAGCTTTGCAATTTTGGCCGTCGTCGTTGTCTTACCAGACCCCTGCAGACCGACCATCATGATGATCGCGGGCGGTGCAACAGCCAAGTTCAGATCGCTTGTCTCCGACCCCAGCATTTCAACCAAACCGTCATTGACGATCTTGACCACTTGTTGGCCGGGTGTCACCGATTTCAGCACCTGTTGACCGATGGCTTGCTCGGTTACCTTATCGACAAAGCTGCGGACGACAGGCAACGCGACGTCAGCTTCAAGCAAAGCGACGCGCACTTCTCGCATTGCTTCACGCACGTCGGCTTCGTTCAATGCGCCGCGACCACGCAGACGGTCAAACACGCCTCCTAACCGGTCACCAAGCTTTTCGAACATCTTTCGTCCTTCAACCAACTTGACCGCTTCGGCCAAAAATTTACAGCGAATCGATCACACACAAAATAACAATGCACCGGCGGATGAAACCTCATCGGCCAGTGGGTAATGCAAATATTTCAAACACTTAAATTTAGAGCATTTATCTCTAACGCAGCCGCTTAATAACAATTCGGCAGCAATGCAACGTATTCTGCCAATTATAGACACAGGTCCATGCTGGAACATCACGTTTTTCACACTAAATTTCCAGCAAATTTCCGGTAATGTTAACGTTAAATTGACCTTTGTCTGGTCAAAGCAGGCCTGTGAGAAAGTCTGCGCACCCCAAATCCGAGGCAAAGTTGCCGGAAATCGCCCTTGGCACTAACGTGTCATCGGCCAGTTCTGGCAAGAGCATGACTTATATCTACGGCGGCATCATGTTTGCTGCTTTGGCTATGTTTGTGGGCATCGGTGGTTCTGTCGGTACCGATATGGTGAGGCAGCTAATCGGACAATCCGAAGGTGCGGACAAAGCAATGGTAACCGCATTGCTGCTGAACATTGCTCTCATTTTCCTTATCTGGCGTCGCACAACGACACTGAGCGGCGAGGTGGATGTATACCGACAAGCCGAAGTGCGTGCGCAGCACATGGCGATCACCGATCCGCTTACCAACTTATTCAATCGCCGTGCGATCAAGGAAAAGACGGCAGAGCTAAGCGCTCGTGCATCACGGCGCGGCAAGTCCATTGCGTTCATGATGGTCGACCTGGACGGCTTCAAGAAAATCAACGACCTGTACGGCCATGATTGCGGCGACCAATTGCTGCGTGAAGTTGCCGACCGCATGCGCGACGTAGTGCCACCAAGCAGCATCATCGCGCGCCTTGGCGGTGACGAATTTGGTATTTGCCTGGTGTTTGAACCCGAATATCCAGAAACAGTAGACCGCGTTGCGGAAGATCTGGTCGAAATTCTTGCGCGTCCGGTCACAATCGCCGAATCTGAACAAATGGTTACAGCCTCAATCGGCATCAGCCGCCCCGAGTTCGACTGTGACTCTATCGACATGCTGATCCGGCGCGCCGACATCGCTCTTTATGCAGCGAAGAATAACGGCCGCAACGGTTTCAGCTGGTTCGAAAACGGCATGGAAGTCGAAATGCGCACGCGCAATTCGCTTGAAGGCGATATTCGCGCTGCCATTCCCAACGAAGAATTCGTACCCTATTTTGAACAGCAGATTGATCTGCAAACCGGTGAACTGGTTGGCTTTGAAATGCTGGCACGCTGGGTTTCGCCCGTTCGCGGTTTAATCCCGCCCGACGAATTCATCCCCATTGCCGAGGAAACCGGCATGATCGGTGATTTGTCGATGAGCGTTATACGCAAGGCGCTTCTGGAAGCTAAGCATTGGGATCCAAAGCTGACGGTTTCGGTCAATATCTCACCAGTACAACTGAAAGACCCCTGGCTGGCGCAGAAAATTGTCAAGCTGCTGGTGGAGACCGGTTTCCCTGCAACCCGCCTGGAAGTCGAAATCACCGAAAGTTCGTTGTTCAAGAACCTGAGCCTCGCACAGTCAATTGTTGGCAGCCTTAAGAATCAGGGCATCCAGATCGCACTTGATGATTTTGGTACCGGCTACAGCTCGCTTGCACACTTGCGCGCACTGCCTTTTGACCGGATCAAGATCGATAAGAGCTTTGTACTTTCGATGCTGGAAAACACAGAGAGCGCTGCAATTGTAAGCGCAATCGCCGGACTGGGCGCCAGCTTGTCAGTGCCGATAACCGCCGAAGGCATCGAAGACCATAATGTCATCGAGAAGTTGGCAGCACTTGGATGCACCAAAGGCCAAGGTTGGCACTTCGGCCAACCACAATCGATCGAACAGGTCCGCAAGCTGCTTGCTGAAAAAGATCTGTTACCAGCCCGCCGGTCTGCAAAGCTGGAGAGCAGTGCATCGATGGGCGAAGAAGAGTTGAAGCGCCGCAGCGCCTAACACTTGCAACCTTTGCCTGTTAGGCAAATTTGTAGACAGCCTGACAGCCAAAGCTTAAACGCCCTCGGCATGAGCAGCGGCGGTTTCCACAAAATGCATGGATTGGGCAATGATTTTGTAATCATTGATTGTCGCGCCGTGCCGATACCAATGACGACTGCAAAAGCGCGCGCGATAGCCGACCGGAAAACGGGCATAGGCTGCGACCAGCTTATCCTGATTGATCCATCAAACACAGCCGACATCAGGATGCGCATTTTCAACCATGATGGCGGCGAAGTTGAAAGCTGCGGCAATGCCGCGCGCTGCGTTGTGGCGCTGCTGGGCACCGACCTGTCTATCGAAACCAAAGGCGGCTTGCTGCAAGGCAAGGTCGCAGATGGCGGCGCGACGGTTGATATGGGCGTGCCCCGCTTTGACTGGCAAGATATACCGCTCGCTTTTGCTATGGACAGTGCAGCTATGCCGATGGCGTGGCACGAACTTAGCAGCCCGATGGCAGTTAATGTCGGCAATCCGCACGCGGTGTTCTTTGTAGAGGATGCCGACACAGTCAATCTCGAAATTCTGGGTCCTTTGATCGAACATGATCCGGCATTCCCTGAGCGCGTGAACGTTAACGTCGCCTGCGTGAAAGACAGCATCGTCCATCTGCGCGTTTGGGAGCGAGGCGTCGGTGAGACCCGCGCCTGCGGCACCGGTGCTTGTGCAACTGCCGTGGCAGCGATCCGCAAGGGATTGGCGCAGTCCCCCCTCACAGTGCAATTAAAAGGCGGGGATCTGACTATCGCATGGCAGCAAGGCGGCGCGATAATCATGAGCGGCGCGGCAACGCATGTGTTTACTGGCACAGTGGACTGGGACAATTTTGGATGAATGCGCCCGAAAATATTCAGCCCGAAATAATAACTCTCGGGTGCCGCCTCAATCTGGCGGAGAGCAATGCGCTTGCCCAACAACTCGGCGACGCCGATAATTTGATCATCGTCAACAGTTGCGCCGTCACCAACGAAGCCGTCCGGCAAACGCGCCAAGCCATACGCCGTGCCGCCAAGCAAAAGCCCGGTGCGCGCATCGTCGTGACCGGCTGCGCTGCGCAAGTCGACCCCGACAGCTTTGCCGCAATGCCCGAAGTAAACGCCGTGCTTGGCAACCGAGAAAAGCAGCACGCATCGCTGTTTTTGTCGCAGAACGCGGAAACCGCGATGATCGTATCCGACATCATGGGCGTAACCGACACCGCGCCGCATCTGGTGTCGGCATTTTCGGGAAAGACCCGTGCTTTTGTCGAGGTGCAAAACGGCTGCGATCACCGTTGTACGTTTTGCATCATCCCTTACGGGCGCGGCAACAGTCGTTCGGTCGCTGCGGGCAAAGTTATAGACCATATCAAAGCGCTGGTCGATGAAGGTTATCCCGAAATCATTCTGACCGGTGTGGATGTCACCAGCTACGGCCATGATTTGCCCGGTTCACCCAATCTAGGTCATTTGGTGGAGCGTATTATCCGCCATGTGCCAGAACTGCCGAGATTACGGCTGTCTTCGGTTGACGGCGTTGAAATCGACGAGCGATTGTTCGACCTACTGACCGGCGAGCCACGGGTTATGCCACACGTGCATCTTTCGCTGCAATCGGGCGATGATCTGATCCTGAAACGCATGAAGCGCCGCCACAGCCGCGCCCAATCGGTCGAGCTGGTCGCGCGTTTGAAGGCCAAGCGCCCCGAAATCGCGATCGGCGCAGATATTATCGCGGGCTTTCCAACCGAAGACGACGCGGCGTTTGAAAACAGCCTGAAACTGGTTTCCGATTGCCAGATCGTTCACGGGCATATCTTTCCTTATTCGCCAAAGACCGGCACGCCGGCCGCAAAAATGCCGCAGGTTTTTCCGGCGACTATCAAGGAACGCGCCAAGACGCTGCGTAGCGCCGTCGCGCGGGAGCAATCGCGCTGGCACCAAGGGCTGATTGGCAGCAAGCAGAAAATCGCGATAGAAAAGGGCGGGCGCTCTGGTCACAGCGAAAATTTCGCCTATGTCGGCCTTGACCGGAAAGTGGGCGAAGGCAGCATTGTCGAGGTGCGCATCACCGGCGAGGAGAACGGGCAATTGCAGGCAGAGTTGAATTCATGACCGAAAAAGAGGGTTGGCGCGACAAGCTGTTCGGGGGACTTAAAAAGACCTCGACCAAATTGACCGATAACTTGACCGGGCTCGTCACCAAGTCAAAGCTGGACGCCGACGCTCTCGATGCGATCGAAGAAGCGCTGATCGTGTCAGACCTTGGGCCTGCCACTGCCGCGCAAATCCGTGAGAAGCTCGGCTCGAGCCGCTATGAAAAGGGGCTGGACGGCGAAGGTGTGCGCCAAATTGTCGAGGACGAGATTACCAACATCCTGGCCCCAGTTGCCAAGCCCATAGAGATCGAGGCCTTCCCGCGTCCACAAGTAATCCTTGTCATCGGCGTAAACGGATCGGGCAAGACCACAACAATCGCCAAAATGGCGCATCTGTTCCTTGAGCAAGATTACGGCGTGATGCTGGTTGCGGGCGATACATTCCGCGCCGCGGCTATCGGCCAACTGAAAGTCTGGGCCGAGCGGATCGGTGTGCCGATCAAGTACGGAGCAGAGGGCGGCGATTCCGCAGGCATCGTATTCGACGCGGTTAAGGAAGCAACTGCAAAGGGTATCGATGTCCTGATCGTGGATACCGCAGGACGCCTGCAAAATAAGCGCGAGTTGATGGACGAGCTGGCGAAAATCCGTCGCGTTCTCGGACGTCTCAACCCCGCAGCACCGCATGACGTAGTGCTCGTGCTTGACGCGACCACCGGCCAAAACGCGCTCAGCCAGATCGAAGTGTTCAAGGAAGTCGCCAATGTGACCGGCCTTGTGATGACCAAGCTCGACGGTAGCGCGCGCGGCGGCATATTGGTGGCTGCGGCCAAGCAGTTCGGCCTGCCCATCCATGCCATTGGCGTGGGCGAAACCATGGAAGACTTGCGCCCGTTCAACCCGCGCGATCTGGCCCGGGCGATCAGCGGTGGCAGCAAATGACCGGCGTTCAAAAGCCGCACAAGGGCCTGTCTTTTGCGCTTGATTTCGGACCGCTCTTTCTCTTTTTCCTTACCAACCGGCTCGCCAAATCTCCAAACGATCCCGCGCAGGGGCCGTTATGGGGAACAGCGGTCTTCATGGTCGCCATCATTGCAGCGATCATAATTTCCAAAGTAAAGCTCGGCAAAGTCAGCTTCATGATGTGGGTGTCAGCTATCCTGGTGGTCGGTCTTGGAGGGATCACGCTTTTCCTCGGCGATCCGGTCTATATCCAGATCAAGCCGACAATCGTGTATCTTCTCTTTGCAGCCATTTTGATCGGCGGATTATCGCGCGGTAAGTCTCTGCTCAAATATATTCTCGAATATGCCTTTGCTGGCGTAGATGAGGCGGGATGGCGCAAGCTGTCACGCAATTGGGGACTGTTCTTTCTGGCAATGGCGGGGATCAACGAGATTATTCGCATACCGAGCCTGTTTAGTTTTGACACTTGGCTGACGCTGAAAGTCTGGGGCGTCACCGCACTTTCATTCCTTTTTACGATGGCACAAATCCCTATGCTGTTGAAACACGGGCTGAAGCTCGAGGACGACGAGTAAGAAGTTACCCGTTGGTGCTAAGCTTGTCGAAGCACAACCACCTCTGCCCTGGAAGGAAAGGTAATATGCCCCATTTTCTCCTCGCGTCCTGTCCCATGCCTTAACCTCTTGTAACATATCATCGCGCTGGTTAGTGTCGCCTTCAACATATTTCAGACAACAAATGGGGTAAAAGACATGGCAAAATTTTTTGGAAATCTACATGCAGTGTTGGCGGTGGGGCTCATCCTTGCATTCGCATTGATGTTCGGCATCCACGGCGCTGATGCCGTTACTGCTCAGGCTGTAACGCGCTGGCTGCACACGTTCTTCGGAATCGTCTGGATCGGTTTGCTTTATTATTTCAACTTCGTGCAAATCCCGACCATGCCAAAAATACCTGCCGAACTAAAACCCGGCGTGTCCAAGCATATCGCGCCTGCGGCTCTGTTCTTCTTCCGTTGGGGTGCGGCGCTCACCGTGCTCACGGGCGTTATCATTGCCGTTTTCGCTGGCTATGCGCATCAGGCCTTTACACTGCAGGAGCCTTTCCAGCTGATCGGTATTGGCATGTACCTCGCGCTGATCATGGCTTTCAACGTCTGGTTCATTATCTGGCCAAACCAGAAGAAAGCACTCGGCATCGTAGAAGCCGATGACGCCACCAAGGCAAAGGCAGCGACCACCGCGATGATGACATCACGGCTGAACACCTTGTTGTCGATCCCGATGCTGTACGCTATGGTTAGCGCCAACGGCGGCTAACCCGTCCAAAACAAAAATGTAAAGGGGCGGCCATTTGGTCGCCCTTTTTCTATCCGCAAACTAACCGGCCACTCTACCCCAACAGATCATGCTTCTTGAGGGTGTGACGCAGCTGGTCATAGCTTAGGTTTAGTGCTTTTGCTGTCTGGCGCTGGTTGTAGCGGCTGCGCGCCAATGCTTGCTCAAGTACCGCGCGCTCATACGCCTCGGTCGCTTCCTTGAAGTCGGTAATTTCGCTTGCCGGACTTACAACATGCGACAAATCTGTCGAGTTCTGGTTGCTGTATGCGGACGCAGTTTCCCGACCGTTCGCCGTTTCCTTGCGCTGCATTGGCGCAGGCAATTCCGACGTCCACGGGGACGCAAACGGGTCAAACTGGATATGGTCGACCGGTTGGCTGGCATCGGACCATCGGTAAACCGCACGCTCGACTACATTACGCAGTTCGCGCACGTTACCGGGCCAAAGGTGGTTTTCCAGCGCGCGGGTTGCGACTTCGCCAAAGCCAGGCCAGCTGGCCCATTCCAGTTCGGCCGCCATCCGCCGCCCGAAATAGTCGCACAAGACGGCCACATCGCCTTCGCGCACCCGCAGGGGCGGCAAGGTGATTACCTCAAAAGACAAACGGTCGAGCAAATCGGCGCGGAACCGCCCGGCATCGACCATCTTGGGCAAGTCCTCGTTCGTCGCACCGACAATCCGTACATCGACGCGTAATGGACGTGAAGACCCGATGCGCGTTACCTCACCGTACTCTACCGCGCGCAGCAACCGTTCCTGCGCGCCGGTGCTCAGCGTGCCGAGCTCGTCCAAAAACAGCGTGCCGCCGTCGGCCTCTTCAAACCGGCCTTCGCGCGCTTTGGTCGCGCCGGTAAATGCTCCCGCTTCATGCCCGAACAGCTCTGCCTCGATTAGCGTCTCGGGCAGTGCAGCACAGTTCATCGTGACGAGCGGTCCGTCCCAGCGCGGGCTTAGCCGGTGGAGACGTTCGGCGATCAGCTCCTTGCCGGTGCCGCGTTCACCCACAACCAGTACGGGCCTGTTGAGTGCCGCCGCAGCACTGGCGCGCTCGACCGCATCGAGGAAGGTCGATGACTGGCCAATAAACTGATTGTCCCGCTCCATGCTCAAGACTTAGCAAATTTCACCATCTATTGGCAAGATGCACTGTGTAAAAATGGATGTAGCGCAGCAACTTTGCCAACATAAGTCACTTTTCCGCACTTTTCAAAAAACTGGCACGGTTTCTGCATATCTGTTCAGGAACCGGCTAACATCGCTGGAAGCAAAGATCGAGGATGACAAAAAAATGCTAAAAAATAATCTCGACAGATCAGGCAGGTGGGCAGTGCCCGTCGCAACATTATGCGCCTTTTGCATTGTAGCGACCGCATCGGCAGCAGCACTCTCACCGAACCAGAAAGAACCAATTTCAAATGACAACACCCAATCCCATCGGCCAACTGTCATCAGGTATCTTGCATGAACATGCATTGCCTGTTGTCTTTGGCCAGCGACCGGGGCACCCTCTCTCCCCCAGCCCCCAACTATCGGGTACACCCCCGGTCGCACCCCTTTTTGACACAGATCAACTGAATTTTCGGAGTATTTACATGGGCATATTTTCTAGGACTCGCGATATAATCGCAGCAAATGTCACTGACTTGCTCGACAAGTCGGAAGACCCCGCGCGCATGATCCGCGTGATCATCCTAGAAATGGAAGAAACGCTGGTAGAAGTTCGTGCCTCTGCCGCGCGGACTATTGCCGACAGCAAGGAACTCCGTCGGCATATTTCGAAGCTTGATGCGTTGCAGGCGGACTGGACAGAAAAGGCTCAACTTGCACTGTCCAAGGGCCGCGAGGATTTGGCAAAGGCTGCGCTTGTTGAAAAGCGCAAGGCATCCGAAATGGGTGATCAGCTGCGCGCCGAAGTCGAAGTTCTTGACGATGCGCTTAAGGCCAACGAGCAAGACATCCACAAACTACAGAAAAAGCTGATCGATGCGCGTAGCAAACAAAATGCTCTCGCGGCCCGTCTGGAAAGCGCGGAAAACCGCGTGAAGCTGCGCAGCATGTATAATGGTGATAAAGTCCGCGATGCATTTTCGCGCTTTGAATGGCTTGAGCGTCAAGTTGATACTGTAGAAGGCCACGCTGACGCGCTCGCAATGGGCAATGACGGCCCGCTTTCACTGGGTGACGAAATTGCCGCACTAGAAGGTCGCGATGAAATCGACGACGAGCTCGAAGCCATGAAAAAAGAATTGAATAAGAAGGGATAACATCATGGATGAAGCCATTATCATCGTACCGGTAGTTGTAATTGGTCTTCCGTGGTTGATCCTGCACTATATCACCAAGTGGAAAACAGCACCGACCATGACCAATGATGACGAAAGAATGCTGGGTGACATGCATGAGCTTGCCCGCAAGCTTGAAGACAGGCTGGAAACCGTTGAGCGTTTGGTCGCCTCCGACAATCCCGATTGGCAGCCCCGCTACATTGAGCATGACAAAACAGCAGACATACCAGCCAACGTTCGTAAGCTCGAAAGGAATCGCTGAGATGAACGACGCAGCCAACACAAAATTCTATCTCGACAAACAAAATGCCAAATGGAAGGGTGTTTGCGCCGGAATTGCGGATTATACAGGCGTCAACGTTATGTGGGTTCGGCTAGGAACGGTAGGTCTGACTATCATGGGCGGCTTTCCCTGGACCTTAATTGCGTATTTTATCGCGGCCTGGTCGGCCAACAGTAAACCGCTGGAGTTCTATCAGCAAGACCCCGAAGACCAGAAATTCTGGCAAGGCGTGCGCCAATCCCCTGCGCGCACCACCCGCGATATACGGTCACGTTTCCGCGACATCGACCGCCGGCTCGCCAATATCGAGGATTATTACGTAACCAACAATCGGCAACTCGCCGACGAAATCGAAAGCCTGCGCTGAAAGCGCCATTGAGAGGACCACCCCTATGGACCCTACACCCTTTTTTATCATGGGCACTATGCTTGGCGTCGGCTCTACATTGCTGATCCAGTTATATGGCCGCCGCAAAGTCAAAAAGGCGCTCTTACAAGAGGGTTTAGCACCCAGCCGACAAACCGAATTGCTGGCGAATGAAAATGGCGCGTTAAAAGGTCAGGTCTCGCGATTGGAGGAGAGGATTTCCGTAATGGAGCGCATTACCACCGACAATCATCTCAATGTCGCACGTGAAATCGAAAACCTGCGCTGAACAGTTACAAAGAGGATCAAAAAAAATGGGCGAACAGAATTTCCTTTTTTATCTTCCCATCCTCTTGGCAGGCGGCTTGCTGGTCGCAATCGCCGGGATTGCAGGTTGGGTTTACACCACGCGGATGCGGATCAAGAACGGTTACCCTCTTTCGGGATCTTGGGGGCAGTCCATGTATCCCAAAACCGATCAGGAATCCATGGAGCGGATCAAGCTACTTAGCCAGGAAAACGCACAACTGCGTGCGGAGCTGGGTTCAATCAAGGATCGCCTGGGCAACGTTGAAAAGATCGTTGTCGATGACACACACAAGCTGACCAGCGAAATTGAAGCGCTGCGAGGCCCGACAAACTAGACTGACAGGAACGCGCATATGGGACCCGAAACTATCTGGATCTTCATTCCACTAGCTGGAATGGGACTTGGTGCATTGAACATATGGACCCGCCATAAACAACGGGAAATGGAAATCATGTCGCAAACCAACACAGAGAAGGCAGCGCAATATGCTGCGCAAAACGCTAGGCTCGAACAACGCGTGCAAGTCTTGGAACGCATTATCACCGATGGCCGCAGCGATCTGGCTTCTCAAATCGAAGACCTGCGCGAAAAACCGATCAACTGAACCTCAATCAACAAGGAAATACAATGATAAGAGATCCCTTCACTATGGTGGTGCTGATCGTATTGATCGTCACTGTGGGTAAGTTGATTAAAACGCGGATCAATGCGCGCCACGGAATTATTGAAGACCGCGATGTCGCAGGTGCCACCCAGCAGCGATTTGTCGGCAACAATGAAAACGCTGCACTGAAAGAAGAAATCACGACGCTGAAGGAGCGTATTCAGGTCCTCGAACGCATTGCCACTGACAACAACAGCGCAAATGCCCTGAATCGAGAGATAGAAGATTTGCGCAACAGCTGAATTTTCGGCTTCGGCGCTGAACGGGAGATTGAACATGCCACAAGACCCCAACCTTTATTTTGCAATGGCGGCGTTTGGAGTGGTCAGCATTGCTATAGTCGCCACTTTTGGGTTGCGCGGCTGGCGCGATTGGATTGCCCTCAAGAAAGATGAGCTCGCCATGATGCAGCCAACTGTGGCTGACGGCGTTCCGTCCGCCGCGTCGCGTATCGAAGTCGCGGACTTGAAGGAACGCGTTAAAAAGCTGGAAGCCATCGCCGCCGGAATTGATCTTTAGAACGGCGCCAAGGCTGAACATATCTTTTATGTCGTTGATCTGGGGACCGTTCAGTCATAAGCGCCTGATACATGAACGCGCTGTCCGACATTTTTGAAGAATATGAGTTTCTCGACCCCGATGATCGCTATAGGTTGCTGATTGACTTGGGTCGCGCTTTGCCACCAATGCCTGACGCGCTGAAGACCGATGCGACACTTGTGCGTGGCTGCTCCGCCAGCGTGTGGGTCTATCCGGTCGAAGAAGGCGGCAAACTTACATTTCTCGCCGACAGTAATGCCGCCATAACCAAGGGTATTATTGCTCTGGTACTCAAAACTGTGGAAGGCGCGGACGCCAACAAAGTGACGGCAATCGATATCGAGGGTTTGCTCACTCCCTTTGACCTAAAGAGCCAGCTATCTTCGAACCGAACACAGGGCATACCCAATATGATAGCCTTGATCCGCGAAACAGCAGCCCGCAGGCAGGTTTAGCTACCTTTCCATTCTCGCATTTCTTCGGAAACCCGCAGAACGTCATAGGCTGCTTGTCCCGCTTGAAACATTTTGGCGGCTTCGGCGTCGCCCGGCGTTACGTCGGGATGCGTTTCTTTTGCCAGCTTACGCCACGCTTTTTTTACATCTTCAAATTCTGCGTCGACTTCTAGTCCCAGTATCTCCAGCGCGCGCATTTCGTCACGGGTTCTGCTACCATCGCCAGATCCCGCCCAACCATAATGCGCGGCTTCCTTGAAACCTTTATTGTCGCGGGTTTCATTAGCTTCACGTTCGGCGGCTTCCTCTTTTGAAAGCCCCTCAAAATAGTCCCAGCCGCGGTTATACTCAGCGGCATGCTCAATGCAGAACATCCAGCGATCGGGATTGTTTGGAGATTTTGGTGCGGGGCATTTGCCCTCTTGTGTACAGCCGTAGCGATCACAAAGGCGCACTTTTTGCGCTTCGCGGCCACTGCCATATCCCCGCCATCGCGGAAAACCCCAGTCATTTTTGCGTGAAGCGCCTACCATGACTTTGCCTTAGCCATTCACCGGGAAAATACCAGAGGGTCTATAAGCCGGGTTCTGTTCAGACATTGCTGCCCTTGGCGGCCATTCCTCTAGGAGACCTGTTACCAGGTCCCTCAAGCAATCAACCCGGACGACCGGCAGGAGGATACCATTTGCCGTCCCTATTCGATTTTGCTTCCGGTGGGGTTTACCTTGCCGCCGCTGTTACCAGCAGCGCGGTGCGCTCTTACCGCACCATTTCGACCTGGCCGACACGAATGCGCGGTGGTATATTTTCTGTGGCACTGTCCCTAGGTCAGAAATCGCTCTCTGTCCCGCCGGGCGTTACCCGGCACCGTTCCTCGCTGAAGCCCGGACTTTCCTCCCCCATGCAGATACCCACATAGCGGCGGCCGCCCGACCCTCTGGTGCATCAGCCGATAACAGGTCCGCCTTCATAAGCCAATAACAGAGCCCAAAGAATCGCACGGCATTCTCCATCTACAAGACCGTCGATATTCTCCGGCCGGAAACGCCGTTGAAAGGCCACCACGGCCGCGCGTCCGTCGGCAATGCCATACCCATAACGTGCAAGCGCCAACAGGAATGCCGCATCGCTCCAGCCTGGATCTACCAAGCCCTTCTTGGGTCGAGGCACCGCGAGGCCGAGCTTGGCCAATCGCTCCCATTCGAACAGTTCGCCAGGATCCTGCTTGCGCGCAGGGGCAACATCACTGTGCCCGACAACATTGCGCGGTTCGATCGAAAAAGTGCGCACGATTTCGGCAACCAACGGCACCAATGCGGACATCTGCTCCTCAGGAAAGGGCCTGTAGCCCCATTCGTGCCCCGGATTTACGATTTCGATGCCAATACTTGCGCTATTGCAATCGGTTATGCCTCGCCAATGGGAGAGGCCGGCATGCTGCGCGCGTTGCTCTTCGCGCACCATGTAAACCACCTGCCCGTCCTCGTCGACGACATAGTGTGCTGAAACTTTGGACTCGGGATTTGCAAGCCACGAGATCGCGGCCGCACCACTTTTCATGCCAGTATAGTGTAGTACCAGCATTGTAACAGGCAGCGTGCGTTCGCCGAAATTTGGTGATGGGTTCCAGATCATGCTGAAACTTTAGGCAGGAAGTTGCTGATTGCCAATTATTTATCGAAAGGACGCGATGCCTTGGCTTAAGCGCAGCGACTTTGCGGCATTGCGTTTCCTGCGTCTCTTCCGCTTTTGACATACATCCCGCGGAATTCTTTGCAGGAAATGAATTCGCTTTTCTGGCCAAGCACTGTTTCTGCCGCGCCCAGCATCAAATATCCTTCGCGGTCCAGAGAATCGGCCAAATGGGCTAGCACCACGTTGCGGCGCTCTTCGGACAAATACATTAACATGTTACGGCAAAGCACCAGATCAAACCGGATTGGAAACGGGGTTTGTTGGAGAAGATTATGCTTTGCAAAGCGAACCATCTTGCGAAGCTTTTCATTCGCAGCCCATGTCTCACCCTCTTGGCTGAAATAGCGCAGCATCAAGCCTACTGGTAAGCCGCGTTGTATTTCCAACTGCGAGAAACTTCCTTTGCGCGCCTTATCGAGCGCCAGAGACGAAATGTCAGTCGCGTGTATCTGGATATCCCAGCCGGCCCATTTTTCCGCATTTTCGCATATCGACATGGCAATGGAATAGGCTTCTTGTCCAGTTGAGCAGGCGGAGCACCAAATCCGCAATTTGCGGATGGCTTGGTTGCGATGCCAAATGGCATCGAGCACCGGGCCAGTCATAAGTGCAAAATTCGCCTGATCACGGAAGAAACTGGTCTCGTTATTGATCATCGCTTCGGCAACGCTTTGCTTGAGTTCGGGCAAATCGCCCGATTTTAGGACAGCAACAAGAACCGCGATGTCGGGAATTTCGTTTTCACGCATGATGGGACTGAGCGATTGATCGATCCGCCAATGGCGATTGACAGAGAGAACCTGACCGCAATGCTCGGACAATACGGCCGAAAGCATTTCGTAATCGCATTGGCTAGGTTCGATGCTCATGCAATTGCCGATCTGTTAACAGCTTGAACCATCTGTTCAGGCGTTAGCGTGGCTTGGGCCAAACCTGCGCGGGCCACCGTGCCGGGCATTCCCCAAACCACTGAGCTATCTTCGTCTTGTATAATGATTTGCGCATTCATTGCAGCAAGCGAATGCGCCCCTTGAATGCCATCACTACCCATACCGCTTAACACAATTGCCAGAGCACTACTGCTTGCAGTGTCCGCCACCGATTCAAACATAGCATCAACCGACGGACAATATCGTGATGCGTGGTAGTTTTCGAGCAATTGGATGACCAACCGGCCCCTCACCCTGCGTAATCCTAGATGCGCGTCACCCGGTGCCACGTAGATATGTCCGGCAGCAACTCGCATTCCGTCTTCGGCAAGCAGCACTTTTCGGTTTGTCAGTTCGGACAATTGCTTCACAAAAAATGTCATGAACGCGGTAGGCAAATGCTGGGTGATCAAAATCGGGCAAGAAACAGCCAGATCCACGCCGCGAACAAGAGTAAATATCGCTGGAATACCGCCTGTTGATGCACCAATTGCAATGATGTCGGGTTTGGACAGTTCGACAATATTAGCTTGGCTAAGGGCATTTGTGAAATGCCGACTTGTTCGCGGTTCCGAGCGTCCCAGCCGAATGATTTTTTCGAGCAGTGTCTTTGCAAATGTTCCGCTCAAACCCCGCTTGCCGGGCTTGGCCAGTGTGTCTGCGGCTCCAAGCTCCAGAGCTTTAAGCGCAGGGGGGCCATTTTCCTCTCCGTGTGAAGAAACGATCACAACCTTTGCACCAGATGCGGCAGCAATTATGTCGGGCAGTGCTTCTAACCCAGAGCGTGAAGGCATCTCGATATCAAGCAGAACTATGTCGACCTTCTCTTGTGCGAGAAAGGCAAGAGCAGACGCGCTTGAATCAGCTGAGAAACTAAGCGAAACGCGATCATCGGAACCCAAAATGCGTGACAAGACTGCGCGCGCGACCGCACTGTCATCGACAAGCATCACACGGATTTGATCCGCGTGCTCACCGCCTGCTGCCGTTATTGAGCTGTATTTGGTCATGCGATAGACTGCTTTCCAATCAATCGAATTAACAACATCCCACTATTTGCAATTTCGCTTCCAACGTTTCGCGATCGAAAGGCTTCATGACATATTCGTCAGCACCAGCCTCAATAGCAGCTTGAATATGTCCGACCCCATTTTCGGTCGTACAAAAAATTACTTTGGCGAGTTTTCCAACCGAACTGTTGCGATACGCACGCAAGAAATCCATGCCCCCCATCACCGGCATATTCCAATCGAGCAAAATGACGTCCGGATTGTTGGCGGCGACTTGCTGTAATGCCTCGCTTCCATCGTTCGCTTCTTCTACTTTGAACTGCATCGTTTCCAAAATGTGGCGCGCCACTTTCCGGATCACTTTGCTATCATCAACGATCAAACAGGTTTTCATTTTCACATCCACTTTTTGAAACACTCCACTTTTCCCGAATACCCTATTCGGATTAGCGTGAAGTTAAGCCGCCAACGACATCGGTTCAGTTAATAATTTTTCCAAATCTACAACCATCAGCATTTGATTGTCGTAGCGTATGATTTCGCTCACGAAAGGCGCCCAATTTTCGGCAGGGTCGATTGCTTGATTGCGAAAATCGTCGTCAATGACGGTAACTTCTTCAATTTTCTCGACAAGGAATCCGTAATGGCACCCTCCGATTTCTGCGACGAGTGCCAGCGCGGAATGCGAACAATTTTGCTGCAAGGCTGTTACAACATAATTGCAATCGATGAGCGTCAGCACTCTGCTCCGCAGCGCAAAAAGACCGGCAATCGCATTGCTGCAACCAGGAACCTCCACAAAGTCTCCGATGCGCACAACCGACTCGATTTGATCGCTTGAAACCGCCACGCGCGAACCAGCCAATGTTCCAATCAAGAAAAGCGAACTCATCATCTTTTTCCTTGTGCCAAGCGCGCTTCAATCGCCGTTAAGAGACCGACGCGGTCGTAGCGATAGACGCTGTCTTTAACTGATGATTGATGCGCATGGATTGCTTCGCGAATTGTCAAAACACGGGCGTCATCGATTGCTACGGCTGGCATGGCATTCAACTCACGAGCGAGAACAATGTCTGCATCGCCCATATCGACACGATCGAAGCTAACATCATATCCCGCTGCCTTAAGTAACGGAGCGAGCATATTTCGCTCCCAGACATCCTTCTCGTCGCATTCGATGTAGCAACGGACTCCGTTTTCACCAACCGAGCGCTGGAACGCATTACCGGCAAAGAACTGAAAAGGATTAATGAGTTCAATCGCTTTTCCATCCAGCAAGAACACACCTTCATAAAGATCAGGTTCAGTGCTTTGGACCAGGTCCAGATCGATGGTCGTCATGTCAAGCACGTCATTTACGATCAGACAAACGCTGCTCGTGCCATCGCTTATGCGCAGCGATTTCAGCTTTTCAGTGCTAGACAATTCCTTGACGCCAAAAACATCGATTAAACGGCCATCAATATTTGCCCGGAGTTTTCCGCCCGATTGTGACAAATCCTCTGCGTCGATCTCTTCCATGCGCTCGACGACTGCCAATCGGATCGCACATACGCGCCCGTCTACCGTTTCAAAAGTTAGCACTGCGGTGCCAGAGCTTTCTTCAGCATTGGTCACCGTTTCAGATTCCGCAGCATCTGCAATATTTTCGGCGTTTGCATTGATGGCCAAGGCAAGACCGCTCGCATCCAAAAGCAACATCGGCCGGCCATTGTCGGGAAGTGTCGTGCCCGAATATATTCCGCTTGCCATGACAAGCGGCGCACCGGGCTTCACAACCAGTTCTTCATGATCGATAACAGCTTCTACATCGAGAACAAATTGCATGCCTTTTGCCGGTTTAACGACAATAAGGGTGCGCGTTTGACCAGCACCCAGTTCCGATTCTTCGAGACCCATTATCGACTCAAGCGTCGCATATTCGCGCGCCACGCCGCGGATGATTGCAATTTTTCGTCCGCCAACATTCTCAATCTGCACATTGGCGCTGTTTTTACCCAGAATTTCCACAACAGAACTGCGTGTGAGGCCAAATGTTTGGTTACCAGCACGGAGTGAAAGTCCGGCAATGATCGATAGAGTAAGCGGCATACGGAGCGTTAACGTCAATCCACGCCCTGGCATGTTGTCAATTTCGATACTGCCGCCGATGCCTTGAATGTTGGTCAGTACAACGTCCATACCGACACCACGCCCGGAAATGCTTGAGACTTGCGCGGCTGTGGAGAGCCCAGGGTGGAAAATTAGCGCCAGCTGCTCGCGTTCGGACATTTTGTGCAAAGCAGCTGGAGTAACAATCTGTTGCGATATCGCTTTGTCACGAAGGGCCTCAAGATTGATGCCGCGACCGTCATCTGCGATTTCGATCAAAATCTGGTTGCCCGATTGCCGGGCTTTTACTCGTATATTGCCGTTCGGCGCTTTCCCGCTGGCAACCCGCTCCTCTGGACTTTCGATACCGTGATCAGCCGAATTTCGCATGATATGGGTGAGTGGATCGCGCAGAGACTCGACCATCTCGCGATCAACTTCAACGTCTCCGCCTTCGATATGGAGTTCGATATTTTTGCCAAGTTCCAGATTTATATCCCGGATCAAGCGGGGGAGCGATGAAAACAAGCGGTCAATACTCTGCATGCGCATCAAGCTAACAGCATCGCGAATTTCCGCCGCTGACGATGAGAGCCTGACAAATGCCTGATTCATGTCGCTTTCGCCAAGATGCTTTTGCAAATGTCGCGACACTTCGTTGCGCGCCAAAACCATGTCGGAAACGCCGTTCATCAATTTGTCGAGCAAATTTAGCGAGATTCGGACATGCCGTGATTTGGCAGCAGGCTGCAAATCCAACGCAGCTTCATCGAAAACTGGGTAGATGTTATTTGTGCCGTCTACATCGGCGGCCTGATCGCCACTCGGCAAGAATTGCATCAATTTTGATATTAGAACGCCATCAATATCTTGCACAGACTGCCCATTTTCGATCGCTTCGGTAAGCGCAGCAATCTGGTCAATTACAGCGAGGACAGCTGTCACAACATCACTGCTTGCCTGCACTTGTCCGACGCGAGCTGCAGAAAGCAACTCTTCAGCAGCATGGCTCAGTTTCGAAAGTCGCGGTAAATCGAGAAAACCGCAGCTTCCTTTCACATTATGCACGAAACGGAACACGCTATCGAGCAAGTCGCTATCGTAAGGTGCCTTTTCCCACGCCACCAGCTGACTTGATAATATTTCAAGCGTTTCGCGCGTTTCGGCTACAAATTCTTCGAGTATTTCGTCCATTAGACAACCCTATTTCCACAGGCCTGCCGTTCTGGCTTTATATGGTTAACAACCCATTATCGATTTGATGAAAAACACTGAGTTCTTATCCTTGACGGATCAATGCACCAATGATGAGCTGCCCTTCAGCGGGCTGGGCAATCTGCACCTGTCCGCCGTTTTTCGCGGCTAGTCCTTGAACCATCCAGGCCGCAGCAGTGCGCGAGTCAATCTGGTCGGCGGCCAACCGCCCCGAAAGCGCATCTGATACTACCGGATCCATAACGATTTTCGGTCCCTCGGCACGAATAACGATTTCCATATCTGCTCCGTTTGCTTCTGCTCCCACAGAGAGCACGCCGCCACGCACAAGGGCTTCATTTGCCACGAGTACAAGGTTGAGAAGCGCTTTAATGGCTGATTTGGGCATGAGGTCGCCCGGCACGGCCCACTGCAACGCTGTACGACCGCTTCCAGTGACCAAAGGCTCAATAACGGAGCGCGCCTCAGCAGGGTCCACATTGGCACCGTATCCACCCGCAGCACCAAAGGCGAGGCGGAAGAATTTCAATTTGTCAGCAGCGGATTTCGCGCTTTCGGTCAGAAGATCCAAGCAACGCTTTTGCATTTCAGGGTCTGTCTCATCGGCCAGCAACTCCAGGCCATTGTTCATAGCACCTACTGGACTGAGCAAGTCGTGGCAAAGCCGTGAACAGAGCAAGCTTGCGAGATCGACATCATTATCAGACAATTTTCTTCCCCTGAAACTACAGGACCTGTCCCGGTCGACGATCCTGTTACAACCGGCGTCTTAATGAAAGGTTCCGCTTATTCAAGCGCGCAAGTTTACAGGTTCAAAGCGACCCATAAAAGAGCCATTTTCGACGCTCTGCCATGCTGTAATTTTTGAAGCCGCAATTATGATCCAGAAACGACTATCAGGTTGCGCCAAGCTAGCATCGGCGCGCGACGGCGCGCAAACGCCATTGGGGTGCGAATGAAAGTAACCGATCACAGTTTCACCTCCCGCTCTTGACTGCCTTTCCGCACCAATAAGCGCTGCGGGATCAATCTCGAATTGGTTCAAGGGGTTTTCAGCAACATTGTGCGCAAGGACCAAACTGGCAACTGTCGCATCTGCACCTAAGAGCAAGCCGCAGACCTCCTTTGGGGCTTCCTTGTTGGCCCAATCGACCAACTGTTGAAACTGCCCCCTTGATAAGCAAAGTTCCATCACCCACATCTAATTAATGGGCGGGGAAAATACCATATATGACGGGATATTGGGCAGCGGACGGCTCGATACCGCGCTTGCGGTCGCGCTTCCCGATTTGTCGCGCGCCCGCATCCAGGCTTTAGTCGGCGAAGGCGCTTTGAAAATAAGCGGCAATGTCGTTTCCGACTCTTCATCGCGCAAATTTTCTGGCTCAGCTTTCACGCTAACAGTGCCGCCCGCAAAGCCATTGGAAGCCGAAGCACAAGCCATTGAACTTAAAATTGTTTTTGAAGACGAGCATCTTGTAATCGTCGATAAGCAAGCTGGCCTCGTTGTACATCCGGCTGCCGGTCATGCAGACGGAACGCTTGTCAATGCGCTGCTGCATCATTGCAAGGGCCAGCTTTCCGGAATCGGCGGAGTAGAGCGGCCCGGGATTGTCCACCGTATTGACCGTGATACGTCGGGCCTGTTGGTTGTGGCCAAAAGCGATAAAGCGCATGAGGGGCTGACCAAATTATTTGCCGCGCATGACATTGAACGGCGCTATTTGGCAATTGTACGCGGCGTTCCGGCGCCGCCTGCCGGGCGCATTGCGACACAAATCGGCCGTTCCCCCACCAACCGTAAAAAAATGGCCGTTTTGCAAGACGGAAAGGGCAAGCAAGCCGTCACACATTACCGGCTGTTGGAAGCGTACAAGAACTGCGCACTGGTCGAATGTACACTCGAAACGGGGCGGACTCACCAAGTGCGCGTGCATATGGCGCACATCAGCCACCCGTTGATCGGTGATTCCACTTACAACAATCGACAAAAGTCGCTCCAAACAGGATCAACAACAGCCTATATTGACAGACAAGCCTTGCACGCAGCCGTGCTGGGCTTTATTCATCCGGTGACCGGAGAAAAATTGCGGTTTGAAAGTGCTTTACCTGCTGACATGCAGCAACTGTTAAGCACCATCAGACTATGAAGTTTTGAAGGACCGTTCGACCCTCGGGTGCTTAATGAGGCCCGATGGCGGACAAAAATGAAGGAAGAGAAATGTCAGTGACGAAAAACGTGCCGGCAACAATCCCTGCCCTTGGGGGGGACATAAGCCTTAACCGCTATTTGGCGGAAATCAGAAAATTTCCGGTTCTGAAACCGGAAGAAGAATACATGCTCGCTAGGCGCTATCAGGAACATCAGGATCCCAAAGCCGCCGAACAGCTGGTAACCTCCCACCTGCGCCTCGTGGCGAAGATAGCGATGGGGTACCGCGGTTACGGCCTGCCGGTGAGTGAACTTATTTCCGAAGGAAATATCGGCTTGATGCACGGGGTGAAGAAATTCGATCCCGAGCGCGGCTTTCGCTTGGCAACATATGCCATGTGGTGGATCAAGGCGAGCATGCAGGAGTTTATCCTGCGCAGCTGGAGCCTTGTCAAAATTGGCACCACAGCCGCACAAAAGAAGCTTTTTTTCAACCTACGCCGCATGAAAAATAATCTTCAAGCCTTTGAAGACGGCGAATTGCGTCCCGATACGCTTGCCAAGATCGCGACCGATCTGGGCGTAAGCGAAGAAGAAGTCCGTTCGATGAACCAACGCATGTCAAAAGGCGGTGACACATCGCTTAACGTGCCCATGAGTGAAGACGGTGATGGTCAATGGCAAGACTGGTTGGTAGATAGCGAACCATTGCAGGACGAACGTTTTGCCGAGGCACAAGAACGCGACGTGCGGCATGAATTGCTCGTCGAAGCCATGGGCAGTCTGAACGAACGCGAAAAGCACATCCTGACCGAGCGTCGCTTGGCTGATGAGCCCAAGACGCTCGAGGATTTGAGCCAGACATTTGGGGTCAGCCGGGAACGTGTTCGGCAAATCGAGGTTCGTGCCTTTGAAAAGCTGCAAAGCGCGATGTTGCGCATTGCCGGTGAAAAGCGGATATTGCTTGCGGCATAACCTTCCCGATTACCGGAGCCGCGTTGCACGATATCGCGGCTTCGGATAACGGGGAAATATGGCTGAACCTCGATATTCGCCGCCCGCGAGGCTGTTTCGATTTCTGGTGAAAATACTGTTCGCTTGGCTTGTGGCCAGCATCATCATGGTGTGTATCTATGCGATAGTGCCTGTGCCTACGACGTGGACCATGCTTCTCGATGGCCAAGGTGCACGGCGTGACTGGACATCCTTATCTAGAATCTCGCCCAATATGGTCCGCGCAGTCATTTCCGCCGAAGATGGAAAATACTGCGAGCATAGCGGTTTCGATACCGACGCAATCGAAGATGCAGTCAAGCGCAACGCAAGCAGTAAACGCCTTCGCGGTGGTTCGACCATAAGCCAGCAAACAGCAAAGAACGTCTTCCTTTGGCAAGGATCGGGCTGGACACGTTATGTGCGAAAGGTTCCCGAAATCTGGTTCACGTTTCTGATAGAGCATATCTGGGGCAAACGACGGATAATGGAAGTCTACTTGAACGTCGCGGAAACCGGCATCGGGACTTACGGCGTGCAGTCAGGGGCCGAGCGATATTACCGCAAGAGCGCTTCATCGCTTTCTGTTATGGAAGCTGCGCGCATTGCCGCAGTGCTGCCCCTGCCCAAGCGCCGCGAAGTACTGGGCGCGAGCGGCTTCACACGGCGCTATGGCAACATTATCGCCGCGCGCATGGGAGTGGTGAAGCGCGACGGATTGGACGCCTGCGTCTTCAAATAAGGCCATATGACCAAATTTTAGTTTAGCGCAGCGATCGCCTGATCAACCAAGGCCGCATCCGCCTGCGCGTTGCTCTTCTGCGCAATCAATGCCGCAGCAGCAGACGCAGCGGTCGAAGCGGCCTTTGCGCGAACCTCGGCAATGGCAGCGGCTTCTGCGGCAGCGATCTTGTCTTCTGCCATTTTTCCGCGCCGTGCGATCATCGCCGTGGCATCTGATTTGGCATTGGCAATAATCTGTTTGGCTTCTTCTTGTGCAGACGCCTTCATGGCTTCTGCGTCCTTCGCAGCTGCCTTGGCTTTGGCTTCATATTCAGCCTTAAGCGCCTCGGCTTCACCTCGTAAGCGGGTCGCGGCATCGAGTTGCTCACGAATACCAGCAATCTGCTTGTCGAGCATTCCACCGACAAGCGCCGGAATTTTCTTCCAGACCGCTAGTGCGATAACCAACAACATGGCCAGCGCAACCCACATCGTTGCGTCCATACCAAGTGCAGCGGGAACCGCGTGTGCTTCTCCGCCGCCATGTACCTCTGTTGAGGCGTGCGTGGTTTCAGCACCAGCAGCAGATGCTGCGCCTTCAGCCGCCGTATCATGCCCCAAAGCGGCATGATCTTCTGCAGTTGTCTTTGGTGCTGATGCCGCTGTTTCAGCGGGCTTTGTGGCTGCTTCAAGCATTGGCTATCACCGTCTTCACTGCTTTGGTTGCGTCGGCTGCAGATATTTTCATACCAGCAATTTTAGCCACAATGTCAGAGGCAGCTTCGGCTGCAACCTGTTCAACACTGGCCATTGCTTTGGAGCGTGCCCTTGAAAGATCGGCTTCTGCGCTTGCCAATTTGGTTGCGATTTCCGCATCCGCCTTTGCCAACCGATCCGCAGCATCCTTGGCCGCTTTGGCCTTAGCCGCCGCTGCCTGAGCTTGCGCCGCCGACCGCGCTTCTGCGATGTCTGCGTCCCAACCTTGTTCCAGATTGCTGGCCTCCGCCCGCGCCCGTTCAGCAGCCGCCAAATCGTCCGCGATCTTCTTGTCGCGTGCGTCAATGGTTGCTTCCACCTTGGGCAACATCGCTTTGGCAATGCCAAAATAGATGAGGCCAAAGGTCAGCAGCATCCAAAAGATTTGCGAGGCGTAAGTCTCGAGTAACTGGGCAATTTGAGGCATCGAAGTCCCTTGCGGATCCGGCTTAATATACCACCCCGGGCATTTGCCGGGGTGAGCATTTAATTTGGTTTAGGCAACGAAAATCAGGATCATTGCCACGACGAATGCGAGAAGACCGAGAAGTTCGGCAGCCGCAAAGCCGATGAACAGACGACCCTGTTGGCTGTCGGCTGCGGCTGGGTTGCGAAGTGCGCCCTGAAGGAACGAACCAAACACGTTACCAACGCCACCAGCGGCGAGGCCGGCACCAATTGCTGCAAGACCGGCACCGATCAATTTTGCTGCTTCTGCGTCCATGATAATAACTCCTGTTTTAACTGTTAAAAAAGTGGATAGGATACTTAGTGTAAATTGACCGCGTCGTTGATGTAGAGCGATGTCAAAAGGGCAAAGACGTAGGCCTGGATTGCACAAACCAGCAGCTCAAGCAGCGTGATGCCGATCATCAGAATAAAGCTTGGTAGGCTAACCAAAGGTGCGACCCAAAGCGCCTCAGCGTTCAGGCCGTTAATAACGAAGCCTGCCAATACCTTCATCAAAACGTGACCAGCAGTCATCGCAACAAAGAGACGCAGAGCAAGGCTAAACGGGCGAATGAGGAACGAAAACAGCTCGATTAGCGGGATCAACCACATCAGCCACCACGGAGTTCCGTGCGGCACAAACAGGCTGAAGAAATGCAAACCGTGTTTCCAGAATCCCACGATCAACACCACTGAGAAGCTGATTACTGCAAGCACTGCAGTAACCGTCAAATGGCTGGTGACAGTAAAAGGATGTACGCCTGGAACGATACCGAATGGCATCATGCCCATAAAATTAGCAACGAGGATGAACATAAAAAGCGTGAACACCAGCGGCACATATTTGCGCCCTTCGGGTCCAATGCTTGAGCTCATCATATTGTTCAGAAAGCCGGAGATACCCTCGACGGCCATTTGCCAGCGTCCGGGAACCAAATCCCGCTTCAAACCACCGGCCATGAATACCCAGATAACAGCTAGAACGAGTAGCATGAAGAGCGAGCTATTTGTGAAGCTGATGTCGTAACCGAACAATTCCAACTTAGCCAATGGCTCAATCTGGAACTGATGCATCGGATCGATCTTGCCGCTTTCGGATGCCACTTTGCCTAAACCCCGTTCATACCAAAACGCCCTAAAAAGGGCGCACGATCATACGACGCAAGCGCCTGGTTACTCCGGACGCTCGTTCGAAATCCTAATGATGTTCCTGAATGCAACCGCAATGCCCAAAAACATGCAGAGCAACAGGGCCCAAGGAGACGTTTCGAGCCAGCGGTCAAATAACCATCCGACAAGCGCGCCGCCAGCAGGTCCGGCAATCAATTCGGTAAGTACCCGGTTGCCCTGCCGCATTCCTTTGGCAGGCGCCTGATTCTTATCCCCCGAACGGATATTTTCGGCCTTTCGGACCTGTTTCAGCTGCATGTCTAACGAATCGAGCCGAGGGTCTGACGGGCCTTTACCGTCCTGCGCGGGTTCTTCCTGTGCCATTGCAACTATCCTTCCGCCCTGAAATTAAAGGGGATTTAAGTTGCCATGATTTCGGACTACCCCGCTTAGGCACGGGCGCTTTAGAAAGCGCTTAGCGTGAAGTCAACCGTGCAATGCCGCGTGTTTTTCGCTTCATCGAAAAAGGGCCCCGGAAGTTCCCCCCGAAGCCCCGTAATTCGAATTCAGCAGCGCTTATCGCGGGCAGCGCGGATCAAGCTCTGGTGGGGCTTCCGTGCGCGTGGCCCAAACACCGCTCGGCAATTGATATCGCTCGCCGGGCACTGTGCGCTCGCCAATCTGGCGGCAACCGCTGCGCAGTGCCATTTCCTCGACCGTTGCGCCATTGGTCACAGCTTCCTTGGTATAGGCGGCCTTGCGCTTGATGTTAATATCATCAACCAAGGCCTTGATAGCGGCGGTTGGTGGCGACACAAAACCGAGATAGCCGTCCGTCTTCTCGCCCACCAAGCCCGACGACCGTGCATTTTGATATGCCGGATCACGGCCGGTTTGCTGAGCATTCACGGCCGTTGCAGCTGTCGCGCCGAGCAACAACGCAGCAATTATCATTTCAAACCTGTCATTCATCAGAATATCCCCGGATTTTCTTCAATCACTTTTTTCGAAGCAGCGTCCAGCTTGTACAAAATTTCTTGCCGGACTGCGATGTTCAGATTGATCACAATTGGTTGATCCGGCGCAGCAACTTGCACGCACCCTGCCAATCCGCTTACAATAGCCAAAGACATCAAAATCGTCCGCTTCTTCATGTTACGGCGAATCGCACGGTGGGCACGTTTCGTCAACATGCGCTGCATATGCGCCAAATCGGCTTTCCCCCGGGTGAATGCACAGGTGTACCTATTGTTCATCTTTATTAACATCGGATGGTGGCACCTTCTTTGCTGCTTCTGCATTGCGCTTTTCGACTTCGATCAAATCGGGCACGCGAGAATTATCAACATAATTGCTGTCATAAAGGCCGCGTACAGAGCCAATGAGTTGCATGAACTTCGCTGAAATCGATACGTTGAGCTCGATAGGCACATTGGCAAGTTGCTTGGTTATGAAATTGCGCGAAGCAAGGCTGCCTTGTTGTAAGCCGGAAAACGCGACTTTGGTGATGATCTCTCCATCGACATCACCGTTTACGGTTAAAACCAGCTGCCGGTATTTGACCGAGCGCAGCGCGTTAAACACATAGTCAACGTAAATACCTTTGTCCGCATAGGTCAGCTCTCCCAGATAGCTCATCTCGCCGCCGCCTGGACGCGAAACAAGAGCACCATCGATAATACGACCGCCGTCACTGTCGAAAATCATTGGCAAAGTGCCGTCGAAAATCCCTGAAACCGAGAGGTTTTCAAAGTTATAATTGGCGAGAAATTTCGCTGCATCCAGACCTTCAACGCGGAACGTCAATCGGCGCGGCTTTTCTATGTCAAAATCGAGTATCGTTGGTTCAAGCAGCAATGTGCCGCCCGCGAACGGCCAGCTACCACCTTCAATTTGCACACGCTTGCCGGGCAGAAGCTCATAGCGGATTTGTCCATCCAGCGCCAGAATACCTGGGTTTACCGACTTGATCCGCGCCAGTTGCGATGACCTGCTTTCAAGGCTTAGCAGGTCGGTAAACTCGATCTCGCTAGACAAGCCGTCCACTTGTCCAAAGGCAGCTGCCAAATTCATGTTGTCGGTGCCAAAACGCCCTGTGCTGCGGACCCCATTCGCATCCCATTCGATGCGACCATCGCCGTAAACGGACCCTTCAACGTTAGCGATGACACCTTTCGTCAGTGGCGTAAGCAATTCCGGTCCAAAGGCGCTATCAAAGCGTAGCTTGTCGACCGAGAGCAAGCTGCGCCCTTTACCGCTTGCCAGTTCATGTCGGATGTCAGTCTCGCCAACCAATTTTCCACTTTTCGGTTCAACTATCGAGCCAATTGCGGTGATGATGTTATTCTTCATTTCCAGCTGGATGTCTGGCACCGTCATTGGAAGAAATCTGGGTGCAGCTGAAGCGTCCGCAACATTGCTGCGGCCATCAAACTGTAAAATCGATTTGCGGTAGGTCCAAGTACCTCCAGCCTCACTCATTAGAAGCGGAATTTGGCCAATTTGCCCCGCCGCGCCGACCACATTCCCGGCCAACCCACCCGGTACAAGTCGCCCATCAATGGTGGCCAAATCAAATTTTGACGCCGAAATAGCCGGCCCCATGGCAACCTTTACATCACGGGCACGGAAGCCGTCATCAGTCGTAAAGCGCAGTTGCGGGGTCGCGACGCTATAAGGGCTCTTTCCCAAAAGGCCTGATGCGCGAAAGCTTTGAAAACTTGCGGCAAAGCCCTTGTTAATACTGATATTGGCATCAGGACTGGCGATACGAATTTTGCGACCAGCATAGACCATTTCTGTGTCGAGGTTGGCAATGCGGCCTCCCATCTGCACCCCACCACCGCTGTAAGCAAAAATGCTCTTATTGCCCACTGGGCAAACGATCCGGTTCTGCGGACCGAAGCTGTAATCCGAATAGACCAGTCGGTCGAAAACAACGCGCTGGCAGCCACCGGCCATCCTAAGACCCCCGCCACCAAAGCTTGCGTCAAGCGGCATGACAAACCCGGCAATCTTGCCGCCAGGAATCGGGCCAGAATACCGTGCGTTACCCGAAAACTGACCGATGCCGGCGCTATTGGATGCGAGGTTAACATTACGAATATCTAATCCTTGATATCGGGCGTTGCCCGAAAACCGGCCAGCCCCTGCCGTACTAACCAATATCCTGGCATTGCTCAGGTCTAACCCACCGGCGGAATAAGCATCAAAACCGATATCCCCCTGCCAGCCTGTTGCAGTTTTGCTTAGTGCTATGCGCGAACGCGGCAGATCACCGCCAAATACTTCGAGATTAAGCGGCGAACGAAGTTCCCAACCGCTGCGTCCCTGCACAAGTTTTAACGCGCCGTTTTGCCGAATATTTGCACCACTCCGCGCCGCCATCTGCACTCCATCGAGCGTTAGTACCGACCGGCCAGCACGTCCCAGTGCAAAATCATAGCGCATGTCAGCATCGAAATAACGACCGGCGCCTTTAATGCCGTTTCCCAGCCGCAAAAGCATAGGACCAAGCGGGGTGTCCTGCCCTTTCTCCGTTAGGCCGTCGACTTGCACCAGGAGGCTTTTAGATAGTTCTCCTCCACTCAACGCTGCAGCGCCGCGCGCGGCGACTGCCATGTCACCTCTTATTGTGGTTACATTCCCTTGGGCATCAAGGGTCAACTGGCGCGTTCGGAGCACATCGCTCTCAAGCTTGGCTTGCGCAAGCCTGGCATTAAAGTTCGTGCGATTGGCATCACCGTCAAATTCCAAAGTGCCACCTGCCCGGTGCAAGAAATTCGCACCACTTGTGAACTTGGCCACAGAGAACTCGCCTTTTCCAAGCCAATTTCTATAGTCTTTTGAAAGCCGGAAATTTCCTGCAATACGCGGGTCTAAGAGTTTCAATCCCTGTCTAAGGCAGCTGACGTTCTTTGCTTCAAGCGGTCCATCAAGCGTCGGAGCAAAATCATCTAAGCTAAGCCTGCCGTCAAAACGTACAGAAGTCCCTGTGCAGTCGTCATATGTCAATCGCGAACTAATAGCAGCAAAGTCTCCAGCAAATCGGCCCCGCAGATTTCCGCCTCCTGAAAAACCGGCACCGACCAGTCCCCAGGGCGTGCTAAAACGCAATCTGCCGTCTGCGACATCTATGGCATAGGCAGGCAACTCAAACGGCTTTTTGTCTTTGGGATCGCGAAATTTATCGAGTTCACCAAAACTAAAAAAGCCGTCCGCATAACGACCATTCACCTGCACGCCGCGCGCGCGTATTGCTTGGATATCCGCACCGGAAAACTTAAGCGAAACATCCACTTCAATCGATTTCGCAACAAGATCCGGGTTTGCGGGGTCTCCCAGAACGATATTCTTCAATCGTTGTGTGCGTAGTCCTATCTCTTCGATCTCATAGCTCGCCTGAACTCCGTATTTGTCGAGCTGGTCCTGCACAAGGCGGCCCGCTAAGTTTGTCCGCTGCCACCAAGCAAATGCCAAAAGGCCGGTCAGAATTAGGGACGCAAAAAGGAATAACGGCCATATTCGCCAACGCCGCGGCGGCGCGACAAATTCGTCATCAGGATGCACGGCTTCTTCCATTTCGTCAGGAATGCGGCAAAGATGCGGCAGTTGCAACGTTCTTTGGCTGAAATGGTCTTGAAACTAAGGTGGAAATCGCCAAAGAATGCTATCGGCGGTGACCACCCCAGACCCGAATTGGTACTTTCTGTACATGGCCGATTTTGATGATGACATGGCGCATAACGGCGCAGGTCACCGGGCTCGATTGCGCGCTCGCCTGCTTGACAAGGGCGGGGAGACACTGGCCGACTATGAACTGATCGAATATCTATTGGCTCTGGTGATCCCCAGACGGGACACAAAGCCGCTCGCAAAACAGCTTATCAAGACATATGGTAGCTTTGCCAAACTCTTGGCAGCCGATGTTGCCAACATAGCACAACAACCAGGAATGGGAGAAACGAGCGTTGCAGCGCTCAAAGTTGTACAAACTGCTGCTCTACGTATGCTAAGCGAGCCGGTGCGAACGCAGCCGATCCTTGCCAGTTGGCAGTCGCTCCTCGATTACCTGCGCGCCGATATGGCGCAGCTGAGCAACGAACGCGTCCGCATATTATATCTAAACGCTCGCAATATGTTGATCCGCGATGAAATTGCCAGCGAAGGGTCAATTGACCAAGCGCCTGTCTACATCCGCGAGATCATTCGTCGCGCAATAGATTTGGGGGCTGCCGCAATCATTTTGGTGCACAATCATCCATCAGGCGACAGCGCGCCTAGCAGGCAGGATATCAGTATGACGCGAGACATAGTTGACGCTGGAAGGAAATTAGGAATCAGCGTTCATGACCATATCATTATTGGCCAGAACGGCTTTTCAAGTATGCGAAGCGCAGGATTAATCTAGGGTCCGGATCCTAGTTTCCAACTATATCGTTAATTGTCTTGGCCAAATGAATGTCACGCAGCGATAGCCCTCCAACATCGTGAGTTGTAAGCACTATTTTGACGCGATTATATACGTTTGACCATTCGGGATGATGATCGGCTTTTTCTGCAATAATGGCGACCCGCGCCATGAAAGCAAAAGCTTCGGCAAAATCAGCAAATGTAAAATCGCGCACAATGCCCGCTTGCGCCTCGTCATATTGCCAGCCGGGCACTTCGCGCAGTGCAATTTCACGCTCAGTTTCTTGCAAAAGATACGCACCCATGGTTTCGACTCCGCTTGGCAATATGTCCAAGATATGCCTATGCAGTCTAATGGGAAAGGGCGAAGCGCAAAACGCAGCAATTAAACTAGAAGATGTTGCGGTTGTGCGCGGCAGCACATTGATTTTGCACGATTTCAATATGAACATTGCGCTTAACGAAACAATTTGGCTCCGCGGTGTCAATGGGAGCGGCAAGTCGACGCTGCTTAGGGTTTGCGCCGGGCTTCTGCCAATTGCAGGAGGGATTTGCGAAATAACAGGCGGCGTGGCGCTGTGTGATGAAAACCTCGCAATGGACAAAAACGCGCGCCTTGAGCATGCGATTGATTTTTGGCGACAGCTCGATGGCGGATCGCCAGTGCAGACCGAAAATGCGCTTGCCGCTTTTGATCTGGTGAGCTTGGCAGAAGTTCCCGTGCGCTATCTTTCAACGGGTCAGCGCAAACGAGCCGCCCTCGCCCGCGTAGTTGCCTCCGGACAACCCATTTGGCTTTTGGACGAACCCTACAACGGCTTGGACAACGCCAGTGCGCTTCGGCTCGATCAGGCTATAATTGCACATGTTACTTCCGGCGGCTTGGCATTAATCGCTGCACACCAAACTCCGTCAATCCCGATTAGCAAAAGCATCTCGCTCGATACAGGACGTGCGGTAAAGTGACGCTATTCTGGAAATTGGTCATGCGCGAAGTTCGCATGGCCTGGAGCGGTGGCACACTTTGGATGCCCGTCATCTTCTTTTTGGCGGTAGCCACATTGTTTCCGTTCATAACAGGCCCCGACAAAGCACTGCTCGCCAGAACAGGCGGCGGCATATTATGGATAGCGGCGCTTTTGGCCAGTTTGCTCCCCATTGAACGGCTCGTTTTGCCTGACCGCGAATCAGGCGTGCTCGATCAGCTTGCCATTCGCGGATGGTCCGACGAACTGGTAGCGTGTGTCAAAATTGTCGGGCACTGCATTGGCTTTGGCCTCCCGATACTTATTGCTGCGCTATTTGGTTCGGCACTGGTGGGCGTACCCGAAGCACAGCTTGGAACGCTAATAATTGGGCTGGCATTGGCTTTGCCAGCGCTGTCTGGGTTAGGTGTTACTGTGGCGGCGCTAACCGCCGGGTTGAACGGCGCAAGTGCGCTAGGTGGCCTTCTTCTCGTGCCAATGGCTGTGCCCATTCTCATCTTTGGCGCTGGAACGTTCTCGGAGGACGCAGCCAATGCAATGCAGCTCTTGGCGTCGGTTTCACTTGCCGTATTGGCATTATCTCCATTCGCAGCAGGAGCGGCGTTGCGTGCGCTGCGCGAATAGCAATTGAATAGTTTCTCGTCCCCCTTGTTTTACCAGTCAACAAAGCCCAAAATAGCGACATGTTGATTGAAACCGAACAAACACCTAATCCAGCAACGCTGAAATTTCTGCCCGGCCGCATTGTGATGCAGAGCGGAACACGCGACTTTGCCGATGTCGATGAAGCAGCGGCTTCTCCATTGGCCGAAGCATTGTTTTCGTTAGGCGATGTTAGCGGCGTGTTTTTCGGTCGAGACTTTATTTCTGTCACCGCAGGAGCCGGGGCTTCATGGAGTGAATTGAAACCTAACGTTTTATCGATCCTTCTCGATCATTATAGTGCTGACATGCCGCTTTTCCATCCGGCCTCTGCAACCGGATTTTCAGTTCCCGCTGCGGACACAGAAATGCCGCTCGATGACCCTGCTGATGCAGACATTGTTATCCAAATCAAAGAATTGATTGAGACGCGGGTACGGCCAGCTGTCGCCAATGATGGCGGCGATATCGTTTATCGGGGCTTTAGCGAAGGCATCGTGTATTTGCAGATGCAAGGCGCTTGCTCGGGCTGCCCGTCATCTTCAGCGACGCTCAAAAATGGGATTGAGCAGCTGCTCAAGCACTATGTGCCCGAAGTCAACGAAGTTCGGGCTGCCTAACCCTCCATTTGCCAATCAAAAGGATTTTTATGCCGGTCAATTCTCCGCTGAGTGATGCTGCACTTGATCAATTGTTCCGCGAAGCACGAACCTACAATGGTTATCTCGACAAACCAGTTTCAGACGAACAGTTAGATGCTATTTGGGAATTGATGAAGATGGGGCCGACGTCGGCCAATTGTCTGCCGGCGCGCATGATTTGGTGTAAAAGCGATGATGCTAAGGCACGGCTGGCAAAGCACTGTATGCCGTCAAATGCGACGAAAGTTCTGAGCGCACCGATTACTGTCATAATCGGCATGGACACCGAGTTTTACGAACAGTTACCAGAGCTTTTCCCGCACGATGATGCGCGCAGCTGGTTTGCCGGAAACGAAGCATTATCGCAGGCGACGGCATTTCGAAACAGCAGCTTGCAGGGCGGTTACTTCACGATGGCTGCCCGCGCGCTGGGTCTTGACACTGGCGCGATGTCAGGATTTGACAACGCAGGCGTAGATGCTGAATTTTTTGCCGGAACTGCAGTGAAATCGAATTTTATTTCGACGTTAGGCTATGGTGATCCAGCAAGCATTTTTGGTCGTAGTCCTCGTCCAGGATTCGGCCGTTTCAACAGCATCATCTGAACCCTCAATTAGGTTTGGCAGTGAAGACTCTAGTCATAGATACCGCCACTAGAGCATGTTCCGTCGCATTGTTTGATGGCGAAGACTGCTTTGCCAGCGAATATGCCGATATCGGCCGCGGCCATGCCGAACGCTTGGTGCCGATGATCGCAGGGCTACCGGAAAAGGGGAAGGCTGACAGAATCATGGTCAATGTCGGCCCAGGGAGCTTTACAGGCATAAGGATTGGTATCTCGGCGGCAAGGGCGCTGGGTCTTGCATGGAACGCACCTGTGGGTGGCTATGGATGTCTTAACCTACTCGGAGCGATGGTCGAGAGTCATGAGCCTGTCGATGTCGTTATGACCGGCGGTCACGGGGAATATTTTTTTCAAGCGTTTGACGGAAATCGGCAAGCCGTTTCTGAGCCGACTTCACTGACACCGCAGGAAGCAGCCTGCCGTTCGACGGCGAATATGGTTGTTGGCGATGTGGCGAATGATCTCGTACTGCTGCGTGGAGCGGGAGCAGCACAATTTGCGTTGCCTGACGCACGCGAGTGGTTCCGCATAAAGTGCCAGACCACGCTGCCCCCTTCCGCAATATATGGCCGTGGTGCAGACGCCAGGCCAATGGCGATCCCAAAATGATATCCATTCAAAGGGGCGATGCTGCCGACATCGCACAGGTCATGCCCATCATGGCCCAGGCATTTGATCCCAATTACAGCGAGGCTTGGACCGCCGCGCAATGCCTTTCCTTACTCGCAATGCCCGGCAGTCAATTGCTACTAGCCTCAATCAAGGATGCAACCTGCGGTTTTGCCATTACGCGTTGGGTTGGTGAAGAAGAAGAGCTACTGCTTATTGGCGTTGAACAGCACCACCAACGCCAAAAAATTGGCCAATCTTTACTCGAAGAAGTTTTCGCATTGGCCAGACAATGCGGGCGCAAAACGGTTTTTCTCGAAGTCCGCGAAAACAATCGGGCAATTGCGCTTTATGAGCGTATTGGTTTTGTTCCAGTTGGCAGGAGAAAAGCCTATTATCGAAACCAATTTGGTGACCGATTCGAAGCCATCACGATGCGGTTTTCACTATAGCTGCTTTCTTATTGCTATATTTTGACGTTCTTACTTTTTTGCTGTACTTTTTTTTTGAAGTACAATTTACTTCATTCCAAAAAACAAAATATGGAGTAGCTAGGTGACCCAAGATTCAAACGATACAGCTGAAATGCTGATCACCTTAACAGCAGATATTGTTGCCGCCCATGTAAGCAACAACAGTGTCGCAGTTTCTGATTTGCCACATTTGATCACAAACGTACATGGTGCGCTTTCCGGCCTCTCTGGCACAAATGCAGCTCCAATAGTGCATGAACCTGCCGTACCTATTCGCAATTCAATCAAGCGCGATTACATTGTATGCTTAGATGACGGCAAAAAGCTCAAGATGCTGAAGCGCCATTTGATGACGCATTATGGCATGACACCCGATGACTACCGCGCAAAATGGAACCTGCCAAAGGATTATCCGATGGTTGCTCCGGCCTATGCAGAAACGCGCCGGACGCTCGCTAAAGCAATTGGCTTGGGTCGTGCACCAGGCTCTGGTCGGAAAAAAAAGGTTAAGTAGTCTTCTGGCTGCTTACTATACAAAGGACAAGGGTCGCGCTTTCGCGGCCCTTTTTCTTTGACGAATCGCGGGCAGGCTTTAGACATAAGTCCCAATGGAAACTCGCATCGACCTTGAGCAATTATGCACCGAACGCGGCCTGCGGATTACGGACCAACGGCGGGTTATTGCTCGCGTAATTTCCGATGCCAATGACCATCCCGATGTGGAAGAGCTCTACAGGCGCGCTTCAGCAGTAGATCCAAAGATATCAATCGCGACGGTATACCGTACGGTTCGACTATTTGAAGAAGCCGGCATTTTGGATCGCCACGATTTTGGTGATGGCCGTGCGCGCTATGAAGCGTCTCCTGAAGCTCATCACGATCATTTGATCGACGTCGAGACTGGCAAAGTGGTCGAATTTGTGGATCCTGAGCTAGAGGCTTTGCAGCGCGAAATTGCCAAAAAACTGGGATATCGCTTGGTCGACCACAGGATGGAGCTTTATGGCGTCGCCATTGACCGAACGGACTGAGGTTCGGCCGTTTTTTGCCATTTTGCTTGGCCAGCTCATGTTTGTGGCACGGTTGTTGCTTATGATAACATCGCTTATTTTAGGTCTGTCGTTACACAATATTTGGCGGCTGGTTAGATTGCGGTCACCTTGGCCAAGATTGTTTTTGCTTTCGATCAGTTGGACGAGTGGGATCACTACCAATGTTAGCGGGCCGCGCATCCGGAAGAATGTCTTTTACGCAGCAAATCATCATAGCTGGATTGATATACCGGTGATGTCCGGTGTTACAGGCTGTACATTTGTAGCCAACGACGGGATCGAAAAATGGCCACTCATCGGTTGGCTGTGCACTGTTAACAATACGATTTTCGTGAGCCGAGAAAGCCGTTTGAGCGTCGGCGGACAAGTCGACGAACTAAGAGAAGCCATGACGGGAGAGCAGCCCGTTACGATTTTTCCAGAAGGGACGACGCACGACGGATCGGGCCTCTTGCCATTTAAGCCTGCGCTTTTTGCAGCTCTGGTACCTCCGCCTCCTGCGATGATGGTCCAGCCGATTTTCCTGACCTATGGTAGGCATACACCGCGAATCGCTTGGGTGGGTAGCGAGACATTCCCGCAGAATTTCTGGCGCCTTTTGAGTTATTTTAAACCCGTTGACGCCACTATCCATTTTTTGGAACCGCTTGATCCGAGAAACTTTGCAGACCGTAAGGCAATCGCTGCTGAGGTTCGTGTCCGCATTAGCGCGGCCATGGAAGCGCATAGATAGAACGCTTATCAATCAGCATTTAGAATGCCGTATGTTCAACCCAATATAAAGTTGGCGGGTTGGACGATCTGCCCAGCAATCGTTGATCGGCATCTATACAGCGTCGCGCCTTCATCCACAGGCTTTCCATCTTTCAAATTGTCCCCGGCATCTGCAGCGACAATATTGATATAGCAATCGCGGCTATCCGCCCCGCCAAAGCGAACTTGTGTGGCCGAACCATTGGGAATTTCTAAAAATCGAAGCTGTTTCCCGTCGGGAGAGATGTGCGCAATCGTACCTGGCGAGTAAACACCTGTAACCCAGATGTTTCCATTAACATCGAGCGCAAGACCGTCACAATCAGTTTTGGCCAACAGCTCCTGTCGATTATTTAGGCTTTTGTCCGGTCCGACATCCCAAGACCACGTCCCGTGGAAGGTGTCGTTGCAATAGAATTTTTCTCTGGTTTGGTCATAAACCATCCCATTGGTGAAGTGCACTTCAGCAAGTTTCGCGACTAGTCCATTTGTTGCTAGGTGATAGATAGCAGTCGCGCGCGTGTCTTTGGCTTGCTTGATCATTTCGATATCACACGTCCCAAAGAATAAGCCGCCTGCACCATCAGGCCACATTTCATTAACGCCGTTGATAGATTGGTCACCGATCTCGCTAATCAACCACCCGAAGCGATCATTTTCTGGATCATTCCACATGATACCACCCTCACCTGAGGATAGCACAGCGCCGCACGCATTCATCATAACCCCGCCGGTCCACATGCGGTCGGAGTTTAAGGTGAACTTATGCACGCCTTTGCTCGAGACGCCGTGCACACCGCCTCTAATCACATCACTGTACGAAATGATTTCGCGTGACGGGTCAAAGCAGAGCCCTTCAAGATATGCGCCCGTCGCCAATGGTGCAAAGTCGGTTAATGCAGGGTCGGCCATGTTCCTACCTCTTCAATCGATCGTTTGCATAACCGCCAAAGGAATTTGGTCCGAAAGGGTGCCGCAACCCGCATTGTTGCCGCCTCGGTACCTTAGACGTCCCCAAATTGGGTTTTGGCGGGCTCAGCGGCTTGTGCCAATTGGACAATAAGCACAGTTGCCAGACTAGCAATGAAACGCAACTTAACCACCTCAGCTGCCGCCAAAATCAAAGACCTAAACCAGACGCATTTGCTTGCGCAAGCGCCCTGGGAACCAACGCGCGGCAAAGGCAAGCCGCTTTGCAGTCTTATTCACTGTGGTGTGAACTTTGTCGCCGTGGACAGCATCCCAAGCCGCCTGCCCAATGATTGCAACAGGGCTCACTTCGATCCCGGCAGACTGCAGAATGTCTTTGCCAGACATATTCGCGCCGTGCCCCTTCATCCCTTTACCCACATTGGCAAGGATGCCGGTATCGATAAACCCGGGCATCAAGGAGCGGCTCTTTATTCCAAATTGCTGAAATTCGATATCATGTGCTTCTGTAAGTCCGCGAACAGCAAATTTGGTGGCGCTGTAGACGCTCAAACCCGCCGTGCCATAAATCCCCGAAGCCGAGCTGGTATTCAAAATACACGAATCCGGTGTTTTCTTCAGATAGGGAAACCCGGCTCGTATGCCATTTACAACGCCAGTGAAATTGATGGCGATCAGGCGGTCAATATCGCTGTCCTCCATATCCTGTAACGGCCCGCCCGAACCTATCCCGGCGTTATTGAACAAGACATCCAATCGACCATTTGCCACTTTATCGAAATCCGCAAGAACGTCGCTCCAGCCGACCCTGTCAGTCACATCGAGATGATGCAAAGAACTCATGCCTTGCTGCAGCATGGCAGCGGTTTCCTTCAGCCCCGCGTCGTTCACATCGGCAAGCCCAACAAACCAGCCCTTTGCCGCAAAAAAACATGCGACTTCACGTCCCAAACCGGATGCAGCACCGGTAATAAAAATGCTCTTGGCAACTTCTGCCATTACTCTCGCTCCTTGATCCTGTTCTTCCCGGGTCTATGCGAAGTCCGACCGTCGTCAACAGATTCCTTGACAAACGGATTTCTGAAATCGACTTGTCCGCTGATGCTCATCAAGTTAGAACTATGCCTATGTTTATGCGCAATTTGATATACCTTGTTTTGGCATTCATCTGCTTTGCTACTACGCCTGCTCAGGCTGAGGTGGTCATTACCTTTTACAGTCACGAGTTTGGCGAGAATTTCCCGCATGCCTTCATAACATTGAAGGGCAAAGTCGAAAGCAACGGAGAAGAGGTCGATACAAACTATGGCTTCACAGCAAAAAGCACGTCTCCGGCCATCCTCTTCGGTTCGGTAACGGGCATCGTTGAAACCAAAAACATCAAATATGTGACAAAAAGCGATCCACATTTCTCCATGACTCTTTCGGACGATGATTATGGCCGTATAATCAAACTGGTCGAGGAATGGCGCAACTTGCCCGGCAAGAGCTATAATTTGGGCAAACGCAATTGCGTGCATTTCACTATGGAGGCAGCCGCTCTACTTGGCCTCATTATCAACCGCCAAAGCAAGAACTTTAAAAAGCCCAAGAGTTTCATGCTGGAATTGAAGAAGCTAAATCCTGACTTGAAGCTCTGAACTAAAGGCAATCGCTCTTGCTATCACGCGGGAAAAGCGCGCAATTCCATTTCGATCTCCCCTTTCCCTTACCTGCTCGCACATAGCTGAACGCCATGGCGGCGCGCGCGCTTGGTTCAATCGGCAACCCGCGCGGCATCAAATCCTGATCGGCCCAAGCCAAGACTTTGCATTTGCCTCGACCTTGACACGCATTCTCCGCCATACTGGTCAAAGCGGCGGGTTCAAGCAGCGGGTCAACATAAATGATGTAGGTGTCCTTGGTTTTGTCTTCTGGCTCGAGCGTGGTGGAAACGGTTGATGGTATGGGCGCTATTTCAGGCAACACAGCATTTTCCATTTCCTCGACCTTCACTTCTTCGCCTGGCAGCGGCGCGGCTGGTTCAGGGGGTGCGACTTTAGCGTGTGCCGGCGAAAGACCCGCAAGTTTGCTAAAACCCGGCTCTATTCCAGAAAGCGTCGTGCGATATGCTTTTGGTGACCCCCAATATCCTGCGTAACGGAAAAACAAATGCGAGCGTTCCACACGAATTTTTTCAAGTCTGGCGCTCCAGGCAGGCAAAACCCAGTCAGTATGATAATGCGTCGCCAAGCCAACGGGGGCGTAGACCAAGCCATTCAGCATGGCCGATGCAATGCCGCGATATCGCGCCCAGCTGTCCGCTGACGGCCGCCGCCGCATCGATCCATCGCAAGTATAGCTGAACTGACAGCCTGTGCGCCGCTCGTGGCCTTGAAAGACCACGGCACAGACAGACTTCGGATACCCGGGGTGTCGCGCTCTGTTAAGCACCACCTGGACAACTGCCATCTGCCCCCCGACATGTTCAGCGCCCGCTTCATAAAAGATAGTAGCGGCCAAACAGTCTGTTGCCCTTGCGCGGTCAGCATCCGACCCTCGAAAGAAAAATGGTGCAGCCGCAGGAACAGGCTTTGCCGAGACCGGCACTGCATCATTTGTCACTTTTGCGACATCGCGTGATACATTTTTCAGGACAAGTGGTTCTACCGTCGGCGGAGGGCCAATATTCGCAGTCACTTCATAACTGGCATCTCGATCGCCAAAAATATTCTTGCCGGATAAGATACCAATTCCAAATGCAATCAAAACCGCGACCGCAGCATAGAGCACAAACAAGTCCTTCGCCGCCCATTGGTGGCGTTTGGTAAGTTGCAGCTCTGATGCATGCACCGCATCAATTAAGGGAAGATTCACGACGCACCGTTTGAGTCAGAGTTCTGAAAAATTGCATAGCGATGCTCGTTCCGGCAGCTTCAATTACCAATCGCCCCTTTTGCGGTTGGATGATTCCTGAAGACTCCGGCTTTCCGTCCGGGTTTTCGAGTGCAGCCAGAAATCGGGCACGGTAAAGCGCTTTACGCGGCTTCAAGCGTTTTTGCGCGTCCTCCGTGACTGCAACCGGTCCGCCGCTTGTCGACGCAAGCAATGCCTCATCCAAAAACTGCAGTGCTGCTGTACTCCGCTCCACCAATTTCGCTTGGCGCGAAGCAAATGACAAGTCGTCAGGCACAAACTTCGCCTTTGCACCAGGCATCAGGCGCCAAAAATCATCTTCTGCGACAAACGCTCGGATGTCATTTCGGCCCGGCGTCACAATGCGGGTAATTTCCTCTGCGCCGTTAAGCCATCGACCTACATGCATATCGGATCCTAGGTCGACGACGACGCCATCGCTGGGTGAACGGAGCACCAAGCGATTTTGCCTTTTCCTCGCCCCGCCAGCAGCGGATTGTTCCGCCGCGAGTTCGCGTTCCAAAACAGCACGATTGGTCAGATCGAGGCCACCAGCTGCTATCCTGGCTAACTGGGATTGCAATTGCGCGATGCGCAACTTGTTCTGATCTAAAACCGCATTTACTTCCGGCGCACTAAGTTCGGCGATTATATCGCCAGCTTTGACAGATTGGCCGTTCGTGACGAGGAGCCTCTCTATCCGGGCGGGATCACCGGCAACAATTGCAGATGCGTCCATGGGTGAAAGTATAGCCGGCGCATCGATGTGCCGATCCAACGGCAGGACAGCCAACAGCAATCCGACCATGACAGAACCCGCGAGCAATTTACCCCTGTTGCTTGCCATGATTTCGTTGCGCCTTTCCGACCAAATTTTGAACTCTGCAACCAGCGGTCGCAATACGAAAACACCGATCTCAACCAGAAACAAAATGATACCGAGCAGCTTGAAAAACATGAAGTACACAAGGAGCGCAATGCCCACAAACAAGATCAAACGGTAAACCCAGGTGAACCAGGCATAAACGGTCATCAATCTGCGCATGTTAACGGGAACTTGTTCGGGTGGTTCGTTTCCCAAACCAAAGAGCAATTCGCGCATCCGCCAACGACCCAACGCAAAAGCGCGAGATTGAAGATTGGGAACTGCAAGCAAATCCGACAATACATAGTAACCGTCGAAGCGCATGAATGGGTTGAGATTAACTGCCAAGCTTAGAACCCAGCTCGATGTCGCAAGTACGAAGAATACACTGCGCAAGGCACCATCAGGCAATATTACCCATATCAACGTCGACAGTGTCGCGACCATCAATTCAGCCGTTACTCCCGCGCAATCAATTGCCAATCTTTGCCGGCGTGACCGCAAGCGCCACGCGCCGGTAGTATCGGTATAAAGTACCGGAAACATCACCAGAAAACTGACGCCCATTGTCGGAACACGGCACCCAAAGCGGGTTGCTGTGTAGGCGTGCCCAAGCTCATGAATGACCTTAACCGCCGACATCCCAAGCGCGTAGGCAAACAAGCCATTCCAGCTGAAAAAATATTGAAAAGACGAAAGGAACGTATCCCATTGCCTCGACACCAAATAGAGCCCTAAAATCGCCAATCCAGCAAAGAACCAAAGCGCTTTTGGTGACCATAATGGCGCAACGATAGGTAAGGTTCTCTCAAGAAAAGCACCGGGCTTAACGAGGGGCAGGCGGAAAAACAGGTAATTGTCCAACATCCACTTCCAAACCGCCTTTTTTTGCGCAGCACGCTGTGCGGTAAAGGTGCCGACAGTGTTTTGCATCGGCGCAAGCGTCAGTTGATTGGTGATTGAAAATTCGAGGACTTGACCTACTGCGGCGTCAGCTTCTTGGGCGTCCAATCCTTCGCGGCGCAGATCATCGACAACACCTGCGAATGATCCGCTCGCCCACCGGGCAAAGACAATTTGTTCAATCTTGCCTATTTGAAAAAAAATATGACGGATTGGATCAAATAGCGTCCAACTCGGTGCGCCCGTGACCAACGGGGCGCCCGGCTCAATCCGCAATTCTTGACGCAAATCGGGGATCGAGGGCGCAGCCGGAGGGGCAGCGGTTACAATCACAGGCCCAGGAACTGTCTAAGGCTTCCGATCGGTCGACGCAAAAGCATGTATATGAAGGGCACCCGTTGCCCGTACAGCTTCGCTGTACCGCGCGATCCGATGCGTGGTTTCTCGCCCTCAGGTTTGGCATTGACAGCAAATGCCAAGATACCGTCTGCCGTCGGCCTTGCTTGAAAGCTGGCGCTTTCGACCGAAGCCGAAAGCGACCACAGTGGTTGCGCGTCGAGCCAGATTTTCACAGGAGCGCCAACCTCCAAGGCCATTTGCTCTTTCGCCGGCATTTCGACGCGGTATGAAATATTGGTGGGGTCCGCAATCTGCATGATCGGATCACCGACATTAACCGCGCGACCTTCCCAGTCACGCTTGTCAGAGAAAATCGCCATTCCAGCTTCCGGTGCCAGCACTTTCGACTTACCCATAAGTTCACGCGCATAAGCATAGTCCGACCGGGCCAGATCAAACTCTGCCTTCAATGCCGATATTTCAGACGCTTGCTCGGTGTCAGCGAATGAGGCGCTGGTCGCGCGTTCCAATTTTGCACGTGCGACAGAAACGCGCTCGGTTGCTTGTTGCAATTCATTGCGTACCTTTATGTCTTCAAAAGTCAGGACAGCCTGTCCGATTTGAACCATGGCATTGGGGGCAACGTCCATGCGCTGAATGACGCCAGCATATGGAGCTGAAACCACAAAGGGTTTTGCAGCAACAACCTCTACCGGTGCCAAAACTGTCATTCGAACCGGAAAGAGCGCGCCGGCTACCAATAAAGCACCAAGGAGGAGTTGCTTCTTGCGGTCGAATTTTGGGAGGCGGGATACTGGCCTGTTGCCGGTAAGCGCTAGCCAGCTATGCGCCGTTGTTTCCGCAACTCTTTCCAACCGCAGTTTTTCCGGCGCAGTAAATTCCATTGAACGTGCAAGAAGCAAGCCGGCGAAAACTTGTCCTGTCCTGTCAAGCAGTGGCTGCCAATGCAGCTTGTGAAAGGGATATTCATCCCAAGCTGCGTCTTCCGCATGTTCGCTGACATTGCAGTCATAGAGAGAAGCAGGTTCCGCTAAATTGTTATATGCCCCCACAAGCGCTTCAATTGCTTGCACAAGCGGCGCATTGCGGTCCACCATCGCTATGCTTGAAATGCAGATGACATGAAAACCTTCGCCCATTTTAGAGCGGCGCAACACAAAAAGCTGATCATAATGGCAGACCCGGCGACTTTCGTTTGCCACCAGATACGTTAGCTCGCTGACACTCGCTTGCCTGCGAATATCCGCTTCAAACTGCATAAGTGCAGCCATTGAGGGAGGATCAGCACGATCCGTCCCGTTGGTCTGCAATGGCACAATGACTGTTGGATCAACCTGGCTTGCCATCGGCAATCTTGGTGGAGCTGTTCAAGTTCCGCGGCGCAATTGGCGTTGCATTAAGCGCCGGAAGCGCTGCTCCAGTTGTCCCCGCCGGGGCTGTGAGTTCGGATGGCAATGCTGCTTTAGGCGCAACAGCGCGCGGATCGTCGAAGGTCGCGGTGCCGCTCATCCCAGCAAGAACGAGTCCACTTCGCTTTGTCACAGTCGAGGTAACTCGAATTGTTTTGCTCACCGGATCAACCGACGCGCCGAAGCGTTTCACCTTTCCGCGAATAACATTTCCAGTTTCATCAATTTTGAAACTGAAATTTGACCCCGGGCGCAGCCAAGTCAACCATGTGCTGGGAACGATCAGTTCGAGTTCTACATCACGTCCGCTTTGAATTTTGAGCAAGGGCTGTCCACTCGCCGCAATTTCCCTAACGTGTGCGATTTGCTCAACCACTTTACCTGCAAATGGCGCGTGCACTTCACAGTCGCTTAACTGACTGGAGACCGCGACAGCCTCAGCCTGCGCCTTACCCAAATTGGCTTTGCTAACCGCCAGCTCATTCTTGCCAACAGCTTCGAATTGGTCGAGCTCAACATTGGTTTCGTAGCTCTTGCGATATGCTGCCGTTGCTGCTTCCGCAGCATTGAGCTCGGCTCTAATCTGGCTACAATCGAAGCGGGCGAGCAATGCACCGGCGGCGAAGCTCTGCCCTTCGCGGAACGGCATTGCCGTTATCCGCGCGGTCATTTTGCTGGCAATTGTTGACTCGCTTGTCGGATTGATAACCCCGCGGATGAGCTGTTCGGCTTCCGGCTCTGGCATTTTTGCGAGCAAATCTTCGACAGGCAACGATACTGGCGTTGAAACTTCGGCTTTCGAAGCTGCGCCATCATCCGGCCAGCGCAATTGTTGCGACTGACTGCCGAGGGCAATACCGCCTGCCCCCGCCCCCAGAACGGCGAGGCCGAGCATTCCGTAACGCAGAGCTTTGCTGCTCTTTTCGTTGCCGTCGATTGGATTTTCTTCAGACATTGGCACCACCCCTAGCGCAAAAATTGATTAGAAACAGTGTTATTGAAGCTTCATTGCCGCTTCTCGGTCGGTCCACAGTTTTGATAGCGAAGCGCGCAGCGCGGAAACATTCTCTCGACCGGAAATATCAGGTCCAAAATCATCAATACCCATGGAACTAAACAGATTTGCGTAAGCATTTTGTGCGTCCGCATAGGCTATGTCATATTTCACTTCAGCAACCAAAGTATTCATGTCTTCGCGCAGCAACGTCTGTTGGCTCATCGCGCCAGCTTTGTGTCCCGCGCGGATCTGATCCATAATTTTGTTCTGCACCCTCATTTGATGGGCGGCAGTGTCAAGTTCGCTCGTCAAATGTCCAAAGCGTGCACGCGAAACATGTACTTGTGTCATCACCGCCATTGTTAAAGCCAGTTCGCGTTGCTGTAAAAGATCATCTTGCGCGCGGACTGCCTTCTTATGCGCGGGTAACCTGAAGAGGTTGAGTACATTCCAGCTCGCGCGTGCACCCCACTGCATCCAGTTATTATTATATAAGAAATCGTTGGAATCGACATTCACTCCAAGCAATCCCTTGAAGCTTGGAAGCGCGCTGAGAAGTGCTGCATCGAGCTCTTTGGCATTTATCCGTTGCCTGTAGCTTACTTCGCGGAGCTCAGGCCGGTTTTGCAATGCGGTCATCATCATGTCCTCGCCAGAATATTTTACTCCTGGCAAAGCCGTTGAACGGTCAGGCAAGACCAATGCAAATTCGGTGCCGGGACGAAGATTCATGAGAGCCGCTAACTGCGCCTTTGCGATAACAAGTTCACGTTGAAGCTTACGCACCTCTGACTGAATTTCCACCAGTTCGCGTTGATAAGTGAGCGCTGTGAGCGGAGCCGAAAGCCTACGTTCGGCAAGGCGCTCGCTATTTTCAAGCGTCGTTGTAACTGATGTTTCAAGCAATTTTAGCTTGTTGAGCAAACGTTCAGCGCTGACCGCGCGCCAATATGATGTCCGGACGTCCTCGATAATTCTGTTTGCAACTTTGCGTCGTTGCTCTTGCGAAATCAGGAACTCGTCAGCCTTCTGTTGCGCTCGAATATAGGAGAGTCCAAAATCGAGAACGTCCCAGCTGAGCGTTAAATCTGCCGAAAAAAGATCGCGTTCGGCTGAGGTTGATGGTTCAAGAGACTGGCGGCGGGTGATCAACGACAAGGAGCTGGCACCGGAGTAATTATTGCGACCTGCATATCCCGCATTTGCAACCAATTGCGGCAACATATCGTAGCGCGAAAGATTGAGTTCGCGCATTTTGAGCGCCTCCCCCATCATCTCGACTTTATAGTCCAGGTTATACTTCAATGCCCGCGCCATGGCTTCGTAGAGATCAATGGGTGCGCCCACTGGCTCCTGCTCGACATCGACCGCTTGGAAATTCTCATTCGCGGTGGTTGCGATTTCGGACGGTGTCAAAGGCTTCGGCGTAACCGAACATCCGGCGAGCAAAATCGCCGCAGACAGTCCCAATGCTGTGTTAAGTTTCATGTTCACACCCCTTATGCCTTAAATTCAAATGCGGCTGCGAGGGCCAATGCCTCGTCAACTGCGCGGTTGGTCGCCGCTGCCATGGCATCTGCCAATGGTGGTGCGGCACTAATTTTGTTGGAATTCAGTTTTTCATCGAGTTGAATTTCGCCAGTTGCACCCTGAACTAAGATCGGAATTTCAATCACTTTTCCATCTGCGCGAACGGCAACAACGATCAATCGGATAACTTCTGCATCTACTGGCCGTTCAATTATTGCCAAGCCCCGTTGGTCCATGTGTATCCATTCGGGCAGCGCTTCGCCGCCACGACCGCGAAGCCTATACTCTATTATTCTTGGTTCCGCTTCTGCGCCAATATCACGAACTTCCATGTAAATGACCCGATCTCGAACTACACTATCGATCATCACCTGTTCGTTGTTAGTACTGAGTTGCCGTACCGAAAATCCTGTCAGGCTCTTCAAAATGAAGTCGCCAAAACGGTGGTCAAACAAACGGTCTGAACCAAAGCGCAAATCACGAATGCGGTCCAAGTGATCCACAACGGCGGAGACGGGATTTGCGCCTAGTTCGGAATTGCCCCGCAACCAACTAATGCCGTTTATCGCTGTCAACAGCGGTCTATGGCCACCAAGGCGAGAAACTGGGTTAAGTGAGCGGAATTCATTGGCCGTTTGATCTATGATCAAGGGAGCTTCGATGAATTCTTCACTTTGGTTGCGAATGGCATCAACGCGCCAGCCATCGGGAATGCCAGGGTTACCGTTGGTGCCAATTAGCGCATTCATGTCTGCTGCGGCTTCGATGACATTGATGACCACGACAGAGCGATCAAATCCGCCTTGGCCATCGCTGACCACATAGGTGATTGTCGCAGGGCCTGAATAGCCGAAGGGTGCGACATAGCTGATCGTGCCATCGGCATTGACTGTAATTGTGCCGATATCAACCGTTGCTGAAAAAATTGATAGCCTGTCACGGTCCGGATCGGTTGCATTGGCAAGGACCGGGATGACATTCTCCACTCCGCCAATTGTGGTCAGCTGCTCATCACCATCAACCGGCAGTTCGTTGACGTTGCGCACATTGACGATAACCGTGGCAGTCGAAGTGCCGCCATTGCCGTCGCTGATCGTATATGTGATTGTCGCTGGACCAAAAAAGTCGCGGGTCGGGGTAAAGCTGATCGTGCCGTCGGCGTTAATCACAACCGTACCATTAGGCGAACTTGCCTGTATGACGCGTCAATGTGATCACCATCGCGGTCGCTATCATTGGACAAAACCGGAATACGTGCACTTGCGTCTTCATCCATATTGAAGACATCGTTCACAGCAACCGGTGGGTCGTTAACCGGCGTTACGTTGACATTGATCGTCGCCGTTGCAAATCCGCCCCGGCCATCGCTGATCGTATAAGTGATCGTTGTTGACCCGTTAAAATTCGCATCGGGAACGAAGGTAATCGTGCCGTCTGGATTGATCGTGACGGTACCATTGGGCGAATTGGCCGCTGTAATAGTCAACGGATTACCATCCACATCGCTATCATTGGCAAGTGGAGACAAGCGCAACGGCGTGTCTTCGGCTACGGTGCCGCTATCATTCACTGCAACTGGCGGATCGTTGACTGGTGTGACGATTACGGTTGCCGTCGCAGTCGTTGTTCCACCCTGACCATCGCTGATCGTATAGGTGATTATCGCGGGGCCATTGAAATTAGGATTGGGAACGAAGGTTATTGTGCCGTCGGGATTGATGGATGCCGTGCCATTAGGCGAAGTAGCCGCTGTGATGGTCAATGGATTTCCATCCGCATCACTGTCATTGGCGAGAACCGGTATCGTGACAGGTTGATCTTCTGGCGTGGTTGCGCTGTCATTGAGCGCAACTGGCATATCGTTCACCGGATTGACGGTTATCAATACAGTGGCAGTCGATGTGCCGCCGCGACCGTCGCTGATCGTATAGGTGATTGCATCCACGCCATTGAAATTCGGATTGGGCGTATAGGTGACCGTCCCATCAGGGTTGATTGCCACTGTGCCGTTGGACGCAGCTGCAGAAACGATTGTGAGCGGGTCGCCATCAAGATCGCTGTCATTAGGCAGCACAGAAATACGCACCGGCGTATCTTCATTGGTGGTTGCGTTGTCGTTGGTGGCAACGGGCGGATCATTGACGGGCATGACCGTGACATTGGCGGTTGCGGTTGACGTGCCGCCATTGCCGTCGCTGATCGTATAGGTGATTATCGCGGGGCCATTGAAATTGGCCGCAGGGGCGAATGTCAGTGTTCCATCGGGGTTGATGACAACCGTGCCGTTGGGTGAGCTTGCCGCTGTAATCGTCAGCGGGTCGCCGTCAGGATCACTGTCATTGGCAAGCACGGGCAGCGTAATCGGCTGATCTTCGGCAGTGCTTGCAACGTCGTTCGTTGCAACAGGTGTTGGGTTGCTGACGGTCCATGTGAATGTGCGGCTAACGGCGCCGCCATTGCCGTCAGCGGCTGTGACAGTAACGATATAAACACCGCCATTTAATTGGCTTGCGGCGCCGTCAATGGTTCCGGAAATCACGCCATCTGTGCTGATCGAGAGACCAGCAGGCAAGCCGGTTGCCGAAAAGCTGAGTGTATCGCCATCGGTATCGCTAAAGGCTGAGGCCACGGATTGCGATACCACAGCTGCATCAACATTGGCACGATTGGGCAGCGGCGTTGCCACCGGCGGATCGTTGACCAAGCCAACACCCATGGTCACCGTTGCGACCGACGTCCCGCCATTCCCGTCGCTGATCGTATAGGTGATGGTGTCGACACCGTTGAAGTTCGGGTTTGGCGTATATGTGATCGTTCCATCAGGATTGATCACAACCGTGCCATTGGCGGCAATGGCATTGGTGACGGTCAATGTGTCGCCGTCACGGTCGCTGTCATTGGGCAACACGGCAACGGTGACGGGCGTGTCTTCTGCCGTTGAGGCATTGTCATTCACCGCCATTGGTGGATCGTTGACTGCGGCCACGGTGACGGTGATCGTCGCTGTAGAGGTGCCGCCATTGCCGTCACTAATCGAATAAGTGATCGTGTCAGTGCCGTTAAAGTCAACGCGCGGCGTATAGGTCAATGTGCCGTCGGGGTTGATCGCCACGCTGCCATTGGGTGCACTTGCCACTGTCACACTAAGCGGATCGCCATCTGGATCGCGATCATTGCCAAGCGGCGTGATCGTAACGGGTGTGTCTTCGCGCGTCGACGCTGTATCGTTTGCCGCAACCGGCGCGGGGTTGGTCACTGTCCAGGTAAAGCTGCGCGTTGTTTGGCCGCCCTGCCCGTCCGCTACAATGACAGTGACGGTGTAGACGCCGCCAGCCATTTGACTGGCCTCACGATCAATAGTGCCGCTGATGACGCCAGTTACCGAATTAATGGCAAGACCCGCAGGCAATCCGGTCGAACTAAAGCTAAGCGTATCGCCGTCAACATCGCTGAAATTACCTGCAACGGTGAGCGACACAGGCGCATTGTCGACGTTGTTCTGATTGGCAATCGGCGTGCTGATTGGGGCGTCATTGTCTGTGCCAACGCCAATGGTGACCGTGGCCGTGGAGAAACCGCCCCGACCGTCGGTGATGGTATAGGTAATGATATCGACGCCGTTGAAATCCGGGTTTGGCGTATAGGTCAATGTGCCGTTTGCGTTGATTGCCACAGTACCATTGCCGGCAACGGCCTGCGTCACGCTTAACGGGTCATTGTCCGCATCGCTATCGTTGAGCAGCACAGGAATCGTGACCGGAAAATCTTCACGTGTCGATGCATTGTCGTTCACAGCGACGGGTGGATCGTTCACTTCACCAACGCTCAGCGTGATTGTTGCGGTTGCAGTGCCGCCATTGCCGTCGCTGATCGTGTAGGTCACCGTCGTCGTTCCACTGTAATTCGGATCGGGCGTGAAGGTGATGGTTCCATCTGGGTTGATTGTCACTTGCCCATTGGGCGAGGTCGCGCTTGTGACGGTTAACCGATCGCCATCAACATCGCTGTCATTGCCAAGCGGATTGATCGTAACAGGCGTGTCCTCGGACGTCGTACCCGTATCGTTCGCAGCAACTGGCGCATCATTTACGGGGCGCACAATCACGGCCGCAGTGGCGGCTGCCGTACCTCCATTGCCGTCGCTAATCGTATAGCTGATTGTTGCGACGCCGTTGAAATTGGGATTGGGCGTAAAGACAACGCTGCCATCAGGATTGATCACAACGGTCCCATCAGGCGAAGTTGCTGATGTCACGGTAAGACTATCGCCGTCCAGATCGCTGTCATTAGCAAGCAATGGAATCGTGACAGGCGTATCTTCGCTGGTCGAGCCGGTGTCGTTAACCGCAACCGGCGGATCATTGCGCGGAGCAACGGATATAGTGACCGTTGCCGTTGACGTACCGCCATTGCCATCGCTGATCGTATAAGTGACGATATCTGTGCCGTTGAAATTGGCATTGGGCGTATAGGTAATTGTGCCATCGGGCTGGATGACGACACTGCCATTGCCAGCACTTGCAGTGATTATGGTCAGCGGATCGCCATCAGGATCGCTATCATTGGCGCGTACATTAATGTTGACCGACGCATCTTCTGCGGTGGATGCCGTGTCGTTCACCGCAATCGGCGGTGGATTGGTGATTGTCCAGTTAAAGGTCTGACTTGTTATCAACCCTCCCGCATCGGTTGCCGTAACAGTGACAATATAAACGCCGCCACCCGGCTGGCTGGCATTGCGATCAATGTTGCCGGAAATCACGCCTGTCGCTGCATCAATCGTCAGCCCCGTCGGCAAGCCAGTTGCGCTAAAGGCAAGCGTCGCATTGTCGACATCGCTGAAGTTCGCAGCGACAGGAACAGAAACACTTGCTCCATCAACATTGCTCCGCGGAGAAAGCGGCGTTGAAACCGGAGCGTCGTTCACAGCACCAACGGTGATATTCGCAGTCGCTGTCGAGGTGCCGCCATTGCCATCGCTAATCGTATAGCTGATCGTGTCTGTGCCATTGAAATTCGCATTAGGCGTATAGGTGAGCACTCCGCCCGCGCCGATAGTGACTGTGCCATTGCCGGCACTTGCCGTTGTGACTGTCAGCGGATCTCCATCGGGGTCGCTATCATTGGCGAGCACCGGAATAGCAACTGCTGTATCTTCAGGCGTATCGATGGCTACATCGTTTACAGCCACTGGCGGGGGATTGGTGACGGTCCAGCTGAATGTTTGCACCACAGTTCCGCCATTGCCATCGCTTGCAGTGACTGTGACCGTATAAATGCCATTGGGCGCCCCTTGCGACGCGCCGGGCAGGATAGTGCCGGTGATCAATCCGTTGCTATCCATCGACAGGCCAAGCGGGAGGCCCGATGCAGTGAAGCTCAAGGTGTCGCCATCAAGGTCTGAGAAATTGCCGGAGACATCTACTGCGGTAGCACCGGCTATAGCTGTCGAATCGGTGTTGCTGCGCGCAGGAAGCGGTGTTGCCGTCGGCGCATCATTGGCAGCAGTTACAGAAACCGTCACAATTGCCGTAGATGTCCCGCCCTGTCCATCGCTGATCACATAAGTGATGGTGTCCGTACCATTGAAGTTTGCATCGGGTGTGTAGGTAAGCACGCCCCCCGCACCAATCACAACCGTGCCGTTTGGCGCGCTTGCCGTAGTGATTGTCAGTACATCTCCGTCAGGATCATTATCGTTTGAAAGAACCGTTATCGGAACAGCTGTGTCTTCCGTGGTGGTGGCAACATCATCCGTCGCCGTTGGCCCCGGATTGGTAACGCTCCAGAAGAAGGTTACGCTAGTCGTGCCGCCAGCGCCGTCATTGGCAGTCACGGTGACCGGATAAAGGCCGCCACTAAATTGGCTGGCATTAGCCGTAAGTGTACCGCTAATCTCGCCAGTGGTCGTGTTAATCGAGAGACCATCGGGCAGGTTAATGGCGCTAAAGGTCAGCGGTCCACCGTCTATGTCGGAAAAGAAGCTGCCCGCGGGCGCAGATACGGTTGCACCGTCAACGTTGGCACGGTTTGGCAATGGCGTTACATTTGGAGCATCATTGACTGGCGAAATAATTATAGTTGCAATGGCCGTCGAGAAACCGCCCAACCCGTCACTGATTGTATAGGTGACGATTGCGGTGCCAACGAAATTAGCGTCTGGCGTAAACGTGATTGTGCCATTGGCGTTGACAACGGCGGCGCCATTGGTCGCCTCTGCCGAAACAATCTGAATCGGTGTCGTTACATCGCCATCGGGATCGGTGTCGTTACTCAGCACCGCCATGGTGATCGGCGTATCTTCGGGCGTGCCATATGCATCATCGATTGCAAGCGGCGGGGTATTGTCGATAGTCCAAGTGAAGATTGTATTAGCACTGCCGCCATTGCCATCATTGGCCGTGACAGTGACGGTGTACACACCGTTATTGGTTGGGCCACCCGCAGATGCGGTTGCCGCGATTTGGCCGACAATCCGCCCTGTGAGCGGATCAATGGCAAGCCCTGCCGGCAATCCAGTTGCCGAGAATGACAGCGTATTGCCATCAAGATCGGAGAATGCCGATGCCACAGGAACCACAACAACTTCGCTGTTCGAATCGAACAGGTCGGGCAAGCCGACCGTGGTGGGCGCATCATTTGCTGCAACAACAGTAACCGTGACAGTAGCAATCGACGTCCCGCCATTGCCGTCACTGACCGTATAACTGATCGTATCGGTACCATTGAAATCGGCATTGGGCGTATAGGTTAGCACACCGTCCGCACCAATGGCGACGATGCCATTGGTCGCAGTCGCCGCCGTTACAGTCAACGGATCGCTATCGGGATCATTGTCATTGGCCAGCACAGGAATAGCGACGGGCGTGTCTTCATTGGTCAATGCAATGTCATTGGTCGCAGTTGGTGCTGGGTTGCTGACTGTCCAGGTGAAAGTGGAACTTATTACGCCACCATTGCCATCGCTTGCCGTGACCGTGACTGTATAGATACCGCTTTCTCCGCCCTGGCTTGCGCCGGGGGCAATATTGCCAGTAATCAGGCCCGCCGAACTGATCGTCAGGCCGGGTGGCAGCCCGGTTGCAGTAAAGCTAAGCGTATCACCGTCTAGATCGGCAAAATTCGGCGCTACATTGATTGAGGTAGCGCCAACGATCAGATCAGCATCGCGATTGGTCTGCGGCGACAACGGAGGGTCAGCTGTTGGGATATCGTTTACAGGATCGACCGTGACATCGACGGTCGCAGTTGCGGTTCCGCCGTTACCATCGCTGATCGTATAGGTGATCGTTGTCGACCCGTTGAAGTTCGGCGCCGGGGTAAACGTCAATGTGCCATTGGCATTAACTGTCACCACGCCATTCGGCGAGGTCGCAGCTGTTACCGACAGCGGATCGCCATCGGGATCGGTATCGTTGGACAGCACAGCAATCGTCGTTGGCGTATCTTCATTCGTTGTCGCCACATCATTGGCCGCTGTGGGCCCGGGGTTGGTTACGGTATAGGTAAAGGTTGAACTGGCAGTGCCGCCATTGCCATCGCTTGCCGTAACCGTGATCGAATAGGTACCGCCATTCACCTGGCTCGCATTGCGGTCCACAGTGCCGCTGATTAGGCCGGTTGCTGGATCAATGCTGAGGCCAAGCGGAAGCCCGATCGCGCTGTAACTGAGCGTATCGCCGTCCAGATCGCTGAAAGCGCCTGCGGTAGGGATGGATTCCGCTGTGCCGTCAACGCCACTCGCATTGGCAAGCGGGGTGTCGGCGGTTGGCGCGTCATTGACGGGCGTGACGGTGACATTGACCGTTGCGGTCGCGGTGCCACCATTGCCATCGCTAATTGCATAGCTGATCGTTGTTGGGCCGTTGAAATTGGGTGCGGGCGTGAAGGTGATCGTGCCGTCGGGGTTGATCACCACCGTGCCGTCGGGCGAGGTCGCGCTGGTGATAGTCAGCAGATCGCCATCTGGATCGTTATCATTGGCGAGCGGGCTGATCGTCACGGCCGTGTCTTCGGGCGTTGTTGCCGTATCATTCGCAGCGGTCGGCGGCGGATTTGTGACGGTATAGGTGAAGGTCGTTGTGACCGTGCCGCCCTTGCCATCCGATGCCGTGACACTCACAGTATAAACGCCGTCCGCGTTTGGTCCGCCTTGCGAGGCATTTCGGTCAATCGTGCCGCTGATGAGGCCCGTGGCCGGATTGATGCTGAGCCCCGTTGGCAGGCCGCTTGCAACAAAGCTGAGCGTGTCACCGTCCAGATCGCTGAAATTGCCAGCAACGGGAATAGTGACTGGCGTATTATCAACGCCACTTTGCGCGGCGATGGGTGTGTCGACAACCGGCGCGTCATTGGACGCGTTGACCGTCACGGTCACAATTGCGGTTGATGTGCCACCTTGGCCGTCACTGATCGTGTAGGTGATTATGTCGGTGCCGTTGAAATTGGCATTTGGCGTATAGGTCAGCACGCCGCCTACCCCAATGGTGACGGTGCCATTTGGCGCAGTTGCGGAGGTAACAGTCAGTGCGTCGCCATCCGGATCACTGTCATTCGTAAGAACCGGGATGGCGACGGCGGTATCTTCATTGGTGATCGCCGTATCGTTCACAGCGACCGGTGGCGGGTTGCCGATGGTCCAGGTAAAGGTCTGCGCCGCAGGTGCAGATTGGATATCAAAGGCGATAATTCTGACATTATAGACGCCGCCATTGATGGTGCTGGCGTTGGTCGCAATTGTGCCGCGAGATCACGCCCGTTGTCGCATTGATCGTCAGCCCGGGGGGCAAGCCTTGCGCCACATAGTTCCGGATATTGCCATCAACATCAAAGAAGCCCTGCGCGGTTGGTACATTGACGACGGCTTGTGCATCAAAATTGGTCTGCGCGGGCAGGCTGCCAACAGGAACGGGGAAGTCATTCACCGCAGCAACAGTCACGGTAACAGTCGAGGTGGAGAAACCGCCTTTGCCATCGCTGATCGTATAGGTGATCGTATCCGTGCCGTTGAAGTTCGGGTTGGGCACATAGCGGACGGTGCCATCGGGGTTGATGGTGACCGTGCCATTGGGCGCAGAGGCCGCCGTGACCGTCAGCGGATCGCCGTCAATATCGGTATCATTGGCGAGGACAGGAATGGTGACCGGCGTATCTTCGCTGATATTCACGCTGTTGCGGGTTTGCAACCGGCGCGTCATTGACGGCGACCACATTAACCGCGATCGTCGCGGTCGCAGTGCCGCCATTGCCGTCGCTGATCGTATAGGTGATGGTCGCCGGGCCATTGAAATTGGGGTTTGGCGTAAAGGTGATCGTACCATCAGGGTTCACCACCACTAAGCCGTTTGGCGAGGTTGCCGCTGTTATTGTTAGATCGTCACCATCCACATCGCTGTCATTTGACAGTGGGTTCAGCGTAACCGGCTGATCCTCATTGGTCGTAGCATTGTCGTTGAGCGCAACTGGCGTATCATTGACCGGCGTTACCGTCACCGTGACAGCCGCATTAGAAGTACCGCCATTGCCGTCACTTATTGTGTAGGTAATTGTGTCCGTGCCATTAAAATTGGCATTGGGTACATAGCGGAGCGTGCCATCAGGATTTATCGTTACTGTGCCATTGGGTGCGCTGGCCGCTGTCACTGTCAGCGGATCGGCGTCTGGGTCGCTGTCGTTGCCGAGCACATTAATTGCCGGGATCGGCGTGTCCTCGGCTGTGGCCGCGCTGTCGTTGGTTGCGGTTGGTGCCGGGTTGGTCACATTACCCGTGAACGTCCTGCTCACGGTCCCGCCATTGCCGTCTGAAGCAGTGATGGTGATGGTGTACACACCGCCATTTACCTGACTGGCATTGCGATCAATCGTACCTGAAACAACACCGGTGATCGGATCAATGGCCAGCCCGGTGGGCAACCCAGATGCGCTGTACGTCAGCGTATCGCCATCCAGATCGCTGAAAAACGGCGCGACGCCTGCCGAATAAAATGCTCCGTCAACGCTTGCCTGATTGGGGATTGGAAGCGACGTCGGCGCATCGTTAACCGCGCCTACTGTGACCGTCAGCGTTGCCGTGGCAATGCCGCCGTTACCATCGCTGATTGTATAACTGATATTTGCGACGCCATTGAAATTGGGCGAAGGCGTAAAGGTCAATGTGCCGTCAGGATTGACAACCACTGTGCCATTGTTGGCAGTTGCGCTTGTGATCGTCAGCGGATCGCGATCAGGATCGCTGTCGTTCGCCAAAACGGCAACACGCACTGGCACATCTTCCGGCGTGGTTGCGACATCGTTGACCGCGACTGGCGGGATGTTTTGCACCGAATAGACAAAGCTGGTGGTAACTTCCGCACCCGACGGATCGCGCGCTGTCACCGTGACGACATAGGGGCCATTTTGCGATGTTTCAGGAGACAAAGTGCCGCTGATTAAGCCGGTAGCCGGATCTATGGTCAAATTGGGCGGAAGATTTGTCGCCGTAAACGTCAATGGATCGCCATCAGGATCGCCAAAGGCGCTGGCAACCGAGAAAGAGACCGTCGCGCCATCATCACCATTTTGATTGGGAAGACCAACGGTCGTCGGCGCATCGTTCACTGGACTTACCGTAATCGCAACCGACGCTGTTGAGAAACCGCCATCACCATCTGAAATGCGGTAGATGATCGTGTCTGTACCGTTGAAGTTGGCATTGGGCGTATAGAGCAGCGATCCATCGGCGTTGATCGTTACGCTGCCATTGCCTGCACTTGCTTCTGTAACGGCTAGGGGGTCGCCATCTGGATCGCCATCATTCGCCAAAACGGGGATCCGCACTGGCGTATCTTCAATGGTTGTGGCTATATCGTTCACTGCGCCGGGCACAGGGTTGGTGACAGTCCAGCCAAAAGTCTGAGTAACGGTACCACCGCGACCATCACTGGCCGTAACGGTTATGGCATAAACCCCACCATTTACTTGGCTGGCCGAATTGTCGATCGTGCCGCTTATGATTCCGGTCGCGGAATTGATGGTAAGGCCAGCTGGCAAACCCGTCGCTGTGAAGCTGAGCGTGTCCCCATCGGGATCGCTAAATGCGCCTGCGATTGGAAGGCTGATCACCTGACTATCCAGATTGGTCTGACTGCCAATAGAGCCCGATGTTGTCGGCGTAGTCGTTGACATCTGTTACCGACACAGAAACGGTTGCGGTGCTGGTGCCGCCATTACCGTCACTGATCGTGTAGGTAATCGTGTCAGGGCCATTATAGCCCGGATTTGGTGTGTATGTGACGGTACCATTTGCGTTGATTACAACGGTACCGTTAAGTGCAGACGCCGTTGTAACCGTCAATGGATCGCCATCAGGATCACTATCATTGGCAAGCACCGCAACTGTGACGGGCGTGTCTTCTGCGGTTGAAGCGCTATCATTTGTCGCAACCGGGGCCGGGTTCGAGACATTGAAAGTTATGGTTTGGGTTACCGTACCGCCATTGCCATCCGAAGCCGTAATGGTTGCGGTATAGATGCCGCCATTTGTCTGGCTGGCACCAGCTGCAATGGTGCCGGAAATAACGCCCGTTACTGGATTGATCGAGAGGCCGGGCGGCAAGTCCGCTGCCGTAAAGCTTAGGGTATTGCCGTCGACATCGGTAAAGTTGGCGGCAACAGGAACCGAGATAGTCGCACCGTCTGCGGTGCTGCGCGGCGGAATGGGCGTAGCCGTTGGCGCGTCGTTGACAGGGTTAACGGTGACAGTGATAGTCGCCGTTGCGGTGCCACCCTGCCCATCGCTGATCGTATAGGTGATGGTGGCCGTTCCGCTGAAATTGGCGGGCGGCGTATATTGCACCTGATTGCCAACCACTGTTGCCGTGCCGACCGAGGCGACTGCTGCAATCACCGATAATGGATCACCATCTGGGTCGCTGTCGTTGGGCAATACCGGGATCAGGACAGGTGTGTCTTCATTTGTGGTCGCGGTGTCATTGGCTGCGACGGGAATGGGGTTGGTCACCGTCCAGCTGAACGTCTGCGTGGCGGTCAATCCGCCAGCGTCTGTCGCCGTAACTGTCACCGAATAAACACCGCCTGTGCCGCCTTGAGATGCTGAACGGTCAATCGTGCCTGTGATCGCTCCGGTCGCTGCGTCAATACTGAGCCCTGCAGGAAGCCCCGCAGCGCTATAGGCGAGTGTCGCGTTGTCGACATCGGTAAAGCCACCCGCCGTCGCGACATTGATACCAGCTGTTGCATCGATATTGGTTTGCGGCAGAAGGCTGCCTACTGGCGTCGGCGCGTCATTGACGGCGGCCACTGTGATGGCAACGGTCGCGGTCGCTGTACCACCCTGACCGTCGCTAATCGTATAGGTAATGGTATCGCTGCCGCTGAAATTGGCATTGGGCGTATAGAGCAATGTGCCATCGGCGTTGATTGTAACTGTGCCATTGACGGCACTTGCCGCCGTTACCGTTAGTGGATCGCCGTCGGGATCGCTATCATTGGCAAGAACGTTGATTGCCGGGATTGGCGCATCTTCGTTGGTGGACGCCGTGTTATTGGTCGCAGTCGGACCGGGGTTCGTTACTGTCCAGTTGAAAGTCTGCGTGGTTGCGGCACCCGCCGCATCCCTTGCGGTGACTGTGACTGAATAAACGCCCGCAGCTCCGCCTTGGCTCGCAGAACGGTCAATCGTTCCGGTGATCGCGCCGGTTGCGCTGTCGATGGAAAGACCGGCGGGCAAGCCAGTGGCACTATAGGTCAGCGTCGCATTGTCTGCGTCGGTAAAGCCGCCAGCCGTTGCAACATTAATCCCGCTTGTCGCATCGACATTGGTCTGCGCGGGTAATGTGCCAACCGGCACGGGCGCGTCATTTACTGCATTGATTGTGACGGGAATCGTTGCGGTGGCGGTTCCACCCTGACCATCGCTGATCGTATAGGTGATCGTGTCATTGCCGTTGAAATTGGCATTGGGCGTAAAGCTAATTGTGCCATTGGCATTGACAACGACCGTGCCATTGGTCGCACTGGCCGACGTGATCGTCAACGGGTCGCCATCAGGGTCGCTGTCGTTAGCGAGAACATTGATGGTGGTTCCAGGCGTGTCTTCATTCACCACGAGTGTCGTGTCGTTTACTGCCGTCGGCGCAGGGTTCGTGATAGTCCAGCTAAACGTCTGCGTGGCGCTTAGGCCGCCTGCATCGGTTGCAGTTACGGTGATTGAATAGATGCCGCCCGAAGTCTGACTGGCAGAGCGGTCAATCGTGCCGGTAATAACGCCGGTTGTCGCATTGATCGTGAGGCCTGCAGGAAGACCTGCGGCGTTATAGCTGAGCGTTGCATTGTCGACGTCGCTGAAGCCCCCGGCGGTCGGGACAGAAATTCCGGTTTGGGCATCGACATTGGTTTGTGGCGGCAGATTCCCGACCGGAACAGGCGCGTCGTTGACAGGTGCGATCGTCAATGTGGCCGTCGTGCGCGCTTCTTCACTTGTTGCATCGGCGGTCAGCCCAGGATCGCGTCCGGCGTTGCCGCGGTCATTGAACACAAACGTAACCGCCGAAGTGCCATTATAGTTGGTGGCCGGCGCCAGCGTGAGCGCGCCACTGTTTACTGCATTTACAATCGCGGCGCGCTGGCCTTGAAGGATGACCGTTCCCGTGCCGTTGTTAAGCACAGTAATAAAAGGTGTCGCGGCAAAATTGAGCACACCCACGCCAGCCGGGACTGAAACAGTCAGCTGCACGGAAGAAGTGCCTGCATCGACATCAGCCATGGTCAAGCCATTGAGAGTCAGCGCCGTGTCTTCTGTGCCGCTGTAGCTGGCTGGAGCCGAAATCGTCGGCGTATCGTTGACTGCGATTACGGTAATCGTTGATGTCGCAATGTTTGAACTGAAGGTGCCGTTGCTAAAACTCAGATTGATCGTACGATCACCCGCCGTCGGCAATTCGGAAGTATTTTGGAACGTGATTGCCTGAAGCGCGTTTTGATACTGAACGGCGGTTGCAGAGCCCGTCAACTGGATCACATTTCCGCTGATCGTATAGCTTATGCTACCTGGCAGCGTTCCGGACGTCGCAGCGGAACCATTGATCAGGAATTGGTCGTTCGCTTGTGCATTGGTCAGGGTGACGGTCAGGCTCGTCACTGTGCCGACAGGGTTGGTGATGAGAGGATCCGTATCAACAATCCGTGTTGCGGTTCCATTTTCGATGAACGTCCCGCGGTAAACGGAACCTGTTCCTGTGCTGTCGTTGGCATCAAGATCTAGGCGCGGGATTGACGTGGTTACGCCGCCGGTACCAAGGTTGAACTCGCTGTTACCGTCATGGCTGAACCCTGCTGTCAGCGATCCGGATCGAACGGTATTATAGGTGATTGTCCAATTGCTCGTGTTCAACCAATTGAACTTGGCAGCTGAAATTGGCAGAGGCGGAGCCGCAAGCTCATTCTGGGTTCCGTAAGCGGTAACTTGTCCGGCCACATTGGTGACAAAGCGAACATCGGTGGTCGCGGCCGCTTGGAAGGATGATAGTGTATCGGTACGGACAACAACAAATTCGCGTGTCGGCGCGGCCGGATTGGCACCGGTGCCGTCAAGATCAGAGATCGTGTAGTTGATGTCGGCGGCAACAGGTGTATTTGTTCCGGCGAGCACCAATTCCCAACGCACTTGGATCGAGGAGTTGCCTGTACCCGCTGCAGCCGTCAGCAGAAATGCAGGGTCGTTGGATGTCGTCGTCGGACGGTCAAAATTTAGGACATCGGGTGCCGATGTACCTGAAGTGTTTGAGACGATGACAGCCCGAAGATCAACAGCCTGACCGCCGACAGTGCCGGCGTTAGACCACACCGCGTAACCGCCAGCAGTTACGCCAACTGATCGCCCGCCGGTCCAGCCAACGCCAGTCTGAGAATCCGAAACCAGAGCCCCAGTGCTATTATATACCCGCAGTACGGTTGTTGTAGAGCTTACCGAAATAAGCGCAGGCGCAAGCAGGCCTTCCCAATGCTGAGAGATCAAACTGGCACCATCAATCGCGCCCAACCGGTCTTCCAGCGTCCAATCACCGCCACGCAAAATTGAACCGGTATCGTCGATAGAAGCCGCAACGTCGGCTCCAGTGGCATCCGCGATCGCATTAACTAACGCGTGGCCCGCTTCACCGCTGCCCACGTCGCACCCATAGATCAAAATATCGCCGGTCGCCGATAGCTTGTCGCCAATTTCGGCAAAGGCATGAGCATACGTGCCCGCCACACTAGCACTATCGATGCTCGAACTGCCCAACCAGAACACGCCGTCAGCACCGTGGCTAACGATGTGAATTGCGCCGACATTCTTGGCACCAGCTAATGCATCATTGATTTGAGCCAGGCCATCACGCCCACCTTCAATGATAACAATTGTCCCCTTGCCCGCCCATTCTGCCGCAAGTATCTGATAACCGACCACCGAATTGTCGATGAAAATAAAATCGCTATTTTGACCTATTTGATTTGTGAAGCTGAGATCCAGAATTTCGGCTTCAGAACTCAATTGTTTCACCGCGGTCGCTAAATACATTGTCCACAGCACTGACATCTGCGGCAGGCACATCAGCCTGATCGACTTCTTGCTCAATTCCATAGCTGAAACCGTAGCCTTTTTCGATCGGGAGCGTCGCTGAGCCCACAGCAGCACTTCCAAACAAATCTTGCTTGGCTTGGATCTGCTCATCATGAGCACGCGCCAAAAGCCCATTGTCCACCAAAAATTTAGAGAGCGGCCCGCCGTCAAACATGACGTCAACGGGTGCGTAAGTGCCTATTGTCGTCGCAACCGCCGCGCCATCGAACATCATGCGAGGCTCAAGCGCGATCAAATGAGAATTGCGAGACTTTAGAAGCGGCGCGGCTTTCTTTTTGTTCGTTTTCGAACTCGCCATATTACCCCCAATTGCCGTGCCATTTCAGGACAGAAAGAAATTTCCGCCTTGAAACTAGAGCATCATTTTGATGCACGACGAGCCACCGCTGTCGCTGCATATGCACTCCAAGAGTCAGGCACAAGGGCAATATTTCCGCCATTATGGTCCCGATTCAAGTCGTCGCGTGCACGATTCGGTCTACCGCAAAAAATTAACGAATTTCTTCCACGAAAATGTAAATTCTGTGTCATGTTCAAAGAAGTCGTGTGATTAACCGATATTTGCGTTTCGAAATTTGGAATTGCTACAATATTACCGCTCGAGGATTGCGTTTCGCTAGATCAGCAAAAATTTTCATCCATTTCAATTCTTGTGACTTGGGACTATGCGAACAGGCTTCGCTTTGCTACCGCGCTGCCAAGCACCCATAGCTCAGCTGGATAGAGCGCTGCCCTCCGAAGGCAGAGGCCAGAGGTTCGAATCCTCTTGGGTGCGCCAGCTTCTCTCATTTCTTATTGAAATCAGTGCATAATTTTTCCCGGATAATGCCTGACGTCGACCCCTATTCTGTGTAGGGGAAAGCTTTACCCTGATCCGGAGCCGCTGCGCTGACTCCGGCTACCCCATCTGCGGGGATTCTCCCCACAACGCCCCAAGATGCGGAGCGGGACTAATGACGCGCTTTTTTCCGCAAAACCATCGATCTTGCTCCTGAAGGCGAAACGTCGTCATAAAGATGCCCTCGCACGCACTCTGATCCAGCGGTCATGGTTTCACGCGCAGGCAAGGAAAGTCGAAACGCCCCGCATTGCCTGCCCTGCTTCACCCTCCTGGTTAAACTATTCCCTATGCGTGATCATCTGGTCGATCTCATTGTGCGGGTGTTTAACGCTAAAGTGACCGGCACAAAGCCGTTACAAGTCCACTGCCAGGCTCGGATTTCCTGCGCTGGTCCAGCCTAGCAGCTCAACTTTCCGTCCCTTTACTCGGCATCGTGAATAGCAGCATGCAGGCAATGATAGCCAAGCCGGCCAACAGCATGAAAAGGGCATCGAATCCGTATGTTGGGACGAGAGCAAGTGTCAACCAAGGCATGATCATTGAAGGGGCTGTGTTGGTGAGATTGAACAGACCAAGATCTCGTCCTCTGTTTCTGGGCGAGGGTAATACACGTAGCGTTTGGCTTGCATGAAGAGAGAGGAAAATACCGCTCGAAAGGGCAAAGACAACGTAGCCCGTGATGGCAGTGACGAAACCTTCTGCGAGGGCCATTAAAAGCAAACCGGTGGCCGCTATGCCTGAACAGACCCAAAGTGGACGGATTGGGCGATCTGTGCGGTCAGACCAACGCCCGACAAGTAATGTCATCAAAACAGAAATTCCAAGCACAATAGCAAATATCGTTGCGGCATCATTGTCGCCAAAACCCGGAACAACGCTGCGAAACCAAAGCAACAAGAATGCGAACAACGATGCTTCTGCAACCTGCACACAAAGCCGGGCTGACCACATTTTGACAACGATGTGACGCGCGTTGCCCGAGTGGTTGTCCGACGGATCAACAAAGGCTGTCTTGTGATTCAAATGCGGCATGGGACGGGGGCGTCCAAAAAATAGCACTGGTGTAACCATAAGCACGACCAGAAATGAAATCAGCATCAGCCGTCCTCCCTGCCCGGCGAGCCCAGGCAGTGTTATCAAAGCGCCCACAAGGCCACCCACCGCAGGACCAATCGATAGCAAACCGGCCAGAAGCCCTTTTTGCGAATCCGGCACGCAGTCACCGCCCCACGCCGATAGGGGGGCTAACATCATGTTGAGTGCGCATTGCCAAAGGCCAATCAAAACGAATAACAGTGTTGAACTGGTCGCGAATGGCATTGCCGATAGCAGGACGCTCGAAAGGACCGAACCGACAAGAATAAACGGTCGCCGCGCTCGGGATTTGTCGCTGATCCAGCCAAATAGGATGTTCGCCAAGCTGGCGGCAATTGCGCCTATGAATGTCGCTTGGGCAAGGACAGATAATGCCTCTTTGCCCCAAAGCGCTGTCGCCTGATTGGGCAAAAGGATTGTCAGGAAGGGAACGTAGGCAACGGACCCTCCTGATATAGCAAGGGCGTAAAGGTACAGAAACCGCTTTGACTGCTGCGCAGTGTGGATATTTTCAACTACAAACATTGCCGCCCGGCGGCATCGTGCTGCCCCGTTCGATCAAACAGCTTTCAATAACCACAGGCTGCTCAGGCACTGTTCCGCTGCCATTGAGTATCAGCAATTCGACCGCCTTCGAGAATGTTGCTGCAATTGGCTGATCAACAGCGGTGAGTTGTGGATTGGTAAATCGCACCACAGGCGAATTGTCGAAACTGATCAGCGAGAGGTCGGCTGGAACATCCAGTCCACGCTTAATCGCACTGTCGAGAACTGCCAGCCCCATTTGGTCGTTGCCCGCGATAACGGCGGTTGGCTTTTCTTTGAGATCGAGCAGCGTATTGGTAGCGTTCAAGCCGCTTTCATAGCTGAAATCACCGCGCGCCAGCAGCCCGTCAATTGATAGCCCTGCCGCCTGCATTGCTCCCTGCCATCCTTGGATGCGCCAGTCGGTCAGGCCATATTCCACAGAACCAGCTATGAATCCGATCCGTTTGTGTCCAAGATCGATCAAGTACTGGGTTGCCTTTCGCGCGGAGCCTTCATCGTCCATGGTCATTGCAATGCCCGGCCCGGGCGAAATCGAGCCGATGCGTGCAAATGGAATTTTATGCTTGGCGAGTAGCCCCGTGATCTGACCATTTTCCGAATGTGGCGGCGTAAGGATGACACCGTCGGGTTGCAGCGCAGAGATCGCAGCCCCCAATTCACGCTCAACATGATCACTGTGTGTATCGACCAGTTCGAAGATCATCCTATAACCATGTTCCGCACATTTTAGCATACCACCGAGCAGCATCTGATCCACCCAGTCACCGCCTTGTCGCGCTTGCCATTCCGCAATCGTTCTATCGCGGTCATTGATTGCGAGGATCAGGTAGGAGCGGGAGCCGCTCATTCGCTGTGCCGCTATCGAAGGCACATAGCCGAGCCTGTCGATAGACGCTTGAATGCGCTCTTTCATCGCTAGGCGTACATTGGGCTCATTGTTGATGACGCGGCTTACTGTTTGCAAAGAAACTCCCGCATCTGCCGCGACATGCTTGATGGTAACCGCTTGGCGGCGTCTCACCATTTTCTAACGATCCTCTTGTACGCTGTGCATGCAGGCGAGCCCTTTTTCTTTGTCATTCTTGCATTGATAGATGCGGACCCAATCGATCAAAAACTCCGCTGGTGCAACATTGTCGGAAACACCCGTGGCATTATTTTCTTCTGCCAATTTTCCACCAATCGCAAGATTGGCCATGATGTAAAAGGGCTTATCGAACGGCGCAATAGGGTTTGATTTCGCGCGCGGCGAAGCAGTGCTCCATTGGTCAGGTGTAACTTCCCAATATTTCTTTCCGTCGAGATAAAAGCGCATCAAGCCTTCACCCCATTCGAGTGTCCAGACATGGAATTCGTCTGAAGGCAGGCTGTTGTCGGGCAGTGCAACCCGCTTATGGACATGCTTTTGCTTTGGCGCTCGGTCGCCAAAATGCACCGCACTGAGCATGCGATTTTCGCCAACATTCCCTTTACATTCCGGGCAGCTCGCCCCGAGATTCACCCCCTCCAAGATGTCGATTTCGCCCGACAATGGCCAAGCGCCATAATAATCATTGGCTGGCATCATCCAAACCGCTGGCCAAGTGCCTTGTCCCTTTGGCGGCTTAGCGCGGAACTCGATCTTGCCATATTGCCAGCTCGCTATTCCGCGCGTTCGGATTTTGCCCGAAGTAAAGGGTTGCGTGGCGTTGGGGTTGGGCTTGGACGCGATTTCAGGGGGGAGAGCAGGCCCAGTAAAGCTCTCCTCTCTCGCGATAAGGTGCAAATACCCGTCAGCAACGCGAATATTCTCTTTTCGCGCGGTGTAACATTGCCGTTCTTCGTTTCCTCCGCCCCAGCAAGACTTTTCGGGCTTCCACTTTTTTTTGTCGAGATGGGTGCCGTTAAACTCATCTGACCAAGTCAACTGCCAGGTTGCTGGCGCATCCGTTGCCAAAGATGCCGATACGCCAAAGGCCGCTATCCCAAGCGCAGCGACTGACAGCAATTTTCTTTTCATTCTGTCTAGTACCTTAAGCCAAAAAATTCATACTGCAGCAAAGCATCAAGGCGCGCCCCTAACAGCAAAAAGGCGGGTAGCTATAAAATGATAGCAACCCGCCTTCCCGCTTTTCAAGGTTACAAAAGTCAGAAGCCAAATCGTAGCATGAATGTGAAGCGACGATCATTGCGGAACGCGGAACGTGTGGCCCGAGTGCCAACAAAATCAATGACTTGACTTGTGCGCGTCACTTCATCGAGTAAGTTCACGCCCTGGATGCCCAGTTTCAAATTTTCGGTCAAAGCGAAAAAGATCGAAGCATCAAGCTGCCCGGTACTCTCGCCATAAATGGGAGAGAACGGGAAGATCACGTCGCGCGGCGTCTGTAAGAAGTCCGACCGCCAGTTATAGGCGGCGCGAAGCGACAGCGGACCCTTTTCATAAAAGCCCACGGCATTGACGGTATGTTTCGATACACCAGCGAGCGGAAGGCCCCCAGCAAATGGACTTTGTTCCGAACCCAATGTGGAATTGTTAAAATCCCCGGCATCTACGTAGGTATAGGTTAGACCAGCACCCAAACCGCTCAAAAAGCCGGGAAGGAAATCATAGGTCTGTTGATAAGCAACTTCAAAACCCTTCAATGTCCCGCCATCGCTGTTTATGGGCAAATTGAAGATAACATCCGTATTAGCCCCCGTCGGAGTAAGAAAAGGACGGACGATCGCGCCGCTGTTTATGATGTTTTTGATGTCCTTAACGAATCCGGCTACTGTTAACGAGCCAACAGTGTCCCAATACCATTCGAAAGAAAGGTCGTAATTCCACGCCTCGACCGGACGCAGAAATTTGTTACCTGTATTGAGACCGGTCAACGGACCGGTACCAAGAATGCCACCTGCACGCAGATTGGTGGTATTATCAATCGCGCTGCCTCCCGAAGCAAATGCTCCGAGATCAGGTCGGGACATTCCTTTCGATGCCGCTGCACGGACCAACATGCCATTGCCAAAATCAAGCTTGGCATTGAAGCTCGGCAACCAGTTTTCAAAACTGATGTTTAGCGGGTCTGGAATAATCGCACCCGTAAACAACGCTGCAAATTCGGCCTGCCGAGCAGGGGACAAGCTGCAGTATCCCGGAACGGGCGTTATGTTGTTCTGAAAGATAAAGGCGCACGAACCTTGAACTTCAGCCAGCTGAACAACGCCATCCCTGTTACCATTGTCATCGAATATTTTTGGTGAAGGTAACTTGAAAGACCCTTCGCTCTTCACCTTGGTGTTCACATAACGCAGACCTATATTGCCGCTCAGCGATGCACCTCCAAGATCCGCGCCGAAATCCACGCGGGCGTAGGCTGCAAAACTCTCTTCCTGCACATCCGATATTTCACCTTCATTCCAAACACCGCCAGGCAAGTTATCTCCACGCGCCGAAATCGGGAACCAGGCATTGGGCGTCAGCGTAAATGCGGTAATTGCACTGGCTTCAGTCCTCACCTTACCGCTCAAATAATCCGCGAGAACATTGTCGCCGCCGAAGAAGAAGGCTGAACCGTCACCCAAGGGAACAGGTGCATTGCCGCGTTGGAAATTATCGCCAAATGGATTGCGAAGTTGCGCTGAATTAGGGAAGTCTTTTACATATGCACCGCCACAACCAAAGGCTTGGAAGTCGCCGCAATTCCAGTTGCCGCCCCGACCGGTCCATGGCGCACCCAAATTCCCCCAGTTGGAGAAATTAGCGCTGCGGGTTACGCGGTTGCGATCGCCCCAACGGGCCCCAAAACGTGCCTTCTTAAAAAAGCCATCGTCGCTGACGTCATATTCGGCATCAGCGCGCATGCTCGTCATTTCGCCTTCGTTCTTGACCTGGTTATCAAGCAAGAACCAATAAAATGTGCGTGCTGGATCGTTGAAATAGGTTGATGGCGAAGTGGTCGAGCCGGGTTGCAGGAACTGTACCTGTGGGGTCGAACCGGTATTGTCGATGAACACGTCGGTATATGTCTGCATCGCAGAAATAAATCCGTCTTCATTACGATTTGAATTGATATGCTGCACTTCAAAATTGAAGCGCAAACGGTCGCTGGGACTGAGCTTGATGTGCGCTGAAAGATCTTCGGTCATTGCCCGATCTGCGCGTTGGAAACGCAAAAGCTCGGTTGGAATTCCGCGACCGCCGGTAAATGGCTGGACCTGCGTTAATGTTCCCTTTGCAAACTGGTTACCATTAAACGTCGGGGTTGTTCCCGGCGCAATTGTGGGGAACAAGGCATCATCATTGACCAATGCCAAGACCGAATATTCATCAAGCGTGCCCTTTGTGTTGGCTCGCAAATACTCAACAGTAACGAGTGCGCTACCATCGCTGCTTTCCCACTGCCCAACCGCTGAAAATGCATCGCGGTCACGGGTCAGGTCGGTTGTACGGACGCCTGCACCCTTTGGAACGAAAACAGAATTGGCCGGCGGGAAGTTTGAGGCGTTGAATTGCTGTCCGACGCCAAAACCGCCCGAGCCAACCGGACGTGGGCGAAAGCAGCCTGCGTCGAGAGTTTTTGCCCGGTAGCAGGGATCGGTGATTTGCGACGCGTCGGTCTTTGTTACAAGCTCTGACTGAGCATAAGCGAGCTGGAGGCCAAATGTACCTGCGCCTGTTTCAAAGGTGTTGGACGCCAATACAGAAAATCCGGGCGACCATTTTTTAGCCATATCGCCGTAATTGCCTTCAATTGTGCCTGCGACGTGAAGACCTTTATTATTCAGTGGCTTACGAGTGAGCAGATTGACGGTGCCTGAAATTCCACCCTCAATCATGTCGGCGGTCGTGTTTTTGAATACGTTAACTCCGCCCAAAAGCTCTGGCGATACATCATTGAAGGACAGTTCGCGCCCGCCATTTGCCGAAAAAATCTCACGCCCGTTTAGTTCCGACCGGACAAAAGTCAGGCCGCGAATGATAACGCCAGAACCTTCGACAGAGAAGCGGTCGGGATCATCGCGTTGTGCAAAGCGCGAGATGTTCACGCCCGGAACGCGTTGCAACGCTTCTGCAACAGAACGATCTGGAAGCGCACCAATATCTTCTGCGGTGATCGAGTCTACGATAGTGTCGGAATCGCGCTTAATTCTTTGCGCATTTTCGAGCGACTTGCGATAGCCTGTCACAACGATAGCGTCTTCTTCGCTTTCAGTTGCAGCAGCTTTGTCTTCAGCAGCGCCCGCTGATTGGGCCATTGCCGACGGAATGGCAACAGAGCACAGCGCCAAGCTAGATACTGTCGAAAGCGCGACGAAACGTGATGAACGCGCTACAGTGTTATTGAATTTGCGAGCCAAATCATCCTCCCTGGATTCATTTTTGGTGCGGCTTTTGCCTCCACCCTGACTTCATTGCATACTAACAACTGTGATCGTTCACAAGACGCAAAATGAACGTTCACAATTTGAGCAATTGCCCTATGAGATTTCTTACGGCATCAAGTGGCAAGAGGAACGCGATGGCAATTGAAAGCATCATTATTGTAGGTGGGGGTACGGCGGGCTGGATGGCAGCAGCGGCGCTGTCGCGCATTCGCGCCGGACGCCCGGTCAACATCACGCTAGTTGAATCCGAAGAGATTGGCACTGTTGGCGTGGGCGAAGCTACAATCCCGCCTTTTTTAGATTTCAACCGCTTGCTCGAAATCGATGAAGCCGAAATGCTCGCCTCTGTGCAAGGTAGCTTCAAATTGGGCATTCAATTCGTCAATTGGGGCAAACTTGGCGATAGTTATATTCACCCTTTTGGCAATTACGGCTATCAGATGGATGGAATATCCTTTCATCATGTTTGGCACAAATACCGCCAAGCCGGCGACACGCGCCCAATTCAGGTGTTCAACATCGAAACGATGGCCGCCCAATTCGGTCGGTTCGCGCGCACAGAAGATTATCAGCGCGATGACTTACCGCCGGTCAATTATGCTTACCACATTGATGCTGGGCGCTATGCGCGGTTCTTGCGCGGCTATGCCGAAAAGCGCGGCGTGATCCGCAAAGAAGGCCGCGTTGCCGATGTCGCTCTAGATGCCGAAAGCGGTTTTGTCACGTCGGTGAAGATGGATGATGGCAGCATCTTAAACGGTGATTTGTTTATCGACTGCTCGGGCTTTCGCGGCCTTTTGATCGAGCAAGCGCTGAAAACCGGATATGAGGACTGGTCGCATTATCTTCCCTGCGACCGCGCAGTTGCTCTCCCTTGCTTACGTGATGATGGCAGCGGCCCACTACCCTATACCCGTGCCACTGCTCACACCGCAGGTTGGCAATGGCAGGTGCCCTTGCAGCAGCGCAACGGCAACGGCCATGTCTATTGCAGCAGCTTCATGGGCGATGATGAGGCGCACGATATCCTAGTAAAGAATATGGCCGGAAAACCAGGTGCCGAACCCAATTTTCTTCGCTTTACGACGGGACGGCGAAAGAAATTCTGGAACAAAAATGTCGTCGCGCTGGGCTTAGCAAGCGGATTCATGGAACCGCTCGAATCAACCTCGATCCACCTGATTAACACAGGTATCAACAAGCTCATCGCGTTGCTCTCACTTGACGGGATCACGCAAGCCCAAGAAGACGCGTTCAACCGGCTTACTGGCAAGGAATATGCCCGCATTCGCGACTTTCTAATCCTTCACTATAACGCCACGACCCGTGACGACAGTGATTTCTGGAACCATTGCCGTAATATGGCCGTTCCTGACAGCCTGACTGAAAAGACAGATCTATTCCGCGCCAACGGTCAAATCTTCCGCGAAGATGACGAGCTCTTCACCGAGACCAGCTGGGCCGCGGTGATGATGGGGCAAGGCATTATGATGGGGGGGCATAATGCCATGGCTGATAGCTTGATGTCGCCAGCAACCGCAAAAGAGATGGAGGGGATCGAGCAATCGATCCGCTACGTGGTGCAACATATGCCCGAGCACGGCGATTATCTGAGGAAATATTGTCCAGCGGCGATGTGATTTTTCATTGATGCTCGCTAATAACGCGTCGACAGAGACGCTTCCTCTCAAAACGGCGGGCGGGCGGCTTCTTCTACTTTCAGCTTTTCGCCGTCAGCTGGCAATATCCAACGCTCCGCCACTAATTTGTCGATGCTTTGATTGAATTTCTGCAGATAGTTTTCGCGAGTTCCGTAAAGGCCCATCAGCTTTTCGTTTGCAAAATTCTCCTGAATACCGCGCAGCGCTCCGGCTCGGTCGGCTTCGGGTGCGATCCACGGCGACGGCAAGTTTCGTGCTACTGGCACATCCGCCCACGGTGAACGGATGCCGCCTTTGGCATTACCATGTTCGTCACGGAGCATGGCATGCGCCGCACTTTGCTGCATCCGTTCGCCGCGCGGCGGCACGGTTCCTTTTGTCACCCAGTCGATCAAATGCAGCAACGCCATCTTGTAAAATGGCGGTGTCGGGAACTGGCTTGGCATTTCTCCGGACCGGCCTGTTGTTAACATACCGCGCGTTGGCACATGCGGGGCGGCAGCAAATTCATAACCGCGAAATCGGTCATTGGGTGCATCGCTGTCATCACGGGTCGCGAAGACAATATCGGGGTCATTGGACCGGAAAAGTGCAAAATCGCCCTCCCCCACGGCATGAATTACCGCCGCGTCCCCGCCAGCGATCCGCTTGGTCGAAAACGCCTCCATCGGCAGATAGCCATCATAAATCGGCAGACCATCTTTCAGGCGGGCACTTGCGTGTGATTGCTCAATATAGCGCAACGTTGTGCCACCGGTTTGGGAGGAGCCTCCCATCAACAAATGGCGGACTTGCGCTTTTCCGAACGGGTTGCCCTTTGCATTGCTTTTCAGAAGTGTGCCCACTTGCGTCATAATTGCCTGTGAGATGCGGTCCTGTTGGCTGTATGACATGCCACCTTCGCCTGGATCGACTTCCGGAATTGACAGCGAAGCATAGCGTGCCGGATTGAAGGGCTTGACCCGGTTCTCCAATGCAGCGCGCTGCGACGCGACAGCAATCCAGCCGTGCCCACCCGACGCCCAGACTTCGCGACCAACGCCCCAGAACGGGATGGCACCGGCGGCGTGGATCGTTTCCACCCCGACGAGGCCCGAAAAGCGCTTCATATCCTTCGGCTTTCGAACCAAAAGCGACGTGGCAAAGGGCTGGCCATCTACACTGCCAGATATGAAATATTCTTCCTGCACATAACCGACACTGACGAGGTCCGGTACGGGCAGGCCCGGTCCAGCGACCGGTTGTTCGTTCGACCCGCGATAGGAGTCGCCACTTTTCGCAGTGACCGCGATTGGTCCGGTGATTTTGAGGGGAACGGCGTTTTGCGCGATTGCTTGCGATGCGCCGATGATCAGGGCAAATAACGTAAGGGCAAATTTCGAAAATTTGTTCATGCAGAACTCCTAAGTTCGCCCCAACAATCTGCTTCGCGCGGTAAACCGTTCTTGTCTATCGTTCATGCGGTGTAACGACGTTTTATAGCGTTAGTGCACTGCACGAACCTAAGCCGCC
>CAVXQH010000006.1:0-221620 GCA_963763915.1 uncultured Alphaproteobacteria bacterium
CTCGCCTGCGATCATGGCCTATAACCGGCGGATGCTGATCTGGTCCTTTGCCTATATGGTGGCGCTGTTTGGTGCGATTACGGTCTATAATCAATGGAAGCCCAGCGGGCCGATCCTGTGGATCATTGCGATCATTCCACGCTTCCCATCGTCTATTTCGTTTGGTCTCTGGGCCGCTACCTGATCAGGAGACGGACGAATATATTCGTATGACGCAAAAGTCCGCTGCCCTTTTCGCGACCGGATGGCTGCTCGTATTGGCGACCTTCTGGGGCTTTCTGGAATCCTTTGGCGTTGCCGTCCATGTGCCTGCTTGGGCAGCGGTTCCCGTCTGGGCCGTTGGGCTTGGCGTGGCACAAATTTGGCGCGCGGTAAGGGGCGCATGAAAAACCGTCTCAAGGTCCTTCGCGCCGAACGCGACTGGAGCCAGGCCGATCTGGCAGAGCGCCTGGCGATTTCCCGCCAATCGGTAAACGCGATTGAAACGGGGAAATATGATCCCTCGCTGCCGCTGGCATTCCGCATCGCCGATTTGTTTGAAATGCCAATAGAGGCCATATTTTTGAAAGACGGAAAATGAAAAACGCCAACTTGCTTCTCTCTTGCCTCGCATTGACGATTGCCACCATGGTCGAAACACCACTCATCACATCGGCTGCCAAAGCAACTACGCCCGTCTCGCCGGAAATGCGCGATGGTAAGCGCTTCACCGTTGAAGTGTACGGCGAGGGGCAGGATGTCATCTTCATCCCAGGCCTATCGAGCCCGCGTGATGTCTGGTATCCATCATTGTCGGCCATCGGCGCTGTGGGATATCGCCGCCATGTCATCCAAATCCGCGGCTTTGGCGATGCGGCTGGCGCCAATGCCGAAGGCCCGGTGCTCGATCCCTTCATCGCCGAGTTAGCCGATTATATAGACGATGAGATCATCGGCAAAGGCCGCCCTGCCCCCGCCATTGTCGGCCATTCGCTCGGCGGGCTGTCCGCACTTATGATCGCGGCGCGGCACCCAAAGCTTGCTGGCAAGATCATGATCATTGACGCCCTACCGTTCATCGGCACAATATTCGGCGCTAAGGATATCGAGGCGGTTCGCGCGCAAGCAACGCAGATGGCCGCAATGATCCGCAAGAGTCCTGCGAAACCCCCACTCGACTGCAATGATCCGGCGGTTGCCGAAGCGGTACAGAGCATCTGGTCCAACTCTGCCAAGGGTCGCTGCCTTGTCGAAAACTGGAGCCGCAAATCCGACCCAAATGTGACGGCGCAGGCCATGCTAGACGATACGCTGACCGACATGCGCCCCGAACTATCCAAGATCACGGCACCGGTCACTTTACTTTACGCGCAGGACGACCGCGCCTTTCCTGAAGCAATGGCGCGCAGCCTTTTTGAGGGCGCGTATAAAGGCACAACCAATTTCAATCCGGTCATGGTCAAGGGCAGTTACCATTTCATCATGCTCGACCAGCCGGAAAAATTCACCGCCGAATTGAGGGCGTTTTTGGAATTAAAACCTAATTGACAGTTTCGACCAACGGCGTGTCAAAAATATAGCCGATCGAGCGCACCGTACGCAAGACTTTGGGCACGCCGTTATCTTCAAGCGTGCGCCGCAACCGCCCCATCCAAACATCAACGGTCCGTTCGTCGTTGATGCGGCTGTCTTCGCCCAAAAGAGCGATAATTTTTTCGCGGGTAAGGAGCTGGTCAGCGCGCGAAAGGAACAGTGCCAGCAAACTGAATTCGCGCGGACGTAGCGGGATCAACCTACCTTGCCAGCGCACTTGATGCGAACTGTGATCCAAAGTCAGGGCGCCATTGGCAAGCGCTGGCTTGGCCAAAACAGGTTCGCGTTCGTTCGCTTTGTAAAAATCCAGGCGTTCTATCAGGCGTTTTGCAGAAAGCGGTCCGAGCATATAATCGTCTGCGCCCGCACCCAGCGCCCTGCGCCGCGCCAGCTGGTCATCATCATCCAGCACTATGGTGATATGGGTATGACTGGTGGTCGGGGTCGCGCGCAAGCGGCGACAAAATTCTATCCCAGAAATATCGTTAAGTATCCAGTCTACGAAGCACCAGCTTTCCCCGTTTAGTTGTTCCTGCGGTAAATCAGGGTGGATTATCGCCACTTCGGCTTTGGGTAAGACGACGCCAATTTCTGCAATGAGTTTGGCGCTTCCGGACGTCAAAAAAATTCTTTCCATAGTTGCCACACATGTTTCCAATTGAATCGATTGTGGCCTTATGGATCGCATGCTTTGATGACGGTTATGTGACTAAAATCCGCAGAATTCCGCCTGTCACACACATGTCATATGTCTGTCATCCTACTGACCGGCAACGGACGCAGCTTTGCAACAAACTCGCACTAGATGGACTCCCGAAACGACCGGCGGACAGAATCATTTTTGATCCGATGGTCGTTATCGACATCAAAAACAAATGGGGAAATTGAAATGAAACGCCAATTCACGCGCCTGACTGTCTCGCTAGTTGCTATCGCTGCAGCGCAGTCGGCTGGTGCAGCATTTGCCGCAGAGGCCAGTGCAACAAACGCTGAAACTGCAGAAGCCGCAGTCGAAGAAGTTGCCACCGATGCCGACGCTGCATCCCAAGGCAATTCGGGACTTGTTGAAATTGTTGTGACCGCCACGAAGCGCGAAACCAATTTGCAAGACACACCCATCGCTATTTCCGTTATGGGTGAGGAAGACATCAAGAAACGGCATGTGCAAAGTCTGCTGGATTTGGCCGACGGCGGCATTCCGTCTTTGCGCGTGGCAACGTTTAAATCGCGCCAGACAGCACTGACCGTCGGCATGCGCGGTATTGTACCGGGTGATGCAAACCAGCCAGCGCGCGAACAAGGCGTTGGTGTCTATATTGACGGCATCTATCTCGGTCGTCAGCACGGACTAAACTCTGGTTTTTTAGATGTTGAACGCGTCGAAGTACTCAAAGGTCCGCAAGGCACTTTATTTGGCCGCAATACCGAAGGCGGCGCGGTCAATCTTGTGACGCGCCAACCCACCGGCGAGTTTGGCGGAAAGGCGAGCGCAGGCATTGGCAATTACGGCGGATATAGCGGTCAATTGCGGCTTGATCTGCCAGAAGTTGCCGGATTTTCGATTAAGCTCGATGCGGGCGTCCAGCATCAGGACGCGACAACGAAGAACCCCTTGTCGGGTCAAGCAGGATGGAATTACTTCCACCGCACAGGCGGCCGCGTTGCGGTAAAATGGGCTCCTACAGACACGCTGACGGCAACCGTTTCAGTCGACGCGGGCCGCGACGAGAACACTTCGTTCCTCAGCCAGCTAATCAACTATAATCCGCTTGGCCGACCTGTTGCGACATTGGCGCAGATAGCGACCGCAGGTAACCGCGTACCTTCTGGCTTTATTGCTCCATTGCCATCTATCGTGAAGGTGAGCGCGAGCCGGTTAAGCGTTTCCGACATTGGTGTTCCGCAGGAACCAAGCGTCGGCAAGACCTTTGGCGTCTTCAGTAATGTAAAGTGGAAAGTTTTGGACAGCCTTGAACTGCGCTCCATAACTGCTTGGCGTACGGTCAGCGATCGCCAGTTTGACAATTCGGGCGGCGCTTATCGCACCCCTGTGTTCCTGCCGAACACGACGTTCAGCCGGTATAGCATCGCAGCGCTCGACCAACGCCAGTTCAGTCAGGAATTTCAGGCTGTCGGCAATATAGGCGACGCTCTCGATTATGTGCTCGGTGCTTATTATTTTAACGAACGAGCCGAAGACGCGGCACGCACCCCCAACACCAACCGTTGGAATGCAGACGGAACCGGTTACACTATTGTTGATCCGGCAACCTATCCGCTTTCACCCACTTCACGGGCCAGCGCCGCGTTTGCAAAAAGCTATGCGCTTTATTCGCAAGCCACTTACACGCCAACCGCGCTCGCCGGTTTGCACCTGACGCTCGGCGGACGCTTTACCAAGGATGAGAAAAACGGACGACTTTTCACGGTCAACGGTGCCGCTACCAACCTTACATTTGTCCAAAATAACCAACGCTTCGATCCTCTCGTCACGGTGGCGTTCGATGCTTCGGACGATGTAAACCTCTACGCGAAATATGCGACTGGTTACCGCGCAGGTGGAGCCAGTTCGCGTTCGCTAACCTATCGTTCGTTCGGGCCGGAATCGGTTAAATCATACGAGCTCGGCATGAAGAGCGAGTTTTTCGACCGCAAGATGCGCTTGAACCTTGCCGGCTACATGATGGACCGCAAAGACAGCCAAGTTGACTTCAACTTCTTCGTTCCGCAGACAAATGGAACAATCCGCAATACTCTGGAAACGGTAAATGCTGCGGGCATTACAAAAATTCGCGGAATCGAAGCCGATCTGACCGTCCGCCCCACCGGCGGGCTTTCGATGGGACTGTCTTATGCCTATACCTATACAAAGATCCCGCGCGCGCAGAATACGGTGCAAGAGCAGCTGAATGCGACGTTGACCCCACCGGTTTTAACGCCTGTTTTCCAAGATGTCTTCATCGTCTACACACCCAAGCACGCGCTCTCAGGTTCAATCGACTATGAAATTCCTGTCGGCGGCAGCGGTGCGGCGATCAAGTTCCACACCGATGCCAATTATTCGTCGCCGTCTTACACGTTTGACAATGAAGATGTGCAGAACGAGAAGAGTTTTCTGGTCAATGCGCGGTTGTCACTTGCGGATATTCCGGTGTCCGATGCTGGCCAACAGCTGACCATAGCGCTGTGGTCGCGCAACTTGTTCAACGAATCGCACATTTATCGCCGTTCGAACGCCAACGGCCCGGTACTGGGCGACTATGCCAATTTCAATGCCCCGCGCACTTTTGGTTTGGAAGCCTCGGTCAAGTTCTGATCAACCTTTCCCTAGAGATCAGGACCCTAGCAAGGGGGTGTGTGACGCAAGTCATTCACCCCCGATGCTTTTCTGGCATAGACCAACGTCTGTCCGCTTGACATTTGCCATGCGGGACATTCAACTGCCCGGACTTAAGAAGGGGCGCGTGGATGAGCGACGGACGAGATAGTGCAGCAGGCGAACCAAGCGCATTTTACTTCCACGGGAACTGGCGAGATTTTCTCCCCATTGCGCTGACCAATCTCGGTCTGACGATCATCACACTGGGTATTTACCGGTTTTGGGCCACCACGCGAGAGCGGCAGTATTTGTGGAGCAAGACCCGCTTCATCGATGAAGACATGGAATATACCGGCACCGGCAAAGAGCTACTGATCGGCTTTGTCATGGTACTCGTGACCATATTGCTACCGTTTTTGCTTATCCAGTTTGCGGCGCAGGCAATGGCGCTGCAAGGCTATGCAGCCGCAGCAGGATTGCTGACGCTTGCGACGTTTCTCTTCGCATTCTACCTCGGCGGTGTGGCGCGTTTTCGCGCAGTACGATACCGCCTGTCGCGGACCTATTGGCACGGCATTCGTGGCGGCAGCAATGATCCTGGTCTGTCATATGGTCTTTCCTATATCTGGAAATCCATTGCAGGATACATTCCCTTTGGTTTGCTGATCCCTTGGTCGATGGTGTCGCTTTGGAACGAACGTTGGAACAAGATGAGCTTTGGCCCGCACCCATTTAAGTCCGACGCCAAGGCCGAAGGGCTTCTGCCCCGTTTCCTGTTATTCTACATCTCGCCAATCATCATGTTTTTCGGTGTTTTTGTAATGGGACTTGCATTTGCAGGCGTCATTGCCGCGACCGGTGCAGTCTCGGCGGCAGGTCCACAACCCGGCGATCCACCGGCTTGGCTGTTTATAGCGATTGTCCCGATGATTCTCGCTGTCTATCTGGTGATTCCGGCGATCTGGCTGGTTTTCTATGCGAAATTCTACCGCACAATTGTCGATCGGCTAAGCCTCCACACGCTTGATTTCGATTTTGTTGCACGCACAAAAAACTGGTTGATGCTCTATCTCGGCGACGCCGCATTATGGATCGGCGCAACGCTTGTTACGTTATTCGCCGCTGCATTGGTGATCATCCCGCTGGGTTTGATGCAAAACTTCAATATGCCGCAGCCCGGGCAAGTTGATCCCGCTTTTATCAGCGCCATGATCCTGTTTTCGTTTCTGATCTTCGTGCTACCCTTTGCGCTGGTTGGGCCATTTATCCGCTACCGGCACTGGAAATTCCTCGTCAACAACATGCGCGCATACGGCGAGGTGAACTTAGACCAGCTTACCCAGTCACAAACCGTTGCAACCAAGCACGGTGAAGGTTTGCTCGATGCCTTTGATGTCGGTGCAATTTAATGGCACAGTTTTTTTCCGCCTGGCATTTTGACGGCACCAACGCGATCCGCCGTCAGGTTTCGGTGGAAACCGTTGGCGTCCAATTCTTGCTTGTAGAAGCCGAGCGGCGCCACGGTCCGTTCGATTTCGCTGACCTGCGCTTTCAGGGCGAGAAGCCCGATGGAACGGTCTATTCGCTCGATGGCCGTGATGGCTGGCGGCTTGGCTTGGTTGGCCCGGTGCCGGCCGAGTTGGCGGATATGTTACCGGCAAAAGCGCAATATGGTGGCTGGATTGACCGGTTGGGTCTGGGCCGCGCAAGCGCTGCGTTTTTGACGGCGAGCGCAGCTGCAATAGCTGTAGTGCTGTGGTCACCACAGTGGCTCGCTCCGTTGATACCGGCAAGCTTTGAAAGCAAATTGGGCGACGCCGTAGTTGGAGATTTTGGTGGGCGCTTCTGCCAGACGCCTGATGGCAAAGCCGCGCTAAGCAAGCTGACTGCGGCACTCGACAAGAATGGCGGTAAAGGCCTGCAGGTTGAGGTCGCGAAGATCGACATGGTCAATGCGGTAGCGTTGCCCGGCGGGAAAGTGATTATTTTTGACGGCTTGCTCAAAAAATCCTCCTCGCCCGATGCGGTCGCAGGTGTTTTGGCGCACGAAATTGGCCACGTGCGCGAACGCCATGTGATGCAAGGTCTATTGCGGCAACTGGGTCTTTCGCTGGTGTTATCGGGCGTTGGCGGCAATAGCGGATCGGTGCTCAATAGCTTGCTCGGTTTGGGTTATACCCGCAAGGCAGAGGGCGAAGCCGACGGCTTTTCTCAGGCTGCTCTCGCCAACGCCAATATTTCACCAGGGCCAACCGCGGACTTTTTTGGGATGCTTGCGCGCGACGAAGGTACACGCGTCGCTACAGCAAGCAAAGCGGCGGCAGCCAAAAGGGATGCCGAAAGAAAAGCTGCAGATGAAAACTCTGCAAAGGGCAACCCAAAGGGTCAGGAGCTGGCCAGCGCGCTCAGCGGTTATCTTGCCAGCCATCCGGTAACCGAAACCCGCATGGTCGATTTCCGCAATGCCATCAAGAAGGGCCACACATACCGTTCAGCACTTAGTCCAGCCGAATGGAACGCGATCAAGATCATGTGTACCAAGGACACGAAGGCGAAATCTGGTTTGGATATGGAGTTTTGATGATGAGGCTTCTCACATCTGCAGCGCTTGCATTTGCTTCTGTGGTCCCCGCCGCCGCGCAAAGCCTGGGCAATGTGGCGTGGGGATCGGTGCAGGCCGGACAGGACGCGGCCATCGCGGCGGAGAAGGGCAAGGCAAATCAAGACGGAGAGAAGGCCCAGCTAACCCCGGCCGGTTGGTCGGTTACCATCGACGGCGTAAACCGCCAATTTGTCTCGCCCGATAAACGCGGACAAATTATGCTGATGTATTTCAATGATGACCCCGCGAAGGATCTGAACGATCTTGCCAAAAAAGGGCTACAGTCCGGCATCATCACAACCTGCCCGAAAGATTTGCCGGTAACCGTCGAACAACTTGCTGGTGGAGCAGTACAAGCAAGCATGCGCGGCACGGCAATAGACTGTTCGATGATCGCAGGGCGAAATGCAGGTAGCATTGCCCTGATCGTAGCCTATGGCGCCGATGCCCGGATCGGAGCGAAAGACAAAGCAAAGGCGATTGCTAGCAAGATTTTCGGTAATGCCAAAAGTGGTAAAGCAATAGCCGCCGCCAAAGTGCCTGTGGCAAAACCCGGTCTGGGCAGCAAGCCGGTGACGGGCCATCACGGCGTGTGGGTCAATCTGGGAATGCAAACGGTCTATGATCCGGTAATGTCGATCCGTATGGAATATGGCACAAATTATCTCGTGCTAACCGAAAGCGGCTTTTTTGCCAATGAACTGCCTCATAATGGCGCGTTCAACGACGAAGGTATGCGAGCAATCATTCGCGACGATAAGCATGCCGGTGGGCGCTATATAATCAGCGGCAACAAGATCACGCTCAACTATGCGTCGGGCAAAGTCGAGACCGCGACACAAAGCAAATCGGGCAACAGCTGGATAATCGCGCTTGACGATGCCGAATATAGCCCCAAGCGTATCTTCCCCGACGGTGCGACACTATCTGGCGCTTACACCAACAGCAGCGTAACGCGCACGGGTGTCGACAGCTTTGTGACCGGCGATCATGATCTGACCTTTTCCACCGACGGCCGCTTTGTTAAGGGCGGCAATGTTTCGATAGCCGGAGGAAGCTTTACGATCATCGGCGGCGATAATCGGGGATCAGGGACATATTACATCAAAGATAGCGCCCTGCACCTGACTTACGCAGATGGCACCAAAGAGATCATGTCGATGTGGCAGGAAACACCGAACGACGCGATCTGGTTCAACGGCAATATGTACAAGGTTGCGGGCGATGAATAAGTGCAAATAGCGCAATGAATGCAGCCTATTTCACAAATGTTGACAGCCTGCGTCTAGCATACCGTTTTACGTCCGGCGAAGGTCCAACATTGGTTTTTCTGCCCGGTTATATGTCTGACATGACCGGTGGCAAGGCAACTGCGCTGTTCGAATGGGCGGCGGCGCGAGGACAGGCTTGCTTGCTGCATGACTATGCCGGTTGCGGGGAGAGCGAGGGCGAGTTTAAAGACGGCGATTTTGAAGTCTGGGCGCGCGATGCACTGGCGCTAATTGACAGCGTTACCACCGGTAAAGTCATCCTGATCGGTTCCTCAATGGGCGGGTGGTTGATGCTGATGCTGGGCGAGGCGCTGAGCCAGCCAGGGGTCAATCGGCTGGCTGGTATGATCGGCATAGCTGCTGCTCCGGATTTCACCGACTGGGGCTATACCGACGCGCAGCGTATGACAATTCTTCAAGATGGCGTGGTCTATGAAGATAATCCTTACGGTCCGGAACCCACACCGACATGGCAGCGCTTTTTCAAGATTGCCGAGCGGCACAAGATGTTGGAGCGCCAAATCGCTATCGATTGTCCGGTACGCTTGTTGCACGGTCAGAACGACAGCGATGTGCCCTGGCAGATTTCGCTGCGATTGGCGGCAGCGCTGCGTTCACCTGTTGTGCAGGTGCAGTTGGTAAAGGACGGCGACCACCGGCTTTCGCGTGACGCAGATGTCGGACTATTGCTCCGAACGGTTAAGAGTTTGCTATAAATGATGTTCGCGCTGTTCCTTTTGTTTGTGGCCAATCCGGCACAACCCACGCTCGACGAAGTACGCTACAACGATTGCCTGAAGCTCGCAGAGCGCGACGCGGCGTCGGCGCTGGTCGAGGCCGATAGCTGGGTACGCGCGCAACCGCGTGACAATGCACTCGGCCTTGCGTGTCGTGCCAACGCCCATGCGACCGCGTTTAACTTCTTGCAGGCCTCGCTGACTTTTGCAGATGCGGCGCGTGCTGCCGCAAACCGCCTTGATAGCCGCGAAGCCGCGTTCTGGATGCAAGCAGCGAACGCCGCGATTGCCGACGGCGATTCCAAAAATGCGCTCGTCTATATAGACGAAGCACTGAAATCAGGGCGGTTGAAGGACGCAGAACTTGCCGATGCCCGCATTGACCGCGCGCGAGCGTTGGTGCTGGCGGGGCGCGAAGTCGAGGCAGGTGCGGATTTGGCGGAGGCCCGCTTGCACGCACCCGAAAATGCCGCTGCGTGGTTGCTTTCAGCTACACTATCGCGGCGTGTGGGCAAGCTGTCCGACGCACAGGCCTATATCAGCACTGCGTCAAAGCTTGCGCCGCGTATGGCCGAGGTTGCGCTTGAGGCGGGCAATATTGCGCTTGCTTCGGGCGACAGGAAACTAGCGCGCAGCCATTATGAAACAACTGTCAGCCTCGCGCCAAAATCGCGAATGGCCGATACCGCCAAAGCGCGGCTGGCCGAGCTTTCAAAACCAGGCCAATAGTGTCTATTTCGCAACAGAAAAAACCGCGCGATATTGCGGCTTTATTGCAGCGAGCAGCTTGGCGGTAACCGGCAGATCGATCTCATATTCACCTTCTGAATATGGACCCGCTCCGTACGGCCCGACATATATGCCCAACCGATCAAATGTTCTGCCGTTCGACGATCCAATCAGCAAGATATATTCAGATGGCGTCGGACAGGCCTGCATCCAGTCGTCGGACTTGCTACGGTCGACTTTTTCGCCATCGCGCCTTTCGGAGCGTTGTTTATCAAGCAGATCGCAGAAAGATGTTTGAACTTCGCGGTCGAATGCTGCGCCGCTCAGAAACATACTGAGCGGTTCCATGAACTTGCCAGTCTTCTTGTCCCACATTTTTGATGACTGGCCGTACATGCCGTGAGCGCCGCCGTCATAAGTGTACCAGCGCGACGACAGGCTTAAAAAACCGGGAAGATTGGCAACGGTTTGCCAATGCTGCTGCCGGTCGACGGTATATTCAAATATGTTCTCTTTCGGCACAGAAGCATTCATCTTTGCCGCTTCGGCAGCGTTTTGCTTTGCATCATTGCGCAGCCGGGCATGTTCGCGGTCCAATATCCTCTTCAGCTTTGGCATGGCCGAAATATAGGCCGGATAGCTATATCCCACTTCAAAACCTTTGCCCTTTTCGTCAAAGCCGATTGTTTTTTCCTTCGCTGCGGCAGTTTGCGCCATGGCAAGAGCGATGAAAGCCATTGAAGACAAATATCGCGATACTCTCATGATCCTATCCTCCCTCAATCAAGATAATATTCGACGGTCGTTACGACGCGAACTTTTTTATACGGTGTGTCGGAAACGCCCCATTCGCCGCCGCTGTCTCCATCACGCGCGGTGACTTCGAAATAGCCCTGACTTGCGGATTTGATGCTCCCCACGTCGGTGCCAGAATCCTTGGCGAATTGCTCGGCAGATTTGCGCGCGTCTTTGGTCGCCTCCGCAATCATCGGCGGTTTGATCGAATTGAGCTTTGTATAGGTAAAGGCCATACCAGACCCTTCCTCCAGCTCAACGCCTTGCTTTACCAAATCAAACTGTCGTTTGACCGCGGCCTGTGCCTTTTTGATATCGGTAGTGCGCAGGCTCATGCGCTGCTTGACAGTATAAGTGGTTACCCCCTGATCGGCATATTGTGAGACATTAGCGCCGGTCGGCTGCACCGCGTCGGCATCGAAACCCACAGAAGTGAAGAACGCGCGGATCGCCTTTGTATCGCTATCTGCTTTGGCTTGCGCGCTTTGCAGATCACCAGCTTTGGCCGAATACGCAATTGTCCAGGTGGCAAGGTCAGCCGTGACTTCGCGTTCGGCAAGGCCGCGCACGGTTACGGCGCGGTCAGCCTGCTTCATGCGAACCAACCCGTCGCCCATCAGATAACCACCGAATGTCAGCCCCAGCGCCAACACGCCGCTGCCAACCAACCAAGCCTTGCGGTTGTCGGAAGCCAGCCCGCCAAACCAGCCAGACTTTGCATTTACGTTCGCTTCTAATCCATCCTGTGACATATGAATTTCCTTCCCTTGAAATAACCGTAGCGCCCGTCCGCCCCTTGCGTCGGCCGGCTTTCCGGTCCATGTTAAGCATCCGACCACGTGCGATTTACCGGATATTACATCTGCGATGAACCGTTCCTTAACGTCGATAAACTGAGTGAGAGAGCATGCCGATAAAATATCTGCACAGCATGATTAGGGTCAGCGATCCGCAAGCGACCATCGCTTTTTTTGAGCTTATCGGCTTGAAAGAAGTGCGCCGGTTTGACAATGAAGCTGGCAAGTTCACATTGATTTTCTTGGCCGCGCCCGGCGAAGAAGGCATTGCAGAAGTTGAACTCACCTACAATTGGGGAGAAGAAGGCTATGACGGTGGTCGCAATTTCGGCCATCTCGCTTACCGCGTGGACGACATCTACGCGACGTGTCAGCGGTTGGTGGACGGCGGCGTTACTATCAACCGCCCACCGCGAGACGGGCATTTGGCGTTTGTGCGTTCCCCCGACAATATTTCGATTGAGTTGTTACAGGCAGGCGAGCGCTTGCCGCCGCAAGAACCCTGGGCAAGCTTGCCCAATATAGGAAGTTGGTAATATGAGTTTAGAAATTGTTCGCATCCCCGTCCTCGACGACAATTACGTCTGGCTAGTGCATGAAGGCGAAAGCGGTGAAACTATGGTCGTTGACCCTGCGGTTTGCGAGCCGATTTTGGCAGAAGCCGAAAAGCGCGGTTGGAAGATTACCCAAATCTGGAACACGCATTGGCACCCGGACCATATCGGCGGCAATGCCGAGATCAAGGCAGCGACGGGTTGCCGCATAACGGGTCCCGCCGCCGAGGCAGAAAAAATCTCCACGCTCGATGTACAAGTGGCTGAAGGGGATGTTGTGACACTCGGCAGTGTCACGGCGCGCGTCCTTGATGTCCCTGCGCATACCGCAGGCCATATCGCCTATCATTTCGCGGAGCAGGATGTTGCATTTGTCGGCGATACGCTATTCGCCATGGGCTGCGGACGGCTATTCGAAGGGACAGCCGCACAAATGTACTCGAACATGCGCAAACTCGAAGCGCTGGGCGACGACACTGTGATTTACTGTGCGCATGAATATACTGCTTCGAACGGTCGGTTCGCGTTGACCGTCGAGCCGGACAATGCAGCGCTTATCGCGCGCATGGATGCCGTGACCGCAATGCGCGAACGCGGCGAGGCAACGGTGCCCACTACAATCGCCCTCGAAAGGGCAACCAATCCGTTCATGCGGGCACGCTCGGTCGAAGAGCTGGCTGCAAGGCGTACCGCGAAAGATAATGCATGAAGAGTACAGCGCGAAGGCGCGGGATTTTTTTGACGACCGGACATGGAGCGGAGCTCGACTAGCCGCTTAAGGTGCGTCGGCGATCCACAGAAACCAACACGCAAACGTCAATTGCCGGGTATGCGGAGGTGAAGGATTGGAGCGGGTGAAGGGAATCGAACCCTCGTCGTAAGCTTGGAAGGCTTCTGCTCTACCATTGAGCTACACCCGCATCCGAAATGCGCCAATGCCACCGCAAGGCGCTTTCGTCAATGACCAGCGACTACAATGGCGCTGGTGCCTATATCCTTAATGTTCCTTGTTGGCCCAGATGCTGCGGTACGACAGGTAGGTAAGCCATGTGAAGATCAGCAAAAATGCAAGCGCGGCCCAACCTGCTGTCTTGCGATTTTCCATCTTTGGCTCGGCAGTCCAGGTCAGGAATGCAGCAACATCTTTCGCCATTTGCGGCACGGTTGATTTGGTGCCGTCGTCATAGCTGACCTGACCGTCGCCAGTCAGAGGCGGCGCCATACCGATGTTCAGGTTGGCAAAATACGGGTTGTAATGCTGACCGGCACCGGTTTTGGAATCGGGGAAGTCCTTGACCAATTTCGCTGGTTGTTTTTCGTAGCCGGTAAGCAGCGAATAGACATAGGCGGGGCCGTTATGGCGTGCCTTGGTCATCAGCGACAAATCTGGCGGAAGCGCATTGTTGTTGGCAGCACGAGCGGCAACATCATTGGCGAATGGTGCCGGGATGCGGTCCGCAGGTATGGAAGGCCGCGTTGCCGCTTCACCGGTTTCGGCGTTTATTGACGGTGTCTCGGTCGGCCAACCCTTGGCAAGCGCTTTCACTTCATCCTCAGAATAGCCGAGCGCTTCGAAATCACGGAAGGCAACCAGCTTCAAAGAATGGCACGCTGCGCATACTTCTTTGTAGACTTTCAGGCCGCGTTGCAGCTGCGCCTTCTCAAACTTGCCAAACGGTCCATCGTGCGGGAATTTAACGTCCTTGGGATGCTTATGATATTCATGCTCCGCAGTGGCCACTGCGGGCTCTTTGATTGCGGTATAGATTGTGTTGCCTAGGCCAAGCAGCAGCATGCCGCTAAAAAACAAGCCCACCAAAAAAGCAATAAGACGAACCATGATAAAAGGCTTTCCCTGGTTTACGCGGCCGCGAGGTTGAGCGGCTTGCCGGTGACGGCTTCGGTGATCGAATTGGGCAGTGGTAACGGCTTTTCAACGCGGGAGATGATCGGCAGGATTATCAAGAAATGGGCAAAATAATATGCCGAAGCCAACTGGCTTAAAACCACCCAATGTGTGAGAGGCTGCTGCGCACCGCAATAAGCAAGGATTAGCACGCACGGGATTAAGCCGTACCAGAAGAACTTGCGGAACAGCGGGCGATAATGGCCAGAACGCACTGGCGACGTATCCAGCCATGGCAGGAAGAAAAGCAGCAGAATTGAACCAAACATCGCCAGCACACCCATCAGCTTTGCAGGGATGATCGTGATGCCAGTGAACGGAATGCCAAAGTCGACAGTGAACGCCTTAAGGATCGCGTAGAACGGCAAATAATACCATTCCGGCACGATATGCGCGGGCGTCGAAAGCGGGTTGGCCGGAATATAGTTGTCTGGATGGCCGAGCAAGTTCGGCGCGAAGAACGTCACGACAACGAAGAAGATAAGGAACACGCCCACGCCGACACCGTCTTTCGCGGTATAATATGGGTGGAACGGAACGGTATCTTCCTTGCCTTTGACGCTTACGCCGGTTGGGTTGCCCGAACCGGGAATATGCAGCGCCCAGACGTGCAGGATGATAACGCCTGCGATTACGAATGGCAGCAAATAATGCAGCGAGAAGAAACGGTTTAGCGTGGCTTGATCCGGGGCAAAGCCGCCGAGCAACCACTGGCGCAAAGGTTCTCCGACAATCGGAATGGCAGAGAAGAAACCGGTAATAACCTGCGCACCCCAGAAGCTCATCTGACCCCAAGGCAGGACGTAGCCCATGAAGCCCGTGGCCATCATCAGCAGGAAGATAATAACACCCAGCAGCCATACCATCTCGCGCGGAGCTTTATACGATCCGTAAAACAGCCCGCGGAACATATGAATATAAACAACTATGAAGAAGAAGCTGGCACCGTTCATGTGCGCATAGCGGATGAACCAGCCCGAGTTTACGTCGCGCATGATATGTTCGACCGAATTAAACGCGCCGTCGACACTTGCATAATAATGCATAGCGAGAATGATGCCGGTGACGATCTGGATTACCAAAGCCAATCCGGCGAGCACGCCGAAATTATACCACCAGTTGAAATTGCGCGGAACGGGATAGCCCGCACCCACGGCATCAAAAACCAGACGAGGAAGCGGCAGACGTTCATCCACCCACTTCATAACAGGGTTTTTTGGTTCGTATTGTTGCGCCCAGGGGAAGCTCATTGGTTCTCGTCCTTAGCCAATTTTCACGATAGTATCGGATAGAAATGCGAATTCAGGCACGGCCAGATTTGTCGGAGCCGGGCCTTTGCGGATACGGCCTGCGGTGTCGTAATGCGAACCGTGGCAAGGGCAGAAATATCCGCCATACTCGCCCTTAACTTCGCCCGATGCAGCGCCCAGCGGTACGCAACCCAAATGGGTGCACACACCCAAAGTGATCAACCAATTTTCTTTGCCGGGCTTGGTACGGTCGGCCAGTGCTTGCGGGTCACGCAACCCTTCAACTTTCACTTTATTGGCTGCGTCTATTTCTGCCTTGGTCAGGTTACGAATAAAAATAGGCTGTTTGCGCCAACTGGCTTTTATCGCTTGGCCCGGCTGTATGGAAGATACATCAACCTCGATCGACTTAAGAGCGAGCACATCCGCGCTTGCACTCATTTGGCCCAACAGCGGCAGCGCGACTGCGCCAGCGCCTACGCCAGCAAAGCTGACCGCCGCAATATGGATAAAGTCACGGCGACGAACACCGTCTTCGCCGTGTGCCGCATCGTGCGCAACAACGGCTTCCGATTTGACTTCCGCCGCAGCCGCCTTGCGCGTGGCAGGTTTTGGTGCAGCGGCCTTCTTGGTTGCTGCTTTTTTTGGTGTAGCCGTTTTCTTGACCGTAGCCATATGCTGCCCTTAAATCCTTGCGGTCCGGGGACCCGACCGTCAATTTAGAACCCCGACATCTGCCGTCAAATGCCTATGCGTAGGCAGATCCAGCACGATTCAGCGGCCTGATAGACGCGTTTGATCCCATTTGCCAACAGTGAATTTGGTCCATATGCCAACAATCCACAGCTCACTTGTTGCATGAAACGAAACTAACTATGCGGATTGCCCTTTACCGACCCGAAATTGCCGGAAATGTAGGCACGATTTTGCGCACTGCGGCCTGTTTCGGCGTGGCTTGTGACATTATCGAGCCGTGCGGCTTTCCTTTTTCCCTAAACGCAATCAAGCGTGCGGGAATGGACTATGCCGATGCCGTTGAGCTCTCACATCACGCCGACTGGCCACATTTTCAGGAAACCGTTCGCGTAAATAGTCAACGCATATTGTTGGTCACAAGCAAGGGTGCGACATCTCTATACGAAGCTGAATTCCGGGCCGATGACATCATCTTGATGGGGTCGGAAAGCAGCGGAGTACCCGAATTTGTCCATGATGCCGCTGACCTACGGGTGAAAATTCCGATGGAAGCAGGCTTTCGGTCCTTGAATCTTGCCGTCGCCGCTGGCATCGCATTGTCCGAAGGCCTAAGACAAACAAGCCAATTTCCTTAACGGAGTATACCGATCAGCCATGCAACTTGACGCGCGACAAATAGCAGTACGGACTTGGTTTGAGGCGTTGCGTGATCGTATTTGCTCGGCGTTCGAAACTATCGAGGAAGAAGCGGGCTCTGACGCGCGTTTCGACTATTTACCTTGGGACCGTGAAGACCCCTCGGGCGAAGAGGGCGGCGGCGGCGTTCGCGGCGTGATGAAGGGCAAAGTCTTCGAAAAAGTTGGCGTCAATGTTTCGACCGTCGGCGGATCGCTCAACCCGGACTTTGCGCAAAATATTCACGGCGCTGCGGAAAACCCAAATTTTTTCGCGACCGGGATCAGCCTCGTCGCACATATGGCCAACCCGCATGTTCCAGCCGTACACATGAATACTCGTTTTCTAGTGACGCAGAAAAGCTGGTTCGGTGGCGGTGCGGATTTGAACCCGCCTATTCCCTATGAAGACGACACTGCTGAATTTCACGCTGCATTGCGCGCTGCCTGCGTTCCCTATGGCCCGGAAGTATACGAGCGGTACAAGGCATGGGCTGACGACTATTTCTGGATACCCCACCGCAATATGCACCGCGGCGTAGGCGGTATATTTTATGACCATCTGGAAAACGAAAGCGATGTCCTGTTTGAACAGAACTTTGCCTTCACCCGCGATATTGGCGAAGCATTTCTCGAAGTATTTCCGAAGCTGGTGCGCAAACGGATGAACCAGCCGTTTTCTAACGAAGAAAAGCAGGCGCAGCGCATATGGCGCGGACGCTATGCCGAATTTAATCTGGTTTATGATCGCGGTACGACCTTTGGCCTGAAGACCGGCGGCAATGTTGATGCAATCCTTATGAGCCTTCCACCCGACGTGGCTTGGGATTAAGGGGATTATTGCATGACAAATACCCTGCGCCGCGCTGCGATAGTCTCGCCACTTCGCACACCGGTGGGCAAATTTCTTGGCAGCCTGAAGTCGGTGACCGCCGGCGAGCTAGGCGCCGCCATTTTGGGCGCATTGGTCGAACGGAGCGGGATAGAACCCGAGCGTGTGGACGACGTGGTGTTTGCGCAGGGCTATGCCAACGGCGAAGCGCCTTGTATTGCGCGATGGTCCGCGCTTGCCGCAGGCCTGCCGATCAATGTGCCAGGCTATCAGCTTGACCGTCGCTGCGGTTCAGGCCTGCAATCGGTGATTGATGCCGCGATGATGGTGCAAACCGGCGCTGCCGATGTTGTGATTGCGGGCGGTGTAGAGAGCATGTCCAACGTCGAGCATTACACAACGGACGTTCGCAGCGGAATTCGCGCAGGCAATATGGTCCTACATGACCGGCTAGCACGCGGACGATTAATGTCGCAGCCCGCCGAACGATTTGGTGTGATTTCGGGGATGATAGAAACGGCGGAAAATCTCGCCAAGGATTACAATATAGCCCGCGAAGCATGTGACGCTTTCGCTTTGCGTAGCCACCAGAATGCAGCGCGCGCGTGGGAACAAAATCTCTTTGCGGACGAATTGGTCCCCGTGGCGGTCAAACAAAAGCGCGGCGACGCAGTGATATTCGACCGTGACGAAGGTGTTCGCGCCGACGCGACACTCGAATCGCTCGCCGCTCTGAAACCCCTTGAGAACGGTGTGGTGACAGCCGGGAACGCCAGCCAGCAAAACGACGCGGCCGCGGCTTGTTTGGTCGTTGCCGAGGACAAACTTGAAGAGCTCGGACTTGAACCCATCGCATATTTTCACAGCTGGGCAGCGGCCGGATGCGAGCCATCACGTATGGGTATTGGGCCCGTGCCCGCGGTTGAACGGCTATTAGCGCGCTGCGGCTTGGACTGGGATGACATTGATTTGGTCGAGCTAAACGAAGCCTTCGCACCGCAAGTCCTTGCTGTACTGAAGGGTTGGGGCTGGAGCGAAAACGACAGCCGCCGACAAATCCTGAACGTTAATGGGTCAGGCATTTCGCTGGGCCATCCGATAGGTGCCACTGGCGGGCGAATACTCGCGAGCATGTGTAACGAACTGGTTCGCCGTAAGGGCCGCTACGGGCTGGAGACGATGTGTATCGGCGGTGGACAGGGCATCGCCGCGATATTCGAACGCGCCGCCTGACGCGTTGGTTTCATATTCGCCTTATCCTTGGGGCCGGATCAAATATTTTTCGCCCGTGCGCTTAGCATTGTAAGACACGAGCACCGCTGGATCAAGCGCTTCGGCCAGCGAAATTTCGTGGCTATAATGACTTTTGAACGTCGTGGTCAGCTCATCGACCACGCGCTTACGCAACCGTGCATTCACTTCCGCACCCGCCTTCATCAGGAACGGCGTCAGCAAGAATCCGTTCAGGCCCCAAGAAAAGCCAAAGCTACGGTTGAGCGTGGTTGGCCCAACATCAAGCGAACCGTAAATGTACATTTGCTTGAATGTATCGGAGCCGTAGATGCTGTGGCCGGTCATGCGCTTGACCGCCGCAGCTTCCATACATGCCAGTATTTGGCCCGATAGCTTACCACCACCAATCGCATCGAAGCCTATAGTCGCACCGGTCTCAACCAATGTCGCCGTCAGATCGGCCATGAAACTATCTGATGTGGAGTCGAGAATATGTTCCGCTCCGATCCCCTTGAGCAATTCAACTTGTGTAGCGCTTCGCACGATGTTCACCAGTGGCACGCCATCTGCCTTGCAGATTTTCACGAGCATTTGCCCCAAATTGGAAGCGGCAGCGGTATGCACAATCGCTGTGTGCCCTTCCAACCGCATTGTCTCGACAAAAGCGAGCGAGGTCAGCGGATTGACAAAGCAGGATGCGCCGTCCTTTGGATCGGTTCCGTCAGGAAGCAGCATACATCCCATGATCGGCAGCGTCCGATACTGCGAAAACATCGCGCCGCCAATGGTCGCAACTGTCTTGCCTATTAGTGCCTGTGCTTCAGGCGACCCACCAGCCGCAACCACAATGCCGCAGCCTTCGTTGCCAATCGGCACGGCTTTGCCAACACGTCCAGCCATGGCGCGCATGCCGGCCGAAGGCACATCAGCCGTCAAAACAGGCAAGCCATCGCGCGTCGATGAGCGTGCGGTTAACACGTCTGCGGCTCCCACTAAAAGGCCCAAGTCTGATGGATTGATTGGTGCGGCAAGCATCTTAACCACGACTTCATGATCCTGCGGCGCAGCGACCGGCACGTTGGCCAATGACAGCTCGAGCGTACCGTCGTCCTTCACTAAAGTCAGCATTTGCAGAGCGGTTTCCGGATAAGGAGAGGCCATGTTTTTTTCCTGATCTGTTGTAAGTTTTATCCGACGCGCATTTTTGCGAGCCGACTGTCGGTGATCTCTTCGGCTTCGGCGATGATCCGGTCAATCAGTTCTTTGCAAGACGGAATATCGTGGATCAGTCCTTGAATCATCCCGGCCCAAAATATGCCTTTCGACAAGTCACCGGTGTCGAGCAATTCGCGCCCGTGCGAACCCGCAACCAAATGCTGGATATCGGCAAACGCGCTATCGGGGCGTGCGGATATTTCGACGACATCGTCAGACACTGCGCTTTTGCCGACGCGCGCAGTATTTTTGAACTTTCGGAATATCAGGTTGGTGCCGCGTTCATCATTGGCAATATAGGCTTGCTTCACATTGCCGTGGATCGGCGCTTCTTTGGTGGCGCAAAAGCGCGTACCCATATTGATCCCATCGGCACCCAGCGCAAGTGCCGCGACCAGACCCCGGCCGTCACCAAATCCGCCCGATGCTAGCAATGGGATCTTCACCTTGTCGGCAGCGGCTGGGATCAGGATCAAGCCGGGAATATCGTCTTCACCGGGATGTCCCGCACATTCGAAGCCGTCGATCGAAATGATATCGCAGCCCGCGCGCTCAGCTGAAAGTGCATGGCGAACGGCGGTGCATTTATGCAGGATCGTCACGCCGTGTGGTTTAAGCATAACCCAGATATCCCGAACTGCCTGGGTTCCTGCGGTCTCGACAACCTTCACACCGCCATCGATAATCGCTTGTGCATAGGCGTTGTAATCGGGGGGGTTGATCGTTGGAAAAACCGTCATGTTCACACCAAAGGGCTTGTCGGTCATCGACCGGCAACGCTCTATTTCGTCGCGCAGTGCCGTTGGACTGGGTTGCGTCAGTGCGGTGAGGACGCCGAGGCCACCGGCATTCGACACAGCACTAGCCATATCGGCATTGCCCACGCCTTGCATGCCGCCCTGAACAATCGGATGTTCAATTTCCAGCATTTCGGTGATGCGGGTTTTGAACGGCATGCTGCAGTTTCCTTTGCGCTAAGAGCAGATTTCAAAGAGGCGCTTAAGTCAAAACAGCAGATGTGCCAACGCCTGACCAGACGTGTGCCCACAATCAATCGCAGTGGCGCAATGCCCCCTTAACGCGTGGCAGTGAAACCGAAATTCACAGCAACATTGCCCCCGATCTGATCTGTTCCCGCATATTCTCCCGATCCAACGCCAAACGAGGTTCGATCTAACCTTGCAGTGCCCGACACGGTCGCGCGGTCGCCGTTAATTTTTAGCGTGAAGTTCACCGTCACTGGCCGGCTGACACCGTGCAGACTGAGGGTTCCCAGTGCTGAATAACGACCATTACCCAGATCGCGTGCGCTGTTCGCTGTAAATACGGCTTGAGGATGCGCTCCAATGTTGAAGAAATCAGCGCCTTTGAGCTGGCTGTCTCGTTGACTGTCTTTGGTATTTACGCTGCCCAGATCGACTGCGATACGGATGTCGGTTTTGTCGAGAACGTCTGGGCTGAAACGCACTTTGCCCGACCAGCTGCCAAAGCTGCCGTTGACCGGCACGCTGCCCCAGCTTGCGATAAAGCCAAGCCGACCACCGGGCGAAATCGTCCAATTCGCAAGCTGCTCGGGCGCTGCCTTCGCTTCATCTCCGGGCTTTTCGCCTGCCAATTTTGCCTTTTCGGCTTCCTCGGCTTTCAGCTTTGCAGCGTCGGCCTCGGTCTTGGCGTTCAGCGCGTCGGCTTCTTTTTTCTTGGCGTCTGCTTCGGCTGCCAACGCTTTCAAGTCGCGATCATCCTCAATCAACGGCTCACCAGCGACGACAGGTGCTGCGGATTTACCGCTTTCAATAGCGGGCGCATGGTCACCCACCAGCGGCAACTGCCAGCCCAGACTATTCGCAGCAAACATCGCGGCAAAGGCAAGGACAGACGCCAAAAGTGGCTTTTGCGCTCCGCCCGGGATCATCCGGCCGAGCATAGGCTCCTTCAAAAGGAACTGATGCCGTAAGGCTCCCACAAAATGGAGCGCGAACAGAAAAAGTCCCAACGTTGCCAGCATGCCGTGCGCGAATTCGGCGCGTTCATGCAGCCCCATGCCTACCGGCAAATGTGGCCAGGGAACAATACCAAACAACAATGTAGGGACCTTTAGCTTAGCCGTCGAAACGATGACCCAGCCCGAAATCGGCCCACCGATCATGACCGCGTAGAGCCCGAAATGCACAAATTTTGATAGCATTTGCGCCCAGCCTTTGTCTGGCGACATTGCTGGACGCGGTTTCCAATAACGGATTGCCAAGCGAACCAAGGACAACAACAAAATGGTAATTCCTACCGATTTGTGCAGCTGATATGCCGTGAATAATCCCGGTCCTTTGGGAATATGTTCCAACCGCCATCCAAGGGCCAGTTGGAACGCAAGAGCAAGCGCGATGGCCGCGTGCAGGAGCATGGCGCTGCGTGAATATCGTTCTGTTGTCATTCCTCCAATATGCAGCGGCATTTAGGCCTCGGCAAGTGCCGAATACCTACCCCCAAACATAGCTAACCAGATGTTAACACGCTCCGGCTATCCGTGCGGGACGATAAACTAAGCGGGCACCAAAAAGACATGCGTCATATTTGGCAAGAGGAATTTATTGGTGTCGCTGCGTCTGACGCACCGCTTGCGCTCGCTGTAATCATTCCGACCTATAACGAAGCAGCCAATGTCGCACCGATGCTCGACCGGCTAGCGCTGGCTCTTGCTGGTATCCATTGGGAAGCGGTCTTTGTCGATGACAACTCGCCCGATGGTACGGCGGACGTCGTGCGCCAGATTGCACTTACCAACCGCCAAGTTCGAATTGTCCAGCGCATCGGCAGGCGCGGTCTGTCCAGTGCCGTGATCGAGGGTATGCTGGCCACAGCGGCTCCTGTGCTTGCGGTCATCGACGGCGATATGCAGCATGACGAAAATGTCCTGCCGCGGCTCTACGAAGCGGTAAGTCAAGGCCAAGCCGATATCGCGATAGGCACCCGCTACGGAGCAGGCGGAAATATTGGCGATTGGTCGGAAGGGCGCGTGAAGGTCAGCAAATGGGCGACTGCGATCGGCAACCGCGTGATCAAAACTGAAATGTCCGACCCTATGAGCGGATTGATGGCGATATCGCGGACTACTCTGGAACAAGCCATCCCCAACCTGTCTGGCGTTGGTTTCAAGATACTGCTCGATATTGTCGCGTCTTTGCCAACGCCGCCGACAATTGCCGAAATCCCTTACACATTCCGCAGCCGAGAACGCGGAGAGAGTAAAGCTGGTGCACTCGTTGGTTTGGAATATCTAGCGCTACTCGCCGACAAAACCATCGGTCGCTTCGTGCCTTTGCGGTTGCTCAGCTTCCTCGCCATCGGCGGCATGGGCGTTGTAGTGCATCTGGCATTGCTTGGCACTTCGCTTTGGTTGGGTGGGGCATTTCTTACAGCCGAAATAGTCGCTGTTTTTGGCGCAATGAGTTTCAACTTCGCGCTCAACAACATCTTCACATACCGCGACCGGCGTTTACGCGGATGGAAGCTGGTCGGTGGCTTGATCAGCTTCTACGCAGTATGCTCGGTTGGCGCCGCTGCCAATATCGGCATTGGTAACTGGGTGAATGACCAGGATGGCCGCTGGTGGCTCGCAGGGATTGCCGGCGTGCTGGTCGGTGCCGTTTGGAACTTTGCAGCAAGCGCCTTTGTTACATGGCGGAAGTAAGCACAAGCCATCAATCGCGGATCGGTAGTGCGCCAAAATGGCAGGTCTATGCCTTGCTTTTTTGCCTGATTGCAGCGCTCGTCGCATCATGGCCAAGCGCAAATGTGGCGCCCCAAAAAAACCCGCATCCTTCAAAGGCGACGTCACCCGCTGATCTTGCCAAAAACGATGACCTCAGACTTTATTCTCTTATCGCTACGCGGGTTTCCAACGGCGAAAATTATTACAGCGCAACCGCCGCCGAGCTACGTGCCAACAACTACCCGCTGCGCCCCTTTGTTACATTCCGCTTTCCAACCCTAACACAGGTCAGCGCACATTTTGGATATCCAGCAATGAGCGCCGGGCTCGCTCTGTTGGTTTTGGCCACATTGCTTTGCTGGTGGCGGCGGTTGCATGGCGCCTTTGCCGATCCCGGGCGGCGCATCAGCGCGGTTATGCTTCTGGCCACCGGTTTAGTACTCGCGGTATTCCCCAATTTGATTGTTCTGCATGAGCTTTGGGCGGGCATCCTCATCGCCCTTTCGTTAGGACTTTATCGTCCAGAGAAATATTGGCTCGCACTTTTTGCCGCCGCCGCAGCCCTGGCGATCCGCGAAACGGCGCTGCCCTTTGTGCTGCTCATGTCTGCGTTCGCGCTGTGGTACCGGCGCTGGCAGGAGCTCGCGGCTTGGTGCGCGCTGCTGCTTGGTTTTGGCGCAGCCCTTTATATGCATTTTCTCGCGGTTTCCGCCGTGACATCGCCACTCGATCCCGCCTCGCAAGGATGGGCCACAATTGGCGGCTGGGATGCCTCCATACGCGCGCTCCGCCTCACCAGTGCTTTGCGGGCATTTCCCGACGCTATTGGTGCTTTGGTCGTGCCTGTTGCGATGCTTGGCTGGGCAAGCTGGAAAAGCGATACAGGTTTGCGCGTCACGCTTTACCTATGCGGGTATGCCTTCATGCTGATGATCATCGGACGACCGCAAAACTTCTACTGGGGCCTAATGGCGGCGCCATTGTTGCTAATGGGCATGGCATTTTTGCCTGCGTTGATTGTTGATATCAGAGCAAGGTTGAATCCCGCCTAGTTATAAACACGGTCCGCTGTTGCGACGGCGTCCGAAGCCCGAAGTGCCGAAATGATCCGCATCAAATGCTGCAAGTCATGCACTTCCAAGTCAACCTCGAAAGTATGGAATTCGGTGTCGCGCGCGGTCATCCGCAGGTTCATGATATTGGCCTTGTGAAAACCGAATATGCCAGAAACATCGCTCAGCATACCCGGCTCGTTGTGTATGATTACGCGCAAGCGTGCCGACGCGCCGTCGCTGCCTTGCCCCCAGCTCAAATCAACCCAGTCGGCGTCAGTTCCGGTGACCAGGCTCTCGCATTCGATTGTGTGCACCTCCACCGGTTGATCGGGTAAACGCAAACCAACAATGCGATCGCCGGGGATCGGATGGCAACAATCACCCAGATGATAGCCAACACCAGGCGTCAAACCGCGTATGGAAATCGCGCGCTCTTGGTTGAGCCATTCTGTTTCTTTACCTTCGACTTCAAAGCCCGGGATCAGAGCTTCCATAAGCGCACGGTCATTGAAGCGCCCAGAACCGACCGAATGCATCAAATCATCCTCGTCTTCCAAATTCAGTCGCTCAACTGCAGCCGCAATGGCTTTTTTGCCAACTTTTGTTGGCAAGCGTTCGATCACCTCGTCGAAAATCTTGCGACCGATCGCAATTAGCTCGTCGCGCTGTTGATGTCGCACATGGCGGCGAATTGCTGCTCGCGCTTTGCCGGTAGCAACAAAGTTCAACCATTCGGGTCGCGGCTCCTGCGTCTTGCTGCGCAAAATCTCGACCATGTCTCCGTTGTTCAGCTGGGTCCGAAGCGGTACGTGACGACCGTTTACCTTTGCCCCGACCGTCTTGTTGCCAAGGTCGGTGTGTACCGCAAAAGCAAAATCAACCGGCGAGGACCCTTTGGGCAGCTGGTGCAATGCACCTTTGGGCGTGAACGCAAATATCCTGTCCTGATACATTGCCATACGTGCATTTTCCAGCAAGTCTTCAGCATCATGGCTGGTTTCCAGAATTTCGATCAGATCCCTGATCCAGCCTGCCTGCCCGTCGGGGTTATCTGCCTGCTTATATGCCCAGTGCGCTGCCAGCCCGAACTCGCTTGACCGGTGCATATCGCGGCTACGCAGCTGGACTTCTACACGCATGTTTTTGGCAAACATAATCGTGGTGTGGATCGATCGGTATCCGTTGCGCTTCGGTGTCGAGATGAAATCCTTGAACCGCCCGGGAACCATTTGCCAGCGGCGGTGCAAAACACCCAGCGCTCGGTAGCAGTCTTCGGGGCTATCGGTAATCACGCGGAAAGCATTGATGTCGGTCAATTGCTCGAACGCTATATGGCGCTCCTGCATCTTGCGCCAGATCGAATAAGGATGCTTCTCGCGACCGGAAACGGTCACTTTAAGGCCGGCATTCTCCATTTCCCAAGCAATCGTGCGATTAATCTCCTCGATCCGCACATCGGCAGTCTTTCGAATTTGGTCGAGCCGGTCCGTAATTGTCTTATAGGCCTCAGGCTCCAATTGCTGAAAAGCAAGCAGCTGCATTTCGCGCATATATTCATACATGCCGATCCGCTCGGCCAGAGGAGCATAAATATCCATCGTTTCACGTGCGATGCGGCGGCGTTTTTCCGGACTACGGATGAAGTGCAGCGTCCGCATATTGTGCAAGCGGTCTGCCAACTTCACAAGCAACACGCGAATATCGTCGGAAATCGCCAAAAGGAACTTGCGTAGATTTTCGGCGGCGCGCTCGTCTTCGGTTTGTGCTTCAATCTTGGAGAGCTTTGTCACGCCGTCGACAAGCCTGGCAACTTCGGGACCGAACTTGGCCTCGACATCCTCGATAGTGGTCAGCGTATCTTCAACGGTGTCATGCAGCAGGGCTGTTATGATGGTTTCTTCATCCATTTTCAGGTCGGTCATAAGTCCCGCGACTTCGACAGGATGACTGAAATAAGGATCGCCACTGGCCCGCTTTTGCGTGCCATGCATTTTTACGGTGTACACATACGCACGATTGAGCCGATCTTCATCGACATCGGGCGCATATGCCCGCACGCGCTCAACCAGTTCATATTGCCGCATCATATCGTCTTATACATGGGGCAAACATGCCGCGTTGCAACAAAAAAGCGCCGGACCAAGCCAATAAGACCTGATCCGGCGCGATTTGTCTGAAGCTGCTAGCCAGAATGACCTTCAAGTTAGGGGGAAGCGGCCATCTGTTTGGTTTGGAGAGTTAGAAGCAGTTCAGAGTTTTTTTACTTTGCGTTGCACTGCGCCACTTCGTCGGCAGTGAACACGCGTTCACCAGCCTGAAACGACGTGACCACGCCAACGTCACGGGCGACAATCTTGCACATGTTTTTCGGTGCCGTTGATGCTTCAGATGCGCGGCAAATGTTGCCATCACAGCGCACCATTACACCGCGCAGCATCTGTTTGGGCTCAGCAGAGGGCTGCTCCAGTTCAATTTTATAGAATGCGCCCTTTGGTGCGGCATGCGCTTGGGGGGCAACAAATAAGAGAGCGGCGCTCATTGCAACGGCACCTATTAAGGCGCCTGTCTTTGTGGAAATTTGGGAGAGGGTCATAGCATAATCCTTTTTTACCGTTTTCGGCTTTTGGTGTGCGTCCAAATCTTTGGTCAAATCTTGATCAAGAATTTAAGTTGCGAATCGCTACTTATTATATTAAGTTTCTAGTTGCAACTTAAAACTGAATTTCACTTGGATTTTTTGTGGTTGCTGTCATGATGGCCTTGGTAGCCAGTCGGAGATCGGGTGAATGGGTAAATTGCGGGAGCCATTGCAGGAAATAGCGGACTGTGGCCTGCCTGTTGCTCTGGAGGCTATGGGTGAACGATGGTCATTCATGATTTTGCGCGCCGCTTTTAACGGCGTGAAGCATTTTGAAGAGTTCCTCTCGGAACTCGGGATCGCCCGAAACATTTTGGCCAGTCGGCTTACGCAATTGACCAGCTGCGGGATTTTGGCTCGGACACCCTGCCCCGACGACCGCCGCAAAGTAGAATACCGGCTCACGGACAAAGGTTCAGACTTGCTGCCAGCGATGATAGCGCTGCGGCAATGGGGCGAAAAATGGGGAACGGGTACGCCGTCTAATCCGATTTTAGCCGATGCGCGTGATCATTTGCCGATATTGGCGGTCACTATTCGTAGTCATGACGAGCGCATCTTGGGCCATCACGATCTTTGCTGGATCAACGCAGAAGACTTGGATCAGGAATGTTGCGAACCAGTATTGCGCGAAGCACAAAAAGCTAGAAAATTGGGCGCGGCCTAAGCACCGCCGATCACTCCCGAGCGCTGTGGTTGTAAAACGATTGCGAATCTGCTATATAATACTCATGTGAGCTGAAAAACAGCCGCTTAATAATAGATCGGGCATAGGAAAAGACCGGATGAGTTCGTCGCCAATCAGGGCATTTAACGCCTAGGCTTGACGTGACTACATCCTACTTCACAAAATAATATTGAAAGGGTCGGTTTATGACGTCCACTGCGGTGTCGTTTGAAGTTGGTGACTATGTGGTTTATCCCAAGCACGGGGTTGGCCGAGTCATTGAGCTGCAAAATTCTGAAATTGCTGGGATGCAGCTGGAACTATATGTTCTTCGCTTTGAAAAAGAGAAAATGACGCTTCGCGTGCCTTTTAACAAGGCCGAAGGCGTTGGCATGCGTAAGCTGTCTTCGGACAAAACCTTGAAAGAGGCGATGGAAACACTGAAAGGCAAGCCCAAAGTGAAGCGAACCATGTGGTCGCGGCGTGCCCAGGAATATGAAGCAAAGATCAACTCGGGCGACCTTGTGTCGATCGCAGAAGTGACGCGCGATCTGTTCCGTCCGGATGATCAACCCGAGCAAAGCTATTCGGAGCGCCAGATCTTTGAAGCCGCGTCAAGCCGCTTGGCGCGCGAACTCGCTGCAATGGAAAAGACCGATGAGCCAAGCGCATTGCAGAAAATTCTCGCGATCCTGAACGAGGCCGCACCGCAATATTACGAAAAAACGGAATAACGCCCGTTTATCTGTGAGCTTATTGGAAAGGGCGCTGGCGACAGTGCCCTTTTTGATTGAAGCACAGCACATGGCAGTCTGGGCTTGCATATTGGACCAATAGCGGCAATCTCGCCATACTTAGCTGCAACGGAGTTCAGCCAAAATGCGGAAGCAACTTTTCAACATCTTGGCACTTGTGGCCTTAAGTGGGGCGACCCTGTTTCTGGCCTCCGCTGAAGTCCATGCGCGCGACAAAAACCTTCTCGTGTCTAGTTTTCAAGATCTGGAAGTGCTCGGAGAAATCCAAGTTGTTGTAACCGATGGAAAAACACCCAAAGCAACGGCCAGCGGCGACCAAAACATGCTGTCGCGATTAAAGGTCGAGCGATCTGGCTCCACACTTCGCTTGCGTTTGCAGGACCGAAGCAGCTTTGGCCGGAATGTCGGGGTCACTCCCCTAATCGTGAAGATCAGCAACCGCCAATTGCGCAACATCCGGGTTCAGGGCAATGCAACCGTGAGTGTCAACACTTTGTCCCAAAGCGGAATTAGTGCGTTGGAAATATTGGGCAGCGGTACTTTGAACGTCGAAAATGTGAAGGCCGATCAGCTGAACATAGCCATTTTTGGAAACGGCGTAATCAGCATTCAATCCGGTACCGCGAGGATAAGTCGGGTCAATCTTGAAGGTGCAGCAAAAGTGGATGCGGCTGGGTTTACCAGCAAGTCGCTAGAACTTAGCCAAGGCGGAAGCTCATCTACCGCAATGCTCGTTTCCGAACGATCCGTTATCAAAAATACCGGCGCTGGTACTATTATTATCGGCGGCGATGGTCGGTGTGATGTCACGAACACAGGTTCGGCGGCCATCACTTGTGGAAAATGACGATGGAAAGAAGAGCAACAAACAAGCCAATTATTTTTTGCCTTGCGCTGGCCAGTGCTGCCTTGTTTGGCCTCACTGCGTGTAGCACCGCTGGCAGTGGCAGCGCCAAAATGGGTGATTGCGTCCCTGGCAAATCGCTTGGATCGTCGCCTGCAGGATTGAGCCAGGTAGAATTGTGCGTCGCTAGCAAAGGCAAAGTGCACAAATTTACAGCAGAAATTGCGGCGACTTCGCAGCAGCAAGCGCAAGGCATGATGTTCCGCACCGAAATGGTGGATAATTCTGCCATGATCTTTCCGTTTGAAAGCGAAAGAATAGCCAGCTTCTGGATGAAAAACACCCAAATCCCGCTCGACATCATCTTCATCAGGTCTGATGGAAAAATCGAAAATGTCGCCGAAAATACGCCTCCGTTTTCCGAAGAATCAGTGTTTTCGTCTGCACCCGTTGCTGCTGTTGTTGAGATTCGCGGCGGCTTGGCGTCCGAACGCGGCGTTGGTCCGGGTGATTTGGTAAGGTGGGAGGGCAATTGACGATGATATTGAACCTTAAAATTGCCGGTTTTTTGATTGCACCCGAAAAGTCTTGCGCCTAATCGACCGGCTATGGGTTTGTTGTCTAAAATCTTTACGTGGTGGGACGGTGCTACAATTGGCACCCATTTGTTCAGCATGCGCAAAGGTGAAGCCGTCGGAAGCGATGCGCTTGGTAATCGCTATTTCCAGTCGCGCGACGGCGTGAAGCGCTGGGTCATTTATGATGGCCCTAATGATGCCAGTCGCGTTCCGCCAGAATGGCACGGTTGGTTACACCACACGCATGACGGTAGGCCCGAGGCTTATTTACCTGAACCACGCGCATGGGAAATTTCCGCAACTGGCAATCTGACCGGTACTGCAGACGCTTACAAACCAGCGGGAGCTTTGGATGTTGCACAGAAGCGTGCCGCAGCAAAGGGTGACTACGAAGCTTGGAGCCCCGACGCGACATGACGTTTGTTGCTCGATATTTTGCCACGGCAGCCATAGTTGCATCGACCTTGCTCTTTTCTGCTTGCAGCAGCGAACCCGCGCCCGAACCTGTTAAAAAGCAGACGAATAAAGCGCAAGCGACGGAGAATCCCTTGCCCACCGAACAGGCAGAACAGCTTGGTACGCCCATGGCAGAGCGTGTTGCGGTGATCGGACTATTGAATAAGCGTACCGGGCAATTGCGCGATATTGAGCTAAAGCCAGGTCAGGACATTCGCCTTGGCAAAGTCGTTCTGCGGTTACGCGCATGTGAACGGACTGCCCCGTGGGAGAATATTCCCGACCAAGGCGCGTTTGTCCAAATGCTGGTCTTTGAACGCCCCTTTGGCACCAATCAAAAAGAACGTTGGGCCCAGAGGTTCTCGGGCTGGCTGTTTAAGGAAAACCCGGCGGCCAATGTTGTAGAGCATCCGATCTATGACATATGGGTCAAAGAGTGCAAAATGAGCTTCCCTGGCGAGGAAGAGCCTTTGGACACCAAGTCTAAGCCACCATCATCTGACGACGACGAAAACGAGGCCGGCAAGGAACGTGCTCCAGCTGCCAAAAAGCCGTCGAGCGCGCCCCAATCAGCACCGCCCAAACCCAAAGTCGCGCCTGTGCCTGAACCTGAGGCGGAAGCCGACGAAGGCGAAGAACAGGCGGTCGAAGAAGGTACAGTCGAAACCTGATTTCGTGCCCAGGCATTTCCGATTAATGCTTCGTCCAGCTTCGCCAGATATTCCGACTGGCTGATTTCAATCGCTCCCAAACTCTGTAAATGATCGGTCATGAATTGGCAGTCCAGTAACTGGTACCCTCCGACTCGCATCCGCGCTACCAGCCACGCCAAAGCAACTTTTGACGCGTCGGTTGCCCGTGAAAACATGCTCTCGCCAAAAAAGGCCCTGCCCAGCGCCAATCCGTAGAGTCCCCCCACGAGCTCACGTTCTCCCTCAATTTCGGCCCAGCATTCCACGCTGTGGGTTAGGCCCACTGCGTGCATATCGATAAACGCGTGCTCGATTTCCGCATTAATCCACGTTCCGCCACGTTCGTCGGTCCTCTCGGCGCAAAGCGAAATTACGCGCTCGAAGGCTGTGTCGCAGGTAACTGTAAACCGGTCCTGCCGGATTACTTTTGCAAGCGACTTGCTCACGCGCAAACTATCCAAGGGCAATATTGCGCGCGTTTTCGGCTCGACCCAAAATGTTTCTGTATCTTCGCGGCTATCCGACATAGGAAATATGCCGCAGGCATAGGCCTTTAGCAGCATGTCGCGATCAATCGTCATACCATGTGTCTAGCGGCAATCAGACCTTTGTTCACCCATTATCGTCAATTGCGTGGGGCACTTCATTGCACTATAGCAGCACTCTAGTCCCCGGATGCACGGATTCCCTTCATCAGGGAATATGTTCTACCGGGGTAAATTTTTTCACTTGCCCGCGCGCATATGCGGGCCGTTTACAGGGGCAAAGCCATGACCCGCCGCCGCAAGATTTACGAAGGCAAGGCCAAAATACTCTATGAAGGTCCCGAACCTGGGACTTTGATCCAGTATTTCAAAGATGATGCGACTGCCTTTAACGCCCAGAAAAAGGGTACGATTGCTGGCAAAGGCGTCATCAACAACCGCGTGTCAGAACATGTCTTCACGCGGCTGTCGCATATTGGCATCCCAACCCATTTCATCCGCCGCCTGAACATGCGCGAACAGTTGGTCCGTCAGGTTGAGATTGTTCCTATCGAAGTCATTGTCCGCAATGTTGCTGCAGGCACTTTGTCAAAACGCTTGGGTATCGAAGAAGGCACGCCGCTGCCCCATACACTGCTTGAATATTGCTATAAAGACGACGCCCTCGGCGATCCGCTCGTCGCCGAAGAACATATCGCTTGCTTCGGTTGGGCCACCCAAGAGGAAATGCAGGATATTTCTTCGATGGCCATCCGCGTCAACGACTTCATGTCGGGCATGTTCGCCGGAATTGGCATTCGGCTGGTAGATTTTAAGCTAGAATTTGGACGCCTCTTTGACGGCGACTTTTCGCGAATTATCTTGGCAGACGAGATCAGCCCCGATGGCTGCCGCCTTTGGGATATTGAGACCGGCGAAAAGCTGGACAAGGACCGGTTCCGCCGCGATTTGGGTGGCGAAGTCGAAGCCTATCAAGAGGTCGCCCGTCGCTTAGGATTGCTACCTGAAGAGCATGAAGGGGCAGTGCTAGACCTTGAGAGTCACCGTGAACGCAAAGGCAAGTAACATTTTTTGAAAATGGTCCGATCGCTTTTCTTTGCCGCCTTGGGCGTGCTGCTTTTTACGTCGCCGTCTTTTGCAAAAAGCGGACATACTTTTGAACGCACAAGGCCTTGGAACGCGGAAACTTCTGATCTGCAAGCTGATACTTCTATCGTATACGGCAAGTTATCCAACGGCCTAAGATATGCCATCAAAGACAACCAACGCCCGCAAAACCAGGTTTTCGTCAGATTGGTTTTTGACTTCGGTTCTGCCGCCGAAACTGAGGAGGAGCAAGGTCTCGCCCATTTTATCGAGCATATGGCATTTAACGGCTCTACCAACGTTGCCGAAGGCGAAATGGTTAAAATGCTCGAGCGGCTCGGATTAAGTTTCGGCGCCGATACCAACGCCTCTACCGGCTTCACGCAAACCCAGTACAAACTTGATTTGCCAAAGGCCGATCCAGCTCTCATTTCCAAATCGCTATTCCTGATGCGCGAAACAGCAAGCGAGCTGAGTTTTACCAATACAGCGATAGAGAAAGAAAAGGGCGTTATCCTCGCCGAAATGCGGCAGCGCGACACGCCTGGACTGCAGGTGGCAAAAGCGAACAACGCGTTCTTCTACCCCGATAGCTATTTTTCAAATCGTTTTGCAATCGGTAAAAAAGAAGTGATCGAGAGTGCAAGAACTGCTCAATTGCGGTCGCTTTACACGCGCTATTACCGGCCCGAACGTGCCCGTCTCGTCATTGTAGGTCCTATAAACCCAACAATGATCGAACGCGAGATCGCACGCAAATTTTCCAGCTGGAAAGGCGCGGGAACGAATCCTCCAAAATTTGACAGGTGCAGCTTTGATCTCAACCGCAAAAACGAAGCGCAGATCTTTGCGCACCCCGAAATCAGCGAAAGCATTAGTTTCGAGCGCCTATTCCCCGACAAGAAACGTCCCGACAATTTTGAAAAGTCACTACTTCAATTGAAACTGGCAATCGGAGGGGGGATAATCTCCGACCGCATGTCGCGGCGTTCGCGCAAAGAAGATCTGCCCTATTTGGGAAGCAATCTGGTGTTTCAGACAGGCTTCTGCGACAAATACGCCCGCGTCGGCATGGCAATGTCCGGCAAAGACGGCAGTTGGGAAACGCTTACGCCCCTTGCTGAGCAAATGGTCCGGCAAGCCGCAATCCACGGTTTTGAGCAATCCGAAATCGATGACCAAATCAGACGCTTCGACACGTCGTTTGAAAATGCTGCCAAAGCTATCAACACGAGGAACAGCGCCGGGATTGCCTCTGAACTTGTCGGCGCGGTCGACGATATAGTTGCGGCACCTGACCAGACACTGCTGCTATGGCTTCAATTACGGCCATTTCTGACGCGCCCGGCAATTAACGCTGAATTTTCAAAATGGTTTGGGGGTTTCGACCAGCCCTTAATCTTCTTGACCAGTAAGTCGAAAGATAGCGCGACACCCAGCCAACTTAAACAGAGCTTTATTGCCTCTGCCGCCGTTCCCGTCGCTGCGCCAGAAAAGCGCAACAAAAACGCATTTGCCTACACCGACTTTGGCGCGCCCGGAAAAATCGCCGCTGATACACAGATTACCGACCTTGGCATACGCACGATCCGTTTTGAAAACGGCGTGAAGCTAAACCTGAAAAAAACGAATTTCGAAAACAACCGTATCCGCTATGCCGTCCGCATCGCAGGGGGTGATCTGTTTTTCGGGAAGCAAACCAATCTCGCAGCTTTGTTCAACGGCGCGTATGTTTCCGGTGGGCTCGAAGCACATGATATAGACGATTTGCGCTCTATCTTGTCCGGCACAACGGTTGGCGCTGATCTTGGCGCAAATGACGATAGCTTTGGCAGCGACGGCGCGGTCGCGCCAAAGGACCTAGATCTACAACTGCAATTGATCGCAGCTTTTTTGACCAAGCCTGCCTACCGCGAAGAGGCTCTCCGCCTTTACAGACGTCCCCTACCCGAAATTTTCGAACGGCTTGATGCCACGCCTGCTTCGGCGTTGTCAGTTGGCGCAGGCCGGGTGATGAACGACAATGACACGCGCTTTTCGATTTCCACGCTTGAAGATTTGCAAAAGCCCGATTTGCAGCAACTCAAAGCTACGTTGGGCGATGCCTTGACTCGCAATGCGCTCGAAATTGCATTGGTCGGGGATATAGATGAACAGAAGGCAATCGACGCAGTTGCCAAAACTCTGGGCGCCCTTCCCAAACGGGCTGAGACTTTCGACAATTACGATGAAGCTCGCAACCACAGCTGGAGCAGCAAGCGCGGTACGTTCGAATTCAGTCATGCTGCCAAAGACGATCAGCTCGCTTGGTCGCGTCGCTGGCTGACGACCGACGACAGGGACTATAAAACCGAGCAGCAAATGGTTTTACTCTCTCGCGTCGTTTCTCTGCGGCTGGTTGAAGAGCTTCGTGAAAAACTTGGCGCTACATATAGCCCCAGTGCCAGTTCAAACATGTCGGATGTTTACCGTGAACGCGGTGTGTTCGCGATCTCGATCAGCGGCAACCCGAAAGATATCCCTACAATTGAGGCCAGCGTAGACGCCATCATGACTGAATTGCTCGCGGCCCCGATTTCCGCTGATATGTTCGAACGCGCGCGTAAGCCAGTGCTCGAAAGCTATGCCGATTGGCGAAAAAGCAACAGCACTTGGATAGGCATTGCCTCCATCGCGCAAAGCAAGCCGGACAGGCTGGACCGCTTCAGAATAAATGAGGCGCAGTTCCGCGCCATTACCCGGGATGACCTTTGGAATGCGGCAAAGCGGTTCCTAGGTAAGCCGGCTGATTTTACCTTTCGCGCGATTCCCGCTTCATCCTTGCCCACAACACAAATGGCAAAATCCAAAGAATAGCGACGGCGTTTACTCCAGATTAACCAACAGTTGATACCCAGAAGTCCAGCTTCCCATTGGATGAGGATTTCAAAATGCGTATCGCTGCCCTTTTAATTGGTACTTCCATGCTCTCTGCCTGTTCGGGGGCAGGACCGGAAACGATCAGCGCTAATCCGGCGCCAACGACCGGTGGCGGCGGAACCACTGGTGGGGGTACAGCTTCAGCGCACACATTCGTGAACCCGACTGAGACCAAAACCTATAAGGGTTTGGGCGTAGCGCACGGTTTCGATTACACGGTTGTGACCGACAATTTGTCAGGCCAACTCATTAGTCGAACAGAAAAATACGCTAGCGACGCGACAACCGTGCGTGACAGTGCAATGTCGATCACATATAATCCACGCGATGCCATTTTCGATTTGGCAATTACCGGTGGCGATTCTGGTGTAAGTTTCAGCTCGCGATTCCAAGATCCAGCGCATCGCACAGCGTTCGGTGGTTCGGTCGAACCACAATATAGCACGCCAAGACTATCCAGCGCAGGCATTCAATATCTCGAGTTCGCTGACGCACTGGCAGACGGGTCCAACAGCTTGAAGCTTATCGCCAACAGCTTACAAGGCAATAAAACACCGTCGATTCCGCCTACGGTAAATAGAAACGAATCTGCATCATATAATCAGAATACGTTTTTTTATCAGAAGCCTGGAACCTCGACCAAATATGTTACTTTTGCGGGTTTTCTAAAAAATAGCATAACGCAATCACTCGAAGAAAAAGTCGCTATTCCCGATGTAGCGGCAACCCCGACGACAGCGTTTATTCCAGGTTCTCCCGCTTCTTCAAAAACCACCGCGAAATATGGCTTGTCACGCGGCCTATTCGTTTTTGGAGAAAACACCTCTGTTAACCTTGTGCCTAAAACGGGCGCCGGAACCTTTACCGGTACGATGTTGGCTTCGATGGTATTCAACGATCAAATCGACACATCTTCAACGACCGCTCCAACCTATTTCCAGTGGATAGAGGGAACGGCCACCGGCAATTTCAATTTTGCAGCCAACACGTTTACGCTTGGCTTGGCCGGCAACGTTTTTGATCCCCAACTCGACGGCATTAGCGGAAGTAACTATTCTATCAAAGGCGGAGCGACATTTAGCGCGCAAGGCACGGGCCAGATTGACCTTGTTAAAACTGGCGGCTTCATTGGTGCGTTTAATAGCGCATGGTTCGTCAATCCCGACACCACTCGTTTTGACTTGGTTATCGCAGGCTCTGGCATTGATGGCGCGTTCTACGGCCCTGGCGGCGAAGAAGTAGGTGGTAATTTCCAGATCGTTGGCGGAAAACCAGACGAGCGTATCGACATCCTCGGCGTGTTCACCGGTAAGAAATAACCAAATGAGAATATCGCAATTCCTCTCCGCCGTGTTTACGGCGTCGATGCTGGCTGTCCCGGCACTTGCCAATGTGGATGCATCGTCCCAAGGCGCTTTTGAGGATGCGACAACGCACGCCAAAACCCCGCTTGCCGAGAAACTGACTGATCCATGTTATCCAAATGGCTGCAAGATTAAAGTTACTGCGGACGAATTGGTGGCGGAAGCAGAGCGCCTGATCGCTGCAAAGCAATATGAAAAAGCGGGTGTGCTCGTTGCCGCCCTTGCCGAAGCACCGGGTTACGCGCTGCAGCACCGGTTCCTCAAAGGCTATATCGCACAGCAAATGGGTGAGTTGAAAACCGCAGAAGCCGCTTATCGTAGCATATTGAACGATGATCCTGGCCAAACCCGCGTTCGTCTGGAACTTGCCCGCGTTCTGATGATCGCCGGTAAACAAGCATCAGCCGATTATCATTTCCGCCTTGCGCAACATGACAAAAGCATTCCGCCAGAAATTGCTTCGACCATCCGCTCACTGCGCGGCATACTCCGTGATCAGCGTAACTGGCACATGGAGTTCAACTTAGGGCTCGCGCCCGATAGCAATATCAACAGCGCTACTGCGGCGGAAACCGTCAATATCAACTTTGGTCCCTTTCAATTGCCCTTGTCGCTAAGTGAAGACGCGCGCGCAAAATCTGGCATCGGACAAACCGGGGGATTTAGCGGCGGCGTGCGTTTCAAGCTATCGGACAAGGCTGCAATTGTCGCAGATGTCGACACGCGCTTTGTCAATTACCAAGGTAGCGTTGCTGACGATATTCAGGTGCAAATGGCCGCTGGTCCTGAACTGCGACTTGGGAAAACGAGCAGCACGTCGCTGCAAATTGTGGGCGCGCATCACTGGTATGGCGGCCGACATATTTCGCAAGAATATGGTGCCAAGGTCGACTTCCAAAAGGTGCTCGATGAAGGTCAGCGCATTGGCGCGGCCATTGATGTCCGCAAGACTTTCTCTGACCTGTCGCCCGCATATAGCGGCATGCAGTACGGCACCAACATCACCTATGAACGCGTTGTTGGTAGCAGCTTCATCGCCTCGATCAGCGCCTTTGGCCGGTTAGAACAGCTTGAAAGCCCTGCATTTTCAAGCAATTCCTTTGGCGCGAGCGTTGGAATTGGTGGAGAGTTACCTTTTGGTGTCAATGCGGGCATTTCAGGGAGCGTCTCGCGCGCGCAATTTGACGCCGCCCAGCCGGTCTATTCTCCGGACCCACGCAGCGATATGCGGTTTTTTGGGCGGGTTTATGCGGGACTTAGATCACTGAAATTCATCGGCTTTTCGCCATCGATCGAATATGTCTACTCGCGCAACGACAGCAATTACACTTTGTACCAGTCAAAGCGGCACCGCGGAAACTTCAAGCTGTCACGCTACTTCTAACGGGCCTTAACCCTTAAGCTTGTAACCCGAAATAATCCCGAGCACGAAGGCCATGAAAAGGCCCAGTTGGACATTGTCATTATAGTCTGATGACCAACCGATCATCTCCTGCCCAAATGCAAATAATCCGATAAACAGAGCTGCTGCTAAACCGACCATATTGGCCTCCAACACGCATGCGCCGACCCTTTTCTGCGCATGATGAATAAAGTTAGCGCAAATGCAGTGAAGGTCGGGTATCCGAACATAGTTAATTTTTGCGTGTTTAACGGCAAGCCCTTGCTTAGAGTAACGCTGCGACATATGGAGCGCTGCATCGCTGCTTCCTATCCCGCAAAGGCATTGCCACATGAAAACCCGCGTCTTCGTCACTCTGAAAAACGGTGTGCTTGATCCACAGGGTAAAGCCATACACCATGCGCTTGAAGGCTTAGGCTTTGCGGGCGTTAGCGATGTACGTGCCGGTCGGCTGATCGAGTTGGAGCATGATGCGCCGCTACCGAAAGACGAACTGGAAAGCATGTGCCAAAAGCTGCTCGCCAATATGGTGATCGAGAATTTTGAGATCGAGAGCAACTGATGCGCGCCGCCGTAATCCAATTCCCCGGGTCAAACTGTGACCGCGACATGGCGGTTGCCATTCGCGAGATTACCGGCGCTGAAACATCCCTAGTGTGGCACCGCGAAAGCGAATTGCCAGCCGGCGTTGATCTCATCGCAATCCCTGGGGGTTTTTCTTACGGCGACTATTTGCGCTCTGGCGCGATGGCAGCACGTTCTCCCGTTATGCAAGCCGTAGTTGCGGCTGCCAACCGCGGAGTACCCGTGCTGGGCGTTTGCAACGGCTTTCAGATACTAACCGAAGCGGGCTTGCTTCCTGGTGCGCTGATGCGCAATGCTGGCATCCGCTTTGTGTGCCGCGAGGTTCGACTCACCATAGCAAATAGCCAATCGCTGTTCACCAGCGGCTATGAGCACGGTGAAGAAATCGTAATTCCTGTCGCCCATCACGACGGGAATTATTTCGCCGACGCCGCAACACTCGATCGTTTAGAGGGCGAAGGCCGCGTCGCATTTCGATATGCCGAACAAGTAAACGGATCGGCGCGCGACATTGCTGGAATACTCAGCGACAGCGGCAATGTGCTTGGGATGATGCCGCATCCTGAACGCATGATCGAAACGGTGCAGGGCGGATCAGACGGGCGGCGCTTGTTTGAGGGATTGATCCGCGAGATCGCGTGATGTCAGCATTTCAGAAGTGGCGGCTGGTGACTCCGTGGCGGCCTCAACAGGCGGCGGCTTTGCTTTGGGCGGAAACAATAGTCGCCCAAAAAACAGGATAACCGTCGGCAAGAACATGGTGTTGTAAACATCGTGCCAAGACGCGGTCAAATTTTCCGCCAAAACGTTACCACTGCGAAAATCAGCATATTCGTTGAACAATTCGGCGATCAGCACCGTCAACCAGCACAAAAAGCTATCCGGGCGCCTTCGCAGTAATAGGGCCACCAGAAATAACAACAACACCGATCCGTGAACATGCAATGCGTCGCGCGTCAGACCGGTATTTTCCACAATCCACATTTTCCACTGCAACCAGTGCAGCGCCAAATATTCAAGAAAAGCGCGCATCAGATTTTGGCGTGAAAGGGAGAGAAATCTGTGCCTTCATCAAAAATATCAACCCCCTCAGCTCGCTTCAATTTATTGACCACCAGATACGTGACCGGGGTTAAAACAACTTCCCACAAAACCTTGAGTAGCCAGTTTGTGACCATCACGGTCATCACTTGGGCTGTTGACCAAATGCCCAAAAATGCCAGCGGATAGAAAATGATGCTATCCACCCCTTGGCCAAAAATTGTGGAGCCAATGGTGCGCGACCAGAGATGTTTCCCTCGCGTCATGATCTTCATTTTCGCCAGAACGAAGCTATTCACAAATTCGCCTGCCCAAAACGCAACGATTGAAGCAAAGACAATGCGCCAAACCTGACCAAAGACCAATTCGTAGGCCGCCTGCCCTGTCCATCCCTCGGCAGGAGGTAAAGACACAACCACCCAGCTCATGAACGCCATGAAAATCAGCCCGGCAAATCCCGCCCAGATAACGCGACGCGCGCGCGCATAGCCGTATACCTCGGTCAAAACATCACCGATCACATAGCCGAGCGGGAAAAATAATATCCCTGCGCCAAAAACCCATTGTTCGCCCGCAATTGTCACAGCGGCAGGCTTAGCTGCCCCGATCACATTAGAAAGCAGCAAGATCGCGACAAAGGCCGCCATCACAAAATCATAATAGCGGAATTGCCGATCGCCTGTGGCATTGGCTGACTGTACTTGAATATCTTTGGCCATAGACTGCCGAATAACCTGCTTTCCTCAAATGCGCAAAGCGGTTATTGCGACCCCCGGCGCGCGCCCTTAGCTCAGCTGGATAGAGCGCGAGACTTCTAATCTTGAGGCCACAGGTTCGACTCCTGTAGGGCGCGCCAAGCATAACCGCAGATCAACCACCGAAACTTACCGCCAATCGCCACTTGACTTTGTGGGGCGGTTTTACAATTCTAAAAGCTAAGGATTATTGGGCAAATATCGGAGGGGATGATGGCAAATTTTTGTAACAACTGCGGGGCTAATTTGGGCGGCGATGCAAAATTCTGTCCCGGTTGCGGTACCAACGTCTCGACCCCGCCGCCTCTCGCAGCGGCACCGGCATATGCAGCGCCTTCTGCCCCAGTTTATGCCGCCCCAACCGCTTCTGTTGCGTCAAAAAACAACCTGCCCTGGATCATCGCCGGTCTAGCCACTTTGGCGATGGTTGTGCTCGTTAGCTATTTGTTGTTTTCGCGCCCCGCTACAGGAACGGCTGGCACAGCGGCGATGGCAGCAGGCGCAAAGGAAGGCGAAGCGCTTGGCCCCGAAGTGATCAAATTCGTCAATTCCGAGGCCAATATCCGCAGCATGGCAACAGCGCGAGGCGAGGAATCCAAAATCGTCGGCTCGGTTAAGCGGGGTAATCAGGTGAAAGGCACCATGCACATGGGGCTTAGCGGCGACGCACATTGGTTTAAATTGGCTGATGGTCGGGGATACATCAGCGCTGTGAATTTGGGTGATGCGCCGACGGTTGTTGCCGCTGCCCCCGCCGCACCACCAGCACGCGCACAAGTTCGCGCGGCGATTGGCGGCGCAAGCTACTGCACGGTCGCCACGAATTCGGGCAATTTGCGCATTCGCGCTACGCCCAATGGCCGTATCATAGGCGGCTTGCCCAAGGGAGCGCGCTTTCAGGCATTTGGCCAACAGGCCGATGAAGCCGGCGGCGCATGGGTGCAAATCCAGCCGGTCGAATTGCGTTACCCCGTGGGTTGGGCATCGGCTGCTTATGTCGCGTGCTAACCACCAAGTCATCTGACACTAAAAAGGCACCGATCACATGAACCCTATGAAAGCCGGATTGGTACTGGTCGGCGCCGTTGGCGTCGGCTTTGGCGGTGCGGCGCTTTACAGCAGTTTTGTCGATGCGCCCGATGCCGCAACGAATGAAGCCAAGTCAGGCACGACCGCAACCAATCCCGATGTCGAATACGGCGTTCAGGCACAAGACGAAGAGAAGGCGCAAGAGAAAGTTGCTGATGCGCAGAGCACTGCACCAATTTTGTGCGACGGCAAGGCAGCGCCAAAAGAGGCGCTCTCGGGGAACCGCATATTTGGCCATTTCGCTTATGCCGAAGCCTCCGCTAGCGATCTGGTTGCTCCGCCGTCAGGCTTTGGCGGTCCAAACTGTCCAACCATCCATAGCTCAATGGCGCCATCGCTGAAATCCATGTTGGCGGCTGCCGCGAAGGATGATCCGCAAATCGGCAAGGCAATCATGGGTATATCGTGTTTCCGCTCAATAGAGCGGCAACGAGGGTTGTTCTGCAACCCCGGCAAGATCGCAGCGCGCGGTCTGGCGGGCCAGGCGAAATGGGTGGCTCCGCCTGGTTACAGCGAACATGCAACCGGCCTGACCATCGATTTCGGTGCGCGCACCATTCCTGAATGCCACACCAATCCCTGCTTTGCCGAAACCAAAACCGGCAAATGGCTGAAGGCCAATGCTTCCAAATTTGGTTTTGAAATGTCGTTTCCAGCAGGGAACGCACAAGGCGTCTCGCATGAGCCTTGGCACTTCCGCTGGGCTGGCGATGACGGTGCAGCAAAGACATTTAGCGAGGCGCGTAGCGCTTTCCCGGCGCCTTAGGTTTTGCTGATTTGGCAACGAATTGCTTATCCTGAGCATGTCGAGGCGCGAGCAAAGGCGAACACGCGAAATCCGTTGCGTTTCGACGCGCTCGGTATGAACGGGACAATGCTACCTAATGCCGCGTCACAGGGCAATTTTAGTGGAAGTGTAGCCGCCGATATTTGCCGCGAAAATAAAGCAGCGGGTCGCGTTGTGGCTCAAACCGCGCTTTCAAAACCTTGCCGACCAAAATGAAATGGTCCCCTGCCGGATAGATCGCCTCGCGCACGCATTCGAATGAAGCAAGCGCACCTGTGAGCACCGGAATGCCAAACTCGCTCATTTGCCAAGGTGTCTCGGCGAAGCGATCTTCGTTTTTGCCGGCAAAACGGTTGCTGGTGAGTTGTTGGCCAATCTGCAGTATATTGATCGCAAAACGTTCCGCGCTCTCCAGAACAGCAGCGCTGCTCGAGCCATTGGCAATGCACACGAGCAACAATGGCGGATCGAGCGATACCGAAGTAAAGCTGTTCGCCGTTAGACCCACTGGCTCGCTATAGCTATCTGTTGTTGTGACTACCGTCACGCCAGTGGCAAAACATCCCAGCGCATCACGGAAAGTTCGCGCGTCTGATCCTTCGCGATACTCGGGCGCGGCAAGCGGTACATGCCGCTCCAGAAAGTCAAGCATGACTGCGTTAAGTGTGTCGGCGCGTTCATCAGTGCTGTCTCCAACGCTTAGCGTCAGCTCCACAACCTCTCGATTCGGCAAGGCAGCAAGATCAAGCGAACCATCACTCTGCACGTGCAGAACCGGCAGCTTTATGGCGGATGCAGATTGCAGGAACCTTTCGTGCACTGCGCTATCAGCAGCGATAATTCCACCGCCTGCCTCCTCGATCAACACCAAAGCCGACGCCTGATGCGCGCCGCCCTCGCCCAGCGCTACTGCAGCGATGAGAGCGGCAGCCGAAGATGCCAATATCGCAGGGCGTGCAGGCATTTGCGCCAGCACGGCTTTGACGTCTTCAATATCGACATCCAACGCAAAAAATTCGTTTGATTGGCTCTCAACCGAACCGCGCATTTTCAGACCGATCACCTGCCTACCCGCATCTTGTAATGCGTCCGCAATCACCGACCAATCCTGCCGATCATCTTGCAATATGAGCACCGATGGCGCGTCGCCATCGCCCGATTGCTTGGTGGAGAGCGCAACTCCACCAAAGCCCCGGTAGGTCAATTCAGTCATGTTATGGCTATGCTCTCAGTTTGCAGATCACGCGTAAAGCTTAGGTGTTATCGCCCAGTTGCCGGTAAATCGATGAGATTGCTGCGGACATAACCACCGTCAGCACAGCCGAAGACAGGCTGGTTACTGCTGCTTTAACAATAGAAAATCCGCCCAGCATGTTTGCCACAGCGCCAAAAACGCCATTGAAGACCATCATGAGCACAAAGCCGACAACGACAATGATGAAGAGATAAAGGAAAATGCGCCAGCCATTGTCTTTGGTCACGTTCCAGGTGCGGCTGAACCAGCCACCAATTCCCAATTCGGTTTCTGCTGTTGCTACCGCCCCAAGTGGCGAGAATCGCGCGAAAAGATAGAGTGCTGGTATGATAAGAAGCAAAGCGGACAGGCCCAGCATGATCCCGAGCAATATGCTTGCGACCAGATACAGCGGTGCGAGCTTCAAAGCGGCAGTGATAACTTCACCGATGCTAACACCTTCTTTGCGATTAAAGATCATATAGACCGACAAACCGCCAATTAAGCCAACAACCATCGACAATAATGCGGTTAGCCAATTGTCGGCCCAATATTGATTCATCACTTTGATTATCTGGTCAATGGACGTTAGCCCTGCGATGTCCGGCTGCCCCGCCAAAGTTTCAAATGCCAAATTCGGTAGAAATACCAGCGCTGCGACCACCGGCAAAAGCGCATCTTTTCGAGACTTCAAGAGCGACAATGCGTCGTTCCATGCTTCGCCTGCATCAAATTTCTTGGACATGGGCCCCTCCTTTTTACGTACACAGCGATGCTAAAGCCAACATCAGCCACTGGCAAGCGCATCTGCTTCTGCTATGCGCAAATAATGTCGTTAACTCCTCAACCCGAATGGCGTGTTACAGCCGATTTGGTCGCTTATCCCGACGCGCTGGCCGAGATGGAAAAGCGCCAGGCAGACATTTTTGACGGGTCTGCTAACGAGCTTATTTGGCTGCTTGAACATCCACCACTGTACACCGGCGGTACCAGCGCCAACCCAACCGAACTGCTGAGCAACAATTTTCCTGTCTTCGAGACCGGACGTGGCGGGCGCTACACTTATCACGGCCCCGGGCAGCGCGTTGGCTACGTCATGCTTGATCTGGGCAAACGGAGCCGAGATGTTCGCTGCTATGTCCACGCGCTTGAAGGCTGGGTGATCTCGGCATTGGGCACTTTTGGTATAGAAGCACGCCGCGCAGATGGCCGCGTGGGTATTTGGTGCGACAACCGTTTGGGCCAAGAGGCAAAAATCGGCGCGATTGGTGTGCGCGTTCGTCGCTGGGTGACAGCACATGGCTTTGCGGTCAATATCGACCCTGATCTCTCTCATTTTGGTGGTATCGTGCCGTGTGGCTTGGCCGAGTTTCCGGTGACAAGCTTTGCCGATTTGGGCGTAAAGGCCAAAATGAAAGACTTTGATGACGCTTTGCATGTTTGCTTACCCGAATTTCTCTCGGCACTTGCCAAAGCTGATGGAGAATGTCAGGTCGATCCAGAAATCATTGCATGAGAGGGATTTGATATGCGCGCTGCGATTTTGCCGATAACCCTGTTGCTTGCCGCATGTGGCAGCGGCGGCAGCGGCGCGGACAGTAGTCAGGCAGTTACGACGACAAAGATGGACGATATCGATAGTATTCAAGGCACGATTAGCGATGAACTTGCGCCAAGCGATGAGTCGACAGAAGAAGCGCTAACCGATGCTAACGCGCCCGATGCCCTTGGATCAGCAGCTGCGGCGCGAGACAAGGCGCGCGCCGATGCGAAAGCCAAAGCAAGCGCCAAAAGCGGTACTGCAATCGATGATCTCGCGAAGTCGTCGACTGACGTGCCTCCCCCTGGCACAGCCGCGCCTGCTGAACCTGCACCTTCTGAAGCCGGCGCAGAAGCTAACTGAGCAGCGCTCTTAGGCCCGACCGGAAATTTCCGCGCGCAGCGCCTTTCGATCAAGCTTGCCGATCATCGTTTTGGGCATCGTCTCCCGGATGATAACATTGGCAACACGTTCATGCTTACCCAATTGCGGGTTGAGCCAAGATACCAGGTCTTCACCGCTGCTCGTCGACCCTGCATCCAGCGTGACAAAGGCAACGGGCTTTTCGCCAGTGTAGCTATCGGGAACGCCGATCACCAACGCCTCTTTGACGTCCGGGTGGCGGTATATGATATCTTCGATCTGGCTGGGAAATACCTTGAAGCCGCCCACAGCGATCATGTCCTTCAACCGGTCAACGATATAGATGAAGCCGTCATCATCGATTGTCGCCACGTCGCCAGTCCTTAGATATCCGTCAACAAAGATGTCTGCATCTGCATCGGGCCGGTTCCAGTAGCCCTTCATGATTTGCGGACCAGCGCACAACAACTCGCCGGGTTCGCCAGCAACCGCTGGCTTCGTTGGATCTTCCTTATCGACAAGCTTTACGAGCGTTCCTGGCACCGGTTGGCCAATCGATCCCAAGCGGTTTTCGGCTTCATACGGGTTGCAGCTGATCACGCCCGAGCTTTCAGTCAAGCCGTAGCCTTCGATAACAGCGGCATGGCTGCGCCGTTCAAACTTGCTCTTCAGCTCCGCTGCAAGTGGCGCCCCACCCGAAATACACGCACGCAGCGAAGTGAAATCGGTCTTGTCGATATCGGCGCAGTCGAGCAGCGCCTGATACATGGTGGGAACGCCGGGCATAGACGTCACATGCGTACGGTTGATCGCGGCGAGCGCAGCCTTTGCATCAAACCGCGGCAACATGACGATCTCGCCACCATTGGTCATTGTGCGGTTAAGCACCGTTGCGTTAGCGAAGACGTGAAAAAACGGTAGAACGCCAAGTATCCGGTCGATAACATTCGTATCGTGGGCGACAATTTGCGACTTTGGATCCAGCATGTTGATCTGCCGTGCATTGGCGGTCAAATTTTGGTGGGTAAGCATAGCGCCCTTGGGCGTACCGGTAGTGCCGCCGGTATATTGTAACAGCGCAATGTCTTCGAATGGGTCGATAGGCTGTGACTGATATGCTCCGTCATTTGCCAGAAATTGCTTGTAGCCAATGACGCGCGGATCGCTTGGAACGGCGGCAATATCTTTACGTTTGAACAACCGGTACGCTACGCTTTTCGGCAAGGTAAGCATTTCCGCAACGCTACCCACGATCAGTGTTTTCAGGCTGGATTGATTCAGAACCTTTATCGCGGTGGGCAACAAAGCGCTCGCCGAAACAGTGAACAGCACCGTTGTACCGGAATCCGCCACCTGCTGGGCGAGTTCATCCACGGTATAGAGCGGCGAAAAGTTGACGACTGTAGCACCGGCCGCCATCGCACCGTAACAAGCGGCAATATAGTGCGGAACATTGGGCAGATACAGACCAATATGGTCGCCTTTGCCGATCCCCATATCTTGAAGACCCCGCGCGACTTTGCGAACAGATTGGTCAATTTCACGATAGCTGAATTTGCGGCCCATGAAGTCAAGAAATGGAGCTGATCCTTTTTTCTTCGCCATCGCAAAAAACATCTCGTGCAGCGCCATAGGCGGGAATTCTTGATCCCAGGCAACAGGATGAAGATATTTATCGCTGCGCAAAACTTCGCTAGCCATGAGCTTCCTCTGCATTGGCAGCGCCCACAGTGACCGCCACCTTACTTACATTGATGTAAGCAAAATATTTTATAATGGCAAGAACTATAACACGGTTCCATCACACTTTACTGAACCAACCCACACCGTCTCGCGTTTCGCCGTGCGCTCTGCCTGTGCGCTCCAAATGGCGCAGATGCGCCATTGCTTCGCCTGCCGCTAAACCAAACACTTCTTCACCGACAGGCCGGTCGAAAAGCAATTCGAAGCAATCAACTCCACGCAGCTCACCCAATTGCAAGGCAGCTTCAAGGCGATCAAGCCGTTCGAGATGTCCTTCTGCCAGCTTCGCCAATCTGAATTGTAGTCCAGTAAACGGCTCCCCGTGGGCGGGAAGGACGAGCATGTCTGGCGCGAGCGCCTTCTGAAACTTAGAGATGGAGGCCAGCCATTCGCCAAGAGGATCGGCATCGGGTTCGCTGTCCATTAGCGAAACATTGCTAGTAATCCGCGGCAATATCTGATCGCCTGCAATCACTACGCCATTATGATGATCAACCAGACAGCAATGTTCTGGCGTATGTCCACCGCCCGTCAACACTTGCCAGCTACGCTTACCAATTTTCACAATTTGTCCGTCTTCAAGGCGAACATGATTAGACGGCAGTTGAGACACTGCGAGAGCAAAATAGTTCCATTGGCTTTTGGCAAAATCAGCCAAGCGCTTTTCGTCGTAACCAGCAAATTTACGCAGTGCGATCACCTCTTTGGGAGGCTCTTCCCGTCCGTCAGCCACGAGAAGCCGAGCATAAAGCCACTCGGTCCGGTTCATCCATACTTTAGCTTTGAAGCGATTGGCCAACCAGCCCGCGCATCCAACATGGTCGGGATGGAAATGGGTTACGAAAACGCGACTGATCCGTTCACCCGCCAGCGGCCCTTCGAACATGCCCTTCCAGTACCCGATGGTATCAGGCATGAACAGGCCTGTATCCGCAAGTGCAAAGCCTGGTTCATCACCTTCTTCATCATCCAGGAGCCAGACGTTTATGTGGTTGAGATTGCCCATCACCGGCAAACGCGTCCACCGCATGTCAGGCGCCAGTTGGTACAACTCCCCGTATTTGGGGAAGTGGCCACCAAGCGGATAGGTAAGACCTTTTAGCTCTTTTGATTCAAAGCCGTGGTCCGACAATGACATGTCATACGTCCGCCGGGTGTCTTCTGGGGTTTCAAAATCAGCCATAAGCTTGCCGTGCCGCAATCACGCGAGCAAGGCAATGGTGCAAAAGAAATGAAGTGCTTAATCCGGCTAATAGCAGCCTGGCGTTATTCCGCGCTCTTCTTGAACAGTGTTTCGGCGGTAAGCTCGACCTTTTCTTCGGCAGCATCTTCGCCAGCCAAGGCGGCTTCGGCGCGGCGGCGACCCTCGTCGCGTTCAGCGTGCAGCTGCTCGATTAAAGCTTCACGGTCGCTGCCAAGACGCGTGTCTTCCGCAGCTTTATTATCGATACCAGCCTTTTTCGCGATGCGGGCAACGAGCGCGTCAAGTTCGCGCTGCGAACAAAGGCCCAGCGTCACCGGATCCTTGGGCTGAATTTCACCGATATTCCAATGCGAGCGTTCACGAATGGCAAGGATCGTTGTACGCGTTGTACCGATCAGCTTGCAGATCGCACCGTCGGTGATTTCAGGGTGGTTACGCAACAACCATGCGATACCGTCTGGCTTGTCCTGGCGCTTGGAAACTGGCGTATAGCGCGGCCCCTTCGTGCGGCGAACTTGGTCTGGGCCCTTGCTCATTACAAGCACATAATCGGCGTCTGCCTGACCCTTTTCAATTTCTTCCATCGCCAATTCACCGGCGTGCACAGGGTCACGACCTGTATACTTCGAGCCAGTCATGTCATCGGCCATCGCTTGCACTTCAAGGATATGCAGACCGCAAAATTCAGCGATTTGCGGGAAGCTGAGCGCTGTGTTGTCGACTAACCAAGCAGCAGTTGCATGCGGCATCAGTGGGACGAGGCCGTTCTGGGCCATGGCGTTTCTCCAATTAAAAGGGCCGCCCCTTACCGGAGCGGCCTGAATGTGATGAATTGTCCCTAAGCCAAAGCCGACACAACGGCAAGAGACTTAGTGCGCCACCGCTAACCTCTTTTTCGCGCCTGAATATAGGTACCGAGCAACCGCACATTATTGCAATGAAAGCGCAGCTCTTCCAGCGCGCGGTCAACATTTGTGTCACCCGGCGCCCCCTCTATATCAGCAAAAAATTCGGTCGCGGCAAAACTGCCGCCATTTTGATAGCTTTCAAGCTTGGTCATATTGACCCCGTTAGTAGCAAAGCCTCCCATTGCTTTATACAGCGCCGCAGGAACGTTTTTCACTTCAAAGATCAACGTCGTCATCAACTGGCCATGGGTTGGATCAAATGTTGCAGCTTGCTTGGAAAGCACCACAAAGCGCGTCATGTTATGTTCGGCATCGGCAATATCGACAGCCAGCGTTTCAAGTCCGTATAACTCTGCGGCAACAAGCGGCGCCAATGCCGCGACAGCTGGATTGCAACCTTCCGCCACCAATGCCGCTGCACCGGCGGTATCTGGATAAGAATGCGGCGAAATGCCGCGTTCACGCAACCAATGGCGGCATTGTCCGAGCGCTTGTGGATGACTCACTGCCTCTCGCACACCGTCAAGAGGACCAAGGCCCATAAGCGCGTAACGAATACCGAGGAAATGCTCGCCGGTAATGACTAACCCGGACTCGGGCAGCAGGAAGTGAATGTCGGCAACGCGGCCATGTTTCGAATTTTCAATCGGAATGATCGCCCGTTCGGCGCGGTCCTCCTTCACCGCATCAATAGCATCTTCAAAAGAAAAGCATGGCAACGGCAAGCAATCAGCGTCGAATTCAAGGGCGGCCAAGTGCGAATTCGCACCCGGCGCGCCCTGAAAGGCGATTGCCCTTGATGGCTGCGCTGTGGCCTTGGCCGAGAGCAGTTCGACGAGTTTGAGTGCCGGAGCAGGGAAACTTTCCATAGCCGCGGCGCATAAGCGAGGGAAAACAACCCCGCAAGCAGGATTTCCTCTCTTGCACCGCCAAAGAAGCCAGACTAGAGGACGGCCAAGATTCCATTGGGGCAAGGCAGTCCTTGGCCGCCTCCCCGCATCAGGGCCGGACGATATGAACGACGACAACAACACGATTGCAGGCTGGGTATTGGGCGCTGGCATTGCTGCCTTAGGCTTTACGATTCTATCGGGAACAATTTTCCACGCTGAAACGCCTGAAGCGGGCAAGCAAGGCTATGCGATTGAGGGTGTCGAGTCGAGTGAAGCCGGCGCAGGCGCTGCTGCTGTGCCGCTTGCTACGCTGCTCGCTAAGGGTGACGCAGCCAAGGGCGAAGCGGTTTTTAAGAAATGCACTGCTTGTCACACAATTACTCCGGGCGGCGCAGCTGGTGTCGGCCCGAATCTGCACGGGATGGTCGGCAAAGCGATCGCATCGGGCGCGGGCTTTGGCTATTCCGACGCGCTTAAAGGCGTCGGCGGAAACTGGGACTTTGAAAAACTCAATAGCTGGCTGACTAGCCCAAAGAAATTTGCAGCCAATAACAAGATGACCTTTGCCGGACTTGGCAAGCCCGAGGACCGCGCAGATCTTCTTGTTTATATGAACACCCAAGGCTCGAACGTTCCCCTGCCAGCGGCTCCCGCCGAAGGTGCTGCACCAGCCAAAGCTCCCGCGAAATGATGCGCACGGCTGCTCTGACCGGTCTGCTCTTGCTTGCTGCATGCAGCAAAACACCAGCCGGCGATGACGCCGCTTCCACTCCTGCAGCAGGCGAAACCAAAGTAGCCGAAGCAGCCGAACATCCCGGCAAAGCGGCCTTTGGCCGCTGCGTCGCTTGCCACAGCGTGAATAAGGGCGGTGCTAATGGCATGGGACCAAATCTGCACGGCGTTTTTGGTCGCAAGGTGGCCAGTGCTGAGGGATTTACTTATTCAGCGGGCATGAAAGCCAAAGGCGGCGTCTGGGATGATGCTGCACTGGATGCGCTGATCGCTGATCCGCGTAAAGCTGTACCCGGCACGCGCATGGTGATGCCGCCGGTTACCGATGCCGCACAACGCCAGCTGATCATCAGCTATTTGAAAGACGCCAAATAAGCATTTCTATATGCTGGGCGTTTCAAAAGGAGCCTAGCATGAAGAAATCTACCCGTGCCATCATCACTGGCGTGCTTGTCGAGGCACTTCTGATTGGCGGCGGCATTTGGCTTGCCAAAAGTCTTGGCGACGGCAAAATTGGCTATGGTGGCCCCAATCCCGAAGCAGCCGCGCGCACAATGGAAATGACGGGAGCAGCCGCTATCCCCATAGCTCTGGTTTTTGGCCTTTTGTTTTGGTCAATGCGCCGAAAAGGCGAATGATGGCATTGGGAAACTATTGCCCGTAAAAACCCGTTATAGTTGCCCACGCCTCTTCGGCGCTTTCAACAAAGCGGAATAGGTCCAGATCAGGGGGACTGATAACGCCTTCGAGCATCAGCTCTTCAAGATTGATCACGCGCTGCCAGAAATCTTTGCCAAAGAGCAAAATCGGCATACGTTCCATTTTGCCGGTTTGGACAAGGGTGAGCAGCTCGAAAAACTCGTCAAACGTTCCAAAACCCCCGGGAAAGACCGCGACGGCGCGCGCGCGGAGAAGGAAGTGCATTTTTCTGAGCGCGAAATAGTGAAACTGGAAACTTAGATCTGGCGTGACATAGCTATTGGGTGCTTGTTCGTGAGGCAGAACTATGTTGAGGCCAATCGATTCCGCGCCTACATCCTGCGCGCCGCGATTTGCCGCCTCCATGATCGAGGGGCCTCCGCCCGAGCAAACGACAAAATGCCGTGCACCCTTGTCATCGGTCAGTCCGCATTTGCTGGCAAGCTGCGCAAGCTTACGCGCTTCATCATAATATTTCGATTTTTCCTTCAGCCGCTCGGCGATCACCCGCGCCCTATCATCCTTTGCTTCGGCGATCAGGGCGTCCGCCTTTTCAGGTTCGGGAATACGCGCAGAGCCGTAGACGACCAAAGTCGAAGCAATCCCCGCTTCATCGAGCAACATTTCGGGCTTGAGCAATTCCAACTGAAACCGAACCGGGCGCAGTTCCTCCCGCAGCAGGAATTCGTTATCCTGAAACGCTAATTTATAGGATGCGCTCTGCGTTTGCGGCGTTACCGGTGTGTGTGCCTTGGTAAATTGTGCTTCTTGTTTCGCTTTATGGAAACGACGGTCTTTCAGATCTTTATTTGTCATCGCTGCATCTTAGACGCTCGAAGCGCTGGCGCAACAAATTCTGCTGCTTATCTGCAACGACTGATGCCGTCTTTGCCCGCCCTTCCCATGTCGAAATGGAAATGATTGGCGTGCGCTTTGTTGAAATCAGGGCTTAGGACCACATTGAACCGTTTACATGCTGATTCCCTAAGGCGCCTTAGGAATTTCCGCTCATCCGATGTTCCACGCCAGCCGCTCCGCAAACTGATACGCCGTCCGTTTTCTAGAACAAAGCCAGATATGTCGATGGCGTTGCCGCGGCCATGTTCAGACAACACAGTAGTGCCCGCGACGCGGCGACAATTATAGGTTCCCATTGTTTCAATACGAGCAACTTCACTGCCAAGATAAAGCCGGGCAGCCGGACGCACCGCAAATTGCGCCCATGCGGAAAATTGCGCCGCAAGCGGACAGGTCATAGCGCCCATATTTGTAGCGGGCGTGCCAAAATCCATCAGCTTGACCGCGTTCACCCAGCCGCATCGCCCAGTGTCATCCATGTCTGGTAATGATTGGAATGCAACAAGATTTTCCTGCAGCTTGGCGTAGCATTGCTGCATCGCAGGTCTCGAGATGGCCTGCGCTTTAGGCACCGATTGCGGCGCTGCGGCGGGAGCCCTGCCCTGCGGAATGGCGCCACAAGATGCTACAAACATGGAGAGAAGGGAGAGGGTGAAAATCTTGTTTGCCATCTCGATTGGGTTACGCGCAGAGCGTTAACGCATAGTTGCGTTTTTCCAGCCCGGCTGACCTTAGGGGCGGTTCGCCTCATCGCTTTTGGTTGACAATTAGCTTCAGGTCTTTAGGAGCGCCGACGGGCCACGCGGTCCCAACGCCGCGCTGCTCTCTGCAAGGAGAAGCTTACATGACTGAAGTTGTTAAACCCGCCACAAAACCGGCGCGTCCATTTTTTTCCTCCGGTCCCTGCGCAAAGCCGCCGGGCTGGTCCGCCGAAAAACTCCAAACCGAATCGCTGGGCCGTTCACACCGCGCCAAGATTGGCAAATCGCGCTTGCAGCTCGCCATCGACCTGATGCGCGAAGTTTTGCAAGTGCCCGACACGCACCGGATCGGGATTGTTCCCGGATCAGACACAGGTGCGATCGAAATGGCGATGTGGACAATGCTCGGCGCGCGACCCGTGACGATGATGGCATGGGAAAGTTTTGGCGAAGGCTGGGTGACGGATGTTAACAAGCAGCTGAAACTCAATGCCACGGTCATTAATGCACCCTATGGCGAAATCCCGGATTTGGGTGCTGTTGATTTTTCAAACGATGTTGTTTTCACTTGGAACGGCACAACGTCTGGTGCACGCGTACCAAATGGCGACTGGATCGCAGACGACCGTGAGGGCCTGACCTTCAACGACGCAACCAGCGCTGTGTTCGCTTATGATATGCCTTGGGACAAGCTCGACGTCACCACCTTCAGTTGGCAGAAAGTATTGGGCGGCGAAGGCGCGCACGGGGTAATCATACTCGGGCCGCGTGCGGTCGAGCGGCTGGAGACTTACACTCCCGCGTGGCCGCTGCCCAAAGTGTTCCGTCTCGTCTCAAAGGGCAAGCTTGCAGAAGGCGTGTTCAAGGGCGAAACGATCAACACCCCGTCGATGCTTGCGGTCGAAGATGTTGTCTTCGCGCTCGAATGGGCAAAGGGGCTGGGCGGTCTTTCCGGCCTGATGGCACGCAGCGACGCCAACGCGGCGGCACTGGGCAAGATCGTTGCGGAGCGTTCCTGGCTTGGCCATTTGGCAAAGGACGAGGAAACGCGTTCGAAAACCAGCGTGTGCATAACCGTCGAAGGGGCCGACGCGGATTTCATCAAGGCCTTTGCCGGCTTGCTCGAAAAGGAAGGTGCTGCCTATGACATCGCCGGATACCGCGATGCGCCCGCTGGTCTGCGCATCTGGTGCGGCGCGACGGTGGACACAGCCGATATTGAAGCGCTCGGGCCTTGGCTCGATTGGGCGTATCAGGAAACCAAGTCTTAAGTTCGTCATCCCCGCGAAGGCGGGGATCCATCACTTGACCTTGAAAGCCGCGAACTAGGGAGTTGAATTCCCGCCTTCGCGGGAATGACGAAAGTAGAGTTTATGACCAAACCACGCGTATTAATTTCCGACAAGATGGACCCCAACGCAGAAGCGATCTTTCGTGACCGCGGTTGCGATGTCGATGTCATCACCGGCGAAACACCCGAACAGCTTATGGCGCGCATCGGCGACTATGACGGTCTTGCAATCCGCAGCTCAACCAAAGTGACCGAGGAAATCCTCAACGTTGCGACCAACCTGAAAGTCATCGGCCGTGCGGGCATTGGCGTCGACAATGTCGATATCCCCGCCGCATCGGCAAAGGGCGTGGTCGTGATGAACACGCCCTTTGGCAACAGCATAACCACAGCAGAACACGCCATCGCTCTGATGTTCGCGCTTGCCCGCCAGCTTCCAGAAGCGAACGTGCAAACACAGCAAGGACTTTGGCCCAAAAACGGATTCATGGGTGTCGAAGTCACCGGCAAGACGCTGGGCTTGATCGGAGCGGGCAACATTGGCGCGATTGTCGCGAGCCGTGCATTGGGACTAAAAATGAAGGTCGTTGCTTATGACCCCTTCCTGACTGCCGAACGCGCAGTGGAAATGGGCGTTGAAAAAGCTGAGCTCGATACCCTGCTTGCCAAGGCAGATTTCATAACGCTGCACACACCCCTGACCGAGCAGACCCGCAACATCCTGTCGGCGGAGAACCTAGCCAAAACCAAGAAGGGCGTGCGGATCATCAACTGCGCACGCGGCGGATTGGTCGATGAGCTTGCTTTGAAAGAGGGTCTCGACAGCGGCCATATCGCAGGCGCAGCGCTCGACGTCTTCGTAACAGAACCTGCAAAAGAATCGCCACTGTTTGGAACGCCAAACTTCATATGCACCCCGCATCTGGGTGCATCGACCAACGAAGCACAGGTCAATGTCGCGCTTCAGGTTGCTGAGCAAATGGCCGACTATCTGGTCAACGGCGGCGTGACCAACGCGCTCAACATGCCGAGCCTGTCTGCCGAGGAAGCGCCTAAGCTGCGCCCTTATATGGCACTAGCCGAAGAACTGGGTAGCCTTGTCGGGCAGCTTGCGCATGATAACCTGACCGATATCGCTATCGAGGTTGAAGGTGCAGCAGCGCAGCTTAACATCAAACCAATCACGGGTGCAGTCCTCTGCGGCTTGATGCGGCGCTATTCGGACACAGTCAATATGGTCAATGCACCGTTCCTCGCCAAAGAACGCGGGCTCGATGTCCGCGAAGTGCGGCATGACCGCGAAGGCGTTTATCACACTTTGTTGCGCGTGACGGTCAAAACACAGAGCGGCGAACGCACCGTCGCAGGTACTTTGTTTGGCGACAACACGCCGCGATTGGTCGAGCTTTTCGGTGTAAAGGTCGAGGCAGATCTGGTCGGCGATATGTTGTATATCGTCAACGAAGACGCCCCGGGCTTTATCGGACGATTGGGTACAACACTGGGCGAAGCATCGGTCAATATCGGCACGTTCCATTTGGGTCGCGAAGTGGCTGGCGGTGTTGCTGTGCTGCTGCTTTCGCTCGACAGCCCCGTCGACGCACCGACTCTGGCCAAAATTGCTGCGCTTCCGGGTGTAAAACGGGCGATGGCACTCAAATTCTGATGTGCTAAGGCAATGGCCATGGAAAGACTACCTCCCGCACTCTTACCAGAAGGTTTCCGTGATCGCTTGCCCGAGCAAGCGGAAGCGGCAACGCATGTCGCACGTTCGATGCTCGACGTACTGGCCAGCCACGGGTACGAGCGTGTCGCGCCAGCCATCGCCGAATTTGAAGAAACGATGTCGGCACGCAGTGGTGCAGGGACGATGCGCAACCGCTTGCTGCGCTTCACCGATCCGGTGTCGGGGCACACTCTTGCCGTGCGCGGCGACATCACTGTGCAGATCGGGCGGATGGCATCGACAGTGCTAGCGGATAGCACACGACCTCTGCGCCTCTCCTATCACGGACCAGTGCTGCGGTTGCGTTCTGCGCCGCTTCGCCCACAGCGCGAGATCACGCAGATCGGTGCGGAACTGATCGGGCGAGACAGCGTGGCTGCGGTCGCCGAAATGGCCTCGGTCGCTATTGAGGCGCTAGAAGCCGCTGGCGTCAAAAACCTGATCATCGATTTTACATTGCCAGATTTGGTCGAAACGCTCGCCAAAAAGGCACTGCCGCTCGACGCCGCAAAGATCGAAGCAGTACAAGACGAGCTCGATATGAAGGATGCGGGTGGACTGGTCGCAATCGGCGCTAAAGCCTATCTACCTTTGCTTTCGGCAACGGGTCCTTTTGATGAGGCACTCGAAAAGCTTCGCGTCTTTGACAAGAAAGCGGTGCTCGCTTCACGGCTTGATGCGCTGACCGAAATTGCGGCTCCTCTGCGCGGACGGGCAACATTGACACTCGATCCAACCGAACGACACGGCTTTGAATATCAAAGCTGGTTGGGTTTTACGATTTTTGCGAATGGTTACGGCGCTGCGCTTGCCCGTGGCGGTACCTATTCAATTGCGCGTAACGACGGGACCGAAGAAGCCGCAACTGGCTTCACGCTCTATCCAGACGAGCTGGTCGACGGCTTAGAAACACTGCGCGAAAACAAGCGACTTTTCCTTCCACTAGGAACAGATGCAGCAAAAGCAGGACGCTTGCGTAGCGAAGGCTGGGTGACCGTGGCCGCGCTTGATGAGGATGACGACGCCAATTCTTTGGGTTGTTCCCATATCTTGCGCGAAGGCAAGGCAATGCCTGTCAAATAGGCGGATGCCCAAAATCAACGCAAAACTGCCAAAGAGCATGTAGAGCGATTTTAAGCGCTATAGAGGCACGATAGATTTTTTTTGGCACCAGGTAAGGGCGCGGCGATTTTTCGACTGCACACATTGTTCAGACCGATCTACGAGCCTATTTGGTTATTGACTTAAACGCCGAAACGCTCCGCCAACCATTTGTCGACAATCGCCGTGCCGTGATAGGCGGGATCCCCCATCGACCTGTTTATCTCCATATGTCCAGCCAGCCCCTTGCCCTTGATGCCGGTCAGCTGCACCGGAACACCAGCCTTTTGAAGCGCAGCTGCCAACGACGCCGATTGCCGCGCACCGTCATCGCGTTCGACATGCATGATCAGGAACGGTGAAGCGTTGGGCGCTGCAGTGTGGAATGTCGGCGAAAGTGCGCGTTGCCTTTCGGGTTCCGTGCCAAAGGCATTTATATAAGTATCGCGCATCATCTTGGCACCATCGGTCATTTGTGCTGGCACATCATAACAAGCCCCATCGAGCGGTATCACGCCGCGCAAATTGCCGACATCCAAACCCGCGGCACGCAGATATTCCGGATCGGTCCCTACAAGAGCCGCCAAATGCGCGCCTGCACTATGCCCCATCAGCACTATACGGTTGGGATCGAAGCCCAGCTTCACGGCGTTGCTGTGCAAATAAGCAAGCGCACTGGCAACGTCTGCGGCTTGTTGCTCTACTGTTCCTTCGGGGATCAATCGGTAGTTTATCGACGCGAATGCATAGCCCAGATCGCCGTAATGTGGCGCTTTATACCGTCCGGTTGCGTTATTTTTATCGCCGTTCTTCCAGCCACCGCCGTGGACAAACACCACCAAAGGCGCGTTTGCTCCCTTTGCGCGGTAGAAATCGAGCTTTTGCAGCGATGCGCTGCCGTAAGCATATTCCTCTCCACGACGCTCGGTCACTTTTGATCCCGTGCGGTCGGCTTTCTTAGCCTCGCGTTTCATAATGCGCTCTTTGATCTTGTCGCGGAACCGTCCTGCATCGGCAGGAATGGCTATCCCGATCATTGCTACAACCGAACCCGCCAAAAGCAATTTACGCATAGTTTCATCCATCTCTTTGTTCTTGCTGGTTCATGTTTGCAGCCACTTCCCTGAATGCTAACTGAAGCGTGAAGCTTAATTTTCCGCTTTGGCTGGACGAATCTGTGCCGCGCGACTAGGGCCAACGGCGTCTGTAATTTGCCGCCTATCAAGGGGAAGAAGCTTGGCCAATGTTACCGTAATCGGTGCCCAATGGGGTGATGAAGGCAAAGGGAAGATCGTTGACTGGCTGGCCAGCCGCGCGGACGTGGTTGTCCGGTTTCAAGGCGGGCATAACGCGGGGCATACGTTGGTCGTAGGCGAAAAGACCTACAAGCTGTCATTGTTGCCTTCAGGAATTGTGCGCGGTACGCTCTCGATGATTGGCAACGGCGTTGTCCTTGACCCTTGGCACTTCCGCGATGAAGTCGCAAAGCTCAAAGAACAGGGCGTCGATATCAATCCGCAGAACCTACATATTGCCGAAAATGCTTCGTTGATCCTGCCTTTCCACCGTGACCTCGACGGACTGCGCGAAGATGCGTCGGGGGCGGGCAAGATTGGAACCACGCGGCGCGGGATTGGCCCGGCATATGAAGACAAGGTCGGCCGCCGCGCTATCCGCGTTTGTGATCTCGCGCATCTCGATGATCTCGGCGCGCAGCTCGACCGGATTTGCGCGCACCATGATGCGCTGCGCATCGGCTTTGGTCTCGAGGGCATTGACCGGCAACGATTGCTTGATGACCTTTGGGATATAGCAGCCTTCATCCTGCCCTTTGCCAAACCCGTCTGGCACGAGCTGAATCAGGCCAAACGTCGCGGCGACCGGATTTTGTTCGAAGGCGCACAGGGCGTTTTGCTTGACGTTGACCACGGAACATATCCGTTTGTTACAAGTTCGAACACCATCGCCGGCACCGCATCGGGCGGATCGGGGCTTGGACCATCATCGGTCGGCTTCGTACTCGGTATCGTGAAGGCCTATACAACGCGCGTCGGCGCGGGTCCGTTTCCCACGGAGCTAGAAGACGCAACCGGTCAGCGTTTGGGCGAACGCGGCCATGAATTCGGCACCGTCACCGGTCGCAAGCGCCGTTGCGGCTGGTTCGACGCGGTGCTCGTGCGCCAGTCGGCAGCGGTCAGCGGCATCACTGGCATTGCGCTTACCAAACTCGACGTGCTCGACGGGTTCGAGACGTTGAAAATTTGCACCGGGTATAAGATTGGCGATGCCGCCTATGATTACCTACCGCCGCATGCCGCCGATCAGGCGCGTGCCGAGCCGATTTATGAAGAAATGGACGGTTGGAGCGAGACCACGGCGGGTGCGCGCAGCTGGGCAGAGCTGCCTGCACAAGCAATCAAATATGTCCGGCGCATAGAAGAATTGATCGAATGCCCCGTGGCATTGGTCAGCACCAGCCCCGAACGCGAAGACACGATTTTGGTCCGCGATCCCTTTGCAGACTGATCGCTAATTCGTTAATCGCGTCGGTCGCCCTTGCGTCGGTCATCCTTGCCACGCGCAAAGCTCCGACGGTCATCTGCGCGCCTCTCGGCAGAGCGCTTGTCTTCAACCATATCAGGTGCAAGGTCCAACCCTCGCATTCCGGCGGCAGCGGTATGAGCAGGTGCATGCGGATGTTCGCCAAAGTCGGGCTCCTCGACCTCAAGCATCCCTTCCCATTTGGTGATCACCGACGTCGCGACTGCGTTGCCGACAATGTTGGTCGCCGTGCGGCCCATGTCGAGGAATACGTCGATACCAAGGATGAGGCCGACACCTTCAGCTGGCAAGCCAAATTGCGTCAGGGTCGCGGTGATGACAACTAGACTGGCGCGCGGTACAGCAGCAATGCCCTTTGAACTAATCATCAAAGTGAGCAAGATCAGTATCTGCGTGCCGATACTCAAATCGATACCATAAGCTTGCGCGATGAAGATCGTCGCGAAGCTCATGAACATCATCGAGCCATCGAGATTGAAGCTGTATCCAAGCGGCAGCATGAAGCCGGAAATACGGCGCGGAACGCCAAAGCGGTCGAGCTGTTCGAACATTTTGGGAAGGGCGGCTTCGCTGCTGGCGGTCGAAAATGCGATGAGCAGCGGCTCACGAATATAGCGGATAAGCGTCCAAATCCGCTCTTTCAGGAATATCGCGCCGACCGACAGCAGGATTACCCACAGGATCAGCAGAGCAAAATAAAACTCGCCGATCAGGATCGCAAACTTGCCCAATATGCCAATGCCCTTTGTCGCAATAACAGCGGCCATCGCGCCAAAAACCGCAACGGGTGCAAAGCGCATGACATAGCCGGTCATTTGCAACATCATTTCGGCGAGTGCATCGCAACCGCGCACCAGTGGCTTTCCCTTTTCGCCAATGGCCAGCAGTGCAACACCGGCGAAGAGCGAGAAAACCAAAATCTGCAATATATTGTTGGTTGCCATGGCTTCGATAGCGCTTTTGGGGAAAATACCGGTAACGAATTTGGAAAAGGTGAAGTCTTCAACCTTTAACTCACCCACGGCGGCGGCGGCCGTCACATCTACACCGACGCCAGGCTGGAACAGATTAACCAAAAGCAAGCCCAAACCGATCGAAAGAAAGCTGGCAACAACGAACCAAATGATCGCTCTAAATCCAATACGGCCGATGGCCGCAACATCGCCCATATGGGCAATGCCAACGACAATGGTCGATAGCACCAACGGCGCGATCAGCATTTTGATCAGATTGAGGAAGATATTGGGCAAGATGCGGAGATATTCCTCCGCTTGTTTCAACGACTCGGCGTCATTTCCAATTTGAACATTCAGGATTTGGCCAACGATCACACCCAGCACCATGCCGAGCAAAATCCAAAGCGTTAGTTTCTTGTCCATGTCGCTCTCCCCCAATGCTTATGAACACTAGTCCAATAAGCCTATCGCAGCGCAGCCGAAGCGGCAAGAGCAACTACTAGTAACAATTGAAAGTATTGCATTGAACGGCGAAAGCGAAAGGCGCATAGGAACCGAACCATCCTGACCCTAAAGAAAGCAATATGATGGCTTTGTTTCGTGCCCGTTCGGGCGAAAAGAAACCCAAACAATATGACGAGAAACTGACACGTTTAATGCTTGCGGCTATCACCGCCAGTACACTTCCCGGTGAACGTGAGGGGTTCGCTAGCGCACAGCAGCGCGAGGCCGCCACATTCCTTCTCGACAATGCGATGTCGCGCAAGCCAAGCTCGGCCAATGTCACCGTCGATAGCTTTACCGATGCGTCGGGACGACTTGCTTCGCGGATGGCCATCAACAACGATGACATGCCGTTCCTTGTCGACTCGATTTCCTCCGCACTTGCCGCGATGGGTCACGAAATAAACCGGCTGATCCATCCGGTCAGCCATGTGACGCGCGGCAAATCCAACCTGCTCGTGTCGCTCGATGCAAAAGATGATCCCGCTGCACGGCGCGAGTCCTTCATCTATGTGGAGCTCAACCGCGTTTCCGCAAAAGAACGTGTCGCCATCTCCCGGAAAATTCACGCTGTCTTAAGCGATGTCCGATGTGCTGTGAGCGATTGGGAAGTCATGCTTGGCGCGATGGCCGACGATGCGGCTCGTTTGCCCGATCATGACGAGGGCGCAGCGTTGATCCACTGGTTTGTAGCGGGCAATATGACCGTTCTTGGCCACGAACATATTGATGTTTCTGGCATACGCAGCAGCCGTATGGGCTTGGCACGTGCGAACGACGACCGGCTGTTGTCCGAAGCCAGTCAGGCGCTGGCTATCAAGTGGTTTGAGGCTGGCAATACACCGCCACTGATCCTGAAATCGAACCGCGTGTCGACTGTCCACCGCTATGTGCAGCTCGATCTTTTGTTGGTGCCCATAAACGAAGGCGGCAAAGTTACAGGCTTTTCACTTACGGCAGGTTTGTGGACGAGCGCAGCACTGGCTACAGCCCCGGAGCGGATACCAGTACTGCGCAAACATCTGGCTGCGCTCATGAAGAGTTTCGGTTTTGATCCCGCCGGGCATGCGGGTAAGGCGATGGTCCATGTGCTGACCAGCCTGCCGCACGATTTGTTGGTCGCCCTAACCTTACCGGAGTTGGAACGGGTCACGCTGACTGCGATGTCGCTTACCGACCGACCGCGCCCCAAGCTTATGGCCGTGCGTTCGCCGCTTGGCGGTCACCTCTATCTTTTTGTCTGGCTACCACGCGATGATGTGTCGACTGGGATGCGAGCGGCAATCCAGCAAATGGTGCTCACCGAAACCAAGGCCAATATGCTGGGTTGGTCGATTACGCTCGAAGACAGCGGTCTGGCGCTTATCCGGTTCATGCTCGACTTACCTGACCGGAATGCGAAACTGTCCGAAGACGTGCTCGACAAGCATCTGTCGCTGATGGTGCGCGGATGGGAACCCGCGCTGGAAGCAGAGCTGTCCAAGCGGATGGACGGAAAGCGCGCCGCTGCGGCCATGGCACGCTATGCCCCCGCGTTTCCGCAAAGCTACCGCACGCATTACAGCTTGCCCGACGCAGCCAATGACAGCTTGAAATTGCTAGCGATGGAGCGGGACCAAAGCCGCAAAACGCATTTATTTGCTGATGGCGACGCTGCGCGGCTCCGCTTGAAAGTTTATAGCGACGGCGGCGCCATGCCTCTCAGCGACATTGTGCCTGTGCTCGAAAATTTCGGTTTTGTGGTGCTTGAGGAAATGCCCACCGCCATTGGCGGCGAAGTAAACGCCTATATCCATGACTTCCGGCTGGGTCTGCCCACTGGCCAGGATGCAGCGGCGATGCTGGCGCGCAGTAATGTCATCGAGCCTGCATTGACTGCTGTGCTCGACGGCAAAGGCGAGAACGACGCCTTTAACCAGTTGGTGACATTGGCGGCACTTGAACCGCAGCCTGCTTTATGGCTTCGTGCGGGATACCGCTATATGCGGCAAGTCGGGTTAAGCTACGGCATGCCAAATGTTGTAGCCGCGCTCTCCCGGAATGCCGAGGTCACGCGCTTGTTGATTGCGCAGTTCCTCTTGTCCCACGATCCGCTTGTGCGCGGCAACCGGGAGAAGGAGCAAACAAAGCTTACCAAGTTGCTCGACAGCGGTATCGCCGCGATTGCCGCAATCGACGACGATAGGATCATGCGTTTTTATCGCGCATTTTTTGGCGCCACACTGCGCACCAATGCTTTTGCCCCAGCCGGAGCAGAGGCGCTCGCTTTCAAGATTGAAAGCGCGAAGATACCAGCAATGCCTGCGCCCGTGCCGTGGCGCGAAATCTTTGTCTGCTCACCGCGAATAGAGGGCATCCATTTACGCACCGGAGCGGTTGCACGCGGCGGATTGCGCTGGTCCGACCGGCGCGACGATTTCCGCACAGAGATACTGGGCCTTATGAAGGCGCAGCGCGTAAAGAACGCGGTGATCGTGCCAACGGGCGCAAAGGGTGGATTTTATCCCAAACGCTTGCCCGATGCGCGCACCAACCGCGACGCATGGCTTGCCGAGGGCACCGAATGCTACCGCATTTTCATCCGCAGTCTTCTGTCGGTCACCGACAATCTCGTTAAAGGAAAAGTGGTTCACCCCGCGCATGTCATCGTCCACGATGGCGACGACCCGTATTTCGTGGTGGCAGCCGACAAGGGCACAGCAACATTTTCCGATACTGCCAATGCGATTGCGCTAGAACGTGGATTTTGGCTGGGCGATGCGTTCGCCAGCGGTGGATCGGTCGGCTACGACCACAAGGCGATGGGGATTACTGCCAAGGGCGCATGGATTTCTGTCCAGCGGCATTTCGCCGAAATGGGTATCGATATTCAAAAAGAGCCTGTGACTATCGCGGGTGTAGGTGACATGTCGGGTGACGTTTTCGGCAACGGATTGCTGCTGTCGAAGTCCGTCAAGTTGATCGCGGCATTTGACCACAGGCATATTTTTATCGATCCAAATCCCGATCCAATGAAAAGCTGGAAAGAACGCGAACGACTGTTCAAACTGCCACGCTCCAGCTGGCTCGACTATGACGCAAAGCTGATTTCCAAAGGTGGCGGCGTATATGCACGCAGCGAAAAATCGCTCCGCGTTTCCGCCGAAGCGCAAAAGCTGCTCGGTTTGGCCTCGCGCGACATTGAACCCACCGCACTGATGCACGCAGTGCTTTCCTGCGACGCACAACTGCTTTGGTTCGGTGGTATTGGCACATACATAAAGGACGATGGCCAAAACCATGTCGAGGTGGGTGATCCCGCCAATGACGCGATCCGGATCAATGCTTCGGAAGTCCGTGCCAAGGTTATCGGCGAAGGTGCTAACTTAGGTGTTACGCAAAAAGGCCGCATCGGCTTTGCAATGCGCGGCGGCCGGATCAACACCGACTTCATCGACAATTCTGCTGGCGTCGATTGTTCGGACAATGAAGTTAATATCAAAATCGCGCTCAATGCCGAAATGGCGAGCGGTAAATTGAAAGAGCCCGTGCGCAACAAGTTGCTTGCCAGCATGACCGGCGATGTCGCCGCATTGGTTCTCGAAGACAACCGGCTGCAAACGCTCGCCCTTTCGATAGCAGAGACCGGCGGTTCGGGCGATCTGGCGGCATATGTGCGCCTGATTGAAACATTTGAGGCAACAGGCAAACTCGACCGCCGCGTTGAGGGCATTGCCGCCAATGACGAGCTCAACCGCCGGATGAGCGAAGGCAACCGCTTGATGCGTCCCGAACTCGCAGTGCTTCTCGCCACCGCAAAACTGGCCATGCAGGATGCAGTCGAGGCAACAACGCTAGGCAGCGATCCATTCATGGAGGCCGAGCTGTTTGCTGCATTCCCCAAAGCAATGGCCGCCAAACATAAAAGCGCAATTCTCGCGCACAGGCTGCGCAAAGAGATTATCGCGACAAAAGTAGCCAACCGCTTGGTTAACCGACTGGGTATGTTGCATCCATTTGAGCTTTCCGAGGAAGAAGGCTGCCCGCTTTCCAACGTTGCCGAAGCCTTTGTTATCGCGGAGGCACTCTATGCCCTGCCCGAGCTTTGGTCGATGATCGACGGCGCGACAATGTCAGAGGAATGCCGCCTGATGCTGTTTGGTCAGGTCGCAGTCGAATGCCGCGCGGCAATGGCCGACATCATCCGCAATGGCAAAACGGGGCGCAGCGCTGGCGAGGCGGTAGAAACCTATGCCCCGATCATTTCGAAGCTATCCGCTGCGCGGGCTGAATTGCTGCCGCGCGAAGTCAGGACCCAGACCGAGAATTTCGGCCAAAGACTTTTGAGCGCTGGCGCACCGCCAAAAATCGCGAGCGCGCTGGTCCGTTTGGCGCAATTGGACGGCGCAATCGGGCTTGCGGCGATTTCAAGCAGTACGGGTGTCGATGCAAAAATACTGACGCGTGCGTTTACGGCGCTTGGCGAAGCCATGGGGCTTGGCTGGGCGCAAGGTGCCGCTATGCAGATGGATCCGGTTGATCCGTGGGAGAGATTGTTAGTCGCCGGGCTTGCCCGTGATTTTCAGGCGATGCGGCTCGATTTTCTTGCGCGACTAAGTGGCAAGGACATAACTGCGTCGCTCAACAAATGGCTGGCGACCAATCGACAACGCGTTAGTGCTTTCCATCAAATGGTTGAACGCGCCCAATTGGGTGCAGCCGCGACCCCGGCAATGCTCGCTCAAATTGCGGGGCAAGCACGCAGTTTACTCAGCCAGCCAGGCTAAAGGCCCGGCTCCAGCATTGTTGATCAATTAAGTGTGACGTACCGCGCGATGTCGCTGCGGCCCAAGAACAGCGCGTCATCGGCCGGCACGGAATTGGTGAGCGCGTAAAATGCCTTTGCCTTGGTATCGTCCATGCCGACCAAACGGTAGAATTGCAAATAGCGCTGGTTGGCGGGATCATCTTCGGCATAATCATCCGGCTGCAACCCGTCTTCATCGCGCCAGCTGTGTACGGCAAATTCCGCGCTTGCACCTGCTTTACGCTCTACACCGGCGAGGAACAGCTCTACCCCGCCCGAGCGTACCGAACCGCCGTCAGGAACATGGGTCGTTATGCCGCGCGCCCGGATTAACCGCGCAATAGCGAGATTTTCTTCATCATCGTCAGTGCCCGGGCAATCGATCATGTCAATTTGCTTTAGGCTTGGAAAATCGCGCAGCAGCGCTTTGAAGGCACCAAGCGCGCCGGTGTCGATATCTCCGTTCAGCTCCGCCCGATCGGGCGCAACCATCCGGAAAGGGCCGTAAGCGCGCGGTGAAAACGGTGCGACTTCTTGTGCCTCTTCAGCTTCTTCAAGCAAGCCAATGTCATAGGCACTAGAGTCAACCGGCAAACTTGCCGCCGCCGATAGGGGGGCGGAGTGCCAGGCAATTGTTGCCAGAAAGATCGAAAGAAAACGTTTCATATCCAGCGCTATGCCGCAGCACGCGTTTTCAAGGCGTAAGCAACTATCCCTTAAACGAAATTAACCCTGTTTGCACCTGCCAAAGGCAGTGCGAACGGCTGGTATACTAACTGCTTCGCTGGATTTGTCGCGACCAACCCCCGACAGGCAATTTGAATGTGGAAAGAGGGGCAACAGCCCGAGGGGAAAACACTTTGGTCGCCAGCGTATCAACCGTCGCGTATCTCGGATTAGAGGCACGCTCTGTCGAAGTGCAGTGTCAGGTCGCGCCGGGCCTTGCGCGCTTCACTATTGTGGGTCTGCCCGATAAAGCCGTGGCCGAGAGCCGGGAGCGTGTACACGCCGCCATCTCTGCGCTTGGCCTTGCGCTGCCGCCCAAGCGGATCACGATCAATCTGTCCCCTGCCGACCTTCCCAAAGAAGGATCGCATTATGACCTACCGATTGCGCTAGCTTTGTTAACGGCGATGGGTTTGGTTGATGCAGAAACTTTGTCGCATTTCGTTGCCGTTGGTGAGCTTGGGCTTGATGGCCGGGTAGCTGCGTCGCCCGGCGTCCTGCTCGCGGCGATCCATGCGTCGGGCCGTGACATGGGACTGATCTGTCCTGCCGTGCAAGGAGCAGAAGCCGCGTGGGCAGGTGATGTAGAGGTTGTCGCCGCGCCAAACCTGATCGCGCTGCTCAACCATCTGAAAGGGCAATCGGTCCTGCGACCGCCCGAACCCGGGCCGGTTGATCCATGTTCGCACGGTCCGGACCTTGCACAAGTGAAAGGGCAGGAAACCGCGAAACGCGCGCTCGAAATCGCAGCGGCGGGCGGCCATAATCTGCTGATGAGTGGCCCACCGGGTGCGGGTAAGTCCCTACTCGCCTCTTGCTTACCGGGCATTTTGCCTGAGCTTGCTTCATCTGAAGCGTTGGAAGTATCGATGATCGCGTCGGTCGCAGGAACGCTGGAAGGCGGTCGATTAATCCGTACCCGCCCATTTCGCAGCCCGCATCACAGTGCGTCGATGCCAGCACTTGTCGGCGGCGGCCTGCGTATTCGGCCCGGTGAAATCAGCCTCGCGCACCGCGGTGTGTTATTTCTTGACGAGCTGCCAGAATTTCAGCGCAATGTGCTCGACAGCTTGCGCCAGCCGCTCGAAACAGGAGAGGTCAGTATCGCACGCGCCAATAGCCATGTGACTTTTCCCGCTGACTTTCAGCTTATCGCCGCGATGAACCCGTGCCGCTGTGGTCATTTGGGTGACGCTTCGCTTGCCTGTTCGCGCGCACCGCGATGTGCTGCCGATTACCAGACGCGGCTTTCCGGACCACTGCTCGACCGGATCGACCTGCATGTCGAAGTGCAAGCCGTCAGTGCGGCTGATCTTGTACTTCCGCCGCCAGCAGAAGGGTCAGCCGAAGTGGCGGCACGCGTGGCCGCTGCGCGGCATGTGCAGCAGAAACGCCTGAAAGACGCGCCCGCTGCGCGCAAAGGGCACACCAATGCAGGGCTGGATGGAGAAGCGCTGCGCCAGCATGCCTCCCCCGATGAGGCCGGGCAAAAGCTGCTCGCACAAGCATCCGAAGCAATGCGGTTATCAGCGCGCGGTTACACCCGAATTTTGCGGGTTGCGCGCACCATTGCCGATCTGGCAGGTTCGGAAACCATAGGTCGCATCCATATCGCCGAGGCTTTGTCCTACAGGAGGCAAGCACCGCGCAATTGAGGGAGGAATGTGATGGCCTATTTGTTACTGCGCTATAATTTGAAACAAGGCGTAGCGCCCGAGGCATTTGAAAAATGGGTGCGCGAAACCGACCAGCCAGTGATGCGTTCTCAAAGCCGCGCGACCGCATTTGAAACATACCGTACCTCGGGATTGCTGATAGGAGAAGGCGCGCCGCCGTAAGCCTATTTCGAAATCTTTGAAATCAGCGATCTGGCTGGATTTACCAACTAGGATATGGCGGGGCCGATCGTACAATCAATCATGGGGCAATTCATGGATTTTGTCCACGCCCCCGAATTTACTATTGCCGAGCGTATTTGATTTTGGCCGTGACTTTATGTTGTATTCCAACCACATATTCAGCAAAATGAAAGAAGCATAGTGCAACCTTTTGCTGGAGGGCATTGAGGAAGTTGGCCATGTACGAAAATTCAACTGCTTTACTTCGTTTGAGATTGAGTAAAGGGGAAGACGTCCGGAAATTTGACCGAAAGTTCCAATTCATCGAAGATAAAATCTATTTTTACGACAAAATTGAATCGAATCCGATCCAGATCAGCGAAGAAGAGTTGAAGGGATTTTTGGAAGGATATAGCCAAGGCTGGACGTATATTTACAAGTCAGTCGTCGTGTGCGGGATGGCTATTGCTTTGGTGATCCTCGCAATGGAAGAGTATAAACTTGCTGATTATGTTTTGCCAGTCTTCTGGATATTATTTGGCAGTTACATGATCTGGTGGACCTTTTATCGCCGCCATCTGAATAACGCCCCGGCAAGGGCCCTGCGCGGTCGCGCACCAGTTTTCAAACACGACTATTATTCCGAAAATGGCTATCGAGGCCCTGAACCACAGGTCGCGCATTACACCACCGACAAAGTAGCAAAATTGAAGCCACTGGAAACAGCGCATGGTCAAAAGAGATTGAGCAGTGGAACCGACACAATCATTCGCACACCTGAAGAAATCCGGCGCTATAAGCTGTTATCAATGAGCTGGACCACGCCATTTTTTGCAATTGTAATTGGTGCCAATTGCTTCTTGGTGTTTCTGAGTTGGCCGATCCCTTTTCGGATGATATGGTTTTTCATCCCGTTTTTTGCACTTTTTTGCTGGGGCCTCAAAACGGCGTACCAGAAATGGCTGGCTGGCGTTGATGAACGCGGGACTTTGCAAGACGTTCCAGACAGTGATTTGAAACTGTAGGACCAGTCGGCACGCCCCTATGCAATAGTTCCGCATTGCGGTATTGCCGAAATGCGCCACTTCTCCTTTAGCCTGACACTCCCTATAGCGTCACGCATGGCCGCACCCCGCGTTCCACTTTCAGCCATTCTGGGCCCGACAAATACCGGCAAGACGCATCTCGCCGTAGAACGGATGTGTGCGCATTCAAGCGGCATGATGGGTTTTCCCCTGCGGCTATTGGCGCGCGAAATCTACGAACGGGTTGTTGCCTTGAAAGGCGCTGGCCAAGTTGCGCTGATCACCGGTGAAGAGAGGATCGAACCGGCAGGGGCGCGCTATTATTGCTGCACAGTAGAGAGCATGCCGCTGCAGAAGGAGTTTGCCTTTGTGGCGCTTGACGAGGCACAGCTAGGCGCGGACCCCGAACGCGGCCATATCTTCACCGACCGGCTGCGCCATGCCAGAGGCCGAGAGGAAACGATGATCCTCGGTTCGGAAAGCTTACGGCCACTGATCCGCAAACTGTTGCCGGAAAGCGAGATCACCACCCGTCCCCGTTTTTCTACACTCAGCTATGCTGGCCCCAAAAAGCTATCCCGTTTGCCCAAGCGCTCTGCAATCGTCGCTTTTTCTGTCGAGCAGGTCTACGTCGTCGCCGAACTTCTCCGGCGGCTACGCGGCGGTGCGGCGGTCGTCATGGGCGCTCTTTCCCCGCGCACCCGCAACGCGCAAGTTGCAATGTTTCAATCGGGCGAGGTCGATTACCTGGTTGCGACCGACGCAATCGGCATGGGGCTGAACCTCGACGTGGATCATGTCGCATTTGCCAGCCTGACCAAGTTTGATGGCAACCGCGTGCGCAGGCTCAGCGTTGCGGAAATGGCACAGATCGCAGGGCGCGCTGGACGGCATCAGCGCGACGGCAGCTTCGGCACGCTGGCGGGAAGCTGCCCGGATATGACCGGCGAAGAAGTTCTGGCTATCGAAAACCACCATTTTCCCCCTCTCGACTGGCTCTATTGGCGCGAGGCAGAGCCACGCACGGATAGCATAGCGCGGTTAATTGCAGATCTCGGATCAAAGCCAGATGAAGCGGGTTTGGTCGCTGCACCGCAAGCTATTGATCTGGCTGTCCTCAAACGGCTATCCGAAATGGCCGAAGTCACGCGGGTCGTCCGCAAGCCAGAGCAAGTCGCTCGGCTATGGGATGTCGCGCGCTTGCCTGACTTCCGGCAAATGGGCGAAGAACATCATGCCCGGTTCATCGCAGGGCTGTGGCGACATTTGGGCGAACCCGGCGGTGTAATCCCGCAAAGCCACTTTGCCCAGGAGCTATCGCGTCTCGATACTATTCAAGGTGATGTCGATACACTCGCGGCCCGGATCGCAGCGGTCAGAACATGGACCTATGTCGCACACCGCGACGACTGGCTTGATAATCCCCCCGCCATGGCCGCTCGCGCCAGAGAGGTGGAGGAAAAACTCTCAGATGCACTCCATGACGGGCTGAGGCAGAGGTTTGTTGATCGCCGGATGTCGCATCTGCTCAAACGGCAAGGCCCATCAACAGCCGACTTGGCAGTGACGCTGGACGAGGACAATCATGTTTTGGTCGACGGTGAGGACATTGGGACACTTGACGGATTTGCCTTTCGGGTGGATGCAACTGCCCGTGCCACAGACCGGAAGCTATTATTGGCAACAGCCGAACGGCATTTGAGCAAAATCTTGAAGAAAAAGGTTGAACGTTTGACACAGGCTGATGACAGCGAATTCTCGCTCGGTCCCGATAAGGAAGGACGCCCGGCGATTTTTTGGAGCGAGGCCGAACTTGGCAAGCTGGTGCGCGGTAAGGCTTTGATGGCGCCAGCATTTAAGGCTGCGCGCGCTGTCGCAGGACTTGAAGGTGAGGAGCTGCGCGCCGTCACCGACCGCGCTGAGGCGTGGATTGCTGCGCAGTTGGAAAAGGCGATGGGCGGCGTGGTTGCGCTGCAAAATGCCAGCGGTGATGCGGCACTAAATGGTCAGGTCCGCGCGCTTGCCGCACAGCTGGCGGATGCCGGCGGGATCGCGGGCCGACAATATTTGGCCGAGGCGATAGCTTCTTTGCCGAAGGAAGCACGCGGTGATGCGCGCAAGGCAGGCATAGTATTTGGCGCACTGGATATTTATCATCACGCAGCACTCAAACCAGCCGCAGCGAAATGGCGCTCTGCGCTGTTTGCTGCACGTGACGACAAGCCAATGGCCGCACTGCCGCCTGAAAGCGCGGTCCATCTCAAAGAATGGAACTTCGCGAGCTTAGCCGATTGCCGCAATGCCGGATTCCGACGCATTGGTGACGAGTATGTCCGCATCGATTTGGCCGAACGTGTTATCAAGAAGGCACATGAGGCGCGCGGACCGGCGTTGGTCTTTGCGATGGACATGGCCTTTGCGACTTCGCTTGGATTGAGCGAGAAGGGGCTGCGAGCACTTATGCGCGATGCAGGTTTTCGCGGCGCAATCGAAGCCGATGTGGTAAAGCCAGAACAAGTCGCAACAGATGAACCCATGCCGGAAGCTATCCCGGTTGCGGTCGAACCAGAAACGGCTGTCCATGACGCAATCCCGGCAGCCGTCGAACCTTGCGATGAAGCGGAAATCAGCAAACAGGAAGACGCTATTCCCACCGCAGAAACGCACGCGCAGCCCGTGGCGCTCAGCTACTGGCGTTGGGTTGGCCTCCGCAAGACCAAGCCGAATTTTGACAGAAACTCGCCCAGACCTGCCGAGCGAGCAAAATCGAAAGGCAATCAAAAGCCACGCGATGGGCAGAAAGAGCGCCCGAAAAAAGACTTTGCAAAATCGCCTCCCCCCTCGCCTCCATCCTCGCTGGCATTGCAGCTGGCTGCGCTGAAGGGTCTGAAGACGTGATCGGCGCCGCCACATAAAACAATGCCCGACGGCGAAAGCATCCGCATTGATCAACTATTGTATTTTCTGCGTCTCGCCAAAAGTCGCAGCATCGCGCAACTATGGGCCCGATCCGGGCATGTCCGGGCTGACGGTACGCGCGTCCAGAAATCTAGCGCAACTGTCGTTGCAGGTTCGATCATAACGTTCCCAAAAGGCGAAGAGATCATCTCGTTTCGGCTTATCGCTGTGCCGCATCGGCGCGGCCCAGCCCAAGAAGCGCAAAGGCATTACCAGCTGCTTTAGGCAAAAAAATGCAATTCCAGCGAAAAGAGGCTGTTGACTTAATTGCTGCTAACACAATAGGCAGGGGCGTCGCATCGGTGCGACAGAATGCCGAGAGGGAGCCACAACAAATGACCTATGTCGTTACCGACGCCTGCATCCGTTGCAAATATATGGACTGCGTTGAGGTCTGCCCGGTCGATTGCTTCTATGAAGGCGACAATATGCTCGTCATTAATCCCAACGAATGCATCGATTGCGGTGTGTGCGAACCCGAATGCCCCGCAGAAGCCATTTTGCCCGATACCGAAAGCGGCTTGGAACAATGGCTCGAGCTGAACGCGACATATAGCGCAGAATGGCCAAACATTACGTCAAGCCGCGAACCGCCTGCTGATGCCGATGAGCATAAGGGTGAAGAAGGCAAGTTTGAGAAATATTTCTCGGCTGATCCCGGCGAGGGTAGCTGATTTAGAGTCGTCTGATCGGCCATAACGCTCGTTGCTGCCGACGAACAGTTGCTACTGACTGCTACCTGCCAAAATTCTTGGTAAATGCCCTTTTCAGACTCGATTTCCGGGCGCATAGATGTGTCTGGGTTTCAACATCTTTAGCCAACGGGTTAGCAGCGTAACATGACCGCACCAGTCCGCTTTCCGCGCTTCTTCGTGACCAACCCGGGCCCGTGCCCCTATCTGCCGGGCAAAACCGAACGCAAGGTATTCACCGAACTTAACGGGCCGCATGCCGATGAACTTAATGACGCGCTGGGCCGGATCGGTTTTCGCCGTAGCCAGAATGTCGCCTATCGACCAAGCTGCATCGAATGCAAAGCCTGTGTTTCCGTCCGCGTACTGACGCAGGAATTCGAACCAAATGCTACGCAGCGGCGGATCATTCGCCGCAATGAGGATCTGGCGGTCGCGGCTTGCCGTCCATGGTCAACGTCCGAGCAATATGAGTTGCTTCAGCGTTATTTGGCGCAGCGCCATCCCGGCGGAGGCATGATCGGCATGGATGACATCGATTATGCCGACATGGTGGAACAATCCCCTGTCAGGAGCCAGATCATCGAGTATCGGCTGCCTTCGCTGGACGGTCGTCCAGGTGAGCTCGTCGGGGCTTGTTTGACCGACCGGCAAGGCGACGGCCTTTCGATGATTTACAGCTTTTATGATGCAGAGGCCGCTGGGCGCCCAGGCCTCGGCAATTATATCATCATGGATCATATTTTGCGCGCGCGTGTGGCTGGACTGCCTTATGTCTATCTCGGCTACTGGATCGAAGGCTCGGCGCGGATGCAGTATAAGGCACGCTATCAACCGCTCGAACGGCTCGGACCCGATGGTTGGTCGCGATTCACACCGCGGGTGCAAGCATAGGTTCACCAACCGCAATCATCTGCCCCAGATCGCTGCGCACCCCGCTAAACAAGGCTTCTTCGGTACCCGTCATCCAAACTTGACCGCCGATATGATCCAATCGCTCAAATAGAGCCGCTCTGCGCTGTGGATCGAGATGAGCGGCGACTTCATCGAGTAACAAAACCGGCGGTTCTCCGCGCTTTTCGGCGATTAGTTCGGCATGGGCCAATATCATCGAAAGAAGCATCGCTTTTTGTTCGCCCGTTGAACAAGAAGCCGCATCGCAGTTCTTGCCAGCATGAACCACGCGCAAGTCCACGCGGTGCGGCCCCTCAAGCGTTCTTCCCGCTGCAGCATCGCGCCCGCGCGAAGCACGCCAACGCGCACGCCATTCGTCTGCGCTAGGGCGTGCTTGATCATCGAGCGAAATTTGCGGCACTGCGAAGATTTGCTCCTGCACCTCAGCCAGCTTTACCGAAAGCGCCGCCACCATCTCGTGGCGTGCTGCATCGATGTCTGCAGCAGCACTTGCCATTTCGGTCTCGATCGCATCTAACCACATCGCGTCGGCAGGTGTGTCACCGCTCAACAGCCGGTTGCGTTGACGGGTGGCTTGATCATAGCGCCCCGAAATTGCGGCATGCCGGGGGGCGCTTGCCAGTACCAACCGGTCGAGGAACCGACGCCTGCCCCCTGCCCCTTCGGTAAATATCCGGTCCATGCTGGGCGTAAGCCAGATTACCGCCAGCCACTCAGCCAGGCTGTTGATAGACTGTATAGCACCATTGATCCGCACTTTGCGGCGTTCAGGTGCGCCAGCTTCCGTGCCGGTTCCAAGCTGGATGTCGCTCAAATTAGCGCTGACAGCAAATGAACCGTCACCATCTTTCAATGCCATGTCCGACAGCGCTGCTCGCCTGAGGCCCCTGCCCGGAACCAAAAGCGAAATGGCTTCCAGTATATTAGTCTTACCCGCACCATTAGGTCCGTGCAGCATCAGGAAACGCTTCTCCGGCATGAGCGCCAACTGCGCATGATTTCGAAAATTGCTTAAGAGCAAACGGGTCAAGGCCATGTGCATTCGCCTAAAGACCCAGCACCGCGCGTCAACCACGATTCATGCAAGAAGCCAATTTGGGCAGCGCCTCGCAAAGTACCATTGCTAATTATTGGTATTTTTCGCCATGTTGTAAGTTTTTACAACCCTGCATAAATTGACAGAAAATATTTATCTGTTTGTTTATACAGCATATTATGAAACTGGCACGGTCCATGCATTTACCTCGATATGACCGAATGACCGGTCAAACCCACCCGGAACCAAGGTTCCATTTGAAAGGAAGTTACCATGACTATCACCGCCCCTAAGCAAGTCACCGCAGCGTTTGCCGCTCTGTTTTGCGCATTCATCACCATTGGTATGAGCGTTGCTCCCGCTGTTGCGCCCGCTGCTGCACTGCTCGCTTAATCATCACCGCACCATCCAAATCCTAAAATGAAGGAAATCAAAATGACTATCGCAACCCACAAGCAAGTCACCGCAGCTTTTGCCGCTCTGTTTTGCGCATTCATCACCATCGGCATGAGCGTTGCTCCTGCTGTTGCACCTGTCGCAGCGTTGGTCGCTTAATCGCGGTTCCGACAACAAGAAATCTTATTGAGAAAGGATAATTGATCATGACAAAATTGGCTTTGAACCGCGCAACAAAGAAAATCTGGGGCGTTTGCGCAGGACTATCGGACTGGTCTGGTATTGATGTTACGCTGGTTCGCTTGCTCTTTGTCGTCGCCACTTTGATCGGCTTCGGCTCACCGATTTTGATCTACGTTGCTCTGGCGCTCATCCTTGATTGAGCGTCACGGCAATACCCCCAAACGTTAACCCTTTTTTATCACGAAAAATGTAAAGTTGGTCGTAATCCCGAATGCAATTTGGTTCGGACAGGAAAGCGACCCATGAATCAACCCATGTTGAACGAAGATGACGAATCCAAATGGTTCAATGCGCGCGAGTTTAACCGCGGGTCTGTGGAAATTTATGCCGATGTCCGCGAACATGGCGGCGGCAAGCTAAAGGTTCATATCATTGACCTGTCGCAATCAGGCTTTCGCATTCGTTCATCGACTTACATCCGCGACGATCGTTCCATTTTCCTGACCATACCGGGTTATGCCGCCTTGGAAGCACGGATCATGTGGCATGACCGCGATCTGTATGGCTGTGGCTTCATAAATCCGCTGCATCCGGCGATTTTTGAACATATGCTCGGTAATTTCCCGTCACTAGCTATTGTTCGTTAACGACTGATACTGGCGTAAAGCCAGCAATATTGTATGCTTGGGCGCAATGCTGCGCCGATCCCGAAAATACCCAAAACCCTTGCGCTTTCCGCGCACGGCAGAATCGCGCTTCAGAAAATTCCTCCGCTTTGTCGGATTGCTGGCGATACTTGGGCTGATCCTGACCGGGGCGTATTTCTACAGCCAAATGTCCGACAAGCGCGAACCCGTGCCGGTTACTGGCCAAAAGCTGTTCGTGACCGATGGTGACAGCTTTGTGATCGGCACGCGCAAGCTCCGGCTTACCGGTATAGATGCGCCCGAGTATAATCAGAATTGTAAGGACGCACGCGGATCGGATTGGCCGTGCGGTCGCACCGCCAAAGCCAATCTGGAGGCTTTGCTCACCCAGCCGGGCTTGGCGTGTGAAGCAGAGGTTCAGGACCGTTACGCCCGGTCGCTTGCGAATTGCCGCACGGTTTCAACCCAAGACATAGCCGCAGCACAGGTCAGCGCCGGGTTAGCGGTAAGCGATGAATTTCATGATATGCGGAGCTACGGCACCGAAGAAGACGCCGCTCGCGCCGCGAAATCAGGCCTTTGGCAAGGCGAGTTCATGCTGCCAAAGGATTATCGGGCGCGTACCGGCCGATAGGACCAATCACCCAAAACCCGCAGAAAACCGTGCAAGTTCACACTGAATTGAACGTTGGCCATCAAACGTTTGCCGCGCTGTAAGTTTACTTAAGTTGACGGCGTCTGAAGCGAATCGCTGTTGTGGTGACGCGGATCAGCGAGACGCGCAGTTACCGATGTCACGCAAAGTGTTGCAAACGAAATCCAACATTTCAAGCCCGATGTGCGATCAGACCTCCTTCGTCCAACAATCCGTGGCCCCGAACAACTGCTGAGATTTCAAGACTGGTTTGTTGGGGGGTCCTGACAGGCGGGTTTTGAGCTTTCACCATCCAAAAGCGGTCAGTCGCAATCCAATCGCTTATTTGTCCTGCCGCGGATATGTGGGGACACCTCGCTTCGCTCCACTTGATGTTTGCTCAGTTTTCAGCTTGAGAAGTATAAGTTGGGTGACGAAACCCGCGAAAGAGAGGGATGTTTGCAATTCACTATCGTCAGCCAGTTTGGAGAACCCAGCACAGGACGAAATCAAGCAATTCTCCGAATTGACAATTGGAATGACTATTCGTTCGTTACAATGTTTCAAGTTCTTCTCTTCGATGAACATGGCGCAAGATTCGACCTTGGGAGCGTAAAGATTGGCTTTGCGGGACAGACGACAGCAGTCGCTACACACTCCATCCTAGAATCTTCCTTTGTTTCCCTGCCAGAACAATGTTTTTCAGTAGGACAGGACGTGTCCTATTACAGCATGCTCAACACGGTATCGGCCGTCACGCGAGATTCATTCCTACGAGGGCTACAAGATATTGTCCTCGCTGATGATCGACTGGATTCGATCAAGCAAGAGGAGGTATTCCGCACATCGTTGCTTCGGTCAGTGAGCCTCACGTCTATTGATGGACAGTTTCGCCGCGTTCTCAGCGGCCAAGTCCCTTTGAGCGATTTCGACTTCCATTTTTACCTTCCAGAATCGGAAAAGGTAGCCGGAGTAGTTTTGGATTTCACCGTGACCGCCAGTTCAGTACCCAGTACCAACATACATGCATTGATCGGACGGAATGGTGTCGGAAAGACGACGCTTTTAAACGAAATGATATCAGCAGTCCTGAGTCAGGATGCCACCGCTGCCCGTTTTCGCGCCAAAAGCATGTTTGAGTACGCGCCCATTCCTTCAGGGTATTTCAGCTCTCTGATCTCTGTCGCGTTCAGTGCATTCGATCCGTTCACGCCGCCCAAAGAGCAACCCGATCCGGGACTCGGCACTCGATATAGCTATATTGGCCTCAAAGACATCGAAGACGATACCGGGGCATTGCTCAAATCTTTGCCAACCCTTCAGAGGGAATGCATCACCAGCATAGGCGAATGCTTGTCTGATAGCAGTCGGGCGCAACGATGGCAGAATGCTATCAAGACATTGGAGTTTGATGAGAATTTTGCGAGGATGAACCTCTGTAGGCTTTTGGAACTGAAGGATGATTCGCTAACCGAAACGGCAACGAAGTTGGTCGAGAAGATGAGCTCGGGCCATGCGGTCGTTCTTCTTACGATATCGCGCCTAGTAGCACGCGTGGAAGAAAAGACTCTTATTCTGCTTGATGAGCCAGAAAGCCATCTACATCCCCCCTTGCTTTCTGCCTTTACACGGGCGTTGAGCGAGCTTCTTCAAAACCGGAATGGCGTCGCAATCATTGCAACTCATTCGCCAGTCGTGCTGCAGGAAGTGCCGCGTTCCTGCGTTTACGTGATTACGCGCTCAAGACTTTCTATGAATGTCGAGCGGCCACGGCTCGAAACCTTTGGCGAAAATGTCGGCTCGCTAACTCGTGAAGTGTTTGGACTCGAAGTGACGCAGTCGGGTTTTCATGCGCTGCTAAAGAATGCCGTTTCGCAAGGAGGTTCCTATGAGGATATCGTTAATTTGTATGGTGGGCAGCTAGGTCAGGAAGCACGCGGTATCCTGCGGGCTATGGTGGCTGATCGAGATTCAGCGACGACAATCGCGTGAGAAAGATGAATCTGCCACAGCACGCCCCGCTTGCTACTTATGATGCATGCGTTGACGCAATAAACGACAACACCCTTCGCAGCCTCTTCCAGTCTAACCGCAATAGCATACAGCAAGCGAATACTGCATTCGATTCGGCGAGCCAGATCGCGGCTTGGTCCGGTTTGCCCAGAATTTCAAATGGGAATCCGGACGCCCTAGTTGTTGGAGCGCTCACTAAAAAGAACTTAATGGACCTTTATACCAACTTTATGGTCGGAACCACGGGTTCTTCCCGCAGTATCTATGACGATCTTTTGACAGCGGCAGGCGGTCTCTGTCCGTTTTGTGGCGACCTCGGCCATGCAAAGACGCTCGATCACTATCTCCCAAAAGCGAATTTTCCCTCATTTTCGGTGCATCCAAGCAATTTGGTGCCGTGCTGCCGCGACTGCAATTCCGGAAAAAATGCGTCGTTTGGTGTGAGTATTAACGAGCAGACATTGCACCCTTATTTGGATGAGGCTCACTTTTTCGATGAGCGATGGATCGCAGCGGTAGTGTTTCGAGAGGATCCCGTGCTGCTAAAGTTCGAAAGCGAGCCTCCAGCCAATTGGTCGCACCAAGACAAGGAGCGGGTTCGCCATCACTTCGTTGGCTACAACCTGGCTTATCGCTTCTCGGTGCAAGCTGGTGGGGAGGTGGCTAAAGTCGTTCAGTTGCGCGCGAGCAGCCTCAGCAGGCTCTCGTCGGATTCCTTCCAAGGATATTTGCTCGACAATGCAAACTGCCCAGATTTCGTCCTGAATGGGTGGAGCCGCACAATGTACGCTACGCTCGCTTCGACAGACTGGTTTATTCAAACGGACTTCCAAGTCCCGAACTGGCATTTGTAGCGCAGCAGTGCCGTCTCTAACCAGCGCTTGGGAACGGCGGCTTTCAGGGTCATCAAACTGATCCCTAAACGACAGAAAACTTGTCGCATGCAGACATGATGTGAGCGCTGCCCGTGAAATAGCTCTTGACTTTGCGTTCTATATATGTTCTTATACGCTCGCCGGAAAGGCTGTGTCAGAGGCCGCGTTAAGAAATATGAACAGAAACGCAAAAAACGCGATTCCGTGTCAAAAGTGTCAAAAGTCAGTTCGGAGAACCAAGGGTTGCACATGTGTGGAATGCGGTGAAGCGATGCGTTGCAAACTTATCGCATACGGACACCAGCGTTTGATGATTTCCCAAAGTAACGCAGAATTTGACGACTGTTCCTATGTTTCCTGAAGCGGCATCAGGCCGCACTCTATTTTCCAAATGCCCCGCAGGCTATCCGCTTGCCGCTGTTGCCCGACGGATCGGTCATCATGTCATCGGCCTTTTCATGCACCACAACCGCGCCCAAATTTTCCATGGGGGCTTCGGTTATCGCAATCCCGTCGATCAACGCATCGATCTTTCCGGTGCCCGTAGCATCGATGACCAGATTGGGAAGATCGCCCGCATGCCCCCCGCCTGGCGTCTTCATGCCGTGAACCACCTTGTAAGGATTCCAGTGCGGGCCGGCCGAAGCAAAATCCGGCCCCTCACATTTACCGACTTGATGCAAATGGACACCGTGCGTCGCGCCCGTAATCGCGCCGGTATAGATGACCTCAAGCCGTATCTGTTGGCCTATCTGGTATATTGCCGCTTTGCCGCGTTCCGTCCCGCCCGCATCCTTCAAAATAGTGGTCACAATATCGCGGCGCGTGTTCTTCTTTTTCTTGACGCGCTTGGCATCAACGCCTGCATTCAAAAGCAACGCAGCGAGCGTGGCAATCGCTAATATCTTTTTTCCTGACATGTTCAGCAAACCTTTCGCACAAAAACGCTGCCGACAGAATAGCCAGCGCCAAAAGAGCAAATCAGCCCGACATCATTCGCCGCCAAATCGGCATTATGCTTGTGAAAGGCGATGATCGACCCCGCGCTTGATGTATTGGCATAAGTATCAAGCACCGTCGGGCTTTCATCTTCGCTAGCTTCATGACCCAAAACACGCTGCGCGATCAGCCGGTTCATCCCGGCATTGGCCTGATGCAGCCAGAGCCTGCGAATCTGATCGCCAGCTATGCCGAGGCTAGCCCCGTGCTCGATGATCATCTCCCCCACCATCGGCACCACTTCCTTGAATACTTTGCGGCCTTCTTGGACAAACAGCTTGTCGCTTTTCGGGTGTTCCTGATCGATCGGCTCGCCGTGCGCGCGGTTCAAAAATCCGAAGTTATTGCGGATATTGTTCGAAAACTGCGTCTTCAGCTTGGTGCCCAAAATCTCCCAGTGATTTGCCGGAGCAATGTCGCGGCTTTCAACCAAAACGGCGGTTGCAACATCACCGAAAATGAAATGGCTATCGCGGTCGCGCCAGTTCAAATGGCCCGATGTAATCTCGGGGCTGATAATCAACACCGATTTTGCGCTGCCTGATCGGACATAATCAGCGGCGGTCTGTATCCCAAATGTCGCTGAAGAACACGCGACATTCATGTCAAACGCAAAGCCGCCATTCATGCCAAGCTCTGCCTGTATCTCGACCGCCATCGCGGGATAGCCACGCTGCATGTTGGACGCAGCGCAGAGCACCGCGTCGACATCGCCTACGTCGCGGCCAGCAGCGACAAGAGCGGCTTGCGCGGCCTTAACGCCGATTTCTGCCATAATCGATATCTGGTCGTTGGGCCGCGCGCCAAAACGCGGAGCCATGATATCGGGATCAAGCACAGAGGCCTTGTCGACAACATAGCGCGACTTAATACCGCTCGCTTTTTCGATAAACTCGACCGAGCTATGCGTCAGCGCCTCTTCCCCGGGATGCGCGGCATTATAGCGATCTGCAAAGGCGTTATAGCTTGCAACAAGCTCCTCGTTGCTGATGCTATCGGGGGGAGTGTACAATCCGGTCGCGGAAATTACCGGAATGTGGGCATGCGACATTTAATGCTTCCTTTTTTTGTACTTGGCCACAACCCTAAACCTGCACCCTTGGCGAAACAAGCCAATTGCGCCCCAAGGATTTCACGTCCATGGTTGCTATCCGACAGGGAGCGAAAATGGGCGTCGAGGAGCGTAAACCAAGTATCATTTCCCGCCTGCTCAGGCGTTCGATACTCTGGCTATATCGTAAGCATGGCTGGAAAGCTTTTGGCACCCCGCCTGAGCCGAGGCGGTTCATCATCATTGCCGCACCGCACACGAGCAATTGGGATTTCGTCTACTATCTCGGCCTTATCGGAGAGCTTGGCATTCACGCACATTTCATGGCGAAAAAGTCATTGTTTCGTTGGCCGATGCGGAATTTTATGTACGACATGGGCGGTGTTCGCGTTGATCGTTCTTCCAACCAAAATTATGTCCAGCAAATGATCGATGAATTTGCCAAGCGCGATGCGTTCATGCTGACCGTTGCTCCTGAAGGAACCCGCGGGGCCGTTGGCGCTTGGAAGACCGGTTTCTATCACATAGCAATGGGAGCAAATGTGCCGATGGTCGTGGGTATGATGGATTATGGCACCAAGACCGGTGGGCTAGGTCCGGCAATTTGGCCGACGGGCGACTATGAAGCCGATATGAAGAAAGTGGCTGCGGTCTATGCAGGTGTTGTGCCCAAGCATCCCGAAAAGGGCGTAACCGATCCGTTTGGAAAGCGCATAAAATGATCCAGGGCTTGTTGCTAAACGCAGGCATATTGCTGGCAATGATCCTGCTGTTATGGGGCATCGCTTGCAAGATCCGCGATGTGTCTTTCATCGATGCTTTCTGGGCATTCGGCATGGTGATTTTGGCGTGGGCAAGCGCTTGGCAGGTTTGGCCAGGGTCGGGGGAAGGCGGCGTCAGCCCCCATGGAAATGTTATTTTGGCGCTTGTGACATTATGGGGACTGCGGCTCTCGCTTCATCTGTTCACCCGCTGGCGCAAACACGGAGAAGACCCGCGTTACGTCAAGATCATCGGCAGTAGTATGAAAAGCAAAGGCTGGAGCTGGCCAAAAACCGCGCTGCTTATGGTTTTTGCCTTGCAAGCGCCTTTATTGTTTATCACCTGCCTGCCCGCGCAAGTAACAATTTTGGCGGGTGTCGACGCTGGCTTGGGTGCGCTGGCATGGGTTGGCGTTGCCGTTGCAGTCGCAGGTATCATTTTCGAAACCCTTGGCGATGCGCAATTAAAAGCCTTTCGCAGCAACGCCGCGAACAAGGGCAAAGTGCTCAATGTCGGACTGTGGCGATATACAAGGCACCCGAATTACTTCGGCGATTTTCTCAGCTGGTGGGGCATTTGGCTTGTCGCGGCTGATGCGGGCCTTTGGATTGCAGCGGCATCGGTTGTCGGCCCACTGTTCCTGACCTTTACGCTCATGAAATGGTCAGGTGGGCCATTGCTGGAGCGCGGCCTGAAACAGTCGCGCCCCGGCTATGATGAATATATCAGACGGACTTCAGCCTTTTTCCCGATGCCGCCCAAGAAGGGCTAATCAGCCCTCAGCCTCACGTTCAAATGCAGCTTCGCCGCCGATTTTCGATGATATGCTGGCGAGCCAAGCAAGCATGACAATTGCAAAAATGGTAGTGATTACGGCAACGGCGAAAAGAGCGCCCAAGCTGTCACCCAATTGCAACTGCGCGATAAGCGCCTTAATTGCGTCATTCCAAGCAAGTGCGGCAACGAGGCCGAGCGATGCCGATGCCAACGCGATCATGGTTTGAATAAATGCTTTAGGATCTTTCATTTTTGGTTCTCCAGTGTGAAAATTGCCCTCCTTTATTGGCGATACCTTTGCCGCCTTGCAACCCAATATGCCGTAAGGGAATTCGGCAAAATGCCGCGGCATTGCCGCGCTTTACACTGATGTAAATATGCAACAGGCATGCTGATTTTGCGCACTGAAGGCGAATTCGGTTGCTGCCAAGTGTGCCGCTGGCTAATCTGAATCCCGGAGAGTTTATTTAGGGATTCATCGCCGTTTATCGGAGCTGATGGTGCGCGCTACGCGGCAACCAATCTCAATCAACTCACAACAAGTTAGAGTTTTACAGGAGGAAGTTACAATGAAAATCAACAACGGGATCGTGAAAGCAGCAATGCTGACTGGTATCAGCTTTGCAGCTATGGGCACGGCATCACAGGCTTTTGCGCAAGACGCCACCGATGCAGCTACGGCTGCTGAAGAAGCCGTAGACGAAGATGTGATCGTGGTAACCGCGACGAAACGCGAAACCACGCTTGCAGAAACACCGATTGCGGTTTCGGTCGCATCGGGCGACAAGCTTGAAAAAGCCGGTGTCGCTGACATCACCCAGATCGGTGGCCTAATTCCGTCACTACGCGTGGGGCAGTTGCAATCCTCTGCCAACACAAACTTCATCATCCGCGGCTTTGGTAACGGCGCGAACAACCCTGGCATTGAACCGTCTGTTGGTGTGTTTGTTGACGGTGTTTACCGTTCGCGTGCTGGCTCAGCAATCGGCGACTTGCCCAACGTTAAGCGCATTGAAGTACTGCGCGGACCGCAATCAACGTTATTCGGCAAGAACGCGTCTGTTGGCGTTATCTCGATCGTGACCGCAGAACCGAAATACACCTTTGGCGGATCAGCTGAGCTAAGCTACGGCAATTACAACGCCATCGTCGCTAAGGGCAATGTAACCGGCCCGATAAGCGACAAGGTCGCGTTCAGCCTAGGCGGCGGAATAAACAAGCGCGACGGCTATGCCACCGTGATTAACCTCAACGAAAAAACCAGTGAACGCGACCGTTGGTGGACGCGCGGTCAATTGTTGTTTGAACCATCGGAAAGCATCAAGCTCCGCCTGATTGGCGACTACGAAAAGATCGATGAAAATTGCTGCACCGTTGCAAATATCGTTGATGGCCCGACGGGCAACATCGTGCGTGCACTCGGCGGACAGATCAATTCAAACAACCGCTATAGCTACGACAGCTACCTGAATTTCAATTCGACCAACAAGATCGACAATTACGGGGTGTCGATGCAAGGCGATTTCGAACTCGGCCAATTGGGTTTGACCTCGATCACGGCCTATCGGAAAGGCTTGAGCCTCACCAATCAGGACAGCGATTTCACCAGCGCGGATTTGATTGGTCGGAATTTTGCTGACCGCGATTCGGGCACGTTTACGCAAGAATTTCGCTTGGCTTCGGATTTTGATGGTCCGCTCAACTTCATGGTCGGTGGCTTCTATATGAAAGAAGACATTTCGCAGGATAACCAGCTGTTCTTCGGTACCAATTTCCGCAATTATGCAGACCAGCTAATACGCTCGGCATCGGGCGGCGCGCTCAATACGGCAACGCTAGAAACGGTAACCGGCAATCCTGTCGGCACGTCGTTCCACCAAACCGGACAGGGCATCACCGACCGCTTCACCTTGAAGAACGATTCGTTGTCATTCTTTGGCACCGTGGACTTTGAGATTACTGACCGGCTGACCTTTACCGGGGGTGTGGCATATAATGATGATAAAAAAACGGCAACCGGAACCGGCGTAAGCACTGACAAGTTTTCGGCTGTCGATTTTGATGGAGCCGGACTCGCAGGTTTCCGTCAGACGTTGCTGACTCAAGGCGCAATTGCGCAGGGCGTTGGCACAGCGTTGGGCCTTGGTCGTTCGGCAACAGCAGCAGAAGTTACAGCATTTGCCACCGGAACGTCTCCTGCCGGAGCGGCTGGAGCAACTGCCTATGCCACTACGATTGCACCGGGTGCGGCAGCCTTTGCTGCAGCCAATGTCAACAATCCGGCACAAAACCCGCTGCGCGGTTTGAAGGCATTGCAATTCCTGCCGCCTTTCCTTGGTTTCCCCAATTCGGTTGAGGACGGCAAGTCGCACGACAATGCTTGGTCTTATTCGGCACGGCTTGCCTATAAAGTCACCGATAGCCTGAATGTTTATGGTAGCTATGCCACAGGTTTCAAAGCAACCTCGTGGAACCTTTCGCGGGATTCGCGTCCATTTGCGGCAGATTTCATTCCGGGTTCACCGGGAAGTGTGCCAGCTCCAGCCGCTTCGCGCATTCGCACCGCAGGATTGGCTTTAAACAACCTGTCAACGGGTACGCGCTACGCTGGACCCGAAGAGTCCGAAGTAAAAGAATTCGGCCTGAAGGGCAATTGGGACCAAGCTTCGTTCAACATCACCTTCTTTGATCAAAAGGTAAAAGGCTTTCAGGATAACGTCTTCATTGGAACAGGCTTTGTGCTGTCCAATGCTGGTGTTGCGCGGACAAAGGGTATCGAGTTTGATGGCCTCGTCCGCCCCACACCTGAACTGACATTGTCGGCGGCATTCACGTATCTGGATGCTCAGTTTGAAAGTTTCCCAGGTTGTCAGATCAACGGCGCTGTAGGTGACTGCACCGGGTTGAAAGTTCCCAACGTATCCGAACTGTCCACGACATTCGGCGCGAATTACACGCGGACGCTTTCCAACGGCAGCAGCTTTTATCTGAACAGCAACGTTTCGTTCGACAGCCCGACCTTGCTGAGCCTCAACGTTCCAGGTGGTTTCAAGCGGGAGCCGTTCAATGTCGACGCGACCGCAGGTTACAAGCTCGCGAACGGCCTAGAATTTGCGATTTGGGGACGCAACCTGACAAACTCGCGTTACAACATCGCGAATTTCCCGTCGGTTGTGCAAAACGGTTCGGTATCGGGTTATCCAAACGAACCGCGCACATATGGCGGTGTTGTTCGCTACAAATTCTGATCTGATCTTCAGAACAAATACATCAAAGGGCCGGTCCGAAAGGGTCGGCCCTTTTTCTTTGTGCGAAGAAGACCGTGCAAAAAAATGGCTGTCAACTTAGCCAAAATAACGATTTACCGATTTGGGGAAGTGGTGCCCGAGGGCGGATTTGAACCACCGACACGCGGATTTTCAATCCGCTGCTCTACCCCTGAGCTACTCGGGCCCAAATTCGGGCAAAGGCATAATGCCTTGGGGAGCGCTGCCTATAGAGAGAGGCTGCACCGCTTGTCCAGCCCAAAATCACGCTTCGAAATCATTCAAAATCAAACGCACCCGGGCTGTCTTCATATTCCGCCGCAGGCCCCGGCATGCGGTACCCGTCACCTAGCCATTGGAGCAGATCTTTGTCCTTGCAAGCCTTGCTGCAGAAAGGGCTGTGTTCGCCGTTCACAGGCTTTTTGCAAAGCGCGCATTTGATTTCAGCCTTGTTCGACATAATGCCCTGATATCGCAAGCTTCGGGTCAGTACGCAAGGAAACTTCGCGCGCCGTACGCCGCGACAGCTCCGCAGTCAGATCCGGGTTTCGCGAAAGCTTGGCAATCACCGCAGGATGCGCGACGAGCACTTGCGCCCCGGCTAGTTTATCTCGCTCCGCGCGGCGCAATAGGTCTATCATATGGCCGGTGATCAAACGGCCCTTCAGCAATTCAGGTAGCGAGGCCCGCACGCGTTTTCGAACGATTTGCATGAAGCCAAAGCCGTTGATTGCGGTGCGCTCAAACGCGCCGATCATGTGCTCGTCGACCAGCTCACCTATTTTTTGCCGGTCAACTTTGTCAGGCAGATTGGGAAAGTCGACTCCGATCGATCCCTGCAGCCCCAAGCGCCGTATCGCAAACGCCGCTTCTTTGGCAGCTAGCCGGGCGAGCGTGCGTGCGTCACCCTCCCCGTCGACGTCGATGAGCGTCATCGCAGACGTCACCGCTATTTCCAGAGTTCCGCCGTCGAAATTGACCAAACCACTGCGCGCTTCTTCGATCAATTCGTGCCAACCGCTTTCGGCAAAATGGTCCGCATCATGTGCGTGACATTGGCGCACAGAATTATCGCCGTTCGAAATCTCGTCGAGCAGACTAGGTTCGTTTGCGGGTGCCTTATCCGGTGCGGCCTTTACCAGCGGAAATTTGTCACGGTGGCTTTCGTGCACGGCTTCACGCACGACCTCGACAATTAACGACATGCCTTCGGTTATGTCGGTTGGTACCGGTGACAACAGCGCTTCATCGCCGCTTGATAGCGTCACGATCGCGCGTCTGCGTCCCGGCAATTGCTTCACCAATTTTGCTTGGCAGACCAGCCCCGCCTTTGCGCCGCCCGGCCGTTCGATGCGTGCTTCGACGATGCGGCCATTTTGCACCAAGATCGCGCGTTCCTCGCCGATCCCGGCCTCGTACAGCCATTCAGCCAAGTGGATAACCCGCACTGCGCAGCAAAAGCCGCGTTTCATAAAGCGGTAAGCCGATCACACCCGAATGGCTGCCTGCAATCCAGTCGATTAGCGCCTCTGCGCGCCCCTGAATGGCATAGCCGCCCGCTTTGCCTATGCCTTCGCCACAAGCGACATAGGCATCGATCTCGGCCTCTGACAGGCGTTTGAAGCGCACTATGCTGTCGGAGAGTTTGGTGCGCGCTGTCCCGCCCGTGTCGATCACGCAAATCGCGGTCAAAACATGATGCCGCCGTCCAGACAGCAGCTTCAGGAAATCACGCTGCGCGGCTTCATCTGCGGCCTGTTGTAAAATCCGCCTGCCGACTGCAACCGTTGTGTCGCCAGCAAGAATGATCTCACTGCCTGCCCGTTTAACTGCTTGCGCCTTTTCCTGCGCAAGCCGTAACGCATAGTTGCGCGGCAATTCGCCCTTTTTCGGGCTTTCATCTATTTCAGGTGAGGCGATACGATCAGGGGCAACGCCCAAGCGTGCCAGCAATTCGCGACGTCTCGGGCTGGAGGAGGCAAGGACCAGCGTCATGCAAGGGTCCAAATTTCAAGCAATTACTGTGGGCCCGGGCCGCCGCGCCCCGGCATGAAGCGGTAAGTGATGCGTGCCTTGGTCAGGTCATACGGCGTCATTTCGCAGAGCACTTCGTCCCCAACCAGCACGCGGATCCGGTTCTTACGCATTTTCCCGGCTGTATGACCGAGTACTTCGTGGCCGTTTTCCAGCTCGACACGAAACATTGCGTTGGGAAGCAATTCGCGCACTGTGCCGCGCATTTCGAGTAATTCTTCTTTTGCCATGCGGCTGTTTTTTCCATTCAAAATAGGTCGTGGCAGGCCCTTAGCGCCTATACCGGAAAAAATAAAGCGAAGAGAATCGCGCGGGCTTGCAATCGGTTGCGCTAGGCGTTTGTCGAACACTGTCGACATGCGGATAAACGCGGCATTGCCTTCACGTTGTTAAGCTTCCATTTGGACCCCTTCTCCTAAGGGAATACCCATGCGTTCTAAATATCTGATTTCAGCTGCCTCCCCGTTGCTTTTGTGTGTTGCAAGCCCCGCATTTGCGCAGGATGTGAAAACAACCGCGCAGGAACAACCCGCAGCACAAGACCAAAGCGAGGAAACCATCGTCGAATCCGATGGCACGATCGTGGTCACCGCTGGCCGCATAAAGGGCGGCGTGGACACCGACGTGCCGCCAATTGCCGAGCTGAGCGAAGGCGATATTCAGGCAACAGGTGCGACTTCGCTCACCGAGCTGATCGCCAGCGTCGCGCCGCAAGCGGGTTCGGGCCGGGGTCGCGGCGGTGGCTTTCCTGTTATCCTGATCAACGGGCAACGCATTTCAAGCTTTCGCGAAGTGCGCGACATAACACCCGAAGCGGTTAAACAAGTGCAGATTTTTCCCGAGGAAGTCGCGCTGAAATTCGGTTTCCGTCCCGATCAACGCGTAGTCAATGTTATCCTCAAAGATAGTTTCGCAGCATTTTCTGTTGATGCCGAATATCAAGTCCCACAGGCCGGCGGGCAACAGCGCGCTGAACTGGAAAACAGTTTTTTCCGTATCGGCAAAGACTACCGGCTTAGTATCGATGTCGAGCTTGAGGGTTCAAGCGGCATTACCGAGAATGAGCGCAATGTGCTCACAACTGCGAGCGCATTTCCGCGTTCGACCTTAGGAAATATCTCGGCAATCACGCCCGGCGGCGAGATATCTCCCGCGCTCAGCACACTTGCTGGCCAGCGGGTGACAGTGGCGGGCGTACCGGCCGGAAACACGCCCAACCTCGCGGCATTCGCGGCCAATGCGAACCGCGCGAACAGCGGCGATATATCTACGTTCCGCAGCCTTACGTCGCCGTCCGAAAGGCTCGAACTGAACACCAGCTGGACCAAGTCGCTTGGCAAACAAACCACGCTATCACTCAACGCCAATTTCCAACAGCAAGATAGTCGGAGCTTGTTGGGTCTGGCCGGTGCCAGCTTTGTCCTGCCCGGGACCAGCCCGTTTTCACCGTTCGGACAAGACGTATTGGTCAATCGCTATTTCGCGGGCGCGCGGCCTTTACAGCGCGATAGCGCGGTGCAAACCGCCAATTTCGGATCGTCGTTCAATAGCTTGCTTGGCGGCTTCCGCTGGGCGCTTACCGCAGATTACGGCCGGGTGGAACAGAATGTCCGCACAACGCGCAACGCCGATTTCGCGTCCTTGATCGCTGGTGTCGCGGCCGGAACAACCAATCCCTTCGCCAATGATTTTGGCAGTAACTTGCAATTTCTTGCGCCGGATCTGAACAATAGTATCAGCCAAGCGGTCAATGTTAAAAACACGCTGTCCGGTATGATATTCCGTTTACCCGCCGGTGAGGCCTCGCTGACGCTGGCAACGGGACTGACACGCCAAATGCTGGATGGCGAGAGCATCCGCAGTTCGACGACCACAATCACCGCGCTTCGTCGAAATGTGATCAGCCAGACAGCAAATGTTGATCTACCGATTTTTGACCGTAGCCCGGGTAGCCCCGGCGATGTTGCGCTCAACGCCAATTTCGGCCTGTCCGATGTTTCGGGCTTTGGCAGCCTGATTGAGTACGGCGTTGGCTTGCGCTGGTCGCCAATCCCGCCAATTTCGCTGCAAGTCTCTTATATTGCCGACGAGAACGCCCCCGAGATTGGCCAGCTCGGCAATCCGGCGCAGCTAACCCCCAATGTCGCGGCATATGATTTCCGCAACGGCACGACGCAGTTCATCGATGTGCTGTCGGGTGGCAATGCAGCTTTGGTTGCCGAAAGCCGACGCGACATAAAGGTTGCGATCAACCTGACCGTGCCAAAGCCTCAGGGCCTTGGAATCCAGATTGAATATTTCCGCAACCGCAGCCGCAATACAACTTCCGCCTTTCCGTTGCTGACCAGCGAGATCGAGGCAGCATTTCCCGGTCGCGTGACCCGCGACGGCGCGGGGCGTTTGCTGGCGATTGACCAACGGCCTGTTAATTTTGACACAGAGCGTTCGCAACGCTTACGCTGGGGCTTCAACTATTCAGGCATTATCGGCAAAGCACCGCAAGGGATGATGGGTGGCTTCGGCGGCGGTGGCGGACGAGGCGGTGGCGGACGTCCTGGTGGAGGCGGTGGACGCCCAGGTGGCGGCCCGGGTGCTGGCGGCGGCGGCGGCCCGCCCGGCGGAGGTTTTGGCAATTTCATGGGCGGTCCGCAGCCAACACGTTGGCAAATTGCACTGTATCATAGCTATAAGCTCGAAGATCAGATCATCATCGCGCCGGGCGTGCCGACGCTTGATTTGCTCGGGGGCTCCGCAACCGGCAACTTCGGCGGCAGCCCACGCCATGAACTTGAACTATCGGGCGGCATATTTTTGAAAGGCATCGGCTGGCGGCTGGAGGGCAACTACCGCGGCGGCAGCTTCGTGCGCGGCAGTGGATTGCCTGGTGGCAGCGACCTGCGCTTTGGTGACCGGATTTCGCTCAACAGTTTCCTGTTCATCAACCTTGACCAGCGCGGCAGTCTAACCAAGAAAATCCCGCTGCTAAAAGGTAGCCGGATTGCGGTCCGGATTGCCAATTTCTTCAACGACTATGTCGACGTGCGGGACGCAAGTGGCACTGTGCCCTTAAGCTATCAACGCGGCCTTATCGATCCGCTGGGCCGTCAGTTTGAAGTCAGCTTCCGTAAGCGGTTTTGACGACAGGGGCGCAGCTTGCGTTCAATGAAGGCGCTCTACCCCAGCCCCAGCTTTCTCACCGCACGCCAAACATAGGCCTTGCCCAGATTACTCGCCGGATATCTTCCCGGCGCCTTGGGTCGTAAGCCCAGCTTTCGGACCAAGCGGTTGAATGCGCGCGCATCGGCTTCTGCATATGTCCACTCGCTGCGCCAGGTAATCGAAAGCGAGATCGACACGCTATCCCCGTTACGCACAAAATGCGGGGCCATGACGGGAACGAATAACGCGTCGCCTGGCGTCAAATGCCATTCCTTACCATCGGCCAAAAACGCATCGTCCCAAGTCAGATTGCGGAATTCACCGCCGGTTTGATAGCTTTCGTGGACCTCATCTGGGGCAAAGCGCGCGTCGCCCGCGGGAAACATCGTCATCACCTTTTTGCCGCGCAGTTGCATCAGGATATTATGTTCGGGGTCAAAATGAAACGGCGTCATTGAACCTGGAGAGGACACAAAGATGAAGCCTTGTTCAAGCATCATCTTGCCGGTTTTGTCTTCGATGAGCGGCTTGAGCTCACCGAGCAAGCCGATGAGCAAATCTCGGTAAGCGGGGACTTGTTCGATGTTTTTGAGCACCGCCCAACTGCCGCTGGTTTCCACCTGACGAATCGTATCGCCGATGCTCAGGCCGGTTTTGGGAACATCTTTGCCCAGCACACCTATGGGCAAGTCGCCAAGATTATACTCGACCGATTTCTCTGGCAACGCCTCGCCCAGCTTGGCAAGCGCCTCAAGCGTGAGCAGTCTGTGGCTTTCCATGCTGTGGCGCAGTTTGTGGGGGCCTTCGGGATAATGATCGCGAAACTGTCCGCGCGCGGTGGCATCGAACACAGAATTCATGGCGTGTCCTCTTCGTTTGTTTGGGTTGGCGCTGTTTCGGTCGGCTTTCTTATGCGGCTGCGCGCCTGTTCAGCGGACAGCAGAACCTTGAACAGCATGCGTCGCCCTGCTCCGCCAATGGCGACCGAATAGCGCCCTATGGCGCGTCTGTCGGTCCAAAGGCTGTCGATCATCGGGTGGCCTTCTGCCGCACAGCTGTCGCACCAATTCGTGTCTTCTCTGTTCAGCAGCGCAAGATTTTCGATTTGCAGCAGCACACCGGGCGAAAAGCGCGCGAGGTCTTCGTCAAACGCGGTTTTGTAGGAAAAGGCGCCCGGCGACCGCATGAAGTTCACCAGCATAGCGAGCGGCTTTCCATCTAGCCGCAAGTCGAGACGCTCCAACATATCGCGCTTCGCTGCCCCGACGAGAGCTTCGCGGAAAAGACTACGTGTTTCATCGGCGCAATCGAGCGCGGAGCCGGCTGCGCCCTTCCACCCGCACCGTTCGAGCGCCAGAAAATCGTTAGTCCAGTCCTCAAGTCCATCGCCGTTGTTACTGCGTGTAAAAGCAAGCTCGCCTGTTTCCAGCAACCGGTTTTTCTGACGGCGGAGTTCTTTGCGTTTTTTGCCGCGGACTGCTGCTTCGAAATATGCGTCAGGAGACAAGCCGCGCCGTAACAGTGCGCGCTCCAAGTGATGGACCTTAGCTTGGCGGCGATTTTGTTCCGCGCAAACTTCTTGCAGAGCGGCTACGACTGGCCCGTCACAGTCCGCACCGTTCAGATGAAAAAACAGCGCATTGCCGGTGGACTTATCAAGCGAGGCGAAAAGCGCATTCCAGAAGTGCATTTCGTACCCGCTGCGAACCAGCGGCGTGCCCAGGAAGGCATTGGGGTGCGTCCAGTTTTGCAGAGAGGGGATCGGCCAGTTGCCGTAGCGCCGCTCGGCCGAAATCGGCATCAAGCCGACTAGCGTCTCGCCCTCCCAAAGCAGGTAGAGCTTTACCTCTCCGTGTTTATCAAAGCTGCGCAGAGCAGGCAGCAAATACCAGCTTTCGAGAAAGACATTGGGTTCGGCAGCATTTTGGGAAAGAGCCTCCCAAGCGGCCAATTCGGCGGCGCTGGTAAATTCCTGCCAGCTACGGCTTTCGGACCGTAACGAGACATAGCGGGGCGCACTGGAAAGGCCTTCGCCCTTCCCGTTCTCCTCCCAGACATCCTGCATCTGTATTGCCACCGCAACTACCCCGAAAATTCGCGCAAAAATGGAGTATTTGCCATAGCCGCAAAGGGCAAAGAAATGCCTAACGCCTGGTTTTTCACTTCGAAGAGGCCAAGGGCACTTCCAACAAAAAAGCCGCCCGGTTCCCCGAGCGGCCTTGATGTTCATTCGAACGACGTTTTTGGTCGTGTTTTAGCCCACGCCGTGTGCCAGTGCTGCAAGCAGCAACAGCGCCACGATGTTGGTGATCTTGATCATCGGATTCACAGCAGGGCCCGCTGTGTCCTTGTAAGGATCGCCAACGGTGTCCCCGGTTACAGCAGCCTTATGGGCTTCCGAACCTTTACCGCCGTGATTGCCGTCTTCGATATACTTCTTGGCATTATCCCATGCGCCGCCGCCCGATGTCATCGAGATAGCAACGAACAGACCGCCTACGATTACGCCAAGCAGCAATGCACCCAAAGCAGCAAAGCCCTGTGCAGGGCCTGCAACCCAGCTGATCACGAAATATACAGCGATTGGTGCTAGAACCGGCAAGAGCGAAGGCAAGATCATTTCGCGGATCGCCGCCTTGGTGACCAAGTCAACGGTACGCGCATAATCAGGCTTCGATGTGCCGTCCATGATGCCCTTGTTGTTGGCAAACTGGTCGCGAACGTCCTTCACTACTTCGCCAGCAGCCTTGCCAACTGCGGTCATGCCCATCGCCCCAAAGAGATAGGGCAATAGTGCACCGAGCAACAGACCAACGATGACATATGGGTTCATCAGCGTGAAGTCGACGCCTTCGCTAATGCCCAAACGGTCCGCGTAGAAAAGCAAGTCGGCATTATAGGCACCAAACAGAACGAGCGCTGCCAAGGCTGCTGAACCAATGGCATAGCCCTTGGTCACAGCCTTTGTGGTGTTACCAACAGCGTCTAGAGCGTCGGTCTTTTCACGAACCGAAGCATCCATTTCCGCCATTTCGGCAATACCGCCAGCATTGTCGGTTACCGGACCATATGCATCCAGCGCAACAACCATACCGGCAAGTGCCAGCATCGACGTTGCCGCAAAAGCAATACCGATCAGGCCAGCAAGCTTAAATGCAACGATAATACCTACGCAGATGACGAGCGTTGGGAGTGCGGTGGATTCAAGGCTGATCGCCAGGCCCTGGATCACGTTGGTGCCGTGGCCGGTTTCCGATGCCTTGGCAATCGAACGCACCGGACGGTAATTGGTTCCGGTGTAATATTCGGTGATCCACACGAGCAAGCCGGTTACGGCCAGACCCACCATCATCGACCAGAACAAGGTCATTCCAGTAAAGGTCGTTCCGCCAGCCTTCAGCGCTATTTCTGCATTCATGTCACCTAGAACTCGCGTGGTGACATAATAGATCGCTGGGATCGAGCTGATCGCGGTGACAAGGAAACCCTTGTACATAGCGCCCATGATATTGGTTCCACCGCCCAAACGGACGAAGAAGGTTCCAAGGATTGACGTCAGGATACAGATACCGCCAACGACGAGCGGCAAAGACATCAGGTTGAGCAACGCTGTACCGGTCGCTGCAACAAGCAACGCCACCAGAACCATCGTTGCGCCGATTGTCACAACATAAGTTTCAAACAAGTCAGCGGCCATGCCTGCGCAGTCGCCCACGTTATCACCGACATTGTCCGCGATTGTGGCTGGGTTACGTGGATCGTCCTCTGGAATTCCGGCTTCGACCTTGCCGACAAGATCAGCACCTACGTCGGCAGCCTTGGTAAAGATACCGCCGCCCAAACGTGCGAAGATCGAAATAAGCGAAGCGCCAAACGCCAGTGCCACAAGGCCGTCAATTACTGCACGACTATCTGGCGCGTTGCCAGCAATCTCGGTCAGATAATAGAAGAAGCCAGCAATGGCGAGCAACGCGAGACCGGCTACAAGCATACCTGTAATCGCGCCCGCATTGAACGCCATGGTGAGGCCTTTTTGAAGGCTTTCGCTGGCTGCTTGTGCTGTGCGAACGTTGGCACGAACCGAGATGTTCATCCCGATAAAGCCGGTAGCACCCGACAAAATGGCGCCAAGCAAAAAGCCAACAGCCGAAAGTGGGCCCAAGAAGACACCGACCAAAATGGCCACAACAACACCCACTATGGCGATGGTGCGATATTGGCGTCCAAGATAGGCAGAAGCACCTTCCTGAATAGCCGCAGCAATTTCCTGCATCCGCGGCGTTCCCGCAGACGCCGCGACAACCGCGCGGCTAGTAATTATGCCGTAAACAACGGCAACCAAGCCGCAGATTATGGCGATTAATGACAAAGACATGTGATGCCCCTTCCCCGTTTAACTAATCTTTATAGTCAATCGGCCCGAACGTACGTACGGGCCAAGCCGCGCCGCTATACGGCGGCAAAGCTAGGGAAAGCAACCCCCAATCCGCCCTGAAACCGCTCTCAAATGGCCGAATTGTTAGCCGTGTTCATAGCCTGGCTTTACCGGCATCGGCACCTCCTCGCCCTGATAGCGCAATTTCAGCGAGTTACCGCTGGAAAACCGGCCAATCGCCGTGGCGGCAACTGGTAAATCGGTGTGCGGATTTGCCGCAAAAAGCAGTTGATAATCATCACCCCAAGTCGATGCCGCAATCCGGCTGTCCCAACTATCGCCGCATTGCGCGATATAGTCGGCGGACAGCGGCACATCATCTAGTTCCACCGTTAGCGCCAGCCCGCTCGCATCGGCCATGCGCGAAGCGTCGAGCAAAAGCCCGTCGGATACATCCATCATTGCTGTGACAAAAGGGGCCAGCCTTTGACCGTCAGCTATTAAGGCCACTGGCCGGCTAAATGCGGCACGTAAAAAACTGCTGCCGCCCTCGCCTTTGCGAATAAGGTCATATCCAGCTTTGGCATCACCGAGCGTACCTGTGACATAGAGCGTATCACCCTCGCCAACACCGCTCCGCGACGGCACTGGAATGCACGTCGCCATACCAAGTGCTGTTATGCTCACGCTTCGTGCATCCTTCTTCCCGAGCGCACGAACGGTATCGCCGCCGAGCAGCGCGACATCATAATGCACCAAGGCTGCGCCAAGGCCAGCGGAAAACTTGCGGTCCCATCCATCTTCGCCCAACATATAGCCGAGCATGACACCGACAGGTCGCGCGCCCTTTGCCGCAAGATCGGACAGGTTGGAAGCAAGCAGCTTCCACGCCACGTCCGCCGGATCGGCATATTGCAGCCAGTGGACGCTTTCGACCATGACATCTTTCGTGATGATCAGGCTCTCAACCCCGAACGGCAAGACCGCGACATCATCCAAAAGGCCCCGCGCACCTGTATCTGTCGCCAGCGCACGCATCATTTCGATGAAGGCAGTCTCGGTTGTCATAACGTCAAGATTGCGGCCCTGAGCCTGCCAAAGGGCACTCATCGATCGAGCGCCCATCTGTCAGACGCCCAGAGACAGGCCCGAGGCTAAGGTATTCACTCAACTACGCTTGGCTTTCGCCACCGCATCGAGCACGCCGTTTACAAACTTGGCCTCTTTCGCGTTGAAAAATGCATGCGCCACATCAAGATATTCGTTTATGATCGTTGGTGTAGGGATGTCCGCCCGCGCCATGAGCTCATATGTCCCGGCGCGCAAAATTTGCAGCATCGTAATGTCTATGCGTTCCAGTTTCCAATTCTCACCGATATTGGCCGCAAGCAGTTCGTCAATCTCCGCTAGCCGCGCGTCAACGCCCGAAACCACGTCGTTGAACAGATCAACATCGGCATCGGCAAAACGCACTTCGTCAATTTCTTCACCCAACCGGTGCATGTGAAATTCGGAGAGCAAACGGGCAATGCCGATTTTTTCCATGTCGAGCTGATAGAGCGCCTGGACAGCGGCAAGCCGGGCGGCGGAGCGGGCTTTGCTCATAATCTGATCCTAACACTGTGTGCGTGAGCGGGTAGGCCTTCGGCCTCGGCAAGTGCCACGGCTGCCGGGCCCAATTTGCCAAGCGCGGTGTCGTCAAGCGCGATGAAGCTTGTGCGCTTCATGAAATCGAGCACCGAAAGGCCCGATGAAAAGCGCGCGCGCCTGCCGGTGGGCAGAACATGATTTGGTCCTGCAACATAATCGCCAATCGCTTCGGGGGTCATTCGGCCGAGAAACACCGATCCGGCATGTTTGACGTCGGTGAACAAGGCCTCTGCCCTTTCGGCATCGACCGCAAGTGCCAAATGTTCCGGCGCCAACCGATTGACGAGCGGGATCGCATCGCCAAGTTTTTTGACGACAATGATCGCGCCGTTTTTGTTCCAGCTCTCGCTCGCTACACGCTCGGTTTTAAGTTCGGCCAGTTGCGCATCTACAGCGTTTGAGACGTTATCGGCAAAGGCGCGGTCATCGGTAAACAGGATCGACTGGCTGCTGGGATCATGTTCGGCCTGGCTCAACAAATCGGCGGCAATCCAATCCGGCTTGTTTTTGGCATCGGCGACCACAACAATTTCAGATGGCCCAGCGACCATGTCAATCCCGACCACGCCGTATAGCTGCCGCTTGGCTTCGGCAACAAAGGCGTTGCCCGGTCCGGTAATGACATCGACCGGTGCGATACGTTCAGTACCGTACGCCAGTGCCGCGATGGCTTGGGCACCGCCAATCCGCCAGATTTCGTCCACACCTGCGATATGCGCTGCTGCAAGTACAGTTTGGTTGACTTCGCCGAGCGGCGTAGGTGTCATCATCGCAATGCGCTTCACCCCGGCCACTTTCGCTGGAATGACATTCATCAGAACCGAAGAAGGATAAGACGCACGGCCGCCAGGAACATAGACACCCGCGGCATCGACCGCACTCCAGCGCGCACCTAGGCGCACGCCCGTACTATCGGTAATGTCTCGGCCTTTGGGGAGCTGCAGCTTGTGCCAAGCCGCGATCCGTTTTGCCGCAAGCTGCAGCGCGTCACGCACATCTCTGTCCAAATTGTCAAAGGCGGCTTTACATTCATCCCTGCCGATTCCCCACCCGGCAACGTTTAGATCAAATCCGTCGAACCGGTTTGTGAGCTCTGCCAGAGCCACGTCACCGCGCCGCTTAACGTCAGCGATCGTCATGGCAACGACAGTATCAACGTCGCCGTCAGCGTCGCGGCGCAAGTTTACCAGTTCGCTAAAGCGGTCGGGAAAGTCGCCGAGCGACGCATCAAGCCTTAACATGGTTGCCCACCAATTCGCGGAACCGGTCAACGAGCCCCGACAAAATGCTGCTGTTCATTTTATACGCGGCACGGTTGACGATCAAACGGGCCGAAACCTGACTTATGACCTCTTGCTCTACCAAATTATTCTCTTTGAGCGTCTTGCCGGACGATACCAGATCGACAATCCGGCTTGAAAGGCCGAGCAGCGGCGCCAGTTCCATCGCACCGTTGAGTTTGATACATTCGGCTTGTACGCCGCGCTCTTGAAAATGGCGACGGGTGAGCGAAGGGTATTTGGTGGCCACGCGCACATGGCTGGCATTCGCTGTATCGGCTGCGTTGTTTAGGACAGCCACGGATAACCGGCATTTGCCAATAGCCAGATCGACGGGCGCATACAGCTCTGAATAGTCAAATTCGTCGATTACGTCGCTGCCGACTATCCCGATATGCGCAGCACCGTGGGCAACAAAAGTCGCCACATCGAAAGCACGCACGCGGATGATCGACATGTCTGGATTTTGGCTGGCAAACATCAACGCCCGACTCTCAGGGTCGAAAAAGGCAGGCTCGGGTTCTATGCCGGCCGCGCGCATCATCGGCAACGCTTCGTCAAGTATACGCCCCTTGGGGATTGCAAAGATTAGTTTTCCGGCCATGATCGCGGCGCTTTAGGGGCAAGCAGCAGAAAGGGCAATAAAGATGCGCGCAGAACTACTTGCAGCATATGAGAAGCAGATCCACCATGTCGCTGCAAATGGCGCACCAGCAACGGCGCGGATTTGCCGCGCCCAGATAGCGCTTGCCCGTGGTTCCAGCGCGCTTGGGCAGCGGATAGGAAATTGGCCAAGCGACCCATTGAAAGATGCGCTGCCGTTGCGCGTTGCGGGTGGCTTGCACCACCTCTATTTGTCTGGAAACGCACCGGAACTCGCCGAAGTCTACAGCCAATCGGTAACCCAGCAGTCAGTGATCGACGACAAGGTCGCCGCGATCGTTTCGCGCCACGGCGGCGAATTGCTAACTTGGCTCGACAGTCCGCCGCAAACGAACGAAGCAGGTCGCTCCGCCAATTTCATGGCAGCCCTTATTTGGTTGTCCCCGCGCCTGGGTCCGCGCTTCGAACTCAATGAAATTGGATCAAGTGGCGGCATGAACCTGATGATCGACCGCTATCATTATCAACTGGGCGATGTGAGCATCGGACCCAAAAATGCAACGGTGCGAATACAGCCGGACTGGCAAGGGCCAATGTTAATATCAATGCCCGTGGAAATTACAGATATCCGCGGCTGTGACCAAAACCCGCTTGACCTCAGCGATGAGGCCGTTGCCAACCACCTGCGCGCATATTGCTGGCCGGAGATGCCCGAAAGGCTGGAGCGCCTTGCCAAGGGCATAGAACTGATCCGGCAATATCCTCCTGACCTCGTAAAGGCCGATGCTGCTGACTGGACCGAAGAGCAACTGTTAAGACCGCAAGCGGTGGGCACATCACGCGTGCTCATGCACTCCATCGTTTGGCAATATATCAACCCGGACGGCCAGGACCGGATCACCGCCGCCATGGCCGCTGCAGGAGAAAAAGCCACTGCAGAGAAACCGATTGCGTGGATTGCACTCGAAACCAACATCGCCACTTTTGAGCACGAATTACGCGTCCGGTACTGGAATGGCGGCGAAATGCAGGACCAAATGCTCGGCAGTGCGCATGCGCACGGTGCGTGGCTTAAGTGGTCAGGCGCCTAGAAATTTCCCCATCGCAGCATTGACTGGGCCGGGCGCTTCCCACGGCACAAAATGCCCGCAACCGTGAACCCGCTCGATCTGCACGTTGGAACACAGCTCCTCCAGTCCATCCAGATTGCTCCCGGGCAAAGCGAGGTCGTCCATCGCCCAAATAACGAGCGTCGGCGTCGTCAGCACCGGAAACGCAACCTTTGCAGAACCCCTTTCCTGAAACGGTTCGTCCATCGACGGCACCTGCAGCGTAGACGCGCGGTACCAATTGAGCATGCCAATAACGGTTTCGGGCCTTTTCCAATCGGTAAGCAACGCGTCACGCTCTGCTGGCTCCATCGCCGAGGGCCGCTCCCATTTCACGACTTTGGCCAGCAAACCCGTCAGGCCGCTCTCGCGCACCAGGGCGTCGTTATCAGTATTGCGGAAATCGCGTATATATTGGCTAGCGGCGCGTTGTTCTTTGTCACACAATAGCAGCTGCTGAAATATAAAAGGATGCGGTGCATTTGCGATTATTACGCGCGTAACACGCCCTGCCCAGATCGGATTCATCGCCATCGGCTGACCATTAAGAGCAACGCTCCAGGCTATCGCCCCACCCCAGTCATGACCGACAATCGTAAATTTGTGCAGGCCGAGTGCGTCGGCCAAAGCGAATATGTCTGCGGTCAACTTGTCAGGCGTATAGGCCTCAACCTCTTGCGGGCAAGAAGATCCGCGATAGCCGCGTTGATCTGGAGCAATGCAAAAATAGCGATCGGAAAAATGCGCTATCTGATGTCGCCATGTCCGGTGTGATTCGGGAAAGCCATGCAGAAAAATCAGCGGAGGATTGCGGGGATCACCCTCTATCCATACGTCTAATTCTACACCTGTCGACAATGGAACACGCTTTTGCGCTATATTATGGCCACCCACAATTATTTACCTATCAATTTTAGTTCGCTGCCACCCGATACCGCGTGCTTAGAGGTCGCTTGCCCAATCTGTCTTGTAAAAAATCATAAAATGATAGATAAAGATGTTGTAATACAGAAAGTTAATTTTGGGTGGGTGCGTCATTTTGGGCGATAATTAGTTTACTCACCGGGAACATTTGCCTTAATTGCTATGGCATGAATGCGTTCTCCGGCCAGATCACCCAACACAGAATATATTTTTCTTTGTCGCAGGACTCTATTCATTCCGGAGAAGGCCGCGCTTTCGATACTTATTGAAAAGTGGCTCTCGCCTGTTCCGTTATCGCCACTATGGCCGCGGTGGTTGATGCTGTCGTTGGTCACGACTAGCCGGGTTGGATTGAAGGCTGCAATCAGCAGCGCTTCCATCTCTTGTTGCAAAGGACCTTTTTCCATAAACTGCCCCTTTCCATAGCGCGCCACTTTCGCCAAGGGGAAAACATGTCCTCACCGCGCAGTACAGACCGCTTTCATGGCCGCATGCGCGGGCCAGTTCAGCCGTGCGCCAATCCGGAATGCTCAGCGCCGGGCGAGTTTCGCGCTCCTGATCCTACCGGAAGGAATTCTGGCACCAATGGCCCGGGCGACTATCAATATCTCTGCCTGGACCATGTCCGGGAGTTTAATTCCGCTTACGACTGGTTTGACGGAATGGATGCCGAAGCAATCGCCGCTGCGCAAAGTCCACTTAACGTCTGGCCCACAGAGACACGGGCCTTTCGCAGCACAGCAGGCGTCGATAATCCGCCAAAATGGGCCGACTTTCATGACCCGCTCGACGCGATATCAGCGCGCTTTAGGGCAGGTGTGGAAGCGAGAATGCCCGAGAAATCCGCTAATGGCACACTGCTTTCACAAGCTGACAAACACGCTCTAGGAAAACTAAGTCTTACCGCAGCTGCAAGTCGGCGCGATATCCGCCGCGCCTATTCCGAAAAACTGCGGCTCTTTCACCCAGACAAAAATGGTGGCGACCGTACCCACGAAAAGGCTTTGCAAGATGTCATTGCGGCTTATACGCACCTGAAACAACATGCAGCTTTTGCCTGACAGAGAAGAAAATGACCGATTTACCCAATAGCCAGCCCGGCGCGTCCGGCACGACATTAATGTCCGCACCCGATACCTCGGTAAGCGTGCGCGAGATGTTTGGCATTGATACCGACATGATGTGCCCCGCGTTTAGCGAAGCAGACGAGCGTGTGCCCGATTTGGACGGCGCCTATGTTTTCGATCCCGACACAACGCTCGCGATTGTAGCGGGCTTTGCCCATAACCGCCGCGTAATGGTGCAGGGTTATCACGGCACAGGCAAATCGACGCATATCGAACAAGTCGCCGCGCGCCTGAAATGGCCGTGCATTCGAATCAATCTCGATGCGCATATCAGCCGCATCGACCTGATCGGCCGCGACGCGATCGTGTTGCGCGACGGGCAACAAGTCACAGAGTTTCGCGAAGGGTTGCTGCCTTGGGCCTTGCAAACTCCGACGGCGTTGGTGTTCGACGAGTATGATGCCGGTCGACCCGATGTTATGTTCGTGATCCAACGGGTTCTCGAAACGGATGGCAAGCTTACGCTTCTTGATCAGAACCGCGTGATCCGTCCCAATCCGTTCTTTCGCATGTTTGCGACGGCCAACACCGTTGGCTTAGGCGACACTAGCGGACTTTATCACGGCACACAGCAGATCAACCAGGGCCAAATGGACCGTTGGAGCATAGTTGTTGGCCTCAACTATCTGCCCGCAAAGGTCGAAGGCGAGATTGTTCTCGCCAAAAGCGAGGGCAGCAATCCGGCCGATGTGGCTAACATGGTAAAGGTCGCCGAACTGACCCGCCAAGGGTTCGTCAATGGAGATATTTCTACCGTTATGAGCCCGAGGACGGTTATCACTTGGGCACAGAACACCGCAATTTTCAAGGATCTGGGCTTTGCATTCCGGCTGAGCTTCCTCAACAAATGTGACGAAGCCGAGCGCGCGTTGGTCGCGGAATATTACCAACGTGTCTTTGGCAAGGATTTGCCCGAGAGCATTGTCGGAAAATCGAAATGATTGGGGTTCAAAGCCCAAGCCGTATTATGGCAATTTTTACCTTTTTAGCTTAGAAAAAATCCGTTCAAAAACAGGTTGGTCGGGTAGTTACATGGGTGGCTGGTATATAACCAAGGTAGAGCCAGATAAGCGGAAAGTTCTGGCTAGACAGGATGCCGCAAAAGCGCAATTTTCCCGTCAGGGTTTCACCAATTTCACGCCGCTTGCAACCAAAACGCATGTCGGTTTCGCTTGCCCCCATATCTTGGGTGGACCCGTTCACTTCGCGGCAAAGGGCGATGATTGGATCGCGATTGCCGGTACGTTTTTCTATCGCGGTCGTGTTGGAGAGGCTGCACTGCTCGCGTTGCTTGAAGAATTCATATTCCCATTCAACGACTGGGAACGGGTGGATGGTCAATTTGCAGCGATTGTAGCAAAAAATGGCAAAGTTCACGTCTTCAATGATTATTTCGCCAACTTCCAGACGTTCCATGACCCATTGGTGGAAACGGTTACTACCTCGTTCTTGTCGGTCGCGACCGGATGTCCAACGCTCAGCCTTAATCAACAGGGCATCTATGAATTTGTGTTCAATGCAGCTCCGACGGGTGATGATACCATCTTCAACGAAGTCATCAGGCTCGGCGCGAATCGCCAGCTTGTGATGAATGAAGCCAGCCACGCCGAGATTGTTGCAAAGCCGCTTTCTGAGCCTCGCCCTTGGTCTCAAGATCATGCCGAGAAGATTCTGTCACGCTTGCGGCACATAGTTGGTCAGAGCGCACAGGCTTGGAACGGCAATATTCAGGCTCCACTAACAGGCGGCCTTGATTCCCGGCTGTTAATCGCGCTGCTCCGCGATCAAGGAGTGAAGCCGCATATCTACGTTTACGGACCAAAGGACAATCCCGACGTCGAAGTCGCAAAAGATATTGCGCGCTGGGAGGGTTTCAATCTCGAAATATTCGACAAGAAAGCTTGGCGACACATCGAACCAGATGAATTTGCCGCGCAAGTCGAGCAGAATTTCCACGAGATTGACGGCTTTGCCACAGATGAGTCGCTGTTTGACAACGGAGCAAATTCACATGCCAGAAGGCAAAGGCAAACGGGTGGCGCACTGGCTATGTCGGGTGGCTGCGGGGAGATATTTCGCAACTTCTTCTTCCTACCGAACCAGCCCATGCATGCGCATAAAATTGTCCGAGCATTTTACAGTGGCTATGATAGCTCGGAATTAACCGACAAATTCTCGAGTACGGCATACGAACGAAACATAGCGCAAAAGATCGAACACACGATGGGGGTTAAATCCGAAACTTTACCCCGGCGTAGGATTGAAGAGTTATATCCGCGATTCCGCGGGAGAGCATTTTTCGGTCGCGAGATATCCATCGTGGGCACGCTTGGCGGATATGTTTTGCCATTCCTTGACTGCGCGTTGATCAACTACACACTTGATATTCCATTTGATAAACGCAAGGCTGGTTCTTTACAGTCCGAACTGCTTACCAAACTCGACCCGCGCCTGGCGCAATATTCTTCAAGCTATGGCCACAGTTTTGATCAGAAGCCCGGCTTCAGGCACACTGTGGCTGAAACGATGACAGTGCACCGGCCAAATGTACTTCGCAAATCCAGCTATGCTATCCGAAACAAAATGGTGCGCCGCCAAGAACACGAAGGTTTGCTTTCGGATACCTATCTTGGCCGTGTCATCGACCTGGAATTTCCCGTAATGCGCCGATTCTTCAAAACGGCAAAGATCAGGAATCCTCTCTTTTACAGCCGCATCGCTTCGCTGGAATATTTAGCGAAATTCGTAGGATCGCGCCTGCAATTGGATTAGTGCCTGTCCACTATCCTCGTCGTTTGACCATTTTCCAGAATTTCTTACTCGCATCGGGAGTGTTATCTGGATAATACAGCCTGCTATGATGGACGATTTCCCAAAAGCGAATAACTGGCCAAGCGGTCATGTGGGCACGGCCGCCGCTGATTGGGACATATCCGCGCAACCAGCGCCTGGCCACTTTACAGATACAAACGCAAACGACCCCGCATTCTGGCCAACCGAACCGAAGCCGACTGGCCCGTTTGGCAAAAGTCGCTGGTGGTGGATAAAGCGCGGTATTGCCGCGTTTCTGCTGACTTTTGCAGTGATCTTGATCTGGCTGATGCTGACAGCACCGCTTTCAAAATCATTGCAGCCTATCGCTCCGCCACAATTGACGCTGACTGCTGCCAATGGCTTACCCATTGCGCGCAACGGGGCAATTGTTGACCAGCCGGTTGATGTCGAAAAGTTGCCCAAGCACGTCGTAGACGCTTTCCTCGCCATCGAAGACCGCAGATTCTACCGGCATTGGGGCATCGATCCGCGCGGGCTTGCGCGTGCCGCTTGGAGCAACGCGGTTGGCAGCGGCGTCAAGCAAGGCGGCAGCACAATCACGCAACAGCTGGCAAAGTTCACATTCTTGACGCCCGAACGCAGCATGACCCGCAAGGCGCGCGAAATGCTGATTGCCTTTTGGTTAGAGGCAAGACTTTCAAAAAACGAAATTTTGAAACGCTATCTCTCAAACGTGTATTTTGGCGACAATGTATACGGATTGCGTGCGGCCTCGCTGCATTATTTCTACCGCCAGCCTGAAAAACTAACACTTAATCAAGCCGCGATGCTCGCCGGATTGGTGCAGGCGCCTTCTCGGCTTGCGCCAACCAAGAACCACAAACAAGCAGCAAAGCGCGCACGCATGGTGCTGACCGCAATGGTAGCTGCCGGCTTTCTGCCTCAGGCCAAGGCAAATTCTGCTTCGGCAGCAGCAATCGACGTCCGGTTTCGCGAAACTCTGCCGACAGGAACCTATTTCGCCGATTGGGCAATGCCAGAAGCACGCGAGCAAGTGGATCAAACATATGCCAAACAAACCATCAAGACGACGCTCGACGCGCGGCTGCAAGAGGTCGCCCGCGATGTCATCGGCAGGGCACCGCTAGGTAAGGCGCAGGTCGCACTCGTTGCCATGCGGACCAACGGTGAAGTGGTCGCGATGGTCGGCGGGCGCAGTTACAAAGCATCGCCGTTCAACCGCGCCACGCAAGCGTTGCGGCAGCCCGGTTCTACATTCAAGCTGTTCGTCTATTTGGCTGCACTGCGCGCAGGGATGACACCAGATACGTTGATTGATGATAGCCCGATAACAACCGGCATTTATCAACCGAAGAATTCCAAGGAGCGATACCGCGGCAAAATTACGCTGCGTCAAGCCTTTGCCCAATCGAGCAACGTTGCCGCTGTCCGGCTGTACCAGCAGCTAGGCGACCGCGCGGTCATCCGCGCTGCCCGTGACCTTGGTATAAAAAGTCCTCTGGCGGCGGACGATCCTAGTCTGGCGCTCGGCACTTCTGGGGTTACACTGCTCGAACTAACATCGGCATATGCATCGGTTGCGGCCAACAACTACCCGCTGGAACCATCGGCCTTTAAGGCAAAGGAGCGGGGTTGGTTCGACTGGCTGATCTCTCCGCAACGTAGCTTTGACAGCCGCACCGAGGAACAGCTTCGTTCGATGCTTCAGGCCGTGGTCAATACCGGCACTGGCACAGGCGCCAAGCTGCGCGTTGATGCTTTTGGCAAGACAGGCACCAGCCAGGACAGCCGCGACGCGCTATTCGTGGGATTTGCCGGTGATCTGGTCGTTGGCGTCTGGGTTGGCAATGACGATAACACACCGCTAAAGGGCATTAACGGGGGCGGGTTGCCCGCACGCATCTGGCGCGACTTTATGGCGCGCGCGATCAAAGGTGCGGGAGCAACAGCGCGTCCGGCCAAACGCCCCGATCCCGATGGTCCGGTCAAACCACTCGACCTGCCCGAGCTGCCCGAGATCGAGTTGCCCGATGTCAAGCTTCCCGAAGGCACAGACCAGCCAATCCAAATTGGTGGCACCGATGTGAAGATCGACCGGGAAAAAGGCGTTACCGTTTCCACCCAAGTCGGCGGGGTCCCCATCGATGTAAACCTCGGCCGCGAGGGCGTGGACATCAAGGCGCGCGAAGAGCCGAAGTCAGAGCGCGACAATGAACGCGGGCGTGGGCGTAATTAGCGCTTTACCTGGTCGGGCCATCGCTTATTGGTCGCCACTATGGCGGAAACCACCCCACTAGAGGCCTTTAAGGCCGTTTTGACCGGCACCGCACGTGCTATCGCGCACGAGCCAGAGGTTGAGCTTGCCTTTACAGCCGATGTGCCAACGCAAGCAGGCAAGAACCTGAAAGTACCGATGCCTGGGCGTTCGCTGCCCGCAGAACAAGTGGCCGAAGCGCGGGGATTTGCGGATAGCTTTGCACTACGCTTAAAACATCATGATACCGCCAAGCACGCAAGCTTGCGGCCAAACGAAGCCATCGCAGCGGTGGCATTTGACGCGGTCGAGAACGCGCGGATCGAGGCGCTGGGATCACGCGCAATGGCCGGTGTTGCGGCCAATCTCGACCACGCACTGGATATGCGGCTGCGCACAGATGCGATCAGCCGCGCGCAAAGCGCCGATGAAGTGCCGATTGCCACAGCCCTTTCGCTTATCGTTCGGGAAAAGCTGACCGGAGCTGCGGTACCGGAAATCGCCGCGCCTGGCGTCGACTTGCTGCGCGGGTGGATCGAAGAAAAGGCGGGCAGCGATCTCGACGCGCTGGGTCTTGCGCTTGATGATCAGTCCGCCTTTGCCGCGTTGACGCATTCATTGCTCGAACATCTCGAGCTAACCGAAAGCGAATTTGATCCGTCCGAAGCCGACGAAGGCGGTGACGCAGAAGACGAAGAACAAAGCCCCGACGGCGATGATCAGGATGACTCAGACGGTGACGCAGGCCAAGCCGAAGCGCGCGGCGAGCAGCAAATGGGCGACGGTGAGGAGTCGGAAAGCGACGGCGAAGAAGCCGAAATGGACGGCGACGAATCTGCCGAAGGCGATAGCGGCGAGGACGGTATGCAGCCGGTCACCCCGCAGCGGCGCAACTGGGACCATATGCCGCAAAGCGACTATAAAGTCTGGAGCGAGAAATTTGACGAAATCGTCAGCGCGACCGAACTCGCCGATGAAGATGAACTTAACCGCCTGCGCGCCTATCTCGACCAACAACTGGAAAATTTGCAAGGTTTGGTCACCAAACTCGCCAACCGCCTGCAACGCCGATTGATGGCGCAACAGAACCGCAGCTGGGATTTTGATCAAGAAGAAGGCTTACTCGATGCCGCTCGGTTGGCGCGTGTAGTCGTGTCGCCAGGCAGCTCCCTATCCTATAAAGTTGAGCGTGAAACCGACTTCCGCGATACCGTTGTCACGCTACTGATCGACAATTCAGGATCGATGCGCGGGCGCCCGATCAGCATCGCTGCGATCAGCGCAGACATATTGGCGCGCACGCTCGAACGCTGCGGAGTGAAGACCGAGATATTGGGCTTTACCACCCGCGCATGGAAAGGTGGCCAAGCACGCGATCACTGGCTTGCATCGGGTCGTTCGCCAAACCCCGGTCGGCTCAACGACTTGCGCCATATCATATACAAGCGCGCCGACGAGCCGTGGCGACATGCCAAGCGCAATCTGGGCCTGATGATGCGCGAAGGACTGCTCAAGGAGAATATCGACGGAGAGGCGCTGCTTTGGGCGCATAGCCGTCTGATCGCGCGCCACGAGGACCGGCGCATATTGATGGTCATTTCGGACGGCGCGCCAGTGGATGACTCGACGCTTTCGGTCAATCACGGTGGCTATCTGGAGCAGCATCTGCGCCGCGTCATCGAGATGATCGAAACACGGTCGCCGGTGCAATTGATCGCCATAGGTATTGGCCACGACGTAACGCGGTATTACCGCCGTGCAGTAACGATCATGGATGTCGAGCAATTGGGCGGCACGATGATCGAGCAGCTCGCCAGCTTGTTTGATGAAGAATAGAATTTGAACGTCACCGAAGCCGTTAACAGTCGCCGTTCGGTTCGTGCCTTTCTCGACAAGGCGGTCGAGCGCGAAACGCTTGAGCGCCTACTTGCGACCGCACAGCGCGCGCCTTCGGGCGGGAACACCCAGCCTTGGAATGCGAGTGTGCTGACCGGTGCACCGCTGCAGTCCCTCATCGCCGCTGTCGCGCCGGAAATGGCGAAGGGCAAACAAGGGTTCTCGTCCGAATATGATGTCTATCCCAAGGGGCTGGAGGGGCGCTACGAAGAATCGCGCAGGGGCGTGGGCGAAGCCATGTACGCCGCGCTCGATATCCCGCGCGAAAACAAGCTCGGTCGGCTTGCGCAATTTACCGCCAACTTTCGCGGCTTCGACGCGCCGGTGGTGATGTTCATCCACACCCCGCGCTATATGGGTCCGCCGCAATGGTCAGACATCGGCATGTGGTTGCAAACGGTGATGCTGCTGCTGCGCGAGGAAGGGCTGGATAGCTGTGCGCAGGAAGCATGGGCGGCCTTTGCCAAGCCGGTAAGGGACGCGCTGAACCTGCCCGATGATCATATCTTTTTCTGTGGCCTCGCCATCGGGTATCGCGACCCGGACGCGCCGGTGAATAATTTCCCTGTGCCAAGGGTACCGCTGGGCGAGGCGATTCGCTGGGAAGGCTTCTGACGGCTTGCAATGTAGGATTTCGTCTGCCAGCGAAGCGGGATGATGACGACTATTATCCCGCGCCAAAAATGTTGGATTGCAAAACCCCGTTTTGACTGTGAACTTGCACAGATTTCTGCGCGTTTCCCTTCACTCATCGATTTCAGTTTTCAAACGAACCGACAGCCATGACCGATCTTAAACTTTTTAATAGCCTGACCCGCGAGCTGGAAACATTCGAACCCGTACACGATGGCGAGGCGCGGGTATATTCATGCGGCCCCACTGTCTATAATTACCAGCATATCGGCAACATGCGCGCCTATGTCTTTGCCGACACGCTGGGCCGGGTGCTGAGTTACAAGGGCTATAAGCTCACCCATGTCATCAACATCACCGATGTCGGCCATTTGACCAGCGATGCCGACGCGGGCGACGACAAAATGGAAAAAGCGGCCGCGGCGCAGGGCAAAACCGCGTGGGATATTGCAGCGTTCTATCAGGCCGATTTTGAGGCCGATCTGGCGCGGCTCAACATCCGCAAGCCTGCCCACCCCAAGGCGACCGAATATGTCGATGCGATGATCGATTGGGGCAAAAGCATTGCCGACAAACATTGCTATGAACTCGACAGCGGTCTGTATTTCGATGTGTCGACCGTCCCCGAATATGGCCGCCTCGCCCGTGCCGTGACCGATGATGGCGAGGGCCGCATTGACGAGGTTGATGGCAAGCGGAACAAGGCCGACTTTGCCATCTGGCGCAGAACGCCCGCTGGTGAAACGCGGCAGATGGAGTGGGATTCCCCGTGGGGGCGTGGCGCACCGGGTTGGCATCTGGAATGCTCGGTCATGTCAAAGGCGCTGCTCGGCATGCCGTTCGACATCCACACCGGCGGCATCGACCACCGCGAGATCCACCACCCCAATGAAATCGCGCAGAACCAGGCACATGAAGGCTGCGCCGATACCGGCGCGCGCATCTGGATGCACAATAATTTCCTCGTCGAACGGTCGGGCAAGATGTCCAAATCGTCGGGCGAGTTCCTCCGCCTGCAACTGCTGATCGACAAAGGCTTCCACCCCCTCGCCTATCGCCTGATGTGCCTGCAGGCGCATTATCGGAGCGAACTGGAGTTTAGTTGGGAGGGATTGCAGGCGGCGTTGGTGCGGTTGAAGCGGATGGTGATGGCTGTCACAACCCTTACGGCTCGTCATGCTGAACTTGTTTCAGCATCCAACGTGCCAAACGAACCGCCGGTTGAGGCGGAGAAATGGACCCTGAAACAAGTTCAGGGTGACGAGGAAATTATCGGTGGCCTCGCTTCTAATCTGCAAGGCATTGACGATAGCATTTCCGAAGATCTCAATACGGCCGTCGCTATAGTCACCCTTGATGTAATTTTAAATCAACCAAATGTGTCACCGTTTGCGAAATTGAAAGCGGTTGGCGCAGTCGATGCGATCCTCGGCCTCAACCTCCTCACCCTCACCCGCGCCGACCTCCGCATCCGTCCCAAAGCCGCCGTCATCACCGAAGCCGAAATCGAAGCCGCCCTCTCCGCCCGCAAGGAAGCGCGGGCGCAAAAGGACTTCGCCACATCCGACCGCATCCGCGACGATCTGATCGCGAAGGGCGTCGAAGTCATGGACGGCGACCCGCTGGGTTGGGATTGGAAACTAGGTTTGTGAGAGCATGGCTTCGCTCCCTTATGCGCGGCCCCATTGTCAGCTACGCAACCGTAGAGCAGGAGTATATCCGCATCGCGGCAAGGTGGACTGATAAACCAATCGTGTTCCCTATTCCCAGAACCCGCACCGATACCGGAAGTGAACATTTGGAGATTGACGAAGACGGCAAAATGTCGCTGATCAACACTGAACGAGGATCGGAATTTGGCCGTAGATCGACATATTCGCTGGACGAGTTAATGTATTGGATTTTCGAGAGCATAGCGTTCTGGAAAGCAGTTCAATACGAACTGGAAAACAGACATCCGATACAGGATGGCCGCATCATCATATTTGCCAAGCAGATAGAATTCATGAATGCGCTTTCGCCAATTTGGGCAAAGCGATGCGAAGCGGAACATACCAAAATTCTCGGGGAAAACCCCTATATGGACGTGCCGCCGGAGCTTAGGAAAAATGTCTAAAACCAAACTTGTCATGGCTGGCCTTGTCCGCGGACTAATCGAACCCCGCCTGCCCGATTGGGTCGAGGCGCATTGGTATATGTCGAAGGAAGAAGGGCTCGCCCTTGCCCCGCAGGCCGAAATTGGCTGGTTCGATATGTATGACAAGGCCGCCATGCACGAAGTTATCAGCGCAGCCGCGAATTTGAAATGGCTCAACAGCATTTACGCCGGGGTCGATGATTTCCCGATAAACGCACTGCGCGAGCGCGGTACCGTGCTTACCAACGGAACCGGCATCAACGCGGTTACTATTGCGGAATATGTAGTCATGGCGATGCTGACCGTCGCCAAGGGCTACCGCGACGTGGTGCGCGCGCAAGAGCGCCACGAATGGCTTCTGGACAGCCCCGGCAAGGTTGAACTTTATGGCAGCAAGGCTCTGCTGCTCGGCTACGGCGCGATTGGCAAGCTGATCGACGAGCGACTGAAGGCGTTCCATGTTGATGTTAGCATTGTCCGGCGCTCCACCGGTCCGGGTATATTGGGTCCCGACCAATGGCAGGTGAAGCTGGGTGAGTATGACTGGATCATCCTTGCGGTGCCAGCGACCCTCGAAACCGACGGCATGATCGGCGCCGCCGAGCTGAGCGCGATGAAGTCAAGCGCGACGCTGATCAATATCGCGCGCGGCTCGGTTGTCGATCAGGATGCTTTGGTTTCCGCGCTAAAAGCCAAACAGATCGGCGCTGCGTTCCTTGATGTTACGACGCCCGAACCTCTGCCTGCCGATCATGCGCTATGGAGCCTCGACAATGCGCATATCACCATGCACTTGTCGGGCCGCGCGCAGGACAAAATGTTCATGCGCTCTGCCGAGCGTTTCTTCGAAAATTTGGAGCGCTACCGCAAAGGCGAACCGTTGATTCCACAGGTTGATTATGACTTGGGCTATTGATGACAGGCCGCTGGCTTTGGTTTAGTCTGCGTATATATGGCAAACGAAAAACATCAGTTACTCTCCCATATTGACCTCGCGCTTATGATTGTCGAGCGCGGTAAGGTAACATTTGCCAATGCGGCGGCACAGGCCCTGCTTGGTACGCATGTCGTTGGCTGGGACGTCCGCTTGGCATTGCGCGATCCCGGAGTGATCGCTTTGTTGCGAAGCGAGATAAATGGCAAAACCCGGGTTGCGGGGCTTTCTGTTCCGGGAAGTATATGGGAAATTTCTAGCCATTTGCTGGATGACGGCTCGCAAATGGTCGCGCTGACTAATGTTTCTGCTCAAGCCAGCATAGCCAAGGCACATGCCGATTTCGTCGCCAATGCCAGCCATGAACTGCGCACGCCGCTGGCCTCGATCATCGGATATGTCGAGACGCTAGAGGACGAGAAAGCAGGTAGTGACCCGGCAACCCGCGAGCGCTTTTTGGGTACGATCAAGCGCGAGGCACAACGCATGCAAGCTTTGATCGAAGATCTTATGGCCTTGTCTCGTATTGAAGGGAACAGACACTCGCCGCCAGCAGAAGTAGTCGATTTGATCGCCATTTGCCGGGAAACAGCATGCGAATTGCCAAGTATTAGCCTTAATATCGAACGAGAAAATGTCCGTGTGTTCGGTGACCGTGGTCAGCTGTCGCAAGTGTTCCGCAACTTGCTCGACAATGCCCAAAAACACGGCGCCCCGGGAAAGCCCGTCAATATGACGCTCCATGCCGATAATGCGGGATGGGCAACGGTCACTATTAAAGACGAAGGCGAGGGAATCTCGCCCGAGCATCTCCCGCGTCTTACCCAGCGTTTCTACCGGGCCGATCCCGGGCGCAGCAGGTCACTGGGCGGTACCGGGCTTGGCCTGTCAATTGTGAAGCACATTGTGATGCGACATCGCGGACATTTGGATATCAGCAGCACGCTCGGCGTTGGAACAACCGTCACTGTTTTACTGCCAATGTGCGCTTGATCACATCAGTGAAATATTTGTCACAAATCTGTCACGGAAATCCCGCAATAGCAGGTCAAGGAAGCAATTAACCGAAAGGATTCTCAACGTGAAATTGAAGCAAACACTGGCTGGAACAGCCGTTTTGACATTGGCGCTCGCCGCATGCGGTGGATCAGGCGGAGGCGATTCGTCGCGCGACTTCATTCGTGCCGTAGGTTCTTCAACCGTTTATCCCTTTGCTACAGCAGTTTCGGAAGCCGCCGCGAAGGCAAATAGCGGCATGAAATCACCTGTGATCGAATCGACCGGCACCGGCGCTGGCATGAAACTATTTTGCGCAGGCGTAGGTTCACAACACCCCGATATCGAAATGGCATCGCGCCGGATGAAGAAATCCGAACATGAAGATTGCGTCAAAAATGGTGCCAAAGACATCATCGAGGTCCAAATCGGCCTTGACGGCATCGCCTTTGCCGAGGCAACCAATGGCCCCGAAATGAAGTTGACACCGGTTGACGTTTACAAGGCACTGGCCGCCAATCCATTCGGTAAGCCACAGACCGCCAAGAACTGGAAAGACGTAAATCCTGCGCTCCCCGCGATTCCGATCGCGGTTTACGGCCCGCCTTCAACTTCGGGTACACGCGATGCGCTTGCTGAGCTGATTTTGACCAAGGGTTGCGAGACCGACGCAGGTATGAAGTCACTCAAGGACAGCGACAAGGACAAGCACAAAGAACTTTGCACAAAGATCCGTACCGACGGTGCGTTTGTTGACCAGGGCGAAAACGACAATCTGATCGTTCAGAAAATCGCCGCCAATCCAAAGGCCATCGGCATTTTTGGCTTTTCGTTCCTTGAAGAGAACATGGACAAGGTGAAGGCCATCCCCATGAATGGAGTGATGCCCACTTTTGCAACCGTGGCCGATTATTCCTACCCCGGTGCCCGCCCACTTTACCTGTATGTGAAGTCTGCGCACCTCAAGGCAATTAAAGGCATCGATGCCTATCTCGCCGAGTTCGCGAAGTCATGGGGACCCGACGGCATGCTCAAGAACAAAGGCATGGTGGTTGCTCCTGAAGACGTTCGCACCAAGAACGCCGAAGTTGTAAAGACTCTCACGCTGATGGATGCTAGCACGCTGAAATAAGCGAATCGTTGGGGGCAGATGCCACTTTCATACACCCTCATTACAGTGATTGGCCTGGGCATTTTTGCCTGGGCCTTTTCACGTGTGAAAGCAGCGCAATTTGCCCCGACAGTGGGTAAACTCAAACTGGCCCTACCCCAACATCATGCCACTTATGTTGCCATCTGGACTGCACTACCGGCGCTAATTATTCTTTGGGTGTGGAGTGTGATTTCTCCCGGCTTGGTGCAGGGCGCTGTCCTAGCCGATCCACTCGCCGCGCAGCTGCCTGCATTCGACATGCAGCGCAACGCAATCCTGCAGGAGGCGGTTAATCTGGCATCCAATCCCAATGCATTTGCGACCGATGCTTTGGCTCGGGATTTGATTCCAGTTGTTAAGTCAGCACAGAGCAAATTTGGCTGGATCGGTGCGGCTATGGCCTTGCTATCTGCTTTTGCTGGTGGCGGCTTCGCATACACACGGATCAAGACAAATTTTCCCGCTCGTGCAAGCGTCGAACGCCTGATCATGGCGGGCTTGCTGCTCGCGTCCTTCGTTGCTGTACTCGCAACGGTCGGCATCATTGCTTCGTTGATTTTTGAGACTGGTCGATTTTTCTCGATGATCAGCCCTGTTGATTTCTTGTTTGGAACCAACTGGACGCCGGACACCATGTCAGCGGCAAACAGCGACATGGGCAAGGATCTGGGCGCTGTGCCTCTGTTCTGGGGTACGTTTTTCATCGGCGCGCTCATCGCGATGGTCGTTGCCATTCCTTTCGGCTTGATGAGCGCAGTTTATCTTACTCAATATGCCAGCCCCCGACTGCGCCGCTGGATGAAGCCCACGCTTGAAATTCTGGCTGGTATCCCGACGGTGGTGTACGGCTATTTCGCTGCACTTACTGCAGCGCCGGTTATTCGCGATTTTGCCCTTATGATCGGGATCAACAATCCGTCGACCGAGAGCGCACTTGCCGCCGGACTTGTCATGGGCGTGATGATAATTCCTTTTGTTTCCTCCATGGCCGACGACAGCATTGCCGCCGTCCCGCAAGCAATGCGCGACGGATCGCTAGCGATGGGGGCGACGACATCGGAAACAATTAAGCGTGTGCTTTTCCCCGCTGCACTTCCAGGTATCGTGGCAGGCATCATGCTCGCAATAAGCCGAGCCATAGGTGAGACCATGATCGTGTATATGGCGGCAGGCGCATCGGCCAATTTGTCAGCCAACCCGTTCGACCGGATGACAACGGTGACTTATCAGATCGCTGCGCTGCTTACGGGCGAAGGCAGCTTTGATCATCCTACGACACTGGCCGCTTTTGCGTTGGGACTTGTTTTGTTTGTTGTCACGCTGGCCCTAAACATTGTGGCTCTTCGCGTGGTCAAGCGCTTCCGGGAGGCTTATGAATAACTGGCAAAGCCCTGAGGCGAACTTGCGCCTTAAAAAGCGTTATGATGCTGAACGGCGATTCCGGGTAATTGGACTAATCGCGGTTGCGGCTTCGGTCTTTTTCCTCGCTGTGCTTTTGTACACTATGCTGAAAAACGGCATCGGCGGCATAAGTTGGTCATTTCTTTCAGGGTCAGACTCGACCGACCCATCAACCGCAGGGGTTTGGAGTGCTGCCAAGGGTTCATTGCTCACCATGGCAATTACGCTGGCACTCGCGTTTCCTCTCGGTGCTTTTGCTGCCATCTACCTCGAAGAATTTGCTCCCAAGCGCCGCTGGGTTGATTGGATCGAAGTGACAATCAATAATCTTGCCGCGGTGCCTTCTATCATATTTGGCTTGCTTGGCTTGGCAGTCTTCATTCAAGTATTCCACTTGCCACGTTCTTCGCCGCTCGTCGGTGGCATGACCCTTGCGCTCATGACCATGCCTGTAATTGTGATTGCCGGCCGAAACGCGATCAAAGCTGTACCGCCATCGATCCGTGATGGTGCCCTGGCTATTGGTGCAAGCCCGGTCCAAACGGTGTTCCACCACGTCCTACCCCTGGCACTTCCCGGTATTTTGACCGGCACGATCATAGGCATGGCGAGGGCATTGGGAGAAACGGCTCCGCTCCTTATGATCGGTATGCGTGCCTTTGTCTCAAGTCCGCCCGCAGGCATTAATGATCCTTCGTCGGTTCTGCCGATGCAGATCTTCCTTTGGTCGGACGAGGTTGATTCGGGCTTTGTACAAAATACATCTGCCGCCATCATTGTTTTGCTGGTAATTCTTCTTTTGATGAACGGCTTGGCCATCTATCTCCGCAACCGATTTGAAACGCGCTGGTAAAAAGAACTATGTCTGAAACTATCAAAATTTCTGCCCGTGACGTCTCTGTATACTACGGCGATAAGCAAGCGATTGATAATGTATCGATCGACATTGCAACTGAGCACGTAACCGCCTTTATCGGTCCTTCGGGCTGCGGTAAATCGACATTCCTGCGTGCGCTGAACCGGATGAATGACACGATCGCGTCGTGCAAAGTCAGTGGTAAAATAGAACTCGACGGTGTGGATATCTACGGAAACGAAATGGATGTGGTTCAGCTGCGCGCGCGCGTCGGTATGGTATTTCAAAAGCCCAACCCCTTCCCGAAATCCATTTACGAAAACGTAGCTTACGGACCACGCATCCATGGTCTCGCCGCCAGCAAAACGGATATGGATGCCATCGTAGAAAAATCTCTACGCCGTGCGGGTCTATGGGATGAAGTGAAGGACCGATTGAACGACGCGGGCACGGCGCTATCGGGTGGTCAACAGCAACGGCTGTGCATTGCGCGTGCTATTGCGGTTAGCCCCGAAGTTATCTTGATGGATGAGCCGTGCTCGGCACTTGACCCGATTGCAACGGCCCGCATCGAAGAGCTGATCGATGACCTCAAAGGCCGCTATGCCATTGTCATCGTGACGCACTCCATGCAGCAAGCCGCACGCGTGTCACAGCGTACTGCCTTTTTTCATCTGGGTACCATGGTCGAATACGGGAACACGCCCGACATATTCACCAATCCGCGCGAAGAACGCACCAAAGATTATATTACGGGCCGTTACGGCTAGGAGAAAAGAGCATGGCTGAACAACATACCGTCAAAGCCTTCGACAATGAAATCGGACGACTGCGCGGCCTCATTTCCGAAATGGGCGGGCTTGCCGAGGCAGCCATTGCCAATGCCATTGATGCGCTTATCCGGCACGATGAAGATCTCGCGCAGACCGTGGTTGCGGGTGACAAGAAAATCGACGCGCTCGAGGCCGAGGTTGATGACCTGGCTATCCGGATTATCGCCTTGCGCTCACCAATGGCAAATGACTTGCGCGATGTAGTGGCGGCCTTGAAAATTGGTGGTGTCGTTGAACGCATCGGCGATTACGCAAAGAATATCGCTAAGCGCGTCGGCGAAATCGAGCGTCAAGGCAAGTTTGAGCCGCTCACGCTCATCCCCTCGATGGCCGAGATAGCGCAATCGATGGTACGCGACGTGCTCAATGCTTATGCCGCGCGCGATGAGCAGCTCGCGATCATCGTCATTGAACGCGACGAGAAGCTCGACAATTTCTATAACTCTATTTTCCGCAATTTGGTCACCCATATGATGGAAAATCCAGCGACAATCTCCAGCGCTGCGCAGTTGCTGTTTGTGGCGCGCAATTTGGAGCGGATCGGCGACCATGCCACCAATGTCGGCGAAATGGTGCATTATGCCGCAACCGGCGCTTATCTCTCTGACAAGTCGGGTGCGCGTTGAAAGCCAAGCTCCTGATCGTCGAAGATGACGCGGCGCTCGCCGAGCTATTGATCTGGAATTTCGAGGCGCAGAATTACGAAGTTGCCCATACCGCAGACGGTGAAGAAGCGCTGCTTTTGGCTGAGGAAATCCGGCCGGACCTGATCCTGCTCGACTGGATGATTGAGAATACGCCGGGCATCGAAGTTTGCCGCCAGCTGCGCCGCAAAGAGGCAACCGCCGATACCCCTATAATCATGCTGACCGCGCGCAGCGAAGAAGATGACCGCATACGCGGTCTGCAGACAGGCGCAGATGACTACGTGACGAAGCCATTTTCGCCGCGAGAGCTGCTTGCCCGGGCCGAAGCGCTGCTACGGCGTAGCCGACCGGCGATCGGCGGCAACAAATTGAGTTTTGGCGGGATCGAGCTTGATCCGGCGACACACCGCGTTATGCGCGCTGGCGAGAACCTGCATCTGGGGCCGACCGAGTTCCGGTTGCTCCAGCATTTTATGGAAAGGCCCAAACGCGTGCATTCGCGCGAGCAACTGCTCGATGCAGTGTGGGGCCATGACAGCGATATCGAGCTGCGCACCGTTGATGTGCATATCAGACGACTGCGAAAGGCGATTAACCTACCCGGCACGGCGGACGTGATCCGCACGGTAAGGTCGGCAGGCTATGCGCTTGAAGCGGGCGGCTAACCCCGACAGATTTCGACAGGATTGCAGAAACAAAAAAGCGCGGGAGTTGCCCCCCGCGCTTTATAAGTAGTTTAGATTTCGCCAAGGTCGATATTAAAAATCGTAGCTGATTCCGATTTTCATCCGCCAAACCGACGAACTGAAGTTTATTTGGTTATCGGCACCAAAAGTATCCCCGGCAAAGCCTGTGATGATATAGCGACCGGCAGCATCAACGCCCGAAGATGTCGCAATATCCTGGCGACCGGCAAAATCCCGGCGCCGATGGATGTTCGAACCTTCATCAAGGAAATTCAGGAAGTTATCCATCGTCGCATATAGACGAATTTTGTCCTTTCTACCGAAAAGATGGCCCGGGCCAGGCAATTCCTGCGAGAACGACAGATCCATATCATAATAGGTGTCGTTGGTGCACGTGTTGCGCGTGATCGACTTTCCTATAAAGTTCTTTGCGCAATCAAGCCCGTTGGCAAAATTCACCAACTGTTGCACAGCTGCCATATTAGAAGTCGGTGCAATATTCGGATCGGTCACACCGGTCGGCAAATAAACCAGGGTATTGTCCGCACCCGACGCGTTATCGTTAAACGTGCCCAGGCCGCTAAACGTTAAGCTGTACGGCCTGCCGGATCGCGCGATAAACGTTACGCCAAATCGCGTGTCATACTCACCTATGAACTGTTCTTTGAAATTGGTCTGCACGCTCAAATTGTGCCTACTTTCAAAATAGCCACGCGATGCCGCAGGATTTTGCCGGTCGAAAGCCGAAACGTCATCATAGTTTGAACCAGCAGTCGAGCTATACATGTTACGCCGATCTTGAGCGTCGGTATAAGCATAACCAAGGCTGAAGAAAACCGACCCACCATTTGTCAGCAATCCACCTTCAAACTGCTTGGACAAAATGAAGGAAGCAATTTGGCTTTGATAGCTATCGGTATTGGTGAGCATAAGTTCGTCGTCGCGGTTGCTGGTAAAGCAAACATTGTTGACGGTGCTGTAAACGGGACGAGGCAAATAGCTTGTCAACTTTGCCGTACAGCCGACAATGCTCGGGTCGATCGCCGCATAGATTGGCCGCCCATCAATTGAAAAACCGCTTAGGCCCGTGCGATAATCCGGGATCTGAGACAAATCGATTATATTGAAGGGATCACGATATTTGCTGTAAATATAATCAAAATTGACATTCCAACCGCTGAAAAAGCCCGATGATGCAAAATTCAGTTCGGAAGCCATGCCGATATTTGCGCGCAGCACTGTTGGCATTTTAATATTGGGGTCGATCGACTGTGTCCTGCCGCGCGCTGCTGCTGCTGTGGCTGCCGCCGCTGTGCGAAAGCAAGTTGGAACACCGGTAAACTGTCCGCCAGTAACGACGTCGATTTGGCCAGTTGGGCATGATGCGTCCTGCGTCGTACCCAAAGCGAAACCGCGACCATCGTTTTGGAAAGGATTTGCAAACCAGACAACTGGGTCGCCGCCGGAAAAGAGGCCTACGCCTCCGCGAATCTGCGCCCGGTTGAAAACAGCGAAATCTCCCGCATCGTAGGTCAGCGCAAGGCGCGGCATAACGATCGGTGCGATATTGCTAAAGCCGGTATCGTTACCAAAACCGTAACGCGTAATAAAGTTCGGGTTCTGCTTTGGTCGACCGCCGTCATACCAATCAGCCCGCACGCCCATTACTGCGCTCAAATTGTCAGTGATCTGCCAATCATCTTGAGCGAATACCGACCAGATGTCGCGCGTAAAAGCGGCCGCTGCGTCTCGAACGTCGCCGGTTGCAGAAAAATTGCCGAATGCGCCCTCGACTTGGCCGCCGATAGTATTTGCGGCATTGGAGGTCACATTATTGTTGCCTGTACCAGGTGAAAGCAGACCCTGTTCAAGGTCACTTATGTTGCGAAAAGTCAATGTTCCCGTGGCATTTTGTACAAACAGATTGAATAGATTCGCCCTGTTGAGTTCGGCACCAAATTTAATCTGGTGATCGCCAGCGTCTAGCTTTGCAACGGCCCGGTACTGGTCAAGTTTTGTCTTCAAATCGTTGGCCGCACGCGAAAATCCCGGCCCAGCTTGGACTACACCATCAGCTCCTGTTGCATTATCTACGCCAACTATGATCCGCGGGATAGGATTGGCCGATTGCGCCTCACCGCCGCCGACAGGGTCTTGGATGTCCTGCACGTTTGAGCGTGAGAAGCGCAATTCCGTCGAAAATTTCTCTGACCACTGGGAATACAGCCGGCCAGAATAATAGCTCGATTTTGTACCGGACAGCAAAAATGTGTTTCGCCCGACCGCAGTATTGGCAAAGACACCTGTGGTGGCAAGGTCGTCTGCCCGCATTGTCGATTCTTCAAGGCGCTGGTAAGTGGCTTCCAACCGATGGTCGTCATTGATGTGCAAATCACCACGGACAAAATATCGGTCATTTTGGAACGGGCGGCTGAAAACAAGGTCGCCGGTGTCAATTTTATACACCCGGTTGATGACTTCGCGAATGGCATCAAATTGCGCCTTAGATACGCCTGGCATTTCGGTCGCATAGCCAGCGCCATTTGGTCCTTCGTCCTGCGATTGCCCTGCCTGTTGATGTTCGTACGCGCCGTAAACGAACAACCGGTCCTTGATGACCGGACCACCCAGATACGCACCCCACCGCTTTTCAGGCTGAATTGGTGCAACGGCACGTCCGGCAACCGTTTTACCGCGCAAATCGTTGGCGGAATATTCAAAAAAACCACCAAATTTATAGTCGTTTGTACCGGATTTCGTGACAACATTTATCGCGCACCCCGTAAACTGGCCGTAATCGACATCAAACGGAGCAAATTGCACCTGCGTTTCGCGAACTGCATCATATGGCAGCGGTGTCGAACTGCGCGAAGAAAATCCGGTGTTATTTAACCCAAACACATCGCCTTGGCTGATACCGTCAACGGTAAATGCATTGCCTCGATCATTACCTCCTAGGCAGGAAATTCGGTCCTGACCGGATCCTCCATCATCGCGATCCAGGCTGACGCGTGGATCAAGGCGGATGACATCGCGTATATCCCGGTTAAACGTCGGAGCATTTTCGAGAACTTCGCTCGAAAAACTCACGCCGGGGCCAACAGCCAATTGGGTTACGCGGACGCGAGAGCCGGTAACAACGATCTCGCCGCTGCCCGATGAAAGTGTGAACGCAAGACTAGTGTTTCCCTGTAGATTTGTAACTATGTCTTGAAGGGCTTGCCCTTCAAATCCATCAGCGCTCACCGTCACCGTGTAAGGTCCACCGGTCACCAAACTGCTGGCCAAAAATGTTCCGTTGCTGTTGGTGGTTACCGTCCGTACATTCCCTGTGCGCGTGTCGGCTATGACGACTTCTGCTCCGCCGATTGGGTTGCCGGCATCATCATTGACCACACCCTCGATACCGGTTGTAATCTGTTGCGCATAAGCTGAGCCTGGATTCAAAGTACCAATAGAAATTGCGGCAATTCCTGCAGCCAGAAAATAACGGATTTGCATTATTCACCCCTATAAAATTCGGCGAGGCCAGTGCCCCGATGGAATCACGTGTCCATTTTATGGCACGCAAAATGGTTAGGGGCGCCCCGTGTCAGTTTGATGACAGCATTTTGCCCCGCTACGATGATTCGCGCCATAGCCGCAAGTGTCGCTCAGGCCAATATCGACAGAACTGTTAATTGTGGAGTTCCCAAACAACTCATCGATTTCCTAGCCATTGTTGCATTGCAGCAACAGAATGGCCGAGAAACACGCCTGGTAGTGATTTGGTCGGGCTTAGGCCGCGTTGTCTTTGCTGGCCTTCGCCTTGGGCGCGAACACCTTGACCGGTTCTTTACGGCCTTCGACTACGTCCTTGTCGATCACCACTTCACTCACGCCGTCAAGCGTTGGCAAGTCGAACATCGTGTCGAGCAGGATCGCCTCAAGAATTGACCGCAGACCGCGTGCGCCGGTTTTGCGCTGGATCGCCTTTTTCGCGACCGATTCGAGCGCATCGTCGGTGAAGTTCAAGCTGACGTCTTCCATCTCAAACAACTTGGCATATTGCTTTACCAGCGCGTTCTTGGGCTCGGACAAAATCTTGACCAATGCCGCAATGTCGAGATCCTCAAGCGTTGCAGTGACCGGCAAACGGCCGACAAATTCAGGGATAAGCCCAAATTTCAGCAAATCCTCTGGTTCCACCTGTTTCAGGATTTCGCCGGTGCGGCGGTCATCGGGATCAGCAACATTCGCGCCAAAGCCCATCGACTTGCCTTCAAGCCGGTTGGATATGATCTTTTCCAGACCCGCGAAGGCACCACCACAAATGAACAAAATGTTGGTCGTATCAACTTGCAGGAACTCTTGCTGCGGATGCTTGCGGCCACCTTGTGGCGGCACGCTGGCAGTGGTGCCTTCCATCAATTTTAGCAGTGCTTGTTGCACACCCTCACCCGACACGTCGCGGGTGATCGAGGGGTTTTCCGCCTTGCGGCTGATCTTGTCGATTTCGTCGATATAGACAATACCGCGCTGCGCCTTTTCAACATTATAGTCTGATGCCTGCAGCAGCTTCAGGATGATGTTTTCAACGTCTTCGCCGACATAGCCTGCTTCGGTCAGCGTCGTCGCATCGGCCATTGTGAAGGGCACATCGAAGGTTTTGGCAAGCGTTTGCGCCAGCAATGTCTTGCCGCAACCAGTCGGACCAACGAGCAGGATGTTCGACTTGGCAAGTTCTACCTCAGCGCCTTTCGCGCCGTGGTTGAGCCGTTTATAGTGGTTGTGCACTGCTACCGACAGCACGCGCTTTGCCTGAAACTGGCCGATCACATAATCATCAAGAACATCGCAGATTTCTTGCGGGCTGGGCACTTCGCCTTCCTTGCGCCCGGTAAGGTTGCCCTTGGTCTCTTCGCGGATGATATCGTTGCAAAGTTCGACGCATTCATCGCAAATGAAAACGGTGGGGCCAGCAATCAGCTTGCGTACCTCGTGCTGCGATTTGCCGCAAAACGAGCAGTAAAGTGTACTTTTAGTGTCTGATCCGCTCAGCTTTGTCATATTCCGTCCCGTTGCCTGCAATGTGCAGGACTCAATTTATCGGTATCCTATCGGCCCGATTCTTTTTGGCAATAGCACAAAGCCATCTGTCCCAACTTAGCAAAGTTGGTGCATGAAATCCTAATGCGGCTTATTTTGATGTGCTTTCTTCGCCGTCACCGGTCATCGGACGTTTGTCGAACACCTGATCCACGAGGCCGAACGCCTTGGCTTCATCGGCTTCCATGAATGTATCGCGGTCCATTGCCTTTTCGATCTCTTTCAGCGGCTTTCCGGTATACTGCGCGTATAAGTTGTTGAGCCTTGTGCGGATGCGCAGGATTTCCTTCGCCTGAATTTCGATATCAGACGCCATGCCGCGCGCACCGCCCGATGGCTGATGCACCATTATACGCGCATTTGTTAAGAGCGATGCGCATGCCTGGTTCGCCAGCGGCAAGAAGAAAGCTGCCCATAGAGGCTGCTTGCCCGATGCACACAGTGCCCACGCGCGGACGGATATATTGCATCGTATCGTGGATCGCCATGCCCGCCGTCACCACGCCGCCGGGTGAATTAATATAGAGCCAGATGTCTTTCTTTGGATTTTCGGATTCTAGGAACAACAGCTGCGCGGTCACCATCGCAGCCATGTGATCCTCAACTTCACCTGTTACAAAGATAATCCGTTCGGACAGCAATTTCGAATAAATGTCCGAAAAATATTTGCTGTTCCCATATTCGATAGGAACGCCCACCGCCGTTGCGGGATCGGAATTGTTGCTGGCTGAAGTGCGGGCGGAATAAAAATCGCGCATGAATAACCTCTGTTGCGGCAAAATTGCCTCTTGCCCCCTACATCGGCGCTGGAGGCAAAAACTTCAAGAAGGAAAAGGGTTAAGATTAGCCTCCGGCACAATTGTTCTATCGCTTGTGACTTGCTTAATCGTCCGTGTTGAACCAATGGCACGCCATGACAGACAGAGTAATCATCTTAAGCGGCATCCATAATTTCCGCGACTATGGCGGCTACAGCGTTGACGGCGGCGGTAGCCTGATCCGCGGCCAGCTGTGGCGTTCAGGCCAGCATATGGGCGCGAAAGCAGCGGACTTGCAACGCGTCGCCAAGCTCGACTTGAAAACTATCATCGACCTTCGCGGCGCGACCGAGCGGAGCAATTTTCCGTGCAAACGCCCCAAAGGCTTCGCAGGTGAGGTCCTGTTCCATGACGGCGAGACCGGAGCCGCCAGCGGCCAAGCACAGCATATCGAGGCCGCGCGCTCGATCAGCACCGGAGCAGAAGCGCACCAGCGGATGATCGCGTCTTATCAGGGGATGGCGTGGCGCCCGGCTTTGGTCGCGGTGATCCAACAATATATGCGCGCGCTGGCCGAACGCGACGGCGCGAACCTTATCCACTGCCTTGCGGGGAAAGACCGCACAGGGCTGTCGGTGGCGACATTCCATAGCCTGATGGGGGTTCACCCTGATGACATCATGGCCGACTATCTTCTTACCAACACAGCTGGTGACGTCGAGGCCCGCGTGTCGGAAGGTGCGCGTGCGATCCGGGCAATGCGCGGTGACGATGTACCCGAAGAAGTTGTTCGCACTTTAATGATGGTCGACGCCGAATATCTGCATACCGCAATGGACGTAATCAAGGATCGGCACGGATCGGTAAGAAGCTATGCGCGCGAGGTGCTAAACGTCGACGGCGCAATGCTGGAGGCCATGCGCAACCGCTGGGTTGCTTAAGGCCCATCATTCGACGGTGAACGCATGCGTTTTGTTTGCGGTTTGCGGAACTTCGGTGGCGTTCCCGTCATAGCGCCCCATAGCGCAGCTTCGCATTTGTTACCGCGAACTATCAGCGTCCCGATGCCGCTTGCGCAGATGACTGATTTGCGGCTGGCCAGTGCGCTGGCAGAGGAAAATGCCATATGGGCTTGGGCGATGTCCCGTTGCGTGATCTAGTCTTTCCCTATCAACCGATACGGTTGTATTGGGCATGGTATAGTTATTTGGAAAAGCGAAAAATCTTCCGGAAATTGCAGAGCCAAAAGTGGGCGGCGCATTCCCCTGGGTTTCTATGCAAGGAAGCACCAAATTCGGGCAGCCTGTAAATCGCGCCACTTACCAATCACTGAAATCGAAAAATTGTTGCCGCATCTGCTTGAGGCTTTGAAAAAGCTTGCCTATAAGCCGCGCGAGTCCGACACCAAAGGTCGGCCAAACACCCGTGCAACATTCCTTGCACCGCACCAAATTCATGGGGCCAAGTTGATGAATATGTTGAAGAAATTCTTTGTGCTGGTCGGTTTGCTGATGGTACCGTCGCTGGTTTCCGCGCAAGCCGCCAATCCGGCACCGGTGACCGCTGACAAACCCGTGGCCGCTGCACCGGCTGCTGAAAAAGCCGTTGCGCCGGTTGTTGCACCCGTGGCAGCTGCAAAAGATGCCGCTGCTACAGACGCCAAAACGGCTGCAAAATCGATGGACGGTTCGCTGCCGGGTTACACACCGATGAAACCGACCGATGGCATCGGCATGCCCGTTGCAAAACAAATAGATTTTCAGGAACAATTCACCGAAAACGGCCAACGCGCGAAATGGATCAATAACGCGATCCTGCTTCCGATTATCTTTGCGATCTCGCTATTCGTGCTCGTACTCTTGCTCTGGATCATCGTTCGGTACCGCCGCGCGGCCAATCCGGTGGCATCAAAAACCACGCACAACACCACGATAGAGATCGTCTGGACCTTGGTCCCCGTATTGATCTTGCTCGGCATTGCTTATCCGTCGCTCGACTTGCTCGCGCGCCAGTTCAAACCCGCGCCAAAAGACGCCGTGACCGTTAAGGTGACAGGCTTCCAATGGTATTGGAGCTACACATACCCCGATCACGGCGGTTTCGAAGTTGTTTCGAACATGCTGAAGGATAAAGCCGATGCCGCCCCTGGTGAGCGTTTCCGCACCGACAATGACGGACCAGCACAACTTGCGGTAGACGCACGGATGGTTGTTCCAGCCGGAGTCCCGCTTCGCATTCAGACCACGGCTTCGGACGTGCTGCACGCATTTGCCGTGCCTTCGCTTTGGTTCAAGCTTGATGCAGTGCCTGGACGTCTGAACGAGAAATCGCTGACGATCACCAAGCCCGGCGTTTATTTCGGGCAGTGTTCAGAACTTTGCGGTGCGCGCCACGGCTTCATGCCGATTGCGGTTGAAGCATTGCCCCCTGCGCAGTTCGCCGCTTGGGTGAAAGCACAAGGCGGCACGATGCCTTCAGTAAAGGTTGCCGCTGATCCAGCTGCTGCCAAGGCTGCCGTTCCAGCACCTGCTGCCGCAGTTCCAGCTACGCCAGCCACCGCTGGCAAGACCACCGAAAAATCAAACACAGCTGCGGCCCCTGCTGCAGCCCCTGCAAACAAGTAAAGAGGTCGCATATCATGACCAGCATCACAGCAAATCCTGCCGATTTTGACGGCCACGCCGTGCACGACGACCATGATCACAAGCCAGCGTTTTTCGAACGTTGGTTCATGTCAACAAACCATAAGGATATCGGTACGCTTTATCTGATCTTTGCGATTTTCGCAGGGATCGTCGGCGGTGCGATTTCCGGGTTGATGCGTTGGGAGCTGGCAGAGCCCGGCATCCAGCATCTAACGACATGGGCGTCGTTCATGAAAGGCTCGGGCGCGACGCTCGACGAGAGCTATCACATGTGGAACGTGCTGATTACCGCACACGGCCTGATCATGGTGTTCTTCATGGTCATGCCGGCGATTATTGGCGGGTTCGGCAACTGGTTTGTGCCGTTGATGATTGGTGCGCCCGATATGGCCTTCCCGCGGATGAACAATATCTCGTTCTGGTTGACCGCAGTTGCCTTCCTGATGTTGCTCGGCTCCAGCTTCGTTCCCGGCGGAACGGGCATTGGTGCCGGTACAGGTTGGACCGTTTACGCGCCGCTGTCGACATCCGGTTCGCCTGGGCCAGCGGTCGATATGGCGATTTTCTCGCTCCACTTGGCGGGTGCTGCATCGATCCTGGGCGCTGTGAACTTCATCACGACAATCTTCAACATGCGCGCGCCAGGCATGACTTTGCATAAAATGCCTTTGTTCGTATGGTCGGTTCTCGTCACCGCATTCCTGCTGCTTCTGGCACTGCCCGTTTTGGCCGCAGCGATCACGATGCTGCTGATCGACCGTAATTTTGGTGGTGCATTTTTTGACGCAGCAACCGGCGGCGATCCTGTGCTGTACCAGCATCTCTTCTGGTTCTTCGGTCACCCCGAAGTGTATATCATGATCTTGCCGGGCTTCGGCATCATCAGCCAGATCGTATCGACCTTCTCAAAAAAGCCCGTGTTCGGTTATCTCGGCATGGCTTATGCGATGGTCGCGATTGGCGTCGTTGGCTTCATCGTTTGGGCGCACCACATGTTCACCGTGGGCATGAGCGTTGACATGAAAATGTATTTCACAGCGGCCACAATGGTGATCGCAGTGCCAACGGGCATCAAGATATTCAGCTGGATCGCGACAATGTGGGGCGGTTCGGTCTCGTTCAAGACGCCGATGGTTTGGGCAATGGGCTTCATCTTCATGTTCACCGTGGGTGGCGTGACGGGGGTTGTGCTCGCCAACGGTGGCCTCGACGACAACCTGCATGACACTTATTATGTGGTGGCGCATTTCCATTATGTGTTGTCGCTGGGCGCGGTCTTCTCGCTTTTTGCCGGTTTCTATTACTGGTTCCCCAAAATGAGCGGAAAGATGTTGAGTGAAACGCTGGGTCATCTGCATTTCTGGGTGTTCTTCATCGGCGTGAATGTGTTGTTCTTCCCGATGCATTTCCTAGGCAATGCTGGCATGCCGCGTCGCTATCCGGACTATCCGGAGGCTTTTGCTTACTGGAACCAGATTGCGTCTTACGGCTATGTCATCATGGGCGTAGGCGTACTGATTTTCTTCGCCAACGTGGCATATGCTTATATCGCAGGCCGTCGCGCAGTAGGGAACTACTGGGGCGAAGGTGCAACGACGCTGGAATGGACACTCTCCAGCCCTCCGCCGTTCCACCAGTTTGAAACATTGCCGGTTATCAAATAGGCGGCAAGAAAATGGAAGGGGCTAGCCACTTGGCTGGCCCTTTCGCAATTTTGGGTGTTCCCATGTCGAGTGTTACGCAAGAATTTGTGCTTCCCGCCGATTGGCGTGATTTTTGGGCGCTGACCAAACCCCGGGTGATGTCGCTCGTGGTGTTTACAGCGCTTTGCGGGCTGTTGGCGGCCCCGGGTGAAATTCATCCGCTAATCGGCTTTACTGCGATACTCTGCATTGCTGTCGGCGCCGGCGCATCGGGTGCGCTCAATCAATATTATGAGGCCGACATTGATGCAAAGATGGTCCGCACCGCCAAACGCCCCCTGCCCGATGGCCGGATGAGCCGCGATTCAGCATTACAATTCGGTCTGATCCTCGCTGCCTTTTCGGTTGGCATCATGGGCATTGCCGTCAATTGGCTATCGGCGGGAATACTTGCCTTTTCGATCTTCTTCTACGCCGTGATTTACACGATCTGGTTAAAGCGCGCGACGCCGCAAAATATCGTGATCGGCGGCGCCGCTGGTGCCTTTCCTCCCGTTATCGGTTGGGCATCGGTAACCGGGGACATCACGCTGATCCCGATTTTGCTGTTCGCCATTATCTTCCTGTGGACCCCGCCGCATTTCTGGTCATTGTCGCTGTTTATGAAGGCGGATTATGCCGCTGCCGGTGTGCCGATGCTGCCCGTGGTCGCTGGCCGCAAGGCAACACGCTGGCAGGTTTTTCTCTACAGTTTTCCGATGGCGGCAATCGCGATTGCACCGTGGTTGATGGGTGAAGCAAGTATTGCTTACGGCCTTACCGCGGTTGTGCTCAATTTGGTGTTTCTGGGTCTCGCCTTTGCCGTGTGGCGCAATAGCGCCGAGAATGTCGAGGCGATGCAGCCCGAAAAGCGGCTGTTTGGCTATTCGATCCTTTATCTCTTCATATTATTTGCGGCCTTTGCCGGCGACAGGATGTGGCTATCATGACCGAACCCGAACGCAGCGAATGGACACTGGAAGAAACGCGTATCATCCGTGAGCGTCAGGCATCTCGTTCGCGCGTGCTAGGCCTAATCCTAGTGGCACTGGCCGTGCTCTTTTTCTCAATCACATTGGTAAAAGTGGGGCTTTGGGGATGAATACAATCCCGGTCACGCCAGGCGGCAACGCCAAAGCAAACCGCCGGACGGCCGTGCTCGCTTTCAGCATCGCGATTGCCATGGTTGCGCTCGGCTTTGCGGCGGTGCCTCTCTACCGGATATTTTGCCAAGTCACCGGCTTCGGCGGGACCACGATGCGGGTCAGCGAAGCGCAGGCCGCGACCGTTTATGCCACTACCAAGTCGATGGTCATCCGTTTTGACGCCAACCAGCGCGGCGTGCCGTGGGAGTTTAAGCCCGAACGGCCCACCGATACGGTGACGATCGGCGCGCGCGATATGGCGATCTTCACGGCCAAGAACCTCTCCGACAAACCGGTCACCGGCACCGCGACATTCAATGTGACGCCAGAGCTTGCCGGCAAATACTTCAACAAGATCCAGTGCTTTTGCTTCACCGAGCAGTTGCTGAAACCGGGTCAGGAAGTCCGTATGCCTGTCCTTTATTATGTTGATCCCAAAATCATGGATGATCCCGAAACAAAGGATATCGAAGAAATAACGCTTAGCTACACCTTCTACCCTGTGGACGAGGGAAAAAAGGGCAGCTAAGAGACTTCAAAATTTCAATCGTCAGAAACACGCCGCAGGGAAAATACTATGGCCGGTCATAAGAACCACGAATATCATATTCTACCCACCAGCATAAATCCGCTCATCGGATCTTTTGCTGCGCTCACCATGTTTTTTGGTCTGGTGATGCTGTTCCAGCCGAAGTATTTCGGTGGCTATGGTAGCCTGGTGTTCGGCGCAGGCCTGATCGGCGTTTTGTACACATTCTATGCTTGGTGGTCAGATGTCATCAAGGAAGCACACGCGGGTGATCATACGCCTGTGGTGCAGCTGCATTTGCGTTACGGCATGATCCTGTTCATTGCGTCAGAAGTCATGTTTTTCCTTGGCTGGTTCTGGGCTTGGTTTGATTTCTCGCTTTTCCCTTCAGCTCTGGAAATCGCAAAGGACGCGGAAACGCACCGGATCACAGCGACCAATATCGTTGGCACGGAAGGCGCAGCTGCACTTGAGGTTTGGCCGCCAAAGGGCCTTGAAGTTCTCGACGCGATGAAGCTGCCATTGCTCAACACTTTGATCCTGCTTTGCTCGGGTACAACAGTAACATGGGCGCATCACGCGCTGATCCACGGTGACCGCGACGGTTTGAAAAAGGGGCTTTGGGTTACGATCATTTTGGGCATTGCCTTCACCTGTTTGCAGGCGGTCGAATATGCCGAAGCACCGTTCAGTCTGGGCGGCACGAACTATGGTTCGGCTTTCTTCATGGCAACCGGCTTTCACGGTTTTCACGTGATCATCGGTACGATCTTTCTCGCGATTTGTCTGGCACGCGTCTACAAAGGTCACTTCACGCCGAAGCAGCATTTCGGTTTCGAAGCCGCCGCTTGGTATTGGCATTTCGTCGACGTCGTCTGGTTGTTCCTGTTCATGGCCGTCTATGTCTGGGGTGGCTGGGGCGCACCGGTACACGGATAAGTCAGGCGGTCTGATGGCCGAGCATAAAATCAAAGAAGGGCAGCCCGGCATATTGCGCGCTGCCCTTTTTGGTTGCTGTCCGAACTGCAGCGCAAAAACATTATTTGCTGGCGTGGTTCGCTTTGCAAATTCCTGTTCGAACTGCCAACTCGATTTCACGCAATATAATGTCGGTGACGGGCCAGCCGCTTTCCTAACGATGATTGTCGGAGCGGTTGTGATTGCACTTGCCATCATGGTCGACATCGCGGTTCGCCCGCCCTTTTGGCTGCATGCAATGATCTGGGTGCCCTTCACCGTGATATTGATCGTCGGATTGTTAAGATTCGCAAAAGGCGCGCTGATCGCTAGCGAGCACCGTAACCAAGCGGGAGAAGTAAAGTGACGCAAGCAACGCGGTCAATGCAGCGCCATTTCCCTGTCTTTGCGACCATATTGGTACTGATTGCGGTCGCTACGATGGTCGCACTTGGCATCTGGCAATTGCAGCGCAAGACCGAGAAGGAAGCGCTCATCGCTCTTTTTGCGGCCAATCAGTCAAAGAGCGAGATTGTTTTTCCTGCGCACGGCCCCGTCGCTCCGAACGCTATGTTTCGCAAATCTTCTGCTTATTGCTTGAAGGTCGCCGAGTGGCGCAGCGGTGCAGGCAAAGACAACACAGGAAAAAGCGGCATCCGCTATATTGCCGAATGCGTTGGGCTAGGCGGTGAAGGCCCCGGTTTCGTCGTCGCCGTCGGTGTGGCAGACCGCGCGAACCTGACGCCCCAATGGGCCGGCGGCGCAGTGGCAGGCATCGTAACGACCGAACCCGACCGGCAAAGCCTGATCGGTCGGTTACTCGGACAAAAGACGGTGCTCCGCCCGATGATTGTGGCAAGGCAAGCACCTGCGGGAATGCGCGCGGCGGCACCACCCAGTCCCAAAGATGTTCCAAACAATCATTTGGCCTATGCAGTTCAGTGGTTCCTTTTTGCAGCATCCGCCTGTGTGATTTACCTGCTCGCGGTTCGCAAGCGAATGACCGCGTCTTGAGCCTGCAGCACGATATCGTCTTTTACCTGGTTGCTAGCTTCGCCGTCATATTGGTCGGGCTCGGCAAAGGTGGCTTTGCGGGTCTTGGTTCGGCGGCGATGCCAATTCTCTGTTTAGTGATCGACCCGATCAGCGCGGCGGCGATTCTCTTGCCGCTTTTCATTGTGCAGGACGCTGTCGGAGTCTGGGCATTCAGGAGAACGGTTGATACCGACATCTTGCGATGGACTTTGCCCGGTGCGGTTGTGGGTACGTTTCTGGGATGGCTGCTTGCTGCTTCGGTTTCTGTCGCGATTGTGAAAGGCGCGGTCGGCTTGATTGCCTTGATGTTCGGTCTTAACCGCTTGGCCGCTGCTGGCGGCAAAGTGCTAGCCTTGGGTCGACCGCAACCCGAACCGTTCGGTTTGTTTTGGGGCGCATTGTCGGGTTTCACCAGTCAAGTTGCCCTCGCTGGCGGTCCGCCATTTCAAATTTGGGCATTGAGTCGCAAGCTTGAACGCGACACGTTCGTCGGAACGTCGGCAGTATTCTTCGCTGCAATCAACTGGTTCAAGGTTCCAGCCTTTTTTGCATTGGGGCAGTTCACGGCCCACAATGCCAGCCTTTCGCTAATCATGTTGCCCATCGCGATTGCCAGCACATTTGCGGGGGTTGCTTTGGTCAGGCGGGTGTCCGCCGACCGCTTCATGATACTCATCAACCTATTGATGGTCGCAGTGGGCCTGAAGCTAATCTGGGATGCGCTATCAGGCCACTAACGAACGCCTTATTTCGGCGACAATACCATCAGCATTTGACGACCTTCCATCCGGGGATGAGCCTCGATCTTCGCGATTTCAAGAACGTCTTGCTGCACACGTTGCAGCAAAGCCATACCCAATTGCTGGTGCGCGAGTTCCCGGCCGCGAAAACGCAGGGTCACTTTGACCTTGTCGCCTTCGCCGATGAACTCGACGATCTTCTTCATCTTCACCTGATAATCGTGATCGTCAATATTAGGCCGCATCTTGATCTCTTTGATCTCTTGCGTCTTCTGCGACTTGCGCGCCAGATTGGCCTTTTTCTGGGCTTCGTATTTAAACTTGCCAATATCGAGATATTTACAAACTGGCGGATCAGCATTTGGCGAGACCTCGACGAGATCAAGTCCAAGTTCTGCAGCCTGCTCTATCGCTTCGCGAGTGTACATGACCCCGAGATTTTCGCCTTCGTCATCAATGACGCGGACCTTTTCGGCAGTAATAAGCGCGTTGTGGCGCGGTCCACTTTTAATAGGCGGCGTAAGTGCGCGCCGGACGGGCGGGGAAGCGATAACTGGTACTCCTGTTGTTACATACTGCGCGCCCAATATCCCCAAATTGCCCTAGGATAAAGAGATTTACGCAAGTTAGCCTATTTCTCATGGCGAATTTTATTCCTCCGTTGCCGAATCATCACGGAGAAACCATGATTGCGCTGTCAAAATGGATGCGTTTCCATCCGTCAAAATGCTCGAACATCGTTAGTTTGCGCGCGACTTAGCAGCAAGAAGGTCAATAAAAAGGTGGATATTACATAACGTTATATAATGTTACAAATATTTACGCTACCGATTGGTTTACCTTAACGTCAACTGGCGTATATAACGATCCATAATTTGCGTACATAGCAACTTTCTGTGCATTGTACGTATTTAAATTACGTGGATGTGATCTGATGATTGGGAATGTAACTGGTGGGTCGCTTTCGAGCGTTCCAAATGGCCAACTTATCGACTTTGAAGTTGCGGAGCTTCGGCACGTCCCGTTGCAGGATAGCCTGTATCTTTGGGTTCGCGGGATGCTGCCCGGCCTAAACTTCAAGGCAAGCCTCGCGCCTCGCGTCTATCACGATCAGCCCGAATATTGGGCGATTGAGATCGCGGCTGTTTCGATGCCAACCCAAATCGACACGGACACCGACAAATCGCTGCATTTTGAACGCTCGATCCCGCTAATCGGAATTACGGGGACAAAAGGCATTGCCGTGGTGGGCGCCAATCAGGTCAAGCACATAGAGGTTTCCAGCGAGTCCGTTTAGGGTCGCACCTCGCTGGACATGGGTCGGGGGCAGGTTCCGGGCGCGCTTATGGCGCAATCGCTCGCGTGGCCTGTCCCCGTACTCCAAAAAAGACGGATGTAATTCGAGTCGCATCGACTTGGCGGGTCGGGAGCTAGCCTCTTGGCCCGCCTTTGTTTGTTAGCTGCAACAACATGTCAGTTGTCAGCAACTGCGGCAGCACCCGCGCTTGACCGCCGCCGTCTGGATAGAACAGATATAGCGGCACGCCGGAGCGCCCGTGCGAGGTGAGCAGCTCGGTGAGCGCCGCATCACGGCGGGTATAGTCGCCAACCATGACTTTTACACCAGCGCGCTCAAAAGCCGCTTGAGTCTCGGCGCGATCGATTGCTGCCGCCTCATTGACCTTGCATGTTACGCACCAGTCCGCGGTCAAATAGAGAAACACCGGCTTGCCCGCAGCACGGTAGCGGGCAAGAACTTCGCGCGAATATGGTTCTGCGGATCGTTCTGTCACGGTGGGTTTTGGCTGCGGCTCAAACCAAGTCTTCGGGACGACAGCCAACAATAGACCAAACAACGCGAAGGCAGAAATCGCGACCGACGCAACGCCCACACCGCGCCGTTGCTGCCGACCGATAAGCCAAAGCGCGCTTGCCAGCGCAAGCGCGAGCAAGATCGCGACGATCAACAACTGACTTCCCGATAAACGCCATAACAGCCATAGCAGCGCCAGCGCCGTTAATCCCATTGGTAGCGCCATCCAGCGTCGGAAGCTGTCAAGCCAAGGCCCTGGCTTCGGCAATAACCGCTGCAACGACGGCATGAAGGCAAGCAGCAAATAAGGTAACGCAAGCCCTGTTCCCAAAGCTGCGAACAATAGCAACGCTTGCACAGTGGGCAGCAACAACGCAGCACCCATGGCTGCAGCCATAAATGGCCCGGTGCACGGGGTCGCCACGACAGCGGCCAACAGACCCGTACCAAACGCCCCGTCTGGACTGCTGCCCGTCTGCGGCACCTGTAGCTCAAACAGCCCGGCCAAATTCAGTGTCACTGCCAGCATCAACAGCAACAACAACAGCACAAAGCGCGGCTCTTGCAATTGAAACGCCCAACCGACTTGTTCACCGCCAGCACGTAGAGCGAGTAGCAAACCGCCGAGCGCCAAGCAGCCGATGATCACGCCGCACGTATAATAGATTGCATCGCGTCTTGCAGCGCGCTGGTTCCCGCCCATTTTTGCGAGCGTCAGCGCCTTCAGCCCCAAAATCGGGAAAACGCAGGGCATCAGGTTCAGCAGCAAGCCACCAAGCAACGAAAGGCCAAATATCGCGGCAAAGCCAGCAACGGAATTTGTCGGGGTCGGCACACCGCTCTGTCCGGCAGCGGCTATCGCTTCACCGCCGGGCGGGATCTCACCGGGCTTCGCGTCAAGCAGCACACCAAAATCTTCGCCCAATCGCAACAGTCCGCTGATCGAACCAGGATAGTCTTTGGTGACCTCACCCTCGATAATCAGCCAGTCTCCGCTTCGCCTTGCGTTTTGGGGTGCGGCATAGCGAAACAGTTTCAAGGTCTTGGCGAAGAAATAGGGCCTATCAACCTTTGCACTGGCCGGGATTGGAACTGCGATAGCAATTTTCTTGCCTGTTATCTTATAACGCGCGGCAACATTGAGCGGCGACGGAATAGCCGCACGCCATGTATCGAAACGCGGCTCAGGCGCAGGCGCAGGCGTTGCACTGCCATCCGCGCTTTGCAATACGGTTGAAAATGAACCTGCCTGGGGAACACATAGTCGGTCGGAACAGGCCAACCAACTTGCTTTAACTTTGATTGGCAACTTGCTGCCACGCCGAACGCCATTGGCAATGCTCAGATCAACCAGAACGGCATAGTCTTTTTCATAAACATGGTTCATGAGCCCCTTGATCAACAAAGGTTCAGGCACCGGGTAATGCACAGCTTCGACTTCAACACCCGCTGGTAAATCCCAATCAAGTGTCATCCCAAATCCCGCATCTCCGGGATTTTGCCAATAACCATGCCAGCCGGTCTCGGGTTTGAAATGAAAGGCTAATCGCGCTGTTGCGCTTTCGGGGTCACCGGAATTTTCTGCTTCGAGTGTTGCCGGCACGTGCAGCGCCGCAGCCGACGCTTGGGCGCTAGCAGACGATAGCCCCCATGCTGCCTGAACCAGCAGCAGCGTCAACAACAACATTTTTATGCGCATTTGACGAGACAGCCGGACGAACATCATTGGTCACCCATGCCATAGCAATCCAATGCAAGCATAGAAGAATCTCTTGGTTAAGTTGCGTACTGATACTGATTTCCGCTTGACCGGAGACGTTGCTTCCTGCTTGTTCCGCCGCACAAAGCCGCGCAAGAGATGGAGATTATTTGATGTCGCTCGATATAATTGACCGGAATGTTTACACGCCCGAGCATGAAGCATTTCGCCAATCAGTGCGCAGTTTCCTCGCCAAGGAAGTGGCCCCCAACAGCGAAAAATGGGCGGAAGAGGGCGTTGTTCCGCGCGATATTTGGCCCAAGGCCGGCGCGCTTGGTATGCTGTGCCCTACCGTTCCGGAAGAATTTGGCGGGCTAGGCCTCGACTTTGGCTACAATGCCATTGTTGACGAAGAAAGCGCGTATAACGGACGCGTTGCCACCGGATTTTCGCTCCAATCCGACATTGTCGTCAATTATCTTATCTCATATGGGTCAGAGGAGCAGAAGCGCGAATGGCTGCCGAAAATGGTTTCTGGCGACGTCATCACCGCCATTGCCATGACCGAACCCGGCACCGGCAGCGACCTGCAAGCGATCCGCACCAGCGCCAAAAAAGATGGCAATCATTATGTCATCAACGGCAGCAAGACCTATATCACCAATGGCCAGAATGCGGACCTGATACTGGTCTGCGCCAAAACCGACCCTGATGCTGTACCGGCATATAAAGGCATTTCGATCATATTGGTGGAGGCCGAAAGGGAAGGCTTCAAACGTGGACGCAATCTCGACAAGATCGGGATGGACGAAGCCGATACGTCCGAGCTTTTTTTTGAAGATGTGCGCGTGCCGATTACCAACTGTTTGGGCGAAGAGGGCAAAGGCTTCATCTATTTGATGAGCGAATTGCCGCAAGAACGGCTTTCGATTGCGGTGTCTGCCCAAGCATCCGCGCAGCGTGCGTTTGACGATACCGTCGAGTTCGCGCGTGAGCGTAAGGCGTTTGGAAAGCCCGTTCTAGATTTCCAAAACACCCGCTTCACGCTCGCTGATCTCAAGGCAAAGCTACAAGTAGGCTGGGCGCATTTGGACTGGGCATTGGCGCGGCATTTGAAGAAAAATCTGACGGCAGAGGAAGGTGCTGCTGCAAAATTGTGGCATACCGAACTGCAATGGGAAGTGATGGACAAATGCCTGCAGCTGCACGGCGGAGCTGGCTATATGAACGAATATGCTATCGCGCGAGCCTGGCGCGGAGCAAGGGTGACGCGCATTTTCGGCGGCACGAACGAGATCATGAAAGAACTGATCGGGCGTAAACTTTAGGGAGCTGGCCCCAATGGCAAAACCCGAAGCTTGGCGACTGGAAGCCAGCGCATATCCGATCATGCTGGAAAGCCAGACACGTTTTCAGGACATGGATTTCAATAGCCATCTAAACAATGTCGCCTATGCCGCATTGTTCGAAAATGCCCGTGTTATGATGCACAAGGCGATAAAGCTGTTTGAGGCATCAACGACAAACGAACGAACCATGGTCGCGTCGCTGTCGATAAATTACCTGCGTGAGGGGAATTTCCCGGATTCGGTGTGGATTGGGTCGGGCATCGGCCGGATCGGCAATAGTAGCTGGACGATTTTCCAAGGCATGTTCCAAAATGAACTGTGCATCGCAACATGCGATAGCGTGATTGTGTGCCGCACAAATGGTGAGGCAAAGCCGCTGCGCGAAGAGGTCATTACCGGGCTTTCGTCGATTTTGGTGCAGCCAATTTAGCTGGCTGGCGACAAAAGCACTTTCCTACATAATGGCATATCTGCTCTAACTGCATTTGCTACATCGTTACCCGCGCGCCTCGCTGATCCGCGCAACCACAACAGCAATTCCAGTGTGAACTTGTACGCTTTTCTGCCCTTTTTGGGCTAGTCTACCGGGCCGCTAACGGGCATCGGGCACGCGGTAGCAAAAATAACTAATGGCGTGTACACGCGGGTAGCTTGTACCCGGTTTCACTGTAAACTTGCGCAGTTTCCTGCGGGTTTCGGGCAAGTGCTACTCGCTGCCTGCGTCGCGGAAATTGGCAGCGCGTTTTTGCATCCCGGCCATGACGGCCTCCAACTGGTTTGGCATGCGAATGACCGCTTTTTGCTCTCGGCTCTCAGCTAAAAGCAGCTCGGCGTCGCTCGCGCTTGGCATCAAGTCGCAGAGCCGCTTTGCGCCGCGAACAGCATCCGGGTTTTTGCCAGCAATTTCTTGCGCCAAAGCAAGTGCATCCTTCAAAGGCCCCGCCGATACATGCGTTGCAAATCCCATGGCTTGCGCATCAGTTCCGCTAAACTCACGGTTGGTGTAGATCAGCTCTCGGAGCACATCATCACGCACATTGCCGCGCCACAATGCAAAACCCGCCATATCAGGCACAAGCCCCCATTTCATTTCCATGATCGAACAACGCGTTTCGGGATGAATGATGCGAATATCCGCACCCGAGAGAATCTGAAAGCCGCCGCCAAAAGCAACCCCGTGCGCCGCAGCAATCACCGGCACGGGTAGTTGCCGCCAACCCCATGCCACTTGTTGGAAGATATTGGCATCGCCGTATGTACGGTCCATCAAGTCGATGCCCGCGCTGGCACCTCCAGAAGCCATGCTTGCCAGATCCAATCCCGCGCAAAAAGCACGGCCGTCGCCAGATAGAACAACCGCGCGTAGCCCTTTAGTATTTTCTAGTGTTCCTATGGCTCCGCAAATTGCGTCAAACATCGCCGGATCAAGCGCGTTCATTTTGTCAGGCCGGTTCAAGCGAACATCGGCGATGCCGCCTTCGAGCATATCAATGGAAACGCGATCGTTCATAGTGGCGGGGTCCTTGTCAATGCGGCCTCGACCAAAGGCAGCTGATCGTTACCGAAATACATGTCATGGCCATCGACAAATATAGTCGGCGACCCAAATCCGCCGCGCGCAATCAATTCGTCGGTATTGGCGCGAAGCAATGCCTTCACCGGATCGGTCTGCGCGAGCGAGAGAATTTTGGCGCCATCCAATCCGATGCTACCGGCCACCCGCACCAAAACCTGTGGATCATCGATATTCATCTGATCGCCAAAATATGCCTGAAATGCCGCCAATGTGAACAAGTTTAGCGCCTTGGGATTTTCCGCCAATGCGCAAGCAAAGCGCATAGCGTTAATGCTTTTGAGCGGATGGTGCTCGCTCGGAAACTTCATCTCCACTTCGGCAAGTGCAGCCCAGTTTCTCAAGACCTTTTGTTGATGCCGACGGTCGGGCCTGTTAAAATCATCGCGTGCTGCATAAATCGCGGGGTTAACTGCGTTGAAGACACCGCCGACCAAAATCGGTCGCAGAATGATACCGACCGATAAACGCTCTTCCATTGCACTAATGTTGCTGAACGCAAGATAGGTCCACGGGCTGGAAAGATCGTAGAAAAATTCAATCCGCGGCACGCTCACGAAACGAACGCTCTAAATCGCTTTTGCTTGGCTCGGCGTGTTTACACCCATGCTTTGTAGGTAGCGTTTCACGTTACGCGCGGCCTGACGCAGGCGCTGTTCGTTTTCAACCATGGCGATGCGGACAAAGCCCTCACCGTCTTCGCCGTAGCCCACACCCGGCGCAACCGCGACATCAGCGTGGGTGAGAAGCTGCTTGGAAAATTCCAGGCTACCCAAATGCGCTAGCGCAGGGGGTAGCGGAGCCCAGGCAAACATCGATGCCTTGGGCGCTGGGATTTCCCAACCGGCGCGGCCAAAGCTTTCAACAAGCACGTCGCGACGCTTGTGATAAAGTTGACGGTTTTTCTCGACAATGTCCTGCGGCCCGTTGAGCGCCGCGCAAGCAGCCGCCTGAATTGGCGTAAACGCGCCGTAATCGAGATAGCTTTTCACGCGCGTCATTGCCGCGATCAGCTGTTTGTTGCCAACAGCGAAGCCGATGCGCCAACCAGCCATCGAGTAAGTTTTGGACAGTGAGGTAAATTCCACCGCCACATCCTTGCCGCCCTTCACTTGCAGGATAGACGGCGTCGGATTGCCGTCAAAATAAAGTTCGGAATAGGCAAGATCGGACAATATCCAGACATTATTCTCTTTTGCCCAAGCCACCAGTCGCTCATAAAATGCAAGATCAACGGTTTCCGCCGTCGGGTTTGACGGGTAATTCACGACAAGGATCGAAGGCCTGGGCACAGTGAAGGCCATCGCGCGTTCGAGTGCTGCAAAATAGTTATCGTCAGGCGTGGTCGGCACACTGCGGATCGTCGCTCCTGCTATAATGAAGCCGAAAGTGTGAATGGGGTAGCTCGGATTGGGTGCAAGCACGACATCACCCGGCGCAGTAATCGCGGTGGCGAGGCTGGCGAGCCCCTCTTTCGAACCCATCGTCACGACTACTTCGGTTTCAGGATCGACATCGACACCGAAACGGCGGCCGTAATAATTGGCCTGTGCTTTGCGTAGCCCGGGAATGCCCTTGGAAGCCGAATAACCGTGCGCGTCAGGCTTTTGAGCAACCTCGCACAACTTTTCGATGACATGCGCTGGCGGTGGCAAGTCGGGATTGCCCATGCCCAAATCAATTATGTCCTCTCCCGCAGCGCGTGCCGCGGCCCGCATCGCATTTACTTCAGCGATGACATATGGCGGCAGGCGTTTGATGCGGTAAAATTCTTCGGACATTTTTTGGTTCCATGGCTCCGTTTGGGGAATAGTTTGTCCTACATGCTGCAAATTTTGTCGCCAAGCCAGCAAAAGCGTGCGGCGCGGCTTTTTTGATATCATGTGTGTCTTCGAATCGTCACATAGTTCACTTAACCATTGCTTGCGACCCGAAGGGATATTGCGCCTCGCAAAATCCTCCCTAGCTGCCCGGATGTTTCCCGACGTCCGGGCTTTTTTTGTCTTCGCTTTATGCGGCGTTTTGTGCAAAAAGAAATGAATGAGCGATCCAGAAATTCCGCCATTTGATCTGCTAAACGCATATGAGCAGGCGATGGACGCGTGGGGCGCGGTTTTGGCTCCACTCGCCAAAGCGGGACGCGATAAAGTAAACCCAAAGGACAGGAGATTTGCTGGCAAAGAATGGGAACATCCAGCCTTTGATCTGATGCGTCAGGGTTATAGCATCATGGCAGATTACATGATCGGCGCGGCGCAAGCTGTCGAAAATATTTCGCCGGAAGAAAAAGCCAAACTGGCCTTTGCAGTGCAAACGCTTGTCGATGCGATGAGCCCTGCTAATTCCCCGCTTACAAATCCTGTCGCGTTGAAGCGCGCGGTCGAGACCAAGGGCGAAAGCCTGAAAAAAGGCATCGAGAACCTGACCAGAGATGTCCAGCGTGGACAATTGACGCACACCGACCCCGAAGCTTTCGAGCTTGGTCGCAATATCGCAGCAACCCCCGGTAAAGTAATCTATGAAACACCGCTGTATCAGCTTGTGCAATATACGCCGACAACCAAAGAGGTTTTTGAAACACCGCTCGTCATTTTTCCGCCGTGGATCAACCGCTTCTATATTCTGGACCTGACGCCGGAAAAAAGCTTCATCCGCTGGGCGGTTGAGCAAGGTATCACAGTATTTGTGGCTTCTTGGAAATCTGCCGACGCATCGATGAAGAACATAATCTGGGACGATTATATTGCCGCACAAATCGAAGCGATTGATGTCGTACGTGATGCCCTTTCCGTACCTCATGTTCATACCATCGGCTACTGCGTAGCGGGCACAACGCTTGCGGCAACGCTGGCAGTGTTAGCTGCGCAGGAGCGCGAGAACATTATCCGGAGCGCGACATTTTTCACGGCGCAGGTCGATTTCAGTCAAGCCGGTGAACTGCTGAGCTTCATCGATGACAAGCAGCTGGCGATGGTCGAGACTTTGGGGCAGCAAGGCTATATGGACGGGCGCTTCCTTGCGCTGACGTTCAACATGCTGCGCGGCAATGATTTGATTTGGTCAAACGTCATCAAAAATTACTTGCTGGGAGAGGACTACCCGGCATTTGACCTGCTGCATTGGAACGGCGATGTCACGAACCTGCCGGCCAAATGGCACATCCAGTATTTGCGCGACCTTTACCGCGACAACAGACTTGTCGAGCGCGGTGCGCTTTCTGCCCTTGGCGAGCAAATCGATCTGACAATGGTACGTACACCGTCTTACATTCAAGCCGGACGCGACGACCATATTGCGCCTGCTGCAAGCGTTTGGAAAATCCGCGAACATTTCAGTGGGCCGTTGAAATTCGTTCTCGCTGGTTCCGGGCATATTGCCGGCGTGGTAAATCCCCCGTCCTCGGGAAAATACCAATATTGGTTGAATGACGATGCCACGGTCGAAGCTCTTGAAGATTTTGTTGAAGGTGCAACTGAAATCAAAGGTAGTTGGTGGCCCGACTGGATTAATTGGCTAGAAAAGCAATCGACTACCAAAGTTCAGGCGAGCGGCGCTCGGATTCCGGGCAATGGAAAATTAAAGGCGCTTGAGGATGCACCGGGACGCTATGTAAAGACCCGCTGATCGTTTAGAGCGGAAAGAATACAGAGCTGGAGTAACAAAATGGCAATCACAGCAACAGTCAATGGCAAACCGGTAAGCTTTGCCGGAGAACCGGATACACCGCTGCTTTGGGCAATCCGTGAGGAACTCGGCCTAACGGGAACTAAATTTGGCTGCGGCGTCGCGGCGTGTGGCGCGTGTTCGGTCCACATTGGCGGCGAAGTCGTGCGTTCCTGTTCGGTCCCGGTCAGCGAAATATCGGGTAAATCGATCACGACAATTGAGGGCTTGGCATCGAGTGACGGTACGCTCGACAAGTTGCAACAGGCGTGGATCGACAACCAGGTACCGCAATGCGGTTATTGCCAATCTGGGCAGATCATGGCGGCACACGCTCTGCTTAAGCGAACAAGCAACCCGACCGACGCGCAAATCGATGAAGCTATGACCAACATCTGTCGTTGCGGCACCTATCCGCGAATCCGCGCTGCTATCCATGCAGCGGTCAAGACGTAAGGGATAAAGACAATGGCTGATAACCCTGCCCTCGACATCGAAGAAGCGCGCCCGGCAAAGCGCAAAGGCGTGAAGCGCCGGGCGTTCCTGATTGGCGGTGCAGCGCTAGTTGGTGGTGGCATATTTGCGCTCAAGATGGCGGATAGTAACGCACTTTCAGGCGCGATTGCCTCTACGACAAAAAAGGGCGAAGGATCATTTCTGGCTTGGGTGAAAATTGCCGCCGACGACGTGGTTACGCTTTATTCACCGCATATTGATTTCGGGCAAGGGTCGCACACAGGCCTCGCGCAAATGTTAGCGGACGAACTCGATGCCGACCTTAGCAAAATCAAAGTGGAACAAGCGCCACTTGAGGGCGGCTTTGCCAATGTTGCATTGGGGCGCTACTTCATGAAGGAAATATCGGGTGCGCCGGCATTATTTGAAGCGTTGCCAACCAGCTGGATTTCGATGCTCGCGCGCTCTATGCCACTTCAGTTGACAGGCGGGTCTTCTGCTCTGCGTGCAACTGGACAGCACGGGTTCCGTTTGATCGGTGCTGCCGCACGGCTGGCGTTGATCGACGAAGCTGCCGACCGGCTAGGAGTGCCGGCAGCCGAGCTAACCACTGCCGATGGCAAAGTCAGCCACACCAAATCGGGCAAATCGTTGCGTTACGGCGAGCTTGCCGAAACCGCAGCGGGGCGTAAGCTCTCTTCCAGTCCAAAGCTCAAAGAGCGAAAGGACTATAAATATATTGGGAAAGATGTCGCTCGGTTCGATATTCCGGCAAAGGTCAACGGCAGCGCCAAATATTCTATCGACGTCGATGTTCCGAACATGCGCGTAGCCGCTTTGTTGATGGCACCGGTACGCGGTGGCAAGCTAAACAGCGTTGATGCTGCCCCTGCGATGGCGGTTTCCGGCGTGGAGAAGGTCATTAAACTGGATGAAGCGGTCGTCGTGGTTGCCAAAGGCTATTGGCAAGCGACCAAGGGCCTGCAAGCGCTTGCACCCCAATTTTCCGACGGCGGACATGGAGCGCTCTCGACGGCAAGCATTTTTGCCACGCAAGATAAACTTAACAGCGAAGGAGCTGCACTAGCCGCACCGGCAAGCGGAAAACTGCTTAAGGCAGATTATAAGGCACCATTCCTGCATCAGGCTATGATGGAGCCCTTTGCCATGGTTGCGTATATGAAGGACGGCAAACTGGAAGCGTGGGGTGGTGTGCAGGATCCGCTTTCGACGCGGAAAATTCTGGCAAGCGCCGCCAAAATTGACGAGAGCGCAGTGACATTTCATCCCATGATAATGGGTGGAGGATTTGGCCGACGGTTTCCGGACTATATGCAGATCATTCCGCAAGTTGCCGAAGTTGCCGCGCAGTGTGATTTTCCGGTCAAGCTCATTTGGAGCCGCGAACAGGAAATCCAACACGGTGCGTACCGGCCGCAAGTTGCCGCACGCATGCAGGCTACCTTAGGGAAAGAAGGCAAAATATCTTCCTGGGCGAATGATTATGCGCAGAACGGTGATGCCGGACCAGAAGGTAAAGTGCCCTATAGCATTCCCATTTTCGAAGCCCGCCACCATGCCTATATCTCGAACCAGGTGGATGCGTTCTGGCGTTCGGTAAACGCGAGCCAACACGGCTTTTTCAACGAAAGCTTCGTTGACGAACTCGCCCATGCGGCCGGTAAGGACCCGTATCAGTTCCGCCGCGAACATTTGCCGGCAGGCTCGCGCCACTTGAAAGTGCTCGACGAAGTGGCCAAGCGTTCGGGCTGGAGCACGCCAGCACCCAAAGGCACTGCACGCGGCATTGCGCTTGTTGAGAGCTTCAACACGATTGTCGCTGAAGTTATCGAAGCGACGCTGAAAGAAGACGGCACGCCGAAAGTCACCAATGCCTGGGCGGTGGTCGATTGCGGCACAACAATTAATCCCAAAAACGGTGCCGCACAGATCGAAGGCGGCATGATCATGGGTCTGTCATCGGCAATTGGTGAGGAAATCACGCTTGAGAAAGGTGTTGTCGTCCAAAGCAATTTTGGCGATTACCCGATCCTGAAATTGGCTGATGCGCCTCCAAAGGTGGACGTACATTTTATCGAGAGCGGCGCGTCCATGGGCGGCTTAGGCGAACCGGGCGTGCCGCCTGCGGCACCCGCGCTTACCAATGCGCTGTTTGCACTTACCGGCAAGCGCATCCGTCAATTACCTATCAGGACACAGGCGAAAGCAGAAGCGAAGGCAGAGACGGGGGCTTGAACTTACCTCAATGTAAATATAACACGCGCAATGTAGAGTTGAACCCATAGGACACCCCCCTGATGAACCTCCATTTCACCGCAGAGGAACTTGCGTTTCAAGCAGAAGCACGCGCCTTCATCGCCGAAAATTATCCGGCCGCATTGCGCGGTAAGCAGGACGAAGGCGATGATCTGAGCCGTGAGGATTATCTGTCCTGGCACCGTATTTTGGCGAAGAAAGGTTGGGCGGCGCCTGCTTGGCCGGTTGAATATGGCGGCACCGGCTGGACAGCTACCCAGCGCTTCATTTGGTCAGAGGAAATTGCGCGCGCCGATTGCATTCGCATTTTGCCTTTCGGCATTACGATGGTCGGGCCGGTCATTTATACCTTCGGTACACCCGAACAGAAAGCAAAGTTCCTGCCCCCGATGCTCGCAGGGAAGGATTGGTGGTGTCAGGGCTATTCCGAACCCGGATCGGGTTCCGACCTTGCGTCACTGCGCACCACTGCTGTTCGTGGTACCGACGCAGAGGGGGAGCACTATATCGTCAATGGCCAAAAGACTTGGACGACGCTCGCGCAACATGCCGACTGGGGCTTTTTTCTCGTCCGCACCAACAAGGACGTAAAGCAGCAAGAAGGCATCAGCTTTCTGCTGATCGACATGAAGTCGCCCGGCGTTACTGTCCGGCCGATCATCACGCTTGGCGGCGAGCATGAGGTCAACGAGGTATGGCTGGAAGATGTTCGCGTTCCCATCGAAAACCGCGTCTATGAAGAAGACAAAGGTTGGACCTGCGCCAAGTTCCTACTTGCCCATGAACGCACAGGCATTGCGGCGATCGCGGGGTCAAAGCGCGGCGTCGAAAAGATCAAGAAAATTGCCCGAACCGAGCTGGACGGTGACCGGCCTCTTATTGCCAATCCATTTTTCAAACGCAAAATCTCGGAGCTCGAAGTTGATTTGACCGCGTTGGAATATACCGAGCTGCGCAGTCTGGCTGGCGAAGCAGCAGGCAAGGCACCGGGCGCCGAAGCAAGCTTGCTCAAGATCAAAGGGTCGGAAATCCAGCAACGGATAACCGAACTCGCGCTGGAAGCAGTGGGCCATTACGGAGCACCGTATTTCCGGGGCTTCGGTGAAGGTGATAACGAACATCCCATCGGTCCTGATTACGCGCATCACGCTGCGCCTTCTTATTTCAATATGCGAAAGACTACCATTTACGGTGGATCAAACGAAATCCAACGGAACATCATCGCAAAGATGGTTCTGGGGCTTTAACCACAGGAAGAAACGTCACCCTGGACTTGATCCGGGGTTCAGCTGGACAAATTTGCCGCAAAGCGACTTTTTTGTTGGGCTCGATTCCAGCCTTCACTGGAATGACGAAGGAGAAATACGAAAATGGACTTCACCTATACCGATACACAAGACATGCTGCGCGAAACACTTTCGCGTTTTTTGAGCGACACATATGATTTCGATCAGCGGCAGCATCGCATCAATTCAGCATCCGGGCGCGATCCCGGGATTTGGAAATCGCTTGCGACCGAGCTGGGCATCCTGGGTGCGCCGTTTGCCGAAAACCATGGCGGGCTTGACGGTGGACCACTGGAAAATGCAATCATGATGGAAGAGTTCGGCAAGGTCATGGCAACCGAGCCATATTTACAGACTGTCGTCATTGGCGGCGGCGCATTGAAGGCGGTCGGCGGTGCAATGGCCGATGCGCATATTCCGGCGATCATCAGCGGAGAGATGATCATCGCCTTTGCTTATAGCGAGCCCCAAGGCCGCTATGATTTGGCCAATGTCCAAACCAGCGCCCGCAAAGACGGCAGCGGATTTGCCCTCAGCGGTCATAAGTCCGTCGTCTATGCCGCGCCGTGGGCGACGCATTTTCTGGTGACGGCGCGCACTGGCGGCACTGTACGCGAACGCGAAGGCGTTGAGCTATTTCTGATCGAGGCTGGGTTGCCAGGCATAGTCCGCCGCGATTATCCCACAGTTGACGGATTTCAAGCATCAGAAATCTATTTTGAAAACGTGGCGATTTCGGCTGATGCGCATTTGCCCGGCGGTATCGACCTGATCGAGGATATTGTCGATCAGGCCACGGTCGCCGTATGCGCAGAAGCATCTGGAACGATGGAGCGGCTGCACGCTGGAACGCTTGAATACAGCAAGCAGCGCCAACAATTTGGTCAACCTATTGGCCGGTTTCAGGTGCTGCAACACCGGATGGTCGACATGTATATGGAAGTTGAGCAAACCCGTTCGATGGTGCTGATGGGTACGCTAAAACTCGATTTACCGGCAAAGCAACGCATGGCAGCGGTTTCGGCCTGTAAGGCGAAGGTCGCGCGTGGTGCCAAATTTGTTGGCGAAAACGCAATCCAGACGCATGGGGGTATCGGGATTACCCAGGAACTGGCTATTGGTCACTATTTCAAGCGCGCAACAATGATCCAGAACCAATTCGGGTCAGCAGATTATCATTACGACCGTTTTGAGCGGTTAACGCTTGAAGCATGAGTTCGGTAGTGTACCGCGAGGCGTCCGCGGAGGATGTCAATGCACTGGCCGAGTTGTCGCGTGAAACATTTTGCGAGACATTCGCGCATCTCTATGACCCGGCCGATTTGGCGCTGTTTATCGAGGATACATACACCCCGTCGGCAATCGCCCGAGACATGGCCGATCCGAACCTACTCTACCGCTTGGCAGAGGAAGAAGACCAGCTGGTTGGATATTGCAAGGTCGGGTACGGCGTTACGCTCGATTATGACCCCGGCGACAAGAAGATTGTCGAGCTCAAGCAACTTTATGTTCGCAGCACCCATCAAGGTGCGGGCGTAGCGCAGGCATTGACCGATTGGGCTCTTGCAGAAGCCGCGGCGGTCGACGCAGATGCCATGTTGCTGAGTGTTTATAGCGAAAACCCGCGCGGCCAGCGATTTTATCAAAAAAATGGTTTCCGTTGGATCGCAGACACATATTTTATGGTGGGCAATCACCGCGACGACGAATTTCTTTACCTTAAAGATTTGAAATAGTTCGTTTAATTTTCACTATAATTTTTTTGTGCAGTGCACCATTTTTCGTTGACATGCTGCACTGCACCATTTATATTGCGCTGCAACATAGAGATAGTTTGGATGACCCGAACTGTAGATAAAAGGACCGCAAAATGAGCAAGTCTGAAAAGATCGAAGGCAAAGTTGAAGCAATAACGGAAGCCGCAACCGAAGCATTCACCGCCAAGGCAACTGAAATGGTTGCTGAAGTACGCGAAGCTGCTGCTGGTGCTGCTGAAAAAGGCAAGAAGTTGCTTGGCGACGTAACCGAGTTTCAAAAAGCCAATCTCGAAGCCTTGGTTGAAGCCGGCAAGATCGCCGCTAAGGGCGCCAAAGAAATGGGTGAAAACAATGTCGAATTTGCCAAGAGCAACTTCGAAGGCGTTCAGGCTGCTGTTAAGGAAATGACGGCAATTAAGACTCCTACCGATTTCATGAAGTTCCAAAGCGAATATGCTCGCAAGGGATTCGACACTGCGATTGCACAAACTTCTAAGAATACAGAAGCTTTTGTGAAGCTCGCCGGTGAAATCTTCCAGCCTATCTCAAATCGTTTCGCAGTTGCGGCTGATTTGATCAAAAAGGCTGCGTAACTTTCGTTACCAGTTTGTGTCGCTGCCTTTGAGCAGCCGCCTCTCTCTCTCCTCCCTCTCTTCCCGAGGGGTGGCATTCAGGCAGCGACACGAAAAACAAGGAACCGTCCGCGGGAAACCCCGGGCGGTTTCTTTTTTTGCGTTCTATCCCGCTAAACACTTGCAGCGACAGGGGGGTATGGCCTATTTTGTGCGTATGAAGACTTATATGGGCCCGGGCAGAGACAGAGAAGATGACGGCGGTGGCACAGGCACGGGGCTTGCCACGCGTACACGGCCAAAAACCAAAAAGCCCAGTCAGTATAAAGTGCTACTGCTCAACGACGACTATACGCCGATGGAATTTGTCGTTCACGTCCTAAAAGCCTTTTTCCAGATGGACACCGATCAAGCGACACAGGTCATGTTGCACGTCCACCAAAAGGGCGTCGGCGTGTGCGGTATTTTCAGTTACGAAGTTGCCGAAACCAAGGTCAATCAAGTGATGGACTTTGCCAAGGAAAACCAGCATCCGCTGCAATGCACGCTGGAAAAGGCGTAAACCTGCTTATTGGCGGCCCAGGGTCTATTTCGTTCAGCTAAATCGGTTTACGCGTCAAATTGCAGGCTGGCGAGCCGTTCATATAACCCTTTGGCTTTCGACAGGTCGCCGTGCGTGCCGCTTTCGACAATTTTGCCGCCGTCCATCACAATGATCCGTCCAGCCGAGCGTACCGTTGCCAAGCGGTGCGCGATAACAATCGTAGTGCGCCCGACCATCAGTCGTTCCAGCGCGTCCTGAACCAGTCGTTCACTCTCAGCGTCCAGCGCGCTGGTCGCTTCATCGAGTAGCAAGATTGGTGCATCGCGCAGGATCGCTCGCGCAATTGCGATACGCTGCCTTTGGCCACCCGAGAGCCTCGCGCCGCCCTCGCCCAGATATGTATCGAGACCCTGTGGCAAGCTACGCAGGAATTCAGCCGCATTGGCTTGTTCAGCCGCTTCCCAGATCGCGGCGTCGTCCGCCAACCAATTGCCGTATCGCAAATTATCCCGTGCGCTCGACGCGAAAAGCACCGTTTCCTGGGGCACATAGGCCATGCGCTTGCGAATTTCAGCAGGGTCGGCGCTGGTAAGCGCAACGCCGTCGATGCGTACAGTGCCTCCTTCGGGATCATAAAAGCGCTGCGCCAGTTGAAACAATGTCGTCTTTCCCGCGCCCGACGGGCCGACAACAGCCACCGTCTCACCGGGATCAACCTGCAACGTAAAGCCGGTGAGCGCCGATATTTCGGGCCGCGTCGGATAGCGGAACGTGACATTATCGAACGAAATCTGTCCGCGCGGCGGAGTTGGCATGGCGACGGGATTTGGCGGCGGCGCGATTTCGGGCACTTCGCGCATCAGCTCGGCCAACCGCGAAGAAGCACCCGATGCGCGTACAAGGTCGCCGTATACTTCACTGAGCGCGCCAAAAGATCCCGCTACCAGCAAACCGTAAATGACAATGGCAGCAATCGTGCCGCCGGTCATTGACCCCTCTGCAACGCGGTCGGTGCCTTCCCAGACGAGCATGGTAATCGCCCCGAAAATCAGCGCCATGACAAGCGCCGTCATGATTGCACGCAAGCGAATACGACGCTTGGCTGCTTCAAAAGTATTGTCGACGGCACTGGAAAATCGTCCGAGTTCGCGGGTCTCTTGCCCAAAAGCCTGTACGATTTTCAGTGCCCCGAGCGACTCCGATGTGATCGTACCGACGTCCGCCACACGGTCCTGGCTGGTACGCGAAGCGGTTTCCAAGCGGCGTCCCATGTAAACGATAGGCAAGATGATAAGCGGAATCCCCAGCAGCAATATCGCGGTAAGTGTAGGAGCGAGGCTAAACAGCAGGCCAATACCGCCGATGCCTATGAAGATATTGCGCAGTGCCACTGAAACTGTGGTGCCAACAACTTGCTCGATCAGCGCGGTATCGGCCGTCATCCTGCTGGCGATTTCGGCAGGGCGGTTTTCTTCAAAAAAGCGCGGAGCCAGACGCAACAAATTTTGTTGCACCGCGATGCGTATGTCGGCAACGACTCGCTCTCCCAGCCAACTAACGAAGTAAAAGCGGAACGCCGTCGCTATCCCAAGGATCACGACAATCGCGAGCAAAGCTTGGAAATATGGTGCGACATCAGTGCCGTTCTGCGAAAAGCCGTTATCAACGATCTTTTTCAAACCGTAGGGGATCAACAAAGTCGATGACGCCGCAACCACCAGCGCAATCGCAGCAAACAGGATCTGTTTGGGATAGTTCGCGGCGTGCCGCCAAACCATCGATAAATTTGACAAGCTTTTGCTTTCCGAGGGCTCTGAGGGCTTTTCAATTGCCTTGAGAGCAACCGCGTCGCTTGATTTTGCTTTGTCAGACATAGAGTTCGCCTAGCAGTCACGCACCCACGCCACAATCACCGCTTTGCGACAGACCGTGACATTTTTTTGGTGCAATGCACAAAATTGCGCTTATGTTCGAATTTCGCATCGGGAAACCCGCATCAAGCGGGTGCGATATGGGCAACAGGGAGAACAGAGCTATGCTCTATTCGGGTTATGAATTTGGACGCCGCTGGCTTGCGGGTGCAAGTTATTTTGCGCAGGCACAATCCGACTGGTTGTCCAGCCCGGCCAATCCATTCAGTTATCTAGTTAGTGGACCGATGCTAGCGTCAGCGCTGGAAGTATTCGCGCACGCTGCGGCCCCGCGCGGCAAGCCGAAATTTGAATTCGCGTACACCGAGATTTACGGTAAGAAACACGCGATCAGCGAAACCATAGAATGCCGAAAGCCTTTCGGCCAGTTACGCCATTTCGTCCGGGAGGGCGCGCCAGAGGGCCAGCCCAAGCTGCTGATCGTTGCGCCGATGTCGGGCCACTATGCGACGCTGCTGCGCGGCACAGTGGAGCGGTTGCTGCCCGGGCATGATATCTGGATCACCGACTGGCGCGATGCTCGAAACGCGGCGCTGGCCGATGGCAAGTTTGATCTCGACGATTATGTCGATTATCTCGTCGCCTTCCTTGAACATATTGGCGAAGGCGCGCACATGTTGGCTGTTTGCCAGCCTTCGGTTCCATGCTTTGCAGCGGCGGCATTGATGGCGGAGGACAAGAATTCCTGCCGCCCAAAATCGCTGACCATGATGGGCGGCCCCATCGACACCCGTAATTCACCGACCGCAGTAAATAAGCTGGCGGTCGAACGCCCACACAGCTGGTTTGCAAATAATGTCGTATGCACGGTGCCGCAAGGTTACCGGGGTGCCGGACGGCGCGTTTATCCGGGGTTTTTGCAGCTAACCGGCTTCATGACCATGAACCTTGGCAACCATATGTTGAGCCACTGGGAAATGTACAAGCATCTGGTCGAGGGCGATGAAGAAAGTGCGGATGCGACCAAGGATTTCTACGAGGAATATCGCTCCGTTTGCGACATGACCGCTGAGTTCTATCTGCAAACTATCGAGGTCGTGTTCCAGCGCCATGCCATTGCCAAGGGCGAATATCTCCACCGTGGCCGCTTGGTAGACGCCAGCAAGATCAAAGATATTGCTATTTTGGCGGTTGAAGGGGAGCGCGACGATATCAGCGGGCTTGGCCAAACAAAAGCCGCGCTTTCGCTTGCAAGTAAATTGCCGGAGAGCAAAAAGCACTATCACATGGCACCCCATGTCGGGCATTATGGGATTTTCAACGGACGCCGCTGGCGTGAAGAAATTGCTCCAGTCGTCGAAGACTGGATCGCCAAGAATAACGGATAAAATTTTTGGCCTTGCAGATCAGCGCGGTTGTTGAGCGTTGGCCTGTCGCTGGCCAGTTCATCATCTCGCGCGGCGCAAAGTCGCATGTCGATGTATTGGTCGTTGGCGTGTCCGACGGCACGCATTTCGGCTTGGGTGAAAGCACGGCGATTTATTATCACGGCGAAAGCGCAGAAGGCTGTTTACGACAAATATCCGACGTAGAGAAAGCGCTGGGCGATCTCGACCCCGCCACAGCAAAGGAGCATGCACAAGTCCTTTTGCCAGCCGGAGCGGCGCGCAATGCGCTGGACTGCGCGTTATGGGACCTGATCGCCAAGAAAAAAGGCAAAGAAGTTTGGAAGCTTGCCGGATTGTCCTCAGCGCCCATACCGCTTGCAACCGCCTTTACTATTTCGCTCGGCGAACCCGAAAAAATGGAGATCGATGCCAAAAAAGCTTCTGCACGTGGCTTCGGCTTGCTCAAATTAAAGCTCACCGGTGAAGGCGATCGCGACAGGGTAGCGGCCGTCCGCAAAGGCGCGCCCGGTGCGCGGATGATCGTTGATGCGAACGGTGCGTGGGGCAAAATGGATATCGAGGCAGAGGCGCATGCGCTTGCCAGTCTGGGTGTCGAAATGATCGAGCAACCCGTTCCCGCCGGTGAAGATGCGTTGCTGGCCGGTTTGCGTTTCCCCGTACCAATCCTTGCCGATGAAAGCTGCCAGTCGGGTACGGATATTGAGGCATGCGCGAAATATTATGATGGCATTAACATCAAGCTCGACAAAGCGGGCGGCTTGACCGAGGCGCTGGCAATGGCGCAGACCGCCCATGCTCAAAATTTGAAGATCATGGTCGGCTGCATGTTGTCGACCAGCCTGGGCATAGCGCCTGCATTCCTGTTGGCGCAGAACGCACATTGGGTTGACCTCGACGGTCCGGTATTGCTGGCCGAGGATCGCGAGGGCGCTTTTCGATTTGAAAACGGCAGGATATTTGAGCCATGAAAAGGCTATTCAAATGGGCGGGCATATTTTTCGCCGTGCTCATTGTGGGGCTTTTTGCATATGGCGCAATAGGTTGGTTCGATGCGCGGTCCGATGCTCCGGCCCAACAAATCCGGGCCCAAAAGCTAGAATTGGCGGGTCAAGGAGGCCGAGCATTGCGCGCCGATCAAAAGGCTATGCTTATTAAAGTAGAAGACCCGACTTTTTACACCAACAACGGTACCGATTTTTCTACGCCCGGAGCTGGAAAAACGACGATCACGCAGTCACTATCGAAGCGATTGGCTTTTCATGAATTCAAACCTGGCCTGCGAAAGATACGCCAGACGGGATATGCTATCGGTCTTTCTCAATCACTGTCAAAAGCCGAAGTGCTGACGCTTTTTCTCCATGAATCAAGCTTTCGTGGGTCAAACGGCCAATGGATAAAAGGCTTTGATGCCGCAAGCCGTCAGTTTTTCAAATTGCCGGTCGCTGAACTTGACCTAGACCGTTTCGCGCTGCTGGTTGCGAGCGGAATTGCCCCTGCCGAACTTGCGCCAGATAATCCCAATGCAAAGCTTTTGGAACGCAGCGCACGCATCAAAAGATTAATGGCCGGGACGTGCAAGCTGGTTGATCACGGCGATGTATGGCTTGATGGATGTAAGGTTAACGGAGTAACAGCCGCCAAATGATCCGCGAAGCGCCTAAAATCGAGACCGAGCGCTGTATCCTGCGCGCCTTTGCGCTGTCGGATTTTGAGGAATATTTCGAAAATAACCTGGATCCGGTGATGATGGAATTTGTCGGCGGGCCCAATGAAAGCCGTGCGGCTGTCTGGGAGAAGTTTCTTCGCTCGCCAGCTTACTGGATGCTTCTTGGTTACGGGTTTTGGGCCGTTGAACGCAAATCCGACGGCAGACAAATAGGGCAAATCGGCTTCGGCCAGTTCGAACGCGCCATCGCCCCCCGCCTGCCGGACTATCCCGAAATGGGCTGGCTCTTCATTTCGGATGCCATGGGCAAAGGCTTTGGCAGTGAATGCCTTTCCGCTGTGCTCGAATGGGGTGATCGCGAAATCGGCGGCACGTTCCAGTGCATCATTTCGCCGCACAACGCTGCGTCACTGGCATTGGCGACGAAATTTGGTTTTGTCGAACAACGCAGACCGGATTTCAACGGCGAGCCGATTGTGGTGCTGGAGCGATCCGAGAGCCTATAGCACCTCAAACAAGCCAGCAGCCCCCATGCCGCCGCCAACGCACATCGTCACGACAACATGCTTGGCACCGCGGCGTTTGCCCTCAATTAGCGCGTGACCAACGCAGCGCGCGCCTGTCATGCCGTAAGGATGGCCGATCGAGATCGAACCGCCATTGACGTTGAGAAGCTCATCGGGAATGCCAAGCCGGTCGCGGCAATGAATTACCTGAACCGCAAAAGCCTCGTTCAATTCCCACAGACCAATGTCATCCATTTTCAGATTGAAACGTTGTAGCAATTTGGGGATTGCGAATTCGGGGCCAATGCCCATTTCATCGGGTTCGGTGCCGGCAACCGCCATACCAACATAGCGGCCAAGCGGCGTAAGGCCCTTTTTCTCTGCCACCTTTGCTTCCATCACAATGCTCGCGGACGAACCATCGGAGAGCTGGCTAGCGTTACCCGCCGTGATTGTAGCATCAGGTCCCATCACCGGGTTCAGCGCTTGCAGTCCGGCAAGTTGCGTATCGGCGCGATTGCCTTCATCCTTGACCAGCGTCACTTCTTTTTGAGAGACTTCACCGGTTTCTTTGTTCGTCACCGCCATCGTTGTGGTGACCGAGACGATTTCGTCGTCAAACTTGCCAGCCGCTTGCGCAGCAGCTGTGCGTTGTTGCGATTGCAGCGCATATGCATCCATTGCATCGCGGCCGATGTTGTAACGCTTGGCGACGACTTCAGCAGTTTGCAGCATGGGCATGTAAATTGCGCCGTGCATCGCGAGCAGCTCTTGATCGAACTGGACGCGCATTTCCTTGGTTTGGACTAGACTGATCGATTCTTGGCCACCAGCTGCGACAATGTCCATATTGTCGGTGATAATTTGCTTGGCGGCCGTTGCAATTGTCATCAGTCCCGACGAACATTGACGGTCGATGCTCATTCCCGAAACAGTAACTGGCAATCCGGCGCGCAGCGCTACCTGACGACCAATGTTTCCAGCTTGCGCGCCTTGCTGCAACGCAGAACCCCAGAGGCAGTCATCAACCTCGGCGCCTTCAATACCGGCGCGCTCAACAGCGGCCTTTAACGAATGTGCGCCCAGCGTCGCGCCGGGTGTCATGTTGAAAGCGCCGCGATATGCTTTGCCGATTGCGGTACGGGCGGTGGAAACGATTACTGCATCACGCATGGGAGAGGTTCCTTGAAACTGACGATGAATATAGGGTTTTGCCGGAATTAGACGAAGAACATCGTAATCCATTCGGCCTGAAGCGCTGGTTTTTCCTCGCCTTCAATCTCGACGGTCAGCTCCATAGTTTGCTGCCACTGGCCAGGGCGCTTCTCGGTCATATCAAGCAACGTGAAATGGCCGCGCACGCGCTTGCCAGACTTTACCGGAGACAAGAACCGCGTCTTGTTGCCCCCGTAGTTGATTGCCATTTTCAAATTGTCCATTTTTGGCAGGTCTGAATTGGCGCTCATCACTGGCATCAAAGACAAGGTCAGAAATCCGTGGGCAATCGTGCCTCCAAATGGGGTCATCTTCGCCATGGCTTCGTTGACATGGATGAACTGGTGATCGTCGGTTGCATCAGCGAATTTGTTGATACGGTCCTGATCGACCAGGATCCATTCAGAAGTACCGATTTTTTCACCAACTTTGGCAGCCATTTCTTGCGGCGTCATTTTGCTCTCCTGTATTTGGAATTTGCGCATATATTGGCGGCTTAGCGAGGGTAAAGCAAGGGCTACACCCCCCGCTATGTTGCTACCAAACCACTTGCCGTTACGGCTTGCTTTATGTGGGGAATTATTTTTTCAAACGCGCCGGGATTACTGGCGGCGCATATGGCAGCACCAACGTGCCGTCCGGGGCTGCGCTGTAGGTCGTCTGAGTCGGATAGGCGAGTTCGAGTCTCTCTTTGGCAAAGAACTTAAGCAGCGCGACACCAAGTGCATGGCGGATAACAAAGACGTCGTTATAGTCATCACAGTCGCTATCAAATACCAGCTGAAGTTCGAGCGAACTGGCGCCAAATCCGGTAAAGCCTGCACGAACGAAACGCGCGCCCACTTGCTCGACAATTTTTGCTAGTTTGTCGGGGAGCCCCGCGATTTTTTCAGGCGGAGTGTGATAGACAAGCCCAATAACAAAAGTCGTGCGACGCTCTGTCAGCTCGGTAAAATTTGTGATTTCTTTCTCAAGTAGCTTGTTGTTGGCGATGACCTTTTCTTCGCCGGTAAGCGACCGAAGTCGCGTGCTTTTCATGCCGATGCGCTCAACCCGGGCGGTCGTCGTATCAAAACCAATGGTATCCCCGCGCTTGAACGGTTGGTCAAAGATAATGGCAATGGCGGCAAACAGGTCGGAAAACACCCCTTGCGCGGCAAGACCAATGGCAATGCCGCCTACACCCAAGCCCGCAACAAGGCCGGTGACATTCACCCCGACATTGTCGAGCACCACGATAGTCGCAATGGCAAAGAGCGCGAAGGTAATCGCGACTCTAATCAACGCCATTGCGCTTTGCAGCGTGTCAGATTGGTCACCGTTTTTGGCCGCGCGGCGCTCAATCGCACCAATCAATAGCTCGCGCAACCAGATCGCAACTTGAAATACCAAAGCGACGGTGAACACAAACGAGATGCTTTTGGCGATAGGCCACGGTGCATCGGCATAGACATTGACCAGCTGGCCTGCAGCCATGATCCGAAAAAAGCGCGATGTACGCGATACTGTCCGCGCAAGTACGTCCGTTATCCCTGCAGCGCGCTTGCCTGGTTGTACATGGCGCAAGGCAACATGTTTCATCCAGGTGAGCAGCAGGAAAAGCACAACCGCTGCAGCACTCGCGACAACCAACTGAGCCTGATGTTCGTGAAACCAGGTTAGCGTTAAGTCGCGGTAGACCGCAAACTGCGCGCCTAAATCATCGAAATTGCCGGGTACTTGCGTTGCCGGAGCCGTTGTTGGTGCTTTGGTCTGCATGGCAAGTGCCTAACCGGCTCATGGATACAAGGCAAGATCGGCTAAGCTCCGGCTTGGTGCCCGGCTCGAACGCGTGCTGCTTTCGCAGGCACCCACACGGCCTCTTTGCGCCTGCGCGCGAGATACGTATCCAGACCAATTTGCAGGCCGGTCAACATGTAAACAAAAGGTTGGAATGCAATGCCGACAAACAATGATCCGATCATATAAATTATGTGCGCATTTTGTAACGCAATGGCGAGCGGAGCCACCCATTCTTCATCCTTGCGGTTCCGCTTACGGTAAATACGTTGCACGACTTCCATGCGCCAAATTCCCGCAATGTGGATGATCAACCACAGGAACAGTCCGAAAAAGCCTTGTTCGCCGAGCATTTCAAAATAGCTTGAGTGAAATGCACGACCTTGGTCGACAATCACTTTTGTGGTGCTTTGCGCGCCACCAGCCATCTCTTCGGTAGTCGTAGGCAGTTCATAGCGAATGCGGTTTTGACGGTAAACTTCAAAGCCGCCGCCGGCAGGATGCTGCTGCACATAATCCCACGTCCACTGCCAGACCTTGATTCGGGTCGAAGCGCTTTCGTCAGATTTATAGTTGGAAATAGTGTCTGCGCGCTGAGTAAAACTCGACGGCAAGAACGGAATGGCTGCCAGCCCGAGCAGGGCAATGCCCGCGACGTAGAGCAGACGGTATCGGACAAAGCGCAACATCAATATGCCCATTACGCCAATGCAGATAACGCCTGTACGCGCCTGGGTCCCGACCGGGATCAACAAGCATGCGCCAATAAGAGCAAGTGCATAAGCAGTCACTCGCCAATCCGGTTTGAAAATCGTTCCGTGCTTCGATAGCCATAGGATCATCGGAATAATGGCAATGGCAATGCACGAAATCGTGCTGCCTTCGTAAAGGCCGCTATTATTATCGACAAGAATCTTGAGAACACCGTAACCCCCGCCGCCCAGCGCAGTTTTAACGCCGCCGGTAACGATGAGCGCCGACGCGCATAAAATCATCGTTAGGACAAGTGCCTCGATCCTGAGCTTTGTGCGCAGTGTAAGGGGCAAAAATGCCGCAAAAATAAGCGACTTCCATACCGATGACCATTTGGTTTGCGCAGCGATCGGCTCCACGGCCTCAAACGTCGTGTAGCCACACCACAGCATTAGTATCAGCAACAGGAATATCCTCGGCGCTATGCGCACATCCTTCTTGTCATCGCTAACCATGAAGCCCAGAAAAGCGAGCGCAAATATCATGACCGAAAGCGGGATCGAGTTAAGCAAGAAATAGCTCAGGCGTTGTGGCGCAATGATGTCCAGATAAGCGTAAAGCAAAGTGAACAAGAACGGTCGCTTGAACGCAAGCAGCATCAATGCCGCAATATAGCCTAGGAAAAATAGATCACGCATCGGGCGAATTCCATCCCGATTTGTCTTTTCTTCCGCCAGCCTTCTGGCGTGTGGTTGAGACTATGCTGCCGTCTTCTTCGTGCACAGGCGCATCTTCCCGATCGAGATCATCGCGCGACAGCAACCACCAAAAGGCTAATGCAAGTAAGCCGTGACTCAGCAGAATCGAGAAATTGTCGATCATCTTCTGCCTTGCCCCTCTAAAATGCCGTGAATTTACCCCTTATAACAAGGCGGTTGACGTGACGTTAATGCTTTTCCGGCAATCAGACGTCGAAATGACGCATATTTTGCATGTACTGGACCATAGTCTGCCGCATCACAGCGGTTATACGTTCCGCACGCGTGCAATAATGAAGGCGCAAATTGTGGCTGGTTGGGAAGTATCCGGCATTACCGGATTGCGTCACTATCAGCACGGCATAGGATATTCAAAGCAATCTGAAACAGTTGAAGGGTTGCGCTTTTTTCGCAGCCAGGGCGCAGCTTCCGGTCCCAGTCCGCTCCGCGAATGGCGCGAAGTGCGTGCCATTTCGGATGCAATCATCGCGCAACATGCGAAAACGCCTTTCCAGATTTTACACGCCCACTCCCCGGCGCTTAACGGCTTGGCCGCGATCATCGCTGGCCGGACGCTTGGGTTGCCAGTCGTCTATGAAATCCGCGCTTTTTGGGAAGATGCCGCCGTTGGCAACGGTACTGGCACCGAAGGATCAGCAAAGTACCGCCTAACCCGTGCCCTTGAAAACCATGTGATTGCGCGCGCAGATGCCGTTGCCGTCATTTGTGAGGGCCTGCGACGCGACCTTTTGGTGCGCGGTGTCCCAGCGGAAAAGATAATAGTCTCGCCAAACGGCGTTGATCTTGAACTATTTGGCGATCCGCCGCCCGTTGACCAAGAGCTAGCAGTCCAGCTGGGATTAATTGGAAAAGACGTCATTGGCTACATCGGTAGTTTTTACGATTATGAGGGACTTGATGACCTGATCACAGCCATGTCGTATTTGCAAGGCGCTGCAAAAGAGGCACATTTGCTGCTCGTCGGCGGCGGACCGATGGAAGGGGCTTTGAAGGCACAGGCCAAGAGTTCCCCTGCCGCAGAGCGCATCCATTTCATTGGACGCGTGCCGCATGAAGAGGTTGAACGCTATTACAGCCTGATCGATATTCTTGCCTATCCGCGCAAAAACATGCGCCTGACAGATTTGGTCACACCGCTCAAACCACTCGAAGCCATGGCACAAGGCAAGCTAGTCGCAGCGTCGGATGTCGGTGGCCATAAAGAGCTGATCGAAGACGGTGTAACCGGGACATTGTTCCCCGCTGATGAGCCATTTGGCATCGCTCTTGCTATCGATGCGTTATTTGGAAACCGGGAAAAATGGCCAAAAATGCGCCGCGTTGCTCGCCAGTTTGTGCAGGATGAGCGCAACTGGCAAAAAAACATATATCGTTACGATCCTGTTTACCATTTGCTGCTAAGTCATGGAAATATCGCCAAAGCTGCCTGATTTAGGTGGCGACGATGGAGCAAATGCAATGGGAACTTCAGGTTCTGAAAACAAACAGTTGCGGGCACTTGCGCTGCCCATCGGAGGCAGCATAGCCGCGGCCGTTGCAACGATGTTTGTTCCCACTGCTGTTCTGGAAACTTTAACGGGGGCAACCGGACTGTCGGAACTTATCCCCGCGACCGGCGCTCCGCTTGGCGACAAGGCCCGTGCTCTCATTGCATTTGGTACCGGCGTTTTGACACTGGCAAGCTTGGCAGTTTTGCAAACCAAGAAGGACAAATCTGAAATGGCTACTTCTCCTATCCGTCGGTCTGTCCAAGAGGGGCAATCCGCAGTACAGGACGAACCCGCAGGCGTGTCGCTTTTTTCAAAGCTTCGTTCGAAACTGGACGATCTGGGCCGCAATGGCATCAGCTTGCCGTGGTCAAAGAAAGACGATAGCGACAGCAACGTCTATGACCTACGCGATTTGCCAAAGCTGCGCACAGCCGACGCGCATCCAGACGCACCGTCGCGTCGTCCGTTGATGGCAGGCACGGATATTCCAGCCGACGATATTCCCGTTGCAGCCCCCCCTGCCCATACAAATCCGGCAATTTGGGGCGACGAGATTGCGGACGAGATGAACGGCTTTACCAACCTCTCTCCCATTGGTGCTGGTTCGCCTGTAGCGCCGAGCGCGGAAATTGCGCCAGAAAATTCTGAGCCTGTCAGCGAGGCAGAATTTGTTTCCGAATTCACACCGTTTGAGGCGCCTGCCGACCCTCGTTCAGAAGCTCGCGTCGAGCAAGCGCCTGTTTCCGATTGGCACAGCCCTGCGGTTGAAGAAGCACCCACAGGGCTGCCGTTTGAAGCAGCTCCTGTCGCTGTCGAGACCCCTGCGCCATTCACTTACACCGTTCCGAAGCCCGAAGCTGTCCAAGCACAGCCAGCGCCCGTCGCACATGAAACGGCTCCTGCAATTTATGCAGAAAGCACAGGCCATGATTCGATCACTGACCTTCTGCGCAAATTGGAAGATTCCGTGCAAACCCGGCTTTCGCTGCTCAACCGTTTGCAAGAAACGGCGGAGAACATCCAATCTGCTCCGGTTGCTTCACAGCCAGTTGATATGGCAAAAACTTCAGACGCTCCCAAGCCTCTGGAACTTCAACCACTTGCAGCTGTGCCGAGCAATGATGTTGTTGTGTCAGAGCCCGTCGAAATGGACGATGCCTTGAAAGCTGCACTCGCAACATTGCAACGCATGAACGCGCAAGCGCGGTAAAGTTCACAGCGCATTTCATTCTTCAAGTACCAGTATTTCTAACGTAAAGTTATCGCCTGCTTCGTTTGACGCGAATTGAGATGCGGCGATATCGGCTACGAATTCGCCGGTCAGTCCGAAATCAAGTTCGGACAGTTGGGCGTTGAGTTCGGCTCGATCACTATCTGGCATGGGATCCCTATTCGGTATTGCCATGCTGATCCGGCGACCGACAAAAGTCACACTGTGCCATGGCCTTTCCGTGCGCTCAGACCAGCACATTTTCGGCAATAGCGCGAGCAAGACCCGTTCCATCACAGCATCATTGCGCGATTGCTTGCTCATGTTGCGTTCCTCAGGCACACAGATCCGACCTTGCCCTGACCGCGCATGAAGGCCGCCATTCGCCGCTGCATATTGTAACGCGGCACGCGGCCGTTGCGCATATCGAGCACTAAACGGGGGTCATTGGCCACCAGCCGACCAAATACGGTCGCGGCCATGCGTTGTTCTTTCAAAAAAATTTCCACCTGGCGCAAATTTGGCACAGCCGTCTCCTTCACTCTTTCCAATCGGTGGTCACCCGCGTTGGCCTTGTCCTTGTAATTCGCTCGGGAAGAACGAATCACGGAGAACAAATAATGAACATATGCTGCCGATTGAAATCCAACATGTCTAGGATTTTTCCTTTTATCGTTGAGTTTTTTTTGCTAGGGCTGCGAGTATGGAACATCATAACACTGCAAGAAAACGCTTGGCCGCACTCATCACCGCACATTCGAGCGACATGAGCGCATTGTCAGTTATGCTTGGCCGCAATATCGCCTATATCCAGCAATATCTTAAGCGTGGCAGCCCCAAGATCCTGCCGGAACGTGAGCGCACGATGCTAGCCCAGTATTTTGCTGTTGACCCGGTTGAGCTGGGAGCACCGGCAGAAAAGACCGGGGCGGCAGCCCTTAAATTGGTACCGCGACTTGCCATCGGGGCTTCCGCTGGTTCCGGCGCGCTCAACGATAGCGAGGCGCTTGCCGGTAAAATCGGATTTGATCCTTCTTGGCTTAAGAAGCAAGGTCTCGACCCGTCGTTTTTGTCGCTCATCAAAGTCGAAGGTGACTCAATGGCACCTACTTTGCTCGATGGCGACGACATTTTGGTCGATGCCAGCATCAAGGGGCGCGGCATAGCATCGCGCAAAACCGGTGCGATCTATGTGCTGCGGTTCGACGATGTTTTGATGGTCAAGCGCGTCACAATGGCTGGCAAAGACGAACTTGCGATCATCTCGGATAATCCCGCGCACAAAAGTTGGGCTTCGGTCAAGGCCGGTAAGGTGACCATCATTGGCCGCGTGGTTTGGACTGCACGCCGTATTTAGGGGTTGTTCTAAAGCAGCATTGCCGCCAAATGCTGCGCCATGACTGATCAAGCATCTCCCGCAATTCCGCCGCTAAAAGCCGCGATCATCCCAGTGACGCCGCTTGCGCAAAATTGCACATTGTTCTGGTGCACCGCCACCAACAAAGCTGCGCTCGTCGATCCAGGCGGTGACCTCGACAAACTAAAGGCAGCAGTCGCACAGACGGGGGTCGAGCTTGAAAAGATATTGGTTACCCACGGACATCTCGACCATTGCGGGCAGGCGGGTATGCTTGCGAAAGAACTGGGCCTGAAGATTGAAGGGCCGCAGGAAGAAGACCGGTTCTGGATAGCACAGCTTGACGAAGATGGCCCGCGCTGGGGCATGGAAGCGCAAACTTTTGAGCCCGACCGTTGGCTTGAAGACGGTGATACCGTTACCGTTGGCAATCTCGTGCTCGATGTGATCCACTGTCCGGGCCATACGCCAGGGCATGTGGTATTCCATCACGCGCCATCAAAGCTGGCGATTGTTGGCGATGTCCTGTTTCAAGGATCGATTGGCCGTACCGACTTCCCACGAGGCAACCATCAGCAACTGATCAATGCGATCACGCAAAAGCTCTGGCCTTTGGGGGATGACGTGACGTTCATCCCAGGGCACGGCCCGACCAGCAATTTCGGCTATGAACGCAAAACCAATGGTTTTGTGAGCGATGCTGTGCTGGCCGGGATGTGAGTAGTTTTCGTTATATCAACTTCGAATAAACCGAAACAAACGCCATAACTGCCAAACCTAGCATGCTAAGCATCGATATTCCCGTGCCGGCGCCGCGAAAAATATTCTCGCCTTCACGGTCCATGCCAAGCGGATGCAGCAAACGGCCCAGCGTATAGACTATTCCGATAATCCACAGCCATGTGCTTGATCCACCGGTGGCCTCAAGCGCACTGACCAAGATGAGAACTATTGGCGTGTTCTCGATGAAATTGGCATGTGCGCGCATCCGCCGAATCAACAAGTCGTTGCCGCCGTCACCGATTGAAACCTTTGCCGAACGCCGCGCTTGCCCGCACCGTATCATGAGCCAGATGTTTATCAGCGCAGCCGCTGCCGCAATCGTCAGTGTTATTTGTAAGGTCATTTTTGTCCCTCCGTTTTGAATAAGCCGACTTCATGCTACGGCGTGGGTTGCAAAGCAAAGAAAAATGCGTATACGCGCCGCTCACCCGGAAATTTGGGGCATTTAATCAGCGATTCTGGCGCTTGCTTGCCAGTGGTTGACAAAAGCTCTAATCATCCCGGAAATGTTGTAATTTTGTAATGGAACAGGTGCCGAGATGGCTGTCCCCAAGAGAAAAACCACCCCGTCCAAGCGCGGAATGCGCCGCAGCCATGATTCGCTGAAGCCCGATGCGTTCCAGGAGTGCTCGAATTGCGGCGAACTCAAACGCCCGCACCACATGTGTAACGCTTGCGGCCATTACAATGGTCGCGAAGTGATGGCAGGCTAAACCAAGCCGTTTAGGAGAACTGCGTGTGAGCATGAAACCGCGTATCGCCATTGATGCGATGGGCGGCGATGAAGGCGTGCGCGTCATGCTGGCAGGAGCCGCACTTGCGCGGCACCGGCACGAAGGATTTCAGTTCATATTGGTTGGCGACGAAGCCAAGATTAAGCCTGCGCTTGATAATCATCCCAATTTGCGATCAGCATCCGAAATTCTGCATACGCAGGACATGGTGACCGGGGAAGACACGCTGTCGCAAGCCATACGCAAATCGAAAAGTAGCTCGATGGGCCTGGCCATCAATGCCGTCAAAAACGGTGAAGCCAGTGCAGCGGTTAGCGCAGGCGCGACGGGCCCGTTAATGGCGACGGCCAAACTTGCCCTTCGCACGATGCCGGGAATTGACCGACCTGCTCTCGCTGCCCTTCTGCCAACACTTATCAACAGCGACGTAGTGATGCTCGATCTGGGAGCAAACACCGAATGCGATGCACGCAATCTCGCGCAGTTTGCTGTCATGGGTGCGGCGTATTCGCGCATCATGCACGGGTTCGATCAACCCCGCGTCAGCTTGCTAAACATCGGCACCGAAGAGTTGAAGGGCACCGATACGCTTCGTGACGCAGCACAGATGCTGCGCGGAGCCGACGGACTGGCGATGAACTTTCTGGGCTTTGTCGAAGCCGACAAGATCAACCGCGGCGAAACCGATGTTGTCGTATGCGACGGCTTTTCCGGGAATATCGCGCTAAAATCCATCGAAGGGGCAGCGCGCTTTGTAACTGACCTACTTCGGCGTGCCTTTACCAGCTCGATCCGTTCAAAATTCGGCTTTCTGGTTTCGAAACCAGCAACCGAGCTGCTCCGCCATCATCTTGATCCGAACAACCATAACGGCGCGGTCTTCCTTGGCCTAAACGGTGTGGTAGTCAAAAGCCACGGCAGCGCCAACGAAAAGGGTGTTGCCAATGCGGTGGAAGTTGCCGCAAGACTGGTTGAAGACGACATCATCCAAAGGATCAAGCAAGACTTGCGCAGCATTTCTCTTACTAACGGGGCACATGGTAAATGACCCACGCAGCGATCCGGTCCGTTATAAAGGGCACCGGCTCTGCATTGCCGCGCAACCGCGTTTCCAATGCCGAGCTGGCAGCGCGTGTTGATACATCCGACGAGTGGATCGTCGAACGCACAGGCATTCGTTTTCGCCACATTGCCGAAGCCGATGAAACAACGGCGACATTAGGCGCTGCCGCCGCACGCAATGCGCTTTCCGCTGCTGGCATGACGCCTGAAGACATTGATCTCATTATCGTAGCAACCGCGACGCCAGATCAGACATTTCCAGCGACCGCTACAATCGTCCAAGACCTGCTTGGTCATCATGGTGGTGTAGCTTTTGATATCGCAGCAGTTTGCTCAGGATTTCTTTATGCTTTCCAGGTCGCTGACAGCATGATCCGCGCAGGGTCAGCTCGCAACGCGCTTGTGATCGGTTCAGAGACATTCAGCCGTATTCTCGATTGGGAAGACCGCGCGACTTGTGTGCTTTTTGGTGACGGAGCGGGAGCGGTCGTTCTATGCGGCGAAGAAGGCGGATTGGATCGCGGCGTGCTTGCCACGCGTTTGCATGCTGATGGCCGCCATAATCAGCTACTGTACGTCGACGGGGGTCCCTCAACGACCGGCACAGTCGGCAAGCTTCGCATGCAAGGCCGTGAGGTTTTTCGCCACGCGGTGACCAATTTGGCAAATGTTCTGCGCGAAGTTTTGGACGCAGCAGGCGTTGAGGCGGGCGAGGTGGACTGGGTTGTCCCGCATCAAGCCAACGCACGTATCATCGACGCAACCGCGCGAAAGCTTGGCCTGCCCGCGGAAAAAGTGATCCTCACCGTTGATCAGCACGCCAATACTTCTGCGGCTTCAGTGCCGCTCGCGCTTGACCTCGCCATCCGTGACGGCCGGATCAAACCCGGCCAATTGATCGTGCTAGAAGCAATGGGCGGCGGATTTACATGGGGCGCTTCTGTCGTCCGGCTTTGACAGCGGGATGAACGGTTAACAGCGACGTCACTGGGCAATTTACAAACGTGTTTTTTGGTCTATAATCAAAGCTTAGAGAGATAAAGCTTAGAGATGGCGGGTCGCGCTGCAGGAGAAAAGACATGGGTGACGCTGGAACATTAACACGTGCCGATCTGGCCGACATGCTTAACCGTCAGGTTGGGCTTTCGCGCGCCGATGCGTCCACGATGATCGAGGCCATCCTTGGCCATATGACAAAAGCCTTGCTAAAAGGCGAAAATGTCAAAATTTCGGGCTTTGGTACTTTTGTCCTGCGCGACAAGAAGGAACGCATTGGCCGCAATCCAAAAACCGGCGTGGAAGTGCCGATTACGCCAAGGCGTGTTCTGACCTTTCGCGCTAGCCAAGGCATGCGGCAAAGAGTGAAATAGACCTGTCGGGGCCAACAGCGGCCCAACCGGTTTTGAATTTTAGGCTGGGGAGTGGCGGCCATGGAAAAATCGGAAGCAGCGTTTCGTACAATCGGCGAGATGGCCAAAGAGCTCGGCGTCCGAACGCATATCCTGCGTTACTGGGAAGAGCAGTTTCCAATGTTGCGTCCCTTGAAGCGCGCTGGTGGCCGCAGACATTACCGCGCAGACGACGTGCAGTTGTTGCACCAAATCAGCCGCCTACTCAATCAGGAAGGTTATACGATCAAAGGCGCACGAAAGGCGTTGCAGCAAGGTTCGGATAGCCCGCCCCTGGAGCAACCTGAGCCATCTGCTTTTGCTTTCGCTGGCACATCTTCATCTGCTCCGGCCGCCGCTTCTTCACGCGATATTGATGTGGCTGCGTTGCGGCGGATTAGGGAGCAATTGGCCTCAGCACTTGCCGCGGCTTAACCCGCTGCTCAATCAAATTTTGGCCCCAGACTGGGATCCAGATCGCGTGGCCGAATAAAGCCCGAGAGCGATCCGCAGCCTTCCTTGATATCGGCCCATTTTTCTATTTCAAGTGTAAGTCTGGCAACCGCAGCAGTTGGAAATTTTTCAAACTGTCTTTCGGGATCTAATTCTCTTGCAATTTCGGGGCTCAAATCCAGAACCAAATCTTCCATCCCGGGATTATGCCCGACAAGCAGGATATGATCGTGCGCGTCGTCGCAATCGCGCAAAACATCCTGCAATGTCGCAGAGGACGCCAAATACACCCTTCGCTCCCAAACCGGATCGAAACGCTTGCCGTAACCTTCGGCCGCAAGTTCAATCGTGCCCGTCACCCGAGCAGCCGGGCTTGCTATAGTTTGGTCAAAGGCCAATCCTGCTTCGCGCATCCACTTGCCCATCAACAACGCCGCACGTTCCCCCTTGGCATTGAGCGGCCGGTCGAAATCGCGCAGCGCGGGATCGTCCCAGCCTGACTTCGCATGACGCATCAAGGTCAATTTCTTACTCAAACGGGATTGCCCTTTTCCAGAAATTCGGATGCTAAACCTTGCGCCAAATTTCCAGTTTTAGAAAGCGTTGATTGTCGCGCACGGACCGCTGCAACCGCTTCGTCAAGCGTAACGCGTCTGATCACGGTGCCTTCGGGAAAGGCCGATAGCAACCGCGACGGCACCGAAGCGCTGAGCATCACAAACTGCCCATAATCGTCCGCTCGCCGGATCAAACGGCCAAAGGCCTGTGCCAAACGCGCGCGGATGATGCGGTCGTCAAAATCGCTGCCACCGAAGGCTAACTTGCGTGCCCGGTGCAATATGTCGGGACGGGGCCAAGGCACTTGCTCCATGATGACCAGTCGCAACGAAGAGCCGGGAACATCAACTCCGTCACGTAGCGCATCGGTGCCGAGCAAGCTGGCATGGCTATCGTCGCGGAAAATATCGACAAGCGTTCCGGTATCGATAGGATCAACATGTTGCGCATATAAAGGCAGCCCTTCTCGCGCCAGGCGATCGGCAATCCGCGCATGGGTGGAACGCAATCTGCGGATAGCAGTAAACAGCCCTAATGCTCCCCCGCGTGACGCGTTAATCAGCGCGGCATAGGCCCCGGCTAGCTGCGCCAGATCGCCGCGCTTCACATCTGTGACAATCAACACTTCGGCCTGCGTGGCATAGTCAAAGGGACTGGCGGCTTCGAAATGCGCCACCGGACCTTGCAAGTGAACGGCGCCTGTGCGTGCAGCCGCGACGGCCCAATCGCCGCCACTGCGCAGTGTGGCCGATGTGGCGAGTACCCCGTGAGCAGGTTTAAGCACCACGTCGGCAACCGGCTTCATCGGATCTAGCCAGTGCCGGTACAGGCCTATGTCATATTCACGTCCTTCAGCGCGATCGATTGCAAGCCAGTCGACAAAGTCTGGATCTATGGCACCGTTGGCGCGTGCCAGCATCGCCAGCCAAGTTTTGACCGTATCGACGCGCCAACCGAGACTAGCAAGAGCGCCCTCAATCCGACCGCGTGCCTGACCATCGAGCCAATCTGGCGCTTCCGCCATGATCGCTTCCAGCCGCTGGCCAAGCACGGTGAGCGGCTTGACCAAAGCATCAAACGCCGCCTGACATTCCGCAACCGCATCGACCAAGGCTGCATCGGGATGGGACATTTCGGTTTCCAGACCGTAGCCGCTATCGGTTGCTCCGCCTTCATCGCGAGCAAATACCACGCCCCGAACCGCCGCTAGCAAGTGCTCAACAGGTCCAGAAGGCAATCCTTCGGCTAGGCGCTGCAACCAGCCATCGCTTGGCAGTGCCTCCGCTGCGGTTCGCGCCAATTCAATCGCAAGCCCGCCTTCTTCGTCATAGGACGCAATGTCAGCAAGCCGCGCGGCGATTCCGCGCCGTCGACCCCGCGATTTGCCTTCTGGCCCGATAATCCAGCGGCGCAGCTCGATCGTCTCCTGACCGGTAAGTGCCGTAGAAAACATGCCGTCTGCTGCATCAAAAAGATGATGCCCTTCGTCAAAAACTATCCGCGTAGGGCGGTTCGCTTCTTCACGGCCTCTGGCGGCATTGACCATCATCAACGCGTGGTTGGCAATAACGATGTCTGCCCCGGCAGAATGCCGGGTGGCGCGCTCAATAAAACATTTCTTGTAATGCGGGCAACCAGCATAGACGCATTCGCCCCGCCGGTCGGTGAGCGCGGTCGAGCCGTTGCGCCTGAAAAGCGTGGGCAGCCAGCCGGGCAAATCTCCGCCGACCATATCACCGTCGCTAGAATAAGCTGCCCAGCGCGCCACGAGATGCGCGAGGATCGCCGCACGTCCGGCAAATCCGCCTTGTAATGCGTCTTCAAGGTTCAGCAAACAGAGGTAATTTTCGCGACCCTTTCGAATCGCGACCTTGGCACGAAAAATTTCTTCGACAGGGTAGAGCCGGCGCGCTTCGCGAACCAATTGTCGTTGCAGCGCCTTAGTATAGGTCGAAATCCAAACCGTGCCCTCTGCCTCTTCGCTCCATAGTGAAGCAGGAGCAAGATAGCCAAGCGTCTTGCCTATACCCGTGCCCGCTTCGGCCAAAAGCATATTGGGCTCGGCTTTCCGGGCACGCGGAGCAAATATCTGCGCTGCCTTGCCGGCAAATTCACGCTGGCCGCTTCGCACTTCAGCCTGTTCGCCGACGAGCAAAGCTAGACGGGATTGGACCTTCATCTCATCGAGAAAAACTTGCTTGGGCTGGGGACGTGGCGGGACATCTTCCCATTCGGGCAGTTTTGAAAATAGCCAGCGCTCGGCTTTCTCGGGCTTGGCAAGCCGTGCTTGCACGAGATTAGCCCACGACCATCGCAAGCGGACGAGCGCCTGCAACGCACTCCATGCGCCCTCTCGCTGCGGCCATTCTGGGTCAGACAGCGTCGCGAGCAGCTTTTCCGCGCATGCAAGCAAAAGCGGCGCTATAACGTCTTCTTCGCTCGATCCAGCATGATTTAAACCCAAAGTTTCCGCCAATCCCTTAGGCGTGGGGACAGTAAATCGCGCAGGGTGCACAAAGGCAAACAGCTCTAGCAAATCCAGACCCGACAGTTCGGCATAGCCCAACCGCTGCGCCACAAGCGGTGCGTTGAGCATGATCATCGGCGTTTCGGCGGCTCGCGACACAGCCTCGCCCTTGCCCGCCGCACGCGCCTCTCCCCCCGGATAAGCAATCCAGATACCGGCATGGCTTGCATGCAGCGCTGGAAAGGCTAGGGAATGCGACATATCCAAACCGCATATCGCACATTGGAACGAAAAGGAAACAGCTAAAGTGAGTGTTTTGAAAGACGCCGCATTGACCAACAAGGCCTGGCCTTTTGAAGAGGCGCGGCGCGTGCTCAAACGTTTCCCAAATGGCAAACCCAATGGCGAGGCTGTGCTGTTCGAGACCGGTTACGGGCCGTCCGGTTTACCGCACATCGGTACTTTTAATGAAGTGCTACGCACCACTATGGTGCGCCGTGCGTATGAAGCGTTGACTGGCGGCGCACCAACGCGGCTGGTAGCATTTTCAGATGATATGGACGGGCTTCGTAAGGTACCCGACAATATTCCCAACGGCGCGATGCTAACGGAGCATTTGGGCAAGCCCTTGTCCGCCATTCCCGATCCTTTTGCCAAGTACGAGAGCTTTTCCGCACATAACAATGCAATGCTGCGCGAATTCCTCGACCGGTTCGGTTTTGACTATGAATTTGTGAGTTCAACTGAACGCTACAAGGGTGGACATTTTGACGATGCGTTGAAAAATGTGCTCCGCAACTATCAGGCGATCATGGATATCATGCTGCCGACCTTACGCGCTGAACGCGCGGCGACATATTCGCCAGTGCTGCCGGTTTCACCCAAGTCCGGTGCGGTCCTGCAAGTGCCAGTAACGGTGATCGATGCCGATGCCGGATTGGTGTCGTTCGAAGATGAGGGCGAGACTGTCACGCAATCAATCCTGTCGGGCGGCGCAAAGCTGCAATGGAAGGTGGATTGGGCAATGCGCTGGGTCGCACTCGGCGTCGACTATGAAATGTACGGCAAGGACTTGACCGATAGCGGCATCCAATCGGGCAAGATTGCCCAGGCTTTGGGCGGTCGCAAGCCAGAAGGCCTGATCTACGAAATGTTTCTCGACGAAAAGGGTGAGAAAATATCAAAAAGCAAAGGCAATGGACTAAGCCTTGAACAATGGTTGTCTTATGGCAGCCAGAACAGCCTTGCTTTCTATGCCTATCGCGAGCCAAAAGCCGCCAAGCAATTGCATATAGGGGTGATCCCGCGCGCGGTTGATGAATATTTCCAGATGCGCGGTTCCTATCCGGCACAAGAACTCGACAAGCAACTCGGCAATCCGGTGCATCATGTGCATGTCGACGGAAAAGTGCCCGATGCTGTTTTGCCGGTCAGCTACGGGCTATTGCTTAACCTTGTCGGGGTCATGGGAGCCGATGCAACCCGCGAACAGGTCTGGGCCTATCTCGGCAATTATATCGACAATGCTGACCCCATAGCCCATCCCGAGCTTGACGGGCTGGTGAGCAACGCGCTTGCCTATAACCGCGATTTCATTGCGCCTACGCTCAACAAGCGCAAAGCAGCTGGTAACGAGATCGCAGCGCTTGAACAACTCGACGACGCACTCGCTGGCCTTGGAGAAAGCGCATCTGCAGACGACATCCAGAACATCGTCTACGCCATTGGCAAGGACGAGGCGCACGGTTTTGAAAACTTGCGCGATTGGTTCAAAGCGCTCTATGAAACATTATTGGGGAGTTCAGCGGGGCCGCGCATGGGCAGTTTCATCAAGCTATACGGCGTTGCCAACAGCCGCCGCCTTATCGCGGAGGCACTCGCTTGACGGTCATAGCCGCCCGTATTTACCGCGACGGCAGGCTATTGCGAGAGGTTGACCTTGCGGAGGCTTCACCCAAGCTTGAAAAGAAAGAGGATTTCCTCTGGATCGGTCTGCACGAACCTGACGACGAAACGCTAAAAGCGATCAGCGCACAATTCGGTTTACATGAACTGGCGGTCGAGGATGCGCTCGATCCGCGCCATCTGCCCAAGATGGAAAGCTATGGCGATCATTTGTTTGTAGTAGCGCGCACCGTGCATCTCGCCGACGATCGCATTGGTTACGGCAACACCGCAATCTTTGTCGGGCGACAGTTTATCATCACCGTCCGCCATGGCTCTATGCGGGGGCATGCGCCGGTGCGGGCACAGTTAGAAGCAACCCCTTGGTTGCTGAAACAGGGTGCGGATTATGTGCTGCACGCGATCCTGGATTTCATCGTCGATGGCTATTTTGAAGTGATAGACGCTGTCGAGGAACAAGTGCTGGCGATGGAAGACCGCGCGCTCGACAACTTCCTTGATCGCGCCCAAACTGCACGGGTATTCAGCGTCCGTCGCGATCTGTTCCGGCTTACTCGGATATTGGGACCGATGGAGGATCTCGCAAACCGCTTCGTCAATATCGACTTGCCGCAGATCGATGCTGAAATCGATCCCTATTTCCGTGATCTCGCCGATCATATCCGCCGGGTCAGTTACCGCGTCGAGGGACTACGTGACACGTTGACCTCGGTAATCGAAACCAGCGGTTTGCTCGAACAGCAGCGACAGGGCGCTATCACCCGGCAGCTTGCGGCTTGGGCCGCGATCCTCGCTGTACCTACTGCCATTGCGGGCATCTACGGCATGAATTTCGAACATATGCCAGAGCTCGGCTGGAAATACGGCTATTTCCTGATCGTCGGAGTGATGGCTGCGATTTGCATAGGGTTATATGTGAAGTTCAAACGAACGGATTGGTTGTAACCCGCCGGATTACTGCGCCGTAGCCCGGTGAAATCGTCATGCGCGGATGATAGCCGCGTGCCCCCAGCAATGTATGCGCGCGCGGCAAATGATAGCATGGCACACCCATGAACAGGTGATGCTCGCTGTGATAATTCACCCAATAGGGCGCAACGGTTGCGCGCTCCAACCAATCCGCTTTAGTCGTTCGCGCGTGACTGAACGGGTCATCGCTACCGGTCGTTGTGCACGCATGCTCGGCAATATTGCGGATCCGCAGAAAAAGCTGAAATGTCGTTGCAAGCGCCACCAGCCATAAAAGATACGGCGTCCAACCCATTGTGATGAGCGACAGCGTTAGTAGCAGCGATTGTACCACCGCAAACCGCCCGACGGTTTTGGCAACAGCCACCGCAGCGCTTGCATCCATCGGCGCCGAACGCCCAACCGAATTGCCGGGACTTTTGTTGAAAGGCGTTCCCGCAGCAGTACTTCTCTTGGACGCTTCGCTGTTATCGCCGCTAAACATTTGGATCACACCCCGAAATGCAAATGCAAATTGCGCGGTGCGTTGTTTGAAAAAAGTCTGCCCCGTCAGGTCGCGAAAAACCTTGCGCAAAAGGCTGCTTCGGCTGGTCGGAAATGGTCGGGACAGCGACAAGTCAGGGTCTTCAGCTTGCTGTGTATAACGGTGATGGGTCAAATGATATGCGCGGTAGCTTTGCAGGTCGCTACCCACTGACGCTCCCGTCAGCCATTCGCCCAGCCAGTTGTTGAGCGCACGCTTGGGGTGCAGCAACCCGTGCGCAGCTTCATGCATCAGGATCGCCAGTCCCAATTGCCGCCCGCCGATAATGATGATCGCAAGGAGCCAACCAACCGGGTGCCCCCAAAGGGCCGCCAAGGCCGCTGTAAATGCAACCACAGCCCAGCCGTGCAAAACCAGCCAGACACCGCGCCACTGTGAATTGGAAGTGATCTCCGCCCATTCTTCGGGCGCGAACACCTCTCGGGGGTTGGCTGCCTTTACCGTGGGCATCGACTCGACTCGGGCTTGTATACGCGTACATCCAAAACCCGCAGAAAACCGCGGAAGTTTACAGTGAAACTTGCATTTGGCCTAGATGCATTCATGCGCGCATATTAACGCTGTTTGGTGCATGTAGGACAGAGGATAATGTGAAGGTTGGGGTAGTTATTTCGGCGCAGTTGCCTGCGGTTCTTTCGCTGCATTTGCCGCGTCCAAATCCAACTTAGCCTTGTCCAGCATCTCTTGTGCCGTTTTCGATAGTGGTGAGCCGTGGCCGCTGAAAGCCAATGGTTCTAGAGTCACGATTGCATCCACATAGCGCTTTTCATCCAGTTGCTGTTGGGCAACCATCATGCGAACGCCTGGATCATAAGGCGCCAACTCAAGCGCCCATTCGAGACCGTCAACTGCGTTCTTTGTGGGTGCGGCCCCTTGGTCCTTATAGGTCATATAGTAATGAACCAGCGGTACCGGGTGGTTGGCTTCTATACCGTTGACTTTTACGAATTGCTTGCGAACATCAATCCAAGCTTTGCCGGTTGCTTTGGTATCCTTTGCAATCTTCGCCATTGCATAACCTTTTTGCAAATGTGCGTTAATTTGTTTTGGATCGGCAGCGATCGCGGCATCTGCTGCAGCGATGGCTTCCTTAACGTTACCGGCGTCAAATTCTGCTTCGGCAAGCGCCGCCATGACAGCAGCGTCTTTGGGATATTTGGCAGCTATGGCGCGTGCTTTAGGTAATAGAGCTAAAGCCTGTTTCTGTGTAACTCCACGTTTGGAAACGACTTGGATCGGCATCATAGCTGCTTGGCCTTCACTCAACTTTCTCACATAAATAGGTCCTGTCGAGAGTTTTTCAGCCGAGAATATGGTGCGCGACGCCGTTTGTTGCTTAACGTAGCGGTTTAGCTCACTGTTAAGTACCTTTAGGTCGCCGAATGATTGTTTCGCGGCTTCAATATCTGATAACCCCGAAAAATATCTCGTCAAAAAAGTTCCCATTTGTCCGACGCGACCTTTTGCAAAACTAGTATCCTTGGCATAGGTTAGATAATGAAACAGCAACCAACTTTTGCCATAAAACTCGTCATAGAATTTCGATTTCCGCGCCCGGTACTTTGTTGTGTCAAGAAGCAAGTCTAGCGATACATCTTCCGCAACAACCAGTTCCAACGCGCGATGTTCAGCAGGCAACCCAATTCCTACACTGCCATCTTTGTTGAACTTTGCAGTCGAGTGAAACTCCGCAAACCCCTCTGTATACCAGAGTGGCAAGGCACGATCAGTCAATCCAAACATATAATGATGCGTATATTCGTGTAGTAAAACCCGCTCACCCTGGCTCAGCCCTGGCTCTTTGTCGACGCGGGGAACTATGGCTACGGATCCACCTGCCCGAGGCTGGTAAAAGCCGGCAACATATTTGTTGTCACCTCCATGCAACTTTTTAACTTCGTCGATATTACGCACAACAAAAACAGTCACCCGATTGGAAGGGCTTAAAGTACGGCGATTTTTTGGATATGCATATTGCATAACCGCATGAAAGCGCTCCAGCTGATCGGCAAATAACCGCACATCTTTTTCGCTTTGATCGGCATAGACGACAAAATTTTCAGTGCTCGCCTCATGCCATTCGGCATTCGCCGGCGAAACGACTGCGAAAAACAAAACTATCAGCCACAAAACTGCGCGCATGAACCAACCCCCAGACAACAATCTACTCCTAGGGAATATGCTGCCTGAAATTTTGTTCTAGTCAAGAGTGCCTAGCAAATGTAGCCATTTCTCGTTGCGCCCAGCGGCTCTCGGGAAGACGCAAGATTGGCCAGACATGCAACATCCGCGCGACTTCGTGGTAATCCACCGAGGGTAGCTTTGCTTTCAGCGCACGCGCATCTGTCACTAGAATATCATCGCCTCCGCCAAGAGCCATGATGGGAGGAAGCCCCTGCCAATTGCCGTGCAGTGGGCTAACGCGCGGATCATCGGTCCGCAGACTATCGGCGAAAAGTCGGCCGCAATCGCGAATACCGTTAATCGTCAGGATACCGTCGCGCGGTTCGATTGTCTTCTGGTCAGGATGCTCGGGCTGCACCTCCAACCACGGACAGATTAAAAGCAATCTGTCCACTTGCGGCAGGCTGGCGTCGCGCGCGGCCATTGCGGTCGATGCGGTTAAGCCGCCGCCAGCGCTATCACCGCCCATGATAATCGGCACATCATTTGGGCGCTTGGCCATATAGTTGCCGTAAAAATCGAGAGCCCAGTTGGCCAATCCTTCTGCGTGGGTACCGGGTGTTAGCGGATAAAGCGGCGCGGTTATCGCCCAACCATATTGCTTTGCCATATGGCAGAGAAACGCCCAGTGCACCGACGTGATTGGAAAGACATATCCGCCGCCATGCCAATATAACAGATGCGCCGTCGGCGCGCGGTCTCTCGGCTTGATGGTCCAAACATCGCGCCCCTTGAATTCAGACTTTGCAATGTCGAGATGCTTGGAGCGCGGGATTTCGGCCGGTTTTGCCTGCATCTTTGCAATGATTGCGGCGGCATTTTCACCGCCACCAAAACGCCGACGAAGCAAGCCCGTTTTCCTTAGGAATAGGCTCAGAAGTCGTGATGAAAGGCTCGGTGAAAACAAAATCAATCCCCCAATTCTATCCAGACCGGCGCATGATCGCTGGCCTTTTCCCGGCCTCGATAATCCTTATCGACCCCGCTTGCGATAAGCCGGTCAGCGGCCGCCGCACTCAAGAGAAAATGGTCGATGCGAAATCCGTGGTCCTTTTGCCAAGCTCCGGCCTGAAAATCCCAATATGTCCAGATGCCACCCTGTGGATAATGTGTGGCAAGCGCATCGGTCCAGCCGTCACCCAGCATTTGCCGGTAGGCGGCAATGCTCTCTGGTTGACGAAGCGCATCATCCGTCATTGCCTTGGGTGACCAGATGTCATGCGGGTGCGGGATCACATTATAATCACCGCAAAGAACGACAGGTGTTTCTGCAGCTTTGAGTTGCATCGCATGCGTACGCAGACGCTTCATCCATGCAAGCTTATAGTCAAACTTAGGTCCGGGCTGTGGGTTGCCATTGGGTAAATAGATGCAGCCAATGCGTATGCCGTTTACATCGGCCTCGATATAACGCGACTGCTCGTCTTCAGGATCGCCAGGCAAGCCGCGCTGTGTTTCAACCGGCAGCGTGTCCCGTGCCAATATAGCAACGCCGTTAAAGCTCTTTTGCCCATGCCAAATCGCGCCGTATCCGATACGTTCAAATTCAGAAGCGGGGAAACCTTCGTCCTGCGATTTGATTTCCTGCAAGCATGCCACGTCAGGCTTGGTCTCTTCCAACCATTCGAGCAGGCGAGGAAGGCGCGCTTTGACGCCATTTATGTTGAAAGTAGATATCCGCATGGATCGACCCTAGCGATTGGGTCGCGCGGCTTCAAACCGAAAAGCTGGACCCACAACCGCAACCAGCCGCTGCGAGTGGATTGGTGACGCGAAAGGACTTGCCGCCCAGAGACTCGACAAAATCGACTTCTGACCCGCGCACCAGATCGAGACTCATTGGGTCAATAACCAATTGTGCGCCATCGCCGCTTACCAACACATCATCTGATTCGATGTCGTCGGCCAACCCGAAACGATATTGAAAGCCCGAGCAGCCTCCGCCGTCAACCGAAAGCCGCAATACCGCTGGCTTGCCTAGTTTTTGCGCGATTTCGTTGACCCGTTTCGCCGCATTTGCGGACAGCGTAACCGTATCCGACATTTCTGTTGCGGTTTGTATCATCCCGTCAATGTAGGAATAAACAAAAGGGGGGGCAAGGCCTAAGCCTCGCCTGCCCCCAGATAACACCCTCTCCCAAAGGTGATGCGTTAGTTTCGCGAGTTACTTACCCGTTCCACTGGAAAAATTTGTAACAACTTGTGGTTGCCCAGGCAAGCGATTCGTTGCAGTTGCAACTACCACTGGTTGCGGCGCCTCCACTACCTTTGATGCAGCAAAAAATGCTTTTGGATTTACAGCTTCGCCTGCAATCCGCACTTCATAGTGCAAATGGCTGCCGGTCGAACGACCGGTTGAGCCCATGTAGCCGATGATTTCGCCCTTACGCACGCGCTGACCAGCATAGACGTTGAGCGCCGACATATGGCCGTAACGGGTCGTGATGGCATTGCCGTGATTGAGTTCGATAAACTTGCCGTATCCGCGTACGCGCTCAGCGCGATCAACGGTTGCATCGGCAGTCGCATAGATCGGCGTACCAACTGGTCCGGGTATATCTACGCCCTTGTGGTTACGGCTGGCACCACGGGTTGGAGCCCGGCGCATGCCGAAATTGCTCGAGAAGTTCATCGATTCCACAGGATTGATCGAGGGAATGGATACTTCTGCCGCCTTCGTTCCTTTGATCCGGCCCCAACTGTCATGCAGAGCACGAAACTTTGGATCAGACTTACCCAGCGCAGTTTCACTGGATTTCAAATCTTCGGAAGAAACATGGAAAGGATCCGCAGTTGTAGTTGCGGTCGCGGCGCTATTCGCCAGCGCCGAAGCGGAAAAAGATGAAGCTAGAACGACTGCGCCGAAGCCCAAGCCAAGCTTACCCATCAGTGATTGGCCAGAGGCCAAAGCGCTGCGTGCCATAAGCGTGTAAAAACCTTTTGTTGCGACCCGCGCTTTCACGCAGCCCCTGTTTAAATCGGCAGTTGATCTGCCCACCCCTTATTGACGTCATGTATGTCAGGGCGTTTCGGCAAAGCAACCCACAGCATAGTATTCTCGGGTTAAACCGGCTTTTAGACGCGCTGAGTCGTTGAATGGAGGCTTCAGGCCTCCTCGAAAGTGGCGGAAAACAAGGATTCTCCAGTAATCTTTTGTTAACTTTTGTTGCGCTGCACAACCGCGCTCGAACCATTTCGTCCCGGCAAAAACGTGCCCAATTTCATCAGTATAAATGCGTTTCAGAATTGCCGAAGTCGTTAAATCACGGTGCGAATCAAATTTGGCAATCATTGACGGCGTGACGTCGAGGCCCCTCGCTTCCAACACCATGGGCACAATTGCCAGCCGTGCCATCGCGTCATGGCGCGTGCCATATGCAGCTTCCCACAACCCGTCATGGGCGGGCAAGGCGCCGTAATAACTGCCTAATTGGCGCAATCTGCGCTCGACAATCGCAAAATGCATTGCCTCTTCAGCGCCAACGCGCATCCAGTCATCGACAAATTCCTGCGGGAATTCTCCGCCGAACCGCCCGATCAAGTCGAAAGCGAGGTCGATGGCTACAAATTCGATATGCGCGAGCGCATGCAGCAGGCTTATCCGAGCCTTTTCACTGCCACCGCGACGGCGCGGCATTTTTTCGGGCGGCAGTAATTCAGGCGTTTCGGGCCGCGCGGGATTGTCCGGCATCGGTACGTCAAACCTGTGGCTAAGCCGCCCCAATCGCCAATCGCGCGCCGTTCTGCGCGCTGCCATTAGCTTTGCGCGTGGGTCCGCAGTGGTCAGGACCTTTCGGCATGCCGCGCCAACACTAACCAATGTTTCAGCCAAGCGCTCTCGCCGCAGCAAGAACTTCCTCGGCGTGGCCCTTAACCTTCACCTTGCGCCAAATCTGCGCGACTTTGCCGTCCTTACCGATCAGGAATGTCGCACGCTCGATCCCCATATAGCTGCGGCCGTACATTGATTTCTCCACCCAAACGCCCATTTGCTCAATCAGGTCGCTGGTTTCATCAGAGAGTAAAGTGACCTCAAGTTCGTATTTCGCAGCAAATTTGGCGAGTTTTGCCGGCTTGTCCTTGGATGCCCCAAACACCGGACATCCAATTTTGGCAAAGTCCGTTGTAAGTGCAGTAAAATCCTTGGCTTCATTGGTGCATCCCGGCGTGTCGGCCTTCGGGTAGAAATAAAGTACGAACGGTCCATTCTGTTTGGCCAGATTGACGCGCTTCTCTTCGCTGTCGAGTACCGCCACGTCTGGCAATTTATCATTTACGTCGGTCATCGCATTCACTTCCTTCTTCAATATTTTTGGTCGAACAGCTTTTGCCACTCGCCACTGATATGATCTTTGGCGGCGTCGACTTTATCCTGCAAGACCGCCCAGTTCGTTTCCCCCATAACTTGAGCGATTAATGTTTGCGTTGCAGGTGTCGGAATTTGGCAATCCGGTGCAACCAACCGAACGAGTATCAACAAACGGGTTAGCAAATCTTGTGCTTCGCCAAATGTCACGGGCAACAAACCGGCCGCGACCAGTCCAGTGACGGCCTTGTCCAATTGGGGGTGAAGGCCCTTTCCGCTTTGCAGCTGAAGCACGTGAATGATGAACTCGGCATCGACCAGCCCGCCGCGCGCCAATTTCATGTCCAGCGGACCTTTGATTGGCTTATGCTCGGCCATATCGCGCCGCATACTCAAGGCGTCGCGCCGTAATAAGTCGATATTGCGCGGGATCGCAAAGATATCGGCGGCGGCCTTTTCGACCCGTGCTCTTGCGGCTGCGCCCCCATACACGCAGCGTGCGCGGGTGAGTGCCAAATGCTCCCACGTCCATGCCTTGTCGCGCTGATATTGAATGAAGCTGTCAACGCTGCAACATAACGGCCCGTCACCGCCCGAAGGCCGCAGCCGTGTATCGACCTCATAAAGCGCTCCAGCGGCAGTCTGGACAGACAGGGCAGCGATGACGCGCTGCGCCAGTCGGTTGAAATATAGCGTTGCGCCAAGCGGCCTTGCGCCGTCTGACTCAGCCGCGAAGTCGCCGGAAAAGAGAAGCACCAGATCAAGATCGGATGCATGGGTCAGCGCTTCTCCGCCCAACCGACCTAAGGCCAATATCACCAGTTCCCCGCCGATCACCCGGCCGTGCGCCTTTTCAAATTCGGCGACGGTTGCTTGGGTCAACACCTGCAGCGCTGCTTCAGCCAGATGCGCATAGCTGCGCGATATGGCGAGCGCATCATGTCGACCTTCAATGAGCTGAACGCCAAGCGCGAACCTTTGTTCACCAACAAAATCACGGACGCCGTCAAGCGTTTCTTGATAATCGCATGCTTGGCATTTCTGGCGCATTAAGTCGGCCAGAACCTGGGCGTTACCGGGCATGTCCATCGCGCTCGCATGGACCAAGGCATCAATATAACTGCTATGGCGCGCCAGTGCCTCGGCCAATGTCGGCGCGTAGCTCAAAATATCTGCAAGCAATTGCAACAACGCGGGTCGCGCTTCTAACAGGCGAAAAAAGTTGATCGCGCTCGGCAACGTCGAAATCAGATTGTCATAACGCGCCACCGCCTGCTCGGGGTCGGGCGCTAAGGCCAGGGCATTGAGCGTCGCCGGAAGCACTGCCTCAAATGCCTCTCGTCCGGCTTCGCTTCGTACTGCGCGTAACTGGCCGCTACGCCACCGCGCGATGCGTGCCGCCATGGCGTCGCAATCGCTAAAGCCAATGTTACCCAGTTGCTCGGTCAGCGGGACACCACCGTCGGCGATCTGCTCACCGCGGTCGCCCGCTGCCTCGACAATCTCGCCGTAAATAGCTGCGACACCCTGCGTAATCGGCTCCAAAAAGGCGAATATTTCGCGTGCATCGAGCATCCCGTGTAACCGCGCAACGGCATCTGCAAGATCGGGCTCGTTAGGGATCATATGTGTTTGCTGGTCCGCACGCATTTGCAACCGGTGTTCAATAGTCCTTAGCGCAACATAGCTCTCTGACAGGCGCGCGGCCTGTGCCGCGTCGATATGTCCAGCATGGGCAAGGGCAGCCAAAGCTTCCCGCGTATCCGCACGGCGCAAGGATCCATCGCGACCGCCGTGAATTAGCTGGTGCGCTTGAGCATAGAATTCGCATTCCCGAATCCCGCCGAGCCCACGCTTCAAGTCAAAGCCCGGCCCCATAAGCTGACCCTTGGAATAATGGTTGCGAATTTGGGCGGTCATCGCCGAAATATTCTTGAGTTGCCCGAAATCAAGCGACTTGCGCCAGATGAAGGGTTGAATGCTTTTAAGGAAATACGCACCGAGCATGGCATCTCCGGCACTGAAGCGCGAACGGATGAACGCCGCTTGCTCCCACGCCAACGCACTGGACTCGTAATATCCAATTGCGCCTTCTACCGGCAACACGATCGGGCTAACTTCGGGAGACGGTCGCAAGCGCATGTCGACGCGAAAAACATATCCGTGCTCGTCGCGCGCAGAAAGCAGCTCAATAACGCGCCTGCCGTAACGGACAGCCGCCTCGCCCACATCGTCACGTTCGCGGTGCGGCAATGTTTTGGGATCGAAGAGAAAAATAGGGTCAATGTCGGACGAATAATTGAGCTCACGCCCCCCGTGCTTGCCAAGCGCAATTACGGCAAAGCCGCGCGGCTCTGCGTCTGGCATGCGTTCAGTAATCGCGGCCGTTATGGCTTGCTCAAGCGCGGTATCAGCAAAGTCAGACAGCGTTTGCGTGACCTTTGCCAAATCCCAAGCGCCCGACAAATCCGCAATCGCCGTGACCAGCGCAACGCCTTGGCGCTGAATGCGAAGCTGCGCTCCTAAGCTGGAATGCTCCACTGCCAAGGCGGCGTCCAACGCCGCATCAAATGCGCCTTGCTCGATCAACGCAACCAACGTGGGATGCCTATCGATCAAACCGGCCAGGAATGGACTATTGTCGTATGCACGGGTCAGGACTTCGGCATAGGCCACTTATGGAGCCGCTTTCTTATCAATCAGGACGGCTTGCTGCCATTTGCTTGGCGCTTTGTCGGTGCGGTGGATGCAACCCGCCCAGCAGCATGGTCGCTTCTTGCCTTCGAGCAATTCTTCTTTTGCGCGCGCGATACGGCGATCGCGCGTCCTTGCCTGTTTTGCATCCTCTACCCAGCAAATAAATTCATTGCGGCCTAGCGGGGTCAGGCTTTGCCAAAGCGCCAAAACTTCGGAGCTTTCTTCGAGTGCCGAGCGCATATCGTCAGATGCTTGGTGCGCCGTGCCGTGGAGGAAAGCCTGTGTCATCTTGCTATCAAGTTTTCGCCAAATAGGTCCGCCGGAAATCCGCGGCAAATGCGGTAAACCGCCCTTCGGCAATCGCAGCGCGCATTGCCGCCATTAATGCCTGATAAAAATGCAGGTTATGCTGGGTCATCAACATCGCACCCAAAATCTCGCCCGACTTTACCAAATGGTGCAGATATGCGCGGCTCCATCCGGTACACGCCGGGCAATCGCAACGCGGATCGAGCGGGCCTTGATCCTCGCCATGCTTGGCATTGCGGATATTAACCGGGCCGTTCCAAGTGAAGGCTTGGCCGTTGCGTCCGCTGCGCGTTGGCAGCACACAATCAAACATGTCGATGCCGCGTGCGACAGCGCCGACCAAATCATCGGGCTTTCCCACGCCCATTAAATAGCGCGGCTTATCCGCAGGCAGCATATCGGGCGCATAATCGAGACAGCCGAACATCGCATCCTGCCCTTCGCCCACAGCAAGCCCACCGATGGCATAGCCGTCAAATCCGATCTCGACCAGCGCGTCCGCGCTTTCGAGACGTAAGCTCTTGTCGAGCGAGCCTTGCTGGATACCGAATAATGCAGAGCGTGCCGCATGTTCGCCCCCAGCATCAAAACCATCGCGGCTTCGCTTGGCCCAGCGCATCGATAGCGCCATTGACTTGGCGGCTTCTTCGCGTGACACGCCGTTCGCCGGGCATTCGTCAAAAGCCATTACAATGTCCGAGCCAAGTAATCGCTGAATTTCCATCGAGCGCTCGGGGGACAGCATATGCTTAGACCCGTCGAGATGGCTTTGAAACGAGACTCCGTCTTCGGTAATTTTGCGGAGCGCCGACAAGCTCATCACCTGATAGCCGCCGCTATCGGTCAGGATCGGCCGATCCCAGCCCATGAATTTATGCAGTCCGCCGAGACGAGCCATACGTTCCGCTGTCGGTCGAAGCATCAAGTGGTACGTATTGCCAAGGATGATATCCGCGCCGGTCGCGCGCACCTCGGCAGGGCGCATGGCTTTAACTGTCGCCGCTGTTCCAACGGGCATGAAAGCCGGCGTGCGGATTTCACCACGCAGCATTTTTATCGCGCCGGTGCGTGCCTTGCCGTCGGTTGCAGATATCCGAAAATCGAATCGAACGCTCATGCTTGCCGCTTTCAATCAATTTCCCTTATAAGGCAACGCATGGGGCAATATAGGAATTCCCGGCAACTACGATTGTCTTCCGCGTTGATCGCAGCGGTTTCGCTTGCGGGGTGCAACGAAGGCTCAACGCGCTACCAATATAGCGAAGAAGAAGCCGGTCGGGATATGCCCGCGCCGAAACTTGCCGACCGCGAGAAATGCTACGGCATATCGCTTGCCCAGCATAATGATTGTGCAACGGCAAAAGGCGCAAGCTGCGCAGGAACGGCGGATACGGACTATATGCCCGACCGCTGGAAATATGTCGAACCCGGCACTTGTGAGGGCCTTGGAGGCAAACCCGAAGCGCCCGACCCGATGAACCCGCCTTCGGGCAAATAAGCTACATTCTGCGCAAAAAAAGGCCCGAACCATCAAAGGTCCGGGCCGAAAAGGATTTGTTCACGGGAGGAACATGGGTTGGCGGAGGGGCTTCAAAGGGAGGAGAGATAAGCCCCCCCGCCAAACTGGTGAGACTTTTCCGTCAATAATTATAGGCGCGTTCGCCGTGTTCGGAGAGGTCGAGGCCTTCGCGTTCAGCGTCTTCAGCCGGGCGCAAGCCTATTGTCTTGTCGATGATGAAGTAAATGACTGCCGATCCAATCCCCGACCAAAGCAACGTCACCGCAACGGCTTTGCACTGGGAAATCAACTGCGCACCCATGTCATATACGCCGGGCTTGGCGACAGCAGCGGTGTAGTCGATCCAGCCCTGACCGCCGAGCGCAGGGTCAGCAACGATGCCCGTTGCAATAGCACCGATGATCCCGCCGATGCAGTGGATGCCAAAGACATCGAGCGTGTCATCATATTTGAACTTGGCTTTGACCGTCGAGACAAAATAATAGCAAACCGGCGCAACGAACAGACCGAGCAATATCGACGTTCCCGGATGAGCAAATCCGCTTGCCGGTGTAATCGCCACCAATCCAGCAACTGCACCAGACACACCGCCCAGCAGCGAAGGCTTACCGTGCTTGACCTGCTCAACGATCGACCAGGCCACTGCGCCCGCAGCGGTTGCAACGAAAGTATTCATAAACGCTAGGCCAGCAATGCTGTTGGCTTCAAGATTTGATCCAGCGTTAAAGCCGAACCAGCCCACCCACAGCAGTGACGCGCCGATCATTGTCATGGTCATGCTGTGCGGAGGTGTGGCTTCCTTACCGAAACCGATCCGCTTACCGATCATCAAGCAACCAACCAGACCTGCGATACCAGCATTGATATGGACAACCGTACCGCCGGCGAAGTCAAGTGCGGCCCAGCCCCAGATCAAACCCATGTCTTTGGGCGCATCAACCAGGAAGTCGGGTCCTGCCCAGTACCAGACCATGTGTGCAATCGGGAAATAGCACACCGTCAGCCACAATACCGTGAAGATCATCAGAGCGCTAAACTTCACGCGTTCCGCAAAAGCGCCAACAATGAGCGCGGGCGTAATGCACGCAAAAGTCATTTGGAATATAACAAATACATATTCCGGCAAGTAGACCTTGTTGGAGAAAGTCGCGGCAAAGGTCGTGGCATCAACGCCCTTGAGAAACGCCTTGTCCAAGCTGCCGACATAGGGCGCCAGCGCGCCGGAGCCGCCGCTGGTAAAGGCCATTGAATATCCCCAGCTTACCCAGACCAGCGCAGCAACGCTAACGATCATGAAAACCTGCATTAGCACGCTGAGCATGTTCTTGGTGCGGACCAATCCGCCGTAAAATAGCGCTAGCGCGGGTACCGACATCATCAGCACCAGCGCCGATGACACTAGCATCCATGCAACGTCACCTTTGTTGACCATGTCTGCTGTCGGCGCAAATGCGGCAGCCGCTGGTGCTGCCGTTTCTAGTGCCATTGCAGAAGCCGAGGCAAAAAATGCCCCGCTTGCTGCAACCGCATATTTCAAATTCCCAAAAGTCATTTCATTCCCCTTGTAATATTTCAAGCGCGATCAAAGCGCTGCATCATCAGTGTCGCCTGTGCGGATGCGCTGCACTCCCGCCAGATCAAATTCGAAGATTTTGCCGTCGCCAATCGCGCCGGAATGCGCCGCGGCCTGGATTGCTTCGCAAACCTGCGGGGCAACTGCGGTCGAACAAGCAACCTCAACCTTGACCTTTGGCACCATGTTGGTGGTGTATTCAGCGCCGCGGTAAATTTCGGTCTGACCCTTTTGACGACCAAAGCCTTTGACCTCGGTAACAGTCATACCCGACACGCCAATCGCGGTTAATGCTTCGCGGACCGGATCGATCTTGTGCGGCTTAATAATGGCAACAATATATTTCATATGCACCCCTGCTTGGTTGTGCAGTGCAATATGCAATGGCCGTGCCAGTTTTGATTAACGGAGAAATTAGGAGTTCTTAGAGCAGAGACGCACGCTACCACCTCCCAAATTGCCTATATTTTAATCATCATGAAAAGTCTGCCTATTTATTAGGCAGTCAACGGATGGCAAGCTCCGCCCAAATAGGCAGATGATCCGAAGCACGCTCCGACAAGGGCGAAACATGCGCGCCCTGATCCCTCAGGTCGACATCGTGACTGATTATGATCCGGTCCAATTGCGCAACGGGCTTGGCGCTGTGAAAGCTTTTGGGGGTCTTGATGATACGGTGATGATGAAAGGCAAATTCAGATAGAGCGCCGCGATCCGACCATTGGTTGAAGTCCCCCATGATGATTGTCGGCATGTGATGCGTTACATGCTCAAGATGCAAAAGCAGCGCTCTGATCTGCCTCCTGCGCCATAAACCCGAAATATCCAAATGCACGCCAATGATACGGATCAAGCGACCACGTGCTTGCACCACCGCTTCTACTGCACCGCGCGGCTCCAGCATCGGCAGATCAAGCGGCTGTGCATGTCGCACGTCAAATTCGCGACGCAGCAAAATGGCGTTGCCGTGCCAGCCAATACCGCTTTCTCGAACCTTGAAATCTACATGCTGCCAAGGCGTTGTATCGGCAATCAGCTGCGCGGGAAGGCAGGCGTTGCGACTGCCAAACCGCCGGTCTGCCTCTTGTAGAGCAATAATGTCCGCATCAATTTGATTAAGCACTTCAAGCGTCCGTTCCGGCGAACGTTTCCGGTCAAGCCCGACACATTTTCGGATGTTGTAGGTCGCAACCCTTATGGCAACACTCATAGCAAATCGGCGTCAGTCAGGATTTTGCGTGCTTCCCCCAAATCTTCATCAAGTACCATTAGCCGCACGGGTATCGCGAATGCCGCGCTGTCAGCTATGTTCATACCGCTGTCGAAAACTACAGCGCCTAACCCGTGACTTTCAAGAAGAGTGCGCGCAATCTCTGCATTCATCGCCATCGGGAAGCGCGCAAGCTCAATCAAAGACATCTAGGCGTTGTTACCAGGAATGAAGCGATCAGTCGCGCGTGTCGGTAGTCCATCGATGCTGCGCGTTCTGCCCCCGACCTTCTTGATCCACGCTTCGGGATCGGATTGTGCATGATATTTCGTCAAGGTATCGCGTTCGTTCTGCAAAACCATTTCGGGCACACCCCACCCGCAGCTAGTTTGAACACTTTCGACATCTATCACGAAAATCTGGCGCGTTCCTGGCAGCAAGCTAAAATGCGACGACAGCTCGTCCCATTCGCTATCTTGCGGTAACACGGGTCTACCTTTGCCATAGATACGAAGGATCAAAGCGGGTCGCTCAAAATTACAGAACATGATTGTGATTCGACCTTGATCGGTCTGCTCAGCCGCAAGATGCGCGTGGGTTTCGTTGCCCGATCCGCCGAGGTCAAGATAAGCGACTTGCGTAGGCGACAGGATGCGAAATACATCATAGCCCTTGGGCGATAAGTTGATCCGACCGCTTTCCGCCGCCGTAGCGGTGAAGAAAACCGGCTGTTTGCCAATCATAGCAATGTGTTTGTCGGTTAACGCTTCAGTGAAATCTGCCATGCGCAAATATAAACGGATTTCACCGAACCGTGCAACCTCAACACGACGTGCCGGGTATTGGAACGCCGAATGGACCTTTACACGGTTTCTTGGGTCTAGGGGCGGGTGCCGGACCCGATCCGCCATTTTCGCCGCCCATATCCATCCCTGTCATGAACATGGCAAGCGAATGAAAGCGCGCTTTCGCCGTCCATTCAATATTCCACGCTGCCTTGGGGTCGGCAGGTCTGGGTGGAAAGGCAAAATTTTCTTCCGGGCCGAAAGCGTTCAAAGTGCCAATAACCATTTCACCGCCTGCCTTTTTCACTTCAGCAGGGATGGCACAGCTGGTCTGAGACGGCGGCATGACATTTTTCAATCCAATTTGCTTTTGGACTTCGGCTGGAGAAAGCCATCCCATGACGCTGCCATTGTCTCTGTTGTTTGAAGAGTGCCAAACAACAATATCACCGCCTTTTTCGCGTTTCTCCATGCCAGCGATCGCCCAGGCCGCATAGCCCGTCGCCGTGGGCAGGCTGGTCCACGTGAACGGGATCGCGCCTGCTTTGTCTGACGTGCTAACTTTGGTTGCGCCCATGTAATCGTTCAACAAGCTGAACTTGACTTCTGGCGTGAAATTGCTGGTAATGCGGTGGTCGCCGCGCAGCGTGGAGCCTGATTTTGGTTGTTTTCCGCCACCTTCGCGGTTGGGCCACCAGACCATGTTTTCACGCTGCACCCGCTGCGAACGCGTATAGCGCTCCATCTGCTCGGGACGCATCGCAATGGGCGGCATAGACGACGGAGCCATTTTTGCCAGATCAATGATGAAGGGCTGACCCTTCGGCGCTTTTTCATGACACCCCCAGAACATTAGAATGCGTCCCGTCGGCTTTTCATAATCTTCCGGTGTGCTTTTGCTGCCAACACCGCCAATCAAAGGCACAGACTTGCCCATTTTGGCAGCGGACAAAAAGAAATGGTCTGCCTTTGCCGGTTTCACAGTGGTCGGGACCATCGATTTAAGCTCGAGATACAGGCTATAATTGGCGCCGCCTCCACCTCCGCCCAACAGGCCGCCAAGGCCACCGCCCATCATAGCACCTAAACCCATGCCAGAGGTCGTTTCGACATCCATTTGATATGTTGCTTTGGGTCCGCTAGATTTCTGTGCAGAGCCCGGAACGACGGCCATTGCCGCAAACGCGGCTGACATCAAAAAAGAACGATACGTAATGCGCACAACACTCTCCCCTCAAAGGTAAGAACAGTTTTTTTGTGTGCGACCCATATTTATGGGTGATGTTATAAGAACGTAACGATAATTAAGAAAATGTCTATCCCGCCGTGCCACCTACCGTCAGAGCACTGACAAGTGTGGTCGGCTGGCCGACGCCTGCTGGTACGCTTTGTCCAGCCTTGCCGCAAATGCCTACCCCTTCGTCGAGCGACATGTCGTTTCCGATACCTGCAATTTTTGTAAGCGCCGTCGGGCCATCGCCGATCAGTGTTGCCCCTTTGATTGGGTCGCCAAGTTTGCCGTTCTTGACCAGATACGCCTCGGTACAGCTAAACACGAATTTGCCTGAGACGATATCAACCTGACCACCACCAAAACTTTTGGCAAATATGCCGTTTTTAACACGGCTAAGCAGCTCGGCCGGATTGTCATTACCGCCGCGCATAAAGGTATTGGTCATTCGCGGCATTGGGGCGTGGGCATAGCTCTCACGTCGCCCGTTCCCGGTTGCCTCAACGCCCATCAGCCGCGCGTTCAATCGGTCTTGCATATAGCCCTTTAGGATGCCGTCTTCGATGAGGACGTTCTCGCGCGTTGGTGTGCCTTCATCGTCAATTGAGAGCGAACCGCGCCGATCAGCCATCGTCCCATCATCAACCACTGTAACACCAGGAGCGGCAACGCGTTGTCCGATCTTTCCAGAAAAAGCCGAAGTGCCCTTGCGGTTAAAATCACCTTCAAGCCCGTGGCCCACTGCTTCATGGAGCAAAACGCCCGGCCAGCCAGGCCCAAGCAGCACTGTCATTTCTCCAGCGGGTGCGGCAACTGAACGTAAGTTGGTCAGCGCCTGTCCAAGCGCTTCATCAATAGCCCGGTTCCATTCGGCTTCTTCGAACAGATGATCATATAAATAGCGCCCACCAAATCCGAAGGAGCCCGTTTCACGTCTGCCGTTTTCTTCGGCAACTATGCTGACGTTCAACCGAACCAGCGGCCGGATGTCGGTTGCAACAAATCCGTCGGGACGGACGATCTCGACCACGCTCCAACTACCCGACAAGCTGACGCTGACTTGAGCGACACGGGGGTCACGGGCACGTGCGGCCGCATCAACCTTTTGGCATAGCTCCACCTTTTGCGCGAAGGGCACGAGATCAAGCGGATTGCCGTCGGTATAAAGATGCCGGTTGTTCTTTTGCGGGGCGGCAGCTTGACCGCCTTTGGCTGGATCAAGCAACTTTAGTGTCTCGCCCGCGCGCCGGATTGCGCCCTCGCTCACATCATTGGCATGGGCGAAGCCGGTCATTTCACCCGACACACCGCGCAGGCCGAAGCCAGAGGCGGTCGAATAATCAGCAAGCTTTAACCGCCCGTCGTCGAATCCAAAGCTCTCCGACGCGGCATATTGCAGATACAGTTCCCCGTCGTCGCAGGATTTAAGCGCTTCGCGGGTAACACGCATCGCGCCGTCAGGGTCGAGCAGGCCGGGTTGGTAGAGAAAGCTGCGGGGATCAAGTTGTGTCATTGAGCCAATATAGGCGCTTGGTCGCCAAGGAAAAGCTTATTTCGCAGGCAAGTGATCCGCTGGTCCGCCCATCAACACATAACGGCGATCGCAGTAACCACATTCGACCGCGCCGCTTTCGTCAATCTGCAACCAGACACGAGGGTGGCCGAGTGCGGCAGGAACGCCGTCACCGCTGCCGTCGCAAGCTATGCGGGAGTTTTTTACGCGGATCGTTTCAGGTGTCTTGTTCATCGCTAACGCCACTAGCAAAGGCGAATGCGCGCGGCAACGGGGAGTTATCACTGATAGGTCGCAGTAATCTCATACTCGCCTTCGTAAATACCCGGCGTCTGGTTGGCACCGACTACAAGAGTAGCGCCCACGCCCATGATCCATCCGCCTGTGGCAGACCGGATCATGATACGGCGGCCGCCTGCTATAACTTGTGAGCCATACACCGCTCCGATGGTGAAGTCGCGGACGCGCATCCGCGCGCCTGGCCCCGTTAGCCAGATTGACGTGGGAGTAATTGTAATTTCGACACGCTGGTTACGGCGGCCTAAACCTGCATATTGCGCGGCATGGTGCTCCTTTGTACCAAACAGCTCACCGCCGGTTTGCGTGCGCACGTCAAAGGGGCTGATCGTGACTGTGCCGGCATTCGCGCGGACGAACACTTGACCGAAATCGAGATCTTTGACTTTTACCAGAGACAATGGCTCTACAATGACGGTTTGCGTGGAGCCAGTCATCTGCGCCAATTGGGCATGCGCAGCTTGGGCTGAAAAAATCAGCCAGAATGCAGCAAAAATGCTGCCAATCTTCCGAAGAAGTGTGGAATTTGCCCCGCGCATAACAAGGCCCATAATGACGAGACTATAACGACATCCTATTTTTGGTGGTTAACCAAAACTGCTCTCTATCTTTACCTTATTGATATTGGAGCGTGATATCGAATTCACCCGAATAAACTCCCGGCGTTTGGTTGCGCCCGACTTCCAGCGTCGCGCCGAGCGGAAACAAAAAGGCTCCATTGGCTGAAGTGATGCGAAAGCGTCGTGCGACCGTAGACAAAACGGCTGTTGGTGTGCTGCCGATAACAAAGTTGCGCACGCGCATCCGCGTACCCGGACCGGTCAGCCAGATGGTGTTGGATCCGAGCGAAATATTTACGAACTGGTTCCGGCGACCGAGACCGGCAAAAGAAGCAACTGATGTTTCCGCGGGTCCAAATATCAAGCCACCTGTGGATGCGCGCGTGCCATCGGGAGCAAGCGTGACGGTTCCCGTATTTGGCTTCACAAAAATCTGGCCAAAATCCAGATCAGTCACTTTGACGAGCGAGAGCGGTTCGACAATTACGGTTCGGGTCGTGCCACTTTTGCTGGTCTGCTGAGCTAAGACCGCCTGCCCGGACCCCAACAGGAAAAGAGCAGCAAAAACGCCACCGACTTTTCTCAAAACAGGAGTTATTGCTTTACCCACGCCACTCTCAATAGCCAGCAAATCCTAAGGTCTGCTCGCGACTTATAGTTAACGGCGCAGTCAGCAAATTTAACAAATACGCGTTATAGCCAACTATGCAGGTATATTTCGCATAGGCGTGACTCCTTAAAGTTGCACCCCGCCAACTGCTTCGCTAGTCCAACGACGATGTACACAGAAACCGCGATATCTATCCGAAATCTCAGCAAAACCTATGAAGGGGGTAAGCAAGCGCTCGACGATGTAACTTTCGACGTGCCGCGCGGTCAGATATTCGGGCTTCTTGGACCCAATGGAGCGGGCAAATCGACACTGATCAATATCCTGTCGGGTATGGTTAAAAAAACCGCTGGTCAGGCCCTGATCTGGGGCTTTGATATTGATGTAAACCCGCGCAATTCAAAGGCCTCCATCGGGATTGTACCGCAGGAAATCGTGTTTGATCCGTTTTTCACACCGCTTGAAACGCTCGAACTGGTCGCAGGGCTCTATGGTGTGCCCAAGGCCAATCGCAAATCGATGGAATTGCTTCGTGCCGTCCGCCTGGAAGATAAGGCCCACGCATATGCGCGAACGCTTTCCGGCGGGATGAAGCGGCGGCTGCTGGTGGCCAAAGCCATGGTGCACTCACCCCCGGTCATTGTGCTCGACGAGCCAACCGCAGGCGTGGACATTGAGTTACGGCAATTGCTCTGGGACTATGTCGCAGAGCTCAACAAGCAAGGCGTGACGGTTGTGTTGACTACGCATTATCTCGAGGAAGCTGAGCAGCTGTGCGACCGGATAGCGATCATCAATCATGGCAAGCTAATTGCCAATAAGCCGACCAAAGAGCTGGTCGGAATGGCGCGCGAAAAGGCTGTGGTGCTTACGCTGGACCGCGATGTGGACGTCGCACCGCGCCATGATGCATTTGAAAAGGCAGAAATCATCGGCGAGCGCATGGTTGAAATTACCTATAACAAAGATCGCATGAACGCAGGAGAAGTGCTTGGCGTAATGCAAGGCATGGGGCTCGGCATCGTCGACGTGACCACCAAGGAGGCAGATTTGGAGGATGTGTTTCTGAGCCTGACATCGGGAGCAAACGCATGAAAAACTTTTCCCAAACAGTGCTTGCTTTGGTTGCAGCGTTGCAATTGGCAAGCGCCACAAACGGACAATCAACAACGCCCTTCAAAGAAGCGAATGTCCACGACGAATTTCTGGGAATCAAAAACGCATCCAAATGTCAGTTGAATGATGACGCCGAGGCAATGCTTGCTGACCTTGTCGAAAGCCATGTGCAGGACAGAAAGTTGGAGCCAAAATTCATACCGGACGATTTAAAAGATGCCTTTGGTAAGCCCGCGGTTGTCGGTGGAGAAGAGTATAAAGACGTTTGGTGGATATCAGTTCCACTCACGGGAAACTGGTACGGGTTGGCAATATCGCAAATCACCCGCGGACCGCCCCATGATTGGGGCCGGACGCTCGGCATCTATGTCGCCGGAACCCCGGAAGATGTCGCGAATGCCCTAAACGAGATCGGCATGGACTTTCAGCTCGATTCCGAAGCGCGCTCGGCGCGGTCATCCACCGGGTGGTTCACGACATATGATATGGAAGAAAACGGCATATCAAAAATATTATGCACATATTGATTAAGGTAATTTGGTTTGGCGCAATATGACATCCTCATCATTGGCTCTGGAGCCGCCGGTCTAACCGCTGCACTGCAACTTGCACAAACCAAGAAAGTTGCGGTTCTGGCCAAAGGTGCGCTTTCCGACGGGGCCACGGCGTGGGCACAGGGCGGGATAGCGGCGGTACTTGAACCCGGCGATACATTCGAAAGCCATATCGAAGATACTATGGTTGCAGGCGCTGGCTTGAACCGGCGCGAAACCGTCGAGTTCGTCGTCGAAAACGCACCCGAAGCAATCCAGCGGCTTGCCGACCTGGGCGTGCCCTTTAATTCTGGTGACGACGAAAAATGGCACCTGACCCGGGAAGGCGGCCATAGCCACCGGCGGATTGTTCATGTCGACGATGCAACGGGTTGGGCAATCCAGCAAGCTTTGGAAACCGCCGCCAAGGCCAATCCCAATATCACCTTGGTACCCGATATTGTCGCCATTGACCTGATCATGGGACGGCACCAGGAACGCTTCTCTACGTCCGGGCGGATCCACGGCGTGTATGGCCTCGACCGGAAGACCGGAAAAGTGGATGCTTATACTGCTCGTGCCACTATCCTTGCGACGGGCGGCGCTGGTCGCACCTATCTTTATTCCACAGCACCGCGCGGCGCGACCGGTGATGGCATCGCCATGGCCTGGCGCGCGGGATGCCGCATTTCCAACATGGAATTCATGCAATTCCATCCGACCTGCTTGTACAATCTAGAAGTCAAGAATTTCCTGATCACAGAAGCAGTGCGCGGTGAAGGCGGCATACTCAAAAACCCGAAGACCGGACACCGGTACATGCCCGACTATGATCAACGGGCGGAGCTGGCCCCGCGTGATGTCGTGGCGCGGGCCAATGACGCAGAAATCAAACGCGACGGACTTGATTATGTGCATTTGGACATCAGCCACAAACCAGCAGATTTTGTTCGTGAGCATTTCCCCAATATCTATGAAAAACTGATCGGGCTGGGCATCGACATCACCAAAGAACCAATACCAGTTGTCCCGGCACAGCATTACACTTGCGGCGGCGTGCTGGTTGATCTGGATGGCCGCACCGACGCGCCGGGGCTATATGCGGCTGGCGAAGTAACGCAGTCGGGTCTACACGGCGCGAACCGGTTGGCGTCCAATTCGCTGCTCGAATGTTTGGTTTTTGGTGATGCCTGTGCGCGCCATATTGAGGCCAATTGGGATGGCTTACCGCCACCGCCGGCTATCCGGGATTGGGATGAAAGCCGAGTCACAGACAGCGACGAAGAGGTTGTCATCGCCCAGTGCTGGCGAGAAATTCGGCAGTTTATGTGGAACTTTGTGGGAATTGTGCGGACAACCAAACGCTTGGAGCGCGCCAAGCACCGGATCGACCTGTTGAAACAGGAAATCGAAGAATATTACGGCAGCTTCCGCGTGACGCCTGACCTTATCGAACTGCGTAACCTTGTCGAGGTTGCTGACCTGATTATCCAAAGCGCCCTATCCCGCCACGAAAGCCGGGGATTGCACTATACGCTGGACTATCCAGACACGTTGGAAGCAGCGGTCGACACGGTTCTGGTGCCATAGGCCGGGCAGTTCAATCGCACCTGCCGATCAATGACGGAAATGCCGCATGCCCGTGAAAACCATTGCCAAACCTGCTGCATCGGCAGCCGCAATGACTTCATCGTCGCGCATTGATCCGCCGGGTTGGATGATCGCTGTGGCGCCCGCTTCTGCCGCTGCGAGAAGCCCATCAGCAAAAGGGAAAAATGCGTCGGAAGCCACCGCTGAACCCACAGTGCGTGCCTGCGGCCAACCATAAGTCTCGGCGGCTTCTTTCGCCTTAATCGCGGCGATGCGCGCTGAATCTCGGCGGTTCATTTGCCCTGCACCGATACCCGCCGTTGCGCCGTCCTTGGCATAGACAATTGCATTTGATTTAACGTGCTTGGCAACGGTCCAGGCAAAGCGACAATCGGCTAGTTCCTGGGCAGTCGGAACGCGCTTTGTAACTACCTTGAAATCACTGTCTGCAACATGGCCATTGTCGCGGCTTTGTACCAACAGGCCACCCGTGATCGGCTTTACCATCAGGCCGCCGCGCTTTGGATCAGGCAAGTCGCCCGTGATAAGCAAGCGAAGATTTTTCTTTTTGGCGAAGACTGCCTTGGCTGCATCATCTGCGGAAGGAGCGGCAACAACTTCGGTGAAAATTTCAGTAATCGCTTCGGCAGTGGCGCCGTCAAGCGGCCGGTTGACCGCGACGATGCCGCCAAATGCCGAAACGCTGTCGCATTCAAGTGCAGCGCGGTAAGCCTCGATCAAAGTCGCACCCGTTGCCACGCCACACGGGTTGGCATGCTTGACGATAACCACCGTTGGTGGGCCATCGCGGAATTCGCTGACGAGCTCTAGCGCAGCATCGGCGTCGTTATAGTTGTTGTAGGATAGCTCTTTGCCTTGCACCTGTTCTGCTTGGGCAATGCCGTGGCCGTGGGGTCCGACGGGTACGTAGAGCGCCGCGCGCTGGTGCGGGTTTTCACCGTAGCGTAATTCTTCGGCGCGGTTGCCGTTCACCGCAAGCATATCGGGGAACAACTGCCCTTGGTCGGCAAAAGCAAACCATTGGCTGATCATGCTGTCATAGGCCGCGGTCGCCGAATAAGCTTTGGCTGCGCACTTGCGGCGGAAATCATAGCTGGTCGATCCGCCCGTTTCTTCCATCTCGGCGAGCAAATTGTCATAATCGGACGGATCGGTGAGGATCGTTACAAAAGCATGGTTCTTGGCCGCACTGCGCACCATTGATGGCCCGCCAATGTCGATATTCTCGATAATTTCGTCGCGCGTTGCGCCTTTGGCAACTGTCTGTGCGAAGGGATATAGGTTCACCACAACCAGATCGATCGCGCTGATCCCGTGTTCGTGCATCGATGCTGCATGTTCGGCGTTGTCGCGCACAGCAAGCAACCCGCCGTGAACCTTGGGATGGAGCGTTTTCACCCGTCCGTCCATCATTTCGGGAAAGCCGGTCAGATTGCTAATGTCGATGACTTGCAATCCAGCATCGCGCAGTGTTTTTGCCGTGCCTCCCGTCGAAACCAGCTCCACATTGCGCTTGGCAAGGGCGTGACCCAGCTCAACCAATCCGGCCTTGTCGGACACCGAAAGCAGCGCCCGTTTGATCGTAACATTTTGCATTACACTATCCCAAAAATCTGATTTGCCAGCCGACGGTCAAACCGCCCTTACCAGCATTTGCGGCGATGATGATTTGTTGCCCGGGGTGCGGCGTCCCATATTCGTCAACCCAGAGACTTTCGTCTACATCAAGCTCGCCTGCGCTTGAGAAAAACAGCCAACTTGTGCCATCGGCAAGCCGCATAACAATTGACCTTCCGTCATTACCTGCAGCGAGTTCGATATTCGGGCCCAAATGAAATCGGATATGGCACGGCACGTCATCCTTCGGGCTAACCTTGCCATTGGGCAGTAGCGTGTCTTCGCCGCGAAGTTCCATCCCGTCCGAGCGCAAAATCAGTATGCGCGAATGGGTGAAGCCATAAGCCCTGCTATAGCCGTCGTGGCTACCCTCTATGCGCGTTGCCTTTTCGATGTCGCGCCGATCAAGCCCCACCTCTTCGACACCGCGACCAAGTTCGCCGCCGGGTAAGATTGAGGTTGAATTGCTATCATCAATACAAAGCGTCGAATGCGCTGCCGTCGTCCGCAAACCACGCGCCAGTGTCGCAGGGATTGTCGCACCAACCAAAGCAGACCCGCCGCAATTCACCACCAAACGGTGCGAGCCGTGTGAAAATTCAAACGCCAGCGTAGATGCGCACCCCGCCGCGGATTGCTTGGCAAGCGGCGGTGGTCCTGCATCCAGCAGCAGCACAGATTCGCCCGCTGACACCCGTTGATAGCCCCAATCAAGCGCCTGCCTTTGCGGCCGACCGCGCACTCCGGATGCTTCAATCACAGCGTTGATGGTTGCCGGGCTGATATGCGCGGAACCCTGCCAAGCGCCCAATCCACCGTCGGCATGCGAAAGGCCAAGAAGCGCAGGCACTGAACGGCCAAGCGCTGCGGTCAAAAACGAAGGTATATCCTGATTTTGCGCGAGATAGGCTTGGCGCAGCAAACTTAGCAATTCGATCAGCTCAATCAACTGGATTGGTGAACGCGAAACAATGCCACCATCATCAAAGACCGTTTCTTGGATATTGTTCGCAAGCTCTGCCTCCCCGACAAGCCTGCGCGCTTTGCCATCTGGCAACAGCAGCGATGCCGCGACCACGCCGGCCCAACCGCATAGCCGCGCATATTTACTCTCGCCTTTGGGCGCTGCCGTATCGAGATGTTTTGCCGTTTGGCCCAAATGGTTGATAACGCGCGCACGGTAAACGGGATCAACGCTCGACAAAATCAGCGGCGCACCGCTTGCCATATTGAGCAGCCGCCAGGCGCAATTTTCGACGCTCCATGCTGGTTCGGCAATTGTTGTTCCAGCACCATCAATCCAATGGTCGGTGACCGGCGCAGCTATCGACGCAGCCTCGCCACGGTTTGCCGCCGCCGCCAAATCACGCAGCCAAGCGAACCGGTGGATGTAATTGGCCATGGCTGGCGGGACTTGTATGTTACCGTAGTCAATTTCGGATAGTTTCAGCCGCATGCCGTTAAAATGAAACTGTCCGATGATAAGCGCTTTTCCGCGCGCAACATTGACAGACAAGGGATCGGCAGGGGTTGCCAGCAAACGCAGCGGCGTTTTATTGTTCTGCACGAAGTCTTTGATCGGCGTCCGCCAGGTAAGCTTGTAAAAACCCAGCGCCAATTTTTCGGCAAACGACCTTCCGGGCCCATGTTCTTGCAACGCCAGCGCCGATGCCGTTACCGGAAGATTTTGCGCATCTTCTTCAACCACTGGCACTTTCTTTGCCATGTTCAAGCGTTATCTCTTAGCGCTGCAATATTGGCGGCATACATGGCCGGCCCGCCTCTAAATGTTGCGGTTCCCGCAACCAGCGCATCTGCGCCAGCCGCAATCGCAAGCGGGGCAGTTTCCACCGTAATGCCACCGTCCACTTCCAAAGCAATATCGCGGCCGGTTGCATCGATCATTGCGCGGATCGCAGCTATTTTCTTAAGCTGGCTTTCGATAAATTTCTGGCCGCCAAAGCCGGGGTTAACACTCATCACCAGAACCAGATCTATATCTTCGATCAAGTAATCAAGCTCGTCCACCGGCGTTGCGGGATTGAGCACAATGCCGGCTTGTTTACCAAGAGATTTAATCAGCTGCACGGTGCGGTGGGGATGCGGCCCGGCTTCGGGATGGAATGAGATAATGTCCGCGCCCGCTTCGGCAAATTCAACAACGAATGGATCAACCGGAGCGATCATTAAGTGCACATCAAACGGCTTCTTGCTGTGCGGACGAAGCGCTTTGACGACGGCCGGGCCAATTGTCAGATTGGGGACAAAATGCCCGTCCATAACATCAACATGGACCCAGTCGCATCCTGCCTCGTCAATGGCGCGCACTTCCTCACCCAACCGGGCGAAGTCGGCAGACAAAATAGATGGTGCAATTCTGACGGGTCTGGACATTTCAATGCGTTAGCGAAAAGCCTCTTTAGCGACAAGATGGCGACAAAAATTGGCTGTGGAAAGCCGCTGCATCAGCATTTGCGCTGCATCGCTGCTACGAAAAATCCGTCAACCCCGCCCGCATCCGCCAGCATAGCGGGAAATGTGCGGACAAAACCGCTTTCATCCGGCGAAATGCCCGAAGGCAACGACGCTTGGGGTACAAGCGCAATTTCAAAAGCCGGATTGCGTAGCAGAAACGCGCGCACCTGATCCTCCCCTTCTGATTTCTCCAGCGAGCATGTCGCGTATACAAAAGTCCCGCCCGGCTTTACGCATTCTGCAGCCCGGTCAAGCATAGCCATTTGCAGCTCGACCAGTTCGTCGATCTGACGCTCCCCGATACGGTGAAGCACGTCGGGATGGCGTCGCATTGTGCCAGTTGCACTGCACGGGGCGTCGAGCAAAACTGCGTCGAATAACTCCGTTGGCTCCCATTTCAGCAGATCCGCACGTAGCAATTCTGCTTCCAGCTTGGTCCGTGCCAAATTGGTCGACAGCCGTTCCATCCGCCGCGCGCTATTGTCGAGCGCAGTTACTTTCCAACCGTGCGCAGCCAACTGCATCGTCTTGCCCCCTGGTGCAGCGCATAAATCAAGCACAGAGCGGTCAGTTCCTTCGCCCAATACGCGCACGGGCAGGCTCGCGCCCAAATCCTGAACCCACCAACTGCCGTCGCGAAAGCCGGGAAGCGTCTCGACCGCTGTACCGCGCGCCAAACGGACATGGCCTGCTGCCAGACTGTTGCCGCCCAGTTCATTGCACCATTTTTCGGTTTCGGATGCGTCCTTCAAGGTGAGATCAAGAGGGGGCGGTTCCGCGATGGCCAAGGCCGATCCACCCACCATCTCGGCGCCCCAATCGCGCTGCCAACGCTGCGTCACTTCATGATTTAGCGAGGGCGTCTCGGGCAACGTAGCTTGGTCGCGGTACAGCCCACCCAGCACGCCGTGCACCAATCGTCTTGGTCCCTTTTCAACCAACGGCAGCGCTGTTGAAATTGCGGCGTGTGGCGGAGTCCCCAGCCGCAACATCTGCGCGAGAGCCATGCGCAACACCATCCGCGCCTTAGCGTCATCGGGCAATAGCATCGACGTCTTGCTGTCGATCAGATGGTCGAGATCAACCATCCAGCGCAGGACTTCACCGGTAATGGCCAGCGCCAAAGCGCGGTCCGCAGGTGGCAATCCCTTCGTGGCGCTGTGCGAAGCCTGGTCGCTTGTTGCGCCGGTGCGCATTACCGCGTCGAGCAGTCTAAGGGCGGCGCGGCGCGATGCCAGGCCAGCGGGTTCTTCTTTTGCCATATGCGAACGGGCCTTATGCGCGGAATGTCCGCTTGGGAAGCGCAGACTTTTAAGCTATACGCTCGATAATGGCCAAAACCGACAACATACAGCTTCGCGCAAAACGCCCCGCGCACATCAAACCCCCCGCGCATTGGACCAAAGGCCCGCCTGCACCCAAACCCGCGGCAACCAAACGCGCGCGGGAACCCGACCCTGAACGTCCAGACCCGGTCCGCTTCGGCGATTGGGAATTAAAAGGCGTTGCCGTCGATTTTTAAAGAAGGTGGTGCCGCTTAGCAGACTCGAACTGCTGACCCCATCATTACGAATGATGTGCTCTACCAACTGAGCTAAAGCGGCATGGGCGCGAGGCCTAGGCCGCAGCGAATAGCAGCGCATTCGGAAAATTCAAGCACGACCTTGTTTCACATCGGCAAAACTATTGAGCCTCTTGCGCTTTGCCTTTGCTATGCTAGCCCTATTGTTTGGAGAGGGGCCGAATTTAATGACGGACATCACGACAGAGCCATTACCCACATCGACCATAGAAGCAGAACCCAAGGCAAGCGGCTATGCCTGGTATGTTTTGGCCCTGATGGTGCTCATTTACGTCTTCAACTTCCTTGACCGACAAGTCATCACCATTGTCGCACCGGCGCTCAAAGCCGATTTGGATTTATCCGACGCGCAATTGGGTTTGCTTTTCGGAACGGCATTTGCACTATTCTTTGGCCTCTTCGGCATTCCGCTCGCCAAATTTGCTGACGGCTGGAGCCGCGTAAATTCCATCGCGGTTGGCCTTTCATTTTGGTCGGTCATGACAGCGGTCAGCGGACTGGCGGGTAATTTTACCCAACTGGCGCTAGCACGTGTCGGTGTCGGCATTGGCGAGGCAAGTGCCAATCCCGCGACCTATTCACTGCTTCAGGATATGTTCCCCAAATCCAAACGCGGCACTGCACTTTCGATCTATTCTAGCGGAATTTACATTGGCGTCGGTGCTTCGTTGATATTGGGCGGAGCAGTTATTGGATATTGGGATGCCAACTTCACTCCCGCAACACGGCCGTTTGGCATATCGGGTTGGCAAGCGACCTTCCTTGCCTTTGGCATTCCGGGATTGCTGCTCGCATTGCTGGTCAAGCTGACCGTGAAAGAGCCCCCACGCGGTCGTTTCGACGGCGGAGTCGGTACCGGAGTCAGCGGCAGCTTTGGCTCGGCCTTCCGCGCGATGCTGAGCGAAATGGCGACGATGTTTCCTCCCACCAGCATGCTGCGCGCATGGCGCAGCGGGACAAATCCCTTCGCCGCCAATATGGCCGTAGCGGCACTGGCCGTTATCATTGGTTGGGCAATCACCAAATGGACAGGCGCTATGCTCGCGCCAGCCAAGAACCTCGCAATTGCAAACATTGGCGGCTTGGAAATTACCACCAACGCGGTGCAGTGGGGTGCGATAGCAATTGGAGCATATGCTAGCTTTAGTTGGATACAGGCGATCGCCCGGCGCGACCCACCTATGGCAAAGCTGATTGCCAACCCGGTCTTTGCCAGCCTTGCGCTGATTGGCGGATTTGCTTCTTTCATCAGCTACGGCCTATCGCCATTCTTCTTTGTTTATGCTGGCAAGGCGTTCGGCATCGGTCCGGAGGCCGGGCTCAAAGTTGGATTGATCCTTGCCTTTAGCGGAGCGGGCGGCACGATATTTGGAGGAATGCTGTCGGATTGGGCCAGAAAGAGGCACCCATCGGGTCGGTTGTTTGTCGTATTATTCGCTATGACCGGTGGAATGATTTTCCACTATTTGATGATGACAGCGACAACGTTCGACAAGTTTTTGCTGTTTTTGGCAATCGGCAACGGCATCCACATCATGTGGCTCGGGCCTGTTGCTGCCTCTACGCAAGACCTTGTGTTGCCAAGGATGCGCGGCACCGCGACGGCGCTATTCTTGCTCGGCACCAATGTGATCGGCCTTGGGCTTGGTCCCTATGTTACCGGGTTGGTGAGCGATGTGACAGGCAATTTGCAATTTGCCATGGTCTCGATCTTGTGCGTTTACGGCTTGAATTTCTTGCTGATCTTCTTCGCCATCACGCGCTATCCACAGATGGAAGCGAGCTTGGCCGACCGCGCACGCGCAGCCGGAGAGGCCGTCTAACCAACCGCCGTCGGGCTAGCACCCGAGGAGATCCGGAGCTTTCGCCAGCTACCGCCGAGATAATAAACCAGCGAGAGCACCGTCATCGCGATCGACGCGCCGCCAAAGCTTGCCCAAATGGCATCCACCCCGAAGCGGTCATAGCCGCCGTATGCGATACCCAAGCGGACAAAGACCGATCCGCAAATCAGGATCAACAGCGGCACAATGACCGCGCCATTGGCACGGACAACCGAGGATACGATCATCGAGACACCGGCCAGAACGAAAGACCAGCCAACCATCCACTGGATATGGATGCCGATGTCGATTGCTTCGCTGCCCAATGGTAGAAACAGGCCGAGCGAGGGGCGCGCGGCGAATGTAGTGATTGCCACCAAAATAGCCGACATGATCACGTTGGTAACAATACCGGTCAAGGTAATCCGGTTGATCCGGTCCCATTTTCCAGCACCAATATTCTGCGCCGCCATTGCGCTGACCGCGCTGCCCACCGCGAAAGCAGGCATCTGCACATAAGACCAAAGCTGGTTGATCGCACCAAAGGCCGCCGCAGTATGTGCGCCTTGCAAATTGATCAGCTTCATCACGAACAAAGTCGACGCCGACATCACGATCATCGACAGGCCCATCGGAAGGCCAATCGCGAGTATCGGCTTCATATGCGCCCAATCGGGCCGGATCAAATGCCATTCGGGTCCGCGCAGGCGGATGATCAAGTCACGCGCGTAGATGCGCCAGACAACGTAAATAAAACCAATAAGGCTTGCGAGAAATCCGGCCAGTGCCGCGCCTTCTATCCCCATGGCCGGGATCGGTCCCCAGCCGGAAATGAAGAGTGGGTTGAGAACAAGCGCCAGCACCACGCCCAATATCGTGCAATAAAGCGGGGTTACCGCGTCACCCACACCGCGCAGTGCGGATTGCAACATCACCGAGAGAAAGACGAACGGCATGCTGACAAACATCAACCGCAGGAAAATATCCGCGTTTTGAAATACCTCCTTTGGCGTACCAAGCAACCGCAACATGCCCGGCGTAAAAACATAGCCAAGCAAAGAAACCAGCACGCCTAAAAACAGGAACATGCCCGTGGCGGAGCCCACATTACGACGCACCTCGGCAATGTCCTTGCGGCCCATGGCCTGACCAATCAATATGGTGGCCCCCATGGCAAGCCCGAATACGGTCGAAAAAACCAGAAAGGAGATCATCGCGGCATTTGCCGAAGCGGCCAGCGCATTTTCACCAAGCAGCTTCCCCAAATAGATGGTGCTGATCGTCTGGTTAAGCGATTGTAGGACATTGGCGCCAAGCGTGGGGATAGTGAACAGCAGCAAGGTCTTTGCTACCGGCCCTGTGGTCAAGTCCCGCGTGCCCCGTTGCGGCGCGACAGCGGCGGCCTCCGCTTCTATCTCGGCCTCTATGTCGGCAATTTCCATTATCCCAAATGCGCCAGAGCAGCAGTCAGGCGTTCGACCTCGGCAGTTTTATCGGCGAGATCCGCTCGCGCCTTCTCAACCGCGTCTGGCTTTGCCTTTTCAACGAAGGCGGGGTTGTTCAAACGTCCCTGCAACGACTGCGCTTCCTTGTTTATGGTCTCTATGGCCTTGGCGATGCGGGCGCGCTCAGCGTCCAGATCGACAATGCCTTCTAGTGGCAAGACAAATGTAGCCTCGTCGACAACAATCTGTATCGCGCCACCCGTCGGAGCGATATCTGTAGAGACGCTTTCTAGCCGCGCCTGCTTTGCGATTGCAGCCATTTGCCGCTCGATCCGCGCCAGTGTTTCGGGTGAGGCATCGCGCACAAAGGCATTCAGCCGCGTGCCAGGAGCTATCCCCAGCTCGTTCTTCACGCTGCGCACCGCTGTAACCAGCTGGATCAGCCAGTTGATTTCAGCAACGGCGGCATGATCGAGATCCGCTTTCGGCTCAGGCCATTTGGCGAGGATCAGGTCATAGTTGCGCGGGGTCGCTGCGTCCGCCATCGCATGCCACAGCTCTTCGGTGATGAAGGGCATGAAGGGGTGGAGCATGACGAGGATCTGGTCGAGCACCCAACCGGCTACCGCCTTCGATTCCACGTCCATTTCCTGCTTTTCGTCACCGACAAAGGCAGGCTTGATCAGCTCCAGATACCAGTCGCAGAACGTGCCCCAGGTAAAATGGTAGATCGCATCCGCCATCCCGTCGAAGCGGAATTCGGCAAAGGCCTTATCGAGCTTGGCTTGGCATTCGACGACTTCGCCGATGATCCATTTATTGACCGCCAACTGCGCGTCAGGCGCGCGCAAGGTGGTTGAAGCACCGATGCCGTTTGACTGGCAAAAACGCGCGGCATTCCACAGTTTGGTGGCAAAGTTGCGGTAGCCCTCAACGCGCTTGTCATCCATTTTGATGTCGCGGCCCTGGCTTTCCATCGCCGCCATGAAGAAGCGCAGCGCATCAGCACCATATTGATCCATCAGGATCAGCGGATCGACGACATTGCCCTTGGACTTCGACATTTTCTGGCCGTCGGCGGCGCGGACGAGGCCGTGCAGGTATAACGTCTTCCACGGCACTTCGTTCATGAAGTGCATCCCCTGCATCGCCATACGTGCATCCCAAAAGAAGAGGATGTCAAAGCCGGAGATGAGCACGTCGTTGGGGTAGTGGCGGGCGAGTAAATTCTTAGCCCCTCCCCCTTGTGGGGAGGGGTTTGGGGTGGGGGCCCCTTGCTCAGCCCCCCCTCCTAAATCCTCCCCCACGAGGGGGGAGGACTTTTCCTCCGGCCAACCCAATGTCCCAAAGGGCCAGAGCGCCGAAGAGAACCATGTGTCGAGGACGTCTTCGTCCTGATAGACATATCTCTTGTCACCGTATTCGCGCATTTCAAAAGAGCGCGGATTCGCCAGCACAATATTTTCAGCCGGGACACCATAATACTCTGCAAACTCCGCTCTGACATCATCGTCTTTTGCCGCGACGACAACGTGGCCTTCAGAGAATGCAAATAGAGGCGTCGTGTAATACGCTGGATGATCGTCGTCATCGTCAACTCTGCCGTAGGCACTTTTTTGGGCACCATACCACGCCGGAATCCGGTGCCCCCACCATAATTGCCTTGAAACACACCAGGGCTGGATATTCTCCATCCAGTTGAAGAAAGTCTTCTCCCAAGATTTCGGCACAATATCGATCCGGCCATCGCGCACGGCGGCCATGGGGGCTTTCGCCAATTCCTCAGCATTCACATACCATTGATCGGTCAGCCAAGGCTCAATCACCACCCCGCCGCGATCGCCAAAGGGGGTCTGAATACTGCGCGGTTCGGCGTCGAGCGCTTCTTCCTCGCCGTCCTTGTTCTTGACGATATGCGGCACGAGCAGGCCGAGCGCCTTCATCTCCGCGACGATCATCTCACGTACTACAAAGCGGTCCAGGCCGAGATATTTCTCGGGGATCAAGCCGTCCGCTGTCTGCACCACCTTTGCTTCGGCATCGAACATGTTGAGCATGTCGGCAGGTTTGAACCCCGCGCGCTTGCCAACTTCAAAGTCATTGAAATCATGCCCCGGTGTGATCTTCACCGCGCCAGAACCCAGTTCCGGATCGGCATGTTCGTCGGCAACAACACGCAAACGCCGTCCGGTGATCGGCTGCAGAATCTCTTTGCCAATCACGCTTTGGTAGCGCGGATCATCGGCGCTGACCGCGACCGCCATATCGGCGAGCATCGTTTCGGGCCGCGTTGTGGCAACAACGATATGGTCCGCGCCGTTATCCAGGGTCACGCCATCGGCCAGCGGATACTTAAAGTGCCAGAAATGACCTTTCATCTCGCGCGTTTCGACCTCAAGGTCTGAAATCGCCGTCTTCAGTTTCGGGTCCCAGTTGACCAGCCTTTTGTCGCGGTAGATCAGCCCTTGATTGTAAAGATCGACGAACACCTTCACCACGGCCTTGGTAAAATGCGGGTCCATGGTGAATTGTTCATTGGCCCAATCCATCGAGCACCCAAGGCGGCGGAGCTGGTTGGTAATCGTGCCGCCGCTTTCGTGCTTCCACTCCCAGACCTTCTCGATGAATTCTTCGCGGGAATAATTGGTGCGCTTATCCTGCTTCGCCTCCATCTGGCGTTCGACCACCATTTGCGTGGCGATCCCCGCATGGTCGGTGCCAACCACCCACAAGGCGTCCTTGCCCTGCAAGCGCGCATGGCGGATCAATATGTCTTGCAGCGTATTGTCGAGCGCATGGCCGATATGCAGGCTGCCCGTCACATTGGGCGGCGGGTTGACGATGGTATAGGGCTCCGCATTCGGGCGATCCGGACGGTACGCGCCCGTCTCTTCCCAATGCTTGCCCCACTTGGATTCAATTTGCGCGAAATCAAAGGTCTTATCGATAGTCATTCGAAAGGCCTTAGCGATTATGCGCCCGAAAGAGCAAGACGCCTATTTGCCGGATTTCTTCAAATGTTTGTCCAGCCAGCCAAAGACTGTCCGGTGCCACTGCACCGAATTCTTTGGTTTGAGTATCCAGTGGTTCTCGTCCGGGAACACAAGCAGCTTCAATTCCACGCCTTGGCGCTGTAACGCGGTGAAGGTCGCCAGCGACTGCGCATAGGGAATACGGAAGTCTTTCTCCCCGTGGATTACCAAAGTCGGTGTCCGCCATTTGGTGACGTGGTTTACCGGGTTCCATTTCTCTGCATCGGTCCGGCTCCACCACGGGCCGCCTTGATCCCATTCGTCAAACCACAGCTCTTCCGTCTCAAACGAGAAGCTGCGCAGGTCAAAAATGCCCGCATGATTGACCAGACATTTAAAGCCATCATTCCACTGCCCTGCGATCCAGTTCATCATATAGCCGCCATAGGATGCCCCCAGCGCGCAAGCGTTGGCCGAGTCGACCTGTTTGTCTTTTTCGGCAGCGGCGGCTAGGCCAAATTTCAAATCTTCGAGCGGCCATCCGCCCCAATTTTTGTTGATCGAATCGGTAAAGGCCTGGCCGTAACCCGTGCTGCCGTGGAAATCGACGGTGACAACGGCATAGCCTTGCGCGGCCATGACACGCGGGTTCCAACGGAAAGACCAGTTATCACCGAAGCTGCCCTGCGGTCCGCCGTGAACAAGAAACGCCACCGGCAAGCGCCCCTTGGCACCCGCTGGCTTTGTGATCTGTCCCCAAACCTTATCGCCGTTTGCGCCGGTGAAGCTGAAACGCTGCACCGCGACCGGATCGATCTTCGCCACAAAGTCCGCGTTGACGCTGGTAAATTGTCGGACCTTGCCCTTCTTGTCGCGGAAAAACAGCTCGGTCGGCATCGTTACGCTGTCAAGCGCATAAGCAAAGCTGCCATCAGCACGTGGCATCACTGCGGTAACATGGCCCGCGCCGGTCAGCCGCTTTACTTTGCCGCCCAGATCGATTTTGAAAACCGGCGTGTCCATGATTTCGCCGGCCGTCACATAAAGGCTTTGGCTGTCGGGCGCCCAGTTGATCGATTGCACGCTACGATCCCAGCTTTGCGTCAGGCGCTTTTTCTTGCCCGTCGCAAGCTCCATCAGCATCAGCACTTGCCGGTCGGCTTCATATCCCGCGCGCGCCATACTGGCCCAAGCCAAATATTTACCGTCGGGCGATGCACTAGGTAGCGTGTCGGTCCCGGCATTTTCTTCGGTCAGGTTGGTTGCGGCGTCATAATTCTGGTGGGAGCTATAAATATCGAGATTTGTCGAGCGCGCTTCGTCCTTATCGGCTTTGCGCAGCGTGTAATAAACCGTTTCGCTGTCGGCTCCCCATGCGATTTCCTCACCGCCACCAAAAGGTTTTGACGGCGCATCACCGACCACTTTTTTGGCATCTGGTTTTTTTGGCGTGATCGCGGGTTCGTCTAGCGGATGACCGCTGCCATAGATTGTACCGTCTGCATTCAACCCGTAAGTAAAGATACGGCTATGATTGCCGGGTGTTTCCCACTCGTCCCAGTGGCGCACCATCAGCGAGTCGTATTCGCGGCCCGAACCAGGTCCCGGCTTCGAAGTGTCGCCACTATGGTCGCAGTCCATACCGAAGCAATCGACAGCGACGTCACCCCAAACCGCAATTTTCTTGCCATCGGGTGAAATCTTAAACCCGGCGACGTCGTTTTTGAATTTGCTTATTTGCGTCGAGCTTTGGTTTAGGAAGTCATAGCGCCAGATCTGTTCGCTGCCGCTTTCGTTGCTCAGATAATAAAGATACTTCCCGTCCGCCGAAAATGCCGGATCATGCTCGTTATACTTAGCAGAAGAGGCGACTTGAGCGACCACCGATGTGGGATCATCAGGCTTGGCGATGTAGATATCGGTCTTGCCTTTGTTCGCATCCATGTCGGTTTCACGCACTTGAAAGGCGACAAACCTACCATCGGGCGACATGACGGGCGCGGCAAGCCGCTTCATCATCGCAAGATCTGTTTCGGTCATCGGGCGGGCAAGAAGCGGAGCAGCGGCAATGCTGGAAAGCGCAAGTGCGGCAAGGGCGGATTTTGCGAATATTTTCATGCCCTAGAAGCTAATCAGCCCAAACTGATCGCGCAACAAAATTACACTGATCGGATTCATTAAGTGGACGCGGGGGAACCGACCGCCTAAATGGGCCTCAATGGACATGCCCGTCACCAAAACTCCCGATGATATGGAGCTGATCCGCGTTGCTTCGGGCGTCGCGCGCGATTTGGCGAAGGCCAATCCCGCAATATTCTGGAGCGACTTTTTGCTGTCGGCTTTCATCGGTTACGGCGGACTTGCTGTAGCGATTGGTGCTGACGGGCTTTTCGTTGCTATGTCGGCAGCGTTAGTGTCAGTGCTCGCGCTCTACCGCGCGGGCAGCTTCATCCACGAACTAACGCATTTGAAGGAAGGCGCGGTGCCCGGATTTCATTGGGGCTGGAATCTTCTGCTGGGAATACCGCTGTTCATTCCGTCCTTCATGTATGAAGGCACACATGTGCAGCATCATGCGCGGACCAAATACGGCACAGCGGCTGATCCCGAATATCTTCCCTTGGCACATATGAAGCGCTGGCAATTGGTGTTTTTTGCTTTTCTCGCTGCACTAGGCCCTGTGGGCTTGCTGCTGCGTTACGGCTTGCTTGCGCCCCTATCGCTGGTGATACCATCCATACGGCGGCTTAATATCGCGCGTTTCTCGACTTTGGCGATCAACCCCGATTACCGCCGCAAAGCACCCGAGGGTGCATTTCGCAGCTGGTGGCTTCAACTAGAGATACTAACGTCGGTCTGGGCGATGACTTTGATTGCGTTAGCAGCGAGCGGTGCGATACCGCTGCGCGCATTCGTGATATTCATGGGCATTGCGTCAGCGACAATGTTTATCAACCAGGTACGAACGCTTGTGGCGCATTTGTGGAGCAATGACGGCGAAGCGATGAGCGTGACGGCGCAATATCTCGATAGCGTCAATGTGCCGCCACCAAACAAGCTGTCTGCATTATGGGCGCCAGTCGGCCTGCGCTATCATGCAATCCACCATCTGATGCCAAGCGTGCCTTATCATGCGCTTGGCGAAGCGCACCGCCGCTTGGTGGCGGCGCTTCCAGACGATAGCACCTACCACCGCGCCAATTATAACGGCATGGCAAAGCCGGTCGCCCAAATTTTCGGGAATGCCCGGGGCTAATTGGCGTAGTTGCATATTTTGCAACTGCTTCTGACCTCTATGTAATTGAAAATTAACCCGCGCCCTCTATGTTGCACTGCACAATATAAGAGGATGTCCTTTTGGCGATGCGTTCGGTTTCGTTTGAAGCCGCCACTCAAAACAAAAGGAAAATATCATGGCTAAATTGTTTAGCGCTTTTGCCGCACTTGCTTGCAGCAGCTTGTTGTTCTCGGTAACCCTCGTTTAAGAGGATTACCGGGCAACCGGCCCTTCGCGCGGTCATTTAACGACCTTGCCGTCCTTCATCACATGAACGACAAATTCCGGTGCTCCCGCAAGCATCGGATCAGCATCCATTGCCACCAGATCGGCATAGCGACCAGCCTGAATGCTACCCAATTCATTTTCTTTGCCGAGTAGCTCCGCGGCTCTGATCGTACCTGCCTGAATTGCTTGTATCGGCGTCATGCCGTATCGCGCCATATAGCGAAATTGCTTTGCGTTATCACCGTGCGGGTAAACTCCGGCATCGGTACCGTAAGCAAGTTTGACGCCCAGTTTTACAGCCTCGGCAAAATTTTCGCGCTGCTTGTCGGTCGTCTCGCGGTTTTTACGCAGATATTCCTCCGGCCATTTTTCCGATTGGCCGACGCTATCGATATAGTCACCGTTATAGATATCCATGACAAGCCAAACGCCAGCGTCTTTTGCCATTTGCAGGCCTTCGTCGTCGATCAGGCTGCCATGTTCGATCGAACGCACACCCGCGCGGATCGCCGCCTTTATCCCCTCAGCCCCGTGCGCGTGCGCGGTGACATAGCTGCCGCGTGCTTTGGCGACTTTCACCGCCGCCTTAATTTGCGCCTCTGACAGCTCAATCTCGCCCGGTTCGGTACCGATGGCAAGTACGGCACCGGTCGCAATCAGCTTCAGGAAATCCGCGCCATTATCGAACAGAAAATTTGCCCGCTTTTCCATCTCTTTGACACTGCGCACAACACCCAAGCGCATGTCGGCAGGTAGCTTCGCGTTTGGCACAACACCGTTCAGCTCGCCGCCGCCGCCAGGCTTGGTCAAATAGGCTCCGGCAACAGACATCCGCGGCCCGGGCACCCAGCCAGCGTTGATTGCATCGCGGAGCGCCACGTCGGTCAGGCCGCGATAAGTGCCAACATCGCGCACGGTGGTGAAACCGGCCTCCAATGTGAGCTTGGCATTGCGCGCGCCGATCAGCGCGGTTTGGGCTGGAGACGTCTTGAGCGGTAGCGCAACATCGCTGCTGGTGCCGGTATCGGCCAGATGCGTATGGAGATCGATAAAACCGGGGGACACCGCATATGCCGACCAGTCGACAATGCCTGCCTCTTCGGGCATTTTTTCGGGACAAGGTCCGTAGCCTTGGATCAGCGCACCGTTAATCCAGATGCACTGTTTGTCGATCACTTTGCCTTCGACAACATCGACAAGCTTGCCCACTTTTACGATAGTTAGCGGAGGTAGCATCGTTTCCGCACGCAAAACGCCTACGCAAACAGGCAAGACTGTGAAACAAAAGGCAAAGAGGCGAAGCACTCGCCTCATGCAATCAGCTCTTCTTGGTGATGCGTGCTATTTCGCGGGCAACCATCGATTCGACGATCACCGGTAAGTGCGCGTCGAGCCAATCTTTAAGCATCGGGCGCATCAGGTCACGGGTCAATTCCTCCAGCGAGGTCTCGCCAGAGCGGACGATTTGCGGACGAACACCGGGCTCTGCCAAAGTCTGCAACACCGAAAAGCTATGGCGCAAACTTTGCGCGCTGCCATCATCAAGCAACCCTTCGGTTCCAGCAGCAACCGGCGCGTCTTGGGCCTCTTCCTCGGCCGTTTCGGTCAGTTCAAGAATTTCCCGGTCATCGCTGCTTTCAAGCGGCGACACCCCGACTGTGTCATCTTGTTCGGATTCGTTCTGGTTTTTGGCCGCACGGCTGCTGCGTTTCGCAGCCGGCTTGGCGCGGTCTTCATCCGCGATAATCTTTTTTATCGACGCCAAAATCTCGTCCATCGACGGCTCGTTCCGTCCTTCTGACATAGCCTTAAGCCCCCGCTTATTTCCTCTTTTTGCTCCCCGAATAATCGGGAAGCGGCTCTATTTCAGCCTTTTGCGCGGTTGAGTCAATGGTCCTGGTCGCTTGCGTCACTGGATCGTTCGACTTTGACCAGTCGTTCCAGCGGTCTTTGATCGCATCATAATCGGTCACAGGGTCATATAGCACACCGCCTTCGAGACCCAGATCGCGTGCTTCGGCGCGGCCCATCGCTGCCAGCAATGCAAAGCCAGCAACATAAGCGTTGCGGCGCGCTGTTACCAATTGCACCTTGGCATTGAGCAGCTCTTGCTCGGCATTCAAAATGTCCAGAATAGTGCGGGTTCCCACGGTATTTTCCGCACGCGCGCCTTCAAGCGCGAGCTCGCTTGCGGACACCGCACGCTCGGACGCGGCGATGACTTCAAGCGAAGCTTTGTGGCTCGAATAGGCGGCTCTTGTTTGCGCAATGACTTCGCGCTCTGCTGCGATTTCCAGCTCTTGTGCCTGACCCAAACGGGCCTGCGCTTGCCGGATTCGCGCAGACGGTGCCCCGCCCTGGAAAAGCGGTACCGAAGCGCGCACACCGATCTGCGCAGAGGTCCGGTCTGCATCAAAGGCCGGTCCGCCACCCGAATCGATGGACCATAAGTTATGTTGGTAACTGGCGGTGCCAAAGCCGGATACGGTGGGCAACCGCGAAGCATTCGCGCCCTTGCGGTCAAAACTTGCTGCTTCGCGGTTTTTACGCGCGGCCAGCAAGTCCGGATTGGTATCAACCGCCACATCCACCGCATCGTTGGGGTTTGCAGGCAAATTGGGCAGCGGCGGCGGCGCTTCAAGATCACCGGGTTCTGTTCCAACGAGTTGGATATACGTTTCTTTCGACCGGATCAGCTGCGACCGCACGGTTTCCAGATTGGCCGAAGCCAGCGCGAGCCGCGATTCGGACTGGGCAACGTCGGTGCGGGTAAGGTCGCCGATTTCAAAGCGGTCGCGCGTCGCCTCCAGATTGACCTGCAGCACGCCAACTTGCGCACGGTTCAGCTCCACCACCGCCTCATCGCGGATAACGTCCATATAGGCCGCCACTACTGCTGTAAAAATCTGGCTTTCGGTGCCGCGCAAATTGGCAAAACCTGCCTCGACCCGCGTTTCAGCCGCAGCGACCGAGTTCTTGATCGCACCCCCGGTGTAGATGGGCATCCCAAGGTTCAGCTGGGTATTGAACAAGCGCTCGGGTACGAAGTTGATCCCGTCGCTGCGCGGGAAATTCTCGCTATAACTGCCACTGGCATCGGCACTGGGCCGGCCCGCGGCCTTCGCGATCGGTACGCCTTCGTTGATCGCGCGCTGCCCCGCTCTGGCTGCGGTCAGGTTTGGATTGGTCTCATAGGCCTTCATCAACGCCCCGCGCAGCGTTTCGGCGGCGACAGGTGTGGTGGAGAGCATCGCGGCTCCGGCAAGAAGCGCAACGCGTAACATTAATCCGCGGCTCAAAACGCAAACTCCTGTGGTTTGGCAAAGGCAGATAGCGGCGCAATCTCGCAGTCCATAAACGGCCGTAGACTGACATGCTCGCCCCAGCGGTACCCGATGGCCAAGCGGCTGACGGGTCCTTCGCAAACCCCGGTGACAATGCGTCCACCATCGGCAAGCTGCTGCACCAGCGCGTCCGGCAAATGCCCGATCGCACCGTCGATGATAATCAGCGTGTACGGTGCGCCCTCGAGCGATCCTGTAGCCGTGCCTGAAACGCGTAAATTCTTCGTCCGCTGCGCCAGCAAGGCCGCAACATAGCCACCCGCATCACCCACCAGCAGCACTTTGTCCTCTGGCTCTACCGCGGCTTCTTTCAGCATCAGCGCAGTCGCCAGCGGCGGACTAAGGTAACGCCCCTCACCCAACGGTACGCTGCGGTCATTATAGGCGGTCGCGGCATATTCAGCCGGAACGAAAGCTTCGCGCGGGGTGCTGCCCATGGCTTCCAATATCCAGGCGACATTGACACCGTTGGTACGCAGTTGGCCGTCCACCATAGCCTTACGCATTGCTTCGATACGGGCGGGGTTCATTATAACTTCCCTCTGTTATTGCCTTGGGCCGATGCGGCGCATTTTGCCGCGCACCCCATATTGCAAGTGATCATCTGCCCATTTGCCTCTTTATAAACTGTATTGCAATGGCAACACAGCTTCGGACTCTGCGCCAAGCTTTACCCAGCCGCGCCGCAAAGGCCAAGCCTCTTTCAGACAAACCGGCCAATCGGCACAGACAAACAGCATCTTAGTCGGTCTTTCTGTGCTATTATCGCCACAGCATTTGCACCAGCGCCGCGCCATAAAGCGGCAGGCGTCGCAATTTTCCGCCGATTCCGCCAAAACTCGCTAATTCGCGCCAATTTCTGCCAATACGCGATTGCATTCGCAGCAAAGCCTGTCTAGTGACGCGCACTTCACACCACATGTAGTTCGCAAAACGCGCTGCAAAGTTGAGGCCCGATGGCGGAGTGGTGACGCAGAGGACTGCAAATCCTTGCACGCCGGTTCGATTCCGGCTCGGGCCTCCAACGACAAAGTCCTTGAAAAATGAGCGGCCGCGAGCGGGGCCATGCTGCGGCGGCGGGGCCATGCGGCACGAGCGGGGCCATGCTGCGGCGATATGTCCTCGGGTCTGGCGTTGACGATCCGCTGCTTAGCTTTGAAGGAGCCACCATCGCCGCGACCGCCATGCGGCGGCTCAGCACCAACCATCAGGGCAGCATAACGGGCATCAGCGACACAAGCGCTGGCACCAGCAAGATCAACGCCTTTGACGAGTGGGGCATCCCCGCCGCCACCAACGCCGCCGCGGCGCAGGGCGGCAGGTTCGCGTACACCGGCCAGATCTGGCTGCCAGAGATCGGCATGTATTATTACAAAGCGCGGATATACTCGCCGACGCTGGGCCGGTTCATGCAGACCGACCCGATTGGGTATGATGACGGACCTAACCTCTATGCGTATGTCGGCAACGACCCGGTGAACCGCACTGACCCAACAGGGGCATATAGCTGCGGAAAAAATCTCTCATATAAGCAGTGTTATCAATTCTCGCGCGCGCAGGCCGTTGCAGCAACTAAAATTGCTAATGGAATTAATACTCTGCAGTCCGCTAGAAATAAATTGGCCTCTGGCGCAAAGTTAACTAATACAGAAAGAAGGGCTACAAGAGAGATTGGCCGTTTCTTTGGATCTGGTAGCGCCAACATTAAGGGAATAGATAAAGCTATCAGTAAAGCTAGCGGAGTATTGGGCGAATTGAGAAGTGATAAGCCCGCTACAATGGGAAGTCATGACTCTATGGCAAGAGCAATAGCTGGAGGGGCTGGTATAACATTGGGATCAAAATTCTTCAATGCAGGAATTGATAGTCAGGCATTTACGCTGGGTCATGAAGGATCGCATACCTCTGGCATTGCACCGATAGACTTTGCTATAAACTATGGAGATCAATATATAGGTCCATATGGCTTCACAAACGCAATAAAAAGGGCGCAACTTACGCCTAACCGAGCGGCTATGCATGCCGACACTGTGCCTTATGCATTTGGTTTGCGGAGAGACGGAGATCCTGAATAATGCGTAAGTGCTTTGTATTTTTTTTCGCTAGCATTTCCAATTTTATTGTTGCGTCATGCGGCGCGCAAGACTCTACGCAACAAGATTATGATCTAAGTCATCTAGAGACAGAGCTTGAAAAGGTGAAAAATAGCGAGATTACATTAGATGGCATTTCTATAAAAGGCCCTTACTTCAATAGTAAAAGTATTGAATTTTTTCTAGAATCAAATAATGAAAATTTCGATTGCATAAATTTAAATGGAATAAATGGTGAAGGAGAGAATTTATATTTCGAAAATGATAGTAACAAAAATGTTCGTTTTCCGATTTTAAAAAAATCTAATTTCAAGTTACGAAAATTAGATATAATTTACGCTGACAACAATACGCAATATAAGCAATTGAAAATTTATAAAAATTCTCAGAAAATAACTCTCAATACGAGTTACAATTTTGTGGCTTTTTCTGTATATAATTGTTCAAAATTTGAGATAAACGAAGCGCAGTACGTTTATCAATATATATCCAACTCTTACAAATCTAATGTTGTTGAATAATATAAACTTATTTCGATTTACCAGATTGAGAACATGGCGCAAAAACCGCCTGAAAACCATTTATGAAGGCCCGCGCGCCTATGGCGTTAATATGCTCACCTATCGCTATAACAGCCGGGGTATGCGTGATCGACAAACGGCCCGTTATGGTCCGGTCACAGATTTCAACTCCGACGCCGCGGGCCGTTTGTCGAGTATCGTGCATGATGTTTCAGGCACTGCCAACGATGTCACTTATGGCCTGGACGCTTATAACCCAGCCAGCCAGATCACCTCGCACAGCACGTCGAACGACGCCTACGCCTATACCGGCGATGTTGCGGTCAATCGCAATTACGGGGTCAATGGCCTGAACCAATATACGACCGCTGGCCCGGCGAGCTTTACGTACGACGCCAACGGCAACCTGACCGGCGACGGGACGAACAGCTATACCTACGACGTCGAAAACCGCCTGGTCACAATGACCGGCGCATCGGGCACAGCAACGCTGCGCTATGATCCGCTGGGCCGCTTGTTTGAAAGCACCTCGCAAAGCGGGGTCATCACGCGTTACCATTATGACGGCGATGAGCTGGTCGCCGAATATGACGCCGCGAGCGGGGCCATGCTGCGGCGTT
>CAVXQH010000007.1:0-230899 GCA_963763915.1 uncultured Alphaproteobacteria bacterium
ATGGCTTTGGTAATCACGGAGGCCGCGTTGTCAAAAGCTGGAACCAGCCCGGAACTCAAATCGGCGCTGGCAACGACGCGCGGCGGCGCAATGCGCGACGTTCACCGTCTTGCCGATGCAAAAGCCCTTGGAATTGACGCGCACAACCTCACGCCATCTGATTTCAGGCCATGTACGCTGCTTGGCGCTGTCCACATTGAGCTTGGGGAACTTGAGAAAGGACACAAGTGGTATCAGAAGGCTGAAATCCTTGGGGCCGACCGTCACGCGATTGACCGAGAATTGCGGGCGTTGCTTGTCCATTCGGACCCCAATGAAAGGCAACGCATCCGCGCCTTCCTAATTCGGCAAGATCCAATACGGTTTGCTTGGTTGCGAACTTGAAAAATCAACAGCTTCGCGATTCTCGCCAAAGACCGACGCAATTCAGCCGACTACGGACCCAGCGAGCGACCACTCAGCGGGGCGGTTTGCCGCCCCGCTTAAATTCTCAGGCCGTAGCTTGTTTAAGTGGACCCCAAGCGCGCTCCAGCAAGCACTCGTTTAGCGTGTGAATAATGTCCGCGAAGAAGCGCTCGACGATCATCAGTTCATGCAATTTTACCTCTAACACCTCACCCGCGTTATATCTCAAGCCCAATTGCGGCTGCTCGGTGCAAAGGTCGGCGAGCTTCTGAGAAACGTGATTCTCTCCGTGAGTGATGAGGTTTCGGATTTCGCCAATCAATTCGACGGTTTTCGCCCAATCGTCGATATCGGACAGTTTGAACCAAGAAGGGCGACGAAGTCCAGCGCGTTCAAAGTATGATTTGAATACTCGATGAAGGCCATCATACAATTTTTTGCGCCGCCAAATTTCGAGCCGTGACGCCCAAGCCTCGTTCCACGTGACAGTCGCAGCAGCGTCGTTGTCACGCGATCTATACAGCTTACGCAGAGCCACAAATTCGTTACCTTTCAGGATGTCCAGCGGATGGTAATTCAGGTATGTTTCGTACAAATCAAAGATTATTTCTTCGATGGCTCCATAAAGATCAAGTAGGCCATAGGCAGCCATCAGCGGAATGCTCTCTTCGTAGTTTTCCGCAGCCTTTGGCGACGGCCAGATTTCCATTGGGCGCACCTCTGGTCGAGAATCCACAACTTCGAGATGGCCTATTGTCAGCCCGACATTTTCGCCGAGGCTAGCGTAGCGATCACGCGCGACGTGCAAGGCGTTTATGGTAATTGCCCAGCGCATATAAACGCTGCGGAAAAACGCAGCATACTCGGGAATTTGGTTTGTTGCTTCCACCAGCCACTGTTGTCCCGGCTCTTCTGACGTGATGGTGAAATAAACTCTCTGCTTCGGCATGGGAGCATTTGGGTCAAGCGGAACCGGCTGTTCTGGACTAACAAAGACGATACGGTTACGAAAACTAGCGCGCAAATGACAACTCCCTTTGAATATGTGAAACGGTCTAGACTTTGTCTTTGAGCGTCACGGCGCGTTCGCGAACCAGCGTTTTAACCGCCGAGAAGTCAGCATCCGACGGTAACGCCTTCGCAAATTCGCCATCAATCGCGGCAATGACGGCGTTGCACAATTGCCCGATCCGCGCTCGCACGAATGGCGCGCCGAGCTGGGCATCGGCTGCGAACCGTTCCCAGTGGCGCGGCTCGATGTCTTCGAGGACGGCCTTGCCGCCTATTTTCATCGCCAGCTTCACATGCAGATTGGGATAGATGACGGTCGAGAGCAGGTCATAAAGCGGCGCGAGGGTGATGCACGCCACCACCACTGTGCAGCAGGCTGAAATTCTTGGCATGAGCATCGGCATTGCCAATGATCAGGTTGAAGATCGCGGCATCGAGAAGTTTCAGAATTTCGCGCGCGGGGCGCGTCGCTGCGCGGCGCAGCAGCGCGAAACAGTCTGGGAAGATTGGCCCGCCTTCGCTGGCATATTTGCGGTGCGAGGGGACGCCAAGGGCTTGGGCAAAGTCTTCCTGATGGAGACGGGTGACGCTTCCCCCTGCGCTAACCGCGCGGTCGTAGCGGGTGACGAGCAGAAATGACCGTTCCGCAACAACGCGCATTTCCACCGCCGCAACGTCCAGCCCTATCGCGCTTGCTAGCGACATGCAGAAATATTCATTCTCCGTCGTGCCTTCAAACCGCGATATGGGCGGTTTAAGGATATGGCTTGTCGGTTGCCCCGGCGCAGGCAGCGCGATTTGCCCGTCGATCAGGAGGACGGGCAATTTGGATTGCGCACCCGCCAGCGAGAGCCGCAATCCATCTTCGCCTGCCAGCATTGGGCGGAGCGGGAGATGGTCGAGCAATTGCACGAGCGCATCGTCATCGAGCAGTTTTGGCGCGGCGTCGCTTGGTGACGCAGGCGTTTCCCCTTCGGGCAACAGCGTCAGTGCGCCCGCAACTTCGCCGCCAAGATATTCGAGCAGCCGGAATTCATTGTCCGCCGACACGCCGAGCGCGCGCGCAATCGCGGTGCGCTGCCCTTCCTCTGGCAATATCCCGCCGAAAAAGGCTTGGACCGCGCTGCGCTTGAAAGGTTCGGCTTGCTTGGGAAGCGAGAAGGACAAGGCCGGTGCCTTGGGATCGGCCAGCCACGCGGCATCATAAGCAAACAGCGTTTCGCCATCGGGGCCGAGATAGAGACAGCCGGAAATACGGCCATCCCACCAGACAGACAGGCGGTCGGTCATAGGTCGCCCGCAGGTGGTGTGATGGTGACATCACAACCAAGCGTCGCCAGAACATGCAACACCTTTTCGAGCTGGAGCGTGGGCTTGCCCGCTTCGAGATCGACGATGAAGCGAATGCCGACGCCAGCCGCCGCCGCAAGCTCCGCCTGCCGCAGCTTCTGCGCCTTGCGTTCGCGATGAACGATCAATCCGAGTGACTTGCTATCCATATTACCGAGCGGGACATTATTGAGGTTTGCGGTCATTTGCAAGGTAATTATTCCCGATCAGGAATAATGTGGGCGTTTACGGCTAAACAATCAGAATTATTCCCGTTCGCGCAATTTTTATGATCGCTTCTTACCGAACTAACGCGAGAACCTTGTTCCCACCCATTGCGGCTTCCCGCGCCATATCCAGCACTTCCACGGCCTTCAGTTTGAATTCCGGCGCGAGATGCGCGTAGCGCAGCGTCATCGAATAATCGCTGTGGCCGAGCAGTTCGCGGATGGTGTTGAGATCGACACCGCCCATCGCCAGCCGCGAGGCGAAATGGTGGCGCATGTCATGCCAGCGGAAGGCGGCAATTTGCGCGTCCTTGAGCAGCCGACGCCATGACGAATTGGCACGGTCGAACCGTTCGCCCTGTTCGTTGACGAAGACCAAGCCCGACTGTTCCTCGCTTTGCGCGCGCCAGTTGAGCAGCACCGACGTTGCTTCGCGGTTGAGCGGAATATGCCGCGTCCGTCTGGACTTGGCGGTTGCGCCGGTCACGGTCAGAATGCGGCGGTCGAGGTCGATGTTTTCCCATGTCAGATCGAACAGTTCGCCGCGCCTGCACCCGGTGTTGATCGACAGCAGGATCAGCGGTTTGACATGATCGGTAAATACGAAGTCGCGCAGGCTGGGCAGCAGCACATAGCCGCGTTCCGCGCGCCAGCCGTTGGCTGAATCGCGTTCGGCGCGGCGGCGCTCTTCGCGCGCTTCGATAGCTTCGCGCAGTCTGTATTCCTCTGCCTCGGTCAGATAGCGGACCTTGAGGCAATCATCGACGCGCGCCTTCTTGATCTTGGCGAGCGGATTGACCGGCAATATCCCCCAATCGACCGCGCGGTTGAAACTCGCCTTGATCGAGGAGATGTCGCGATTGATCGTCTGGTTGCTTAACCCGCGTTCGACCTCGCCTGCCCGCCAGCGTTCAACATCAAGGCCAGTGATCTTGTCGAGCGGCTTATCGAGCAGCTTCTTGAAGGCTGTGGCGAGGCGTTTGAGGTTTTGACCATAGGCTTTCTGGCTGGACTTTGCCCAAGCCGCATAATCGCCATCGAGATATTCACGATAGGTCGGCATCACCGCCTTGGGCTTGCGCGCTTCAATCGGGTCGATACCGCGATAGAAGTCAGCAAGAATGGCCCGTGCGCTTTCGCGCGCTTCACTCACGCCGAGAACATCGGCCCGACCGAGCCAGACACGTTTGCCGCGCGCATATTCACAATAATAGGATTTGGTGCCGCTTGGCATGACCCGCAGAACCAGACCCTTCAACCGCGTGTCGCGATGATCGACTTTGGCCGATGGGATGGGTAGTTTGTCGATGACCATTTGGGTTAGTGCTGCACGCATAGTTACCGCCTTTGAATCAATCTGGTGGTGCTGTGGTGGTGCAACTTGATGAATTAGAACGGAACAAAATGGCACCCGATGCAACACCGATCATGCTCAATAAATGGCAGAATTCTGCGGTTTATGCAAGGTTTTTTGGGTGCATCGCGATGCGATCCGAACCCCCTAAATTACGGGCTGGGGGTGTGGGGGTCGCAGGTTCGAATCCTGTCGTCCCGACCAATACTTTTCTACTAAACCCAATAGGTTAAGCGGGTAACGCATGCCGAAATTACGGCGGCGAATTACGTTGACAGCTAAACACCTATGCCAATCAACATTGCACATCATCTTGGTAGCGATTGCGCTGCGATGTAGTAAACCCAATAGGTTAAGCGGGTAACGCATGCCGGAATTACGGTGGCGAACTACGTTGACAGCTAAATACCTATGCCAATCAACATTGCAGATCATCTTGGTGGCGATTGCGCGGCGATTGCGTAGACGGCGCAAGGGGCGATGTCCGGGTTCGCCGCAAGCATTCTAGGCAAAGAGATTAGGGATATTGGAGGCAAGCAGCGAACGTCGCTGATTTGCCTTTGCTTTTCCTGCCGGTGAAGGGGATCGTTCGGGCGATGAGCCTTGTTGACCAAATTGGGAAGAGTAGCCGTCACGGGTTAACGCTGGTATCTTACAAAGTCCAATAAGCCGGTGGCAACTCCAAGGAGGCAATATGAACGATCAGTCCCGAGATTTTGAAACGCATGACTACTTCTTGAGCAACCACTTCATCACCGATCCCTATGCCTATTTCGATTATCTCAGAGAGCAATCTCCGGTCATGCGCGAACCGCATCAGGGCATTGTCATGGTCACAGGCTATGACGAGGCCCTGGCAGTCTATAACGATCCTGCCAACTTTTCATCGTGCATGTCGACCAGCGGACCATTTGCGGGTTGCCCGATTCCGCTAGAAGGGCGCGGGAACGATGATATTTCCGAACTGATCGAGGAATATCGTGATCAGACTGCGTTTTTCGATCAGCTGCCGACGATGGACCCGCCAACCCATACCGAACACCGGGCTCTCCTTATGTCATTGATCACGCCGAAGCGCCTCAAGGAGAATGAGGACTTCATGTGGAAGTTGGCCGATCAACAAATTGATACGTTTCTTGCGCGCGGCGAGTGTGAGTTTATGAATGACTTCGCGCAGCCCTTTGCTGTGCTTGTCGTCGCCGATCTGCTTGGTGTGCCAGCGGAAGACCGGATCGAGTTCCGCAAACATCTTATCCGCGTGGAGCAAGAAAGCGGCGGAGCGGTGGTCGGCGGAACCGACGGAGAGGTTACGCACGGACCGCTCGAATGGCTCTACGGCAAATTCTCGGCCTATGTCGAGGACCGCAGGGCCAATCCAACGGAAGACGTGCTAACCGGGCTTTCGAAAGCGCTGTTCCCTGGCGGCGGCGTGCCTGAACCGATCGACGTTGCACGGATTGCGGCCAACGTGTTCGCCGCTGGACAGGAAACCACAGTGCGATTGCTGAGCTATGCTTTCCAGATCGTCGGCGATCGTCCAGACATTCAGAAAAAGCTCCGCGAAGACCGGGGCCTGATCCCAAATTTCGTCGAGGAATGTTTGCGCATTGAAGGCCCGGTAAAAGGCGACTTTCGTCTTGCCAAAAAGCCCGTCACTCTAGGCGGGGTTGATATCCCCGCCGGCACATTCCTGTACATCGCAAACAGCGGCGCCAACCGCGACGCGCGCAAGTTCGAAAATCCCGGAGAGTTCCAGCTGGACCGCAAGAACGCGCGGCTTCACGTTGCCTTTGGCGCCGGTCGCCATGCTTGCCCCGGCGCACCGTTAGCGCGGGCGGAGACAGTCGTTGCCCTAAACCGCATGTTCGATCGGACGAGCGACATCCGCGTTTCTGAAAAAGTTCACGGACCACGCGACGCGCGCCGCTTTAGCTATCTGCCGACGTTTATTTTGCGCGGACACACGCACATAAATATCGAATTTGATGCGTTGGAGGCCTGACGCATATGAAAGTCCGTGTCGAGACAGAGATTTGCGCCGGTTTCGGTATTTGCGTTGGCATCTGCCCGGAGGTGTTTGAGCTGCACGACGACGGCTATGCAATAGTGCGGGTCGATGATGTGCCGGAAGAACATAAAGATTTGGTGCGCCGCGCAGCTGACCAGTGCCCATCGCGCGCAATTTTCCTGGGCGGAGATAACGCGGCTTGATCGGTACCAATAGCGCAGGCCCACAGCCTAAAATGACGACTGGCTGGCCTTATTCTCCACATGCACCGCGGATATAGCGCCGCCGGACGGCTGTTAGGTCAACCTTTTTGCGTTTGGCACCGTCAAGCTGCTTGACCAGATCAACCAAAACCTCGCTGCTGGCATCATGATAGCCGTATCCGGCAACTAATGTATCAGGGCCAATGATATAGACGAGCGAGCTGTGGTTGATACTCATGTCCTTTTCATCAGGACGCGGAGGCACATGCTCGCGTAGCACATGGAAAGCAGCGGTTGCCTTGGCGATTTGCGCCCGGTTTCCGGTAAGCAGTTCCAAATTACCCGCCTGCCCCGCATATAATTCTGCCATTGCAAAACGCTTGGACCAGTTCTTGCCGTGCCCGTGCTTGGCATTGATCATTTCGGGCGCACCCATAGGTGTGGACTCAATGTCGACAAAGGTGGCCTTGGCGGCAAAGCCTTGCTCTCGCAGCAGACGTGCGGCGTTCGCAATCATTGGCGCTGCCATGCGGCATGACCCCTGACAGCGGCTGTATCCGAAATACAAAAATGTCCATCTGCCGAGGAAATTGGCGACATCAACCGGCTTGTCGCGCCAATCCGAAAATTCGAAATACCCGCCAAGCTCATCAGGGGAAGGCTGTTCATGCCCAAAAACATGACTGGCTTTTGCCAACGCATTCCGCTGCGTTTGCGGAATAGCATAAGTTTCGGACAGGCGAATTGCTGTCTGGCTCATATCACTACCACCTTTGTATTGATGACGCCCCGGCCGCTGTCCTGAATTTGACCGGTGATCCAATGGCGGAATTCCATACGAACGGAATAAATCCCTCTGGCTGGCGGCAACAGGATAAGGTCATAACGCTGCGCTGAAGACAAATCGATCGGCGTTCCTGCCGGAATTGTCACTTTGTCGCACCAAGGTTCGCGCCCCATGCCGTGGCCATCCGACCCCACCCACTCCGCGTCACATGCGAGTGTCACATGCAGCAACGAGTAGCTGGCATTAAGAAGCCGGATCAATATCCGCTCGCCAAGCTTTGCGGTGACCACCGTCCGGCTGTCTGTCATGGTCTTATTGTTGAATATCCCCGAAAGCAGGAAATATTTCGGCTCGAACCGATTGAGCCCGACATCCATACCGCACAGACCCGCATCATGGCTGCCGATCGCGTGCCAACGCGGGTCCATATCGTCCGCTACCCATATCCGTTCGACTTCATAGGCCGGGCCGTCTTGGAAAACCCGACCCGGTCCTTCCGGCGGGTCGACAATCAACATTCCGAACATGCCAAGCTCGAAATGCAAAACGGTGTTCCGGTGGCAGTGATAGAAAAACGTACCTGCATGCTTAGGCTGCCACTGATATGTATAGCTATCGTTTACCTCAAACGAGACATGGCCAACGCCATCATTGGCAGTTGTTGGTTCAATCCCGTGATGGTGGATAGTATGCGGACCTTTGGCAGAGGTCAGCACTGTGTGGACGATCTGCCCTTGCCGAACACGGATCGTCGGGGACGGATAAGAAACCAGCTGACTCGATAACGGCAATGCGGAATCGACAAAACTCCAGACCTTGATCTTCTTGCCATCTGGCGTTTTCAAGTCCGCTGTTTCTGCACCGCGTCTTTTGTAAACGACATCAGGCAACAGCTTATCGGGTGTTGCCGGGCCTTGCTTGAAAACATTGCAGCCAAAGGTCGAGAAAGTGACTTCCTCGGTAATTCCTGTACCTTCCAACGTCATGTTGCCCTCCTAATCGCTGGTGATCGCGCCCGTCATTTCCCAATGGGTGACGGAGCCTTGAGGGTAATTGCCGCCCCCTGCGGTCTGCGACATTTCGCAGTGGCAATGCATCACGAAGCGCATCGGAAACGGCTCTTGGCGCGGAGGCCATTTGCCGATCGGAATATCTGGCGGACGCTCGAAGGGAAGGAGTACGTCGATCCGCGCCAGCGGTTTCAGCAACCAAACATCGCGTTCGTAACAATGCGTTTCGCATCCATTGACGCCATTATCGTCGGACTCCGCCACTTCCATGCAGTGGTTGCCGTGAATATGAACTGCGTGGGTGGCAAGCCCTGCATTCATCGTCCGGATCAAACAGGGATCGCCTTGTTTTCCCGAAGGCATGATGCGTTCCGCTGCTGCGCTTGAATGGCCGCCTGCATGAACCGCCGTGTCAAAACCCGAAAGGCCGTTGATAGTGAAATAGCGGGGCAAGAAGCTTGGAACTACTGTAGCAGGATCAACTTGTTCGCCTGCCGCAACACGCGCGTTGAACGACGGATCGATTTGCGTGAACAGCCATAGCTTCTCACGCCTTGCATCATTTGGATCCCATTTATTGCCCGGAAAGCGCGGATGTCCGCCCCCCAGCGCGTCAAAAAGCGAAGCGGCTTGCGGCGTCAAAGCAGAGCGCGAAAAGGGCGTAGGCGAACCGGCCACCGTCGTGCCTTGCACCGGTTCGACGATGAAAGCGCCGTGCAGGCCAAGAACGCGGTTAAGCGGAGCCTTGTAAGGATCGACATAAAGATAGCTGCCGCCAGTCGGGGCCGTGAAAACGACTGTTGCCGACGCGCCAGGGTCGATCGAATCTATCGTTGCCGCAGGAATGCCCGGAATAGCAAATCCGTGTATCCGGCTATCACTATTTGTCACCTGTATGGTGATTTCCTGCCCTTCGGTCACGCGCAGTTCGGCGTGCGGCACAGATGCGTCGCGGAAATAGGCAAGCACATAGACCATTGTGCCATCAATCATTTCGGCATTGGCCGGAGCAATTGTCAGCGAGAAGTTCGTGCTAGTCGATGATGCAATGCCCTTCGATGCCGGTAAGGCCATCGTTGTGGCAGCGCCCACGGCACCAAGCTGTAGAAAACGACGTCGCTTCACTATTCTGTCACTCCGTACACCGGAGCCAACCGAACCGTACATTACCCGCGACTTAGAGGCTATGGATCTGTTTTCAGTTTGGCCAAAACCAAGAGCCGGAAAGCTGAGAGAGGATTTGCCCCCTTCTGCTCACCTCCCGACTAAGAAGGTTAAAAATTACCACGCACACAATCCAAGTCAATGCACCCAAAGGTACTAGTACGGGACCGGGACAGCCGCGCGGAAATTTTTACATATCTTTATAGATAGATAGCCCGAGTAGGCACCTGCCCCGTGGCAAATCTGCATTTTTCACTTTCCTACATTTATCCCATTTGGTTATTTTCCAAATCAATATATGAAAGGATTCGTTAGATGGAAAAAGACGTTACCATTTTGATCTCCGAGGTATTGGAACGCGAAGGCGGCTATGTCGATCACCCCGCTGACCGGGGCGGACCGACAAACTGGGGCATTACGCAGGCAGTGGCGCGCGCGCAGGGCTATGCCGGCGAAATGCGTGCCCTGCCCCGCGCAACGGCAGAAAGCATTTACCGCACGCTTTATTGGTCCCGTCCTGGCTATGACCGCATAGCCCACGTCGCTCCCGATGTCGCAGCAGAACTGTTTGACGCGGGCATAAACATGGGCACAGGGCGCGCGACGGCATTCTTGCAACGCGCTCTTAATGCGCTCAACAGAAATGGTCGAGATTACAGCGACCTCGCGGTCGACCACCGTATCGGTGCGGCGACATTGGCCGCACTCAACGCTTTCCTGAAGACCCGCGGAAAAGACGGACAGGCCGTATTGCTGCGCGCGCTCAACGCCCTGCAAGGCGCGCATTATATGCGCCTGGCCGAAACGCGGCCAAGCCAAGAGGCATTCCTGTACGGTTGGCTTGCCAACCGCGTAAGCTGAAAAACCCGTTTTCGTGTCAAATGTGTCAACAAGTTGGAGAAAATACATGCCCCTGATTGAAACCCTGATCGGTCCCATAGCCGCGCTGATCGACAAGATTATTCCCGATCCCAAGGCGCGCGATGCCGCCAAGCTTGAGCTGATCAAGTTGCAAGGCAGCCAGGAAATGGACATACTGCGTACGCAAATGTCGGCCATAATTGCCGAGGCTGAATCCCCCGATCCGTGGACAAGTCGCGCCCGACCCAGCTTTCTTTATGTCATGTACGCCATGTTGTTATGGGCACTGCCAATGGGCGTCATCGCCGCGTTTCGTCCGCAAATCGCTCTGAATATAGCGGCGGGCATGAACGCTTATTTGAATGGCTTGCCAGAGCCACTTTATGCGCTCTTTGCAACTGGCTATCTCGGCTACACGGCGGCACGGCAATGGGGTAAAGTAAAAGGCGTTGAAAAATAGATTTTCAAGAGCTTAGAAAATCGATAAATATTCGCCACGGCGTACAGCCTGCTTTACAAGGAAAGATAACATGAAAGTTTCAAAGAATTTTGCATTGGTAGCTGTTTTGGGCGCAACGACGCTGATCGCAGCTTGCGGACAAAAGGCCGAAAAGGCTGCAGAAGAAACCACTGAAGCAGCCGGGGCCATCGGCAACGCCACAACAGAAGCTGCTGAAAATGCTATGCAGGGAGCCGAAAAGGCCGCTGACTCCGCTGCAAAGACGGCAGACAAAGCCGCGGACGCAACGAAAGCTGCGGCTGGCGATGCGATGACCAACCTAAAAGAAAAGGCAGCTGATGCTGCTACAGCGACAAAGGCTGCCGCAGGCGACGCCGCGCAGGCCGCTGGCAATGCAGCAGAAAAGGCTGGCAATGCTGCCCAAGCTGCTGGCGAAGCCGCAAAGGAAGCAACCAAGAAGTAACTTCCCAATTTCGCCTATCCGGCGCGATTTTTCTTCTACGCCCACCCGTGCCGTCGCGCACCGGGTGGGTAGGTTTTTGGTTCCGCTCAAAATAATGCAATGGCTTGGCGAGCTGATGCCGATCAGCTAAAGCGCTTTCTTGGTAAGCGCCCGTAGCTCAGCAGGATAGAGCATCAGATTCCTAATCTGGGGGCCATGGGTTCGAATCCCGTCGGGCGCGCCATATTTGTTATTAGCCCAATTTCGTTGCTAGCCCAATTTCGTTGCTAGCCCAATTTCGTTGCTAGCCCAATTTCGTTGTCAGCGCACTGCTATCTCAATTCTTGCTGTGCGGCGGCACAAAGGGGAAGAGCACAGGTGCAATTGAAATGCCCTCTTCATGCAGCGCCTCCGCTTCGTCGTGACTGGTTTCCCCGTGGATCATTCGATCTTCACTCTCGCCGTAATGGATTGCACGCGCTTCTTCGGCAAATTCACGCCCAACCCAGTGTGACTTTTTGAGTATCTCGGCCTGCACCGATGCAAGTTTTTCCAAAAGCGGTTGCATTGCGGCGGGCAAGATTTCCGCATTGCTGACTATAGCGCCTGTGGATGCTTCCGCCGGAGCAGTTTCGCGCGCCGTTACAGCTGTGCTCTTGCTGGATAGTTGGTTGGCTTTGCGCCCCACGTTGGGCGCCGACAGCGCCTTGCTGACCGTTAAGTTGCCGCATGTTGGGCACGGGATCAACTTGGCGGCTTGTTGCTGGGCAAACGCATCGGACGAGGAGAACCACGCTTCAAAGACATGGCCATTACGGCAAGACAGATCAAAGCTGATCATGCAGCGGCCTTTGCGAGCATTTTGTCCAACGCGCCATCATGATCGAGCGCGTGCAAATCATCGCAGCCGCCAATGCCCTCGCCGTTGATAAAGATTTGCGGTACAGTCGTCGCGCCGGGTGCGCGTTCTAACATTTCTGCACGTTTTGCGCCGCCTCCGCTGACGTCGATTTCGACATAGCCGACACCCTTTGCGCTCAACAAAGCCTTTGCCCGAGAGCAATAAGGACACGCGAATTTGGTATAAATTTCTACTTTTGCGTTCATATATCGGAAATGGGATTGCGTACCGGCATTGTCAAGCAACAAGGGATGCAAATGCCGGTTCCAGTTCCTGCGCCTCTGCAATGACCCGCGCCCAGCAGAATATCAAAACCTCGCTCGCTCCGTATTTCTTGAGTAAGCGCACACATGCATCGCTGGTTGCACCGCTGGTATAGACGTCATCTACAAGGATGACTCGCCGACCGGAAAGTTGATCCGCATGGCGAGGATTGATTGAAAAGGCCGCTGCAACGGTCTGCTGGCGCTCTTTGGCCGCCATTCCACGAAGCGGAGGGGTGCGGCGGGTGCGCAACAAGAGATCGGGGATCCCCGGAACTTGACTGTCATTGGAAAGCTCGCGCGCAATCAACGCCGATTGATTATAACCGCGCGACCAAAGCCGCGTCCAATGCAAAGGCACAGGCGCAATAATCAGGTTGTCAGCTTTCAGCTCCGCCATGTGGCGCCGCAAATGCTGCGCGATCAGCTTGGCGAGCCCAATTCTGCCGCCATATTTGAATTTCAGTACGACGGCCGCTGCTGCATCGCCGTAAGCCACAGCCGCACGGATGCCGTCGTGCTTTGGTGGACGCGAGATACATGACGCACACAGCGCAGCGCCTTCACCCTCAAATGGTATCGGCGTAGCGCAGCTATTGCACCACGGCGGCGCTAAGAAGACGAGTTGTTGCCAACATTCAGCGCAGAAGCCTCCTTGGCCATGCACAATGACACCGCAGCTATTGCAACGTTCTGGCAAGATGAAGTCGATGGCAGGTTGGAATATCTGTCCGATAATGCGCATCGCCTCTTGTCGGTCAAGATACTGTTCGGCACAAGCAAAAGCATGAGTTCACCTCCGCAAATTTTTGATGACCGCAGAAGGCTCGCATTGCGTCGCCGCAGTGCGTCTATGAAAAATGCTGAGCGTCCTCTTTGGAAACATTTGGCCGACGACATTGCTGAACGGCTGGCTTTAGTAACGCGCAACTTTGAAAACATATTGTTGATTGGTCCAGCGCATGCAGAGTTGGCGACGATCTTCTTGGGGCAATCCGTTCGTTTGGTCTCTTTGGCGCTAGACGCCGATGACAGCTCGCGTGAGGATCTAATCGATCTTGACGACGCTAGCTTTGACCTTGTCATTTGCATCGGCACATTAGACAGTCTCAATGATTTGCCCGGCGGCCTCATCAAACTGCGCCGTTTGTTGCGCCCCGACGGCCTGTTCCTTAGTTGTATGTTTGCCGCAGGAACTTTGGCAGCAATCAAACGGGCGATGCAATTTGCAGACGGCGGACGAGCAACACCGCATGTCCATCCACAAGTCGATTTGCGTAGCGCAGCAGACTTGCTTGCCCGCGCCGGATTCGCGCTGCCCGTCGCCGATATTGATACCGTTCAAATTGCATATGGCGACTGGCGGACGCTTTTATCCGACATTCGTGCGCATGGATTGGGCAACGCCATGGCGGGACCGCGGCATTTTCTCGGTAAGGACTATGCTGCCCGACTGGACGCGGCGTGGGACAGTATGCGTAATGGCATGGGCAAAGTTCCAGAGACCATCGCATGGGTCAACTTCAGCGGCTGGGCACCTTCTATTGGACAACCGCAAGCCGCCAAAAGAGGAAGTGGCGCGATATCGTTGGCTACATTGCTCGATAAAAGTGGAACCTAACAGAGCTTCTCCAGCAGTTCGATAAACGGTGCGTCGGCTGGTGGCATGGGATAGTCCCGCATCGCTGATGGCTTGGCCCAAACAAGTTCCTCCCCGTGCAGTGGTTCTGGCTCTCCCGACCAAATACGGCACCGATACAACAAGAGCAGTAGCTGCCTGTCCTCCAAAGGTTCACACGCGAAGGTCAAGGGAATCAGATTCTCCGCATCGACATTGATGCCCAATTCCTCGGCTAATTCACGGATTAGCGCATTAATCGGCGTTTCTCTTTTTTCTACTTTGCCGCCCGGAAACTCCCACAGACCTGCCATGGATTTCCCTGCGGGGCGCTTTTGCAAAAGGATTTCATCGTCTTGATTGGTTAATGCGACAGCAACCACATGAAACAATGTCGGAATTTTTTCCATATTCTCTCTGCTTGGAAAGTTTTTGTTAAGACTTCTGTGCGATTTATCCCGTGCTCGTAACCGTCTTTTGAACTGGGACCAAATACATGTTGGAAACAATTCGTAACATCACCCGATGTGAAGAAGGTGCGACTGCAGTGGAATATGGTTTGATCGCTTCATTGATCGTTGTCGCCTTAATGGCGGCAATGGGAAATGTAGCCGGTTCGACCTCTAATATGTGGAATGAAGTGTCTAACAAAATAACCAATGCTACGTCGGAGTAGCATTAAGAATTTTTTAGGGGCTTTGAATTAGAAGTGAATGGTCGATTTCGTAATTTGAACAACGAGATCGCCCGGGTGAATTAAGTTGAACAGGAGACCTAAGATGAAAATTTTTGCAGAATTGATGAAGAACGAAGAAGGCGCGACCGCAATTGAATACGGTCTGATCGCTGCTTTGATCGCTGTTGCAGCTATCGTTGCAATGGGCCAGCTGGGTTCGAACCTCAGCAACACCTTCAACAAGGTAAACAACTCGCTTGAAAACGCCAACAACGCGTAATTAAGCGACGTCTGAAAAGACAAAGATTGGGGCGGGGACTTAAAATCCCCGCCCTTTTTCTATGCCCTGTCGGGCCTTAACACCGCGTACAAAATCGAACGCTGCTCAAATCAATAAACGACGATCTTAACCTGCGACTTTGGTACAAGCGGTGTGCCGGCCGTCATACCGTTGAGCGCCAAAAACCGTTCGGTCTGCATTGAGCTATAAGCCATGCGCGATGACAAAGACGCAACGGTGTCATTTGAACCAACCGTGACAATGTCGATCTTGCGCGGCCTAACCGCTGCGGCTTGCGCTGTCGTTAGACGAGACATCGACTGGTACATCGAATCGAACGGTGACGTGCCCACCGGTGCCAACGTAACGAAATGATAGGCTTGGCCCTGTACCATTTCATAGGCAAATACCGTGACGGTCACATTTCCCTTTTGCTGGGCAACGGTCGAAGACGAATAAAAGGCGGGAATGCCGTTTATTGTTGTGGTCGAAACCGGGCCCGGCGTGATCGCAACCTTGTCGCCAAGCGCTGCTTTCAGCGCCGCTGCCACATAAGCTGCTCGATCACCATTAAACGCGCCCAGAGTAAACAGTGCCTGCCCCCCGTTACCGCTAATCGCAATTGCTTGTTCCCCATTTTGCAAGCCATAACCATTTGGAAATGCAAACTTAAAACGTAGATCAGGATGTATAAATTCCTGCCCCTCAACTACGCCCTGCTTGGGATCATCACCGTAGAGCAGTCCGTCAATTTCCTTCATATGGCCCGCCACGTTGCGGTAGCTGTTGGCTTTGTAGTTCTTTGCGATCACAGCCGCACGCGAAACGCGTTTGACAGGATCAGGGTGCGTGCTTGACCATTCAGGAATTCTGCTGTCGCCCTTCCCAGCAACTTTAGCATCAAGCGCAGATTGCATGGCAAGCGATGTCAGCATGCTGGAAAGCGCGGCGGAATCATATCCAGCCTTATCCAGATAAAACATGCCGAGATCGTCCGCTTGTTCTTCTTGGCTGCGCGAATATTTGAGCGCTACAAGCTGCGCTACGGTACCGGAATATTGCCGCAGACCGCTACCCACGACGCCAAGTAGGCCGCCTGCGTTACCGATCGCCAAGCCCGCAACGGTTCCTACAATTGCACCTATTTGCGCGAGAGTGCCCTGCTTTTGCCGACCCGCCGCATGACGAGCAGCGCCGTGGCCAACTTCATGCCCCATAACGCCGGCAAGCTCAGCCTCGCTATTGCAAAGCGCCACCAACTGGCGTGTAATATATGCATAACCGCCGGGGATCGCGAAAGCATTGCTGACTGAAGAATTCAGCAACGTGACGGTGAAACCGTCAGCATTGGCTAGGCCTGATTGTGACGCGATTTTCTTTCCCACACGGACAACATAGTCAGTCTGGGGGACTTTATACGCTCCGCCAAATTCCTGCAAAATAGAGGGATGCGCATCCGCGCCCTGCTTCTTTTCTTTGTCAGTAAAGGGCGCAGGAGCAGTGATTTTCGTGGTAAGCCGTGTCTTCGCATTCTGCGCTTGCGCACTGGTTGCTGCGACCGGACCAACCAACAAACCTGCAATACCCGCATAAAGAGCCATCTTACGAGCGATCATGGCGTTCTCCTCAATTATCGTGCCCCTGAAGCGACATAATGCAACCCCAAATTGAGGAGGTAAAGCAAAATTAACCAAATTTTATGAGTGTTTAGATTTGGCCCATAGACAAGAATTTTTCTCGTCGCGCTTTTAACAAGTCGGAAGACGAAAGCATGCGCAATGCTGTCAACTCTTCCTTGATAGCCAAACCAAGCGCGGCAATGGCCAGTGCATGATCACGGTGCGCGCCGCCCACCGGCTCTTTCACAATCCGGTCGATGACTTTCAGCGATTTCAGATCTTCCGATGTCATCTTCATTGCTAGCGCTGCGTCCGCCGCACGGTCATTTGTCCGCCAGAGAATTGAAGCGCAACCTTCGGGTGAAATCACGGAATAGACCGCATGTTCGAACATGAGAACCCGGTCTGCCGCTGCCAATGCAACGGCGCCGCCGGAGCCGCCCTCTCCCACAATACAAGAAATTATCGGCGATCTTAACGCCAGGCATTGTTGCGTTGAGCGGGCGATTGCTTCGGCTTGTCCGCGTTCTTCTGCCTGTACGCCAGGAAATGCGCCAGATGTATCGACAAGTGTCACCACCGGTAAGCCAAAACGGCTGGCCAAGTCCATTAACCGAATGCCCTTGCGGTACCCTTCGGGTTTGCCCATCCCAAAATTGTGCCGCAGTCTGCTTTCGGTATCATCCCCTTTTTCATGACCGATCAGCATGAAGCGCAAATCGCCCATTCGCGCCAAACCGCACAAAATGGCCTGATCATCACCAAAGGCCCGGTCCCCAGCAAGCGGCATGAATTCGTCAAGCATGGTCGCAACGAAATGCTTGAAATGCGGCCTTTCTGGGTGACGCGCCACTTGCGTTTTTTGCCAGGGCGATAGTTTTGAATAGGTGTCTTTCAGAAGCTTGTCGGCTTTGTCGCGCAGCTTTACGACTTCGGAATTGACATCCACGGCACCTTCTTCGGCTGCTTCTTCTAAATCTGCAATACGCGCTTCAAGCGCGGCAATTGGCTTTTCAAAATCAAGATAAACCGTCATGCGTCGCGGTTAGTGACAATCTTACCCTCGGTCAACTTGCCTTATCACGACGCCCCGACATCTTGGCAAGCGGATGTCGCAAATTCACTAGCTCAACCAGTTTGCTGCTCTCAACATGCGTGTAAATTTGCGTTGTTGCAATGTCAGCATGGCCTAACATCGCCTGCAAAGCGCGCAAATTTGCGCCGCCAGCAAGTAGATGCGTGGCAAACGCATGGCGCAGGACGTGCGGGCTGATTTTAACGGGATCAATTCCAGCCGCTGCGCCCAACTCCTTGATAATCTGGAACAATCTAATTCGGCTAATGTGACCCGTTCGCGAAGGAAACAGAAACTTCTCTTTGGGATCAACATGGCCCTGCCATTTGCCCACAGCATGACGGGCGCGATCGGAAACCGGCACCAATCTCTCTTTCGCACCTTTCCCGATCAAGATGATGAAAGGCTTGTCCCTGATAACTGAGGACCTTGGCAAACTCACCAATTCCGAAGCGCGCAGCCCCGATCCATAGAGTAGCTCAACCAATGCTGCCAATCGATAGTCTCCAGCTTTTGGCTTTGGTTTTGCCAGTTTTGATTCAATCGTTGCGAAAAGGCCGTCCACTTCTTCATGCGACAATATTTTAGGCAGGCTCTGCAATTGTGCTGGCTTCGGCAAAGCACGCGATGGATTATCGGCGCGATGCCCTTCTTCTTCCAAATAGCCAAAAAAGCGCCGTAAAGCTGATGCTTTGCGTGCTACCGAGCTTGGAGCAAGTTCAACCCATTTGCCGGCTAGGCTGGATATTTCAACTTGTTCGGCAAATGCCATTCGCCCGTTAAGCAGGCTAGAAATTGCGCACAAATCGCTGCGATATGCTGAAATCGTATTCGCGGCGACCCCACGCTCAGCCGCCATCATTTCTAAAAAACGATCGATCAGGTCGATATCCCGAGGTTGATCGGGAGACGTAGACGTTATCCGTTCACCACGGCTTCGGCAGCGATCATCCGTGCCTCAGCCTCAAGTCCGACTGATTTCATCGCTGCAATCATGTGAAACATGTGCACCGGCAGAACCTTTTTCCAGCTATTGCCCTGCAAAGCCGCCAATGCCAACAATCCCACAGTTCCGGCTTCACCTCTTGATGCAGCAGCGTCGACTGCGTTGGTCCAGACGTCAGTTGCCGCCCAGTCAATATCCAGCTTTTCGGCAAAATCCTTGTCTGCGCCAGGTTCCAATCGTCCTAGGCCCGCCAAACCCGCGAGCAAGAATGCGGAACGGCGCCCGTTTTCACTTTGATCGTCGTCATAAAAGTCATCAAGGCTGCCATAAGATACAGGTTTGCCCAATTCAGGCGCTCCGGTAACGAGCTGGGCCCATCCCGGTGAGCCAGAAGCCACGACATTGCCCCACTCCGCAGCTTGATTATCGAGGCCTGCAGACATCATCGATGCGATCAGCCTGTCAGCATCTGCACCGCTGGCGGAACTGGGAGAGACCAATGCTGCTGCCCGTGCAGTCAGCACCAGCGCGGCTTGCTTCTCAAATTCACTACTGCCGCCGTCCCAAATCGAACGTATGGCTGTCAGTCGCTCTGAGTCGCTGCCCGCGACGTAAGCCAACTGTAGCTGTTCCGCACGCGTCTTCATCGCCTCGGGAGTTTCTTCGTCCTCAAAAGCCTGGCCGTATAAATCAACAAGCGCTGCATTGGATACAACTCCAAGCGCAGCGCCGTTCTCTGCAGATAAAATCTTGTTTCGAGCAGCCAACATGGGCAATTGCGCGCGCCATGCATCAACGTGCCGCCCGCCTTGCTGATACAGCTTGGCGGGTGGCTCGACACCCGTCGCCAATGCCAGACCAAAGCGCCAAGCATTGAAGCCACCAACCTTGTCCCATTCGATCTTCACCGAACGGCGACCATTCATGCCTGCACCGACAGCTTTTTCCGCCAAGAGCAAATCGATGCCGACCATGGTTTTTTTCTTGCGCGCTTGATTGAGCAAAGCTGTTGCGCGCCCTTGTTCACCCGCGAGCGAAGCACAAATAACTTGCGACATATTCCAAGCCGCGTCGTCTACCTGGCTTTTTCCGCCCTCTGAAAGCGGGCAAAAGCCCGATAGATCGGCATTGGCCAGATACACAGGCATGGCCACTTCGTATAAGCGCTTTGAATAACTGCCACTGTCAACCTGCTGCAAAAGCTGACGCGCTGTGTCCGCGTCTCCCATGCGCAGAAGCAACCAAGCACGTTCAGCAGCCCAATCCGCGCCGCTTATGCCTTCGGGAGTATTCGCACGACTTGCGAGCAAACGGCGGCCCATTATGGTGCCCCAACGCGACGCCAATGGCCCTTGCGTTTTACGAATGACGTTGATGAGCGAAGAACCCGGTGTGCCGCCAAATGCCGTTTCGGGAAAACCGCCCCGCGATGATGAAAACAACCCAACTTGCTTAAGTGACCGCCGCGCAGAAGGCGGAACGTCAAAGCGTAAGACATATTCTTGCGGTTCGCCGCTTTCGGTTTCCCCAGGCTTTGTTTCGGTCTTTGAAGAAACGATGACGGAAGAAGATCCGGTAGATCCACTAGCCGATTTTTTTCCCGGCGAAGAATTACGCGGATTACTACGTTCGCCACCTGATGATCCTTGCGAAGGCGTAGATGGTTGATCAGGCCCGCTGGATGTTGGCGGCGGCGGAGCTGCAGGCGGCGGTGCAGCCGGGTCTTTAAAGTCGGAGGGCAGCAATGATTCCGGGCCATTTTGTCCAGAGGCTGGCAACGCAAAAACCAGCGCAGCAACGCTGGTGGCCAATGCTACCGAAATGACACTCGTTTTCTTCAAACTGTTAATCCGTCATTATTCATGGTTTAGGTGCAAGCGAAACTGGCACTTCAACGTTCGTGAGAGGACGCTCCTGCCCCAGCCATTCAAAAAAGAAAAGGGCACAAATTCCCAAAAGAGGAATGATGACGACAAGCAAACGCTCATCAATTCGCCGACGCTTTTTTTCTCGCACGCCAATTCCCTCAACACCAAATCGCTTTCAGACTTGGAATAGCCGATCTATAGCGCCTTCTGCAATGGTTTCAGCGGACAACATGGAAAATCGATCAGCGGCGTTAATCCGCGCGGCCAGTCAGCCTATCGCTCTGGTTGGGTTAATGGGTACTGGCAAAAGCAGCATCGGTCGTAAGCTCGCTGAATGTCTTAATGTGCCTTTTGTCGATGCTGATGATGAAATCGAGTTGGCAGCAGGCATGTCAATTGCTGAAATTTTTGAACGATTCGGTGAGCAGTATTTTCGCGACGGTGAGCGAAGGGTTATCGCGCGGCTTGTTGACGGTCAGCCCAAAGTGATCGCGACGGGTGGAGGTGCGTTTATCAACGCAGAGACTCGCGCTTTGATAATCGCTAAAACCCGGTCTGTTTGGATCGATGCCGACATCGATATTTTGGTTGAGCGCGTATCGAGACGGTCGCACCGACCACTTTTGACCGGTCGCGATCCAAGGGAAGTGCTCACAGAGCTAGCGCGGGAACGCAATCCCAAATATGCAGAAGCAGAAATTCATATTCGTAGTGACAATAAGCCGCACGGCGAAACCGTAAAGGCTATAGTGGAGTTAATTTCCGCATGACCAATATTACCGTTGGTTTGGGCGAACGCTCATACGATATTGCCATTGGCGATGGACTTCTAGACAAAGCACAACAGGTTTTGGCGCCACTGTTAAACGGTCGTCGTCCGGTTATTGTAACCGATGAAAATGTCGCCCAAACACAGTTACCGCGATTGTTGAATACCATCTCACCCAATGGCCCGCCGATCATCTTGCCGCCTGGTGAAGGAACCAAAAGCTGGACACATCTCGCCGCGCTTTGCGAGGAGCTGTTGACCCGTGGCATCGAGCGATCGGACCATATTATCGCGTTCGGCGGCGGTGTTATTGGCGATCTCGTGGGTTTCGCTGCATCATTGGTGAAGCGTGGCTGCCACTTCATTCAAATACCGACAACATTGTTGGCGCAAGTGGACTCCTCCGTTGGCGGCAAGACCGCAATCAACGTAGCGGCTGGTAAAAACCTGATCGGCGCGTTTTATCAACCGCGCTTCGTATTGATTGACCCGTCCGTGCTTGACACGTTGTCCGCGCGAGAAATGCGCGCCGGATATGCGGAAGTGGTGAAATATGGTCTCATTGATGACCGTGCATTCTTCGAATGGTGCGAACAAAACGGAAGCAAGCTGATTGGGGGCGACCGCACTGCTCAACTATTTGCTATCGAAAACAGCGTCCGTGCAAAAGCGCGCATTGTTGCCGCCGATGAGCGCGAAACCATGGATTTGCGTGCACTTCTTAACCTGGGACATACATTTGGTCACGCGTTGGAGGCAGAAACCGGATATTCGGACAAATTGCTGCACGGCGAAGCGGTCGCAGCGGGCATAGCGCTGGCATTCCAATATTCTGCGCGGCTAGGTTTTTGCGAGAAAAATGTTGCACAGCGCGTTTCGGATCATTTGAATGCTGCGGGACTCAAAAACGGGATCGCGTCAGTGGGCATCGACCCCACAGGCGAACGATTGGTCGAGCATATGCTGCACGACAAAAAAATGTCCAGCGGTACCCTGCCCTTCATTTTGGCACACGATATTGGTCAGGCATTTGTTAGCAAAAATGTCGAATTAAGCGACGTTGCAGCGTTTCTAAATCAGCAGTGAGGTTATTCTTGCGGGAATGCGCGAGACATTTCCCCGCCAAAACTCTCTTCCGCCCCGGCCCGCCAGTTTCCGCTTTCGAATTGCAGATTTAGCCTTTCGCTATCACGTTTGCGGAATTCGGTGACGGCATTTTGGGCGGTTTGTGGATCTACGTTTATGCTACGCAAAGCCAATTCCGCCAGCTGCACCGAACTCTCGAAAAGCTCACGAACAGGGACAAGAGAGGCATCCGGCATCAGTTTAAGCATCTGACGGCGGTCAAAGGCCCGCACAAGAATTTTCGTATCCGGAAAGCTTTGTCTAATCGCAGACAGGTCTTCAGCAGTTAGCTCCCGGTCATCCATACAAAACAAAATTGCAGAAGCGTCATGCGCACCAGCACGCTGCAAAAGATGCAACTTGGTTCCATCACCGTAGAAGACCTTTCGGCCAAACTCCTGGCTCAAATCAATTTGTTCTGGCTTGATGTCGATCAATGTCACGGACAGTTCTGCTGCCTGCATGATTTGGGCGACACTTTGGCCGAAACGGCCGTGGCCGACGACTATGACCTGCGCTTGATTGGCCTTTTCAGGCCCGTCAAGCGTGACTTCTTTGGCAGCAGGGCGTTGGGCCAACTTCCCTGCCAAAATCATCAAAAACGGTGTTGTGGCCATCGAAATCGTGACAACCGCGCCAAACAGGCTTGCGGCTTCAGGCTCGATCAAAAGCGCTTGCTGCGCGGCGGTGAACAGAACAAAGGCAAATTCACCGCCCTGGCTAAGCAACAAGGCCATCACTATGGACGCCCGGTTGGCCAAACCAAATACCCGTCCGAGCGCAAAGATTACACCGGTTTTAAGGGCGACCAACGCCAATGCTAGCCCGAGGATCAATACCGGCTGCTCGGCAATGACGTTGAGATCGAGCAGCATTCCTACGGATAAGAAAAACAGGCCGAGGAGGAGAGATCGGAATGGATCGATATCGGCTTCCAGCTCATGCCGGTAGGGGCTTTCCGCAAGCATCACGCCTGCAACAAACGAACCGAGCGCTGCCGAAAGCCCGATCATTTGCATCAAAGCGGCACTGGCGCACACCGCGAATAGTCCGGCAGTGATAAACAACTCCCGCTCGGAAATTTTTCCGATCAAGCGTAACAAGGGCGTGAGCAAATATCTTCCTGCGACAACCAATCCCGCAGTGGCCAAAATGGCATAGGCCGCCAATTGCCAGCCCGAAGCCGCGCCTTCCTTTGCAGGAACGCGCGAAAGCGCCGCAACAATCGTCAGCAAAGGAACAATAGATAAATCCTGGAACAACAAGATTGAAAAGCTCTTTTCGCCGTAATCGGTTTTCATCCGCCCACGTGATTGCAGCAACGGCAAGACCTGAGCCGTCGATGAGAGTGCCAGAGGCAGCCCCAGCACCAGAGCGGCCTCCCAGCTAAACGGCATCGTAAAGCGGATCAGCGCAAACATGACGAGCCCACAAATGACAACCTGAAGCGGACCGAAAAGAAAAATATCCTTCCGCATTGTCCAAAGTCGCCGCGGAGAAAGCTCCAACCCAACAAGAAAAAGCAGCAAAACAATGCCGATCTCGGCAAACGCCATGATCGTCTTTCCGTCCCCGGCAACGCCAAAACCATGCGGTCCGACGGCAACGCCTGCTGCTAGATAGCCGAGCACAGCACCCAAACCCAACCGGCGAAATAAAAGGACGGCGATCAATGACGCGCCCAATAACAGGGCACCGCCAGCGAGTACCCCAAAGCCGATGCTATGCGCTGCGTCTTCCATCAGACAGCAACTTTCATGGAAGTCGCATCTTGTATCGCCCCGGACACAGCTTTGAAAGGAAGCAGGACCGCGTCGTGCCGCGCCGCGTAGCTTTGTGCGCTGATTAGCGGCGCGTAAGCATGCAAATGATCAGGCAAATTAGCCTTGTTCTTGAGCATGTCTTCAACAGCTACTCGCATTTGGTCAACTTCCCGCGCGTTGCGGCCAGTTGCAACGCCAATCAGTAACGCCGCAGACGCCTGACCCAAGGCGCAGGCGTTCGCGATCAAGGCTAACGCCAAGATTTTGCCCTCTTCATCGACCTTTACTTCGGCAACTATTCGGCTGCCGCAAGTTTTGCTGTGCGCTTCAAAAACGCCGTCGGGCTTTGCCAGATGGTCACCCGAACGCAGCTGCATCGCAAGCCGCAAAACATCGCGCGAGTATAATGGCGCAGCCAAGAACTAAACTCCTCCGCTCGGCTCCTGCTCGACTTTATTCTGGGCGGCATCCTGCCCAGAACGGCGCTCTCGGACAAAGGTCGAAAGCGCGTCACCGCTGGCATTCAACAGAGGATAAGTGCGCGACTTGGTCATCCATTCCGGACGCTTCGAGCTACCGCCGAACATTGTTTCATATCCCATTACTATCAGCAGGAAGAGCAAGGTGGCCCCGATCAGGCCCTTGAGCGCACCAAAACCAAAACCCAGCACCCGGTCAATCGGGCCAAGCACCGAATCGCGGGACTTTTTGCCGATTGATTTGGCGATTTGCTTGCCCAGAAAATAGGTGATGATGCCAATGGCGAGGAACGCCAATACAGCGGCACCAGCCTCGGTTCCAACCCGGCTGATCAGTATTTCGGTGACCGGCGCGTGCAATAACCGGACGGCAGCCACGACAACCAACCAAGCAAATAGAGCAAGCGCTTCCTGCACAAATCCGCGCATGAAACCGAAAATGCCCCCTGCCCCGATCAGGAACAGTACAATGATGTCTAAAGCTGTCATGATTTGTGAATTAGTGGCGGCCAAGCATATGGTCAACGAGATTGGCAAGCGTGCCAAAATTTTCCGTTTTCAAGCCCTGCTGCGATGGTAGGTTCTTTGGCCCCAGACAGCGCGTAAAACCAAGCTTTTCGGCTTCTTTCATCCTCAAGGACGCATGCGCCACGGGCCGGATTTCGCCAGAAAGAGCAACTTCGCCGAACAACACCGCGTCGGACGGCAAAGGCCGCTCCGAAAGCGCGGACACCAGAGCAGCGGCCACCGCCAAATCGGCAGCCGGTTCGGATATCCGGTATCCGCCCGATACATTCAAATAAACCTCCGCCGTCGAAAAGCTAAGCCCGCAACGTGCTTCAAGCACAGCGAGCAGCATCGACAAGCGTCCGCTGTCCCAACCAACCACTGCCCGGCGCGGGGTTGCACCGCTCGACAGTCGTACCGTTAGCGCCTGAATTTCAACCAGCACTGGCCTTGTACCTTCAAGCGCGGGAAACACCGTTGCTCCGGTTACTTGCTCGGCGCGGTCGGACAAAAACAAAGCGCTGGGATTAGCAATTTCGCTTAATCCCTCTTCCGCCATAGCAAAAACGCCAATTTCATCCGTTCCGCCGAAACGGTTCTTAGACGCGCGCAAGATACGGTATTGATGGCTGCGTTCACCTTCAAAAGACAACACAGTATCGACCATATGTTCGAGCACGCGGGGGCCGGCAATCGAACCGTCTTTCGTAACGTGCCCGACCAACATCAAGGCAGTCCCGCATTCCTTGGCAAAACGGATGAGCTCCTGCGCCGATGCGCGTACTTGGCTGACGGTACCGGCTGCGCCTTCGATCATGTCGCTATGCATTGTCTGGATGGAATCGATGACCAGCAAGGCAGGCACCTGCTCACCCGAAAAGGTAGTGAGAATATCGCGTACCGATGTGGCCGCCGCCAATTGCACCGGCGCATCGCCAAGCCCTAGACGTTGCGCACGCAGTTTGACCTGATCGACCGCTTCCTCGCCCGAAATATACGCTACAGAAAGGCCACGACTTGCAAGATTCGCCGCTGTTTGCAGTAAAAGCGTGGATTTACCGATACCGGGATCACCGCTTAGTAATGTTGCCGAACCCGCGACTAGCCCACCGCCCAGAGCACGGTCAAATTCAGCAATGCCAGTCGGACAACGGTCGGGAACCCGCAGATTTCCGTCTAAGTTCACAACCTGGATTGCTTTACCGCCACCGCGTAAATGATGCTTCATTTCAAAGACAGTCGCGCCTGCTTCTTCTTGCAAGCTGTTCCACACGCCGCAGTCCGCGCATTGCCCTTGCCACCGGCTGCTCGCCGATCCGCAGTTTTGACAGATATATTGTCTTTTTGCCTTCGCCATAATTTGGCTATATTGGAACAAATAATGAACGCAAGCCTTTTTTCAGCAGGTTAATCACCAAATTCTGACCGCATATTCCGGACGCTTTAATTCTAAATGCCGCATTTGAGTGGGATAACAGCCGCCTATTTCGTGGTGGTTTGACCACATATGCGCAGGCATACTGTCACCAAAAGGTGAAACTACTTCGCATTTTTGGAAACATAAAATGCTGTTCCATCAATCACAAAAAAACTGGTGTCATCGGGGCTGATGGCAAAGCCGTGCGTTTCGGCTGTGCCATCGTCATATTCCAACCGGATACGGAAATCGCCGGTCACCAAATATCGTCCCGTATACTGGGCCAATGTCTGCACTTGGGCCGGATCGTCTATCATACTGAAACGGCCATCGGGATGAAATTTGAGATAGCTTTTTACGTTCCAATGATCGCCCGAGCCATCGGGTCCGCTGACCGTGGTGACGGTTGCATCTAACTTCTGCCCCGAACGCCCCGCTTCAAATTGTTCAGCGCGCTTGTACGACGTCCTCGCGCCATTCATCGTTACGACCGTTCCTGCCGCACTGGCATTCCACCTACCCATTTTATCGGGATTTTTGGTTCGGAAAGCATTGAATGACGAAGCCCCCTGCGCCCAGTTAGTTTGACAATTTTCACACGCCAAACCGCCCACAAAAAGCATTGTCACTGTTTCTTCGGTATAGGATGAATTGAGTTCGGGCGCAGCACCGATAAGTTGCCTCCATTCGCTCGCATAATATATGCCGGAAACCTTGGGCAGGTTTTTATCTACCGGTTCCGCCGAAATCTGCTTGCTCGATCCGCGCTGAACGGAGGATGTCGACGTCGTTTCGGTGATGAAGGGCAGCTTGAGATTGGTGCCAGCCGGTGCATAAAAACCGCCCGAACCCAATGCGGCCTTTGATATGTCAAAACCAATGAGCTGCGCGTTCAGAACATTGAAGGATTGCCGAAGACCGCTATCATCCTTGCCATTATCCCGCGATTTCATGAGCGCTTGCTGCTGAAAAACCGTTTCAAACATGATTGTGTCGGCAACCTGTTGCTTGGCACTGTTGCTTAATCCGTCCAGCGACTTCGCATTGTTCAACATTGTACGCACCTGATCGCGCACCGCATCCCAAGTACCTCGGTTCCATTTGAAGTCATAATTTCGATCATTAAATCCATCGGGCATCAAATTGGTGCTGACACCGTAAGAATGCATCCAGTAATAAGTTAGAATATCGACCAAGTCATATTCGTCCATTTGCTTGTACGTGAATCGGCGGCCGAATTCGTTCCACGGATTTTTTTCCTCCAAAATTTGCCGGTAATAGTTGTCAATCCCGGACGATTTACGTCGGGCCAGATGGCTCTCATAATTTTGCGCCCTTTCGACCGGGTTCGAAGCAAAGGTCGAAACAGGTTTTGTTTGTGCTGCCACAGCGCTTAGGCTGAACGGCGCGCAAACCAAAAATAGGAAACTAAATAGGATTTTGAGCCGTCGAGTTGGCATCTCGTTTATTTCCTTAGGCAATAAAAAAATTGGACACCGCGAAAGCCTGTCTGATCCGTGCGCCACCCATTTCGGCGGTCGAGAGTTTCTCACGATTACAAATCAAGTCAAGCACATAGCGCAGATGAAATCAAAAGCTCCTTGCACCGCCCCTCCCCGCCTGCCACATAATCGTCATGCGTGAGAAAGAACTACGACTGGCACTGATTTGCTACGGCGGCGTCAGCCTTGCGGTCTATATGCACGGAATTACCAAAGAAATTTGGCATTTGGTGCGCGCCAGCCGTGACAATCATGATGGTTCATCGCCCTCATCTGGCAGCGAGGCCGCGTACCGCGAACTGCTCGAAGTGATCGAGCAAGAGACCGACATCAGGCTACGCATTTTTTCTGACATTATTACGGGCGCAAGTGCCGGCGGAATCAACGGCATTTATCTGGGCCACGCAATAGTCACTGGCCAGTCGCTCGAGCCGTTGACCGACATGTGGCTTGATAACGCCGATGTCACTACTTTGCTCGATCCCGATGCAAAACCGATATCTAAATTCTCCAAATTCTGGGCAGCCCCGATTGCATGGGGGATATTGCGGCGGAAGGACGGAGGCATAGACCGTACCGTTGGCGACGAAGCAAAAGACGAAGTCGCCGAGAAACTCTCGCAATTCGTCCGGGCCCGCTGGTTTCAGCCGCCTTTTGGTGGACGGATTTTTTCCGAGCTTTTGCTAAATGCTTTTCATTCTATGCAGGCGAGCGGTGATAGTCGGCCACTACTGCCTAGCGGACAGCCGCTCGATTTGTTCGTGACAGTAACAGATTTCGCCGGGCACGAGCAGGTCTTGCGTCTGAACAGCCCAAAAAAGGTGACCGAAAGCGAGCACCGCCTCGCAATCGGCTTTTCTACACGTGGGCAACCTGCCGGGCAATTGGCCGAAGTGCCAGAGCTGGTCTTTGCCGGACGCGCCACAGCAAGCTTTCCCGGCGCATTTCCGGCTTTTTCGGTGCGTGAACTTGACGGGTTATTGCTTGCCAAGAAATTTGAATGGAAAAACCGGTCGACATTCCTCCAACGCATATTGCCGCAGCAATTTGCCGCTGGAAAGGCGGAAGACACGATGCTGATCGATGGTTCTGTTCTGGCCAATGCGCCGTTCGCGCAGGCCATTAGCGCGCTTCGCAACCGACCGGCGCGGCGCGAAGTGGACCGGCGCTTTGTCTATATTGACCCGAAACCCGGACGCCCCAGTTTCAAACCCGACTTCGCAGGAGACGATGAAGAGGGTAGCGCAGGCCAAAAACGCCCACCGGGCTTTTTCGCGACAATATTTGGCGCGACATCCGACATCCCGCGCGAACAACCAATTCGCGACAGTCTAGAACATATTCAAGGCCGCTCCGAACGGATTGAACGCATGCGCGAAGTGACTGAGGCGCTTCGTGTCGAGGTAGAACGTAGCGTAGAGGCTATGCTTGGCAATACCTGGTTTCTATCGAAACCCACGCCGCAGAGGCTGGAAAAATGGCGCTCAATATCGAACCAAAAAGGTGCTGATGCAGCGGGTTTCAGTTATCCGGCTTATGGGCATTTAAAGCTGGTCGGTATCGTCGATGATATGATCGCGATTGCCAAGCGTGCTGCGCCCGATGTTGATGCCGATCACTTTGTTCAATTGCGCAACAAAATCTGGGCGGAGCTGCGCGCCCGTGGCCTTGCGAATATGGCAGGCCTAAAAGGCATCGGAGCCACCGAAAACTCGATCAGGTTTTTCCGTGAACAAGACGTGCGCTACCGGATCCGGCGACTGCGTTTTCTGGCAAGACGGTTGGTGGACGATATCGAAACCAACCGCGGTGTACAGGCGCAAGGCGTCGCGGAAATGCGCAAAGCGGTGTATGCTTCTCTGGGGCTTTTTCTTGACCGTGAAACGTCCGAGTTCTTAGGCGAAGAGTTGGCAGAGGCGGTGCGCGAAGGGGTAAACGATCCTTCGCGTTTCATCGATCTGATGGCGCAGAAACGTGATCTCGTTTTGGTTGACCAAACGACGGACACATTGTTGTGCGACGCGATGCTGGCGCTACCCGAAGATAACAGGCGCCAGATGCTCCTCGCCTATCTCGGCTATTCGCTGTACGACATTGCCACACTGCCTTTGCTGCAAGGTGAAGGGCTCGATGAATTTGATCCGGTAAAGGTTGACCGGATTTCTCCGGATGATGCCCAAACGATCCGTAAGGGTGATGCCAGTAAGACGCTGAAAGGTATTGAATTCAACAATTTCGGCGCGTTTTTTAGCCGCAGCTACCGCGAAAACGATTTTCTCTGGGGGCGTTTGCACGGCGTGGACCGGTTGATTGACATCGTGCTTTCATCGACACCGGCTGCGCTGCAAGACAATCCCGGAGCTGTCATGCGTATCAAGCAAAAGGCGTTTAATGCGGTGCTGGATCAGGAAGAAAAACGATTAACAAAAATCGGCAAACTGATCGCCGAATTACGCCACGAAATAAGCGAGATCGCAATATGATTGCGCGTGCATTTTTTGGCGCTTTGCTGTTGCTTTCGGCCTGCTCGGTCGTTCCGGAGAAAGAACAACGAGCAGATAAAGTCGGAACAGAATCAGCTATTAATAATGTCAGCGGGGTACCGAATGCTAATCAGGTTTCGCAGGAAACGCAGCCGCTAGCTTCTAGCAAAGCCGTCGCCAACTTTGTCCAACGCCGCGAGATTTGTGACCATTTTCGCGGAGAAGAAGCCGATGAGCCGGAGCGCAAGGCCTTCATTGAGCAGCAGCTCGATGCGTCTTGCGCCGGTACCGACGCCGAGTTGGCGGATTTGAAAGCGCGCTATGCGGGCGATGCTGAAGTGCTCGAGACATTAAAGAAATACGATCCTTCGGTCGAGTTGGAAGAAACAAGCCCTGCTGATGAGGAAAAAGGCAAATGACGATCATCAGCCAATCGGTTGGCGCGGGCGCCAAAAACATCAAAGCCGATGTCATCGCGGTCCAGCAATTGCTGAACAAGTTTAATGCAACTCTGTCCTTCCAACCGGTCATTGCAGACGGCAATTGCGGCGCAAAAACGCTGACGTCGATCCGCAATTTTCAAACGATCAAAATGGGTATCGCCAATCCCAACGGCTTAATCATGCCGGGTGGACCGACGATCATGGCCCTAAGCGCTTTCTCCGCCCAGCCCGACCGAAGCAAGCTAAGTGGCGCATCATGGTGGCATGCCAACCAGGGCAAGTATATGAACAGCGTGCGCGTCGCTGATCTCGCGCCCGATTTCCAGCAAAGGGTGCTCGTTTTCATCAACGCCATGAAAGCGGCTGGCGCATCGGTTGCTGTTAACTCAACCCGGCGCAGCAAAATCCGCGCCTACTTGATGCATTATAGCTGGCGATTGGCGGCAAATGAAATCGCAGCAAAGGATATTCCGAAAGAACCCGGCTGCGACATCATCTGGGACCACGGCGACGGCGCGAGGTCGCGTCAAGCGGCCAAGGAAATGCGCGATTTGTTCGGTATCGTCTACGAGCCAAGCTTGACGTCACGCCACATTAGCGGAAATGCGATTGATATGAACATCGGCTGGTCCGGTACGATCAAGGTTCGTAACGCAGCCGGACAGCTGATATTCCTCACAACGCCTGCGAACGGCAACAACACCAGCCTGCACAAAATTGGTGTGGGTTACGGCGTGTACAAACTGGTTTCTGATGCTCCGCATTGGTCGAATGACGGAGGATAGAGCAGCATTGGTTCAATACTCCAGTTTGATTGCCCCAGCTTGTTCGAGCAGCTTCATCATAACTGCCGCACCGCATTGTTGAGATTTGGCGCGCGGGTTCCAACGTCCGTCACTGACATATTTGCCCCGCTCATAATGGTTGGAAAAACTCCACAAATAAGGTGTCGGTACGCCGTAAGAGCGGTAGCCAAGGCCGTTATATGCCTCAAGCCGGTACAGTGTCCGCTCCAAGCTCCAGTCATTATGGCCAGTAAAACCCATCAGGTTAAGCGCATCGCGTGCGCTCGACTCCCAATCCGAAGGCGGCAGCCAGTTGCGCGGTCGCCCCGCAGGAACCTGCCGCGTTCTTGCGCTCAGCGGATAGTCACCGTTGTGCAAATGCGCTTTGAAATTGAAGCTCGATTCCAGTGCATGCGTAGCGGCAATAAAATACCACGGTACTGAAGTTGCCCTGCCGACTTTCTCATAACGGTCGCGGTAGCGTTGGATCATCGACACGTGCCACTCGGCGGTTTCGCGGTTGGCCTCGCGCAGTTCGATCGACTTATACAACCGCACATATTCCCCGCGCAGACTATTGAAGTCCCGGCGGCGGCTGAGCGGCTTGTTCGTGTCTTCAGGTTTCTCTTCGGTTCTGACCGGTCCGATTTCGCCCTCTGGTTCGGCCGGCGGCACCACGACTTCGGGAACCGGCGGCGCAGCGTCCGGCACAGGATCGGGCACAGCGACAGCGCCGTCGGGTAAGCTGAGGGGCGGTGTCGCGGTTTGCATTTCATCTATGCTTAAGAACGGGCGTGTTGCCTGTTGCGGTTGCGCGGCAAGCAATCCTTGTGCGCGCCACAAATCGGGCACAGCATATTCGCTTGCGTGCAACCGTGCGAGCCATTCGCCAGCCTGATTGGCCAAACCTTCATCAATTGCCTCGCTACGGTCGATAAGCGCCACCAGACGAGGCAACGCTGCCGCATAAAGCGAGTCCGCAATCAACGGCAGGCTCTCTCCCTTATGCAAAGCCAGCGGCGATTGCGGTAGCTTCTTTTCGTCGGCGATTTTCTCTAGCCGGATGATTGCTTCGGCAGTTTGAGCAATAGCCAGCGGCTTTTCGGGGATGATCTCGGCAATTTCCTTTGGCAGCTTAACCCCGAATACTCTTCGGTCTTGCGCCAAAGTGGCTGGAATTGCTAGCCCGCCAAAGGCTGCTCCGCTTGCCAAGCGAACAAATTCACGCCGTCCAAATGAAGCCTTTTCACTCATCGACTCTCTCCAAGGTACAGAGATAGCAGATTTTTTAGGTCGAGTCTGCCCTGTGCTTCCGTGGACTTTCGCGGTAACATTTCCCCCACTGTCGCTTAAGATTGCGATGTAGGAAATTTAGAGCAGTTAGCAACGCACCGGAATCAAATGCAAGTTGGCTCGCCAGCAGCGAAAAACAGGAAATATAAAATGACAGTCACTATTGCGCCTTACAATGTTAACAATCGCAGCGCGATCCTCTCACTATCTATGCGTGCATGGAAACCCGTTTTCGACCAACTTGAGCCCACTGTTGCACCTTATGTCTACAGCGCTTTTTATCCAAATGGATGGCAAGCGCGGCAAAACCAAGACATCGAGAATTTTCTTGATAGCGAACCCGAAAACATTTGGATCGCAGCTGAAAATGGCGATCTGGCCGGTTGGGTTGGCATCCGTTTACACCCAGAAGACAGCATGGGCGAATTATATATACTTGCCGTTAAGCCGGAAGCGCAGCGCAAGGGGATCGCCCAATTACTTATTGAAACCGCATGTCATCAATTGCGTAAGGCGGGGATGAAAATCATCATGGTCGAAACAGGCGACGACCCCGGTCATGCGCCGTCGAGAGCGGCGTATGAAAAGGCGGGATTTGAGCGGTGGCCGGTGGCGCGATATTTCCGTGAACTTTAGAACAAATTTAGATTAGTCTGTAAGTTCTTCCCAGATGTCCTTGATCTTTGCGAAAAATCCGGTCGAGGCGGGGAACTCGTCGCCCGTTTCGGTCTCCTGAAACTCTTGCAGCAATTCACGTTGCCGCGCCGATAATTTGGTCGGGGTTTCGACCTCGATCTGGATGACCATGTCACCTGTGCCCCGGCCTTGCAATACAGGCATGCCTGCACCGCGTTGGCGGATTTGCTTTCCCGATTGGATGCCTGCGGGGATACGGATGTCGTGCGGTACGCCGTCGAGGCCGGGAATCTTGATTTCGCCGCCAAGTGCTGCTGTCGTTATGCTGATCGGTGCGCGGCAGAATAGCGTTGTGCCGTCTCGTTCGAACACCTTGTGCCGCGACACGTGGATGAAGATATATAGATCGCCAGCAGAAGCGCCGTTCGGCCCAGCCTCACCCTTGCCCGCAACGCGGATCCGCGTGCCTTCGTCAACACCCGGTGGAATATTAACGTTTATCTTCTGGCGCTCGTCAACGCGGCCTTCGCCGTGGCAATTGCGGCAGGGATTTTCAATGACCTCACCGCGTCCTTGACAACTGGGGCAGGTGCGTTCGACAACGAAGAATCCCTGTTGTGCGCGCACTTTTCCATGCCCGCCGCACGTGCCGCATCCTTTCTTGCCTGAACCAGCGGTCGCACCGCTGCCACCACATGGGGAACATGCGACCGCGACATCGATGGCGAAATCAGCTGTCTTGCCGTGAAACGCCTCGTCCAAGCTGATTTCCATGTCATACCGCAGATCCGCGCCACGTGCCGGACCGCGTTGACGACCGCCACCAAAGGCATCGCCGAAAAAACTTTCAAAAATGTCAGAGAAATCGCCAAAGCCTGCGCCACCGGCACCACCGCCGAAACCACCGGGGCCGCCGTTTTGAAACGCTGCTTTACCGTACCGATCATATGCCGCGCGTTTTTGGTCGTCTTTCAGGATATCATAGGCTTCGCTGATCGCCTTAAATTTGGCCTCGGCATCAGCATTCCCAGGATTGCGATCGGGATGGCATTCCATCGCGAGCCGGCGGTAAGCGGATTTTATCGTCCCACCATCGGCGGAGCGTTCCACTTCCAACAGCTCATAATAATCGATGTCCATGCCCATCCCCAATCAGAGCAAGACCGTTCGGGCTGAGATTGTCGAAACCCTGTTTGCTCGCTTCAAAGGAAGAAACAGGGCGACACTTCGACAACTCAAGATGAACGGAAAAGAGCCAGATCAATCCTTCTTGTCTTCGTCAACTTCCGAGAATTCGGCGTCCACGACATTGTCGTCAGCAGGTGCTTCATCGGCACCGCCAGCATCGCTGCCACCCGAAGCCTGTTCCTTCTCGTAAATTGCCTGACCAAGCTTCATCGCCACTTGTGCAAGGTTGGAACTCTTTTCCTTCATCGCTTCAACATCGCCGCTTTCGATTGCGGTTTTAGTTTCGGCAACAGCGGCCTCGATTTCACCCTTAAGCGCAGCGTCAACTTTGTCGCCATGCTCTTCAAGCTGCTTCTCGGTCGTGTGTACAAGGCTTTCCGCATTATTCTTGGCTTCGGCAGAATCGCGGCGCGCTTTGTCTTCTTCGGCGAATTTCTCTGCGTCTTGCACCATTTGATCGATGTCGGCTTCGGACAAACCGCCCGATGCCTGGATCTTGATTTGCTGTTCCTTGCCGGTGCCTTTATCCTTGGCGTTAACCGAAACGATACCGTTCGCGTCAATGTCAAAGGTCACTTCGATTTGCGGCACGCCGCGCGGAGCAGGTGGGATACCCACGAGGTCGAATTGACCAAGCGGCTTGTTGTCCGCCGCCATTTCGCGTTCACCTTGGAACACGCGGATGGTCACCGCGTTTTGGTTGTCCTCAGCGGTAGAATAGACTTGGCTCTTCTTGGTCGGGATCGTCGTATTACGGTCGATCATGCGCGTGAACACGCCACCAAGCGTTTCAATGCCCAGCGAAAGCGGAGTCACGTCGAGCAGCAGCACGTCCTTCACGTCGCCTTGCAAAACGCCTGCCTGAATAGCTGCACCCATCGCCACAACTTCATCGGGGTTTACGCCAGTATGCGGTTCTTTGCCGAAGAAACCTTTCACAACTTCGCGAACCTTCGGCATACGTGTCATGCCGCCGACAAGCACAACTTCGTCGATGTCACTGGCCTTCACGCCCGCATCGGCAATCGCCTTTTTGCATGGCTCTAGCGTGCGCTTGATCAGGTCATCGACCAGCTTTTCGAGGTCAGCGCGGCTGATATTTTTCACAAGGTGCTTTGGACCGTTTTGGTCGGCGGTGATGAAAGGCAGGTTGACCTCAGTCGTCTGCGCCGAACTCAACTCGATCTTTGCCTTTTCAGCGGCTTCTTTCAAACGCTGAAGCGCAAGCTTGTCCTTGGTCAGATCAATGCTCTCGGCCTTTTTGAAATCCTCGGCAAGAAATTCGACAAGCTTGCTGTCAAAATCTTCGCCGCCAAGGAAAGTGTCACCGTTCGTCGATTTCACTTCGAAAACGCCGTCGCCTACCTCCAAAATCGAGATATCAAATGTACCACCACCAAGGTCATAGACCGCGATGGTTTTGTTCTCATCCTTGTCGAGACCGTAAGCAAGCGCGGCTGCGGTCGGCTCGTTGATGATGCGCAGGACTTCCAGACCAGCAATCTGGCCGGCGTCCTTTGTTGCCTGACGCTGGGCGTCGTTAAAATAGGCTGGAACGGTGATAACCGCCTGCGTAACCGTTTCACCGAGATAGGCTTCGGCGGTTTCTTTCATCTTTTGCAGCGTGAACGCCGAAATTTGCGAAGGCGAATATTTCTCTCCGCCTGCTTCTACCCATGCATCGCCATTCTTGCCCTTAACGATTGCATAAGGGACCAGTTCCATATCTTTCTTCGTCATCGGATCGTCAAAGCGACGGCCAATCAAACGTTTGACGGCGTACACCGTGCTTTCCGGATTAGTTACGGCCTGACGCTTTGCTGGTTGGCCGATCAGGCGCTCGCCATCCTTCGCGAAGGCCACAATCGAAGGTGTCGTGCGAGCACCTTCTGCATTTTCTATGACCTTAGGCTTGCCGCCATCCATAACAGCAACGCAGCTGTTGGTCGTTCCCAAGTCAATTCCGATAACTTTAGCCATATCTTAAACCCCGGTATCTGCTAAATCAAACCTACGCTTTTTGGCAGTAAGACCCGTTTTGGCATCCAACTCTGCAACAAAAAGCGCAAACATGACGGCGATATAGGTGGCAATTTGCTTGGCACAAGGGCTGAACCGCCTTAAATCAACGAAAAATTACGGGTGATCCGGCACGGGACAAGGCATTTGGATATGTTGAAGAGAAAATCGGCGATTGGAATGCAGCTTTGGGCAGCTCCGCTGGCACTGACCGCAATGCTTTCGGGCTGTGGTCAGCCCGCCCAACTGCGGGTGCACGACAGCATTTTGACCTTGTCGCCTGTCGATACCAATCCATCGGTCATGTATTTCACTGCCCTCGGCGGTTTGAACGATACCAAACTGCTCAAAGTATCATCGCCTTCGGCAATCCGCATGGAAATACATTCCAGCGGCAAGGACCCGGAAACTGGAATGATGACAATGGAACCGCTTAGCGAAGTTCCTGTCCCTAAAAAGGGACGCGCTGAGTTCAAGCAAGGTGGCAAGCATGTCATGGTGTGGGGCGTAAATCTGCGCGCCCGCAAACTGGGCGAGATGGAAACAGAATTTCTTTTTGCTGATGGCACCCGAATCTTGGTGAAGGTTCCCGTGCGTGAACAAGATGGCAGCATTCCTGATGAGAAAAAAGCGCTATCATAAGTGTTTGGGGCACATTCTTCAGGGCGTAAATTAACACAGTCGGAGCGGACGCTTGCCCAGTCCATTTTCAAAAACGCGCTCGATTACGACCGCATCCGCATCCACAACCGTAAATGGTGGTGGTTCCAGCCGCGACAGATAACCATGGCTCCGGACGGGCACCTGTGGTTTCACCCCAAAAGTGAGCTATTCTGCGAAGATTTTTGTACGAAAGACCTGCACTTACAGGGCTTATTCATCCACGAACTTGTGCACGTATGGCAACATCAAAAGGGTGTGTTCCTACCGCTGAAGCGTCACCCTTTTTGCACCTATAACTATAGCCTGAAACCAGGCTGGCCGTTCAAACGGTACGGCATTGAACAGCAAGCAGAGATTGTACGCCATTATTTCCTTTTGAAAAATGGTCGCAAAGTGCCCGGCGCACCAAACATTGAGCGTTACGAGAGCATTTTGCCCTTTTCATAAGGGTTAGCGCTTGCGAATTTTTGCGGCTGTTGCCGTCAACGCATTCTCCCCCATTACATTGCCCGCCGGATAGTAACGGCAAACCAGAACCTGGTCGCGCCGCCCGTCAGCAAGCGCACAGCCCACCTGTTTAGTAGTACGCCAGATTATCTGCGTGAAATGCCCGACATCGGCAAAATTACCAGTGGTCGAGACATCGGGTATCCTCCCGCCATTATAGTAACGCTGTTCATCTACCCAAAGCGCGACCATTTCCCGCGCCGAATAGCCTTTGGTTCCCCGCCACAGATTTTCGCCCTGCCCATTTTGTCCCGAATGCCTAAAGCCGCCAGTGGACGCGAGGTGTTTTGCCCATTTGCGCGCATCAGCGGCGAGCGCATCGCTCCATTGCAACGCAGGGACATCATAATCAGCACGCGCCGCATTATGTTCGGAAAGCCAAACCGCTTCGACGTTAGCCTGCTTCGCGGGGACAAGCGCTGGAAACAACGCTGTGGCCGCCAAAACTGATAGAACAAACCGCTTCATGCGCAAAAAATATCAGATTTGCAGCTGTGCGTCGACCTGCCTCGCCATCAGTTCATCGCGGCGCAACCACCGCACGAGCATTAAAACCGCTACAAATCCAAGACCCGTGGCAAGCCCAGTCCAAATTCCAACGCCGTTCCACTTTGCTCCGAACGCAAGATAGCTGCCCACGCCGATTCCAACCAGCCAATAGCCAAAGGCAGCGTAAAGCATCGGTGTCCGCGTATCGTGCAGTCCGCGCAGCATCCCTGCGCCGACAACTTGCGCACCATCAGCGATCTGAAACAACGCGGCTAAGGCCAAAAACTGCACAGCAAGAGCAATCACAGGCGCGTTGCCCGGGATATTGACGTCAATGAATAAGCCAGCAAGCTGGGCGGGAAACAGCCACAAAATGATCGCAGAAAGCGTCATAAACCCGACGCCAAGTACATAGGCTGTCCAACCAGCGCGACCAATCATTGCGGGGTCCTTGCGTCCAAAACCGATGCCAATGCGCACGGTAGCCGCTTGCGCCATACCCATAGGAACCATGAATGTGACCGATGCAATTTGGATGGCAATGGCATGCGCTGCGACCGATGTTGTGTCGATATACCCCATAAGGAAAACAGCAAAACCGAACACCGATGCTTCAAAGCCCATCGCCAGCGATATTGGCGCCCCAAGCCGCAAGATTGGTTTCAACCGCTCCCAATCTTTTTGGAAAACACTCTCAAACAGACGGTACTTACCAAAAACGGGATGCATATTTGCGATGAAAATTAAGAAGCCGAACTGGAATATGTTCGTCAACGTACTTCCCAGCCCTGCACCCCAAAGCCCAAGTGCCGGTATGCCGAACGCTCCAAATATCAGCACCCAGTTGATTGCCGCGTTGAACACAACCGCAGCCAATCCGGCAACCAACGTCCAGCCCGTTCGTTCTAGCGCCGCCATGAACGACCGTAATGCAACAATGCCAAGCGCGGGCAAAATCATCCATTGTAGGCTGCCCATGAATAGAGCCACGTCGTTCGCAAGCCGCTCTGGCTGGCCAGCCAAGCGCAAAAGCGGCCCTGTAAACCACATGACCGTCCACATCGGAATTGTGATTAGCAGTGCTGCCCATAGGCTTTGGCGGAAAATGGCGCGGATTGCGTCCACATTATCGGGATCACGTCCAATCTCGGTAGCCATTAGCGGTGCAGCGGCAATCACCAGCCCAATGCCAAACAACAGCATCGTAAACATGATCCCCGCACCGAGCGCCGATGCCGCAAGCGCATCAGGTCCAAGTTTTCCCAGCAAATACACATCGGTCACGTTGATCAGCATCATCGTAAGATTGGTAAGGATCAGCGGCCAAGCGACCGCCATCGTTGCGCGAAATTCATGTGCCCACGGATTTACAAGCTTTGCTTCGGTTTCCGTTGTATTCATGGAATCGGCTTATACGTTCGTCCGGTCAATCACCAGCGGCTCAATATCCGCACCATCCCGGCGCGCTGTCGGGATCTATGCACGCACCCTGGTCCATGAAATCAAGATAGTATTTGTCGCGCCCGACATTGCTCCACCGGGTTTGAGACTTGGGCGTCGGTGCACCGTCTTCAAGTCCAATCACCTGTACTCCGGTTTTCACGCGCATTTTTCCGCTCAAATAGTTGATACTGGTTTCTTCACCTTCGCCAGACGCACGCGAAAAGGAGAGAATATCAAGTCCGATGAGCCGGTATCTGTTGTTTTCTTTGCGGAACTTAAATGTCCTGATAGCAACACTGTAGCTACCACAGCTCATCCAATAATGTAGCTTTACAGTAAGAATCCTTTTCTCAAAACCAATGCCACCTTCGAGCAATGGGTCTTCGAGACACGGCGAGTCTTCGCTGCCTTCGGACGGAGCAAACTTGTCTGCATGTCCGGTTTTTTCGTATCGACCGCCTGCACGGGAAAGGAAAATCAGGCTGCGAGGATTGAGATTAAGCGTGGGTGAGCCCAAGCCGTCATTGGCAATACGCTTTGACGGATCATTTTGTTCAACGAGCAACACCGTATCCGCGCCATTTTTCGCGACTTCCAACAGCTTCCAATTGGCAGGAACATGCGTCGCCCAGGCTTTGGCATCGGTGGCGCTGACTTGCGCTGATGTGGGAACACCCCACGTCATGAGCACGAATGCAAGAAAAGCCATCATAATAGCGTTAAGAAACGTCTTCACTTCCATTGTAACCACACTCCAACGAATCGCATTTAACCATTACGGTTATATTGAACCCACCGGTAGCATGTAGGAAAGTAGATTTTCAGGCTACTACAAAGGGCCTTGATTAATAAGGCTTTTAGTCCGGTTTCTTGGCAACGCCGACCAACGCTGGACGTAGCAAACGGTCCTTGATCATGTAACCAGCCTGCATTTCGGTTACAATTGTGCCCGGCGTCGCTTCTTCGCTAGGGATCTCAACCATCGCTTGATGTTGGTTGGGATCCAGCGGCATACCGAGCGCGGCAATCCGAGTGATGCCGTGCTTGGCAAATACCGATTCGAGCTCACGTCCGGTAGCTTCCAATCCGGTGATCAGGCCTTTAGTAGCTTCATTCCCGCGCATTTCCTGCGGAATTGCTTCAAGCGCTCGGGTCAGATTGTCCGACACCGACAAAATATCGCGTGCAAAACCAGTCGCGGCATAGGCACGCGCATCAGCGGCCTCTTTCTCCATCCGGCGACGCACATTCTGCGTTTCTGCCTGTGCATACAGCACTTCTTGCTTCGCACTTTCCAATGCGAGGTTCAGCTCTGTTAGTTTAGTCCCCACCAAATCCGCAGCCGCTGCCTTTTCCTCGACCTGTTCGTCGGCGCCCGCTTGCAGATGCTCAGGCACACCTTTCATTTCGGCCGCTGTTGCTTCATCAATCACTTTGCTCTTCTTTTCGCTCATCGCCCCGGTAAATCCCTTTGCCTGACCATCTCGGTCTTTCGTATGCAGCGCATATAGGGACTGTTGCTATTTCATCAAGCGGGACAAGGCTTGCGCAGTAAAATCTACCATTGGCACGATCCGCGCATAATTCAGCCGCGTTGGACCAATCACCCCTACAACGCCAACTACTTTTCCGCCAGCTTCACGGTAAGGGGCCGCAATCACCGAGGAACCAGACAGCGAAAAAAGGTTGTTTTCAGAGCCGATGAATATTCGCGTCGACTGCGCGTCACGCGCGCTGTCGATCAATCGTGCGATTTCTTCCTTGCTCTCGAGCTCATCAAGCAACTGCCGAATCCGGTCCAGATCAGCGGCGGCCGCGTCGTCGAGCAAATGCGATTGCCCCCGCACGATCAACACGGGCCGCTCGTCACTGTCCAGCGACCACAGAGCGAGACCATTTCGCACCAATTGGGCGCTAGCTGTATCGAGTGCAGCCTTTTCCGCACGGATTTCGGCGTCAATGCGCGCTAGTGCTTGCGACAACGTCAAGCCGGTCAACCGCGCGCTTATGTAATTGCTTGCTTCGGTAAGCGCGCTGTCCCCGACCCTCGGAGAAATCTCAACCAAGCGGTTTTCCACCGATCCGTCCGCGCCGACCAATATCGCCAGTGCCTGTGTCGCTGACAGCCTGGCAAAGCTGAACTGCTTCAGCGTTACGTCGCGCTTCGGCACCATTACTACGCCAGCACAAGCCGCAAGTCCCGACAGCGCAGAGGTCGCCGCAGCCAGAGCATCCTCGATAGGTCCGCGTACATTGACCTGCGCCTCGATCATCTGGCGTTCTTCAGCTGTGGGTTCTGCGGCTTGCATCATCCCGTCGACAAACAACCGAAGCCCACTCTCGGTGGGCATCCGGCCCGCACTGGTATGGGGCGCTGAAAGAAGACCTGCTTCCTCCAAATCCTGCATGACATTTCGGATTGACGCTGGCGATAAGCTCAAACCGCCCGCTTTAGAGAGGCTGCGAGATCCCACAGGCGCTCCGTTATCGAGATACAACTCCACCACCATCCGAAAAATCGTTCGGGTGCGGTCATTTAGCTCTGTGATCTCCGTCACGGACATGGCTTTGCCAATAGTCTAGTTGCGACATGTTTCCAACAAGGGGGACACGAAAATAGGAGGACAAATTATGCAAAGGAAATTGCAACTGGCCTTACCGCTATTAGGGATGGCGCTTTTGGGTAACAATCCTGCCCCTACTGAACTCGGTCCGAATCCGGGTCCGGATCCGTCGCGCGCCAAAGAAGTTACTGACAAGCATAGCAAAATTTTCAAAAGTGCTGTCTCACAGCGCGACTGTGCCTTCAAGGTTTACCAGGCAATGTGGGCCTATACCACCGACGAGGATCGTCAGCCCTACACCAATGCCAAGGTTCATTTTGATCCAGCAGGTGGAACTGCGCGGGTTGAGTTTAAGGTTTTCGGAGAATTGCCCACGGGTGCCAGGCGGATTGATGGGACCCCTACGCCAAGCGGCTACTACACCGTTGCCAACACGATTCGCTGCACACCACAGTATATAAAGTTCTTCGCGGACCCCGCCCGTCCATGAAGCCGAAATGGTGGCCACGAGAAAGTTACCAACCTTTTCGCGGCCTACCATTGTAAGCACAAGTCCTTGCGGATAAGGCGCATGCAATTCACTTGAAAGGAATATCATGCGACCTTCCGGCCGTGCGCCTGACCAAATGCGCGCCATCACCATTGAAACCGGTTTCACCAAACATGCTGAAGGGTCCTGCCTGATCAGCTTTGGTGACACACGTGTTTTGGTAACTGCCAGCGTTGAGGAAAAAATTCCGCCGTTTTTGCGCGGCAAGGGCGAAGGCTGGGTGACTGCTGAATATTCGATGCTGCCCCGCGCAACCCATACACGCGGCAGCCGTGAAGCAGCAAAGGGCAAGCAATCGGGCCGGACGCAAGAGATCCAGCGGCTCATTGGGCGTTCTTTGCGGGCGGTCGTCGACATGAAGAAACTGGGCGAGCGGCAAATCGTGCTCGACTGCGATGTTATTCAAGCCGACGGCGGTACGCGAACGGCCTCTATTTCGGGTGCATATGTTGCGCTGCGTTTGGCGGTTAACAAGCTGCTCGCAGACGGCACAATCAAGGATGACCCGATCACTGGCCAAGTCGCAGCAGTCAGTTGCGGAATTTACAACGGCACGCCAGTACTCGATCTTGATTATATCGAGGACTCCAGTGCCGATGCCGATGCTAATTTCGTATTGCTCAGCGGCGGGATGATTGCCGAAGCACAAGCAACAGCGGAAGGGGCCACTTATGACGAAGAAGGCTTGCTACGCTTGCTCCGTTTGGCACGGATGGGTTGTGACCGGATATTTGCGGCGCAGATTGATGCGGTAAAGTGAGCCGCTGAATGCCTAGCCGCAAACTTGGCCCAGGAAAGCTGGTGGTTGCCAGCCACAATCAGGGTAAATTACGAGAAATCAGCGCGTTATTGACACCATTTGGCATAGAAGCGATCTCTGCCGCTGCTCTTGGCTTGCCTGAGCCCGAAGAGACAGGCACGACCTTTGCTGAAAATGCCCTGATAAAGGCGCATAGTGCGGCACAGGGTTCTGGCCTACCCGCAATTGCCGATGATAGCGGCCTTTGTGTGGCTGCGCTTGGCGGTGCGCCAGGCGTGTATACCGCCGATTGGGCAGAGCGGCAGCCATATGAAGGGGAGCCGGGCCGCGACTGGTACATGGCGATGGGAAAAGTTGAGGGCAAGCTTGCTGAGTTAGGCCCGGAAACCAGTCGCAACAGCTATTTCGCCTGCACGCTTGCTGTTGCATGGCCCGATGGCCATGCTGAAGTTTTTGAAGGGCGGGTATCGGGGGCACTGACTTGGCCGCCAAGAGGAAAATTGGGTTTTGGCTATGATCCGGTTTTTGTCCCAGAAGGCCGTGACCAAACATTTGCCGAAATCGATCCGGAAGAGAAACACAGCATCAGTCACCGCGCAGATGCTTTTCGCAAGCTTTCCAAAGCGCTTTTCGCCGGCGATTAATCTATCGCAAATCCACACGCAGAGCGCGAGCTCTCCAAAAGATTCTGCTGCAATACGACACAATGAAAAAGGGCTGGAGAAATATCCCCAGCCCTCTTCAAAACTTATGTGCGAACCAGCTTAAGGGCTGGTAGGTGCGTCATCACCGCCAGAAGCCAAGATAACGCCGCCTGCAACAGCTGCGGCGCCGAGCAGACCCAGGAGCCACGGGAAACCACCCCCACCAGTTACAACCGGCGGCGGAGGAGCAGCTGGCGTGACCACGGGAGGTGGCGTGTAAGTCACTGGCGGCGGCGGAGGCGGCGTGTAAACAGGCTCAGGCGCAGCTACTACTGGCTCAGGCGCAGGAGGTGTATATGCCGGTTCAGGTGCCGGACGGGTAACAGCGCGTGGCTTAGCGACAGCGCGCTTTTTGCGAATGACTTTCTTTACCGCCTTCTTCTTTACGACCTTTTTCTTCGGTACGTAAACTGGATTGGAAGCATCTGCCACAACAATCACCGGCACAGACAGCACCGATAGCGCGGTCAAAGCGCCTATCATCTTGGTCGATTTGACCCACTCGGAAAAGAACATATCCAACCCCTTAGTCGCACGGTTTGATTCGGAAGAACCCGTGATAGAGCAAGGTATTGCCTGTTGCACAAGCAAAAACTGAAATTTTTCAATAATGTTACAGGTTTGCGAAACAAAATTACATGTGCCGTAGCATTGTAAACCGTGGCCTATGGCAAAATGTCGCCAATCACGTTGCCCGCCGGCCAGTAACGACAAACTAGAAACTCGTCCTCGGCATTGCGCGCCAAGGCGCATCCCACCTTTTTTGTTTCGGGCCAAATCAGTTGGGTATAATGCCCAACATCGATCCAGTTTCCGGTCCGCGAGATTGCCGGAAAACGGCCGGATTTATATTGAGTTCGCTCTTTTATCCAACTTCCAACCATTTGCTTTGGCGTGTAGCTTCGCGCGGTTCCCATCCACAAGTTTTCTCCTTGCACAGATAACCCTTCGGCTTGTTGAGCATGTTCAAATTGTGATGTTGCCGCAAGATACATCGCCCATTTCCTTGCATCGTCTGCCAAGCTTTGATCCCATATCAACGGCTTACCGCCAGTTTGATGTCTTGCGATGTTATGTTCGGTAAGCCAGATGCTCTCCATCTCTTCAACAGGCAATGGGGCCAATAATGGTTCAGCGGCATCAACATATTCAATCTCGGCATTTTCAACCGCGAGAGTTTGACTTCCAATTCCCGAACACACAAGCAACAGCGCCGCAGCCGCGCGCTTGACATTTGTGCGACAAATGCTGCTTGTCCCCTGCATGCCCCTAGCCCTCTATTTTCACTGGCCATTTTGTATATCAAAATGTCCTTACTGTGACTTTAACAGCCATGTTCGCGAAAAAATTAACCATATGAATTGGCGCGATGCGCTAATTTCAGACTTAAACTTTGAGGCTCGGGCGGCACCAAATGGTCCTTTGAAATCGATTTTCTTCGGTGGCGGCACGCCAAGTCTAATGCCGCCATGGCTTGTTGTTGATTTACTGAGCGAGGCTGAAAAACTTTTCGGCTTTGATCCCGATATTGAGATAACACTCGAAGCTAATCCGTCTTCGGTTGAGGCTGCTTGCTTTGCTGAACTGGCTTCTGCTGGCATCAACCGCGTGTCTTTGGGTGTTCAGTCCCTTAACGATGAAAACTTGGCTTTTCTTGGGCGTGCCCACAGCGTGAACGAAGCGTTATCTGCATTGGCCATTGCACAGCGACATTTTCAGCGCGTGAGTTTCGATCTGATCTACGCCCTGCCCGGCCAAAGCGAAGCCGATTGGGCGCGCGAACTCGAAAGCGCGATCGAATTCGGTACGGGCCACCTTTCGCTATACCAACTGACGATTGAGCCCGGCACACGCTTTGAAACGTTGGTTCGTCAAGGTGTTCTGGTTCCGGCAGATGACGACCACGCAGCCTCGCTATATTCCATTACATCGGAAATAACGGCATCGGCAGGTATCCCCGCGTATGAGATCAGCAATCATGCGCGACCGGACGAGGAGAGCCGTCACAATCTCATTTACTGGCGCTACCAGGACTATTTGGGTGTCGGACCAGGCGCGCACGGTCGGCGCGGCGGTATGGCAACCCAACGCCACAAGAAGCCCGAGAATTTTCTGGCTGCCGTAGATCGTAATTCCCACGGCATCGAAGCTGAAACTTCACTTGCGCCGCATGAACAAGCCGCAGAGGCGCTGATAATGGGTCTGCGTTTAGCCGAAGGTGTTGACCTGTCTCAACTCGCCGCGCGCTTGAACTATCCGCAGAATCAAATGATCAACGCCGGAAAAGTTACGTTTTTGACGGAGCTCGGTTTGCTCAATTCCAAAGGTGCAAAATTGACAGTCACGCCGAAAGGCATGCCGCTGCTTGACGCGATCCTGCCGCAAATCGTGTGCGCCGAGCTTGAGAGTGAAGCCGCTGCCTGATAGGCTTAGAGGCATGGAGCCTACAAAACGACTGATCGAGGAATACCGCCTGTTTTTGGTCGAGGACCGTCGCAAATCGCTCAACAGTGTACGTGCGTTTGTTGCGACGGCGAAGCGGCTGTGCGCGTTTCTGACCGAACATTTGGGCGCGTCTCCCGATCGCCAGAGCTTAGCAGCAATAAGCACTGCAGATCTGCGTTCATTCCTTGCTTTCCGGCGTGGCGAGGGGCTTGGCAACCGGTCAACTGCTCGCGAGCTGTCAGCGATCCGGTCTTTCTTACGCTTTGCCTTGGGTGACGAAGCTCATATTCCGGCGATGAAAGGACCAAGGCTGCCCGGGAGTATCCCGCGTCCGGTCTCTCCCGAAGATGTGCTGGCGATTGCTGATGATGCAGCGGAGACCGCGCGAGACGACTGGATTGGCGCGCGCAACTGGGCGGTTTTGTTGCTGCTCTACGGCGGGGGGCTGCGGGTCAGCGAAGCGGCGGGACTAACCGGCGCAGAACTACCCTTAGGGGAAACGATTCGGGTCACAGGCAAACGCAATAAAACCAGAATAATCCCATTATTACCGCAAGTTAAACAGGCTATCGAAGACTATATCGAACTTTGTCCGTACCCGCCTGTGCGCGACCAACCGTTATTTCGCGGTAGCAGAGGCGGCGCGCTTTCCCCTGCCCTCATCCGACGCGCCGTTCAGGGCGCGCGCAAGCGTTTGCAGCTATCAGACCGAATAACCCCGCACGCATTGCGCCACAGTTTTGCAACGCATTTGCTAGCGGGAGGCGCGGACCTGCGTAGCCTGCAGGAATTGCTTGGGCATGCAAGCCTTTCTTCGACGCAGATCTACACAGCGGTCGATACCGCCATGCTACTGGACGAGTACGAAAACGCCCATCCTAGGGCCTAGACTTTTTAGCTCCCAATGACTTTAGCAGTAGCGCGTTTGCGCGGCGCAGGCGCCGCTTCTGCCGCCACCTTGCCGGTTGCTAACGCATCAACCACTTCGCGCTTTGCCGTCCAATCTATGTGCCGTGTGGCCCACATGACAGCCGCCAGCGCCAAGAAGAGAAGGATCGAACCGATGATGAGTGCAAATGCCTCAAGGCTAAGCAGTACATAGAGCGTGGCATAAAGTCCGACGAGCAATCCGCCGATCACCTTCGCCCGAGCCCAGCTTTTCAGCACGGCGGCTGAATAGGCCGTCAGCAAGCCGGTGATAGCGCCGCCCGCAAGCAGATAAGCCGGGGTAAAACCGATGACCTCGGCAAAGGCGAGTAACATCACGAAGAACAACACCAATCCAGCGCCGGTTAGCAAATATTCCGCCGCCGCAACACGCGCACCCGCGATGATGTCGAACATCAGGAAAGCCAGAAATGTAAATCCTATGAAGAGAAATCCATATTTCACTGACCGGTCAACCTGGCTGTAAAGGTCCACAGGTTCGATCAATCCGATCGCGGCTACTTGGCTGGGACCAGCCGAATCCGCCGCCCGAGGCGCTACAGAAGCGCTAATATATTTCCCACCGCCATCCGATTGCGGCATTGCAGGATCGCTGGTCAATATGAGCGCTTGACCGAGCGCCAAATTGCTGACCGCTACGGTCGAGGTAAAGCCGCTACCGCTTACTTCGCGTTTGGTCGGCAGGAAATCTCCGTCGAAACTGGGATTGGGCCAAGTTGACTTCACCTCCCAACGGGTTTGGCCCCCGCGAGGAACCAATCCCAAAGACTTATTTCCGCGGACGGCAAAATTGTAAGTCACATCAATGGGTGCATTGCCGTCCCAATCTACAAAGGTGAAAAAACCTGAATTACCGGAGGCCGCAAGACCTTTGCCAGGTTGTAGCTCCCGCTCGGCACCGTTGACTATCACCTTGCTATTGGCCTGAAGACCGCGCGCATCCGACACGCCAAAACGCAATTCCGCGTTTGCGAGGCGCAGCGCGGTGCGATCTATGCCGTAGCGCGCAAAATCCTTTGGCAGCGCGAAATGCGCTTTTCCGGAATTGATCGCGTCATAAAGAACGCTTTCATAAATCGCCTTCTTACGCTTTGTCGGTTTGATTTCGGTGTTGATGTAGTTGGTTTCAGGCGAAAGAAACATCTCTTTCATCACGGTTACATTGCGCGTGCTTTGCTTGCCGCCTTCCTCGACGGTTTCAACAGACGTCAACTCGTAAGGAATGACCAGAACCGGCCCGACCATGACCTGCGGTCCGCCCCAGCCGGCCGCGATGCTGGTCTGCGCGGTTTCCGATTGCTGCTGCCGGTCCCACAGCAAAGCGTAGACCATCATCAGAGGCACGATGAGCGCCAAGCCTACCAATCCGGCAAAGAGCAACTTGAAACCTGGCGAGCGTTCGGTGGCCATGATGTTCATCCTTCAAAAATCGGTTCGCCGGCGAACCTGCGCGGCTTGGCGGCATTGGTCAACATTAACTAAGGCCGCTCAATAAACCCGCGCTTTTGGTTTGATATATTCGACATCGTCGGAAAGCGTATAGCTGTGTACGGGCCGGTCGCCGAGGCTGACCTTGCCGCCCTTGCCACCCCAGCCGTCAAAACGAGACGTACTGTGCTTCATCCAGTTCTTGTCGTCACGGTCGGGGAAATCCTCATGCATATGTGCGCCGCGGCTTTCCTTACGGTTCTCCGCACCGTACATCGTCACCATCGCTTGACCGAGCAGATTGTCGAGTTCGAGCGTTTCGATCAAATCAGTGTTCCAGATTAGGCTCTTGTCGGTAACATGCACATCGGCCATACGATTGTATACCGCGTCCATCTTGGTCTTGCCCTCAGCCAACAGTTCAGAATCGCGGAACACCGCGCAATGTTTCTGCATCGTGTGCTGCATATCCAGACGGATCTGCGCTGTTGGCGATCCTCCTTGCGCATGGCGGAAATGGTCAACGCGCGACAATGCGAGTTCGGCCGATTCTGCCGGCAATGCACGCTGCGAAGCACCCGGCGTTAGTATCTCTTTTAAGCGCAGCCCGGTCGCGCGGCCAAAGACCACCAAATCGATCAGGCTGTTCGAGCCAAGACGGTTTGCGCCGTGAACAGAAACGCATGCCGCTTCACCCACAGCGAACAGCCCTGGAACAACGGCGTCAGGATCGGATTTGGTCGGGTGGATAACTTCGCCGTGATAATTGGTCGGGATACCACCCATGTTGTAGTGAACGGTTGGTGTCACCGGCAGCGGTTGCCGGGTCAAGTCAACGCCTGCAAAAATCTTGCCGGTTTCGGTAATGCCGGGCAAACGTTCGGCCAAAATCTTCGGATCGATATGGTCGAGATGCAGGTAGATGTAGTCGCCATTGGGACCAACGCCGCGCCCTTCGCGCATTTCCGCAGCCATTGAGCGGCTAACGACATCGCGGCTCGCCAAATCCTTTGCCGAGGGAGCATAACGCTCCATGAAGCGTTCGCCTTCGGAGTTGGTCAGATAACCGCCCTCACCGCGCGCACCCTCGGTAATCAGCACGCCCGCGCCGTAAATACCGGTCGGATGGAATTGCACAAACTCCATATCCTGCATCGTCAGGCCTGCGCGCAGCACCATGCCGCCACCGTCGCCGGTACAGCTATGCGCAGAAGTTGCGCTGAAATAGCAACGGCCATAGCCGCCTGTGGCAAGCACCACAGCTTGCGAACGGAAGCGGTGAATGCTGCCGTCTTCTAAGCACATGGCGATGACGCCGCGGCATTCCCCGCCTTCCATGATCAGATCGATAGCAAAATACTCGACGAAGAAATCCGCGTCATATTTCAGGCTCTGTTGATAAAGTGCGTGGAGCATCGCGTGACCGGTACGGTCGGCTGCTGCTGCAGTACGTTGGACCGGCGGCCCCTCACCCATATTCTGCATATGGCCGCCAAAGGGGCGTTGATAGATGGTTCCGTCTTCGTTGCGCGAAAACGGCACGCCAGCATGTTCGAGCTCGTACACTGCGGCTGGTGCCTCACGCACCATATATTCGATTGCGTCTTGGTCGCCCAGCCAATCCGACCCCTTGACGGTGTCGTACATGTGCCATGTCCAATGGTCCGGCGAGTTATTGCCGAGGCTAGCCGCGATGCCGCCCTGTGCCGCAACCGTATGGCTACGCGTTGGAAATACTTTCGTTATGCACGCGGTTTTTAGACCGGCTTCGGCACTGCCCATAGTGGCGCGAAGGCCTGAACCGCCGGCACCGACAACAACGGTATCGTAAACATGATCAATAATCTTATACGCGTCTGACATCAGGTGGGAGCTCCGATAATCGCGATTTTGGCGATGGTGAAAATGCCGAACACAACAGATGCGACGACATAGAAATTAAGCAACAACATAGCGGCAAATTTATTGCCTTCATCATGGACATAATCTTCGATCAACACCTGAAGCCCGAGCCGGGCGTGCCAGAAAATGCTGACCAGCATAAGGATCATCGGAACCGCTACGATTGGTTGCGACAGCCATACGGCTAGGGTTTCATGCTCGTAATTAGGAAGTCGGACAAGCGATATAACGAGCCAAAAGGTCAGCAAGATGTTGCCCGCCGCACTTACTCTTTGGTTGATCCAATGTTCCCCGCCATGTTTGGCTGATCCGCTGCCGCGTACCTTGCCGATACTGGTACCGTTACCCATTTTACAATGCTCCTGTCATGCGGCTGGCGACATGCAGCGCAACCGCCACTGTCGCCATGATCGCAGCAATGAAAACTGCCCATGTCCATTGTTTGTTGGTTTTAAGTTCATACCCAGCCCCCATGTCCATCACCAAATGGCGCAGGCCAGAAAACAGGTGCTGAAAAAAGCTCCACGTCACACCAATAGCCACCAAGCGGAACAACCAGTTGCAAACAATCTGCCAAGTAGTGGCGTCTTTGCCGCCGTCGACTGCATAGCTTAAAAAAGTTGCGTAAGCCTGCTCACCACCCGCAATCGAAGCCAGCCACCACAAAAGCGTCAACATGCCCGCGGTTGCCAACACAAAGCCGGTAATGCGGTGGATAATCGACACCATCATATGCGGTCCGCGCTGGTAAATGCCCAGATGCGGTGAAATTGGCCGGTCAGTTTTTTGCCCCATATTGTCGAATTCCCTTTTTGGACTGCCGAATTAAACGGTGAGTTGGCATGCTCTTTAATGCTTTGAACCCTCAGTGCAAGCCATCTGCGCAAGCTTTGAAAATCGGGCAATTCTATTCGCTAACTATGGCTAACGCGAAATTAACCAATTTGCTTCAAAGCTTGATCCGGAGAACACAAAAGCCCGGAGCATCGGGGAAATATCGGAGAACTAACGTGGTCGCGCAAGAAACCGGAAAAGTCGAAGACATCAATTCGCAACTGCATGCTATTATTCAGGCTTTTGATATCGACCACCGCATGGCAAGCAATTGCCGGAAAGTAAGCGAGTTTTTTGCTGGCGATTTTTCCCAAGCAGCGCAGGCTTATTGGAATCAATGGCGCGATGCTGGTCAAAATGAAAACGACTTTGGACAAGGCAAAATTGATAATCTGGTCGAACGGACTGCTGCCTTTCTGAAACAGAAAATGGAAAATCACGAATCGTTTGAGTGGGTGGAACGTTACAGGATGATTGTTGAAGACGCCTGTAATCGGGGCGTTCCCCTGCACCAACTGCTCTCCGCCTCATCGGCAACCAACCGCTATATGATCAGCGCGGTGACGTCCAACACGGCAATAGAACACGCGGAAATGTCCGTTCTGGCGGAAACGCTATTCAATCTGTGTTCCATGGAAATGGCAATTGTTTCGACAATTCACTGGGTCCGGGAAAAAGCAGCAATGGAACAAAGCCGCAGACAATACGGAAATCAGTTTGAAATCGACATTGCTTCAGCAACCCGCGAAGTTTCGGAGCAAGCTCATCTGTTGAAACAGCAAGCCGGCGGCAGCTCTGCCATGGCGCAAGGCATGCTCAGCAAAGCTTCCGAAGTTGCTTCGGCGTCTGAACAATCCGCCATTGCTATGCGCGAAGCGGCGCAAACGGCGGCGGGCCTTATCCGCGCCATTGAAGATGCCCGTGAAGAAGTTGAAACTGCTTCTGATGTTGCAAACAAGGCCGCCGCACAAGCGAGCGCGAGCGTTGAGGCAACCGATACATTGGCCGAACAAGCAAAGTCGGTTGAGTCAATTCTTGGACTGATCCGCGAGATCGCCGGTCAAACCAACCTTCTTGCGCTCAACGCCACAATTGAAGCTGCGCGTGCTGGCGATGCAGGTCGTGGCTTTGCTGTAGTTGCACAAGAAGTCAAAAGCCTTGCCAATCAGACCGCGCAAGCCACCGACGATATTGCGAAAAAGATAGCCGCAATTCAAAGTGCGACCCAAGTTTCCGTGGAATCGAACGCTTCGATCCGTGCGACCGTTAACGACGTGCAAGTTTCTGCACAACGCATCCGCCGCGCGATGGAAGAACAGGCACAGACGGTTACCATGATTACGGCATCGGTAGACGAAACCGCACTTGCGGCCGATCTTATGTCCAGCACAATCTCTGCGATCCGCGTCGACACCGAGAATGTCGTTTCGGAAATTTCGACTTTGGAAAGGGACTTTTCCAAAGTGAACGAGAAAATGATGTCGCTGCAAAGCAATGCAGGTAAGTTCGTCGCCCAAATGCTTGGCTAAATAGTGCAGCAAGGGGCACCGCCCTCTTGTCCAAATGCTCCACTCTGGCTAACCCGCCGCCTTCAAACGGAAAGCGGATATGGCCGACAGCTGGAAAATAACCCTGCCCTGCACAAGGGCTGAAGCCGAAAGTCTTGATCGCGACATTCCGGAGCTGGAGATTTTTGATCCAGTTCCGGTATTACTCACGCAAGAAGTCGTTGCATTTGATGACAATCGTTGGGAATTGGTCGCCTATGTCGAAGGCAAGCCGACCCATCAACTGGTAGCTACCCTTAAGGCGCTGATTTCCAGTGCGGTCGAATGTAGTCCGGTCGTTGAAAAGTTACCAGAGGAGGATTGGCTCACTCTAAGCCAATCCGCACTGGCACCTGTCACTGCAGGGCGCTTCTTCGTGCACAACGGCAGCAATGCAACCCATATACCAGCGGATAAAACAGCGTTTACAATCCCGGCAAGTCAGGCTTTTGGCACTGGAGGACATGAAACAACATTTGGTTGCTTGGCTATGCTCGACCATTTGCGATCCTCTGGTACACGCTTTTCCCATATCGCTGACATTGGCACAGGCACCGGATTGCTGGCTTTTGCCGCGCAGAGGCTTTGGCCAAAGTCAAATATCACTGCTTCGGACATCGATCCGGTGAGTATTGCCGTGACCGCAGATAATGCCCGAGAAAACTCAGTCCCGCTTGGCAACCGCATGGGCCAAATTGCGCTTTGCGTTGCAACCGGAACAGATGCTGAACTGATTCAAACACGCGCACCCTTTGACCTTCTTATTGCAAATATACTTGCGGGTCCGCTGATCGAGCTGGCTCCTGCGTTTTCAACAGTGATTGGAAGTGGAGGCAGGATTATCCTCGCCGGACTGCTCAACACGCAAGCACAAAAAGTGCTGTCGGCCTATCGGCGCGCTGGATTCCGTTTGGAACGTCGCACCGACAGCGGCGATTGGCCGTGTCTGTTGCTCATTAAACGACCAATATATAGCTGGAAACGCACCGTCCGGGCAAATAGCAGCACAAGTCAACCGCCCGGCGACTACGGCACATGGTAACCCTGCCCTAAGCGCGACTTATGGCGTAAGCTTGCGTGCCATAAGTTATGACATTGTCAGTTTCTAAGACTTCTGCGATTGCAAGATCGGGCAAGCTTTCCAATCGACCGTAAAGTGGTGCAAAATCGGTATGAATCGTGGTCTCAAGTAGCTCATGCAAGCTATTGATTACAAAATAATTCTGTTGAAAATCGTCAATCCTGTAAAGAGTGCGCATCACCCGTTCGAGATCAAATTGAATCCGGTTGGGGCTGGCATCATCTAACGCGAAGATACTCTCGCCGTAGCTGGATACTATCCCTGCGCCGTAGATCTTCAAACCTCCAGCATCTTTGATCAAGCCGAACTCAACCGTGTACCAGTAGAGTCGTGCTAAATGGTCGAGCGCATCGAACCCTAGGCTGCGCAGACCACCCTTTCCATATGCAACCATATAGTCCGCAAACACCGGATCAGCGAGCATCGGCACATGGCCAAAAACATCGTGAAAAATATCGGGTTCTTGCAGATAATCGACCTGATCAGGCGTGCGGATGAAGTTTCCTGCTGGAAACCTTCTGTTGGCCAAATGGTCAAAGAATACTTCGTCGGGAACCAAGCCCGGCACCGCGACTACTTTCCAACCCGTTACCGCCATCAAACGCCGGTTAAGTTCGCCATATTCGGGAATTCCGGGTTTGCTTAGCTTTAGGATGTCGAGACCGCGCAAAAATAAATCGGCAGCGCGACCCGGCAACATTTTCGACTGCCTTGCAAAAAGCCGGTCCCACATCGCATGTTCGCTGGCATCGAAAGCGTCCCAATTCTGCGAAATTGTCCAATCGGCGTTTGCGCCTTCGGGCGGAGCAGCATAGACATGGGACGCTTGGTTCATGGGGATTGGTTACGCGTGAAACTGTTTCGCATCAACAGCATTAGACGATTTTTGCGTGCTTTGGTGGGTTGGCCAGCGTTGCTTTCTGGCCTCTATTTTGTTGCAGCTTTCACTGGCAGCCTAATTCCGGTGAATAGCGATTGGATCCCCATTGAAAATGGGCATAAAATCTATCTGCACGACAACGGCATCCACACCAGCATTGTCATTCCCTGCTTCGCGAACGAAACCAACGATGGTTGCCTTTTCCCGAAGTCCGACTTGGCCGATCCAACGATAAACACCAAATGGCAGATGGTTGGTTGGGGAGACGAGGAATTCTACCTCAAAACGCCAACCTGGTCGGACGTTGACATCGCCACATTGGGATCAGCTTTCGCTGGTTCGGGCAAAACCTTGGTCCATGTCGATCATTTGGAGCATTTGCCGCGCGAAGATTTAAGGGAACTGAGTGTCGACGATAAGAGCTTGCAGACGATATTGCTTAGCATACAAAGCGCCGCAACGACGTTTGCGTATGAAGGTCCCAAATTGCGTCCCGTCAAAGGCTACGGCGAGCATGATATATTCTATACAGGCGGCAACCAGTCGCAAATACGCAATAGCTATTCCATCTTCTTCACATGCAACAACTGGATTTCCGCAATATTGGCAAATGCGGACATTAAAACATCGTATTGGTCCCCTTTGCCATTTGGCGTGATGTGGTGGCATGACCGGCCTAAGGCATAAAAAAGCGTTGTTCATTGACCGATCAGCAACGACGAAGCATGGAATGAACGAAAGCACTTGGCGACGGCGACAAGTGCATTTAAGGGAAACCCATGCAAAAAAATCTCCTCGTTCCGCTTGCCCTGGGCCTGACTGCCACTCTTCTTTCCGGCTGTGCAACAGGTGGAGGCGGCAAAAAGTCCGACACCCGCTATGTCGCGCGTGATGTGAACACGCTGTATGCAGCGGCAAAGGAAAAGCTGGACCGCGGTCAATATCTGGTAGCAGCAGCTCTGTTCGAAGAAGTCGAACGTCAGCACCCATATTCGCCATGGGCACGCCGCGCGCAGTTAATGAGCGCATTTTCTAATTATCTTGGTTCAAAATATACCGAATCGATCCAGTCAGCACGGCGGTTTCTGTCGGTGCACCCGGGCAACAAAGACGCGCCATATGCTTATTATTTGATCGCGCTCTGCTATTATGAGCAAATCAGCGATGTAACCCGCGATCAGAAAATCACCCAACAGGCACTCGATGCGCTTGGCGAAGTACAAAGGCGCTATCCGAACTCACGCTATGCTTCCGATGCCCAGTTGAAGATCGATCTGGTTAATGACCATTTGGCCGGCAAAGAAATGGAAATCGGCCGTTTTTATGAGCGACGCTCCTTATGGTTAGCCGCAAGTCTGCGTTTCCGCGAAGTCGTCGATAAATATCAAACGACGACACATGCTCCCGAGGCTCTGTTCCGTTTAACCGAATCCTATCTTGCGATGGGTGTGCCCGAAGAAGCGAAAAAGGCAGCTGCGGTTCTTGGCGCAAACTATCCGGGTAACAAGTGGTACGAACGCGCCTATTCCTTGATGCAGAAGCATGCCCCAGGGGCTTGAGCCCTTTGCCGGCTATTAGAAAATGCTAACCGCACTCTCGATCCGCGATGTCGTGCTGATCGAGGCATTAGACCTTGAATTTTCCTCTGGGCTGGGCGTCCTGACCGGAGAGACCGGCGCAGGAAAATCCATATTGCTCGACGCGTTGGGGTTGGCTCTGGGCGACCGTGCCAATAGCGGCCTTGTACGTAATGGTGCAGAGCGCGCGCAAGTTACCGCAAGCTTCGATGCTCCTGATGCTTCGACTGCGCTCGCCAAGGCGCTATCCGAAAACGAAATCGAGATCGGCACGGGCGAACCGCTGATCATTCGGAGGTCTTTGAAAGCAGATGGCGGCAGCCGCGCTTTCATCAATGACCAGCCCTGTTCTGCCGCGTTGCTGCGCCAAATCGGCGGCCATTTAGTCGAGATCCACGGGCAGCATGATGATCGCGGTTTGCTCAATGCCAGAGGGCACAGGCAGCTGCTTGACCTTTTCGGCAAGTGCGATGTGGCTGCAGTGCAAAGTGCCTACACGATATGGCAATCGGCGAAGGCGCGGCTGGATCAAGCCCGAGAGGCGCTCGAAAATGCAGCGCGCGACCGCGAATGGCTGGAGCACACTGCGGCCGAGTTAGCGCGCTTTTCGCCGGTTGAGGGCGAAGAAGAGCAACTCGCTACCGAGCGTGCCAATATGCAAAAGGGCGAGCGCCTTGCAGGCGATTTGCAGGTCATACTTGCAGCCTTTGAAGGATCGGATTGCGGCCTCGCACAAATACGCAGCGCCGCACGCCGCCTAGACCGGATTGCTGGCGAACACCCCCTACTCGCTGAAGCCCTGTCAGCGCTCGACAGATCGGTGATTGAGGCTGCGGAAGCCGAGGACAAATTGCTTTCCGCGAGCATGGCATTAACCTCTGACCCGCAGCGGCTGGAGGATATTGAACTCCGACTGTTTGAAGGTCGAGCGCTGGCACGCAAACATAACGTGCAGCCCGATGCGCTACCCGCTTTGGCGATTGAGCTATCCGAAAGGCTCGCCTCGATCGAAGCGGGCGGCGAAGGTCTTGCCAAACTGGATCATGAAGTTGGCTTAGCGCATGCGACTTATGTCGATGCGGCAAAAGCGCTTTCCGATGCACGCAAGACTGCGGCAGAACACCTGGACGCTGCTGTTGCGACCGAACTTGCACCGCTCAAATTGGATGCTGCAAAATTCCGCACGCAATTTGAAAGGCTGACGGAAGATCAATGGAATGCCAGCGGCATCGACCGGATCGAATTCGTGATCTCCACCAATAGTGGCGCGCCCTTTGCGCCGCTCACCAAGATCGCGTCGGGCGGTGAACTTTCTCGGTTCATCCTTGCGCTAAAGGTTGCGCTTGCCGAAGTTGGCGGCGCCGCAACGATAATCTTTGACGAGATTGACCGCGGCGTAGGGGGCGCAGTTGCTTCCGCCATCGGTGAACGTCTTGCACGTCTTTCGGACAACGGCAAGCAGCTGCTTGCGGTCACGCACAGCCCACAAGTCGCCGCAAAGGGTCGCACGCATTATTTTATCGCAAAGTCCTCCGAAGGCACCGTCACTCGAACGGGAGTTGTGCCGTTGGACGGCGAAGGGAGGCGGCAGGAAATCGCACGTATGCTCTCAGGCACGGAAGTGACCGATGAAGCGCGTGCACAAGCCGCTCGTTTGATGGAGGGTGTGTGAAAAAGTTAATTCCTATCTTGCTTCTGATTACTGGCTGTTCGGCGGTTCCCTCTGTGCCGCCAGCACCGACGGTGAGTTTTTTCAGCAGGCTCTCCGCACTTTGCGGGAAGAGCTATTCCGGAAAGCTGGTCGCTGGAGACGCCAGCGATGCGGCCTTTAAAAATGCCGACATGCGCGCTCACGTCCGAGAATGCAGCAATCAAGAAATCCGGATTGCCTTTGATGTTGGCGATGACCGTTCGCGCACATGGATTATCAGTAAGGTCGGACAGGGCCTGCGCCTGAAACACCGGCATATGTTAAAGGACGGCACCGAAGACCCCGTTTCGCAATATGGCGGAGATACTACGCAGCCCGGAAGCGTGACACGGCAAGAATTTCCAGCGGACGCATTTTCAAAAGAAATGTTCACGCGCGAAGGGCGAACGATTTCACTCAGCAATGTTTGGGCGTTTGAGGTGCAACCTAACAAAACTCTGACGTACGAGCTGGCACGGCCCGGAAGGTTATTCCGTGTAGAATTTGACCTTTCCGGACCGATCAAGTTCACACCAAAATGACGAAACCAAGTGAAGCCGATGCCGCCAACGAGCTGATGCGGCTCGCCAAAGCAATTGCACATCACAATCGGCTTTACCACGGCAATGACGCGCCGGAGATAAGCGACGCGAAATATGACGCGCTGGTTAAGCGCAACAATGAACTCGAAGCGGCCTTCCCGCATTTGGTGCGCGCGGATAGTCCGAACGCGCAAGTCGGTGCCGAAGTGGCAAGCTCACCGCTTTCCAAGGTCACCCACGCCAAACGGATGATGAGCCTCGACAATGCCTTTGGCGATGAGGATGTCGAAGATTTTGTCGGGCGTGTACGGCGGTTTTTGAACCTGCCCGAAGCGACTCCGGTTGTTCTGACTGCCGAAGACAAAATCGACGGGCTATCCTGCTCGCTCCGTTATGAAAACGGTGTGCTGATGCAAGCGGCAACGCGCGGCGACGGATCAGTGGGTGAGGATGTGACCGCCAATGTGCGGACGATTGCTGACATTCCCGAGGCTCTAGCGGGAGGCGCACCTGCCATCTTCGAAATCCGTGGCGAAATTTTCATGGCAAAGGCAGACTTTGAAGCGCTGAACGCGCGCTTGCTTGCCGAGGCAGATGATCCCGGCAAAGCAAGGCAATTCGCCAATCCGCGGAATGCAGCAGCGGGTTCTTTGCGGCAGAAGGATGCAAGCGTCACGGCATCGCGACCTTTGCGCTTTCTGGCACATGGTTGGGGAGAAGTGAGTGCACTGCCCGCCGATACGCAGCTTGGCGTAATTGACGCAATCAAAGGCTGGGGCATCCCTGTGTCGCATTTGCTCACGCGCATGGAAAGCACCGCCGAGGTTCTTGCCCATTATCGCAAGATAGAGGCACAGCGCGCCGATCTGCCTTATGATATTGACGGGGTGGTCTATAAAGTCGACCGGCTCGATTGGCAGGAACGGCTGGGCTTTGTGGCAAAAGCTCCGCGCTGGGCGATCGCGCACAAATTCCCGGCTGAACAAGCGGAAACGACTTTGGAGGCCATCGACATTCAAGTGGGCCGCACGGGCAAGTTAACGCCTGTCGGCAGGCTCAAGCCTGTGACGGTGGGCGGAGTGGTTGTTTCCAACGTGACGCTGCACAACCGAGATGAAATCGCGCGCCTCGGCGTGCGCCCCGGTGACCGGGTGAAGGTGCAGCGCGCGGGAGACGTGATCCCGCAAATTGTCGAGAATTTGACGCGTGAAGTGCCGCGAGCAACTTATGCCTTTCCCGATCATTGCCCGGAGTGCGATAGCGAGGCCGCCGCCGAAGTAGGAGAGGTCGATGTTCGTTGCACCGGCGGATTGATCTGTCCGGCTCAGCGCGTCGAACGCCTAAAGCATTTTGTTTCGCGCGGCGCTCTCGACATAGAGGGGCTCGGTGAAAAAACGATCCAGGAGTTCTTCGATCTTGGATGGCTAGACAGTCCGGCGGATATCTTCCGCTTGAAAAACCGCCGCGCAGAAATAATTGCGCGCGAAGGTTGGCAGGATAAGTCTGTGGATAACCTGTTGGCTGCGATTGAAGCGAAACGAACGGCAGATCCGATCAAGTTGTTATTCGGGCTTGGCATCCGCCATGTTGGTGCGGGTACTTCGAAAGATTTAGTGCGGGCATTTGGAAAAGTTGAGAAAATCCGCGAAATCGCAACGTCCGTGTCTGGGAAAGAAGAGCTGACGCAAATCGACGGCATTGGGCCTGTCGTAGCAGCGGCCTTAGCCGAATTTTTCCGCGAAGAGCATAACCGCGTTGTCTGGGATGATTTGCTTGGCGAAGTTTCTCCGCCGGAATATGTGTCCGACGTCCGTGCCTCCACCGTAACCGGTAAGACCGTTGTTTTCACCGGCGCGCTCGAAACGATGAGCCGCGACGAGGCCAAATCGCAAGCCGAAGCATTAGGTGCCAAGGCCGCTGGTTCTGTGAGCGCAAAAACTGATCTGGTTGTCGCGGGACCCGGTGCGGGATCAAAGCTAAAAAAAGCGCAAGAGCTTGGCATCGAAGTGATCGATGAGGCAGCATGGGCCGCAATTGTGGCGAATGCATAAAACCAAAAAAAGGGCCGCATAAGCAGCCCCTGATTTTTTGTCTTGGACAGCCGGAGCAGGTTTCCCTGCCCCGGCCCATCCAGATTTTAGTCCTTCAAGAAATCAGGAACGATGTCGATAGGAGCGCGTTCTTGACGCTCGCTGCCACCGTCACGGTCGCCGCGTGGAGCGCGATCACCGCGATCACCACGTGGACCACGGTCACCGCCGTCGCCGCGTGGGCCACGATCACGGTCGCCGCCTTCACGACGGGGGCCCCGGTCTCGACCGCCGCCACCTTCACGGCCCCCATCCCGTCTGGGGCCACGATCGCGGTCGCCGCCTTCACGACGAGGTCCACGGTCGCCGCGTGGGCGATCTTCGCGAGGTTCACGTGGTGGGCGTGTATCTTCCAGCTCTTCGCCGGTTTCTTGATCAACAACGCGCATCGACAGGCGAACCTTACCGCGCTGGTCAATTTCGAGAACTTTGACCTTAACTTCTTGACCTTCGGTCAGAACGTCAGAGACCTTTTCGGTGCGCTCGTTGCGGATTTCTGAAACGTGGACAAGACCGTCCTTGCCGCCCATGAAGTTCACAAACGCGCCAAAATCAACCATATTGACGACCTTGCCGTCATAGATTTTTCCGACTTCGGCTTCTTCGACGATACCGGCAATCCATTTGCGGGCTGCTTCGATCTGGCTGAGGTCAGACGAGCTGATCTTGATCAGGCCTTCGTCATCGATATCAACCTTCGCGCCCGTAGTCGCGACGATTTCACGGATGACCTTGCCGCCTGTGCCGATGATGTCGCGGATCTTGGCTTTGTCGATTTGCATCGTTTCGATGCGCGGGGCGTGGGCCGATAGTTCGGTCCGCGCTTCGCCAAGTGCCTTGGCCATTTCGCCCAGGATATGCGCGCGACCTTCCTTAGCTTGCGTCAAAGCAACCTTCATGATCTCTTCGGTGATGCCAGCGATCTTGATGTCCATCTGCATCGTGGTGATGCCTTCAGACGTGCCCGCAACCTTGAAATCCATGTCGCCGAGATGATCTTCGTCACCAAGGATGTCTGACAGGACCGCAAAGTCCTTGCCTTCAAGGATAAGCCCCATCGCGATGCCCGAGACGGGCCGCGTGATCGGAACGCCAGCGTCCATCATCGCAAGGCTGCCACCGCAAACCGACGCCATCGATGACGAACCGTTGGACTCAGTGATGTCGCTGGTTAGGCGGATCGTGTAGGGGAAATCTTCCTTGCTCGGCAGCACACCGTGCAGCGCGCGCCATGCGAGCTTACCATGCCCTACTTCGCGGCGACCCGGCGCACCAAAGCGACCGACTTCGCCCACTGAATAAGGTGGGAAGTTATAGTGCAGCATGAAATGCTCATAACGCAGGCCGGTCAGGCCATCGATCATCTGCTCGGACTCTTTGGTGCCCAAGGTACAAGTGGCAATGGTCTGCGTCTCGCCGCGTGTGAACAGGGCGGAACCGTGTGCGCGTGGCAAGAAATGCGTTTCGGCCAGAATCGGACGGATCTGTGTGGTCGTGCGACCATCGATGCGCTTGCCGCTCTTGAGGATGGCACCGCGAACGATTTCGGCCTCAAGCTTCTTCATCAGCTTGTTTGCAGCCATCTGATCCTGCGGCGTCGCGTCGCTAAACGCTTCCTTCGCTTTGTCACGGGCCGCGTTCAGTGCATTTGAACGCTCGGACTTGTCGGTCTTTTTATAGGCCGATTCAATGTCCTTGCCGATCAGCTTCTTGAGCTTGTCTTTCGCTGCCGAAAGATCAGCCTGCTCGGCCATCGCCCAAGGTTCCTTCGCGGCTTGCTCTGCAAGGCTAACGATCTGCTTGATAACATCCTTACAAGCGGCATGTGCGAATTGCACTGCACCGAGCATGACTTCTTCCGAAAGCTCTTTCGCTTCGGATTCGACCATCATCACCGCGTCATAAGTTGCAGCAACAACGAGATCTAGCTCCCCGGCTTCGACCTGCTCGTCGGTTGGGTTGAGGATATATTCACCGTCGATATAGCCGACGCGTGCTGCGCCGATTGGCCCCATGAAAGGCACACCCGAAAGCGTCATCGCAGCCGAAGCAGCTACCATCGCCAAAATATCGGGTTCGTTTTCACCATCGTAGCTCAGGACCTGCGCGATGCAGTTGATCTCGTTGTAGAAACCTTCCGGAAATAGCGGACGGAGCGGACGGTCGATCAGGCGGGAAACCAGTGTTTCCTTTTCTGTCGCGCCGCGTTCACGCTTGAAAAAGCCGCCTGGGATACGTCCGGATGAGAAATATTTTTCTTGGTAGTTAACGGTAAGCGGAAAGAAATCTTGACCTTCTTTTACCTTCTTTGCGGCGGTAACCGCGCAAAGCACAACTGTTTCGCCGAGTGTCGCAATGACGGCGCCATCGGCCTGCCGGGCAACCTTGCCCGTTTCGAGTGTCAGGGTTTGTCCGCCCCACTCGAGTGATACTGTTTTCGTATTGAACATGTTTTTTCCTTCAAACCGGCGGCCCTATGCCGTCCGGCTTCATCTAAGTGGGGAGGCTATGCCAATCCCCGGTTTGCGAGTGATTTACCCGCGCCGCTCCAATACCGAATTGCAATGAAGCGGAAAAGCAAACGGCCCCGTTTGGGGCCGCCGCAAATTATTTACGAAGTCCGAGCTTCGCGATGAGGGCATTATAGCGCGCTACATCTTTTTTCTTAAGATAGTCGAGCAACGAACGGCGCTTATTGACCATCATGAGCAAACCGCGACGGCTATGATTGTCCTTATGGTGATCCTTGAAATGCCCGGTCAACGTGTTGATCCGGTCGGTCAAGATTGCCACTTGCACTTCGGGCGAACCTGTATCGCCTTTGGCTTGCGCGTTGTCCTTGATAACTTCGGCTTTGCGTTCTGCTGTAATCGACATATCTATCCTTCGAACATCGTGTTTTAGAGATTAAAACCACGTTCGACCGATAATTGGCCGTCGACTTGCTTTACCAGTGCAATGGGCCGCATTTCTGCATCCCTTGCGAAGTATTGCCCGTCTTTCGTGGCTATCCCGGTTAGGACACGACCCTGTCGGATCGCGTTTGCCATTTCCGGGGAGAGATCAAGAGCCGGGATGTCGACCAGCCCTGCCTCCAATGGCAAGATTATGTCCTTTGCGGGTGCGCCCTTACCGATTTCGTTAAGCTTGTCCAGTGAAATCGCGTTTTTCAAGCTGAAAGGCCCCGCTTTCGCGCGGCGCAGCATAGTCACGTGGCCGACGGTACCCATAGCCCGGGATATGTCGCGGGCGAGGCTACGGATATAGGTTCCCTTGGACACATGGGCATTGAGGGTGATGCGATCAATGCTCTCCATTTTAGGCAGCATAGAAGAAAGCCGTAGACTGAAAACCTCCACCCTCCTTGCCTTCATTTCCACTTCTTCCCCAGCGCGGGCCAAGTCATATGCACGCTTGCCATCGATCTTGATCGCGGAATACACTGGAGGGATCTGTTCTATTGCGCCAGTAAACGTCGGCAGCACTGCTTCAATATCCGCCAAAGTCGGCAGATGATCAGAGGTCGCAACCACCTCCCCTTCTGCGTCCAGCCCGCCTGTTTCTGTCCCGAAGGCTATAGTGAAATCATATTCCTTGGAAGCGTCGAGCATCCGCCCGCAAAGTTTGGTCGCTTCACCTATCGCAATTGGCAAAACACCCGTTGCAAGGGGATCAAGCGTGCCACCGTGCCCGACCTTCACTTTTCCAAAGCCCGCCTCGCGAAAATTGCGCTTCACCGCAGAAACTGCTTGCGTCGATCCCAACCCCAACGGTTTATCGAGGATGATCCAGCCGTGCAGTCCGCTCAACCGCGTACCATTTCCATGAAATGCCGTCGGCACAACGCGACATAGCGGTCGTTGCCGCCGACTTCGGTTTGCGCGCCTTCCTTGACGGCCTTGCCTAGCGCATCGACGCGCAAGTTCATTGAGGATTTGCGCCCACAATGACATACAGCTTTGATCTCAATCAAATTGTCTGCAAGTCCCAGAAGAGCCGCTGAACCAGGGAAGAGTTCCGCCTGAAAATCGGTTCGCAGGCCATAGCAGAGTACAGGAACCTTCGCCTCATCGACCACTCTGCTCAGTTGCAGCACCTGCTCCCGCGATAGAAATTGCGCTTCATCGACCATTACACAAGCAAGCGGTCGTCCAGAATGTTCAGCAACTATGTCGGCGAACAAATCGGTATCCGGCGAGAATTTATGGGCGTCCGCCTTTAGGCCAATCCGCGAAGTGACATATCCTTGCCCGTACCGGTCATCTAGCGCAGCGGTCCAAAGCATTGTTTCCATACCGCGCTCACGGTAGTTGAAATCTGCCTGTAGCAAAGTAGTCGATTTGCCCGCATTCATCGACGAATAATAGAAATAAAGCTTGGCCATTCATATGCCCTTAAAGCGGCTGCTACGAAAATGCCACCCTTGCCCATTGCCGAATTAGAGCTAATGCTGCGTTTCCAGAGGAGTGAAAAGTTTGACTATACGTCGTTTTTTTGTCTTACCCCTATGCCTGTCCTTAGCCGCGGTACCAGTTTCTGCGGGACCGACACAGCTGAATTACGTTCTGTCAAGCGCAGGCAGCAATGTTACCGCGAAAGTCGCGTATCTGGCGGTCAGCAAGAAAACCGCGACTTTCAAAGACATGACCGGCACATTGGCTTTCTCGCCCACTTCGCTAGGCGACATTAATTTGGACGTAAAAATCGACGCACGCACATTGGATGGCGGAGACAAATGGACGACTGACACTCTTAAGGGCGACAGCTTTTTCGATGTTGCCAAATTCCCGTACATAATTTTCCGCGGCACTGGCCTGACCATGGCGGGCAAGCTCACGGGCAGCGTGACGGGCGAATTGACCGCACACGGCGTCACCAAACCGGTGACTTTGGCTGTTACCTTTTCGCGGGCTCCATCGGAAGCAGACGGAAAATCAGCAATCACCGTTACGGGCAAGACCAGCATCAACCGGACACACTACAGGATGAACAGCTACAACGCGTTTGTCGGCAAGAAAGTGAACATTACGATTACCGCGCAGATGGCACCCAAATAGGCTTCATTCGGTGGAGGTATCTTTTCCGAGATCCTGCGCGACTTTTGGTTGGGCCAAGAGCTTTTCAATATGCGTGGCTTCATCGAAACTTTGATCGGACAAGAACTTCAACCGCGCTGCATATTTGAGCTGCACCCGTGACGCGATTTCCTTTTGCAAGAAAGCTGTATTGGTCCGCAGCGCCTTCAACACTTCAGCCTCATTCGCGCCAAGCAACGGCTTGATGAACGCGGTCGCATGCCGCAAATCAGGGGACATGCGCACCTCGGTTACGCTGACGCTATGACTGGTCAGCACATCATCGTGCACCGTTCCGCGCGCAAGCAATTCGGACAAGATGTGCCTTACCTGCTCGCCAACGCGCAGCAAACGAACCGAACGGCCCTCAGGTGATGTGTCGTTATGCTTGGCCATAAGGCCCCCTTACAGCGTCCGTTCGCGTTCTTCGACTTCAAAGATTTCGAGCATATCGCCAGCCTTGATGTCGTTGGTGTCTTCCAGAACAACACCGCATTCGAGCCCAGCGCGGACTTCGTCGATATTGTCTTTAAAGCGACGCAACGAGGCGATCGTCGTTTTCGAAATGATGACATCGTCGCGGGTAAGGCGGGTATGAAGGCCCTTCTTGATAATGCCTTCGGTGACCAGCAAACCAGCGGCCTTGTCGCGCTTGCCCGACTTGAACACATCCTTGATTTCCGCGCGACCAACAACGGTTTCGATGATTTCCGGGCCGAGTTCACCCGCCATTTCCTTGGCGATGTCTGCTGTAAGGTGATAAATAACATCGAAATATTTGAGCCGCACCTTGTCGCGCTTTGCCAGTGCCGCTGCCTTGGTATTCGGACGCACGTTAAAGCCGATCAGCGGTGCATTTGATGCCGCCGCCAACAACATGTCAGACTCGGTGATCCCGCCAACGCCGGCCGACAGGATGCGAACCTTGATCTCGTCGGTCGACAGGTTGTTAAGCGCAGTCGAGATTGCTTCGACCGAACCCTGCACGTCGCCCTTGATAACCACAGGATATTCCTTGGCCCGCGTTGCCGACAGATTGTCGAACATATTCTCGATCGAAGTCGGGATTTGCGTTGTGCGTGCCTTGGTCGTCTGTTCCTTGCGGTAGAGCGCAACTTCACGCGCGCGCGCTTCGCTTTCGACGACAGTCAACACGTCTCCAGCTGACGGCACACCGGTCAATCCGAGTACTTCAACAGGTGTCGCAGGGCCGGCTTCGGGGATTTGTTGCCCCTTGTCGTTGATCAGCGCACGGACTTTGCCGCTTTCCGAACCCACAACGAAGATATCGCCGCGTTTAAGCGTACCGCGCTTGACGAGCACAGTGGCAACTGCGCCGCGGCCCTTGTCCAGCTGCGCTTCCACCACGATGGCTTCAGCAGCGCGGGTTGGATTGGCTTTCAGTTCCATAACTTCAGCCTGTAGTGCCAGCTTTTCAAGCAATGCGTCCAGGTTGGTCTTCTTAAGCGCAGATACTTCCACATCCTGCACTTCGCCGCCCATGGCTTCGACAATGACTTCATGTTCAAGCAAGCGTTCACGTACGCGTTGCGGGTTTGCGCCGTCCTTGTCGATCTTGTTGATCGCTATGATCATCGGCACGCCAGCAGCTTTCGAATGCTTAATCGCTTCGATAGTCTGCGGCATAAGGCCATCGTCGGCTGCTACCACCAAGATCACGATATCAGTGACCGAAGCACCGCGTTGGCGCATTTGCGTGAACGCTTCGTGGCCAGGCGTATCGAGGAATGTAATCAGCGAGCCGTCTTTCGACTTCACCTGATAGGCACCGATATGCTGGGTAATGCCGCCGGCTTCGCCCGAAACCACATTGGCTCCGCGCAGCGCGTCGAGCAACGACGTCTTGCCGTGATCGACATGACCCATGACCGTTACCACAGGAGGGCGGGCTACCAATGTTTCATCGGCGTCCACGTCATCGTCATGATCAATATCAATATCAGCATCGGAAACGCGCGTGATATTGTGGCCAAACTCGGTGACCAGTAATTCTGCGGTATCCTGGTCAATGGTTTCGTTCAGCGTGACTGGCATGCCCATCTTGAACAGGGTTTTGACCAGATCGCTGCCTTTTTCGGCCATACGGTTAGCAAGTTCTTGCAGCGTGATTGCTTCTGGGACAACAACGTCGCGGACTTGTTTGGGCTGCGCATTGCGCATGCCGCCCATATGAGAGCGCTTTTCCTTTTCGCGAGCACGCTTGAGTGCTGCAAGTGAGCGGGCACGCGCGCCGTCATCTTCATTCAGCGCGCGGTTGACCGTCAATTTGCCCGATTGACGGCGATCTTCGGTGCGATCGCGTGAAGGACGATGCGGAGCTTTTTTGACTTCTTCGCGCTCGGGGCGTTTTGGCGCCTCAACCGGCGTAAAGCGGCGTGGCGAAGGCGCAGCCGGGGTCTCCACGACGTCGGGTTCAGCGATAAGTTCTGCTTCAGCGACAGTGGGCGCAGCAACTTTTTCGGGTTCTGCGTCTGCCTTGCGATTGTCTTCTGCTCGTTTGCGCTCCTCATCAGCAGCGCGGGCGCGAGCTTCATCCTCTCGACGACGCGAGTCTTCAAGCATCGCCAAGCGGGCTTCTTCGGCTTCACGCAGCAATTTTGCCTGGCGCTCTTGCCTTGAAAGCAACTCGTCACCCGCCGGCTTGCGCGGCGCAGGTGCGGGTGCAACAACGGGGGGTGGCGGTGGCGGTGGCGGGGCAGCCACTTCGGGTTCGGGCGTATAGCCTGGCTTGCCGACCAGCTTGCGCCGCTTCACCTCAACAACCACCTTGTTGGTGCGGCCGTGACTAAAGGTCTGTTTGACTTCGCCAGACTCCACAGACCGCTTCAAACCAAGCGGCTTGCGCGTCAAAGTCGACTTATTTTCATTTTCTTCACTCATCGAACAGAACCCGTCCTTACTTATCATCTTTGGCAGATACAGCCAATTCGCTCCGGTCCGCCAAGACGGCACCGGCTTCGTTACTGCATCCTGTGAATTTTAGCCAGCGACCTAGATGATGCATCACCCTATCGGCCGCTTGCTTACCTGTTATTGCGATGTGAACCGCATTTTGACGCCCCAATGCCTGCGACAGTACCTCGCGGTCAACAGGAAGTTTTATACCCCGTTTACCCGAACCCTCGGCATCGCTTCCCACGCGCCAACTTTGATCGCGTTTTGATACGCCGTCCGCACTGGCATCGCAGGCATGAAGAAGTTGAAAAACCTCTCCTTTGCGGGCAGCAACATCGATTTTCTCGGCGCCGCAAACAAGTTTGCCCGCGCGCGCTTCCAAACCGAGCCGGTCCAGAAAGGCCTTTTGCAATGCGGCGTCGATCCGCCCGGCCATGTCTTCCATCAAATTGAGCTTTTCAGCCTTGAAAGCACGGCGCAAAACGCCCGCCAGCTTACCCTTTTGCTGGGCTACCGAAAGCGTGGCGGCATCGACGCCGATCCACGCACCCCGGCCTGGCGCCTTGGCATGAATATCGGGCGCAACGCTGCCATCTGGTCCCAGCGCAAGCCGGATTAGCGCCGAACGGTCATCCTTTTCACCGCTCAACACGCATTTCCGGACGGGTCCGTCTGATGCTATTGGACGATTTGGGTCCTCATTGGGAAGATTCCGCGGCAATGGCGTCCTCCCCTGCTTTTGGCTGTGCCGCTACTTCTGGTTCATCTTCGAACCAGTGCGCGCGCGCTGCCATGATGATTTCGTTACCCTGATCTTCGTTCAGGCCGAAAGTCGCGAGCACACCGGCCTTTTCTTCGGTACGGTTGCGGCGATCATTACGGTCATTTGAACGATCATTACGGCGACCTTCACCGCGCGCTTTCTGGATCAGCTCGTCAGTCGACAAATCGGCCAGATCATCAAGCGTTTTGATGCCTGCTTTGCCCAAAACGACCAGCATGGCTTCTGTGATGTAGGGCATTTCGGCAAGCGCATCTTCTACGCCGAGTTCACGGCGCTCGGTACGGGCTGCCTCTTCGCGACGCTCAAGCGCTTCTTGTGCACGGTTTTGCAGTTCGGATGCCAGATCATCGTCGAAACCTTCGATCAGCGCGATTTCCTGCGGATCCACATAGGCGACTTCTTCAAGTTCACCAAAGCCTTCCGCCACCAGCAGCTGCGCCAGCGTTTCATCAACGTCGAGCTCCTTCTGGAACATTTCGGAGCGCTCGACAAATTCCTTCTGACGCTTCTCGCTTGAGTCCGCTTCGGTCATTATGTCGATGGCGCGCCCGGTCAATTGGCTGGCAAGACGGACGTTTTGGCCGCGACGTCCAATAGCAAGGCTAAGCTGATCGTCGGGTACAACAACTTCGATACGGTTTTCTTCTTCATCGATAACCACGCGCGCCACAGTAGCAGGCTGCAAAGCGTTGACGATGAAAGTCGCAGTGTCTTCAGACCACGGTATGATGTCGATCTTTTCACCTTGCATTTCCTGTACGACGGCCTGAACGCGACTGCCCTTCATCCCAACGCAAGCACCAACCGGATCGATCGAGCTATCATAGCTAATCACGCCAATCTTGGCGCGGCTACCGGGATCGCGCGCAGCAGCTTTAATTTCAATAACGCCGTCGTAGATTTCCGGAACTTCCTGAGCGAAAAGCTTTTTCATGAACTCGGGATGCGCACGGCTCAACAGGATTTGCGGCCCACGATTTTCGCGCTGTACTTTGAGGATCAGCGCACGAACGCGGTCACCGTTGCGTACCATTTCGCGGGGAATTTGCTGATCGCGGCGGATAACACCTTCGGCACGGCCAAGATCAACAACGACATGGCCAAATTCAACAGATTTGACAACGCCAGTGATGATTTCGCCTGCACGGTCCTTAAACTCTTCAAACTGCCGCTCACGCTCTGCGTCGCGGACCTTTTGAAAGATTACCTGTTTAGCGGACTGCGCATCGATACGGCCCAGATCAACTGGCGGCAACGGATCAACAATGAAGTCGCCGACCTTTGAGCCTTTTTCCAGTTTCTCTGCCTGTTTCAAATCAACTTGCTTGAAATAATCTTCAACTTCTTCGACCACTTCGACAACGCGCCACAAACGCAGATCGCCGGTTTGCGTGTCAAGCTTTGCGCGAATGTCGTTTTCTGCGCCGTAACGGGCGCGAGCCGCACGCTGGATTGCTTCTTCAAGCGCTTCAACCACGATGGCCTTGTCGATCATCTTTTCCGATGCAACGGCATTGGCAATGGCAAGCAGTTCAGCTTTATTCGCGGCGATAGGATTGGCCATGTCGATAGTTTCTTTCGTCTCTAGCTTTGGTCTTCGGTTTCAAATTCTTCCGCGCCGTCGCTGTTGATCGGCGCAGTTGACGCAATCAACCGGTCTGTCAAGACCAGCTTGGCGGAAACCACTGCGGTAAAAGGAATAAAATGTTGCTTGCCACTGTCATCGGTAAGCGAAATCACTTCGCCCTCGACTGCAATGCCGTTCAAATCACCGCGAAAGCGCTTTTGTCCTTCGATCGGTTCATCGATCTCAATTTTGGCTTCGTGCCCGGCCCAGTCGGTGAAATCCTTTTGTCGGGTGAGCGGCCGGTCAATGCCGGGGGAGCTGACTTGCAGGACATAATGTTCCTCGATCGGATCAAGCACGTCAAACTGTTCAGAAACGCGGCGCGACAAAGACGCGCATTCCTCAGCAGAAATCTGCCGAGTATCGGGCCGCTCTGCCATGATCTGCAGCACCGGCATGTCCGCGCCGTCGATACCGTTGGCAAACCACGCAACGCGCACGAGATCAAAGCCCAAAGTCTGTGCCTCGGGTTCGATAATCTTGGTAAGGGCGGCCAGGTCAGGCATTTGGTCTTTCGTCTTAATGACAATGCGATTTTGCTGCCGGCCCCTCGCGGCGCCAGCCCTTCAAAGTCTCAAAATGTCGGGATGCACGCCCTTTATGCCGCCGTGTTTGGCAATGCAAGTCTTTTCAAGCGACACCAACGAGCTTGCAAAATAAGCCAAGCGCAACGCACGACCCGAGCAGCTTGAAAATATCCCATTTACGCCAAAGCAGTAAGTACACAGCAAGAGCCGACAGCGCAGTCGCTGCCCAGTTGATGCTGCCAAATACCGGCAAATGCGGCTTCATCCCCATGAACGTCGCTTCACGGACTTCTCCAAACAGGAAATGCAATGTGAACCAAAATGCTAGGTTGGCGATCACACCGACAACAGCGGCTGTCACTGCCGACAACGCACCCGATAACGCTGCATTTCCGCGTAGCCGTTCGATATAAGGTGCGCCGAGGAATACCCATAGGAAACAGGGAAGAAATGTGACCCATGTCGTCAGTAACCCCCCAAGAACGCCAGCCAACATCGGGTCCAATCCTCCCGGATTGCGATACGCCGCCAGAAAGCCCACAAATTGCAGCACCATGATCAGCGGCCCTGGCGTAGATTCCGCCATACCGAGTCCGTCGAGCATTTCACCAGGTGCCAACCAACCTTTTCCAGAAACCGCAACTTGTCCGACATACGCGAGCACGGCATAAGCACCGCCAAAGGTGACGACTGCCAGCTTGCTGAAAAATCCGCCGATGTCGACCCACACCGGATTGCTAGCCGTGAACAGGTAGAGAGCCGCTATTGTACCGCCCCAGAGCAGTGCAAAGGCCGCTGCAGGCAACAGTGTTTCTCGGTGCCGGATTGGCGTGGCGACGCTTTCGATAGTTGGCGCTTTTGCGCGTCTCGAGGCTAACCAACCAATCACACCCGCCACCAAGATAACAATCGGAAAGGGCAATGCGAACAGGAAAAGCGCGAAGAACGCACCGATGGCCAGCGCATAAGAAAGGCGTGATTTGAGCGCTTTACTCGCCACTCTTAATACAGCACCGAAGATAATAGCGACAACAGCGGCCTTTAACCCGAAAAAAAGCCCCGACATCCAGCTGCTATCGCCAACCAATACATACAGCACCGAAAGCGCCATTATCGCGAGCAAACCGGGCAGCACGAACAAGCTACCGGCGATGATACCCCCACGCACGCCGTGCATCATCCACCCGCTATAAGTGGCGAGCTGCATTGCTTCGGGTCCGGGCAATAGCATGCAAAAGTTCAGCGCGTGTAAAAAACGCGGGTCGTCTATCCAGCGCTTTTCCTCGACAAGAATTTTGTGCATCACCGCAATCTGCCCGGCAGGCCCGCCAAAGCTAAGCGCCGCGATTTTGGCCCATGCGCGCGTTGCCTCGCCTAGCGAGGGCAATGGCGCGAGGTCAGCCTGTGAAATATGGATATTGCTTTTAATCTCGACCATTTCACTGGCCTGACATTCACAACGGTGGTTGTAAAGCAAAACGCCGCAACTTAGGGTCGTGCGAAATGTTGGAGATCCGCTATGCCCCGCAAAAGTCTTTTTCTTTTCGCTTCACTGATGCTCGCGGGCTGTCGCGCTGCGCCGATCGAGGCCACGCCCGAAAAAATTGCCGCACGCCCCTTTGCTGTGAAGGAAATTGCCCAGTTCAACGAACCTTGGGCCATGACTTTCCTTCCCGAGTTCAACCAAGCACTGATTACCGAGCGTCGCGGGGTGTTGATGCTGTGGGAGTCAGAAGGAGAAGTTGTGCCGGTGGCTGGTGTCCCAAAGGTCGAATATGGGGGCCAAGGCGGATTGGGTGACGTAATCCTTCACCCAAATTTTGCAACGAGCAAGCTGATCTACCTCAGCTATGCCGAAGCGGGAGAAGGCGGCGCTGGCGCTGCGGTCGCGCTAGCAAGGCTTGATAGTGTTGACGGTGCGCCTGCTCTCAAAGACGTGCGCGTCATTTGGCGGCAAAGCCCCAAGGCATCAGGCCGTGGCCATTTCGGGCATCGGCTCGCGATTTCTCCGGATCGCAAATATCTATATATCAGTTCGGGCGAACGCCAGAAATTCGATCCGGCGCAGGACATGAACACGAATTTGGGCAAGATAGTAAGGCTTACGCTTGATGGTGGTATGCCAGTCGACAACCCCTTTGCAACCAACAAGAAATCCATGTTGCCAGGCAGCATTACGCCGCAAATTTGGTCTTTCGGTCACCGCAACCCGCTTGGCCTTGCATTTGACGGCGAAGGCAGGCTGTGGAACACCGAAATGGGCCCTGCGGGCGGCGACGAGCTCAACCTTGTCAAAAAGGGACTGAACTACGGCTATCCCAAAGCGTCTAACGGCAGCCATTATGACGGACGCGATATTCCGGACCACAAGTCTGGTGACGGTTTTGAAGCACCCAAAGTCTGGTGGAACCCCAGCATTTCGCCGGGCAGTCTGATGATATATTCCGGCGACATGTTCGCAAAATGGCGGGGTGATGCTTTCATCGGCGCGCTGGGGGGTCAAGCGTTGATCCGCATTGATCTTGATGGCGAAAACGCGACAAAGGCAGACGAATGGCCGATGGAAACACGCATCCGCGAGGTTGAACAAGGGCCTGACGGGGCGATCTGGCTACTCGAAGACGGCGGGGACGGTTCGGGTGGGCGTTTATTGAAACTTACCCCGAAGAAGTAACGCGGCCGCAATAGCCAAATAGGCCCTAAAATCGCCATAGAAGAGTGTCACCGCATCGCGCTGGCCTCTTTGCCACCCCAGTGCCGCGCGGTTGGAATTGCGCTGTACGCGCGATTCAACCTGCCTGCTGGGAGTAATGGCTGATTTGCGTCTTAACCCGCAGTCACTGTCCCCGACAAATCCGCCAGAAATTCGCGGATACGTCTGGCGTTGGTGCCAATGTCGCTTTGCCCGACGCGGCTGACCGAACGCATATCGACGATGCTGCCAGTGCCGGTCTCGGTCGGACGCACGCGGAGCACGACATCATCCTTGAAGCGGAACATCGCGGTTGTCGCAGTTGCTTCCATGCGGCCTTCAGCTGGCAAAGCCATGATCACTTCCCAGCCGCGCGCTTTCGCCAAGCGCTCTGCCTTTGATATGACCTCGCCAACACGCTGCTCGATCCGCACCGCGCGAATATCGCCGTAAGCTTGCTGATGCAGCGTGCGCCAGCGCTGCTGCGGATTTAGCCCCTTCATTTCGGGATCATCAGCACCCGGAATATTGTCCATGTTATCGGCGCGTACGGTCAAAGACTGAAACTGCGGTGGATCGGCCAAATCGGTAGAAATATCGTGGATGGCGGGTACGCTGCGCGCAGCCATAAACCAGTTGAGCATCCAGCCGCTGTAAAGCAGCGCAATCGCCAGCCCGAGCCAACGCAAAGCGCGGGGTGCGTTGCTACCTTTGCGCTTCAATATCCAACCGATAAGGATGCCCAACAATATCGTAAAAAGCGCCAGAATGACAGAATACATCACGCCGGTAAGGCCGCTGCGCCAATTCCATAGGCCCCAACCCGAACCAAGAGGCGCAAAAAGGCCCCAAAGCGCTGCGCCGGTGCCCAAAAGGAAAATCAGCCAGCCCGACCAATTGGAAGGCTTTTTGACTTCTGCATCACCAATATCGCCTGGACCTTCGGTTGCAGCAACTGGCATTGCATCCTTCTCGATAACCGGCTCGACCGATTGACCAGTCGATTGACCCGTCGATTGCTCTTGATTTTCTGGATCGTTCATGGATCGCTTCCCCCAATTCTATTGCCCTACAATGCCGCTATTTGACGCATCTGGTCAAGAATAGATAATAGACAAAATGCGCTGACGCTGACACAGCGCGCGGATGGACGCCACAACCGGACACATAATTGACGACAAACAGCGAAAGCGCGCGACTATGTTCGTGCTGCTTACGGTTCTGATTTACTCAATCGGCTTTGGCATCATCATGCCGGTTTTGCCCGATCTGATCCGCGAACTTGCGGGTGTTGGCCTGTCAGAGGCAACGCGACTGGGCGCGTGGATTGGTGCGGCATATGCGATATTCCAGTTCTTGATGGGGCCACTGGTCGGCAATTTGGGCGATCGTTTTGGCCGTCGTCCGGTTTTTCTGTTTTCACTATTCGGATTTGGGCTCGATTTCTTATTGATGGGAATCGCTCCTTCGATCATCTGGCTTTTCATCGGCAGAGCCATTGCGGGAAGCCTCGGCGCGATCTTCGGTCCCGCTAATGCTGCAATGGCCGACATCTCGACCCCGGAAAACCGCGCGGCAAGCTTTGGCAAAGTAGGCGCAGCGTTCGGTCTGGGCTTCATCCTTGGCCCAGCCCTTGGCGGATTTCTCGGTGATCTGGGAACACGCGTGCCGTTTTTCGTCGCAGCTGGCCTTGCCTTTGCCAACTGCCTTTTCGGCTATTTTGTATTTCCAGAAACCATGTCGAAGGAACGGAGGCGGACATTTGAACTCAAACGCGCCAATCCCATGGGCGCGCTCGCCAGTCTGGGTAACATCAAGGGCATTTTGCCCATTGCACTGATCTATTTTCTCTGGGTCGGAGCCATCAACATCTATCCAGCCAGCTGGTCATTCTTTGGCCCGGCACAATTCGGCTGGGATCACAAAATGGTCGGGCTGTCGCTTACCATGTCAGGGATTTCGATGGCTGCGGTGCAGTTTTTTCTGATCGGAAAAGTCGTGAAGCGGTTCGGCGAAAGGCGCACGGCGATATTTGGCATGATGTTTGGCGTCTGCGCGTTTCTGTTCTTTGCATTCTTGAAAAACGGAACAATTGCGCTCTTCGCCTGCCTGCTTAGCGGTGTCCACGGCGTTGCCATGCCAGCGGTCAATGCGTTGATGTCGCGGATGACGCCTGCCAACCAGCAAGGCGAATTGCAAGGCATGACAGGCAGCATTTCAGCGTTGTCATTTCTTTTGGCGCAGCTGGTGTACAATAATGTGCTTTCCTTTTTCACTTCACCCGCAGCACCGTTCCAGTTCCCAGGAGCAGCCTTTGTCGTCGCAGCGATATTGGCGATGATAACCGCGACATCGCTGTTTTTCATCGTGAAGCCTGAAGCAAATCCGAGAGTAACCTCCGATGCGCACGCTTGAGATGATAGAAACTCTGCCTTTGGATCAGGTCGATAGGGACGCGATCGAATATCTGCTCGATGCAGCGTTCGGAGTGGACCGCAAATCGCGCACAGCATATAGGTTGCGTGAAGGTGCCCACTGGATTGATCCGCTATCCTTTGCGCTGCAATCTGAAGGGCGTTTAGTCGCAACGATCCAATGCTGGGCGGTTGTGCTAACAACGCCGCAAGGGGAGAAGCATGATCTTATCCTCGTTGGACCAGTTGCAGTCTCTCCGACCCATCAAAATGCCGGATTTGGCACAAACCTGATGCGGCTGGCGATGGAATCCAATGCTGCGCGATTTGCACTTCCGATGGTCATGATTGGTGATCCCGAATATTATCAACGCTTCGGCTTTAATGCAGAGGCCACAGGCGGCTGGAGCTTGCCGGGTCCGTGGGAACCGCACCGGCTATTGCTGCGCAACCCGCACGATACGCTACTCCCACGATCCGGTATGCTGGGGCCAGCGCATGCCATATGATCCGCCACCTGCTTTATCGAGCCTAAACCTGGACGAGATCGCTGCACTGGCGGACGCCAAAAACCTTCCTCCAGTTGCTGACTGGAATCCCGAAAAATCAGGCGACAGTGAAATGCAAATCGCCGCTGATGGACGCTGGTACCATCAAGACGGAGAAATCAAGCGCCCCGCCATGATCCGGGCATTTTCGAGGCTTTTGCGCCGTGATCCCGGTGGCAGTTACTGGCTGGTCACTCCGCAGGAAAAACTGCGGATCGAAGTCGAGGACGTGCCTTTTCAGGCCGTCGAAATGCAGGTCGAAGGGATCGGCAACAATCAACGTATCGGGCTCCGACTGAACAGCGATGAGCTGCTGGTGATTGACAGCCAACACCAAGTCGAAATGCGCGGCTCTGTCCCCTATGTGCATGTTCGCGCTGGACTATGGGCGCGAATTTCGCGCGCGGTCTATTATGAATTGGCAGAGCTATTGCTGAATGACGAGAACAAAATGACGCTTTCAAGTTGCGGTTTCGAGTTCAATCTGGGGCCGATAACGTGACGCTATTCGACCGGTTGGTCCGTTCGCTTGGTTCATCGCATAACGAAGCAGTGAGAGACGAAAGCCATTTCAATCCAGTAGATCATTCGTTTCGCGAAGCCGCTGTCCTGATCGCCGTGACCGATGCAGCCGAACCCGGTGTTATCCTAACGCAACGACCGTTATGGTTGCGCAGCCACGCGGGTCAGGTCGCTTTCCCGGGCGGAAAAATCGACGAATGCGATGAAAACGCTGTCGCTGCTGCCCTGCGCGAGGCCGAGGAGGAAATCGGTCTTGCAACGAGCGCCGCAAAGGTGTTTGGAGTTGCCGACCTATACAAAACCGGCAGCGGTTATGCGATCACACCGGTTATCGCGAAAATCGCCGCCGACTTACCACTTGTCGCCAACCCGCAAGAAGTCGAAGACTGGTTTGAAGTGCCACTCGATTTCCTGCTTGATCCGAAAAATCTCAAACTGCTCAATGGGGATTGGCAAGGCCATAGCCGCGACTATTATGAAATCATCTGGCAGGATCGGAGAATTTGGGGCGTGACAGCAGGTATCATTGCCAATTTGCAGCGGCGGCTGGCGTGAGCAGCGATCGGCTTCCGGATTCGATTTGGCATCACAATGCCGCGCTTGGGGAAGTCGTCAACGCGCTCCGTGATGATGAAGGACCACGTATCGTTGGTGGCGCGGTGCGCGACGGTTTGCTTGGACTAGCCGTTGCCGACATCGATCTCGCCACTAAATTGCATCCACAGCAAGTCATCGACCGGCTTGAAGCCGCAGGACTGAAGGCAATCCCGACCGGGCTAGACCACGGAACGGTTACAGCGGTCGCACAGGGCCAGAATTTCGAAGTCACGACACTGCGCCGTGATGTGGCAACCGATGGACGGCGGGCGACAATCGCCTTTTCGGATGACTGGCGCGAAGACGCTGCTCGCCGGGACTTCACGATTAACGCACTCTATGCTGACCCCGCAAATGGAGAGATTTTTGATTATTTTGACGGCTTGGCTGACCTGGCACAGCGGCGCGTTCGGTTCATTGGCGATCCGGCACAGCGCATAGCCGAAGATCATTTGCGGATTTTGCGTTTCTTCCGATTTCAAGGTCGCTTCGGCGGGTCGCAACCCGACAGGGCAGCGTTGGACGCCTGCACCGATGCGGCCAACAGCCTGATGTCGTTGTCACGCGAACGCATAGCGTCAGAATTGCTGAAGATCTTGATGCTGGATGATCCTACTTCAATCGTTGCGCTTATGCTCGAGCATGGCATTTTTGTGTCTTTCCTGCCCGAGGTTGAAAATGATGCACCGCAAAAGCTGGCCCGATTGGTTTTGCGCGAGAAACAGTCCGGTTTGCCCGCGTCGTTGCCAAACCGGTTATGTACAATTTTACAAGACGACAGCGTTGCTGTCGACAAAGTTGCGTTGCGGCTGAAGCTATCGAACAAGCTGCGCCAAGACATAGTTTTGCGAAGCAGTCTTGACGCGCCTTCGGCTGAGCAAGCAAGAGCCTATGCCTATCGGCACGGCGTAAGCAGTGTTCGGGACATTCTGCTTCTGAAAGGCGATGACTCCTCGCTCACGGCGTCTTTTGAAATACTAGCCAATTGGGCGCCGCCGGCGTTTCCGCTCAAGGGCGGTCAGATCGTTGCACGCGGGGTTTCCGCTGGCCCAAAGGTCTCGGAAATTTTGCAAAACGCCGAACAGAAATGGATCGCAAGCGGCTTTGACAATGCTGCGATACCGGCAATTCTCGATCAGTTGATTGTAAGCGGCGATGACTTAACGGCAAATTGAAACGCGTCTTCGGGGGTTAGCGGACGCGCATAATAATAGCCCTGCCCGAACGAGCAACCAAGCTCTTTCAGAACAGCCGAAACTTCCAGTGTCTCAATACCTTCGGCGGTTGTTTGCATGCCAAGTGCTTCGGCAAGCGACAACACAGTGCGGACAATCGCGCGCTTGTCGTTGCTTTGCATGATGTCAGTCACAAAGCTGCGATCAATTTTGAGCACATCAATGGGCAACTGTTGCAAATAGGCCAAGTTCGAATAGCCAGTGCCGAAATCATCCATCGCCAAATGCGTGTCCAGTTCTTTCAGCGCATGAAGGATATTTTTGGCGGCGTCGGGATCATTAATGAATGCACTCTCGGTAAGCTCCAACGTGAGGCGATTTCCGGAAATCCCCGATTGGCTTATCGCGCGTTCCACCGTTTGCACGACATCGTCGCGCACAAGCTGGACCGCCGATAGGTTCACAGAGATTTTGGTTGGTAATTGCCGTCCGGCGCGTTTGTCCCATTTGGCGATAGTGCGTGCGGTTTCTTCCAGAGCCCAACGACCAAGCGGAACGATCAATCCGCTTTCTTCAGCCACGGGAATGAAATCTACCGGAGAAATGAAGCCCTTTTCCTCATGCTGCCAGCGGGCCAGCGCTTCAAAGCCAGTGAGCATCCCGGTCGACAAATCAATCAGTGGCTGAAAATGCAATTGCAATTGCTCGTTCTCAAGCGCCTTGCGGAGATCGGTTTCGAGCGAGAAGCGACGCTGTTCAGTTTCGACCGATCCGGGAACATAAAGCTCAAATTTCGCACTCTTCTTAGCTCGCTTCATCGCGATTTGCGCCAAACGCAGCACGTCCATAGGATCGTCGTTGGCAACTTCACCAATCGCTGCTGAAACCGCGCATTCAACTTGAATGTCAAAGCCAGACAGACGGCAAGGATCGGCAAAAGCATCAATCAGGCGTTCTGCAATGCTGTCGAGATGCTCTCTTGCCTTGAGCGGAACGAACAATGCAAATTCATTTCCACCAAGCCGGCACAATATTTCATCCGAACGTGTGCGCGTGCGAAGGCGTTTAGCGACTGTGATGATCAGCTCGTCACCCGACATCGCACCCATGGATTCATTGACACGGCTGAACCGGGCCAGATCAAAGAGCAAAATTGCATATTCGGAGAACACATCGCCTTTTATTTGCGTGTTTAGGCAGTCTTCTATTTCTTCCTGAAACCCGACCCGATTGAAAAAGCCAGTTAGGCTGTCGCACAACATTTCACGGCGCAGGTTTTCGCGGCTTTTATACTCTTCGGTGCGGTCAACCGCTGAAACCAGATATTCGTCGGCAGCGTGCCCGAACCGCGCAATGCTTAGTTCGATGTCGCGGCGCTCCACCAAATCGGAAGATTTCAAAAATTCGAAATGCCCGTCCTGACCAACACTGTGCATCGCAAGTAGCTGCGTAGCAACATGTCCGAGATCAAGTCCTGAAGCGCGTGTGTTGCCAATGGCAAGCTCGCCAAAGCGGCTGTTGCTGTTAAGCTTTGTAACGCCGTCTGTGGCGACGCGAAACAATGCAGCGGCAACGGGCAAAGACTCAATCCACTTGGCTGAACTGGCCGGTGACTGACCGCTACGCGCGACTTTTGCCGGAAAAAACTCAATTTCCGACGCGGGGTTTTGAAAATTCTCTAGCGACCATGTTTTCATGTTGTGCCGACGATACCACCAACATGTAACCAAACAGCTTTTGGAACATGGATAATCAAAGGTTAATTGGTAATTTATCCAAATTTATTGTCGCGGGGAAAACCATTGGGTGGCAGCCGACCAGCCGCCCCGCGCGCTACACGCCAAAGCGACATGTCAGCTTCGGTCCGCGTCCGTCCACTGTCTCCACCCATAGCCCAGCTTAAACCTTCTGAAAGCCTGAAGGTCACGGCATCAGCCAGCCCCCCGTCTTTATAGCGTTGCAGCGTTACCCCCTGCCCTTTGGACATTTCGGGAAGTTCCGAGAGCGGGAACACCACCAGTTTGCGGTTATCGCCAACAACGGCGACATATTGATCCCGGGCGTGTTCGTCATTTTCCGTCACGGGCGGTGCGACACGAACGACTTTCAATTTCGATCCGGGTTTTAGCGAGACGACGCCTTTGCCCTTGCGTGTTTCCGCAACGACTTCGTCCATTCTGCACAAAAATCCCTTGCCTGTGGATGCCGCAAGCAACATTCGCCCGCCGGGCGTTACAGGCAGAACCGAAACTATGTCATTGCCTGCCTCGATATCGACCATGGTGCCCAACGGTTCCCCGAAGCCGCGTGCGCCGGGCAATTTGTCTGCGCCGACTGTATAGAAACGGCCATTGGCGGTTGCGATCAAAATCTTGTCGGTGGTCTGCGCATGAAACGCAAATTTCGGTCCGTCGCCCTCTTTGAACTTGAAGTCATTGCGTGCCGCCAGATCGGCGTGGCCCTTCATCGCCTTAATCCAGCCCCGCTTCGACATGATGACAGTGACCGGTTCGCGTTCGATAAAGGCTTCGAGCGAAATTTCGCGAGCCACAGCGGCTTCTTCCAAACTGGTACGTCGACGTCCGAGTTCGGTTTCTTCGCTATAACTTTTACGAAGCGCGGAGAGATCTTTCTTTAACCGGGTCTTTTGCCGTGCGGGGCTATCAATCAACTTGTCGAGTTCGTCGCGTTCCGCCAGCAATTCATCGCGTTCACGCCGCAACTCCATTTCCTCAAGCTTGCGCAGCGAACGCAGCCGCATGTTGAGGATCGCTTCCGCCTGCCGGTCGGTCAGTTGAAATTCGGCCATCATGATCGGCTTGGGCTCGTCCTCATTCCGGATAATCTCGATAATCCGGTCGAGGTTGAGATAGGCAATGATATAGCCTTCGAGCAGCTCAAGCCGGGCGTTGATCTTCTCAAGCCGGTGCTTGGACCGCCGGACAAGCACTTCAATCTGATGGGTCAGCCATTCGCGCAGTACCTGGCCGATCCCCATGACACGGGGTGTCCGCTTCGCATCAAGCACGTTCAAATTGAGCGAGAAGCGCGATTCCAGATCTGTCAGACGGAACAGCGAATCCATCAACATCTGTGGATCGACGGCGCGGCTTTTGGGTTCAAGGACGATGCGGATTTCGGTGTCGGACTCGTCGCGAACGTCGGCCAGTATTGGCAGCTTCTTGTCGGCGATCAGCTGCGCGATGGCCTCGATGAGTTTTCCTTTGGTAACCTGATAAGGAATTTCCGTAACAACAGCGACCCAGGTTCCTCGGCCCTCGTCTTCTTTATGCCAACGCGCACGTACGCGCATCGCGCCGCGACCTGTGGCATAGGCGGCCGCAATCGTTGCTGCATTGTCGACGATTATCCCGCCCGTCGCAAAGTCTGGACCGCGTACGATCTGCATCAGTTGTTCGTGGCTCGCGCCCGGCTCTTCGATCAGCAGCATCGCCGCATCGAGTATTTCAGCAACATTATGGCTCGGAATGCTGGTCGCCATGCCCACCGCGATGCCGCTAGCGCCGTTGGCTAGCAAATTGGGGAACAGCCCCGGCATAACCTCCGGCTCTTCGTCTTCGCCGTTATAGGTAGGGCGGAAGTCGGTAGCATCCTCGTCGAGGCCGTTCATCAACTCCATGGCGGTTTTGGTCAGCCGTGCTTCGGTATAACGGTACGCCGCGGCGTTATCACCGTCGATATTGCCGAAATTCCCCTGCCCGTCGACCAGCGGATAGCGTAACGAAAAAGTCTGCGCGAGACGAACCATTGCGTCGTAAACCGATTGGTCGCCGTGCGGATGATATTTGCCGATGACATCGCCGACCACGCGGGCGCATTTTTTGTAGCCGTTTTGTGGATCAAGCTTTAACAACCGCATCGCCCATAGCAGTCGCCTGTGCACCGGCTTCAATCCGTCGCGCAAATCGGGCAGCGACCGCGCGGTAATCGTAGACATCGCATAGATCAGATAACGTTCGCTGAGCGCCGCATCGAACGGCGCATCGACGATGGCGTCGAACGGGTCTTCTGGCGGCGGGGAAGCAATTGTGTCGGGCATTGTGGATCCCGATAGCCGCGCACGGGTCTATGGGGAAGCCGCGATCTGCGGAAATCCACAGCTATTTGCGCGGGATTGGGGTGAGATACCCAAATTTGTCGATAGCCAGCCACAAAAGCAGGCGCGGCGGGGACTGCCGTTCCCCCGCAATGCGGTCCTAGGCCCGAAGGCCACGTCCTACGGCAGGCAGATTCACCGTGTCTCACGCCCGTCAAAAGCACTGGCATTGCTTGGCACATTTGTCTAGCAAAGCCGCCCGCGTAGAAGTCAGCCCTCCCACCAACCCGGAGCACAAGGCGGGTTGGATTTGTAGCCGCTATATTGACAAATAGGATATTTCCTTTTACAAGTCAGTACGTGTGCATGACCAACATAATGAAAGAGAGTTTATTGCGAAAAGCCATTGTCGAAAACACCGTCAAACGCAGTCAACTCAATTAAACTTACGAATTGGCAAAGGTGCGCCGCGGTGTGAACTTCGGCAGAAATCTGGGGGTTACAGAGAAATGGCTAACGGCGGAGGAGCGTTAACTCCCCCGCCGAAGCACAGTCCATCAGGGCTGGGGTTGACGGACAGGCTATGCGGTTATTTTGCTGCTGCGCTGCGCGCGGGGCGCGAGACTGCTATCCCGCCAGAGCGAATTGCAACGCGCGTGCCGTAGTTGCTAATGGCGTCCGCGATTTGGGGCTCAGCGCCTGCCATCGCATCGACATAGCATTCGCGTTCTTTCGCGATGACAGCCAGCGGTAAGCGGCCATCAGAATAGCAAATTTTACGGGCCGCGTATTTCACGCGACTTTGTAATCTTGCAACACCATTTTCCGATCCAAGGTTGAGGTCGGAATAGGGCACGACAACTGTAACTTTGTCCTGACGTTCCCCGGTCACAACAGGGCCATCGTCAAAATTTTGAGCCTGTGCAGGGACACCTGCGATTGCCGTGAAGCCAGCTACACCGGCCAGAATAGTATTTTTCAAAAAGGCACGCATCATCATTCTCCAAATTGGGGGTCGTTTGGGAGAGAGACCCTTGGGTTTAGTTTTTCAATTTGTAGCGAGGGAGAGGGTATTGGGGGGTTCGCTACATCTTCGTTCTACGCCGCGCACCGCGTATTGCCAGCATGCTTCGACATACGGGCAGTCCAAAACGACAAGACGCATCGTCAGGCGACAAGCAGACGACGGTCATCGGCAAACGACTTTTTGAGAAGTGCAATACCGATTGCGCTGGATTTATCGCTGTCGCTTTTGACGCTTCTACTGCCATCTGCTACCCGCGCCGCAACTCCTTAAATCCCCGTTTGAAAGCATCTTCATGATCACTCGTTACTCTCGTCCAGACATGGTCAAAATCTGGGACGCGGAAAATCGCTTTCGTATCTGGTTTGAAATTGAGGCGCATGCGACCGAAGCGCTTGCCGACTTGGGCGTCGTTCCCAAATCAGCCGCCGATGCGCTTTGGGCTTGGTGGAAAACCAACCCTGCCATTGATGTGCCAGCGATCGACGCGATTGAGGCGGTTACAAAACATGATGTCATCGCGTTCCTAACCTGGGTGGCTGAACAAGTGGGCGACGAAGCCCGCTTCATGCACCAGGGAATGACGAGTTCGGATGTGTTGGATACCTGCCTTTCCGTGCAGCTTACACAAGCGACGGACATTTTGCTTGCCGATCTTGATGCTCTGTTGGCTGCGATCAAGCGCCGCGCGCTTGAGCACAAAATGACGCCGACAATCGGGCGCAGCCACGGCATCCACGCGGAACCGGTTACCTTTGGCCTGAAAATGGCGGAAGCCTATGCCGAGTTCTCTCGGTGCAAGGACCGATTGATCGCCGCCCGTGCAGACATTGCCACCTGCGCCATATCGGGTGCCGTGGGTACGTTCGCAAATATTGATCCTCAAGTAGAAGCGCATGTCGCAACAAAACTGAACCTTGCCGTCGAACCTGTTTCAACCCAAGTAATTCCGCGTGACCGGCATGCCATGTATTTCGCTACGCTTGGCGTGATTGCCTCATCCATCGAACGCCTAGCGGTTGAGGTTCGTCATTTGCAGCGCACCGAAGTTCTGGAAGCCGAAGAGTATTTCTCGCCCGGGCAAAAGGGTAGCTCGGCCATGCCGCATAAACGTAACCCCGTGCTAACCGAAAACCTGACCGGTCTGGCGCGGATGGTGCGCGGCTATGTTACGCCAGCGCTTGAGAACGTGGCGCTCTGGCATGAGCGTGATATTTCCCACAGCTCGGTCGAGCGCTACATTGGTCCGGATGCGACCATCACGCTCGATTTCGCACTCGCAAGGCTGACCGGCGTTATCGACAAATTGCTGATCTACCCTGAGCGCATGCAAAAGAACCTCGATAAAATGGGTGGACTGGTGCATTCGCAACGCGTTCTTCTGGCGCTTACCCAAGCAGGTGTTTCACGCGAAGATTCCTACCGGCTTGTCCAGCGCAACGCGATGAAGGTGTGGGAATCAGACGGTCAGCTCTCGTTGCTCGAATTGCTGAAGGCCGACCCGGAAGTGACCGCTGCGCTCTCGCTTAAGGAAATCGAGGAGCGGTTTGACCTCGGCTATCATCTGAAGCATGTTGATACGATTTTCGCACGGGTTTTTGGCGAATAATCTATTTTATTGCAGGGGGCTGGAAAGAGTAGGCAGCATTGCCTAACATGCCGAGGACTCAACCTGGTAGGAGCGACCCAATGCGATTTCTAAAAGTCCTTTTCTGGGTGATCCTGTTCGTCGGCATGATTGTCTTTGCAGTCAACAACTGGGTGCCGGTTTCGGTTTCTCTTTGGGGCGGAATGTTTTTAGATACAAAGCTGCCCGCGCTCGTCATCGCTGCGTTCTTCGCGGGGTTCCTACCGCTTTATTTGTGGCACAGAGGGACGCATTGGCGGATGAAGCGGCGCATCTCTTCGCTTGAAAGCAATAGCCGTAGCGCGCCGCCCGTATTTGACGCCGGCAGTATGGCCACAAACACACGGCCCGACGGCGCGGGTGCGCAATCATGAGCAACCCGCTTTACGTCGCCATTGACACGCCGCAACTCGAAAACGCCTTATCGCTTGCAAAGCGGGTCAAAGCGCATGTCGGCGGAGTGAAGCTTGGTCTCGAATTTTTCTGCGCCAACGGACATCACGGCGTGCATGAAATCCAGAAATTGGGCCTACCTATCTTTCTCGACCTGAAATTGCATGACATACCCAACACTGTGGCAAAGGCAATGCAGGCGATCAATGTCCTCGAGCCCGCCATTGTCACTATTCACGCTGCGGGGGGCCGCGCAATGATGGAAGATGCGAAGGCCGCAGCTGGCGCACATACCAAAGTTGTCGGCGTTACAGTCCTTACCAGTCTGGACGATCATGACCTCAGCCGTGTTGGCGTGGCCGACGAACCCCATGCGCAGGTCGCTCGCCTGGCTGCTTTGGCGCAAGAAGCTGGCCTCGATGGCATCGTCTGTTCGGGACATGAAGTGGGTGCAGTGAAGAAAAGCTGGAAAGACGGATTTTTCGTGGTTCCCGGATTGCGACCCGCTGGCGGAAATAGTGGTGACCAGAAACGCGTTGTCACTCCGCGCCAGGCCCGCGACGATGGCGCATCGGTACTTGTCATCGGTCGCCCGATCAGCCACGCTGAAGACCCGGATGAAGCCGCCCGGGCGATTGTCGGGACTTTGTAGTGACCGACCATGCAACTCCGAATTTGCCGTCGCGCAATTATGAAGGGACCATAGAATTTTACCACGCACTCGGTTTTCAGAAGCGCTGGCATGATGATAACTGGCTCATCCTTCAACGCTTGGGATTGACACTGGAATTTTTCCCTTATGCCGATCTTGAACCTGCACATAGTTCGTTCGGATGCTGCTTGCGTCTTGATGATGTTCACGCCTTCCATCGGGCTTGTCTAGCAGCCGGCGTTCCAGAGCAATCGGTCGGCTGGCCGCGTATCCAAGCGCCCAAGTTGGAACATAGTGGAATGACGATTGGCTATCTGGTTGATTTGGACGGATCATTACTCCGGCTGGTACAAAACGAAGCGTCCGCCTAGAAAGCTATCGATGAACACCCAAATCAAAATCTGCGGGCTTTGCACAAAGCCCGCCATAGACGCCGCGATCAATGCGGGAGCTACGCATATCGGCCTCGTTCACTTTGAGCCAAGCCCTCGCCACGTCGCGCTCGACTGGGCGGCAAGCTTGCGTGCACATGCGGGCGGCCGTGTCAAAGTTGCATTGCTATTGGTCAATGCCGAGGCCGAGCTGACCGCAAAGGCCATCGACACCGTCAGGCCTGACATTGTGCAATTTCATGGTAGCGAGACACCCGAATGGCTGGCTCTCGTTAAACAATCGAGCGGGCTCGAGATATGGAAAGCACTGGGCGTCAAGGACCGCAGCATATTAATGTCTAGCGACCGTTTCATTGGTGCGGCGGACCGGTTGATCTTTGATGCACCTGCACAGGCGTTACCCGGCGGTACCGGCACCCGCTTTGACTGGGAGCTTTTGGCGACGCACGATCATAAGCTGCACTGGGGTCTGGCTGGTGGTCTTACCCCGGACAATGTGGCCGAAGCCGCTCGTTCAACACGCGCGCCGTTGGTCGATACATCATCGGGTGTCGAGAGCGCGCCGGGCATCAAGGATGTGGACAAGATCGCGGCTTTCTGCAAAGCGGTGCGCGAGTTTAATACCTAACATACATCGCCGTTCGTCCTGAGCCTGTCGAGCCGCAGGCCGCCGAAGGTGAACGACGTAACCTGTCGAGGTCAGTTGTCTTGTGTTTCGGCAAGCTCAGCAAGAACGGGAAAGTAGCGAATGAACCTGCAAACCAATTCCTTCAAAAACCAGCCTGACGAACGCGGCCATTTTGGCCAGTTTGGCGGACGCTATGTCGCCGAAACATTGATGCCGCTTGTGCTCGATCTGGAGCGCGAATATCGCGCCGCTCAGGCCGACCCGGCCTTTGCCGCGCAGTTTGATGATCTGTTGGAACATTATGTCGGCAGGCCTTCCCCGCTTTATTATGCCGAACGGTTGACCGAGGAATGCCGCAAGGACGCTCCGCAAGGCAAAGGCGCGCAAATCTGGTTCAAGCGCGATGAGCTCAACCACACCGGCGCGCACAAGATCAACAATTGCATCGGCCAGATCCTGCTCGCGATGCGCATGGGCAAAACGCGGATCATTGCCGAGACTGGAGCCGGCCAGCACGGCGTTGCCACCGCGACCGTCTGTGCGCGCTTTGGCCTGCCCTGCTTCATCTATATGGGTGCCAAGGATATCGAGCGGCAACAACCCAATGTGTTCCGCATGCGCTTACTGGGCGCGGAAGTGATTCCGGTGACCAGCGGCGCAGGCACGCTGAAAGACGCGATGAACGAAGGGCTGCGCGATTGGGTCGCCAATGTGCACGACACATTCTACATCATTGGCACGGCGGCAGGACCGCATCCCTACCCCGAACTCGTCCGTGATTTCCAAAGCGTGATCGGCAAAGAAGCGCGCGCGCAGATGCTGAGCCGCATAAACCGCTTGCCCGACCTGCTGGTCGCGGCGATTGGCGGCGGGTCAAATGCCATCGGACTGTTCCATCCGTTTTTAGATGATGCTGATGTTGCGATGCTCGGCATAGAAGCGGCGGGTCACGGCTTGAACAAAGAACATGCGGCGTCGCTTGCGGGCGGTCGCCCCGGCATCCTGCACGGCAACAAAACCTATTTGCTGCAAGACGAAGACGGCCAGATTGCCGAGGCGCATTCGATATCAGCTGGCCTCGATTATCCCGGTATTGGCCCCGAACATAGCTGGCTGAAAGAAATCGGCCGCGTGCGCTATGACAGCGTGACCGATGTTGAGGCGCTGGACGCGTTCCAGCTGCTCTGCCGCACCGAAGGCATCATCCCCGCGCTGGAGCCCGCCCATGCGATTGCAGCGGTGGCGCGTGAAGCGGTGAAGATGGACAGTGACCAGATCATCCTCGCCAATCTCTGCGGACGCGGCGACAAGGATATTTTCACCGTCGCTGAGGCTTTGGGGACGGTGATATGAAACTACGCTACGTAATTTTGGCGCTTGCAATCGCTTCATGCGCTCTGCTTGCATGGCCAATTTTCTCCAATGGTGAGAATGGCGAGTTCGCTCGCAGAATTGGGTGGTTTCTATTTGCCATCACTATGCTGGGCCTCGCCTATGACAATGCGACGAACCGAAACGAAAGTGACTAACTGCGTCTCCCCAACTTACACCTTCGTGAAACCCCTCTCTCCCCTTCAGGGGAGAGATAGTGAGACTTGGCAGCTTGCTGCATAGTCGCAGCAGAGAGGGGCTTCGATGCGAGATCCAAGGCTGACGGAATTTGCAAGGGCAAACCGGCGTGAAATGACCGAACCGGAAAAGCGCTTATGGCATCAAATGCGCGCAAAGCGATTTGAAGGTACCAAGTTTCGCAGGCAGAATGTGGTTGGAAATTACATCGCTGATTTCTATTCGCGCTCAGCAATGCTGATCATCGAAGTGGATGGTGACACACATGCATTTCAACATGATTATGATATTATAAGAGAAAATTATTTTAAGAAGCTGGGGTTCAATGTGATCAGATTTACGAATTCAGATGTGATGGCGAATATGGAAGGTGTGTTGACGATGATTGCCTTGCAACTGATTCCCCCCCTCCCAACCCTCCCCCCTAAAGGGGAGAGGGCTTTATCATGACCCGCCTCTCCTCCGCCTTCAGCAAAGCCCACCCAGCCCTCGTCACCTTCATCACTGCTGGTGACGGCGACACTGCGGCTAATCTCGACGCGCTGGTCGCGGGTGGCGCTGACGTTATAGAACTGGGCATGCCCTTTACCGATCCGATGGCCGATGGCCCCGCGATACAGGAAGCAAATATCCGCAGCCTGTCCGCTGGCACAACCACTGCCGATATCTTCGCCATCGCCGCTGCCTTCCGCGCGCGGCATCCCGATGTGCCATTGGTGCTGATGGGCTATGCCAATCCGATGACGATCCGCGGCGGAGAGTGGTTTGCGGCGGAATGCCAGAAAGCGGGCGTGGACGGCGTGATCTGCGTCGATATCCCGCCCGAAGAAGACCCCGAGCTAGGCCCTGCCCTTCGTGCAGCAGGCGTTGACTTGATCCGCCTCGCCACCCCCACCACCGATGCCGCGCGACTGCCGACGGTGCTCGAAGGCTCAAGCGGCTTTCTCTATTATGTCTCGGTCGCCGGGATCACCGGCAAGCAACAGGCAGCCCAAGCCAGCATCGAAGACGCCGTTGTGCGGTTGAAAGCTGCAACCGACATCCCCGTAGCCGTCGGATTTGGCGTGCGCACACCCGAACAGGCCGCAGACATCGCCCGCGTGGCCGACGGCGTGGTCGTCGGCTCGGCCATTGTCGAACTGGTCGCTCAACATGGCGACGATGCGGCTGGTCCGGTTCGCGATTATGTGGCAAGCTTGGCCGCAGCGATTAGAACAGCAAGAGGCCAAATATGAACTGGGTCACCCGCGTCCGCAACGCCATTCCCTTCATCGCAAAGCGCGAGACCGCCGAAACCTTGTGGCAAAAGTGCAAGGGTTGTCAGGCTATGATCTTCATGAAAGAATATGAGGAAAACCAGTCGGTCTGTCCGAAATGCGATCATCACGGTCGGATCGGTGCGGCCGAACGTTTTGCTGCGCTTTTTGATAAGGACAGTTGGAAGGTCCTGCCGCCGCCGACGGTTACTGAAGACCCGCTGAAGTTCAAAGACGGCAAGAAATACACCGACCGCCTAAAGGCTGCGCGCAGCTCTACCGGCAGGCCAGACGCGATGGTCACCGCCGTCGGTCAAATCGACCGGCAAAAGGCAGTGGTCAGTGTGCAGGATTTCGCCTTCATGGGCGGGTCGATGGGCATGGCTGTGGGCGAAAGCTTTATCGATGCGGTCAAGGAAGCGATAAGGATAAAAGCGCCTTATGTGATATTTACCGCCGCTGGCGGAGCGCGCATGCAAGAAGGCATACTTAGCCTAATGCAAATGCCGCGAACGACTGTGGCGATTGAGATGCTGCACGATGCGGAACTTCCCTATATCGTTGTTCTGACCGATCCGACCACTGGCGGCGTCACCGCAAGCTATGCAATGCTAGGCGACGTGCAGATTGCCGAACCCGGCGCTCTTATCGGCTTTGCCGGACAACGCGTTATTCAGGATACGATCCGCGAAAAACTTCCCGAAGGATTCCAGCGGGCCGAGTATCTGCTCGACCACGGGATGATCGACATGGTCAAACACCGGCATGAATTGCGCGAAACGTTGTCGAGCCTTGTTGCGTTCCTTATGGCGAACAAAAAGGCCGCTTGAGGCAAACTTGCCCGATCACGCGAAATCTAAAGACCCCCAAGTTCAGGCGCAGCTTGAACGTCTGTGGGCGCTTTCTCCTGGGCGCGATGTGTTGGGGCTGGAACGCATTACCGCGCTGTGCGCGCGACTGGGCAACCCCCAAGACCAGCTTCCACCAGTGTTTCACGTCGCCGGAACCAATGGCAAAGGATCGACCTGTGCGTTTCTTCGCGCGGCAGTCGAAGCGGCCGGGCTGACGACACATGTTTACACCAGCCCGCATCTGGTGCGCTTTAATGAGCGGATCAGGGTTGCGGGGCAACTCATAGACGATGCGCTCCTCGCCGGGCTGCTATCCGAAGTTTTGGATGTCGCAGAGGGTTTGGGCGCAAGCTTTTTCGAGGTTACAACAGCAGCGGCATTCCTAGCCTTTTCGCGCATGCCTGCTGACGTAAGTATCATCGAAGTCGGCCTTGGTGGACGTCTCGACGCGACCAACATAATCGCTAAGCCCGCCGTCTGCGGCATTGCATCATTGGCCATCGACCATGAAGGTTTCCTTCTTGCGCCGGAGGATGGTGTGCCAAAAGCACCGTTTGATCGCATTGCTTTCGAGAAGTCCGGGATCGCTAAAGCAGATGTACCACTGGTTTGCCAAAAATACGCTCCCAGCATGCTCGCAGAGATATCCAAACAAACCGAACGTGTCGGCGCACAACTGCTAAATCGCGGCGACAGCTGGGATGCGGCAATGTATGAAAGCCGCCTGCATTACCGCGACGAAGCGGGAAAGCTCAGCCTGCCCCTGCCCCGCATGGCTGGCGGGCATCAGGCGGATAATGCAGCGCTTGCGATTGCCATGTTGCGCCACCAAAGCGCGATCACTGTGCCCGATAAAGCACTATCGGCTGCAATGGAATGGGCGCGCTGGCCTGCGCGTTTGCAGAGGCTGGCAAAAGGTCCGTTAACAGACAGGTTGCCACTGGGCACCGAAGTCTGGCTCGACGGCGGTCATAATATCGACGGTGGCCGTGCGATCGCTGCGCATTTTGCTTCGGAAAACCGGCGCATTCATTTAATCACGGGCATGCTGGCAAACAAGGATCCATCAGCCATCATTGCGCCATTGAAGGGCAAGCTAGCCAGTATCACCGTGCTGCCCGTGCCGGGACATGAGCATCATCGCGTTGAGGCATTCGGCGAAAACGCGGTTGCCGCACCGGATATCATAATGGCCACAAAAGGGCTGCAACTAGACCCAGCAAGAGACATCATCCTGATCGCGGGGACGCTCTACCTTGCTGGCGAAGTTCTTACTGCGAACGGACAGATACCCGATTAGGCCTCTACTGCTGCGCCATCTCCGTAACGCGACTGGCGCCACCATTCGAGCAGCGAGAATAGTACCGCGACACCACCGATAGCTGCGGTAAGCACGAAAACCGGCGCATAGCCAACTTGTTCGATTTGCTCTCCCAAAGCACCGCGACCCAGCGACCCGACAAGGAACGTGAGCGATGACAAAAGCGCATATTGCACTGCGCTGTATTCTTTGCTGGTGATGGACGAAAGATAAGCAATGAATGCCGCCCCGGCCATACCGCTTGCGATGTTTTCGCCCGAAATGGCCACCAAAAGCCGCGTCATGCGCGCATCATAACCAAGGCTCTCGGCAAGCGCATTAATGCCCAAACCATTGGCCACCATGTCAATATAGGGTCCGCCATTGGCGAGATCAGCATAAAGTAAATTCGAAGTCGCCGCGACAATAGCGCAAATCACCAATGTAGGCATCCGACCGATCCATACCAGCATCAATCCGCCAGCGCTGATACCCAATATAGTCATGATAACGCCGAACATTTTGGATGCGAAAGCAACCTCATCATTGGTGTATTTCAGTTCTTCCAAATAGAATGGAAACGCAAACGGCCCCCAAATGGAATCGCAAATCCGGTATGACAGGATAAGACACAGCACGATGAGCGATCCCCATCCCAACCGCTGTACGATATCTGCAAGAGGAGCGACCAATGCGGAATAAACGTGATCGACAAACTTCTGACGAGGTGAAACGCTGGCCAAATCTTCGGTTAGGATACCGTCTTTGTTGAACGCCATGTAATTAACTATCGCGGCGACGACAGCCGGCACGATTACAGTGGCTACCACGATCCACGGCCCGACATATTTGATGAAGTCGCCAGCGATCGGCTTGTTGGGATCATCCGGGTTAGCCATCAAAATAGCCGTCATGAATGACCCAATGGTGTAAATGGCCCAAATCCAGCAAATTCCGACAACAACCAAAGCGACTGTGCGGTATTTCGGAAGAATGGCCCCAGCCTTCGAAAGCGCGTTTGCTTGCAACTGTGATCCCTCAGACGCCTTTGTATCAGGCGCAAGCAAGGTCGCGATTACCGTTAGTCCCATGACAAATCCGAGCACCAGATAAACGGTCGGCCAGCTGACCCTAGCAGCGAAAATCAGCGCTAAAGCGCCGCCAATCAGCGCGGCGATACGGTAGCCAAACTGGTAGATCGTGGAGAGGATATCGACCGGCGTATTCTGATCCGCAACATCGATGCGCCATGCGTCAATGACTACATCCTGCGTTGCGGAGAAAAACGCCGCGACAACAGCAATTATTGCAAACGTCCCGATTGAAAGAACAGGATCGGTCTGCGACAAAACAACGAAGGTAACTGCCAGTACAACCTGACACAGAAAGAGCCAACTCCGCCTACGCCCCAATTTGGACAAAATAGGCGGATAGAAGCGGTCGACAAGCGGCGACCAAAGAAATTTAAAGGCGTATGCCAAACCAATCCATGACAAAATGCCGATGGTTGCAAGGCTGACTTTGGCTTCGCCGAGCCAAGCATTCAACGTACCCAATAACAGCGTATAGGGAAGACCAGCTGAAAATCCGAAAAACAACATAACGGCGGTTTTGCGGCTTCGAAATGCTGCCTTTAAAAGCTGCAGTCCTTTGGGTTTCTCTACGGTAACAGTTTCGACAGTACTTGCGGATGTTGTCATGTTTGTTCGCTCCCCGGTGCTCGGAACCAGCCTAACGCGAATTGCGACAATGGCCAATGCCTTAATTGATACGCGTAATCATCCGTGACTTTTGCGCAAAACCGCGCCATAGGCGCGCCATGCCTCGACCTCCTGCCAAACCGCCCGGCCGTATTCCTGCCAGTCCGCAGCGCCCAAAGCGACCCGCCGATTTTAAGTGGGGACGCAAGAAGCCTACTCCGCCAGCCCCTGTAAGCGCGTTGACAAAGGGCGCGCTTGAAAAAAGCGACGGAGAGGAACGCATCGCCAAGCTACTTGCACGCGCGGGCGTTGCTTCGCGGCGCGAAGTTGAACGGATGATCGCTGACGGGCGCGTCACGCTGAACGGTGCAAAGGTGGAAACCCCGGCGACATTGCTTAAGTCGCTTGGTGGTGTCGCGGTCGACGGCAAACTGGTGAAGCAAGCAGAGCCCACAAAACTGTTTCTGTTCCACAAAACCGCTGGCTATTTGACCGCAGAGCGTGACTTTTCCGGGCGCCCGACAATTTATGACGTGTTGCCAAAGGACATTGGCCGCGTCATGCCAATCGGGCGCCTAGATTATAGCACCGAGGGCTTGCTGTTGTTGACCAATGACGGCGAATTCAAGCGGCAGATGGAACTCCCAAAGACGGGGATCGAACGTAGCTACCGTGCACGCGCTTTTGGGACTGTCAGCCAAGAGCAGCTCGAAGAGCTTATCCACGGGATAGAAATCGACGGCACGCGCTATGGCCGGATCGATGCCAATCTGGAACGGCGTACCGGACGCAACCAATGGGTCGAAATGACCATTACCGAAGGGAAAAACCGCGAAGTCCGTCGCGTGCTCGAACATTTGGGACTAGAGGTTAACCGCCTGATCCGAACGCGTTATGGCCCGTTTGTCCTAGGCGATCTCGCTCCGAATACGGTCGGTGACATCCGGCAGGTAGATTTGATCAACTTTAGGAACAGCTTGCCAAAATGAGGATCATATCGGGGAATTGGCGGTCTCGGCCTTTGGTTGCGCCAAAAGGTGATACCACACGCCCCACCGCGGACAGAACCCGCGAAACGCTTTTTTCTATGCTCAACAGCCGCCTTGGCAGTTTCGAAGATCTCGCAGTCGCCGATCTGTTTGCAGGGTCGGGAGCGCTTGGGTTGGAAGCTCTTTCGCGCGGGGCTGCGCACTGCACTTTTGTCGAACAGGATGCTGCTGCTCTCGCAGCGCTCGAAAAGAATATCCTGACGCTAGGCGCCCGAGATCAGTCTAGCATTTTGCGCAGTTCTGTGTTGACGGTGGGCAAAGCGCTCAAGCCGCTCGACGTCGTGCTCATGGACCCTCCCTACGGCACAGGCGCCGGCGCAGTTGCTCTGGACAAACTTGGGCGCCTCGGATGGTTCGCGCTGAGCGCCTGGATTAGCATCGAAACAGCGCATAACGAAGATATCGACATCAAAGGCTACGAGATCGATACCATTCGCAAGGTGGGCAAAGCCAAACTTACACTGCTGCGCCCTGTCGCCTGAGCAACCAGAGACTATAAATACGGTTGCAAGATAAATTCTGCCCTTGCGCGCTTTCCGGCACGTTCATAGTCAAACGCGATAAATCGACCGGCCTTGCCATTGATTTCGGCGACAAACCCACGAAAATCCTTGCCCAAGATTTTGTCGCCGACTTTCAGCCCCGCCTTTTCCGCCGGACTACCGATGCCGATTTCTGCAATGCTGATATTGTTACCTTCACCGTCGATCCAAATGCCCGACATCGGATATTCAACTTGGTCAGCAAATGTCATGCCATTAGGCGCGAGCCACATTGCCTTGGACTTGGTGTCGATCGATACATCGAAAAAGCGTAGCGCGCCCATCCCGATCAGGCCGTCATACTTGTCGAACTGGCCGCGAACGTTGCCGGGCTGCATCAGGCGCACATACTGATCCTCAAGGACAAATTTATAAAGCTTGAGCCGGTCTTGCCGGTAAACTCGTGTTCGCGTTGACCGCCCGCCAAATCCACGGGTGGAGGCAGGCGCATAGGGTTGTTGCGAAGCCCAAATACCGGATTTTTCCGCTGCGGCCCCGTCGAGGAGCAAAGCACCGGGTGATCCCGTGTCGATCAAGAACTTGCCGACAAAATCGCCGACTTTGGCTTGTGTTTGCAATATATCCACACGTCCGCGCAGACCAAAGCTGTCGGGAATTTGATACAAACCCGTGCGGTCCTTACGTCCGCCAGGATAAACCCGCCATTGGCTGTTCTTAAAATCCAGATCGCTATCGGCAAAGGTCAGGAACTCCGTCCCCAAAGTGCCGATCATATTGGCGCGGTCAAAGCTCTTAACCGCAACAAAGTCCTGTTCGCCTTTCTTGAGCGCGCCGCCAATCACAAGATTTTTCGCCGTTACTATCTCGGCTTGTTCCCGCCCACCCAAACCGGAGATATTTGTTTGCCCACGGGTTCGAAGATTGTTGGCATCGGCATAGCTTTGCGAAATAGCGCTCGAGATCGCGCCGGTATCGAGGAAGAACAATTCGGGTTTCAATCCGTTGAGCGATACAGCTGCCCAGATACGGCGGTCCTCTATCGAAATCGAAGCCGTGACGAACTGTTCTGTCGGAGCAGCCGCCAACACCGACGACAGTCGAAACGGTACGGCAACGCCGCTCGCCAGGCCCGATGCCAATAATGCGCGCCGGCTCATTTCCATCAAGCAAATCCTTTCGTTACCCAATCCAAGAGTTATGCGTCACGCCGAGTTATTTGGTCAATGCAGCAATGCTTGCGCTCCCCTGCGCTGTTCCCTAATCGTTCACGCGTGACCAACTCCGCTGAAACCTTATCAAACGACCCGCCGTGGCTGCGCGGCCTTAACCAGCCGCAGCGCGAAGCCGTGCTGACCACCGAAGGACCGGTTTTGTTGTTGGCAGGAGCCGGTACCGGTAAAACCGCCGCGCTAACCGCGCGTATCGCACAAATACTTGCACAACGCCTTGCGTGGCCATCCGAAATCCTCGCGGTCACATTCACCAACAAAGCCGCGCGCGAGATGAAGGAGCGCATAGGCCATATGGTCGGCGAGGCTGTCGAGGGGATGCCATGGCTCGGCACGTTCCACAGCATCGGTGCAAAAATGCTGCGCCGCCACGCCGAGCTGATCGGTCTGCACAGCAATTTCACGATCATTGACACGGACGACCAGTTGCGTTTGCTCAAACAGCTGATCCAGTCAGAGGATCTCGACGACAAACGCTTCCCGCCAAAACTGCTCGCCAGCCTGATCGACAAATGGAAGAATAAGGGACTGAGCCCCGCCGATATTGATGCTGGCGAGAGCGAGGCGTTCGCAAATGGCAAAGGCCAGCATATGTACGCATTGTATCAGGCGCGACTTATTGCGCTCAATGCCTGCGATTTCGGGGATTTGCTTCTGCACGGTCTCAACCTGCTCAAAAAGCACCGCGATGTGCTTGAGGAATATCAACGTCGGTTCAAATATATCCTTGTCGACGAATATCAAGACACCAACGCGGTCCAATATCTCTGGCTAAGGTTGCTTGCACAGACGCGCAAAAACATCTGTTGCGTGGGTGATGACGACCAAAGCATATATAGCTGGCGCGGGGCAGAAGTCGCCAATATCCTGCGCTTTGAAAAAGATTTCCCCGGCGCAAAAATCATAAAGCTAGAACAAAACTACCGCAGCACGCCGCATATCCTGGGTGCGGCATCTGGACTGATCCACGCCAATAGCGACCGGCTGGGCAAAACTTTATGGACCGAGCTTAACGACGGAGAAAAGCTGCGGATCATCGGCGTTTGGGACGGCCCCGAAGAGGCACGGCGCGTTGGCGAAGAGATTGAAGCACTCCAATATAAAGGCGGCACACTCGACCAGATGGCCATCCTTGTACGCGCGCAGTTTCAGACGCGGGAATTTGAAGACAGATTCATACAAATCGGCCTCAACTATAAGATAGTTGGTGGTTTTCGCTTTTATGAACGCGCTGAAATCCGCGATGCGATTGCCTATTTGCGCATCATAAACCAGCCCGCAGACGACCTGGCCTTCGAACGTATCGTCAACACCCCCAAGCGCGGCATTGGGGACAAGGCCGTGGAAAAAATCCACATCCTCGCGCGTGCAGAAGGCGTGCCCTTAAGCTTATCGGCAGCGCGCATTGTTGGCACCGACGAGATGAGCGGCAAGGCGCGCAAATCGCTTGCTGATCTGGTGGTCGACATATCGCGTTGGCGCGAGGAAGCATCACACATCACACCGGCTGATTTGGCACGGCTGGTGCTAGACGAAAGCGGCTATACCGGCATGTTGCAATCCGAACGCAGCGTTGAAGCCGCCGGTCGGCTGGAAAACCTGAACGAACTCACCCGCGCGATGGAAGAATATGAAACGCTCGGCGAGTTTCTGGAGCATGTCAGCCTCGTCATGGACAACGAGACGCGTGACAGCGGTGCAAGCGTTACGATTATGACCATCCACGCGGCAAAGGGCCTCGAGTTTGAAAATCTGTTCCTTGTAGGATGGGAAGACGGCGTTTTCCCGTCGCAACGGGCGCTAGACGAAGGCGGGCTGGCCTCGCTGGAGGAGGAACGCCGCCTCGCCTATGTTGCGATAACGCGTGCGCGGCGGCTGTGCCACATCATCTATGCCGCGAACCGCCGGATATACGGCCAGTGGACATCGAGCATCCCTAGCCGCTTCATCGCCGAATTGCCGCAGGAGCATATCGAGGAAACGCAAACCATGTCGGGCGGCGCGAGCCTGTGGAGGGCAAACTGGGCCAATGGCGGCAGTGGCGGCGGCGCTGATCCATTCGCGCATCTCGCGGCCTCGAACGGCGCCAGAGCGAGCGCACGCGGCCCAGGCTGGCAGCGGGCGGCAACCGCAGGCGGATTTAACGCGACGCCGCAACGCGTTGCGGAGGCGAACCGCAGCGCGGTCTCGCTCGGCAATCCTGGGCGCACCGACCTTAGTGTGGGTATGCGCGTATTTCACGAGAAGTTCGGTTACGGCGCGATTGCGGAGATCGAAGGCAACAAGCTCGAGATCGACTTCGAAGCCGCAGGCCGAAAACGGGTGATGGATGCGTTTGTAAGGGCGGGATGAGATCACTCGAGCGACGAACTTCAACGCGCCGCATAGAACCGGACCCACATTCAATCACTCAGAGAGAAAACCTCTGACGAATGCGGGTCCGAAAATCATTCATAGTTAGATATTTTAGAACTCAGCGTCATCCTTGCGCGCTTGTTCTGTGAGCGCCGGACTGCCAATCGCGTCAATCCACTGCGAAGCGATATTTTCACGGCATTCGGTTGAAGTTTGGGCTTCGAAATGAGGCGAATAGATTCGGCCAAAGCAAGCAAGTTTAGCTTTGGACTGCAACCGGTCGAGCAGTTTTTCAATACCCTCGGGGCTTTCAAGTTCGCTGGCACGCAATTTAAAGGTTACTAAATCTCTTCCTTCGGCAGCTTGCACAGCTGGCGCTGCGCCGAAGGCAACGGCCATTAGGATTGCTTTTGAAATAATTTTCATGGGAGAATTCCTTTCTTTGCTGGTGCCTTTCAATATTGTCGGAACGGCCTCTGATGGCCATCGCTGCTATTGAAACAGGCGTTGCAAAAATCGCGACGTCAAATTTATATACATATTTACAGGTATTTAAGTCAGACTTGACGAGCTTATTGTCTCATAATGCGTAGTGCAGAGAAAGATTTTGGTGCACTGCAACATAACTGTGATAAAAGTCGCATAGCAAAACAATCGTAACAACGCGTCGTCGTTCAAATTCGCCGGATAGATTATGATGCAGATACAGGCAGGTTGATGCGCAGGCTTCCCCCAACGGGTGACCTAGAGGCATTTGTGGCGACCGCGCGAGGCGGTACGCTCAAGCTTGCCTCCGAAGAGATCAATTTGTCGATCTCTGCGCTCAGCCGACGTATTCAAAACCTCGAATCATATATCGGCGCACAGTTGTTTCTGCGGCTGCATCATGAATTCCGTTTAACTCCAGTCGGCGAAAGATTGCTTGAGGGCCTCAATCCCGCGATGGATAAACTCGGCTTGCTCATGGAAGAGCTGCGCGATGAACAGAAATATCAAATCAGTATTGGCGTCCCGTCATCCTTCGCCACTGGTTGGCTTATGCCGCGACTGCACAAATTTCGCGAAAAATTTCCTGATGTTGAACTGCGGTTTGATTCGTCTGGTTCACCGCTTGCAAAACTTGGCGTCAGCCTGGATGCAATCATACTTTTTGCAAACAAACATGACACGCAAATCGGCATGCACGAATTGCGTCCGCAAAGGGCATTTGCGGTGACCGCGCCGGGCCTTGTTGACTCGCGGTTGGGTCTTGCAAGAGCAATGCAGGATCAGCCTTTATTGTTACATAGCGGATTGCCCGAAATATTGCCGAGCTGGCTTAACGGGGTTGGAGTCAAAAAATTTTCTCCGGCCCGTTTCGAATATTACGATGATGGGCCACTTATTTTGTCAGCCGCGCAAAATCGTTTGGGGATCGCGTTAGTTTTAGAAGACATGATTAATTTCTATCCCCGTACGTCCGAATTGCACCGCCCGTTTGGCGAATGTGCACCGACACCCTATAGCTATTGCCTAGCGGTAAAGCCCACGACGATCAGCAGGGCGATCAACTGGTTTTGTGATTGGCTAATAGCGGAAGCGGCAGCAAATTCGCGCGACGTCTTGGAAAAATACCGCGCCGCATAGAGCGAATTTGTTCCGTTAAAATCATCTGTTAGTTGAGAAGACGCGGCGCACAGGAAGGCTTGCGGAAAAAGGGCCGACGACTATTTGACCGCCGACCCAGTGTTCCTTGGGAGGATGTCCATTGGACAATCCCATATCTACGTAACACCCCATTCTTTGGCCATTGCCGAAACAGCAAGCCTTATTGCAAAATCTGCAACGACGCACAGGCATAAGGCCCCAACCCGCGCGCATTTTGCAGCAAGTTAAGCAAGGTGCGCCGTTCGGCCAGTTTGATTAGAAACTGCGCGAAATCAAAAAACAGCTTTCGGACCATCTTCCTTCATCATCGCGGCACGGACCATTGGGATGGGCGGGCCGCCGTAGGACAGGAATTCATCGTGGAAGGCTTTCCACTTGGTCTTGTCGCCGGTTTTACCGCCTTTCGCGACCCAATCGTCGCGCAATTTGCGGATCATCAGCTTGCCCAGCGTATAGTTGAGATAAGCCGGATCATAAGTGCCGCGCGCGGCTTGTTGCTTGCTATTGCCGGCATCCTGATAGCATTCGGTCTTAAACAGTTCTTCGGACTGTGCGACCGTCATACCCTTTGCGTGCAGGCCAATTGCTGACAGATAGCGGCAATTGCGTAATAAAGCGTTCGACAGCTGACCGATCTTGGTCTCGTCATTTCCAGCTTCAAGTCCGGCATCCATCATCATTTCTTCGGTGTAATGCGCCCAGCCCTCTGCAAACGCATAGCCGACAAACTGCTTGCCAAAAATCGACTTGGCGCGGTTTGCGTGCAAGAAGTTGAGGAAGTGCCCCGGCCAGATTTCATGAACGCTGGTGCCGAGCAAATCCTTCACGCCGGGCACGAATGCATCCTGCGTTGCCTTATCCCAAGTCGGGTCTGGCGGAGAGATATAATAGACCGACGGCATGTTCGTCTCATATGGGCCAGGGATATCAATATAGGCCGAATTCTGCCGATTATAGGGCGGCGATTCCTCGACCTTCGCTTCTTCGGTGCCGGGAATCGAAACAATGTCTTTTTCAATAATGAAGGCCTTTAGTTGCGGCAATTGCTGCCTTGCCTCTTCCACCGGCCCATAGGCGATTTCCGTTCGCCCATTTTTAACATGCATGCAGCCAAATCCGCACCGGGAGCAAAGCGGCTGCAGGCATCCTTCAGCGCATCCTGATTGCGTTTCAGGTCAGCTTTGCCGATGGCCTCCAGCTCATCGAGCGAGATATTCACGCCCTCGGTCTTGGCGACCATTTCGCTGAACTTCGCAGCACCCAGCGCAAAACCACCCGGCGTCGCAGGTTTTGACCCGACATAAGCCGACAGGTCCTTCATCGCTGCAGATGCTTTCGCGGTCGCGTCGTCAAATTCCTTTTGCAGTGCTGCGTCCTTTACTTCGGCAAAGGCCTTTTTCGCGTCTCCCACATAATAATCAGCAAAGCCGCCAAAACCGGCCTGTCCGTATTTCACGAATGTAGCAGGCAGCGGCAGTTTTAGGTTAGCCTTGATCTGTGCAGCAGCCGTCGGGATGTTTTTGGCGTAGGCAATGAACGCCTTCATCCGCGTCGTCGCATCGGCGTAGGGCCGCGCGATATAGACATTGGGATCGAGGTCATCAACATAGGATGCCGGATTGCTATGCGGCTGATCAGCGCTTTCCAGCCAGAAAATCTCGCCCTCCATCTTGCTGACCAGATAATCGCGTTCGAAACGCTGTTTGTCGTCAAGTTTATTAGCGTCCATCGCCTTGGCATCGGAAATCGCTTTCTTACGGTAATCGATTTGCGCTTTTAGGCCCTCAGGCGACCAGTCAGGCAGTTTCCCGTCAAATTCATGACGACCCTGATAGACTGCAAAGGTCGGGTTGACCTTGAAATATCCGTCGAGGAATTTCTGCATGAAGCTGCCCCACGCGGTACCGTCATCGGCAGTCAGCGCAGCACCAGTCGCTCCGCCTCCGCCCATTTGCTTGCAAGCGCCAGTTAATACGAGCGCACCGATTGACGCTGCCAGCAGCAATGATTTCAATTTCATCTGTTCCTCCTCGAACATTCCGACCCTTGTCACCTAGAAGATTGCATCTTTTCGCTCGACTTGACCAGCAGAGAATTAAACCATTGATACGGCGGGATTGCGCGAAACTATCCGGCCAGCTAGGTCAAAATCCAATGGCCGCTCCGCATCCGCTTTCTATCCCAGCATTTCGCGCATTTTTTCTTGCTCGCTTCCTGGCAACCGGCGCGGTGCTGGCAATGGTCGTGATTTTGGGCTGGCAAGTCTATGACGTCGCCAGATCGGACTATGGCATGTCGCCAAAAGAAGCGGCGTTCCAGTTGGCCGTGCTCGGAGCGGTCCAGTTCCTGCCACTATTCTTGCTGACGCCCGTCGCCGGACTGGCCGCCGACCGCTTTGAACGTCGGACAATCGCGCGGATGGCAAACAGCATCGACCTAAGTGTCGCGCTTATGTTGGGTATTGTTACATATTTCAACTGGATCAACCTGCCAATTTTGTTCGGATTATCAGCAATGCACGGCGCCGCACGTAGCTTTGTTGGCCCTTCTATGTCGGCCATTGCGCCGAATATTGTTCCCGCCGAAGTGCTTCCTAAGGCCATCGCTTTCAACAGTATCGCATGGCAATCGGCATCGGTCATTGGGCCAGCCGTTGCCGGCTTTATTTATGCAAACAGTCCGTCCTCGCCTTATTTTGTCGCAGCGGCTTTGCTTGCAATTGCCAATCTGGCGCTGACTTTCTTACCGCCCGTCTATCCTCCCGAAATGCTGGAAAAACCGCATCCAATCCAACAAATGAAAGAAGGCCTGTTCTACACAATCAAAGACAAGTTGCTGTTGGGTGCAATCACGCTGGACCTATTCGCGGTACTGTTAGGCGGAGCAAACGCGCTGCTGCCGGTATATGCCCGAGACATATTACACGTTGGAACGCAAGGTCTGGGGCAGATGCGCGCGGCCCCGGCGTTCGGCGCGGCTCTGGTCGCGATCTATCTGGGCGTCAATCCGGTCAAGCATAATGTCGGCATTAAAATGCTATGGGGTGTGGCTTTATTTGGCGCAGCCACAATAGGCTTTGGCTATTCGCACTTGATCGGGCCATTGCTGTCCAATGCCAAGACTGTTGCGGTTTCGGCTTTTGGCATTGGTTCGTTCGACCTTTCGCCTTCGCTCATTGTTGCTTTGCTCATGCTTGCGCTTATCGGAGCGGCCGACATGATGTCGGTGTTTGTGCGTAGCAGTCTGGTGCAACTCAACACGCCGGACGACAAGCGCGGCCGCGTTAGTGCGATATCCGGGGTGGCCATTTCCGCGTCGAACGAACTTGGCGAGTTCCAATCAGGCCTTGCTGCAGCTATCCTCGGGCCTGTCGGCGCGGTTGTATTTGGTGGCGCAGGTGCCATTATCATTACTGGAGTCTGGGCGTGGGTCTTCCCCGAACTTAGAAACGCCCGGACATTTGAACCACAATATAGGCAAAAACAGAAGGAACCCGAGACATGAAGGCGCAGTCAATACTCGAAACCATCGGCAACACGCCGCATATCCGCATGCAGCGGCTTTTTGGTGATGCGGAGGTCTGGATCAAATCAGAGCGCAGCAATCCCGGAGGATCAATCAAAGACCGTATCGGCCTTGCCATGATCGAATCCGCCGAACGCGACGGTTTGCTGCAGCCCGGCGGGACAATTATTGAACCTACCTCTGGCAATACTGGCGTTGGTCTTGCCATGGTGGCCGCAGTCAAGGGCTATAAGTTGGTGCTTGTCATGCCTGAAAGTATGAGCATCGAACGTCGCCGCCTGATGCTGGCTTACGGCGCCAGCTTTGATCTGACACCGCGCGAAAAGGGCATGAAGGGCGCAATCGAGCGCGCACTTGAATTGGTCGACCAGACCCCGGGCAGCTGGATGCCGCAACAGTTTGAAAACCCCGCCAATATTGAAGTCCATGTGCGGACGACGGCGCAGGAAATTCTGGCCGATTTCGCCGACGCTCCGATTGATGTCATTATAACCGGCGTAGGCACAGGAGGCCACATAACAGGTTGCGCCGAAGAACTAAAAAGGCACTGGCCAAAACTAAAGGTCTATGCAGTTGAGCCAACACTTTCACCCGTCATCAGCGGCGGACAACCCGGTCCGCATCCAATTCAGGGTATTGGCGCAGGGTTCCTGCCTGAAAATCTGCACACCAAGGCAATTGACGGTGTGATTCAGGTTGATCCGGCTGATGCAAAGACGATGGCAAAACGCGCGGCTGCCGAAGAAGGTATGTTGGTTGGAATCTCTTCAGGCGCGACTCTGGCAGCGATCGCTCAGAAGTTAAAGGAATTGCCAAAAGACAGCCGTGTCTTGGGCTTCAACTATGACACAGGTGAGCGTTACTTGTCCGTGCCGGATTTCTTGCCCGAAGCATGAAAAACAGATTGCCGGGGTAAGCTGACCAACCCCGGCAATCCTGCGACCGGACCCTAAAGCGCCTATTGCGGCTGCTTCATGCGACCAGGGTCGGCGGGCTCTTGCCCCCCAAAGCCTGGTACTTGTTCCACCACATTTCCCGCAATACTAGCGGGGGTCTCCATCTTCGCTTGCTGGGCCCATTGGCTTCAATTTGCCTTCTGATCCAGCAGGCTCATCCGGTTTCCCGTCGCCATTGTCATCGAACTGGTCGGGTTTCATATCCCCGTCCTTGTCCCATGCATCGGCCATTCCATTTTCATCCCGGTCCCACGCATCATTCTTGCCATCGCCGTTACTATCCAACGTTGGCATGGAAGGTTTACTTAGGGGCGACCCGGTGGGCACTTCAGACTTTGCTATCGGTTTATTCGACGGCGTCTCCTGCGGCTTGGCACTTTTCTTCATTAGGATTCTGGCTTCGGGAGCCATGGCTGTCGCCACCATCGGCAGCGACATGAATCCAAAGGAAACAATCAAGGAAAGTGCGACTGGCTTTCCGATGTTCGACATAGGTTACTCCTATTCAAGTAACCCCCTGATTGGTGCTTGATCGGCTCATGAGATGATCCTGCCAATCCTATAAGCGTTCAAAAGAACATTAAAACAGACAAATAGAAGCCAAATCTCGGTTCAACGTGAGAAGAAAACTACTCAACGGGTGCGACACGGACATCATGCGACAGCAAACATCTCCGGATTGAGCGCCATAATAGCTTCGCTACCTGCTTCGATTTTGCGGCGCAACGCCCCAGCATCGGGCATAATCCGCTCAGCAAAATAGCGCGCAGTTACCAGTTTTGTCTCGTAAAATGCTTTTGGTTCACGCCCATTCGACAACGCAAGCGATGCGGCCTCCGCCATACGCAACCATTGCAGGCCAAGCGCCACTATACCCATGATGTGCATATAATGATGCGCGCCAGCGCCAACATTTTCTGGGTTGGCCATACCGTTTTGCATGAACCACATAGTAGCAGCTTTCAACTCACCATTGGCCTTTTCAAGCCGCTCTGCCAAATCGCTCAGCTGCGCATTGCCCTTGGCAGACGCGCATTCTTCGTCAACAATTTTGAAAAAGGCTTGTACTGCGCGACCGCCATTTTGCGCCAGCTTACGGCCCACAAGGTCCATAGCTTGTACACCATTGGTGCCCTCGTAGATCATCGTGATCCGGGCATCGCGAACATATTGTTCCATGCCCCATTCACCGATGTAGCCATGACCGCCGTAAACCTGTTGGGCGTTAGTCGCGATATCATAGCCTTTGTCGGTGCCGTAGCCCTTGATTACCGGCGTCAGCAGCGAGAGCAAATCATCAGCGGCAATGCGTTCTTCCTCGGTTTGTGCCTTGTGGACCAAATCGGCCTGCAAAGCGCCCCAAAGACATAGTGCTCGTAACCCCTCGGTTAGCGCCTTTGATTCCATCAACATACGACGCACATCGGGATGTACAAAAAGAGTGTCGGCTTTCTGGTCGAGATCTTTTGGTCCGGTCAGTGCCCTGCCCTGACGCCGATCGCCGGCATAATGCACGGCATTTTGATAAGCGACTTCGGCAACAGCAAGGCCTTGCTGCCCTACGCCCAACCGCGCAACATTCATCATGATGAACATCGCGGCCAATCCCTTGTTTTCTTCACCAACCAGATAGCCAGTCGCGCCGTCATAGTTCATCACGCACGTCGAATTGCCATGGATACCCATTTTGTGCTCAATCGAGCCACATGACAGGCTGTTGCGCGCACCGAGGCTGCCATCATCATTCACCATGAACTTCGGCACTATGAAAAGCGAAATGCCCTTCACGCTGTCGGGGGCATCAGGCGTTTTGGCGAGTACCAAATGGATGATGTTTTCCGTGAGATCATGTTCGCCCGATGAAATGAATATCTTCGTGCCAGTAACGGCATAACTGCCATCGCCATTAGGCACAGCTTTGGTACGGATCAGCCCCAGATCAGTGCCGCAATGCGGCTCCGTCAGGTTCATCGTGCCGCCCCATTTGCCGGAAATCATGTTCGGACAATATTTTTTCTTTAGCTCTTCGCTACCCTTCACAAGGATGGCGGAAACCGCGCCGTGGGTCAGACCCGGATACATGGCAAATGCCATGTTTGAACTTGCCATATATTCTTCGAACGCCATTGACACGATATGGGGAAGGCCTTGTCCACCAAATTCCTCTGGCGCACTGAGCGTACCCCAGCCGCCTTCGCAATATTGGTCATAAGCTTGCTTGAAACCGTCTGGCGTAGTCACAGTTCCGTCCGCATGGCGCGTACAGCCCTGTAAATCCCCCGACTGGTTCAGCGGGAACAATACGCCTTCAACAAATTTAGCGCCTTCGGTCAGGATGGCGTCAACCATGTCCGCACCAGCATTTTCAAATCCGGGCAAATTCGCAAATTTTTCGATGCCAAGCACTTCATCGATGATGAATTTTGTATCACGAACTGGGGCTGAATAGCGGGGCATGTTTTTTCCTAAAATTCCTGAAGGTTAAAGGGATTTCGAAGCTTTCGCATCTTCTTCGGCTTGAACTTTGGTCGCTTCCTCGACAAAATATTCAAGATCCGCAATGGCACTATCAATATCAATTCGTTGCGCTTGCAATAATGCGATGCGTTCCTGGCACTTACGGATTGTGAACAGTCGCTGCGTGGATTGACCTACATCATAAAGATCAATGATTTCGCGGATTTCCAACAAACTGAACCCCACGCGCTTTGCCCGCAATATCCAAGCCAAACGTCCGCGATCTCGCCGCGAATACAGGCGCGTCATCCCCTTGCGCTGAGGCGCAATCAAACCTTGATCCTCATAAAAACGCAGTGCGCGTGCAGTGATTTCGAACTCTTTCGAGAGGTCGGAAATTGTAAAAATATCCCTGCCGCTACTATCGGGCGTTTCAATCGTTGCGTCCGAGCGGCCGCGGACGACTGGCTCGTTATCATTGTGCATCTATCATGCTCCCCAACATGAGCCGTTCATACTTACATCCCGGTAAGTAGCTTACGTTTACGTGAACGTCAAGTTGAGGAACGTACAGACCCTAAGTTTTTTTTGATCGGATTTTAGGAATTAACGGCGAACCCGAAGAGATCATGTTCATCAGCATCTTCTATCAAGACGTCGATGATATCCCCAGGTTTCAAATTGGCTGACACGTCGCGGAGGAAAACACTGCCGTCTATTTCGGGGGCATCTGCCTGTGAGCGACCGGTGGCGCCAATGCTTCCATCTTCGTCAACCTCGCCGATTTCATCAATAATCACAGGCATTGTCCGCCCAACTTTCGCAGCTAGTTTTGTGACGCTTATGGCGGCAGTCTTCTCCATGATCCGCTGGTAACGCTCCTCTTTCACTGCTTCAGGCACGGGATTATCAAGCGCATTGGCGGCAGCACCTTCCACGGGCTCAAAGCGGAACGCACCAACACGGTCGAGTTGCGCTTCATCAAGCCAATCGAGCAAATAGCGGAAATCTTCTTCGGTCTCGCCGGGGAAACCCACAACGAAGCTCGAACGTATCGCGATATCCGGCGCTATGGCGCGCCAGTTGCGGATCCGCTCAAGAACCTTTGCCTCGTTCGCGGGGCGCTTCATGCGCTTTAGCACTGATGGTGCCGCATGCTGGAACGGAATGTCGAGATAGGGAGTCAACAATCCTTCGGCCATCAACGGAATGATATCATCTACATGCGGGTAAGGGTAAACATAGTGCAGGCGCACCCATGGCGCGGTGCCTTCGCTTGTACGCAAACCACCCAGTTCACGCGCCAAATCAGTCATATGCGCGCGGACTTCCCTGCCCTTCCATTCACGGCTCTCGTGTTTGGTATCGACCCCGTATGCAGACGTATCCTGCGAAATGACCAGCAACTCCCTTGTCCCGGCTGCAACCAGCTTTTCCGCCTCTCGCAGCACGGCATCGATGCGGCGGCTGGCAAGCTTTCCGCGCAAAGACGGAATGATACAAAAGGCACAACTATGGTTACAGCCCTCGCTAATCTTCAAATAGCTATAGTGACGGGGCGTAAGCTTCAGGCCACCTTCGGGTACTAGATCGACAAAAGCGCCGCGCGCCGGTGGTGCCGCCGCATGTACAGCCGAAACCACATCTTCATATTGATGCGCGCCAGTGATTGCCAACACATCAGGAAAGCGTGCACGAATGACATCAGCTTCGTTGCCCATGCAGCCAGTGACAATGACTCTTCCATTTTCAGCCATTGCTTCGCCGATGGCTTCAAGGCTTTCTTCCTTGGCGCTGTCGAGAAAGCCGCAGGTATTGACAAGCACCACATCAGCTCCCGCATAATCTGGCGACATCGCATAGCCATCAGCGCGGAGCTTGGTAAGGATGCGTTCGCTGTCAACAAGTGCCTTAGGACAACCCAGTGAGACCATGCCGACTTTCGGCGCTGCTTCTATTATCGTATTCGATGCCATAATGCCGCGCCCTTACGCGCTTTGGCATTGCTTGTCACGGACCGCATTTATCGGCATGGTGTGCGCCAAAAGGAAAATGTCCATGTATGCAAATTTTCTCTCAGTACTTGCCGCCGCCATTGCCGCTTTTCTGGTTGGCGGATTTTGGTATGGGCCACTTTTTGGCAAGACTTGGCAACGCGAAATTGGTCGTGGACAGATTAATCCGAGTAAGCCGGAATTGCTGAAGTTGCTTGGCCTTACGCTGTTATTTGAACTTATTGCCGCCTTTTTCCTTGGCCATTTGTTGGCACATGTCGCGCGGAGCACGCAATCGGTTATGATGATCTCTATGGGCATTGCCCTAGGCTTTATCTTACCGGCCACGATCATAAACTACCTCTATGCCGGCAGGTCCGCAAAGCTGATGGCCATCGACGGTGGCCACTGGGTCGCTGTTTTTGCTGTGATGGGAGCGGTATTTGCGTTAATTGGAGTCTAGGCCCTTGGTTTAACGGGGCGGTAGTTTCGTCAACGGGTCGAGCGGCTTGCGGTCTTTACGAATTTCGAAGTGCAATTGCGGTTGTTTGGCATAGCCAGTCGTGCCGACAGAACCAAGCAACTGCCCCTGTTTCACGCGATCTCCGCGCTGGACATTGAGAGTTCCAAGATGTCCGTAGGCGCTGATCAACCCGCTGCCGTGATCGATCAGCACCAGGCCGCCATACACATTGATTTCATTACCGCTATAGACAACCACTCCGCTGCCAGCAGCGGTAACTTTGCTGCCGATGGGTGCGGCAACATCAATGCCGTCATTGACCTTCCCGCCGCCTTTTGATCCAAACCGACTAAGCAAACTGCCGCCGACTGGCCATTCGAAACCACCCGCAAAGCTAGTTGGGCGCGCGATTGCCGAAGCCAGGCTCACAGATGGAGAGGAACTAGATGGCCTTGCAATGTCCACTGCTGCCGGTTCACCGCCAGTCACGATATCATCAATGTTGAGTGAGAATTGCGCCGCATATTGCTCGGGCGTTGGATCAAGCGATCCGGCGTCAACTGGTTTTGGCGCGGGCAACAGCAAATTCTGCCCTTCGACAAGCACATAGGGATATTGGATAGAATTCAGCTGCACGACTTCAGCCCAACTGACGCCGTAAGCACGTGCGATCGCAATACCGGATTCGCCCTTTCCCACTCTATGCGCAATGCCCCCGGGCAAAGCCAATTCCTGTCCGATCCGCAAAGCATAAGGCTCCGTCAGACCGTTTAACTTGGCGAGCTGCGCCAACGGCACCGATGTTGCGCGCGATATGGAACTGAGATTATCGCCTTGCTTGACCACATAAGGGCCCCCAGAAACTTCGACAGCATTACGTGCGACGATTCCTGGGCTCCAGCTTGGTGTGTCGAAACGCTGTTGCGGAACCACTTGTGTCTCGCGTGGCGCAGTTGCGGGCGTGCTTGCAGGCTCATACTGTCCGCTATTGCTCGATATCCTGTAGTCGCCGCCGCCGCGCGGCACGCATGATGCAACAGCCAAAGTGGCTACTGCTATCGCAAATACTGCCTTTTCATGCATGTTCGCTCCCCCTGCTACAGCTAAACGTTTTTGAGCACTACGTTCAAACTGGTCATCGAAGCGTGATGCGTTAAATCCAGTTGCAGCGGTGTAATAGCAATATAGCCTTCATCGATCACTTCCAAATCGCTGTCATGGCTTGAGCTATGCTCGATCCCGTGCAAACCAAACCAGTAGTAATCATAACCGCGCGGGTCGGTACCTTTCACTATTGATCCCCGGCTATAATCGTGAAAACCTTGCCGGGCAACTTGTACGCCTTTAACCTGATCCGCAGGAAGTGCTGGAAAATTGATGTTAATCAATGTTCTGGGAACGTAGTCGGATTGCAACAGCGGTCGTAAAACGCGTGCGCCCCAAGATTGTGCCGCTTCGAAGGGTACGCTGTCACCCATACCTTCTTTCGCGTAAACTTGGCTAAGCGCGACAGAGCGAATGCCGGCAAGCGCGCCTTCCATCGCGGCACTGACCGTTCCCGAATAGGTGACATCATCGCCCAGGTTCGCGCCGCGATTAACGCCCGAAAGGATAAGGTCTGGCTTTTTGTCTTTCATAACGACGCCAAGTCCAAGCATAACCGAGTCCGTCGGTGTTCCCGCAACCGAAAAACGCTTCTCGCTATGACGACGCAGTCGAACCGGTCGCGACAAAGTGAGCGAATGTCCGGCACCGGAGTTTTCTTCAGCGGGTGCTACAACCCAGACATCATCGCTCAATTCCGCGGCGATAGCCTCAAGTACCTTAAGACCCGGCGCGTTGATGCCGTCATCATTGGTCAGCAAAATGCGCATCAGCTTTCTGGCACCAGTCGCTCGAGTCCGCCCATATAGGTCCGCAACACTTCAGGAATTATGACACTTCCGTCGGCCTGCTGATAATTTTCCAGCACTGCGACCAAAGTCCGACCGACGGCAAGGCCTGATCCATTGAGCGTGTGGACGAAGACCGTGCCTTTACCGCCTTCGGCGCGGAAGCGCGTATTCATTCTGCGCGCTTGAAAATCCCCGCAATTCGAACAACTCGATATTTCGCGATACGTATCTTGTCCGGGCAACCAAACCTCGAGATCATAGGTCTTACGCGCACCAAAACCCATGTCGCCGCTGCACAGCAACATTTTCCGGTACGGAAGTTCAAGCGCCTGCAAAATCAATTCCGCCGAACCCACCATACGCTCATGTTCGGTGGCACTGTCTTCAGGCCGGGTGATTGAGACCAGTTCGACCTTTTCGAACTGATGTTGCCGGATCAGCCCTTTGGTGTCTTTGCCTGCCGCGCCCGCTTCGCTGCGGAAACAGGGGGTCAGCGCAGTCAACCGGATCGGTAGCGCGTCATCGGCCAAAATCTGCTCCCGCACGCTGTTGGTCAGAGAGACTTCAGCGGTCGGGATCAGCCAGCGACCATCGGTCGTGCGGAAATTATCCTCGGCAAACTTAGGCAGTTGCCCGGTTCCAAACAAAGCTTCCTCGCGCACCAGATAGGGCGTTGCACATTCGGTATAGCCATTGACCGCAGTTTGATGGTCTACCATGAATTGACCCAGAGCGCGGTTAAGTCGCGCCATCTGCCCGCGCAAAAACGTAAACCGCGCGCCCGAAATCGCGACGCCTGTTTCAAAGTCAAGGCCAAGCGGCGGTCCGAGATCGGCGTGATCTTGTGCTGAAAAATCAAATGAACGCGGCGTACCCCAGCGGGCAATCTCTACATTACCGTCTTCATCCGCGCCGTCGGGTATATCGTCGAAAGGCAAGTTAGGTAAGCTCGCAAGCAGGCCATCTAACTCTGCGGAAATGCTGTGATCCCGCTCTTCCAATTGTGGCAGGCGTTCTTTGATGGCAGACACCTCTGCCATTTTGGTCAGGGCGATTTGTTCATCGCCTTTTGCCTTGGCGGCACCAATCAACTTTGACGCGTCGTTGCGCTGCGCCTGAAGATTTTGCAGCTCGGTTTGAATCGAGCGTCTTTGCTCGTCGAGTTCGAGTAGTTTTGCGGCAACATTTTCATGGCCGCGACGCGCCAGAGCCGCATCAAATGCCGCTGGATTTTCTCTGATAAATTTAATGTCGTGCATAGGTCGTCGCTATGCCGAGGCAAACCTGTCCGCGCAACGAAAAAGGGCGACCAAATGGCCGCCCTCTTTTGTGTTGGCAAAGAAGATGCGTTTCTTACGCTGCTTTTTTCTGTGCATTTTTGCGCCGTGCGAACAATGCTGCCGCTGCCGCGCCGAAGAGGAGAACCATAGGAGGAGCAGGAACATCGGTTCCGCCGCCTGTCGATCCGCCGCCGCCGTTGCCGCCGCCATGGCTCGATCCACCGCCGTTGCCGCCGCCAAAGCTGGAACCGCCGCCGTTGCCGCCGCCGTGACTTGAGCCACCGCCGTTGCCGCCTCCAAAGCTGGAGCCGCCACCGTTTCCGCCGCCGTGACTTGAGCCACCGCCGTTACCGCCGCCGTGACTTGAACCACCGCCGTTGCCGCCGCCAAAGCTGGAACCGCCACCGTTGCCGCCAGAAGATGAAGACGAAGAGGATGAGCTGGATGATGAACTTGAAGATGAACTTCCGCCCGATCCACCAAAGCTCGATCCGCCACCATTGCCGCCGCCAAAGCTAGATCCGCCGCCGTTTCCGCCACCGTAGCTAGAACCGCCGTGGCTTGAGCCACCGCCGTTACCGCCGCCAAAGCTGGAGCCGCCGCCGTTACCGCCAGAAGATGAAGACGAAGAGGATGAGCTTGAGCTGGATGAAGAGCTTGAAGACGAGCTGCCGCCCGATCCGCCGAAGCTAGATCCGCCCCCGTTGCCGCCGCCGAAGCTAGAGCCACCGCCGTTTCCGCCGCCAAAGCTAGAGCCACCGCCGTTACCACCGCCGAAGCTGGAGCCACCGCCGTTACCACCGCCGAAGCTTGATCCACCGCCGTTGCCGCCACCGAAGCTTGATCCACCGCCTGAGGACGAGGTCGAACCGCCATTGCCGCCACCTGAGCTGCTTGATCCGCCCGAAGAGCTTGAACCGCCAGACGAGCTTGAACCGCCGCCATTACCACCGCCAAAGCTTGAACCGCCATGACCGCCATTGCTTCCGCCACCCGAGCTGGATGAAGAAGACGAAGATGAAGAACTGCTCGAAGAAGAGCTGCTCGACGAAGAAGACGAGCTTGCGTTGTTAAAAATCGGTCCACCGCTTGAGGTTGATGAAATCACAACCGATCCGCCGCCACTTCCACCGCCGCCAACGAAGCCGCCGAAGAATCCGCCGCCACCGCCGCCGTAGCTGCCGCCACCGCCGATGATGATTGGGTTAGAATTGGAACCGCCACTATTGAAGTCACCAGAATAAGGTGCAGGTGGGATATAAGGCAACGGCATCGGCACAGGTGCTGGAGCTGGGCTCGATATCGTTATGATTTGCGGAGTCGACTGCGTAGTCGTTGTCGTGGTCGTTCTGATCCGCTTCGCAATTTTCCGAACGCGTTTGATCTTGCGAACGCCCTTTTTGTAATGCGACTTACGAATGTGTCCACATGCATGGCTGTGCGTATGCTTGCGGTACTTACGAGCAATTTTCTTTTTGCTCTTCTTTACCGTTTGCACATGAGCATAGCCGGTTGTCGGATGATCGACAGCCTGCATAGCGCCTGTCCCAATGATCGCGCCGCCACAAGTACATGCGCAGAGTTTTGCCAAAGCCATACGTACTGACATATTCGTGCCCTTTTCAGCATTTGAGGAAAAAGGGGGTTGCCGATCCGGAAACTACTTTTGCCTCTTCGTGGGGATCATCAAGACAGAAGAAAGTTACGACAACAATCGTGTTAACCGTGTTTGTCGTCCCAGTTTGCAATTTTATGCTGATTTTTCTGCAAATAATTCGGAAGCGTTCCGAAATGACACTGTTCGGCAGGTGAAATGTTAACCGCTTTGCCAATTTCCACAGCTTTTGCGTGGCCGACAGACCTGTCCGCCAATTGCGGCTTGTGCCCTCCATGACCCGAGTCTATAGGCGGCTCGAAGCAACAGGCTGGGGTGGTGCCGTGGCTTGTTCGCCTATATTGTGGTGGAGAGTTTCAGATGGCCGCAAGCGCCAAAAGCAAAAAAAATTCGCCTAAATCCAATGATTTGGATGTGGAGCTGGACTCTAGCTATGTGCCTCATGACGACGAAGCGTTCATGAACCCCAAACAGCTGAAATATTTCGAACAGCAGCTCAATGCTTGGCGGAACGAGATTCTCGAAGAGTCCCGCGACACTCTGAATAACCTACAAGACGGACCGATCCGCGAACCTGATCTCAATGATCGCGCGTCGAGTGAGACCGACTGGGGTATCGAGCTGCGGACCCGCGACAGGCAACGCAAATTGATCGGTAAGATCGAAGCGGCACTGCGTCGCATAGCAGAGGGCGAATATGGCTACTGCGTGGTGACCGGTGAGCCGATTTCCCTTGCCCGTCTTCGCGCGCGGCCAATTGCAACTATGACATTAGAAGCGCAGGAACGCCACGAACGCAACGAACGCGTTTCGCGCGACGACTAAGCTTTTAGGCCACGACCTGTTCGATCACGCCGAAAATCGGATGATGGCGCTCGTCCTCCATCCATATCCGCACGCGGTCACCCTTTTGCATAAAAGGTGTCTTTGGTTCACCTTGCAAAATTGTTTCGATGGTACGCACTTCAGCTAAACAACTATAGCCTAAACCACCCTCTCCAATGGACTTGCCAGGTCCGCCAGAAGCATCGCGGTTTGAAACGGTGCCCGAACCGATAATTGTGCCTGCACCAAGCTTGCGCGTCTTGGCGGCATGCGCGATCAGCTGCCCGAAATCGAACGTCATGTCCACGCCGGCATCTGCCCGGCCCAAAGGCGCACCGTTTAGATCAACACACAGCGCGCCGTGCAGTTTACCGCCGTCCCAGCGATCGCCGAGCGCTTTGGGCGTAACAAAAACTGGCGAAAAACTGCTTGCCGGCTTTGACTGAAAGAAGCCAAAGCCCTTGGCGAGCTCGTTCGGGATCAACCCGCGCAGCGAAACATCGTTGGTAAGTCCAACTAGCAATATATGCTCCCTTGCGGTTTCTGCCGAAACGCCCATTGGAACGTCGTCGGTTACCACGACAACTTCCGCCTCCATGTCGCAACCCCAAGCAACATCGCCGAGCGGGATATCATCACGCGGTCCAAGGAAACCGTCCGAACCGCCTTGATACATAAGCGGATCATGCCAAAAGCTATCGGGCATTTCCGCGCCCCTCGCTTGCCGGACCAACGCCACGTGGTTCACATAAGCCGAACCATCCGCCCATTGATATGCACGCGGCAATGGTGACGCGGCGTCATGTTCGTGAAAACGTTCTTTGGGAATGCTATCATGTGCCAGATCGGTCGCAAGAGCCTCTAAATACGGCGCATAGTGCACCCAGTTGTCGAGAGCGGCCTGCAGTGTTGCAACTATATGACCGGCGTCAGCACACCAAGCCAAGTCATCCGACACAACAACCAGCTTCCCGTCACGGCCCGATTTTAGCGAAGATTTTAACGAAGCAAGTTTCATGCGAACTCCTGTTTCGACTGTCTATGCACACTCGAACACTGATGTGCAATCGCAGACACAGGGGTGCTTGACCCAAACATCGTTCCATGGTGGATGAGCAGTGTATCAGGGGGTATCCAAATGATGAGTCGTTTAGTTTCATTTGCTTTGCTTGTGAGCGCTGGCGTTTCTGCTGTGCATGCACAAACCCCTGAACAAGGTGATAACGGTTTTTTTGCCGAGATGCGCCGTTCTCCCACTTGGTATCTGGACCAAAATAAAAAGCTGAACGCTGCGATCTCCAATTTGCAGGCAGAGCGTCCCGGTGTTGTCGACGCCTATGTCGTCGTTGCCGGGCTTGACGGCGATGCTGTATTCAGCCGCGAAGCAACTGCTACGTCCAGATTGTTGAGCAGCCGCTATGATGCCGCTGGTCGTACAGTAACGCTGGCCGTCGGCCATGACGACTATCCGGACGCGCAAGCTTCTGCCAGTCCAGCGAACTTGATGGCGGTCCTCGCCGCAGTTTCCGAAAAAATGAACAAGGAAGAGGACGTTCTTGTTCTTTACACCACTAGCCACGGCGGTCCTGGCATTGGCGTCGTGTTTAAGGACAGCGACAAGGCATTTGGCGTGATGAGCGGCAACCGCCTTGCGGAAATGCTGAAAGAACTTGGCATTAAGCGGCGTTTGGTAATGGTGTCGGCATGCTATTCGGGTGCCTTTGTCGATCCACTAAAAAGCGACGATACGGTCGTTGTTACTGCGGCGTCATCCGACCGCAGCTCTTTTGGTTGCAATCCGGGCAATGATTGGACGTTTTTTGGCGACGCACTGATCAACAGCGAATTGCGCAAGCCCGTTGCGCTTGAAGCCAGCGTTAAAGCGGCCTTCAAAACCATCGATGGTTGGGAAGGCAAATATAAACTCAAGCCATCACAGCCACAATATTATGCGGGCAAGAAAAGCAACGCTTGGCTTGATGCTCTGGAAAAGCGCATGCCCAAGGAAACTAGCGCAAAAGTCGGCCGCGCAGCGATCGATGGGCTAGAAGCGCCCGCGCCCTAAGCCCTAATTCCGGTCCGCATCAGGATCTACATGCAGCCAGTCTGCGTGGCGCGGGGCTTTCTTGGTTTGCGCCCATTCATCGAGCATTAGCGGCGCCACACGCTCCAGCTCGGCATATTGATCCGGTGTGCCAATGTCACAGGCCAGCTCCAGTCGGTGGCCGTTGGGGTCGAAGAAATAGATCGAACGAAAAATCCCGTGAAATGTGGGCCCCAGCACGTCAACACCCTGCCCTTCAATATGTGCCTTGGCCGCGAGCAACGTGGCCTCATCGGCGACTTTGAACGCCAGATGCTGCACCCAGGCCGGGGTTTTCTCATCGCGACCCATTTCGGGCTGATTGGGAAGTTCGAAAAACGCAAGCACATTGCCCCCGCCACAATTGAGAAACACATGCATATAGGGGTCATAAGCGCCGGTTGAGGGGACATGATCCTCCGCAAAGGCGTTAGTATAGCGCATGCCGAGCACGCGCTCATACCATGTGACCGTCTCCTTCGCGTCCTTGCAGCGATAAGCAACATGGTGGATCCGGTCGAGCTTGGGTGCGGTTGTCATAGGAAACTATACCTTCATTCTGGACGATGTTCGAGGACGATGTGCGTACAGTTACCGATCTCACAGCGGCATCCCGAAATCTTCAAAAACGCAGCCGTTACTTCGGGAATTAGCGGACTCACCCTCACCCCGCTTTTTCCAGAACACCGCGCGCGATCTGGTCGCGTTCGATGCTTTCGAAAAGCGCCTTGAAGTTGCCCTCGCCAAATCCTTCGTCGCCCTTGCGCTGAATAAATTCAAAGAACACCGGCCCGATCTGCGTTTCGGAGAATATCTGCAGCAGCAGTCTTGGAGCGCCGCCATCGGTGCTGCCATCGAGCAATATCCCGCGACTTTGCAACGCCGTTGCGTCCTGCCCGTGCCCAGCCAAACGCTCGTCGAGCATAGCATAATACGTGTCCGGCGGCGGCGACATGAACGGCGTACCTAGCGCCTTGAGCCTGTCCCAGCACGCGATTATGTCATCGCAGATGAAGGCGATGTGCTGAATCCCCTCACCATTATAGGCGCGCAGGAATTCTTCTATCTGGCCACCGCCAGCCTTACCTTCTTCGTTCAGCGGAATGCGGATTTTGCCGTCGGGTGCGGTCATCGCCTTGCTCGTCAAGCCGGTATATTCGCCCTTTATATCGAAATACCGGATTTCGCGGAAGTTGAAGATACGCTCGTAGAAATTGGCCCAATAGGCCATCCGGCCGCCGTAAACATTATGGGTCAAATGGTCGATCAATTGGAAGCCCGCGCCAACGGGATATTGGTCAACACCGGCAAGCGGCACAAAGTCGATGTCATAAATAGAGAGTGCGCCTGGAACATCATCGCCCTCATAACGGTCGACCAAATAGATCAGCGCGCCGCCGATGCCACGGATCGCGGGGATGCGCAGCTCCATAACGCCGGTACGCGCCTCGATCGGCTCCGCGCCGCGCTCGATTGCCGCCGCAAAGGCCTTCGCCGCGTCCTTCACGCGGAATGCCATGCCGCAAGCCGATGCGCCGTGTTCTGCCGCGAAATAGGCCGCGTGGCTGCGCGGTTCGTAATTGGCGATCAGGTTGATCTGTCCCTGACGCCATAGGTCTACATCTTTTGACCGGTGGTGCGCGATACGGGTGAAGCCCATCTTCTCGAACACCGGCTCAAGCAAGCCTTTTTCGGGTGCGCAAAACTCGACAAATTCAAAGCCATCCAAGCCAAGCGGGTTGTCGAAAAGATCGGTCATGATGCTCCTTTGGCTTTAATTCAGTGCTTCAACGAACGAAGCGGTGGTTTTGGATCTTACCTCGTCGAGGGTGACCCCCGGTGCCAGTGCCGTCAGCGCAAAGGGCGCGGACTTGTCCGCACGCGCGAAACGGGCGAGATCGGTGATGATCATGTCAACGACATTGCGACCGGTCAGCGGCAGCGTGCATTCCGGGATGAACTTGGGTGTGCCGTCTTTCGCGGCGTGGTCCATCACCACGATGATGCGCTTTACACCCGCGACGAGATCCATCGCTCCGCCCATACCCTTTATCATTTTACCCGGGATCATCCAGTTCGCAATGTCACCCTTTTCGGAGATTTCCATGGCGCCAAGCACCGCCAAATCGATATGTCCGCCCCGGATCATCGCAAAGCTGGCCGCGCTGTCAAAATAAGAAGACGTAGGCAGTTCGCTGATCGTTTGTTTACCCGCGTTAATAAGGTCTGGGTCTTCTTCGCCTTCATATGGGAACGGCCCGATACCGAGCATTCCGTTTTCGGACTGCAGCGTTACCTCGACACCCGCAGGGATATGGTTTGCGACCAAAGTCGGGATGCCGATGCCTAAGTTCACGTAAAATCCGTCCTGCAATTCTGCGGCAGCAAGGGCGGCGATTTCGTCACGGGTCCAGGGCATATTCAAACCTTCATTTCTAACTGTAATATAGCCGCTGCCTTAACGTGATTTGCCGACATGCCAAGTGCTGCTAGGCGCGGTGGTGCCCAAATCGCTTGCAACATCGGATTATAGTTTCATTTGATACTATATCGATAAACAGAAGCGCATGTCAACCGCGCTATCTACGCTGGACATTTTTACCGGATGTTAACCAAAAAAGCCCCAAGGTTGCTGGGTGATACGGCACGAAAGCCGCGCAAAACAGGGACCAACATCAAAAATGGCAAAAAGCGAGGATTTCCGTAAGGCTTCACCGGTAAACACGCCGGTCGATGTCGCGCAAATACTAGCGCCTAAGGGCTTTGCCAAAGCGGATACGAAATTAACTCCTTCTGCCGAAGTTCCAATCACCCGGGCATTTTCGAAGCGGAAAATCCGCCACGCGGTTGCGCTGACTCTAATTGCATCGGACAGCCTGGCTATTGCCGCAGCCTTTGCCGCCGCCAGCATCATCCGCTTGGGCCATGTCGACATGTCACAATTCGGCCCGATCATGGCCGCTGTGTTGCCAATTTACCTCGCTATCGCGCTAAACAAGGGTGGATACGGTCCGCTTGCTACCAATGATTTTGGCTATAGCATCCGCAAATCGGCGCTAGCGTTCCTGTTCGCGACCGGATCGTTGCTGTTGATCGCGTTCTTCTTGAAGGTGAGTGAAGAATTTTCACGCATCTTGCTTGGTATCGGCACCGCAGCCGGTGTCGCCACGCTTGCCGCCGGGCGCGCCGCTGTTGCACGCATTGGTCGCGGCTTGCTCGGCAGCGATCCCTACGCAAGCGTGCTTATCGCCGACGGCACGGAGCTATCAAGCGCGCAAGGCGACTTTGTAATCGACGCGAATGCGCTTGCTATCCGTCCAGACCCAACCGACCGCGACGCGATCAACCGCTTGGGTGAGCTGACCGCACAAGCCGACCGCGTCGTCGTACACTGTAAACGCGCCGACAGGCAGCGCTGGGCATTTGCGCTAAAGTCGCTGAACCTGCACGCTGAAATCGTGGTGCCGGAGCTTGACCGGCTTGCCCCGCTTGCGCTGTCTAGTCATGGCGGCAAAGCAACGTTGCTGATGAGCAGCGATCCGCTTGGCCTGAAACAGCGCCTGACCAAGCGGCTGTTTGACCTAGCCGTCGTTATTGCCGTGACGCCGATCCTCTTACCGATCCTTGCGCTAACGGCAATCGCCGTGCGTATCGAAAGCAAAGGCCCCGCGCTGTTCAAACAGTCACGCATCGGCATCGCCAACCGCAGCTTCACCATCTGGAAATTCCGGTCAATGCGCACCGAAAGCAGCGATGCCAACGGCAACCGTTCAGCGAGCCGCGACGATGACCGCCTCACCCGCGTCGGTGCCTTCATCCGTCGCACCAGTATCGACGAATTGCCACAGCTCTGGAACGTGCTGAAGGGCGATATGAGCATTGTCGGTCCACGCCCGCACGCAGTGGGATCACGCGCCGAAAACCTGCTGTTTTGGGACATTGATGAGCGTTACTGGCACCGCCATTCGGTAAAGCCAGGACTTACCGGTCTTGCCCAGATCCGGGGCTTTCGCGGTTCCACCGAAGTGCGCGAAGATGTTACCAACCGGTTGCAGGCAGATCTGGAATATGTCGCCAATTGGTCACTGGTCGGCGATATAAAGATCATGCTGCAAACTTTCGGTGTGATTTCACACCAAAATGCCTATTGAGGCAGCGCATGAAGATACTGCTCGTTAGTTTGAATTACGCGCCCGAACCCACGGGCATCGGACTGTATAGCGGCGATTTCGCGCGCGCCTTGGTGGCCAGTGGCCACGAAGTATCTGTTGTCTGCGCCAAGCCGCATTACCCCCAATGGAAAATTTATGACGGCCATGACTCGATAGGTTGGGACGCCTATAGGGAAGACGGCGTAGAGGTTTTGCGCTGTCCGATTTATGTGCCTGCAGAGCCCGGCGGTTTCAAACGTATCTTGAATTATTTGAGCTTCGCGGCTTCGTCGTTCTTCCCGATATTGTTCAAGGGCGCAGATTCCAAAGCAGACCTGATTATTAACGTCGCACCTTCCCTGCTTGGTGCTCCCGCGGTGTTGCTCGCAGGCGCGCTGGGCAATGCAAAGACAATGTTGCATGTGCAGGATTTTGAGGTCGAAGCGGCCTTTGCCACTGGGCATCTTGACGGCAAGGGTAGCTTCGCCCGCGCTGCGTTGTGGCTCGAGCAACAGCTGATCAGGCGCTTCTCGCTTGCGACAAGCATCTCGCCCGAAATGTGCAAGAAGCTGGTCGAAAAGGGTGCTGCAGAAGAACGTGTTTTCGAACTTCGCAATTGGGCCGCGCTAGATCATGTCACGCCGCAAGCGCATTCGGTTTTCCGTGATCAGTGGCAATTGCACGACAAACAAGTTGTACTCTATTCCGGCAGCCTCTCGTCAAAACAAGGCATAGAGATTCTGGTCGAACTCGCTGACATCATGCGCGACAGGCCCGAACTGCATTTCGTGATCTGCGGTCAGGGACCAAGCCGTGATATGCTCGACAGAGCTGCGGCAACGCGCAGCAATATGAGCGTGTATGACTTGCAGCCGATGGAACAGCTGGGTGAGCTGATGGCGCTAGCAGATGTTCATATCCTGCCCCAAAAGGCCGATGCTGCCGATCTCGTTCTGCCTTCCAAGCTGACTAACATGCTGGCATCGGGTCGCCCGGTTGTCGCGGGCGCGCATGCAGGCACAGGACTGGCGCGCGAGGTTGAAGGTTGCGGGATATCGGTCGAACCCGAAAATGCGTCCGCTATGGCAGACGCCATCCGGTTGCTTCTTGACGACAAAAAACTTCACGACGGCTATTGCGGTGAAGCGCGCAAGCGCGCGCTGGAACGCTGGTCAAAGGCTGCCATTATTGCAGGTTTTGAAGAACGAGCAGCAACGCTTGTTGCTCAGGCTATTGTACCGACAAAACCACTGGCCTCGGCGGGTTAGCTTTCAATGTTTTCTGTATTGCGCGTTGTGCGCGATGCAGCAACGCTTAAAAATACTGCACTGCCGAAAATTTGGGCGAATAAAGTATGATCTGCGCCTGATTGCCCTGCACCAAATGGACGCCGGCATTGCGGTGGCGCAAGAATTCTCGGATCGTATCTTGTTCGCCCTTGCGCGCTGCATCATCATAAATCACCAGAAATTCGTCCCCAAGGCATTTGTCTAGAACCTCAAGCGAGCCCCAGCGTGATTGCCGCTTTAAACCTTGTGGGCCGTCGACGATCACAAGATCATAACTGTCGGGATCAAAATCAAAGCACAACGCCTGCGTGCCGTGCACATATCTATCGACCAGCGGCGCGTGCACGCATTCGTGTGCCACCCGCTCTCCCATCCGCGCAACCCAGCCTGCTTCATGATCAACCGAAGTTATGTCGGTTTTCAGTGCATCGAACAACAACGTCGTCTGCCCCATACCCAGCTCGAGCGATTTGCTGACAGGCAGCTCGGTTACACAGCGCAAGATGCAGTAGAGCAGAGAATAATTGGCAGCACCGGCGATCGGGTAGAAAGCGGGAACATGCTCAACATGCTTGCCAACGGCTTCGTTGAACATTGTAGCAAATTTCGCCTCGCGTCGGTCGAGCGTTCCATCGATTTTGTTGCGAAAATGGCGAAAGCGCGCCTTTGCCATTAAACTGTCAACGCTCATTATCCGGTCTCCCGTTCGTCATATTTTATTGCCTGCCCCGGGCTCATTAGCCGCGCCACATCGCGCAAATAGGGTAAAGTCGCAAGCAGCAACATCGGTACTGCCAAAATTATCAACAACATGGTCACGCTGACTCCCATCACGAAAGTGCAAATCACCAGTCCCAAAATTGCTGCGAACAAAATTCTGGTCCCGCGACGCTTTGCCAGACCTGTGGCAAGCCGCGTCAAATAGAGCAAATGTGTTGCCGAATAGACTAAGAGGAATAGCGCCAGCGCCGGATAAAAATATGCGCTTCCATCATAGGCTTCGCCCATCAGCAAACGGCTTAGCAAACGCCCCTGCAATGCAATTACAAAAAATAAGCCACCAATAAACAATGCTGCAAGCAGGCCCAGTTTTTGAATGACGGTTTTTAACCAGAGGTCATCGCCAGATGCCCTGCCCTCGCTAACCATTGCAAGTACGGGATTGAAAAAGGCAACGGTGAAACTGTGCATTTGAATGGCAACGCGACCGATTGTACCGACAATGGCCGCTGCAGGCAGGCCCGCCAATTGTCCAATAAGATAGGTTCCGCCGTGCAGGTAGAACACCATACCCGACTGCGCTTCAACATTTCCCAGCAAGATGCCCTTTCCAGTGCGTGCTGCGCTTGATTGCCAACGTGGCCGGCCCAGCCGCGCGCGGTGTTGCAAGTAGAAGAGCGCAAGATTCCCGCATTGGACAAACATCGGTACCAGATAAATCGCGACGAAAATCGTGATGATGTCGCCTCCATGCGTCCAAATCCAGATCGCCATCGCCAACATTATCGCAGATCCGAGCATGGCGAAAATGTTTGTATAATGGCTTTCGCGCAGAGCAGCGCGAACACCGTCGGTCATGCTGCATGCGTAACCGGCAAACAGGTAAAGTGCCGACAACAGGCTGATTTGCGTCAATTCGGCATCCGTCAAACCGGCAATGCCCGATCCGGGATCAAGCAACGGCAGCAAAAATGGTAGAATAACGGCAAAAACCAAACCCACCGCCAATCCGGCAAAAAGCAAAAACCAAAATGCATCGCCAAATGCGCGGTCATCCTTTGCACCGGAAGCCCCCGACATCATGAATGACGCCGCCGGACTAAACCCTGCAACACCGATCAGCGGAAATGACAGCAGCGCGGCCAGCGAAAACAAAAAGCCCAACGCCTCTTGCCCAAGCGCGCGTGCGGCAACCGGAATGAGCGCCAGCTGCACGGCAAAGCCGAAGCCTTTCGCTAAGACGGTTGCTAAATACGCAATGCCAATGGCTTTCTTCCGCCCGGCCATCAGAATAGTCCATCCGCAATGGTAAATTGCCTTACCACATGGTCGACATGCATATGCGCGTCGACATATTGTGGAATTTGTTGGCGCATGGCTTGCCCCAGATTGTCGCGTATTGCTGTGCGAATTAGATCAAGCATAGCGCCGGGGGCTGCGCTCTTACACAAAAGCCCGGTTTTGCCGTGTTCGATATAAGCAATTTCGGGACCATTATGCGGAAGACCATGTCCCCTGCCATAAGCAATTACCGGCAGGCCGTAGGCCAGCGCATGATTAACCGAAAGGCCCGCAGCTCCCGCCATGATAAAGTAATCCGCAGCGATAAAATGCGGTGCAAGTCGGGCTTCGTCGCGTATTGCGCCGAGCAACTTGACGGAACCATCATTGAATGTCGCGGCTTGCGCCTCAAGTGTGGCACGTTCCGGACCGTCGCCGATTATTGTAAGCGCTGCGTTCGGGAACTCTGCTTTCAACTCGCCAAACATAGCGATCAGCGCACCATATTTCTTTTCCGCGTTCAACCTGCCGACACTCAACAGCTGGGGCGATCCGTGACGTTCAGGCTTCGCTTTAGAAGCAACCGCGCGGATGGCATCGACATCAATCGCGTTGCCAAGCGCGACCGCGTTTTTCCAAGGCAACCATCTTTGCACCCAGGCTTTGCCTTCGCCGGTGTAGGTCAAGACAAGATTGGCGCGCGACAATGGCAGCAAGCGGCCATATTGCCGTGCGATCTCCGACGGGCTGCGAAAGCCAACCGCCATGTTCCAACCGTGCGTCCAAAGCGCGTAACTTTTGATGCGGCCATTGGCGCGCAGCTTGGGCAGTTCGCGCCACAGGTTATTGGCCATTGAGAATTCTGCAATGACACGGTCGGGTTGCATGCGTTCAATGATTTCGTCGAGCGGAAACTGGCAGGAATACTCGTTTTCCGGATCACTGTAATTGCATGCGAAACGCTCTGTATAGGCCGATGCAGCGCGCGATTGCGCCATAAAACTGTCCGCAGGGCTGTTCTGCGCGGCGGCCACTTTCCAACCGAATTGGCCGTGCAGGCGCGAAAACAGCACTTCGCGGTAATCGGGCACCAGTCGCTGGATGATGATGGTTCCCCCGCTCATGCTGGCGTTCCTGCACCCGCAATTTCCTGGGCTAAGACGGTGAGACCAGCACGATTTTCGTCGTTACGCTTATGTGCAGCGGCGATAACCGGCGGACGGGCTTTGTTGTGCCGTTCGCGGTCGAATGCCTCGATTTGCAACAGCGCCTCGGCGCAGAAATCACCGTCGCCGGGTACGATATGCACGCCAGGAAGATCGGCGAGATCGCTAATGCACCCGCGGTCAAAGCTGATGACTCTGACACCGCGCAACAGCGCCTCCATCAACACGAGCGGAAACGCCTCGCTCTGCGACGGCAGCAGAAAGAGATCAACATCGGCAAAGAATGCTTCTTTGCTTTCACCCGAAACCGGTCCCCGATATTCCACGATATCACCGTAGGTCGTGAGCGCACTGTGTAGCGCGTCCTGCATGTCCTGGTCGGGTACGGGGCCCGCAAGTACGAATTTTGCATCCCGTTTTTGTACCGTGGCTTGCGCGACAAGATCGAGCATCACGGGCAGGCCTTTGGCTACCGAAAGGTTCGACATCATGCCAATGTGTAAGGTTCCGCTTCGTGGCCCGAAAATGCGTTCGGGTTCGGCGACACAATTGCCGCATATCCGCGTTTGCCGGACGCGCGGATAGAGTAAGCGGAGCCGGGCATCCATGTCGTTGCCAAGCACAACATGCACCGCTTTGGGGCCTGCAACAAAAGTCAACAAACGCATCACGGGTTTTGGCGTGTTCAAATAGCGGTAACTATGATGGTGCAGATGAACTTCCACAAGCAAAAGTCGTGCAACAACAAGGATTAACACCGTGTATAGTCCACCCCAATTGTCGTCCGCCGCGCCGTAGAACCTCCGCGCTCCGCCCAGCCTAATCCAACATAGATGCAGCACGCTGCGCGCTACCTTTGCCATCTTCCGCAAATGATAAGCTATTCCCCTACTGAGTCCGCCCGGACTGGTATCTGCGACGCTTACATCAGCAAATTGCGCGATCAATTCGACCATCTGCTTATTGACCAGCGCCATGCCGTGCACCGGCGGCGGAAGGCTACCGAAAAAAAAGACGCGCGGTCTTGCAGTCATTCGGCAGTCGCTACTGGCTTTGGCAGCGCCAAAAGACCAAATAAAAATAGCTGCGTCAGCATGATGGGCAGGTTGTAAAACAAGATCCCATCGATCAGCGCAAAGATAAACATTGCTGCCAATGGCAGTGCAAATACAGCAGCGTTGTTGCCAACTCTTCGCACCGCAATTGCTGCGCTCCGGCATGCAATAGCGATCAACAGAAGCAAGGCACCGCCACCAATCATTCCCCAATCGAAAAGGAACTGTAAGACAGCGTCATGCGGATGTTTGTAGATACCCTGCGCAGCTGGAACAAGTTGCTTGAACTGCTGCGAACCGTAACCAGCAAGCGCTTGCCGCGAAATCATCCTTGCTGTGTCGCGCCAAATTTCCGTTCGACCTGACGAAACCTCTTCGGCGTCGCCACTTGATTGCGCTTCAAATCTGGCAAGCGCATTGAATGAACTGGTCTTGGGTGCGGGCACTATCTGAGAAAGGAGCGCCCCAGCAAGCAACGCCAAAAGCACGTCACGCCAAAATTTGAGCGAACGTGTGGCGGGGAACATCAACATGCCAACCGGAAGAACTGCAGCAAAGGCGATCAGCGGCCCTCTTGAGCCGACCCAAATGCAAAACGCGGTATTCACCGCCAACAGCACGGTGTGGATCAATCGATCGCGGCCTTGTACAACGACGAGCGAACCAAGCGATAAGGCCATTGCGGGAAGTGCGAAATAACCAAAATGGCGGATATGGGGAAATCCGGGCAATCCACCAACCCAATCGAACTTGCTTTCTATGCCAACCAGTTGCGCAAAAACCATGGTGTAGATAGCAGCTGCCGCAGCGCCGCTGGCGATGTACACGGAACTGCGTTCCAACCAGTTAGAGTTATCCGCATTCCAAGCCTTAACTAAATGCCACAGCGAGGCTGCAAAAACGACGTGCAAAAGCCAGTTTGCACTGGCCCAGGCTGCCAAATCGGGCTGGCTTGCCCAAAATGGCGTCAGCAGCACAAACAACAACCAAACTATGTTCAGAGCGATAACGGGTTTTGATAACCGAAGTTTCGTTATCCGCAGCGAAAGTCCGTTGCCTAGCGCGATACAGATCACCCCGATTTCAAGTATCGTCGGTAATAACCAAAGTTGGCGGATAATTTGCTGCCAACCGGCTAAATCAGCCTTCAAGCTCGTTGAAAACAGCATGATCCCCAGCGGGAGCAGCGCGAGTGCAGCCAAGATTCCTTCGCGCTGGCTGGTACCGAAAGTCGCCGTCGAACTTGCCGTGCTTTGTTTGCCGTTATCCATCTCATTTCCCCCGAATGGCTGGCTGGCTTTGTCCCGCAGCATTCTTAGCGCTATTACTAGGTTTTGTTGCATAAAATATGGTTAACAAATCGCTGCAAATTTACCCGCGCTTGCCTTGTGCGGACAGGACACTTATTGCAGCTTCCAGACGAAATTTTGCACACATGTTAGGGAAATATCGATGAAAATTGCAATGATCGGATCGGGCTATGTAGGACTAGTTTCAGGCGCCTGTTTTGCCGACTTTGGCCATGACGTAGTGTGCGTCGATAAAGATAAGACAAAAATCTCTCGCCTGAACGACAATATCATGCCGATTTATGAACCCGGTTTGGCTGCATTGGTGAAGAGTAACGTCGATGCGGGTCGTTTGTCCTTTTCAACCGACCTTGGCGCATCCGTTAACGGCTGTGATGCTGTTTTCATCGCGGTTGGTACACCGTCGCGCCGTGGTGACGGCCATGCTGACCTTAGTTATGTTTACGCCGCAGCCGAAGAAATCGCGCATGCTATCGATACGAAAACCGTGGTTGTCACAAAATCTACCGTTCCCGTCGGCACGGGCGATGAAGTAGAACGCATCATCCGCGAGGCAAAGCCTGACCTAGAATTTGCCGTAGTGTCCAACCCCGAATTCCTACGCGAAGGCGCGGCTATCGGCGATTTCAAACGCCCTGACCGTATTGTCGTTGGCGCAGATGTTGATTGGGCACGCGAGGTCATGAACGCAGTTTACCGGCCGCTCTTCCTCAACGAATCCCCGATGCTTTTCACGACCAGGCGTTCGTCAGAGCTGATCAAATATGCCGCCAACGCGTTTCTCGCAACCAAGATAACCTTCATCAATGAAATGGCCGATTTGTGCGAAAAGCTTGGCGCAAATGTGCAAGATGTTTCGCGCGGCATTGGCCTCGACAACCGCATCGGATCGAAATTCCTGCATGCAGGCCCTGGTTACGGCGGCAGCTGCTTTCCCAAAGATACTCTTGCTTTGCTCAAAACCGCGCAAGACAACGATACGCCGATCCGCATTATCGAGGCAGTTGTTCAGGCCAATGACCTTAGAAAACGGGCGATGGGCCGTAAGATTTTGAACGCGGTTGGCGAAGACGCGCGCGGCAAAAAGGTTGCGATATTGGGTCTGACCTTTAAACCCAATACCGATGATATGCGCGACGCGCCCTCAATCGCCATAGTGCAAACTCTGATGGATGCAGGCGCGATTGTAACCGCTTATGATCCCGAAGGCATGGAAGAAGCCGCCAAGATTATGCCTGAAGTCGAAATGGTAGACAGCGCCTATGCCGCAGCCAGCGGTGCCGATGCCGTCGCAATCGTGACAGAATGGGATGCATTTCGTGCGCTCGATTTAGGCAAGCTGAAATCGGCAATGCGCGGCGACGCCCTCATTGATTTACGAAACATCTACCGCGTTGAAGAGGTGGCCAAGCACGGCTTCAACTATGTCAGCGTTGGTAGGTAACGCAAAACTGCCGATCTCTGCGTACAGCTCGCCAGAGCTCCGCAGAGGGCAAATTGCAAAGCTTGGCTGGTTAGACCCATCGCATGCTGGATTGGCAGCGTGACACTCTCGCAGGGCCGAAATAGAACCTATTTGGTACTTAATTCTTCCGAAAGACCAGTGAGAGATTATTCGCGGGCATTTCAATCCTGTGTTCTAGGTACAGTCCATGCGCCTCAGCCGCAAAGATCATATCGTCCACGCTGCGAAGTCCCCACTCCGGATTTCGCGACTTTAGACTTTCATCGAAGATCTCGTTGCTGAGCGCGGTCGGGACGAGTGTCTCGCGGTAGGGGCCATAAAGATACAGCATTCCTCCCGCAGGCAAGATACGCCCTGCCCCGGACATTAAACCCAAAGCCGCTTCCCACGGGCTAATGTGCACCATATTGATGCATAACACGGCACTCGCCTCTGTTATGGGCCAGGTGGCTGCACTCGCGTCAATCCTGACCGGCCGCAAGATATTGGTCCGGCCACTCTCGCTCGTCCAAGCCGCAATCGAAGCGAGCCCTGCTTCATCATAATCGCTGGGCTGCCAAAGCAAATCAGAAAAGACCGTTGAGAAATGAACTATATGCTCGCCTGTCCCGCTGGCAACTTCGAGCACCGTGCCAGATTTGGGCAAAACATCCGCCAGAACCGCAGTTATTGCATCACGATTTCGTTCGGTAGCCGGGGCGAAACGCTTAGCGTCGCCACTTTCGTCAAAAACAAAGGGCTGTGGCCCTTTGTTCACTCCGCTGCCTCTGCAAACTCAACTTCTCTCCAAACCAGAACCGGCTTCCTCGCCGCTAGCGTCTCATCAAGACGCCTGCGCGGCGCGAAATGCGGGGCGGATTTGAGCGATTGGTCAGAAGCCTTTGCGCGCGAAACCACCGAACGCATCGCGCCGATAAACTGGTCGAGCGCTGCTTTACTCTCTGTCTCGGTCGGTTCGATCAACATCGCGCCGTGAACAACCAACGGGAAGTAGACGGTCATGGGGTGATAGCCTTCGTCGATCAATCCCTTGGCAATATCAAGCGTGGTAAACCCATCGGGCAAGCTGTCATCGCTGAATAGCGCCTCATGCATACACGGCCCCGAAGCGCCAAAGGGCGCATCAAGGGACGTTTCAAGACTGCGCAGAACGTAATTGGCGTTCAATACGGCGTCTTCGGCAACTTGTTTCAGGCCGTCGGCACCGTGACTCATGATATAGCTTAGCGCGCGGGTAAACATTCCCATTTGGCCGTGGAATGCGGTCATACGGCCGAAACTGTTCATAGCTCCGCCGAAATGTTCTTGCGAAAATGCGTCTGCATCGGCTTCTTCGATCAGGTGTATTACACCGTCCTCAGTCCGGGCAGTATAGGGTAACGGCGCAAAGGGACACAGCGCTTCAGAAAGTACGACGGGGCCGGAACCCGGCCCGCCGCCGCCGTGCGGAGTGCTAAACGTCTTGTGCAGGTTTATGTGCATTGCATCGATACCAAGGTCGCCAGGTCGCACTTTACCAACGATAGCGTTGAAATTGGCGCCGTCGCAGTAAACATAGCCGCCAGCCGCATGCACAGCGTCCGAAATCGCTTTCATGTCCCGCTCGAAAAGGCCGCAGGTATTCGGGTTCGTAATCATGACACCGGCAACGTCGGGACCGAGACGTGCGTTAAGCGCGCTCAGGTCAACACGGCCTTCGGGGGTCGCGGGTATATTCTCGACCGAAAAACCCGCAAAGGCTGCTGTAGCCGGGTTGGTGCCATGCGCGCTTTCTGGAACCAGTATGACGCGGCGATCTTCTCCGCGTGCTTCCAGCGCGGCTTTGATACAGAGGATTCCGCATAGCTCTCCGTGCGCACCCGCCTTTGGCGTCATGGCGACACCCGCCATGCCGGTCAGGCCAATCAACCAGAAGGCCAGCTCGTTTATAACCGAAAGCGCGCCCTGTACCGTTTCCTTCGGCTGAAGCGGATGCACATCGGCAAAACCTGCCATGCGCGCAACTTTCTCATTGAGCCTAGGATTATGCTTCATCGTGCACGAACCCAGCGGGAACAGCCCAAGGTCAATGGCGTAATTCTGTCGCGAAAGACGCGTATAGTGACGCACAGTTTCAGGCTCGGACAGGCCGGGAAGCCCGATGGGGGTATTGCGCGACAGGTTGCCCAATCGCGATGCTACTTTTGGTGGCGCAGCCAAGTCGACACCGGTTGTGCTTGAAGTCCCAATCTCGAAAATCAGCGCTTCTTCAAGCATTAGTGCTCGGTTCCCGGTAAACGTAGCAACGTCTTCACGGCGTTCGGGCGACATTTCGGGTCGCCAGCCGGATTTGTTCAGGTCGCTCATGCCAGTATCTCCTGCAACGCAGTCGCAAACGCTTCGATATCCTCATCCGAAACCACTTCGGTCACCGCGACAAGCAAACCGTTCTCGATCTCGCTGGCACCGGGATACAGCCGCCCGAGCGAAACCCCGCCCAAGATGCTTTTCTCCGCCAGCTTGTGAACAACGCCGCGCGCTTCTATGGGCAGCCTCAAAGTGAATTCATTGAAGAAGTTGTCATTGACCAGTTCTACGCCAACGATCTGGGTAAGGCGGTCAGCGACTTGAACTGCCCGAGCATGATTGATCTCTGCAAGCTGCCTAAGGCCTGCTTCGCCGAGCAATGTCATATGCACACTGAAAGCTAGCGCGCAAAGTCCTGAATTTGTGCAAATATTGCTAGTCGCCTTCTCCCGACGAATATGCTGTTCACGCGTGGACAGCGTGAGCACAAAGCCTCTCTTACCCGAAGCATCGACCGTTTCACCACAGAGCCTGCCCGGCATTTGCCGCACGAATTTTTCCTTGCAAGCAAACAGGCCAACATAAGGCCCGCCAAACTGAAGCCCGACGCCAATCGACTGGCCTTCACCCACAACAATGTCAGCACCCATTTCACCGGGGGATTTGATTGCACCAAGTGCAACGGGTTCAGTCACCACCGCAACCAGCAACGCCCCATGTTCATGCGCTTTGGCGGCGATTGCCGACATATCCTCAATCCGACCCAAAATATCGGGATATTGGACGACGACGCAGCTGGTCTCGCCGTCAATCGCGTCAATGAGACGCGCGCTGTCCGTGCCAGCGAAATTTGGCAGGGCGGTATCAAGCGTGTCGCCTGTGTACTTCGCCATCGTCTTGGCGACGCTCACATAATGCGGATGCAGGCCCGAGGAGATCACAGCCTTGCTGCGCTTCGTGATGCGTCCGGCCATGCCGATCGCCTCCCAGCATGCCGTAGAACCGTCATACATCGACGCATTGGCAACATCGCAACCAAACAACCGCGCAACCTGGGTCTGAAACTCAAACAGCATCTGCAGCGTGCCTTGCGCAATTTCCGGCTGATACGGCGTGTAAGCGGTCAGAAATTCGCCGCGCTGGATCAAATGATCAACGCTTGCCGGGATATGGTGCTTATAGGCCCCAGCGCCTAAGAAGAAAGGATGGTGCGATGCGGCCATATTTTTCCGCGCCAGCCCTGCAAAATGGCGCTCGACGGCCATTTCGCCGGCGTGCATCGGTAGGCCCGCAATTGGACCGCTAAGGCGCGCTTCTTCGGGCACATCGACAAACAGATCATCGATGTTTTTCGCACCAATGACGCCCAGCATCGCACTCCGGTCGGTGTCGGTTAGGGGTAAGTAACGCATCAAAGGCCTTCCACAAACGCCTGATAGGCCGCAGCATCCATCAGACCGTCCAGTTCGGACAAGTCATCCAGTTCGATCTTGAAAAACCAACCAGCGCCCTCCGGATCATTGTTCACCAATGCCGGATCACCCTCCAGCGCTTCATTGCCCTCAGTCACGGTGCCCGAAACCGGCGCATAGACGTCAGATGCAGCCTTTACCGACTCGACGACTGCCGCATCACCGCCCTTGCTGATCTTATTGCCCACAGCAGGGACTTCGGCGAAGACGATGTCGCCCAGCTGGCTTTGCGCATAATCGGTGATACCGACGGTCGCGCTGTTGCCATCAACCTCGATCCATTCATGTTCGTCGGTGTAATAACGCGTCATTGGGTCTTTCCTCTTCTGTGATAACGATGGGATACGAACGGCATTGCAGTGACGGTAACGGTGACCCGCTTCCCGCGCACCTCAGCCTCTAATTTGGTGCCAAGTTCTGCATAGCCGGAAGCAACATAACCCATTGCAATCGGGGCATTTACCGACGGCGCAAAGCCACCCGACGTCATGACGCCAACCTGCGTATCTCTGGCAAAAATCGGTGCACCCTCGCGCACCGGCATTTTACCTTCAACCGTGAAGCCAACCAATTTTCTGGCTGAGCCGTTGGCCAACGCCCCCAAAATTCGCTCGGCACCGTGAAAGCCACCTTCCTCGCGGCGGCGCTTGGATATTGCAAAGGACGCATTCGCTTCGACCGGATCAGTCCCCGGGTCCATATCGTGGCCGTAGAGCGGCAACCCCGCCTCCAAACGCAACAAATCCCGTGCTCCCAGACCGATCGGCTTAACTTCAGGCTGCGCGCATAAAGCATCGGCTAGCGCCTCAACATGCTCGGCAGGAACAGAAATCTCGAAGCCGTCTTCGCCAGTATAGCCTGAACGACTTATCCCGAGCGGCACTTCACCCCAAAGGAACGGCCCGGCTTCCATGAAAAAAAGGTCGGTCGGCACGGGCCATCCCGGCTGCGCCGGCCCTATATCGAGGCGCGCAAGCGCATCTGCTGCTCTGGGACCCTGCAATGCCAATAAAGCGGCTTTATCATAATGCTTTACAGTAATATTCTCAGGTAAATTCTCACGTAAAAATACGATATCCTGATGCTTTACCGCGCCGTTGACGACGACATACAGATGATGTGCCGCGTTGGTAATCATCAAGTCGTCCAAAATCCCGCCATCTTCGCCAAGCAAAAGCGAATAGCGTATGCGGCCCGGCTTCAACGCCGAAATATCACCAGGAACGAGCCTCTCCAGCGCCTCAGCGGCGCCTTCGCCCATGATTTGTACCTGCCCCATATGCGATACGTCAAAAAGCCCGGCGTTTTCACGAGTCCATAAGTGCTCGGCCATGATGCCTTCATATTGGATAGGCATCTCATAACCGGCAAAACCGACCATCCGCGCGCCTTTTGTACGGTGCCAGCCATCCAGCGGCAATTTAAGAAGATTTTGGTCGTCGCCCATCACATGTTCCGTCAACAGAGTCACAAACTGGCCCGGTGCGAGCCAGTTCATACCCCCTCTGTCACGGATACCTGAGAGCTTTACCCCTTCGGTGGCTCGGTTTCCCGAACGCTTTCCAGAGTGTCGCAAAAGCCAATACGGTCCTTTTGCCTGAGAGATTCCGGGGCGGTTGCTCCTTCGGCGGCAGGTTTGACCCTGCGCTCTCCCATATCGTCAGCGACTGATCTTCGCTTTGAGCAAAGCACCAACCAAAGTCAACCGGCCAGGCGCATTAGCTCGTCAAAATGGTGTATAAACCGGCCCTTTTGGGTCGCGCCCGTCAAGGTCCATATCGCGCTTGCAACGTCCTTAGCGGATATAGAGCGGAATTTCCGCATTCTCCCATGCATCAGCCTGTCCAATGGCAGCGCGAACCGCTGCCAAATTGACTCTGCAAAACGCGATTCGTTGCGCTTGCCGCGTAATAGGCTGGGCCGGATGATATCGAGCCGGTCAAAACCCATTTGCGAAAGTGCGCGCTCTACCCCGGCCTTTGTCGAGAGGTACAGCCCCTTTGCCCCGTCATTTGTACCCACCGCTGTGATAACAATCATTTGCCGCGTGCCAGCGTCCCGAGCAGCCTGCGCGCATGCAATTACCAGGTCATGATCAACGGCACGAAACTGCTGGGACGACCCCGCTTTCTTGACGGTGGTCCCGATGCAGCAAATCAGGCAATCGGGACTGAAGGCCGAAATAGCATTCGGCCAATCATCATTGCTTTCAGCAATATGCGCACGGATGTTGGCGGACAAGTGCCCCGGCTTTCGCCGCGCCAAAATGCCGATTTCACGCCCTGCAGCTTGATCCAGAACGTGACTACCAACCAAGCCCGTTGCGCCAATCAGCAATAGGCCGTCAGACATGAAGCAAGGCCGCTGGCACCGCGTCATCCCCAAAAATCCCGGCAAAACTGCGCAAAGCAAACCGGTCGGTCATGCCAGCTACATAGTCGGCAATATGGCGCGCGCGCGCGGGTTCTTCCGGTGGCAACTTGGCCACCCAAAAGTCGCCCATTATTGACGGATTGTCATGGATCGCAGCGAATAGCCCCGCAACGACTTCACGCGCTGCCTCGGCAGAGTCGAGCTGAGTTTGGTGGTGATAAAGATTGGCGTACATGAATGATTTAAGCGTCTTTTCCATTGCGCCAATTTCGGCGGAAAAGCACGACAGGACGCCGCCGAAAGTGCGCACGTCGGCCAACGTTTGCATGCCATGTACCGCCAAATTGCTCTGCGTCGTTTCGATCACATCATTGACCATCAAACCGATTTGTTCGCGCACCAGCTCGCGGAGTAATCGCTCTGGTTCGACGCCGGAATAACGCGCGCAAATCGCCTGCCATCGCGACGCGATGAACGGCAGTTCTGTCAATTTTTCTGTTGAAAGCAGCCCCGCCCTTACGCCGTCGTCTATGTCATGATTGTCATAAGCAATGTCATCTGCAATTGCCGCGACTTGCGCCTCCAGCGATGGCCATTGCGACAATTCCAAACCGAATTCCGCGTCGATTTCCGCTAATGCCCAATTTGGCGAAGCAACGGGACCGTTATGCTTTGCCAACCCCTCCAACAGTTCCCAACTGAGGTTCAGGCCGTCCCACAACGGATATGGTGTTTCGAGTTTCGTCAAAGTGCGGAGCGTTTGGGCATTATGGTCAAACCCACCGTAGGGAGCCATTGCCTCCTCTAGCGCATCTTCACCCGCATGACCGAAGGGGGGATGGCCAATATCATGCGCAAGACACAATGCTTCGGTCAGATCCTCGTCCAGCCCAAGCGCGCGCGCGATGGTCCGTCCAATCTGCGCTACTTCCAGACTGTGTGTTAGGCGAACCCGGAAATGATCGCCGTCGGGAGCGACAAAGACCTGCGTTTTGTGCCGCAATCGCCGGAAAGAAATGCTGTGGATTATCCGGTCACGGTCGCGCTGAAAGATGTTTCGCGGGCCGCGCGCACCAGCGTTATCTTCGACGTAGAGGCGGCCCTTACTGGCACTAGCCTGGCATGCATATGGTGCGAGAGAGCTCATCGCCGCCACTTATGCCGTGCGCGTGCGGCTCTGGCCAGCGGCTATTTGGCTCTTACCGGATTAACTTCGCTGCCTTTTTCGCTTTGCCAGACGAAACCATCACCACCAGCCTTGCGAAGGTCGCTTTCGAACTTCTTTGCCGACTTTTGATCAACGAACGGACCGACGACCAAGCGGTTGGTTCGCCCCCAGGCCGCCGTGAAGCCCGATTTTCCCTTGAATACATCAGGATATTTCTTGGCCATGCGGCGATAATCATAATAGAGGCCAGACAAATCACCACCTGTGGCTATTTGCACCCAATAGCGCGAAGCGTTGCCAGAGGCAGATTTCTTGTCATCTTTCTTGACCTCTTTCGCGCTTTCCTTGCCAGATTTATCCTTGTCGCTTTCGCCGGACTTGCAAACCGTTGAACGGCCACGCCCGCCTCTAGAAACAGCAACGCACTCGTCCTTTTCTGTGGCTTTCGCCTCAACCGGCTTTGGTCCAATCGGCTTGATCTTTTTCAAATCAACCGCAGCTACCTTTTGCTGCTGCTCGCTTTCCGGAATTTCAATCAACTCAACAATTGAGTCAAGATTGAATTCCGCCGGTGCGGCTGCTTTTACCGGCGCAGGTTCGACAGATGCAGGAGTGGGAATTACCGGTGTAGTTGGCGTATTTGATGCTTGGGATGCAGTAGGATCAAGCACCTCCGGCGGTGCATTGGCGATTGCTGGCCCGACAGGCATGTTCGCAGTCACACTTGGGCTAGCAGGCGGAATATCCGCGGGCGGCAGAGTGACAGCACTGGCAGTTGGAGGAACCGAGCTCTCGAAACCGGGCCTGACAGTCTGATTAGCCGCAGCGTTTTCAAGCTGCGGCGGCAAAGTGCTGGTCGCTACTTTCACGTCGTTTTGAGCTGATGCAGGCGTCGTTGATGGCGGCAAAACCACTTTCTCAAGTGGTCGGGCGGAGTCGAGCGGTGGCAAGTTCCCCGAAGATGTAACAACCGGTTTTTTCTCAGAAGCAGCGACCGTCGCGCTTTGGCTGGCCGGTAAAAACGTCGCGTCGTCGGGTATTTTTGGTGGCAAAGAAGCCGCCGGTGCAGCAATGTTTGGTGGCTGGTTCGCTGTTGCCGCAACAGCAGGCGGAGCGCTTATATTGGGGACGTTCGCAACCGATGTACCAGGTGGCAGCGCACTGCTTGGAAGACCAGTGGAAATTGGCGCAGTTGCGCTCGGTGCTGAAGCGGGAGTTGTGGAAGCCGGCAAATTGGCGGCAGCTGGATTGGCATTAGGCAGTGCCGAGTTAGAAGGCCCTGCAGATGGGGTTGTAGCGGACGCCGTAGAAGCCGGACCATTCGCCACTGTCGTAGCAGCAGGTTGCTTTTGCGTGCCTGCAAGGATGTTGTCCAGTGCAGGAATGCTACGTCCTGCCTCGTTCGCTGGCGGAGAAGGCGGCGTGCGAACTGCAGCTATTTTGCGCTCATCTTCTCTTTTCTTTGCATCGGCAATGCGCCTTGCATCATCGAGTTTCTTTTGCTCCATCGCTCTGCGCGCATCGGCAATACGTTTGGCTTCAGCTCGTTCAGCAGTTAGCTTTTCCGCCTGTTCGCGTGCGCGACGTTCCTCGCGTGTTTCTTTGCGCGGCTTGGCAGTCGTGGTTGGTTTGCTGCCAAGGGGCGTGCCCGATGGAGTCAACCGGCCCTCACCTTTTGGCACCTGCGGTAAGGTTGCTGCAACTTTGGTAACAGCGTCGCTATCGCGACCAACATCAGTGATTGGCGGGAAATGACCAAAATGGATTGCCGCTGCCTTTTGCGCACCGGTAAGCTGAGGCATTTGGCGCAGATAGGGTTCAAGCCGCTGCTTGGATGCAGGATCCAAAAAGCTGGATGCAACCCGCGATGATTCTTTGAAATCACCCCTCGCTGCCAAAATAAAGGCACGGGCACGCCACGCGTCAGTGTTTTCTCGCTGCAAAAGCGGAACAAGCATGTTGTCTGCTTCAACATTTTTGCCATCGAGCCCGAGCGAAATAGCGTTTTGGATAACCAATCGGTCGCTGCTCTGACCGTTGGAGCGTGCTAGCTGATAATCCTGTTGCGCCCGACCAAAATTCCCAAGTAAGTCGAATGCAAGGCCGCGGTCCATGGCAATGGATCGATCGCTAATGCCAAGTCGTATCGCTTCGTCGAACAACCTTAGCGCTTCGAACGGGTTTTCAGAACGGACCAGCGCTGCCCCCAACCCGGCCTTTATCCGGCCATCATTGGGTCGAAGCGCGTCCGCTTTTGTGAAAAAACCGCGTGCGCTCTCTGCATCATCCAGCATCAGCGCCGCATTGCCAGCATCGAACAAGGCACTTGCGTCATTGGGACGTTGTGCAATCCGGCGCAACGCGTCGCGCAATTCCCAAGAGCCGGAGGGTTCCGCTTTTGGCACAGAGGTCGCTGGTTGAGCATCGGCGTCCAACGCACTGTCGTCTGGCTCTTCAACCTCTTGGGCGAACGCCAATTGACTCGATGCCAGCAGGCCGATCAACAAGAAACCACTGAGTTTTTTCACAGGCATCCCCATAGCGAATACACCGCACAAAATAACGAAGGGCTGCTGTCAATCATGTGAACAACTATTTGGGATTTCGAGCAGCGAACCAACCGAAATCCTTATAGCTTAATTGTTGCCCTGTCGGTCGAGGAAGCGCGGGATATTGAGCCTGGTCGGATGTCCGGTATGGTCCTTATTTTCTTCCTCATCATCGGGCCGCGTCAAACCACGCGAAAGGTTGGACATACGCTCAAATAACGTATTGCCGCCGCCACTTGCAACGCGTGGGGCGTCACGGCCAAATGATGGTCCATCACCAGCGTCTTCGACGTCCTCTGATGTCTCGGCAGTTTCAACCGAAGCCTCTTCTTCCATATCCGCATTGCCAAGCTCGAGCGTTTCCGCTTCGTCTTCATTATCGCCGTCTGCGTTCTGCTCGATTGACGATTCTTCAACTTCATCCTCTTCCACTTCTGGGGCCGACACTTCTTCTTCGGCCTGGGCATTGAAGAGATTGGCGGCGGGTGCGGGTGGCGGTGTCGTTGCGATTGGCGCAGTCTGACGCTCAAATGCAAAACTACGCACTGGCGCAGGTGCAGCGGCGCCGTCGCTATCTATACCTGTTGCCACAACTGAAACGCGGATTTTGCCATTGAGTTGGTCGTTGAAAGCCGATCCCCAGATGATGTTCGCATCGGGATCAACTAGCTCGCGAATATGGTTCGCAGCTTCGTCGACTTCCATAAGACGCATATCTTCACCGCCTGTGATCGAGACGATAACGCCCTTTGCACCTTGCATCGAAACGCCGTCAAGCAGCGGGTTGGCAATCGCTTTCTCCGCCGCTTCTAGCGCGCGACCGTCACCCTCGGCTTCGCCGGTGCCCATCATCGCCTTGCCCATTTCATGCATAACCGAGCGCACGTCAGCAAAGTCGAGATTGATCAGGCCGGGCATTACCATCAAGTCTGTAATCCCGCGGACGCCCTGTTGCAGGACTTCATCGGCCAGCAAAAATGCTTCTTTGAACGTCGTATTGGGGTTGGCGACCAGGAACAAATTCTGGTTCGGAATGACAATCAGGGTGTCGACATGCTTTTGAAGTTCTTCGATCCCTGCTTCAGCGGAGCGCATGCGCCGCGCGCCTTCAAACAAGAACGGCTTGGTGATGACGCCAACTGTCAGGATGTTGAGCGAACGCGCAGCTTCGGCGATTACCGGGGCAGCGCCAGTACCCGTTCCACCGCCCATACCTGCGGCGATGAAGCACATATGTGCACCGTGCAGCGACTCTTTAACCGCAGCAATTGTTTCTTCGGCAGCAGCGCGGCCTACTTCGGGACGAGATCCAGCGCCAAGTCCTTGGGTAATATCAGGGCCAAGCTGAATGCGATATTCCGCGGGGGATGCATTGAGCGCCTGCGCGTCTGTATTGGCTACGATGAAATCGACGCCTTCGACACGCGCATTGATCATATTTGCAACCGCGTTGCCGCCAGCTCCGCCAACGCCAATAACCGCAATTTTCGGTTTCAACTCATCAACAACCGGTGGGCCGATATTGATGCTCATAAATAATCCCCCTTGCCAAATGGGCGTTAAAAAACTTTAGAGCGCTATTGGCACGTTTCGTCGCTGAATTGCCAGAAAAATTAACCTATTTTCCACTGCTATTTTCAGAAATTCTCACGAATTGCGCGTAAAATGCGCTCAACGATGCCAAGCGATCCCGCGTTGTCTGCGGAACCGCTATTTCCATATCCATATTTCATGTCAATTGGGTCGCTGGCCGCATAGCGAACCAAGCCCATCAAAGTTGAAAATGCGGGTCCGCTATGCGCCTCGGGAATGCCCGAAATTCCCATGGGGCGACCGATACGCACCGTGCGTCCAAGCGACGCTTGCATATGTTCAGCAATACCTTTTAGCTCCGCTCCGCCACCTGTCAGGACAATTTGATGGCCGGTGGTGCCGCCAAAGCCCATTGCCTTTAGTGCGCTCGATACTTCTGCGATAATCATATCAACGCGCTGGCAAATAACCGAGTTCAATTGCGCGCGGGTTATTCTTGGCCCATTGCCGAGAGCGGGGCTTTCCTCGTCTGTCCCAACATCGAGCACTTCTTGGTGATCGCGCGGCGTTGACAAGGCCGAACCGTGAAAGCATTTCAGCCTCTCGGCTTGGGCGCGCCTGATACCAAAAACCGACGCAATATCATCTGATATATCCGCCGCACCTTGCTGGATCGTATGCAAGCCAACAATCATTCCGCCAATGAAAAGCGATACGTTTGTAATTGCTGCTCCAAACTCGACAAGTGCAACGCCCAGCTCGCGCTCCTCAACGGTCAAGCACGCCATTCCTGTGGCGACAGGTGCAACCACGATAGATTCCACTTCAAGATGCGCGGCACGCGTGGTCATATCAACGTTGCGCACGGGGGCAGGATCAGCAAGCACCATATGGATATCGACGCCCAACCGGTCAGCATGCAGTCCAATTGGATTGGCTACGCCACCGACACCATCAAGAGTGTATAGCGTCGGTTGCACATGGAGCGGCGTTTTGCCCATCATGTCGAGACTGCCGCGCCCTGAAAACAACAGCTCGTCGATGTCTTCTTGTTCGATGCGGTCGCCGCCCATTTCGATTTCAACAGGCGCTAACATACTATCGAGCCCGCCCGAAGAAATACCGACCCATACTTTGTCGATATTTGTACCAGCAATGCGTTCTGCCTGTTCCACAGCATGACGCACAGACAGTTCTGCTTGTTCGATGTTGGAAATGCAGCCGCGCGCGACGCCGCGGCTTTCGCGCTGACCGGTGCCCAAAATGATCAATGAACCGGTATCCGTTTTTCCAGCGATGACAGCAGAGACCTTGGATGACCCAATATCGAGCGCAGAATAGAGCTTTTCAATTTTTGCCGTGCTCATGCCGCCTCTTTCCCGGCTTTGTCGGCCTTATCTCTTTTTTCTTCTTTCTTATCATCGGTCGATTTGTCGCTTTCCGTTGCGACCGTTTGCTTGGGCGTCTTGCGCAGATAAGCACGCGAAGGATCGCGCATATCAAAATGGATAATGTCGCGACCGAGTAAGCGCGTAATTCCGTCCATCCTCGCAAATTTCACCAATGCTTGCGCGGCAAGTTCCTCGCCTTCTGGCAATGCAAGCGTTTCCCCGGTTTTGAATTTCAAATCCCAACGCCTGTTGCCTACCCAGCTTGCGCCAACAATTTGCGATTTCAACGAAGGCGCATTCGCAATCAACGCGGACAACGCAATGGTTTGCTTGTTGGCACCCGCACCAGTCAATCGAGGCAGATCGGGGCTACTGGACGCGCTAACATTTTGCAGCACAACTCCGTCGGAATCGATCAATGTGGAGCGTCCACCCTCTTGCCAAATTGCTGCTGGCTTGCGCTCAATGATGTTCACCGACAGTGTATCGGGCAAGCGTCTACTTACCGTGACATCTTTGACCCAACCATATTGCATTAAATCAGTGCGTATTTTGTCGACATCCACGAGCGGCATTGCGCGGTCCTTTTCGACAAGAACTATGTCATATACTTTCAACTGGTCGACACGCTCCATTCCAGTAATTTCGACGCGCTTAACTTCAAAACCGGCACGCGCAGCAAGATCGGCATATTTCGCAAACGCCATTTGGGGAACGCCAAACCACGACGCGACAAAAAACAATGCTACGGTAACCGCAAGCAGAACAAGCCAAGTAAATCCTTTTTGCACTTCTTCTGGTGAAAAAGGAAAGCTGCGCATGAGGCGATCAAACCAGGATATCCGACGCGCTCGCTTACGTGCCGTTTTGGGGGCGCTTCGCCTTACATTTTTCTGTTTGGTAGCACCGCGCTTCGACGCGCTGGCTGTTTTCATCCGAGCGCCTCCTGAACCAGCATATCGACCAGCTGTTCATAGCTGATGCCCATGTGCTTTGCTTGCTCAGGAACGAGGCTAAGCGGCGTCATGCCAGGCTGGGTGTTAGTTTCAAGAACAAATATTCCCGCCAAGCCAAGCTCATCATCCCAACGGAAATCTGTTCGCGATGCTCCTTTACAGCCAAGCAGCTGATGCGCTTTCAGAGCGGTTTCAAGCATAAACGCCTCGGCATCACTAGGGATTTCAGCCGGACAAATATGATCAGTCATGCCGTCGGTATATTTGGCATCAAAATCGTAAAAGCCACTTTTAGGTTTTAGTTCGGTCACGCAAAGCGCGCGCCCACCCAAAACAGCGACGGTCAGCTCACGGCCTTTGATAAAGGGCTCCGCCAGCAGCTGGTCAAAGTCTTGCCAAGGACCAACGGCATCGCGCGAAATCGGATTGCCGTAATTGCTGTCGTCTTTGACGATGGCAACGCCCACCGATGATCCTTCGTTGACCGGCTTCAAAACATAAGGTCGCGGCAACGGGTCGTCAGTGAAAAGGCTTTCGCTTTCAACGATTTTGCCTTTGGGCATTGGAATGCCGTTTGGCACAAGCCGCTGTTTGGTCAACTCCTTGTCGATAGCAATGACCGAGGTCACCATCCCGCTATGGGTATATTTAATCTGCATCAGGTCGAGCATGCCTTGCACGCTGCCGTCCTCCCCTGGAACTCCGTGTAATGCATTGAAAACCACATCAGGGCGGAGGCCTGCCAACACTTGCGCTACATTACGGTCCATATCGACGCGGCTGACTTTATAGCCAACCTTTTCAAGCGCATCGGCAACTCCATTTCCGCTCATAAGTGAAACGGGGCGCTCGTTTGACCAGCCACCCATCAGGACGGCAACATGTATGTTGCTCTTACTCATAGTCTTTTTCCTACGCGCTGGATTTCCCAATGCAAGTCTTTGCCCGACTTGGCTTTGACCCGCCGCCGCACTTCGTCACCCAATTTCTCTATGTCTTCACTCGTCGCTTCGCCAGTGTTGATCAGGAAATTTGTGTGCTTTTCCGAAACCTGTGCGCCACCGATCTGCAAACCGCGACAGCCTGCTTCATCAACAAGCTGCCAAGCCTTTTGCCCATCGGGATTTTTGAAAGTAGAACCACCGGTCTTCGAACGCAGCGGCTGCGAGGCTTCACGGCTGGCAGAAATACGATCCATCTCTGCCTGTATGTCCGCTGGTTCGCCGGGTCTACCCTTGAAACGTGCGGCAACGACAATGGCCCCTTCGGGAAGTTCAGAATGGCGGTAGCTATAATGAAGCTCTTCAACTGGCAGGGTAAAGTGTTCGCCGGAGCGCAGGACAACATCACAGTCAATCATGATATCTTTAACCTCGCCACCGTACGCGCCGCCATTCATACGAACAAAGCCGCCCACAGTTCCGGGAATGGAACGCAGAAATTCCAGTCCTGAAATCCCTGCATCCCGCGCTGTACTCGACACCAGAATGCCCGAAGCGCCACCGCCGCAAGTTAGTGTCAATTCGCTTGTAGTTTCCACTTTTGCAAAAGCCTTGCCCAAACGCACAACGACGCCCGATACCCCGCCATCTCGCACAATCAGATTTGACCCTAGCCCCAATGCCATGACGGGAGTTTCGGGTTCAAGTTCACGCAGGAACGTCTGTAAATCGGTAATATCTTTGGGTTCGAATAACCAATCGGCAGCTCCGCCAGACTTAAACCAGACAAGCGGTGCGAGCGGCGCATTTGCTGTCAGCTTACCTGTAACTTTGGGAAGCGTCGCAATGCTCATCCCTTTGCTACCCTAATGGCATCTGCAAGTCCGGCAGCCCATTTAGTGATATCGCCTGCGCCAAGGCAAATGACCATGTCGCCTTCTTGTATGATCCCAGCCAAATTTGTGGCGAGTTCTTTGGCATCGGATACGAGGTTTGCCGATCGGTGCCCTCGCTGTTTTAAGCCGGCGACAAGTGCGGCGCTGTCGACGCCTTCAATCGGTGCTTCGCCAGCAGTGTAAACCGGTGAAATGAAAACAATATCGGCATCGTTAAATGCTTGCTGAAAATCATCCATATGATCGCGTAGCCGCGTGTAGCGATGCGGTTGCGCAACGGCAATGACCCGGCCCGCTGCCCCCTCTCGCGCGGCGGACAGCACGGCGCGTATCTCGACGGGATGATGCCCATAATCGTCGATTATCGTTGCACCCGCGGCCTCACCTACTTTTGTAAAACGCCGCTTCACGCCGCCAAATCCGTTGAAGCCGGTGCGGACCGTATCGTGGGACATGCCCATCTCTAAGCCAACTGCAATCGCTGCAAGCGCGTTCTGCACATTGTGCCTGCCGGGCATGGGAAGCTCGATCCCTTCGATAGCCGTCTGTGAACCGTCGCGGGCGCGGACAATTACATTGAACCGATTGCCTCCAGGGAAAGGGGTAACATTTTCTCCGCGAATATCGGCTTGCGCAGAAAATCCATATGTGATGATCCGCCTGTCACGTATTTGCGGCAAAATTGCTTGCACCTCAGGATGGTCGAGACACATGATCGCCGCACCGTAGAACGGTACATTTTCAACGAACTCTACAAACGCATCTTTGATCGCGGCAAAATCGCCGTAATGATCGAGGTGTTCAGGATCGATATTGGTAACAACGGCGATCGTTCCATCAAGGCGTAAGAAACTGCCGTCGCTCTCGTCGGCCTCTACCACCATCCAGTCGCTCGCTCCCAACCGGGCGTTCGAACCGTAGCTGTTTATGATTCCGCCATTAATTACCGTTGGATCAATTCCGCCATGATCGAGCATGGCTGCTATCAATGATGTCGTCGTCGTCTTGCCGTGCGTGCCAGCGACAGCGACAGTATTTTTAAGTCGCATTAGTTCGGCGAGCATTTCTGCGCGGCGTACGAGCGGTATGCGGCGCTCAAGCGCTGCGTCGCGTTCGGGGTTACCCTTCTTAACTGCGGTAGAAGTTACGACCACCGCAGCGTCACCAAGATTGTCGGCGTTGTGGCCGATCATCACTTTGATCCCTAGCTTGCGGAGACCTTCGATAACGTAGCCTTCCGCAATGTCGGAACCCTGCACTTTGTAACCCAGGTTATGCATTACTTCAGCAATGCCGGACATACCGATCCCGCCGATACCGACAAAATGTACAGTTCCAATATCCGTCGGCACGCCCTTCACTGTGCGATTTCTTTCGACATAGCCGGCGAAGGCTGGCCAAATCCAGCCAATCCGGATTTTTCGGCGTCGAGCTTTTGGGTGCGCGGTGCTTGACCAAACGATTCCAATAGGTTCGCTATATCTGAAGTTGCCGAAGGTCTCCCGCAGCGTGCGGCAGCTTGCGCCGCATTTTCAAGCGCGCCCGGCTGTAGCGCAATTTTTTGTATCTGTTTGGCGAGCTCGACTGGGTTGAACTGCGACTGGGCGATGGCGCGCGCGCCGCCAGCCTCCACCATTTCGCGAACATTATAGCTTTGGTGATTGTCGGTAGCACTAGGCAGCGGCACAAGGATCGCCGGACGCCCCGCACAGGTCAGTTCGGCAATCGTAGACGCGCCAGCACGCGCTATCACCAGATGCGACCAGCCCATTCGTTCGGGCAAATCGGGCAGATAGGTCGCAAGCTCAGCCGGTATCTGATGCTCGGCATAGCTGGCGCGGACCGCGTCGATATCTTCTGCGCGACATTGCTGAGTGACTTGCAAGCGGCGGCGCAGGTTAAGCGGCAAACGTTTAAGGCCGTCAGGCACAACTTCCGACAGGATTGAAGCGCCTTGACTGCCTCCGGTCACAAGCACGCGGAAGATGCCTTCCTCATCAAGCGGCGGGAAGCCTTCCTCACGTATGGTTACAACCTCTTCGCGAACCGGATTGCCGAGCAGATGCACTTTTGCTTTGTGACGGCTCGGCAGATGGCGGATATCGGGATAAGCGGTAACAACTGCATTGACCTTATGCACGACCAAGCGGTTTACGCGGCCCAGCACAGCGTTCTGCTCGTGGATCAACGTCGGTATTTTACGCGAAAATGCCGCAAGCAACGCGGGAAGCGCGGGATAGCCGCCAAAACCGATCACAGCGCTTGGCAAGAATGTCTTGTACAACTCTTGCGCAGCTGCCCTGCCTTTCCAGATATTACGTACCGCCGGTATCCAGGATTTCAATCCGCCGCCAACCCGCCCGGCTGGCAAAACGTGACATTCTATCCCTTCGGGGCAACCGGGTATTTTTGTGCCGCGATCATCGGTCACCAATATAACTTGATGACCGCGCGCCAACAGCTCTTTACCTAGAGCAAAGGCCGGGATGATGTGTCCGCCGGTGCCGCCTGCAGCGAGCACAAAATGTCGAGATATGATCATATATGGTTTCCCTTCACCATATAGCGTGACCGGTCAAGATAGGGGTTTCGTTTGGTAAGCGCGAGCAGCAAACCGCAGCAGATACATAGCGCAAATGTCGACGATCCGCCGTAACTTATAAACGGCAATGTCATACCCTTAGAAGGGAAAATTCCTAAGTTCACAGCCATATTGATCATCGCTTGTCCGCAAAACTGCGCAGCAAGCCCTGTAACAGCCAGAACAACGAACTGGTCTCGTTCATCAAGCAATCGAACGAGCACACGGATCAAAATCGAAAAATAGACTATTGCAATGACCATACAGGCCAAAAGGCCAAATTCCTCGCCAATGACAGAAAAGATATAATCGGTATGCGCCTCGGGCAGCGCAAATTTCTTCGTGCCGAGTCCTGGTCCGACGCCGACCATTCCGCCTGCGGTTAGTGTGGCTAATGCAAGCTTGTCGTGGGTTAATCCCTCGGTGCCGAAAATCCATGCGTCGATCCGCATGGTAGCAACGGGATAAAAATTATAGGCCAGGATCATCCCGCCTGCGCCCAGGATGACCATCGCCCATAGCCGTGAGGCAGGCACGCCCGACACCATCATCAATGCGAACCAAACTGCGCTGATCAAAATCGTCTGCCCCAGATCGGGTTGCATCAAAAGAAAGACGCATATCAGCCCGGTGATGCCGATGGTGATAATCCTTACCGGTAGCTTCGGATCCTTGAACCGCCAGGATATTATCCACGCCATAGTGATCGCGTAAAAGGGTTTTAGAAATTCTGACGGCTGAAAGCGAGCAATCCCCGCCCCTATCCAACGTTTTGACCCGTTCACTTCTTTGCCCAAAATTGGCACCAATATCAGCAGAAGCAACATTACGAAGAAACCCACAATCGCCAGCCTTTTGGCTTGCTCGCGCGGATACATCGACAAGAAAAGCATGATCGGGATACCCGCGATCACCCACATGAGCTGCCGGTAGAAAAAATAAAGCGCAGACAATTGCTCGCTGCTCGTCGATAGCCGTCGTGCTGTCGCAGGAGATGCAGCAGCCACAGCCAACAAGCCTATAGCAATCAGAGCCAGCATCAATGCCAACAGCACCCGGTCTAGTTCCCAAAACCAGACGCCAAGTGGCGAGCGATCACCGCGACCAAGGCGGTTCGCAATTCCGATATTACCGGTTTTTGCGGCGAGCACCCAGGGGGCTTCTTGAGGAGTTTCGCTCAAGGCACCGCTCCCGCAATCCAATTGTGTACCGCTGCCTTGAATGTGTCGCCGCGCGCTTCAAAATCCTTGAACTGGTCAAAAGACGCACATGCAGGTGATAACATCACCACTTCGCCGGGCTGGGCCTCACTAGCAGCCCGTTGAACCGCCGTGACCATCAGCTCGCATTGTTCGACGGTCAAATACTGCGCGAGCATCTTCGAATATCGGGGTCCTGCCTCACCAATAGTATAGGCTTTCACCACATTGCCGAAACCCGGAATACACTCATCCAGGTTTTCGCTCTTCGGCAAGCCGCCCAATATCCACCTTATGCGCGGATAGGCTGAAAGTGCTGGCGCAGTCGAGGCTGGATTGGTCGCTTTGCTGTCATTAACAAACAGCACGCCATTTTTTTCGGCGACGATTTCCATACGGTGCTCAAGCCCGGTAAATTTCGCCAGCGACGGGCGCCACTGCCGTTCTTGTAAACCCAAAGCTTCGACAATGTTTATCGCGACAGCTGCATTCTGTAGATTATGCGCCCCTTGCAAGGAAGGCCAATCGGCCTGCCCTTCCAAACCGCGCGTTTGCGCCAAATGGCATTTCAGGTCGGGGCGCTCGCTCAAAACGCGTTGGTATATCCTATGTGTGTCGGGATCACCTGCGCCGAAAACCGCATGCTGCTTTGCGGTCTGCATTGCAAACAGTCGCGCTTTGCTTTCGACATAGCCTTCGTAACCATTATAGCGGTCAAGATGATCCGGGGAGAGATTGATCAAAGCCGCGACATCGCAAGCGAGACTATGCGTCAGATCAATCTGGTAGCTGGACAGTTCCAACACATAAACGCCGCCTGCCGCCATCGGTCGCTGCGACAGGATCGGCACGCCGATATTGCCACCAATGCGAACTTGCAGCGCGGCATTTTTCAACACGTGATGCACAAGTGCTGTCGTTGTCGATTTGCCGTTCGTGCCGGTTATGCCAACAACGCGGTGCGGCGGCAAAGTGCTGCGGGCCAATGCAAACAGCTCAATATCACCGATAACAGGAACACCCGCCGTATGAGCCTTTTCGGCAATCGGATGCTTGTTGAGAGGAACACCAGGCGAAACCACAACACCGTCAAAACCGCTCAGGTCAATGGCCATCGGATCAGCAATTGTTGCGATATCTGCAACCGCCATGCGGGCTTCTTCGCGGCTATCCCAGGCGACCAACTGCGCGCCGCTCGCCGAAAGTGATTTTGCCACAGCCACGCCAGAACGTGCCAGCCCCAAAATGGCATATTTGCGACCAGCAAAGACTGGGCTGGTTATCATCTCAATTTTAGGGTGGAAAGCCCGGCGAGCGCCAACACGAAGGCGACGATCCAAAATCGGATAACCACGGTTGTTTCCTGCCATCCCAATTGTTCAAAATGATGGTGGATGGGCGCCATGCGAAACACCCGCTTGCCGGTGCGCTTAAACCAGAACACCTGAATGATGACAGACAATGCCTCTACCACGAAAAGGCCGCCAATGATGGCAAGCACGAATTCATGATGCGCCACGACCGCAATCGTACCAAGCGTCCCGCCAAGCGCCAAGCTGCCGGTATCTCCCATGAATACAGCAGCGGGTGGCGCATTGTACCAAAGGAAGGCCAAACCGGCCCCGACGATTGCGCCGCACAATATCGATAAGTCACCTGCGCCCAGAAAAAACGGCAATCCCAAATAATCGGAATATTTCGCATTGCCCACCAGATAGGCGATAATCATGAAGGCAATAGCCGCGATGATGACCGGCATCGAAGCCAAGCCATCTAATCCATCGGTCAAGTTCACTGCGTTACCGAACGCTACGATCACGAACGCACCGAAGATTATGTAGTAATAACCAAGGTTCGCAACGGGTCCGTTTACGAACGGAATGTAAAGATTTCCGCCAGTCTCGGTGACGATCATGGTGGTTGCAATCGCGGCGATAGCAAATTCAAATAACAGGCGGACCTTGCCCGAAACGCCCTTATGGCTGCGCTTTTTAACTTTGTCATAATCGTCCATGAAGCCAACAAGGCCAAAACCGAACATGACGAGCAAGCAGGCCCATACGTAAAGATTATCGAGCTTCATCCACAGCAGCATTGCAATGCTGATCGCGGTCAACATCATCAACCCGCCCATCGTCGGCGTGCCGACTTTGGCCAAATGGGTCTGCGGTCCGTCGCTGCGGATCGGTTGCCCTTTTCCCTGACGCAGGCGGAGCATATTGATGAATTTTGGACCGATCAGCAGGCCGATAATCAGGGCGGTCGCTACTGCTCCGCCCGAACGGAACGACAAGTAACGCAGCAAGTTAAAAATACCGGGGAAACCGAATTGTTCAGCCAACCAATATAGCATCAGGCGTCCCCCTCCCTCAGCGCTTTGACGACATTCGCCAGCCCCATGGAGTTAGAACCCTTGACCAAAATTGTATCTCCCGCCGCGACTTTTGCTTTTATTAAGCCGGTTGCATCGCTTGACGATAAGCAATGGTCGAATTCTATTTGTTTCTCAACCCCGTTGGCCAGATTTTTGGCCAAAATTTCCATCTCTTCGCCGACAAGTAGCGCATAATTTACATTGGCAGCGTAGAGGTCGTCAGCGATGGCACTATGATAATGATCGCTCATCGATCCCAGCTCTTTCATTGAGCCCAAAACCGCGATCAAACGCGCACCGCCGGTTTTTCCCAAATCCGAAATAGTGGCACGCATCGACGCTGGATTTGCGTTATAGCTCTCGTCGATCAAGAGCGCTGATCCGCCGCCAACAATAATCTCGTGCCGTGCACCGCGCCCGGCCAAACCGGCCATGTCAGCAAGCGCCAATCCAGAAACGGCAAGATCACCGCCAACAGCTTCAACCGCAGCCAAAACCGCAAGCGAATTGGCGATCCAGTGATCGCCAGGCTGCGACAGCGTATAGGATAACAACCGGTCGCCCATTTGCGCTGTTACGACTGAACCGCCACCAACGGCCATGACGTGATCGACGGCATGAATGTCGGCACCGCGATCAAAGCCAAAGGTAACAACGCGCGCGGCATATTTTTCCGCCACTGCATGCAGGAAATCGCTATGTGGGCTATCGGCGGGAACGATTGCTGTGCCGCCGGGTTCGAGGCTTTCGAAAATCTCCGCCTTTGCCGCCGCAATTTCGGCTTCATCTTTGAAAAACCCGATATGTGCCGGTGCAATAGTCGTGATGATCGCAACGTCGGGACGGACAAGTGCTGTTAGTTCGCGAAGTTCTCCGGGGTGGTTCATCCCCATTTCAAGCACAGCATATTGCGCGTTAGCCGGCATTCTCGCTAAACTCAGAGGCACGCCAACATGGTTGTTGTAGGATTTGACCGAACGGTGCGCATGGCCCCGCGAACAGCGATCAAGGGCTGCGAACAGAGCCTCTTTCGTACCGGTCTTGCCAGCAGAACCAGTAACACCGATGATCTTGGCCTGCGAACGCGCGCGCGCTGCTTTGGCGAGGTCATTGAGCGCCTGCGTTGTTTCCGTCACCAGCACATGTGGCTGATCGATGGGAATATTGACGACTGCACCAACAGCGCCATTGGCAAAAGCCTTTTCCAAAAAGATATGCCCGTCGCTTTCTTCGCCCTTTAGCGCAAGAAACAGATCGCCCGAAACGATCTCGCGTGAGTCAAAAGCGACACCGCCACAGACAAAATCGTGCGACGCGGTACCGCCGGTGGCGTCGGCTATTGCCGCCGATGTCCAAAGCGGGGTCATGCGGCGACTTCCCGCGCAACTTCGACATCGTCGAATGGAAGCACGCGATCACCGATGATCTGCCCTTGCTCGTGTCCCTTGCCCGCGATCAACACAATATCGTCAGCTTTGGCCAGAGCAACGGCCTGCGCAATTGCCTCACGCCGGTCGCCGATTTCTAGCGCGCCGGAAGCGGCGGCCAAAATCTGGGCGCGGACTGCGGCGGGCTCTTCCGAGCGCGGGTTGTCATCGGTCACGATCACAATGTCAGATTGGGCAGCAGCGATTGCGCCCATTTCCGGACGTTTGCCAGCGTCGCGGTCTCCGCCTGCGCCAAACACAGTAATGAGCTTGCCCGCAACATGCGGGCGAAGTGCGGCAATCGCTGCTGCAAGGCCGTCGGGAGTATGTGCATAATCCACATAGATTGGCGCACCACTAAGGCAAATGGCGGCTCGTTCCAAACGACCACGCACCGGTTGCAAGCGCGTCAAATTGCCAAAGGTCTGCTCAATAGGTTCGCCGCTTGCCACCACAATAGCAGCAGCAGTCAGGACATTGGCGGCTTGATAGGCACCGATCAATGGCAGGTTGATTTTCATTATGTCGCGTTGGATTTGCAGCTCTAGCGTCTGCCCCAGCTGGGTCGGCGTGCGCTTTAGCAATTTGATGTCCGCGCCGCTTTCACCCACGCTCAGCAAGCGCAGACCGCGGCGTTTCACATGCTCTATCGCTTTGCCCGACCATGCATCATCTGCCCAGATGACCGCAACGCCGTGATCATCAACAACTTCGTCGAACAGCCGCATCTTCGCCGAGAAATAGCTATCGAGATCGCCATGATAGTCGAGATGATCGCGGCTGAGATTGGTGAACGCGGCGACGCTGACCGTTACCCCTTCGCTGCGGTATTGCGACAGGCCATGGCTCGAAGCTTCGAATATCGCGTGGCTAACACCTTCGCGCGCCAGCCCGGCCATATTGGCGAGGAAAGTGACGATGTCAGGTGACGTGAGGCCGGTACTCACTTGCTCATCAGCAGTAGTAATTCCCAAAGTGCCAATCGAGGCCGCGCTATGCCCTGCCATTCGCCACAATTGCCGGGTGAGTTCAGCAGTCGACGTTTTACCATTCGTCCCGGTGACGGCCGCAATGTGGCTTGGTACAGGCTGGTAAAACTTCGCAGCAAGCCGCGCAAAGGCACGCCGCGGATTTTCTTCCGCAATATAAGCTACGCCTTGTATATCCAGCCCAGGGCGCGCAACCACAGCAATTGCACCGGCGGCTATTGCCTCGGCGATGAAATCCTCGCCGTTGACTTTGGCACCCTGAAACGCACCAAAAATGCTGCCCGCAGCAATTTTTCGGTGATCAATGGCAAATCCGGTAATGACGTTTTCCCCAGCATCGGAAAGGCCGGGAATCAATTGGTGCATTTGCATGATTAGCCCCCCTTAGGGGACCAAATCAAAGGCATCAATTCGGATACGTCGACATCACGCTTTGTGTCGGGGATAACTCCTAAAAGCGGCCCCACGCGCGTGATAGTTTTGTTGACAATGGGTGCACTCGTCCAGCCCGCAGTACGCTGGAAACCACTCGCCGCTGTTCCTTTTGGTTCGTCGAGCATGGCTACGACAACATAGCGCGGATTGTCCATCGGAAAGGCCGCGACAAAAGTCGAGACGATCAGGTCCTTTGCATAGCCGCCCAGTCCGGCCTTTTCTGCTGTACCGGTCTTTCCGCCAACGCGAAAACCGCGAACATCGGCCTTTTTGCCAGTACCGTCCACCACTATCATGCGAAGCAACTGGCGCATTCTCGCACTTGTCGCAGCTGTGAACACACGCCGGGCGGGCACTGCTGAGCGATTTTCCACTTTAAGCAAAGTCGCCGGATGCCACATGCCGCCGTTGACCATCGCGGCAAAGGCCGACGCCAAATGTATCGGCGTTACTGAGATACCGTGACCGTAACCCACGGTCATATTGGTAATACGTCCCCAGTGTTTGGGATAGAGCGGACGCGCCACTTCATGCAATTCAATGGTCGGGCGTTTGTCAAATGCCAGCGCTTTCAGCATTGCATCCATCCGCTTGCTACCCAGATTATCAGCAATCCGTGCAGTTACGATGTTGGAGCTGTGCACCAGCGCTTCGGGTACATTGAGCCACCGCCCTGTTCCGTGCAAATCCTTGATCTTGAAGTCGGCTATCTCGATAGGCTTTGTCGCGTCATAACGCAGCGAAAGGTCGCGCACAGTGCCTGCATCTAGCGCCGCTGCCACGGTCAGAGGCTTGAAAGTTGATCCCAACTCGTACACCCGGTTGGTCACATTATTGATCTGGCGATCAATCGGATAGCGGCCATCGACTATCGTTTCACCATGATCGGGTACGTTGGCGAAAACTGGACGATTTGGATTGAAAGAAGGTAAAGTCGACATAGCGAGAACTTCGCCTGTTTGCACATCAAGCACGATGCCAGCAGCACCCTTTGCCCCCGTCGAGCCCATGCCTGAAGCCAATTCGCTTTCAAGCGCAGCCTGCACACGAACATCGATGGAAAGTGCTGCTGGCGTGCCGCGCAATGTTGGGTCACTCAGTCGTTTATCGAGCGCGCCTTCCATGCCCATGGCACCTTTGCCGTCGCGGTTGACAAAGCCCAGCACATGCGCCGCCATGTCGTGCTGTGGATAGAGCCGTTCTGCTTCCCGAGGAAATTGGATCGCAACTTCGCCCAAATCATGCACGCGTCGAACTTGTTCAGGCAACGCACGTTTGCGGAGATAGCCCTGACGCGGCGAAGACAGGATTTCGAAAAAGCGCTGCGCAGTTGTGTCCGGAAAAATCGCTGCCAGTTGGTGCGATAGCTGCTTTTTGTCACCGATAATTTCGTTCGGCCGCACCCAAATTGCATAAGCTTGAATACTGCGCGCCATAGGCACGTTGTTGCGGTCAACAATGTCACCGCGTTCGGGAACATAATCTGTGCTTGTGACGCTGAACGCACGGGCACTTTCAAAAAACGCAAATCCGGCAAGCCGGACCATTATGAGCAATACAAACACGGCAAAGGCGCCGACGAGCACGATCAACCGCCAATAGGCAAAGGACGCGTTATCCTGCGCGCTTTGCCCGCGTGAACGACGAAATGATCGTGTCACTAAAGTTGTCATCGGCGTTTCCGTTCTGCATCCGCTTTGCGACCTATGTCACGCATCAAGTCGTCTGAAAGTAACTTGTCGTCAATCCGCGCAAGCTTTTCGGTGCGGTCGGCAACTGGCTTTTCAATTGGCGCGAGCAAGGATTTTTCCTTGTCATCCACCTTTTGATCACCAGTTGCCGCCAACTTACGCTCTACATCGCGATCCCGACGGTCGGCGCTTGAATTTGTGCTGCTTTTTGAGGGCGATGGCATTTTGCCGCTTAGCGGACCGATCGTGCCAGCAGGTGCGACCGAAGCCGTCACTACCACGGGTTTCACTGGCAAGCCCAATCCACCGAGATTGGCAAGCGCGGTTTCGCCTTCCAGAAACTGTTCGGGCGTGGGCGGCGCGTAGCCAAATTGTACTTTGTTCCACTCTTCAAGCTGCTGCATGCTGGCGCGGGTGCGCAATTCAGCCTGCAGGAAGCTGATCTCGCGTTTGGTGCGCAAAATTTGTTGGTCCATCAACACCAGATCGCTGTGCAGCGATGCGACATTGAGCGAGAGCGGATAAAGCAGGATAGCGACGAAGAAAACCAACGCCATCCATCCTAGATTTTTCAACCTCTTCATAGCCAAACTCATATGCCAGTGCCCCCACTGTTAAATCTCCACTGCTGCAAGGCGCGTTGCACTGCGCAACGTTGCCGAACGGGCCCGTGGATTACGATCAAGCTCGGCTTTTGATGGCCGAACCGCTTTTTTCGGCTTGTCAAACGACGGAGCCGGCCCTGATTTTGCAAGTGGCATGTGTCGCGATCCCGCGCCTTCGCTGCCACTTCTGTTCCTGAAGAAGAGTTTGACGATACGATCTTCAAGGCTGTGGAAAGTCACCACAGCCAGCCGGCCACCCGGTTTGAGCATCTGCTCGGCCGCAACCAGACCGTTTGAGAGTTCGTCAAGTTCTTGATTGATATGAATGCGGATCGCCTGAAATGCGCGTGTCGCAGGATCTTTTGGAGCACCCGGACGGTGACCAACGGCTTTGCGCACGACATGCGCCAGTTCGGCGGTCGTTTTGATTGGACGTGCGGCAACGATCGAGCGCGCAATACGCCTAGAGCGTGGCTCTTCGCCGTATTTGTATATGACATCTGCAATTTCAGCTTCATCGGCTTCGTTGACAAAATCCGCTGCGGTCTGCCCGTCTTGCGACATCCGCATGTCGAGCGGCCCGTCCTTTTGAAAAGAAAAGCCGCGATCAGCCCGGTCCAGCTGCATCGATGAGACGCCGATATCGAGCACAACGCCGTCAACGGACGTGATGCCGTCAGCATTTAATACCCGGTCCATGTCAGAAAAGCGGGCCGCATAAAGGCGTAAATTGCCTTCATAGCGGCCCGCAAGTGCAGCACCTTCGGCATGGGCGTCTGGATCCCGGTCGAACGCGTAAACGCGCGCGCCCTTTTCCAGCATAGCCAGGCTATATCCGCCCGCGCCAAAGGTGCCATCCACAATCTCTGATCCAGGGGTGATGGCCAGAGCGTGAATTACTTCATCCAGTAGGACTGGAATATGAGGTGAGGCAGCGGTCATTTTCCGCGCCTCGATTGTTCGCCGAGCCAATATTCCAGCTCTTCCTTCACGGCGTTGAAGGCGGCGGGAGCTTGGCTCATGAAGATATCCGGGTTCCAAAGCATGAAATGCGATGTCGCTCCGAAAAAGAAAATCCGGTCTTCGATCTTGCCGAAATGCTTAAGCATCGGTTGCAAGACGAAACGGCCACTTGCTTCAAATGCCGTTTCGAAAATCGACGACGCCGAGATACCGGCAAGTTCACGGTCAAATTCGACGCCACGCGTTACCGCGCTTTGCCACTGTGTTTCTATGTCGGCGCGCAGCTTCTGCCGCTCGGCCCGACCAAATCCAACGAGGCACGGCAGGCTGCTGTGCCGAGAGAGGCAGACGAGATTTGCTTCACTCGATTGCTGCACGGTGTCACGTAGTTCTGCTGGAATCGTCGTGCGGCCCTTGGCATCGACATTCGACACCCCTGAACCAGCATAGACAACCAACGAAACCAACTCGTGTAACCCCCTCAAATTTAGGGCGCGCGCTTCCTTTCGCAAAAGCACATTAGCGCCTCTGCCTGCTCGGCTTTTGCCGACTCAAAAAGGAAACCCACCCCGGTTCTAGAGAGGGCATATCAAGGGATTTTATGGATGAAAAGGGGGAAATCATGGGAGTGAGTCAAGCAAAGCATGTAATTCATTGATTTAATGTACTTTATTTTTTTCTTTTCCTCTTTCCCGACCGCTGTTTTTCTAACTTTGTCCCGATATCTTACCGAATTTGTGCGATTTTTTGCCGCTTTTGGTATCGATTCCCCGAATCGCCCATGATTTCCCAAAAAGTGAGTTGGAATGCCGCAATGCCGGCGATGTGATTTGGCAATTACGCCCTGAAAACGATTTCAAACAATGTGGGAGCGCCGATAAGTGCGGATTGGATGACGGGCTAAGGCGGACGCGATCTTGGGGCCGTGGCGGGCATCCTCAGCCACTTTGGAACCTATCTGGTTTTTCGGTGCAATGCCAGCTTCTCGATCCAATGTGCCACGACATCCATGTTGGCAAAGTCATCTTGCCCCAATAATGCTCTGATGCCGCTTCCTTGCCAATTCTCCGCAGCCAACAAGTCAGCATCGGCCACCAAAACGGCTTGCCCTTTTCCGACAGCACATGTCGCCAAAAACCCTTTATAACCAATGACGCAACTTGCCGAGGCTTCCGGATCACGCGGTAGCTTCTGCCAAGCACCGGGCGTTTGCGTACGGAGCTTCATCCCTTCGATTTCTATGACATGCGGCGCATCGCTGTCGTCCATTTCCAGCACGAGTGCGACCCGCCAATGCGCGAACAATGGCGACATCAAAGAAGTGAACACCGGCCTGCGCATGTCACCAATGCCGTAGTTTGTTTCCCAAGCAAGCGCGGGATCCGACAGGACCAACAGTTTGCCGCCGCGCCGCACCCAATCATCGACCGCGGCAAACTCCGCGGGTCGAAGCGCCCGTGGCTGCGCAAGCAGCAGTATATCTGGACCCTTGGATTTAAGTGCAGGGACGAGATCGTCGATGAGCTGGATCTTGGCAACGTTGTTCAAACGGTCATATGCCGCCGAGGGCTCCTGATCGGGATCGAGCGATGCCGCGATACCGCCCTCCGGCCAGCGCAACGGCAGACTTGTAATCAGTCCCAATGTTGGGCGACTGTCATCGCCCTTGTTGTCCTCAATCGCCTTATACGCCGCCAAAGCCACGAAAAGCAGACCAAGCAGCAACAGACCAATCAGCAATCGCCGGATCGGCACAGAAGGCAGTAATTTTTGCCGCATGTTGGTTGGCTGTGCTCTTGTTGATTACTGCGGTTGCGTAGATGTGGGCTCTACAGCAGGAACCCGATTTTCATTGCCGTAATTTCGTACTACCGGCGCTTGTGAAGTTGGAACTTGCTGGTCTGGAGCAACTTCAGCCTTGGCTTCCGCCTTCACCGGCGTCGCGCCAAGTTCGGCCAAGGCTTCGTCTGGCTGATCTTCTGGTGCAAGCGCTTGCCCCGCCACTGCCTTTGCAGCTGGCTTCGCGTCATCCTTGCCGCCAATAACGGCATAATCGAGCGCCATGTTGGCAAGGCTGACAAACAACAAAACGAATACCAAGCCGACTATTCCGACCTGCACACGCTTCATTGCTGAAATTCTTGGTTCGACCATCGAAAGTCCTGCTCCAAGTTGTTCCCCTCACGGACTTATTACTCACGCCAAGCCAAATGTCGAGCGTTACTGGTCAGCCCGCATCCTGCCACGGCAGTGGATCAAGTCCCTTGGACCGCATCCAGTCCGGATTATAGATGGTTGAAAGATAACGAAATCCAGTGTCGCACAATATCGTCGCGATCCGTTTGCCCGGCCCCAAATGCTTGGCAAGTGCAACAGCACCGGCGACATTAATGCCCGAAGATAGTCCTAGGCATAGTCCCTCCTCGCCGAGCAAACGCTTAACCCAGTGCATACCGTCTGCATCGGAAATGCGGAACTGCGTATCTATCGGCGCGTCTTCCAAATTAGCGGTAATCCGTCCCTGCCCGATCCCTTCTGCTACCGAACTGCCTTCGGCGCGCAGCTCCCCGCAAGCATAGAAATTATAGAGCGCAGCGCCGTGCGGATCGCTCAAAGCGATAGTGACGGCCTCGTCTTTTTCCTTCAGCCCCATGCCAACGCCCGCAATCGTGCCGCCGGTTCCCGCCGCGCACGTAAATCCGTCTATGCGGCCATCCATCTGCATCCAGATTTCTTCGGCAGTCGTTTCAATATGCGCGCGACGGTTGGCAATATTGTCAAACTGATTGGCCCAGACCGCATTATCGGTCTCTTCTGCAATCCGGCGCGACGTATGCACAAAATGGCCCGGATTGGCATAAGGAGCAGCTGGTACCAAAACCAATTCCGCCCCCAGCGCGCGCAGCGTGTCTTTCTTTTCCTGACTCTGTGTCTCGGGCATGACGATAATCGTCTTATAGCCCAGCGCATTGGCAACGAGCGCCAGCCCGATACCGGTATTGCCCGCTGTACCCTCGACAATCGTACCGCCAGGTTTGAGCAATCCGCGCTGTTCGGCGTCCCGCACAATGTAGAGCGCGGCGCGGTCTTTGACTGATGCGCCCGGGTTAGCAAATTCGCATTTGCCGTAAATCTCGCAGCCGCTCGCTTCGCTTGGTCCTTTCAAAAGGACAAGAGGCGTATTGCCAATTAGATCGAGCGTGCTGGTAAGTATCGTCATGCCTTGCACCTAAAACGCCAGCGACCGGTTCGCAAGATAGCAGGCGACAAGAATATCTATCGGTAACTGATCTTGATTTTGGCTGCGGCGGCTTTCGCCAGTGCCCGGGCTTCGTCAGTATTGGCAGCAGTGGCAAGTGCAACTGCCATTCGCCGATAAGGCCGTGTGCCTGGTTTGCCAAAAATGCGGACATCTACCGCCGAAGCATTGTTAGCCAACGCCAGAGCTTCTCCAAGCCCTTCATAACCGAAATCCTCAGACTCTCTGTCCGCTAACACCACTGCGCTGGCAGACGCCTGTGCGGTCATGGCAATCGCGGGAATCGGAAGCTCCATTATCGCACGCGCATGCAAATCAAACTCGCTCAAGTTCTGCCCCAACAGCGTCACCATCCCCGTGTCATGCGGCCTCGGGCTGAGTTCGGAAAAGACCACGCCGTCCGCGCATACAAAAAATTCGACGCCGAACAGGCCATATCCGCCGAGTTCATCGACGACTTTGCGTGCCATATCCTGCGCTTCCAGCAAGTGCGCTGGTACCATCGGCGCAGGCTGCCAGCTCTCTTGATAATCGCCGCGTTCCTGACGATGGCCGATCGGCGGGCAGAAAAGCACACCGTCCTTTGTCCGCACGGTCAGCAGCGTGATCTCATAGTCAAAAGCGACGAATTGCTCGACTATCACACGCGCGCGGTCGCCGCGCATATTGGCCACGGCATAGTCCCAAGCCTTGGCCAGTTGCTCGGCATCCTTTGCCGTGCTTTGCCCTTTGCCCGACGATGACATTACCGGTTTAATTACCAACGGAAAGCCGAGTTCTTGGCCCGCCGCAAGGGCTTCTTCGCGGGTTTCGGCGTATCGATATCCCGATGTGCGTAGTCCCAGCTTTTGCGAAGCTAGGTCGCGAATGGCATCGCGGTTCATGGTCAGGTTTGCTGCGCGCGCAGTGGGTACAACTTTGCGCCCCTCGGCCTCGAGTTCAAGAAGCACTTCGGTCCGGATCGCCTCAATCTCGGGAACAATGTAATCAGGATCATGCGCCGCGACCGCTTGGCGCAATGCCTCTCCGTCTAGCATTGAAAACACAACGTGTTCGTCGGCCACTTGCATCGCGGGTGCACCAAAATAGCTGTCGCAAGCAACAACATAAGCACCCAAGCGTTTTGCGGAAATTGTGAATTCCCGACCCAACTCACCGCTGCCCAAAAGCATGATTTTCTTCGTATATGGCATAGGATTAGGGTTAGCTTACCGGCTGCTGCGCGTCACCGAAAAAATACCGTAAATTCGTCGCGACTGCAAAACGCCTCGACCAATTGCACCACGAATTTGATTGATATGGTATAACATTTGAAATAGGTGCGCCGAAATACACCGTTATTGTTAGGGTCACAGCACAATGAAATTGAGCCAAATCGCAACTTCGATAATTGCCCTTACGGTAGCGATGCCAGCAATGGCACAAGACCAAAATGAACAAAAAGACGACTTTCATGGCACAGAGGAAATTGTCGTCACGGCGCCCTATTTTGAACGCCTGGATCTGCTTTCGGGAACCTCGGCTATAACCGGAGAAAATCTCGCTGAAGCGTCGCGCGGCCAGATCGGCGACACGCTAACCGCCCTGCCTGGCATTTCCGCGACAAGCTTTTCGCCCGGTGCATCGAGGCCAGTGCTCCGGGGATTTCAGGGTAACCGCGTTGCTGTGCTTACCGACGGCATTGGCAATATCGATGCATCAAACACATCGACCGACCATGCCGTCACAATTGAAACCCTGACCACCGAGCGGATCGAGGTCCTTCGCGGGCCCGCCGTGTTGCTGTTCGGGGGGCAAGCCGTAGGCGGTGCAGTCAATGCCATCGACAAACGCATCCCGCGCGGCATTCCTAAAGACAATTTGCACCTTGATTTCATCGGCGGCTACGGCTCGGCAGCAAACGAACGCTCGGCTGGCGGCTCCATAGATGCGGCTTTAGGCGGTGGACTTGTAGGCCATATTGATGCGAGCTACCGCAAGAGCGGCGATTTGCGTACGGGTGGCCGGATTTTGTCCGCTGAATTGCGCGCAGACACGCTGATTGCCGCAGGTTTGGAACAAGCGGCGGGCAATTTAGAAGCGGCTGATGCACTGCGTGATTTGGCTGACCTGACTGGCAAGATTCCCAATAGCGGCGTTGAAACGTGGACGGCTGGACTGGGCGCGACTTATTTTGGCGGAAGCAGCAGTCTAGGCATTTCGGGCAGCATGTATGACACGTTTTACGGTGTTCCTGGTCGGCCGGGCGGCGAAGAATCAGTGAGCATCGACCTCCGACAATATCGCTTTGACGTGCGCGGCGAGTTCGACACCGGTGAAGGCTTCATCGACAAGATTAAACTGCGCTCTGGCTATGCAGATTACGAACATGTCGAACTCGAAGGCACCGCGGTTGGAACGCGTTTCTTAAGTCACGGCACAGAGAGCCGGCTGGAGCTTATTCAGTCAGAAAAGAACGGCTGGCGCGGTGCGAGCGGGGTTCAATATTTGACACGCAAGTTCGAAGCCATAGGCGAAGAAGCTTTTGTTCCCGCCAATCGCAGCACCCAATTCGGTATGTTCACCTTTCAGGAAATTCCACTTGGTGGCCTGCAATTTGAGGCATCGTTGCGCCATGACTGGGCAAATCTGCAAGCGGTTTCGATTAACGCAGATAAAAGCTTTTCCAACCTGTCTGCTGCACTTGGGTTTTCCTATTCAAGCGGATTGGTCAAGGTAGGTGTGAATGGTTCACGGACCGGGCGCGCGCCATCAGCAGAAGAGCTTTTCTCTAACGGTCCCCATGCTGCCACGCAGGCATTTGAAGTGGGTGATGTAACCTTGAAAAGCGAGAAGAGCTGGAATGGCGAAGTTTACGCGCGCTTCGACAACGGCCCATTAGAAATCTCTGCGACAATCTATTCCAATTGGTTTGATGGCTTCATCTTTGAGGCTGAAACCGGGGCAACGGTCGATGACCTTCCCGAATTTCGCTACCGGCAGAGCAAGGCGCGTCACTACGGGGCCGAAGTGGAAGTTTCGGCAAAGCTCGCGCAATTTGGTGCCTATGACCTTTACTTCGACGGCGTTGCCGACACGGTGCGGGCGACACTTTCAAACAGTGGCGGTAATGTTCCGCGTATTCCGTCCACGCGTCTGCTCGGTGGGCTTGAACTAAGGAACGATATCATTGAACTACGCGGTGAATTTGAGTGGGTCGACGCGCAAAGCCGCGTTGCAGCTCTGGAAACGGTGACAAAAGGCTATCAATTGGTGAATGCCTCGGTCAACTGGCGGCCGTGGGGCAAAGCGCGCAACGTCAACATCGCACTGAGCGCAAATAATATTTTCGATGTCAGCGCGCGTCGCGCAGCCTCCGTCACCAAGGATTTTGTGCCGCTAAGCGGTCGTGACATACGACTAACCGCGCGTTTGAGCTTTTAGGCTAATATCAGGTTCAGTTTACTCGCGGCATGCTCAGGCTTCAAATTTGTGGAGAATGACGATGCAGAAGCTAATGATCATTATGTTGCTTGCGGGTGCTGTTTTGGTTGGCGGATGCGCCACCGTGAAAGGCATCGGCAAAGATATTCAATCGGTTGGACAGGCAGGTCAGGACGCGATCGACTAAGCCAGATTTACTCGGCGGCTTGCGGCTCGCTTGCGTTTGTAACCTCCGCCGCTTCGGCTTTCTTACGACGCCTGCCGGTTATCCGGATGCCGATGATCGCGCATTCATACAGCAGAACAAGCGGCACCAGCAGGAGCAACTGCGAAAACAAATCAGGTGGCGTCAACACTGCTGACAACACAGCCATTCCGACAATCGCATAACGTCTGCCTGATTGCAGCTGCTTTAGGGTAATGATCCCGACACGTTCCAAAATCATCAAAGCGACCGGCAACAAAAACGACGTGCCGAAACCGAATATGAAAAGCATCACAACGCCAAGATAATCCAGCACGTCGGGCAAGGCCTCTTGCTGGATACCGCCGAGATCCCCTTGAAAGCTGAGCGCGAAGGCAAACGCGACTGGCATTGCGACATAATAAGCCATCGCTGCACCAAGCGTGAAGAGCACGGGTGTCATGATGAGAAACGGCAAAAATGCCCGCTGCTCTTGCCGGTAAAGTCCGGGCGCGACAAAACGCCACGCCTGCGTCGCGAAAACCGGAAAAGCGATCATGATCGCTGCAAAGAAAGCAACTTTCAGCTCGACAAAAAAGGCACCGAACAACCGCGTATTGATAATCTTCGCCTGTCCCGCATCGATCAGCGGTTGCACCAGGAATCCTAGAATGGGTCGGGCAAAATAGAGGCTAACCCCGAACGCGATTGCCAATGCGGCAAAGCTCCACAATAATCTCTTACGCAGCTCGATCAAATGATCGAGGAGCGGCATCTTGCTGTCATCAATCTCGGTCACGGTTTTTCACCTGCCTCTGGCACAATCGCAGGTTTGCTATCCGCCGGTGGCAATATCGGGTGTTCGCTCATGATACGCTCGTTTTCCGCCGCCCACTTGCGTTCCAGCTCTTCCATTTCGGATTGCCGGACCATGTCGTCAAATTCAGACCGGAAATTGCCCGCGACCGAGCGCGCCTTGCCCACCCAGCGGCCAACGACACGCATGACGTTGGGCAAGTCCTTTGGACCGATAATGACCAACGCCAAAATCGCTACGAACAGGAATTCCGGAAGATCAACGTTAAACATTGCGACAAAGGTCCGCCTATCAGGCTGACTTGTCGGTATGCTTTTCGGCGTCGATTACTGTGGGTTGAGCGCCGCTATCGATGCGCGGTGCAGGCGTCACAGTGTCGTCCTCGGCCATGCCCTTTTTGAAGCTTTTAATACCCTTGGCAACGTCACCCATCATGTCAGAAAAACGACCTTTGCCGAACAACAGCATCACAAGGACGCCAACGACCAGCCAATGCCAGATGCTAAAACTACCCATCTTATGTCTCCTACGGCAATATACCGGTTAAGAACGTTCTACTCGCTTTGCGCTTCGCTTTCCAGCGTTTCGCTATCCTCTTCGTCGAATTCCATCGATTCGAGCGCCAAATCAACCGGATCCAGCAAGCCAGCCGCCTTCAAATCCTCAATGCCCGGCAGGTCACGCCGCGTTTTTAGACCGAAATGTGTTAAAAAGCCCTGCGTCGTCGCATAGATCAGCGGACGTCCAGGCACTTCGCGACGCCCCGCAGGACGAACCCACCCTGCCTCCATGAGAACATCGAGCGTGCCCTTCGAAATCTGTACACCGCGGATGGCTTCAATTTCCGCGCGGCTAACCGGCTCGTGATAGGCGATGATCGCGAGTGTTTCGACAGCAGCGCGGGAAAGTTTGCGCACTTCTTCGCGTTCGCGGCGCAGCAAATGTGACAAGTCAGCTGCAGTCTGAAAATGCCAGGCATTGCCCCGACGCACCAGTTCCACCCCGCGTCCCTGATAATGCTCCTCCAGAGCACCCAAGGTAGCTGCGACATCCACCTCATCGCCAACATAGGCGCGGATTTGTTCCACCGTCATCGGGCTTTCCGCGGCAAACAGCGCGGCCTCAACCGCGCGTACCTGCGGATTATGTTCGATCATCATGCGATTGCCCTCAACATCAGTGGCGCAAAACTATCGTCTTGCTGCAAATCCAGTTTTCCGCGGCGTGCAAGCTCCAGTGCTGCCACAAAGCTCGATGCCAGTGCCGATTTGCGCAGCTGCGGTTCGGCAAAATCAGGCAGGAAGCTCTCTATGCTTGTCCAGTCAATCGCGGTTCCGATTAGGTGCGAGATTCGCTCAAGCGCCTCTTCCAGCGTCATGACCTGACGCGCGCGCACGACGTGGAGCACCGGCGCGGTGCGCGCCTTCACCTGACCGTAGGCCGTAATCAGCTCAAAATAGTCGCAATCCCAGTTGCGCGAACGAACAACCCGCAACCCCTCGGGAGCGCCGCGTTTGAAAATATCGCGCCCCAACCGGTCACGCGCCATAAGCCGAGCCCCGGATTCGCGCATGGCGTTCAACCGTTCAAGCCGGAGTTGCAAACGCAGAGCCAGTTCCTCTGGTGAAGGATCAATCGTTGGATCCTTGGGAAGGAGCAATGCCGATTTCAAATACGCAAGCCAAGCAGCCATCACCAGGTAATCAGCGGCAAGTTCCAACTTCAACGCGCGCGCATTGTTTATGAACACCAAATATTGTTCGACCAATTTCAGGATCGAAATCTGGCGCAAATCGACCTTTTGATTGCGTGCCAAAGTAAGCAGCAAATCGAGCGGCCCTTCCCAGCCATCGACATCGATGGTCAGAACGTCATCGCCCGTTGTTTCCAGTTCGACCTGGTCACGAAGTGTTTGGTCGCTGTCAAAAAAATCGTCGATCTGGTTCATGCTGCAATCGCCAGTAAACTATCTCGCTTCGCCGCTAAAGCTTCAAAATCGACATCCTCTGGAGCCACCAATTGCGCCATGGTCGCTGCCAGTTGCTCGACCTTGTCAGCCGCCATATCGGGCAGCGCTGCTGCTAACGATGCCATTTCCGCAATGTTGCCCGAACAATGCAGCACAAGGTCGCAACCCGCCGCCAGACAGGCCTTAGCACGATCTGACATTTCGCCTTCGAGCGCATGCATGGTCAGATCGTCGCTCATTAATATACCGGAAAAGCCGATTTGTTGCCGTATGACTTCGCGGATTATCTTGGCCGACATTGTCGCACAATTATTTATGTCCCACGCGTCAAACCTTACATGGCATGTCATTGCAAAGGCGGCGCCCCTAAGCGCGCGAAATGGCGCGATGTCTTTTTCGAGCTCTTTCGCACTGGCGTTTACCACCGGTAGATCATGATGGCTGTCGCAAGTTGCGCGCCCCTGTCCCGGCATATGCTTGATCACGCCGTGCACGCCGCCGCGCGCCATTCCGTCCAGAAATGACTTGCCAAGCGCGGCGACCTTCGCGGGATCATCGCCAAAAGATCGGTCGCCAATAGCATCATGCGTTTCGCTTGTCCGCACGTCCAGAACCGGCGCGCAATTGACGTTGATACCTACGTCGCGCAGTAACCGGGCGATCGCTTGTCCGTTATTATGCGCAGCCTCAATCGCAGAAATAGGTGCAATTTCAAATGCACATGCAAACCGGTCCGCCGCTGGTAGCTCTGGCCAATGCGGTGCCTTTAGACGCGCGACGCGGCCACCTTCTTGATCGATCAATATCGGTAAGTCGTCTCGGCCACTCAGCCCCCGCAAGCTATCGGTCAGCGCTCTTAGCGCAGTTCTGTCCGCTATGTTGCGCCCGAACAATATATAGCCCGCCGGATCAACATCACGAAAAAACGCCGCTTCCGCGTCGCTCATTTTGGTCGACGAAAGTCCGAAGATTACCGGTTTCATGTTCCTCAATCACTTGCCATTAGGAGCGAGAGGCTAAGAGCCGTGTCATGTTCTGACAAGCATAGCAGTTGCCGGAAACCATCGAAATCTGTGTATAACCCGCGCTCTTTTCTGGACGCTATTCCATAAAAGAAAAGGGCCGCAGCTCCCCCCGAAGCCACAGCCCAATCCATGCTAGCAATAGCCTTATTTCACAATGAGGCAGTTTTCGCCGGCCGCTTTAAGTTTTGCGCAAATCTGCTGCGCTTGCGCCGCGTCATTCGCGATCGCTTGCAAGCGGAATACTTTGCGTCCGCCATCCGCGCTGCCCTCTGCAACTTTATGTTTCACGCCAGAGAGAAAGCCAAAGCGCTTTGCCAGCCCTGACCAAGTTTCTTCCGCGCTCGGTGCGTCACTTAGTGCGGCAACTTGAACCAAAACTGCTCCCGCTGGAGCAACGCCAGACGCAGCCGCTTTCGCAGCATCCGGTTTAGCATCGGCCTTTGCGTCTGCTTTTTCTGGACCAACAACTGCGCTCGACTTTTTGCCTTGGCTCGCTGCGAATGCGGAATCGCCTTCACCTTCGAATTTCTTGCCTTCGGGGTCATCGGGACGGACTTTGTAATTGCCTTCCTGCGCAGCGATGACTTCGCCGTTTCCTTCTGTACCGTTCGTGCGGTTGCGTTGCGCCCAATAGATTGCGCCAACAATAGCAGCCAACAGCGCCAGTCCGCCAAGGACCATACCAGCAACGCGCATCGGTGAAGCGCCGTCGTCATATTCGTAGCCGTCAGCTGTTTCTAACCAGGGCAAACGATCCGGATCGTCCAAGTTCAGTCCGTCATTGTCATTCTTAGCCATGCTAAAACCCCCATGAATTCACATGTTTGTTGCGGCTTCTACACCAGATAGTCGAAGCCCGTTACGAATAACTTGCCCTATATTGGCTGCCAAGAAAAGCCTTGCTGTCGTTAAATCATGGTCTTGTGCCAATATGAACCGCTTGTCGGTCTGTTCATTACCTAGATTCCAATAGCTGTGAAACGCCGCAGCCAAGTCATTCAGATAAAAGACAATGCGGTGCGGTTCGGCTGCGCGCGCTGCTGCTTCAACGATACGCGGGAAGTTTGCCATTTCGCGGACCAGCGCCAGTTCCTCTGCGCCAAGCCGGTCGATATGCTCGGCGGACGGGTGCGCGCCCGCTTCCTCCTCGCCTTTGCGCAAAGTTGAGCAAATCCGCGCGTGCGCATATTGGACATAGAATACGGGGTTGTCTTTGGAAGCTTCGACGACCTTGGCGAAGTCGAAATCCATCTGTGCGTCAGCTTTACGCGTCAGCATCGTGAAGCGCACCACGTCCTTGCCTACTTCCTCGATGACTTCTGCAAGAGTGACAAAATTGCCTAGGCGTTTGCCCATCCGAACCAATTCACCATTTCGCATCAATCGAACCATCTGGACCAGTGGTATCTCGAACGGCACTTCATTATCCGTGAGCGCAGCAACAGCTGCTTTTATGCGCTTTGTGGTTCCGGCGTGATCCGCACCCCATATATTGACGAGCATGTCTGCGCGTTGCGCCTTGTCAAAATGATAGGCAATGTCTCCAGCAAAGTAGGTCCATTCCCCCGTAGCCTTTTTCAGCGGACGATCGCCATCATCGCCAAATTGGGTGGATTTGAACAAAAGCAGCGGGAGCGGTTCCCAGTCGTCATTTACATAACCCCGCGGTGCTTCCAAAACACCGGTGTAAACCAAATCGCGGCTTTCCAGCGCCACGAGCATTTCCTCCACCCGGCCGGCATTTTGAATGGCTTTCTCCGAAGAGAATACGTCATGATGAATGCCCAGCAACGCCAGATCATTTTTTATCATGACCAGCATTGCCGCGACTGCTTGTTCGCGAAATAGAGAAAGCCAGTCGACTTCTGGTTTACCGACAAAAGTGTCGCGATAATCCGCTGCCATTTTTTGGCCAACAGGGATCAAATAATCGCCGGGATACAACCCTTCGGGTATTTCGCCGATATCTTCGCCAAGCGCTTCACGGTAACGCAAATGAACAGAGCGTGCGAGCACATCGACCTGGCCACCGGCATCATTGACATAATATTCGCGAATAACCTTATGGCCTGCAAACTCGAGCAAAGTGGCAAGCGCGTCGCCTACGACCGCGCCGCGGCAATGGCCCATGTGCATAGGCCCGGTGGGATTAGCAGAGACATATTCGACATTGACAGTCTTACCCGCGCCCAGTGCGGACCGGCCATAATCATCGGCTGCCTGCGCAATCTCGGTAAGTTCGGTACGCCATGCGCTGTCCGACAATCGCATATTGAGAAAGCCCGGCCCCGCAATCTCCACCGCTTCCACCGCATCTACGCCGCGCAAAGCCTCGGCAATTAGCTCGGCAAGTGCACGCGGATTGGTGCCTGCGGGTTTGGCAAGCACCATCGCTGCATTTGTTGCCATGTCCCCGTGCGCAGGGTCGCGCGGCGGTTCCAAGGTCAGCGCATCGCGCGGCAAGCCAGCGGGAAGCACTCCGCTCTTTTCCATTTGATCGAGAACGGCGTTCAAATGCGCCGTATAGCGTGCAAAAAGCGCCAAAGTTTGTCTCCGACGCTTATCGCGTCACATTATAGCGCAGCTGTTCTTCGCTAAGCTGGAAACCAACCAGCAGTTCGAAGCTAGCGCGCGCCAAAGCGGCTTTAACTTCTGGATCGGCCATCGGGTCAAGCGCAGCATCCGTATCGCCAGCCTTACGCTTCTTGGTAATCTTGGCAATTATTTCCGCAGGCAAACGCGCCGCTTCGGTGTCAATATATGACCCTGCACGCGCCGCCACCGTGGCTTTGCGTTCGCCAGCTGCAAATTGCAAAGTAACCGGCGCAACACGTTTTGAAACAACCGCACTGCCGCCCTGCACAACCGCAGCGAAGTATCGCAAGTTCACGGTACGCGCAGCGCCGGGATTGGATCGCCACGCCTGCACTTCAAAATCAGCCGAGGTGGCAATTTTCGCGCCTGTGTCATTGCATCCTGTGGTCAATTTGGTGATTGTCGCGACAACATCAATCGCATTTGCATCACGGCTATTTTCTGGGCTGAACAAGGTAATGTCGCCCGTCCCAACCGGAATTGCCACAGCGGGGCAACCGCTGCGCGTTGCTGTCACACCGATACCGTCTGAAACGTCAAGCTCGCCATTTGAGCTGCAGCCCGCAATTGCCATAGCAAATGCCGGGATCACAAGCGAAACAAGGCGGGTTTTCATATTTGTTTTTCCTTGAAGTCTTTAGATTGGCCGTCCAGCCGTCCGATAAGCCCTCTCCTTATCCATCACCAATCGGTAGCGCAACTAGGGAAAGCCCTTGGACTTACCGATGTCTTTGGCTATCGGACATTGCCAATGACTGAACAGATAGAAACCAAGCCTAAAATGAGGCTGCTACTTGCCGCGCCGCGTGGATTTTGCGCGGGTGTAGACCGAGCAATAAAAATTGTCGAAATAGCCCTAGAGCGCAGCGCAGCGCCGGTATATGTCCGTCATGAAATCGTCCACAACCGCTTCGTAGTCGATAGCCTGAAAAGATAAAGGCGCAGTGTTCGTCGAAGAACTCGATCAAGTCCCGGACGGTTCACAGGTGGTTTTTTCTGCTCACGGTGTTCCGAAATCAGTGCCGGCAAACGCCGAACAGCGCGGATTGGACTATCTGGATGCGACGTGCCCCTTGGTGTCAAAAGTACACCGTCAGGCAGAAAAGCAAGTTGAACTCGGACGACATATAATTTTTGTCGGTCATGCCGGACACCCCGAAGTTATTGGTACTTTCGGGCAAGTCCCAAAAGGATCGATGACTTTGGTCGAAACCGTAAGCGATGCCGAAAAGCTCGAATTTCCGGCAAGTGCCGAACTCGCTTTTCTTACCCAAACAACCCTTTCGGTTGACGACACTGCTGAAATTGTTGCCACGTTAGAAGCCAAATTTCCCGGTATCGTTGCACCTAAAGGGGAGGATATTTGTTACGCGACCTCCAATCGCCAGACAGCCGTCAAGGCAATCGCCAGCCAGTGCCAATTCGTGATGGTCATTGGCGCGCCCAACAGCTCGAATTCCTTGCGCCTTGTAGAAGTCGCCGAACGGTGCGGCGCTAAATCTGTGCTCGTCCAGCGCGCTGCAGATATCAATTTTGACTGGTTTGAAGGCGTGGAAACTTGTGGCCTTACAGCAGGCGCGTCTGCACCGGAAACCTTGGTTAATGAGATTATCGCTGCCCTTGCCGAGCATTTCGAACTCGATAAGCAAGAAGTGACCACTGCAGAAGAGGACATTGTTTTTAAAATGCCTCGAGCACTTTTAGGCGACTGAATGTGGCCGTTTACACGCATGTCGGCTCCGAAGACGTTGTACGCTTTCTGCGAAAATATGATGTGGGAGAGCTCACCGCGTTCAAGGGCATCGCGGAAGGTGTAGAGAACAGCAATTACTTTGTCTCAACGACAGAGGGGCGATTTTTCCTGACAATTTATGAAAGCCGGGTCGATCCCGGCGATCTGCCGTTTTTTCATGCATTGCTCGATCATTTGCACCAACGGGGTCAAAAAGTTCCGCGCTTCATCAACGACAATGACGGAAAATGGCTACAGAATCTTGTTGGAAAGCCCGCCTGCCTGATCGAATTCTTGGACGGTGTTTCTGCGAATATTCCAACGGTGGCGCAAGCCAAAGCCGTTGGCGCAGCACTTGGTGCCATGCACAACTGCCTTTCGGATTTTGATGCCACGCGGACGAATAACTTCGGTCAAAGCCATTGGAGAGAATTCGCGGCCCAGCTTTCTGCAAGTGATTTGGATGGAATCCAAAGCGGTTTGGCGGCGCGGATCGCAAGCGAACTTGATTTCCTTGATGCTTATTGGCCAAATAATTTGCCTTTATCAGCGGTTCATGCAGACCTGTTTCCGGACAATGTCTTGCTCATCAACGCTGAAGTCACAGGATTAATCGATTTCTATTTCTCCTGCACAGACATTACGGCTTATGACGTAGCCATAACCCATGCTGCGTGGAGCTTTTCAAATTCGGGCGAAGAGTATTTTGCAGAAGTCGGCAATGCACTATTGGCCGGGTATAGACAATCCGCGGCACCGACGTTGCCGGACAGGGCCACTATGAAAATCTTATCGCGCGGCGCATGCTTGCGGTTCCTGCTGACGCGCTGTTATGATTGGTTGAACAGCCCCGCAAATGCGTTGGTGTCTCTAAAAGACCCGCTTGCTTTTCTTAGAAGGCTTGATTTTTATAGCCAGGACACTGATATATTCTAACAGTCGCTGAATGGGTTAGCCCAAATTTTTTTTGCTCGCCCCACCCAAACGGAGCGTATGTTTTGAAACAGGTTGAAATTTTTACCGATGGCGCCTGCAAAGGCAACCCGGGTCCGGGGGGATGGGGCGCAATCATCCGTTACGGCGAGCACGAGAAGGAAATTTCTGGCGGTGATCCGGACACCACCAATAACCGCATGGAAATGCTCGCCGCTATCAAAGCGCTGAACACGCTTGTTGAGCCATGTATGGTTTCGCTGTTTACTGACAGCAAATATCTTTGCGACGGCATGACCCGCTGGGTTGCCGGGTGGCAGCGCAATGGCTGGAAAAATGCTTCGCGCCAGCCAGTTCGCAATGCCGACCTATGGCATGATCTTATAGAAGCCACGTTGCGCCATGAGGTGGATTGGCGGTGGGTTCGAGGGCATGACGGACATCCAGAAAACGAAAGGGCCGATCAATTGGCCTGCACCGCCGCCGAAGCCATTATCGCAGAGCGGCATTGAAAACCCACCAACTCAGAGCCAATTAGCTCTCTCTTATTTCTGCATTTGGTCCGTTCTTCAGAATTGATGCGATAGCTTTTTTGGCTGCAACCTTGCTGCTGTAGCCCTCTGTCCAGAAAATGGCTTCTTTATTGTATTTGAATGTCGCAACAAACTCACCCTTCTTATTCTGGGCAATTTGAAAATAATGCGGCATGGCTCTTTCCTACGCTCCGACCCCGATCGGTCCGAGAGGCTATGCGCCGAATTTCGTAACTGCAAGTATTTATCGAAACCGATCTGGCAGATAGCGGGACATGCTTATCGTTTCGGGTGGAGCGATGTTTCTGTTTAACATGGATGCACCAAGCCTTGCCGCGGCGGGAGCTGTCTGGATGCCAAATCCACCTTGTCCGGCAAACCAGAAGAACCCGGGATTTACCGGGTCATGGCCAATTACAGGCAAACGGTCGGGCGCAAAGCTTCTTAGGCCGGCCCATTTTGCCTCAATTCGCGAAATTGGCCAATTCATGACCAATTCGAAGCGATCAATAGCAAGTGCAACATCGATCTCTTCGGGGGCAGCGTCGCAGGCTTCAGTGGGCGTTTCGTCATGCGGGCTCAGCCAAATGCTGTTCCCCTGCCCTTGGGGCTTGAAGTAAAAGCTGCCGTCAAGGCCGATAACCAATGGCAATTCTGGCGAGACGGCCGTGTGCAAAGACAATTCCACTATAGTTCGACGCAACGGTTGGATGCCAATCCGGGAAATGCCGCAATATTGCGCAACGTCGTCGGCCCATGCGCCGGCAGCATTGATCAATGTAGAAGCCGAAATACTGCCCGCTGTCGTGTCGATTTGCCAGAGGTTGTTTGAAAAGTGCGCTTTCAACAATGCCGACCGGCATAGGATTCTGCCGCCCGCCCTGCGCACCGCGCCAAGATATGCGCCGTGGAGGCTGGCAACATCAATGTCGCTGCAATCCGGCTCCCAGACGCCGAAGTGCCAATTGTCGTCGAGGCCCGGAAGCATTGCCCGTGTCGCAGCCTGATCTAGCCGCTCGAGGCGAATGCCCGACGCTTCGAATTCTGTCGCCAGTTTGTCAGCAAGCGACAACTCGTTCGACCGCGCAATATGCAAAGCGCCCCTTGGACGCAGAAAACTGGTCGCAGAAAAATCACTTCGTGGATTGCGGAGAAAATCTTCCGACGCGCTGGTAAGCGGCTGAATTTCAGGACCGCCGTAGCTTTCAGCCCAAAAAGCAGCCGAACGGCCCGTAGAATGATAGCCGGGGTGGTCCTCGCCCTCAATCAGCAAAACCTTATGAAAGGGAGCGAGTTCAGCAGCTATGCTGGCACCGGCAATACCAGAACCGACAATGACTATGTCATAATCACTCATTGCGCAGGCGCGTGCCGAGCCAAGAAATCATCTATTTCGCATAGACATTTGTCACGCACGCTATCGGCCTCACGCAAAAGCTCATGCGCGGCCTTTTTCCGGAAGAGTACAAGCTCACCGCGGCGCATATGATTGGCATCGCGCACGACTTGCCGCGTATTGACCAACTGATCCAGTTTGGTGGCAAGCACAAGCACCGGCACATCCACGCTCTCGATCTTTCCTTCTTTGTGCATCTCACGGATCGAACTTATCGCGCGTTCCATCCAATGCCAGCTGGGTGGGCCAAGTTTAACTTCCGGGCGGATTTCCCACCAACTAAGCTCGTCAACATAGCGGCGCGGATCATTCGTCAACAGCTTCTGCCGCATTTTTGTTCCAGACAGCGGCTTCTCGCTAACTTTCCAAGCGGGCTTCTCACCACGCCCAATTTTTTCCATAAACCGCGCAAGCCCGTGACTAAAGGCCAAAGGCATACCGCCTGTTTGGATGCCAAGCATAGGAGCGCTAAGCACAGCTGCATCCGGCTGAATTGCCTTTTCAATGAGACCACGCATTGTCAAATGCCCGCCCATGCTGTGCCCAATGACGACATGCGGCCTTGGGGCATCCTTCTGCCAAAGCTCATTAAAATGCCGCAGATCAGCAATCCAGGTCGAAAAATCATCGATATGACCGACATGGCGATCGGCCAGGAGCCTGCCGGAATCGCCCTGCCCCCGCCAGTCAATTGATGTGACTTGCCACCCCAAATCCGCCCAGTGATCGAGCGTTTCAAGATATTTTTCATAGTGATCGCCACGCCCCGGCAAGAAAAGGATAGAACCGCGCGGCTTGCCGGAAGTTTTAGGCTTCCAGTCAATGCGACGCAATTCCCAGCCGTCTGCAGCGTGCCAGCGGGATTCTTTGGCGGCTACCGGGATATGGCGCCATTTGTCGTGATCAGAATTTGTCATGGTTACGATTTGGTAAGGTCTGTTGGTTAATGCTGTTTAACATGAATATGGAATATCTCGCTTACGCAACGCTTGGCGGCTTGGCAATTGCCCTGCTGATTTCAATCTACACCGATATTCGGTTCCGCATGATCTATAACAAGGTCACACTTCCGATAGCATTGGCCGCTCCGCTGTTCTGGATCGCGACGGGCGATACATCGCTTTCTGCAATCGCGATTCACCTCGCTTGTGGTTTTGCCGCATTCCTCTTTTTCGCCCTTTTCTTCAAATTGGGGATGATGGGTGGCGGCGACGTGAAGCTTTTTGGAGCGCTCGCATTGTGGTTTTCTTGGACTGATGTTGTCCGCATGATGTTTTTTGCTGCGTTGCTTGGCGGCGCGGTAACCATAATTTTTCTCGTAATTCACAAGCTTCGTCAAGGGGTTGGGCGTGCGCGCATACCCTACGGCGTGGCAATTTCGCTGGCCGGCCTTTGGATAGCCGGTGAACGGTTTTTTAACCATTTTGGATGAAACAGTCCACTTAACATGGGGTCCCACAGGAGGCTTAGTTCGTCATGGACAGGAAAAAATTGATATTGCTAGTTGCTGCGCTGCTGATTGCTGGCGTTACAGCATTCATGGCAAGAAGCATGTTCAGCGGGGCGAGCGCTCCAAAGGCAAAGGCTGCTGCTGTTAAACCCCAGGATCTGGGTCCGCAGGTATTGGTTGCGACCAAATCGTTGCCTGTGGGAACAATCATTACCGCAGAGGCTCTGCGTTATCAGCCTTGGCCAAAGGAAATGGTAGAAGCAGCTTATTTCATCAAGGAAGGCTCGGAACCAAAAGGTCCGCTTGCCATGCCTGATGCTTTAAAGCCTGCTGATCCCAAAGCTCCCAAAGCAAAAGGCGCGCCAGAACCAGCTCCTCCAGGCATCGAAGCTTTGCTGGGAACTGTTGTCCGTCATTCAATCACCGCCGGACAACCAATCACCCAAGGTGCGCTGGTATCGCCAGGCGATCGCGGCTTCCTTGCTGCTGCTTTGGCTCCTGGAATGCGCGCTGTTTCGGTGCCTGTTTCGGCTCTAACCGGTGTTGCCGGCTTTGTCTTCCCGGGCGACCGCGTCGATCTCGTGCTGACACAAACCGTTGCAGGTTCTGACGGTCCAGCACTAAAAGTATCCGAAACCATCATTCGCAACTTGCGCGTTCTTGCCACTGACCAGCGTTCTAACCCAACGGTCAACAAAGAAGGTCGCACCGTCGTCGCGAAGTATAAGTTGGTGACGTTAGAAGCGACTCCTCGCTTGGCCGAAAAAATTACGGTGGCGCAAACCATCGGCACAATCACGCTGGCGCTTCGTTCGCTTGCTGACAATGCCGCTGAGCTTGAGCAAGCGTTGGCAACGAGCAAAGTGCACATCCCCGCTGGTACTTCGGTCGAAGAGGAAGAGAAAATCCTCAAATCGATCACCCAACGTCCAACTTCGGGTAAGAGCACATTTGCGACGGGCGGCGATGTATCACGCTTCCAACGCAGCACAATTCCGCCCCAAACGCCTGTAGCAAAGGCCGAAGAAGCGACCCGCGTATCGATCGCGGTCGCCAGGGCAACCCGCGACATCAAACGTGCAGCAGACGGCCCAACGGTCAATGTTTCACGCGCCGGTGCCGTTACACCAGTTCCCGTTGACCGGAGATAATCGACATGACTTTCTATCAATCAATCAAAACCGGCATTGCGACCGCCTCATTGGCCGCCGCTCTGGCAACCGGCGCTTTGGTCGCGGTCGCTGCTCCGGCTCATGCTCAGGCAATCGCCAAGGACAGTAAAGTAATCATATTGTCGCTCGGTCGTGGTCAACAGGTAAACCTGCCCGTCGGCATTACAGATGTTGTCGTAGCTGACCCAGCCGTCGCAGACGTCGAAGTCAAATCTCCTCGGCAAATGTACATCTATGCCAAGGGACCTGGCGAAACCACGCTTTATGCGACGGACCGCGCAGGAAAAACCGTTTATCAAGTCAATGTTCGCGTCGGTGCCAATCTGGACTCGATTGGCCAGATGCTGAAGATCGCGATGCCGGAATCCGACATCACTGTCACAACGATGAATGGTATTGTGTTGCTAACTGGCAGTGCACGCCAGCCTGAAGATGCTGATGATGCCAAAAGGCTGGTCGAGACCTTTGTAAAGGGAACGGCTACGGTAATCTCGCGGATCAAAACCGCCACGCCCATGCAAATCAATTTGCAAGTGCGGATTGCCGAAGTTAGCCACGCCTTGGCAAAAGAAATCGGCACGAACTTCGCAACGCGCGATAAATCGAACGGCGTCCAGTTTGGCGTCGGACGTAATCCCGGATTTGTGAACATCGGAAATTACGATACATCTGCGTTGCCGAAACTTGATGCGTCGAGCCAGTTTGGCCTTCCAGCAGGCACGATCTCGTTACCATTTGATCCGCTTACCGGCCAATTTGTAACCGGTGGCACGCAGTTCAATTTCAAAACGCCCTCTGCAGGCAATATTTTGACTGCAGCTGGCAAGCTCTTTGGCTTGGATGTTGCCGCAGCTTTTGACTTGACCGACCGTTACGGTCTGACAAGCACATTGGCACAACCCAATTTGACGACTGTTTCGGGAGCACCCGGCCATTTCTTGGCGGGCGGAAGCTTCCCGATCCCGCAATCTTCGGGCTTTGGACAAACAAGCGTGTCTTTCAAGGACTACGGTGTCGGGCTCGATTATACGGCTACTGTGCTCGAAGACGGTCGGATTTCGATCCAGCTGAAGACCGAAGTATCGGATATTTCTTCTCAGGGTGCCGTGCGTCTTAACGGGTTTGAAATCCCGGCGACGACAACACGCGTCGCTGAAACCACCGTAGAGCTTGGTTCGGGCCAAAGCATGATGATCGGCGGCTTGCTATCCAACCAGACCGGCAGCTCGGTAGACAAGGTGCCTGGCGTTGGCGATTTGCCAATTGTCGGCGCATTGTTCAAATCGAACGGCTGGCGCAGGAACAACACGGAACTGATGATCATCATCACACCGTATTTGGTGAAGCCTATTTCAGAAAGCGAAGTCAAACTGCCCACAGACGGGTTCGACTCGCCAAATGATTTGGAACGCATTTTCCTCAACAAGCACTCAAGCGACAAAGGCGGCAGCCGCCCTATACCTACAGTCGCTCCCGATGCCCCGAAGGGTCCGGATTTTGGTGCAGTGAGTGAAGCAGCGCCACCTCTTCCCAAAAAACCCGTTGCGAAAACCGCCCAGGCTTCGGCCCCCGGTTTCACCTTCGACAAATAATTCGAACCTCAGGAGAAACATGATGAATAGCAAGAATGTCCTGATTGCAGTCGGCCTAAGCTTGATGGCTAGCGGCTGCAGTTCGATCGGAGCTACCGGCGAAAACACCACGATGTATTCGGTTCATCAGCCCGTTGTTGATCGCACCAACTATGCCATCGACGTCAATGTCGGCGGCGGAAACGGCTTGGCTGCTAGCGAACGCACGCGCGTTGCTGAATGGTTCCAAGCTCTACAGCTGGGTTACGGCGATCGCATTGCCATCGATTTTGGTGGCGGCTACGCGGATTATGACATCCAGAAATCGGTCGCAGACTTGGCCGCTGAATACGGAATGAAGTTGACGGAAACAGCCCCGGTTGTGGCCGGAGATGTTGTACCCGGAACTGCGCGGATCGTTGTTACGCGTTCGCGCGCATCGGTTCCGACTTGCCCCGACCTCAGCAAGACCACGCCCGCCAATTACAACAGCGCAAATCCAGCCAACTATGGTTGTGCAACCAATGGCAATCTAGCGGCGATGATCGCCGATCCCGAAGACTTGGTGCGCGGTCGTGATGGTCGTCCCCAGCCTAAATCGGACGGCTATGCCAAAACTCCGGGAGGAAACCAATGAACGCACCTTGGAAAACCAATGCTGCTGGCGGCCGGGATGCTTTTACAGCGTTCGTCTGCGACGATTTGACATTAGATGTCATCCGCAGCGTCTGCGAAGAAATGGGCTGGTCGCCGGAAAAAGCATTTAAGGGCGGCCTGCGTAATGCGGTGCAATCGCTTTCGGTTTCTGCAAGCCCGCAAATCCTGTTGGTCGATCTTTCTGAATCGGGCGATCCAATCAACGATATCAACTCGCTTGCCGAAGTTTGCGAACCCGGCACCGTCGTTATCGCGGTCGGTCAGGTAAACGACGTTCGCCTTTACCGCGACTTGTTGCTGTCGGGATTGCAGGATTATCTGCTTAAGCCGGTTAGCCCAGATGCGTTGCGCGATGCGTTCGCACATGCACACACCATCTTGAACGCGCCCAAGAACGATGAGAAATCGGGTAACCGCCCGCATGTGTCAACAGCCGTGATTGGCGCACGTGGCGGCGTGGGAGCATCAACAATTGCTGCCTCGCTTGCTTGGACTTTGTCCGAGCGCATGGGGCAATTGACCGGCTTCCTTGATCTTGACGTGCATTTCGGCACGGGGGCCTTGTCTATGGACTTGGAACCTGGCCGCGGCTTGACCGATGCGATTGAAAACCCAAGCCGTATTGATGGTTTGTTTATCGAGCGCGCCATGATCAAGGCAAGCGACAAGCTCTCAATCCTCTCGGCAGAAGCACCGCTCAGTAGCCCGGTGATGACCGACGGTGCTGCGTTTTATCAGCTGCAGGAAGAATTCCGCGCCGCTTTTGAAAACAGCGTTATCGACATGCCGCGCAACATGCTGATTTCTTATCCGCACCTGGCGCATGACGTGAATGTTTGTGTCATTGTGACTGAATTATCGCTTGCTGCAGCTCGCGATACAATTCGCCTGCTCGCTTGGCTCAAATCAAACGCACCGCATTGCAAATCCTTTGTTGTTGCCAACAAAGTGCAGTCCGGTTCGCCAGAAATTTCGCGCAAGGATTTCGAAGCAACGATCGAACGCAAGATCGATCTGACTTTGCCTGCGGATTTCAAATCGACCGCACAGGCGGCAAAACTGGGACGTCCGGTTATCGAGGCGGCTCGCGGCGCAAAGTTGAGCACAGGTATTCTGGCCATCGCTGACATGATCCAAAGTACGGTTAGCGACGCAGAAGACGATATCGACGCAAGCGCAGATAAGAAAATGGCGAAGAAATCCATGTTCGCTGGCTTCAAATTGAGCATGCCGAAAAAAGAAAAGAAAGAAGCGTAATTTCGGGCTGCTTGAAATGAGCAGCGCGAAGTTAACCCTCTGACCCGACGAAGTAGGACGCTATGCAGAATGTTATCATAATAGCAGGCGGTATGTTGACCCTGATCTTGCTTGCTGTGGCCTTCATGGGTCCATCGGTCGGCCGTGCAGGCACGCGTCGACTGGGCAACGTCAAACTTCGCCATTCCGACAGCGCAACAGCGCTGATGGAACAACAAATGCGCAAAGCTGTTGCCGCGCGCAAACCGATTGTGTTCTCGGCGGGTGCCGACATGAGCCGCGTTGACAGGCTTCGCTTACGCCTTGCCCAAACCGGCAAGAAATGGACGATTAAGCAATATGTCTATGCCTCCGTCGGCATAGCGTTGTTTGTCATTGCGGCGTTGCTGATCAAAGGCGCTCCGGTTAGCCTTGCCTTGGGCGTTGGCCTTTTGCTCGGTGCCGGCTTGCCGCATATGGTTGTCGGGCACCTGATCAAGAAGCGTATCAAGCAATTCACCACCAATTTTCCTGACGCCATCGAGCTATTGGTTCGCGGCTTGCGCGCCGGTTTACCCGTTGGTGAAACGCTGAACGTTGTTTCACGCGAAATTCCAGGACCCGTTGGCGAAGAGTTTCGCATTGCAACAGAGAAAATCCGCATCGGCAAAACGATGGAAGATTCGCTCCAGGAAACGGCTGACCGCCTGCAAACACCTGAATTCCAATTCTTTGTTATCACGCTTGCAATCCAGCGCGAGACCGGCGGCAACTTGGCCGAAACGTTGAGCAATCTGGCCGAAGTTCTACGTAAACGCGCGCAGATGAAGCTGAAGATCAAGGCTATGTCGTCCGAAGCAAAGGCATCGGCCTATATCATTGGCGTCTTGCCCTTTTTCGTTTTCGGCATGGTTTGGTCGATCAACCAAAAATATCTCGCAGGGTTCTTTTACGAACCGCGCCTTATCATTGCCGGATTGATAGGTCTGGTATGGATGAGCATCGGTGGGTTCATCATGGCCAAAATGGTCAATTTCGAAATCTGATCGGGGGCAAATAGAAATGCAAACAGCTACAAGCCCCCAACTGCTCGGCGTTGACGTATTCCTCGTCGCTTCGATCATGGCTGCGGTCGCCACACTCGCGGTTCTGACGGCGATCTACGCCGCCGTTACGGTGCGCGACCCAATGGCGAAACGCGTCAAAGCGTTGAGTGAACGTCGCGAGCAGCTAAAGGCCGGGATCACCGCAACCACGGCAAAGAAGCGCGCCAAACTGGTTCGTAAGTCAGAGACTACAGACCGGATGCGGACATTCTTGTCCAAGTTAAACATCTTGCAAGACGAGCAAGTTGCAAGAGCTGTGCAAATGCTCGCGCAGGCCGGTATCCGGCGCAAAGAACTTGCTGTCGTCATCATTTTCGGTCGACTGGTATTTCCCATAGTCCTGGGTGGCGGGATGGCGCTCTACATTTACGGTCTCGGGGGCTTCGCAGCCTACACCTCCGTAAAGAAGTTTGCGATTTTTGCTGGTACTGCAATCCTTGCATACAAAGCTCCGGACATTTTTCTTAATAACCTGATTGCCAAGCGCACCGATGCGATCCGCAAAGGTCTTCCCGATGCGCTCGATTTGCTGGTGATATGCGCCGAAGCCGGTTTAACGGTGGATACAGCGATCAACCGCGTCGCCAAGGAATTAGGGCGTGGTTATCCAGAATTGGGAGACGAATTCGCGCTGACCGCTATTGAGTTGGGCTTCCTGACCGAACGGCGTAACGCGTTTGAAAATCTTGCCTACCGTGTAAATCTTGATTCGATCAAAGGCGTGGTCACAACCATGATCCAGACCGAGAAATACGGCACCCCGCTTGCATCGGCGCTGCGCGTTCTCTCGGCTGAATTCCGCAACGAGCGCATGATGCGTGCCGAAGAAAAGGCCGCGCGTCTGCCAGCGATTATGACGGTGCCGCTGATCCTTTTCATTCTGCCGGTTCTGTTCATCGTGATTTTGGGGCCTGCAGCCTGTTCGATCACCGATGCCTTCTCAAAAGGCTAAGTTCAAACAAGCGAGATCAAGAAGGCGGGGCGAAAGCTCCGCCTTTTTGTTTTGTGCTTTTGGCGAACCCGCTATGGACCGGCTTCGACACTAGGAAACAATATGCTTTATTTCGAAGATCTGGTCATCGGCACGAAATCCCGCAGCGGCCTATATCAAGTGTCTCGTGAGGAAGTGATTGCATTTGCAAGCCAATATGATCCGCAGGCTTTCCATTTGGATGACGAAGCAGCGGAAAAGACGCATTTTGGTCGCTTGTCCGCAAGCGGCTGGCACACGTGCGCGATGACAATGCGTTTGATGGTTGAACAGTTTCAGGCCGGTGAGCCGCTGGCTTCGCTTGGTTCGCCCGGCATTGACGAACTTCGTTGGCTGAAGCCAGTTTATCCCGGGGATAGCTTAACCCTCGAGACGGAACTACTCGAAAAACGCCAATCGAAAAGTCGACCCGAAATGGGGATCACCAAAAATCTTAACATAACATATAATCAAAACGGCGAAGCGGTCCTCAGCATGATTTCGAACGGCCTAATTGCGATGCGCGTTTGACCCGCGACGCGAATGTTTTTTCACTTCCGTCCGAACAGCTTCTCGACATCGCCCAGCGCAAGTTTTACCCATGTAGGGCGACCATGATTGCATTGACCGCTGTGCGGCGTTACCTCCATCTCGCGAAGCAGAGCGTTCATTTCCGTAACCGAAAGCACGCGCCCTGCCCTGACTGATCCGTGACAGGCCATCGTCGCGGTTACGTGGTCAATCCGTTCTTTGAGCGAGAGCGCTTCGTCATACTCAGCCAGATCGTTGGCGAGGTCAGCCACCAGTCCGTCGATATCTCCGCCAACCAGAACGGCGGGTACGCTGCGAACGAGCATTGCCATGTGCCCGAAGCGTTCAAGTTCCAAACCGAATTCGGCTAGCTCGGCGACGCGCGCCTCCAAACGGTCGCACGCGGGTTCGTCTAATTCGACCACCTGCGGCAACAGCAAGGCTTGGGAAGCAACACCGTCGCCGGAACGTGCGACTGCACTTCGCATCCGCTCCATCACCAGCCGTTCGTGCGCGGCGTGCTGGTCGACGATGACCAAACCGTCTTCGGCTTCCGCCACTATGTAAGTGTTGGCCACTTGCCCACGGGCAATGCCCAGCGGATGAAGCACCCCGTCAGGCACAGCTTCTTCAGCCGGGGTGGCGCGGCCCAATAAAGGCGCCAGTTCGTCGCCGCCGGGAACGCGTGCCATGTCAGAAAAGCTGGACGTATTTTCGGCGCGGTATCCGCCAAATCCTTGGCTCCCATAGCGGCCCTGATAGCTTTGCACTTGCGGCGAAAAAATGCTGCCTTGTGCGGTATCGAGCGCGACGGGCTCACGCTGCCAATTGACTGCTGCCGGGGCCTGCGCGCTGCGGAAGCCGGATTGGTCAAGCGCGCGGCGCAAGCCCGACACGATCATACCGCGCACCATCGCTGGATCGCGGAAGCGGACTTCGGTCTTTGCCGGGTGGACATTGACGTCAACCTCGGTCGGCGGCAAATCGAGGAACAGTGCCACAACCGCATGACGGTCGCGCGCTAGCATTTCGGCATAGGCACCGCGGACCGCACCGGTAAGCAGCTTGTCTTTCACTGGTCGGCCGTTCACAAAAAGGAACTGTTGGTCAGCAATGCCGCGGTTGAACGTCGGCAGCCCGGCAACGCCGCCAAGCGAAATGCCTTCACGTTCCAAATCGACCACAACGCTGTTTTCGGCAAAATTCCTGTCCGTCAGCGCAGCAACGCGGCTGACCCGGTCCATATCACCTTGCACCGACACAGTGCGCCTGCCGTCATGCTCCAAGGTAAAACTTATGTCAGGCCGCGACATTGATATTCGTTTGACGACATCGAGCGCAGCGGCATATTCAGAACGCGCAGACCGCAGAAACTTGCGTCTCGCAGGCACATTGCCAAAAAGATTTTCCACACGCACACGCGTCCCCGGCGGAATAACAGCAGGGCCTTCGGAAACCAACTCGCCGTGGTCGACAACGCGCTGCCAGCCTTCACCGCTTCTCGTGCGGCTTTCAATGGTTATCCGCGATACGCTGGCAATCGAAGGCAGGGCTTCACCGCGAAAGCCCAAGGTGGCGACAAGCTCAATAGCGTCACCGGGCATTTTGGAAGTTGCATGCCGCTCCAACGCAAGCGCAATGTCGTCGGACGACATGCCGCAACCATCGTCGGTCACCACCAGCAGATCAAGGCCGCCACTTGCCAGCGAAATCGATACCGTACGCGCGCCGGCATCAACCGCGTTTTCAACCAATTCTTTCAACGCGCTGGCCGGTCTTTCAACCACTTCACCGGCAGCAATCCGGTTGATTAGGGCGTCGGGAAGTCTTCTTATTGACATCGGCCTCGCCCTAGCCCAATCGCCGCTGCCAAGCAACTCCTTAATCGTCCGATTTCTAGCGATTATTCTGTTTAACCAAACGGGAATATCAGCTAGGTTCGTCGAACTGGCAATCCCCCTGTCAGCCGGGTCGTTACCGCAGTTTCAGATTTGGACCAGATCAATGATATTCAGTAAGTTATTCCGTTTCGCTTCCCAAGACATGGCTATCGACCTAGGCACCGCAAATACCGTGGTTTACGTGCGCGGACAGGGCATTGTTTTGAACGAACCTTCGGTGGTGGCGATCGAAACTATCAATGGCGTAAAGCGCGTGAAGGCCGTCGGTGACGATGCAAAGCTGATGATGGGCAAGACCCCCGACAGCATCGAAGCAATTCGCCCCCTGCGCGACGGCGTGATCGCCGACATCGATGTTGCCGAACAGATGATCAAACACTTCATCCACAAAGTACAGGGCAAGCCCAGCGTGTTTAGCTCGCCAGAGATTGTGATCTGCGTGCCATCCGGTTCCACATCGGTTGAACGGCGCGCTATCCGCGATGCCGCATCGAACGCGGGTGCTTCCGAAGTGTTCCTGATTGAAGAGCCAATGGCAGCAGCAATCGGCGCGGATATGCCTGTCACGGAACCAATCGGATCGATGGTCGTGGATATCGGCGGCGGTACGACAGAAGTTGCAGTGCTTTCGCTGCGCGGCCTCGCCTATACAACATCCGTGCGTACGGGAGGAGACAAGATGGACGAAGCCATTGTCTCCTATGTCCGCCGACATCATAATCTACTGATCGGTGAAGCAACAGCCGAACGCATCAAGAAAGATTTTGGTACCGCCAATCCCCCTCCCGACGGCGTGGGCCATACAATCCACATTAAGGGCCGCGATCTGGTGAACGGCGTGCCTAAGGAAATTTCGATCAATCAGGGTCAGATTGCCGAAGCGTTGTCTGAACCAATCGGAACAATTGTCGAAGGCGTTCGCATTGCTTTGGAAAACACGGCCCCGGAACTTGCCGCTGACATTGTTGACCAGGGCATCGTCCTGACCGGCGGCGGCGCATTGATGCAAGGTCTTGACGAGCATCTTCGCGATGAAACCGGACTACCGGTTTCGGTTGCCGAAGATCCGCTGACCTGCGTTGCAATCGGCACCGGGCGGGCGATGGAAGATCCGATCTTCCGCGGCGTGCTGCTGACCGCGTAAGGGGGCACAGCATGGCGCCGCCCACCAACCGGCGCCCGGGTTTCTCTCGCAAGGCGCAATACGGGTTGTTTGCAACCTACGTGCTGGCAATTGCCGGTGCGATTTTTGCTGTGCTTTTGCTGATTATCTCGATTGCCGACCCCGCTGGTTTTGCGGGGTTAAGGAAAATCGGTACCGAGATTACTGCGCCTGCTTCACGCATAGCCGACAGCATAAGGCGCAGCATCGGCGGCATGACCAATAACATGTCGGCCTATCTTGATGCGTCGAAGAAAAATGCCGCGCTTGAAAAACGTGTGCAGCGCCAGCATACTCGGCTGCTGAAAGCACGCGCCATCGAAATCGAAAACGCCCGGTTGCGCGGCTTGCTTGGTCTTGTTGAAACCGAAGCCGATAAGATAGCAATTGGACGTCTAATCTCCAGTTCATCGACCAGCAGCCGCCGACTTGCCACTTTGTCGATTGGTAACAACTACAATTTGCAAAAAAGCCAAGTTGTCGTTGGTCCTTCTGGCCTTATAGGTCGAATAGTTGAGGTTGGACCAACAACCGCACGCGTCTTGCTAATCTCTGATGCTGACAATGTCGTGCCGGTGATGCGCGGAAACGACGGTCAGCCGGCTTTTGCAACCGGTTTGGGCAATGGGTTGGTCGTGATCCGCCCTCTCGATTTGGGCGTTAACCCCTTCAAGCCCGGCGATGTCATTGTCACGTCGGGCAACGGCGGCATTTACCGCCCCAATATGCCTGTTGCAGTCGTGCTGAAAAAAACCGTTGATGGTGCGATCGGGCGGCCTTTGGCTCACCCGGCGGCCACACCTTACGCCCTTGTGATCAAAGAGTATTTGCCAGAGGCCACGGCAGCTCAAATAGTCAATGAAGAGCTCGCCAAGCAAAGTGAAAAGAGCGAATGAAGACACCCAAGCGCAGTCTGAAAACGCTGAAGGCGCCGCTCAAACATTTGCCGATCCGTCCAGCGCGCACATACGAATCGCGCCTGAACCGGGAGCAATCAACCACGCGCGTCAGATTGGTTCCAATCCTGACCGTCATGCTCGGGTCGATGCTGACAACCATACCGTTGATTACGCAGGAACCGATCTTGCCGCCGTTCGGCTTGCTCATGTTTCTTGCCTGGCGGCTGATGCGTCCGGGGATTTGGCCAGCTTGGATCGGATTGCCGCTGGGGCTTTTCGATGATCTGTTTAGCGGACAGCCGTTTGGCAGCTCGGGACTAATATGGTCGGTGCTGATGATTACAGCTGAGATCATCGACAGTTATGCGCGATGGCGTGATCATTGGCAGGACTGGTTAATTGCAACAGCCATGATAATATCCGCATTGTTTGCCGGACTGGTTTTCGCTGGTTGGGCATATAAGCCAACCGGAGTATCGGTGTTGTTGCCGCAAATTCTGCTTTCGATCATGTGTTATCCGCTGGTTGTGCGGCTTTGCTCTTTGCTAGACGGCTGGCGGCTAGCAAAATGAAATACGAAAAGCCGGTTTCGTCCGCTCAGCAACGATTTACTTTTACCAGACGAACCATGTTCATTGGCGCAGTGCAAGGCGGTATCGGATTGCTTCTGGCCGGGCGCATGTCCTACATTGCGGTCGCCAATAACGAAAAATATCGGCTTTTGGCCGAAAGCAACCGCGTCAACCTGACGCTTGTTCCGCCGCGCAGAGGTTGGTTCATTGACCGCGATGGCAAACCCATAGCGACGAACCGCGCTGACTTTCGCGTCGACATAATCCCTGACCGGATGACGGAAAAAGAAGCCACATTGGCGACGTTGACCAAGCTCCTGTCGCTTAACGTCGATGAAGTTGACCGGATTAATCGCGAATTGAAAACGGCTCAGGGCTTTCAACCCGTCCAAGTTGCAGCTGGTCTTGATTATGAAAGTTTTGCCCGCGTCAGCGTGCGCTTGCCCGACCTGCCCGGCGTTAGCCCTCGCCAAGGATTTTCGCGCTATTATCCTAGCGGAGCCGCTGTCGGCCATTTGGTCGGTTATGTCGGAGTGGTTTCGGCCGAAGAATATCAAAAAAACAAAAACCCGCTGCTCATCACCCCGGGCTTCAAAATTGGCAAGGATGGCTTGGAAAAAACGCTTGAAGCCGGTTTGCAGGGAAAGCCGGGCGCAAGGCGTACCGAAGTCACCGCACGCGGCAAAATTGTCCGCGAACTGACAACCAAGCCTGATGTGCCGGGCAAGCCGGTACAGCTGACGATCAATATCGATTTGCACAATTATGCCGCGAGGCGTTTGGGCCGTGAATCCGGGTCAGTAGTAGTCTTCGACACTTTGACCGGCGACATCCTGACGATGGCGTCGATGCCATGTTATGATCCCAATAGCTTCTCCGATGGCATCGGACGCATGGAGTGGAAAATGCTCCAGTCCGATGATCATATCCCTATGCTCAACAAGGCGTTGCAGGGGCTTTATCCTCCGGGGTCTACACTCAAACCTATGGTCGCAATCGCGTTGCAAAAGCACGGCGTCGATCCTGAAGAAACCGTGTTTTGTGGCGGCGGTTACCGGCTTGGCAACCGTGTTTTCAAATGCCTTGGCCACCACGGCTCGATAAACATGCGCAACGCGATCATGAAAAGCTGCAACACCTATTTTTATTCAATGGGGCGCCGGATCGGTTATGACAAGATCGCAGTGGTTGCACGCGAGCTTGGCTTGGGACAAGAATTCGAGCTACCATTTCCTTCACAGCGTTTCGGCACTGTCCCTGATAGTGCATGGAAATTGAAGAAATTTGGTAAAGAATGGATAGATGCCGATACGCTCAATTCTACCATCGGTCAGGGCTATATCATTGCCAGCCCATTCCAACTGGCGCTTATGTCCGCGCGCATCGCATCGGGGCGTAAACTTGTCCCGGAAATCGTGCTGAAAAAGCGCAAACCTGCGCCTCTACTCTCCTTCCCGCTAGAGCATTTGGCTGTCGCACGCGAAGGTATGGACCGCGTGGTCAACGCCGCTGGTACTGCCGTGCGCAGCCGTTTGCAGCTACCCGACGTCAAGATGGCCGGAAAAACAGGCACGGCGCAGGTGCGTCAAATCAAGGGCGGCCAGCGCGGACAGTCGGGTGCTTGGAAATACCGGGATCACGGACTCTTTGTGTGCTTTGCGCCGGTTGATGAGCCGCGCTATGCCGCAGCGGTCGTTATCGAGCACGGTTTGGGTGGCGCAAGAGCGGCAGCCCCTGTGGCAAAGGATGTGCTCACCTTCCTTTATGACCCCGAACAAGCCATGGCTTCGCTGCGTAGTCTCGAAGCTGGCTGGGGTGGTTCAATTGAGGAACGGATGGCTCGGCAAGCTGCCAGCTTCCGTGCGGCGCAAACCGGCGAAGGCCCGCCGGTTGAATTAACAGAAGACGAACTGGCCAAGAAGGCCGCAGAAGAAAAGGCAAAGGCAGAGCTCGCCAAGCAGGAAGAAGAAGAGAAAAAGATCGAAGCCGCCGAAATGGCAAAACAAGAGGTCGCTGCGCGCTCGAAAGCAGCCGCAGCCGAGAAAGCAGCACGACAATCTGCGGGTGCGGCAGCTCAGCCTTCACCCACTACGGCCCCTGCTCCACCAAACGGAACGTCGCAATGAACTCGATCATTCCCGCTCCGCTCCTCAGCCTGCCGTGGCGCATCATTTTCGTCCTGACAAGTCTGGTCGGGTTCGGCGCTGTGATACTCTATTCGGCTGGTGGCGGCAGTTTCAGTCCTTGGGCAGGGAACCACATCCTGCGCTATTCGATCTATTTGGCGATGGCGATTGTAATGTCGCGCGCAGGACTGGATTTCTGGAAACAGATAACTTTTCCCGTCTTTATCGGCTTAATGATCTTGCTTGTCGCCGTACAGCTATTGGGTTTTGTTGGCGGTGGTAGCAGAAGGTGGATCAATCTTGGACCGATCGGTATCCAGCCGTCTGAACTGATGAAGCCCGCTATGGTTCTTGCGGCTGCGTGGTTTTTTGACCGGCTGCCACCGACAAGGATTAATAGCTTGGACGCGCTTTGGCCGCTCGCAGCGATCCTCGTGGTGCCGTGCTTCCTCGTGATCATCCAGCCCGATTTCGATGCTGCTATCGCCTTTATCTTTAGCGTGCTCGTCGTGGGTTTCGTCGCTGGCCTACCGCTCATATATTTCATAGGCGGCGGCGCGGCATTGGCGGTGATTGCACCGCTGATCTATTTTTTCGGCCTTCGCCCGTATCAGCAGAACCGCGTGCTGATCTTCCTTAACCCCGAAACGGACCCGCTAGGGGCTGGATACCATATCACCCAATCAAAAATCGCCATCGGATCGGGTGGCATTTTTGGCAAGGGATTTGGCAACGGCACGCAAAGCCACCTCGATTACCTGCCAGAGGGGCATACCGACTTCATATTTGCCACGATGGCAGAAGAATGGGGCTTGGTCGGAGGATTGCTCATCCTGTTTCTCTATTTCCTTCTGATGCGATGGGGTATGCAAGTCGCGGTGAACAGCCGTTCGCGATACGGGCAGCTGGTGGCGGCGGGCATGACCTGCACAATATTCTTCTACATCATGATCAATTTGCTGATGGTAGTCGGTTTGGCCCCGGTCGCGGGCTTGCCCCTGCCCTTTATCAGCCACGGCGGAAGCTCGATGCTAACAATGATGATCTGCATAGGTATCATCATGTCAGTCGACAGGCATCCGGGCTCGCGAAGCGGGCGGTTTGAATAACGCTTCACTGACCCGATTGCAGCAACAGTTGTTGCAACAGCTCTTGACTCGAATCGCAAAGTCGCCCAATTGCGCCGCTCTTGACAGGAATTGGCGCTCGCCATTCCTTTTGGGGACGCTTAGCTCAGTTGGTAGAGCAGCTGACTCTTAATCAGCGGGTCGTGGGTTCGAACCCCTCAGCGTCTACCATTTTCCCCCTTTTGCACCGCTCTGCTAGGCAAGCAGTTTCCTGCACAGATCACTGTTGGCAAATTTCCGCTGTGGTCTATGACTGGCCGCTACATCATAGTTGCGCAGGGGAGAATATATGACCGCCATGCTTGACGGTAAAGTTGTTGCCGTTACCGGCGCGGGACGCGGCGTGGGTCGCGAAATTGCTCTGCTCTGCGCCAAGGAAGGCGCATGCGTCGTCGTCAACGACCTGGGCTCCAGCGCAGAAGGCGACGGTGCGAACGCCGGCCCCGCACAGGAAACGGTAAACGATATTCTCTCTGCAGGCGGCAAGGCCATCGCCAACGGTGCCAGCGTCGCAGATCCCGTAGGCGCAACGTCCATAATTGAAGACGCGGTCAAGGCGTTCGGCCGGATCGATGCTGTGGTGAACAACGCAGGAAACCTGCGCGACCGCATCTGGCATAAGATGAGTTACGAGGACTGGAATGCAGTCATCGATGTTCACTTGCACGGCTGTTTCAATGTTTCAAAGGCCGCTACGCCCTATTTCAAGGATCAGGGGTCAGGCAGCTTCATCCACTTCACTTCGACCAGCGGCCTGATCGGCAATTTTGGACAGGCCAACTATAGTGCAGCAAAGCTTGGCATTGTTGGTCTTTCTCAGTCAATCGCGCTCGACATGGCGCGCGCTGGTGTCCGCTCCAACTGCATAGCGCCCTTTGCATGGAGCCGCATGACCGCGTCAATCCCCGCGACAACGCCGGAAGAAGTCGCGCGGGTCGAACGCATGAAAACGATGAGCGCAGACAAAATCGCGCCGCTTGTCGCATTCCTTGCGTCGGATGCCGCCAAGGACGTCACCAATCAGATTTTTGGCGTCCGCAAAAACGAGATCTTCGTGTTTTCCAAACCGCGCCCCGTTCGCTCGATGCACAAAGCCGAAGGCTGGACCGCACAGAGCATTGCCGATGAGTTCCTGCCTGCTGTACGGAGAAGTTTGGCGCGTGCCGATGAACGTTCCGGCGACGTCTTTGGATATGACCCGATATGACAAGTGATTTCGCCGAAATCCGCGAGGAAGTCGCCAAGCTTTGTGCGCAATATCCTGGCGAATATTGGCGAGCCAAAGATAAGGACCGCGCCTATCCAAGCGAGTTTGTAACCGCCCTGGGCGCGGCGGGCTATCTCGCCGCCTTGATCCCCGAAGAATTTGGCGGCGCGGGTCTCTCGATTTCAGCCGCCGCCGCTATCCTTGAGGAAATTCAGCGCCAAGGCTGCAACGGCGGCGCTGTTCATGCACAAATGTATATCATGGGCACATTGCTGCGGCACGGCTCTGATGAGCAAAAACAGCACTATCTTCCCAAAATCGCCACCGGTGAAATGCGTTTGCAAGCCTTTGGCGTAACCGAGCCCAGCAGCGGTACAGACACATTGTCGCTAAAGACGGTCGCAAAAAAAGACGGCGAAAACTATATCGTCAACGGCCAGAAAATCTGGACCAGCCGCGCAGAGCATTCAGACCTGATGCTCCTCCTCGCGCGCACGACGCCCAAAGAGGAAGCCACCAGTCGCACAGAGGGACTGTCGGTATTTCTGGTCGATATGAAGGATGCACTTGCCGCTGGCAGCCTCACCATCCGCCCCATCGACACGATGATGAACCACGCCACGACCGAGGTGTTCCTGGACAATTTGGTCGTCCCTGCTGCCAATTTGGTGGGCGTGGAAGGCATGGGTTTTCGCTATATCCTATCTGGCATGAATGCCGAACGGCTGTTGATCGCGGCGGAATGCATCGGTGATGCGAAATGGTTCATTGATCGCGCCACATCCTACGCCAAGGAGCGCCATGTCTTTGGCCGTCCCATCGGACAGAACCAGGGTGTGCAATTCCCCATCGCGCGTGCCTATGCACAGATGCGCGCAGCGGAATTGCTCGTCCACGAAGGCCTTCGCAAATTCGAGGCAGGCGACAATTGCGGCGAAGAGGCCAATATGGCGAAGATGCTGGCCGCCGAAGCCAGCTTTGCGGCTGGCGATGCCTGTATCCAGACGCACGGCGGCTTCGGCTTTGCCGCTGAATATGACATAGAGCGCAAGTACCGGGAGACCCGCCTATATCAGGTCGCACCGATCAGCACGAATATGATCCTGTCTTATGTCGCCGAACATGTCCTCGGCTTGCCCAGAAGCTATTGAACGCGATTAAAGTCTAGCGATTACGGGATCGCCGCTACTTTGGCGGCGGCAAAGTTTAGTCGAAATCTTCGGTATCGATGGTTGCCTTGATCGCACCGGCATAGCGGTGCCCGGACACGGTGCCATGATTGATCAGCGCATCGATTTGCGCGATAACATCATTGTCTGGCCTCCAATCCCAGCGCGCGATATTCTCCTTAACATGCGCGATATTCTGGCTGCCCGGGATTGTAACGATATGGTCGCCTTTGGAGTGTGCCCAAGCCATTGATAGCTGTGCAGGCGTAACGCCCTGCTCTTTGGCGATCGCGCAATATTCGCGCGCCAAAGCCATGTTGGCGCTGTAATTTGGCTCCTGAAAACGTGGCCAGCCGCCACGCAGATCACCCCTTTGCCATTCCGGTTCAGCAGAAAAACTACCCGTCAGAAAACCCCGGCCAACTGGTGAAAATGCTACGAACGTGATGCCCAGTTGTTCGCACGTTTCAAGCACCGCGATTTCGGGGTTGCGTGTCATCGGCGAATATTCGGTTTGTAACGCAGCGCACGGGTGAACAGCATGCGCCGCACGAACCGTCTCGGCAGACATTTCAGACAGACCGTAGCTGCCAATCTTACCCTCCTTTATCAATTCCGCGAGCACCGCAACCGAGTCTTCGATGGGCGTGTTGAAATCGCGCCGGTGAAGATAATAAAGGTCGATATGATCGGTTTGCAGCAGTTTCAGACTGGTTTCGCATGCGGCCTTTATCGTTTCGGGCCTGCAATCGATCCGGCGGTCCTTGCCATCAATGATGATCCCTGTTTTTGACGCGAGGAAGAATTCCTGACGTCGTCCCTTCAGCGCCTCTCCGATCAACGTTTCGGACGCACCGTCACCGTAGATGCGCGCGGTATCAAGATGGTCATAACCCGCATCGAGTGCTGCATTGAGCAGCTTCATCGCATAATCATCCGCCACCGGCGGCGCGTAAGCCCAACAAATATTCATGCAGCCAAGGCCAACAGGGTTAACCAGCTCGGCCATTTATCAAACGTTTCGTAAAAGTCATATGGAGCGTCGTACAAAGTTTTCTGTCTAAATCCAGCACCATTCAGGCTCAATTGGTGCATCGCAACGCAGCGCCGATGTATTGCCTTGCCGTGCTGGACGTACTCCGCATTGGCCGCCATAGTACCCGGACATTGCGAGGAGGCGTAGCATGCGAGCAATCAAGTCATTTCTGATCTGGCTAGCGGCATTCTCCGCAAATCCGGTGCAGGCCGCCAAGCTGCTCGATTGTCCACTGCGGGACCGGCCCTTTTCAACCAATACGCCGCTCGTTGACATCATGCTAAGCCCGGCTGCCTCGGCTGTCCTCGACACGGAAATGCCTGGCGCGCTTAAGGGATTTCCGCCCAGCATTGCCAGCACCACCCCACCGACATTTGCTGCTATCCTCGACATCCGAAAAGCCGCAGGTTTTCGCGGTGATGTCAAACTCGATCTGGGCAAGATCGACCGGGCGCTCGCTGCTGTACCCGTGACGCGCGCAGACAAAGAGGCGCGGTGTGCGCGCTACGACAGCAAAGCGCCAAAGTTCGATATTCCTGCCGGTAAAAAGCGCATTTTGCTGTTTGAAAAGATCAACGGCTTCAAAGACACGCCATCGGTCAATGGTGCACATGCCGCCTTTATCGAGATCGCAAAGCGCAACGGCTGGGCCATTGTAACAACCGAAAATGGTGCCGCATTCACCCCGTCGATCCTCAAAAAATTTGATACGGTTATCTGGAACAATATCAGCGGCGACGTATTGACCCTTAGCCAGCGCCGCGCCTTTCAAAACTACATGTCGAGCGGTGGCGGCTTCATCGGTGTGCACGGTACGGCGGGTGACCCAATTTATTTCTGGGATTGGTATGTCGATAGCCTGATCGGGGCGCGCTTCACTGGCCACCCCCGCGCCAAGCAATTTCAAACGGCCAAACTTAACATCGATGATGCCGCGCATCCGGTAGCGGCAGGTCTGCCTGCACATTGGGAAATGAACGACGAATGGTATTCATTCCAGTCGAGCCCGCGCAAAAACGGTTCGCACATTATCGCGACAATCGATGAAAATACGTACGAACAAACGATGGGTTCTGCCAACGACCTGCAAATGGGCGACCACCCGATTGCGTGGACCCGCTGCGTTGGAAAAGGCCGCTCCTTCTATTCCGCCATTGGCCACCGGCCCGAACGATATAGCGACGCAATCTATGTCAAAATGCTGGAAAACGCGATTGACTGGTCCATGGATAACAAAGCAGGCGACTGCAGCAAATCCCGGAAAGCGAAAAAATGACCGACATCGAAGCGCGCCTGGAAAAATTGGAACGAGACTACCGCGCTCTCAAAGACCGGCAGGATATTTTAGACTGCATCCAGCGCGAATGCCGCGCCCGCGACCGTCAGGATGTAGAGCAGATTGCGGGCTGCTGGTGGCCCGACGGTGTCGATGAACACGGCGCGATCATCACAATGGTGCCCGACTATCCCGCACGCGCCAATATGGGTCACAAGATGAATTTTCATATGACCAGCCACAACATCACCAACCATATTTGCGAGATCGACGGCGACAGGGCTTACTGCGAATCTTATGTATTGGGTGGCTTGTTCTGGCTTGATGGCAAAACCACGACGATCGCGTTCGGGCGCTATCTTGATCAGCTTGAAAGGCGTGATGGCGAGTGGCGGATGCACACGCGCAAATGCACTATTGAAATGACCGCTGACGCCGACGCAAGCTGGGTCTATTCCGCCAACGTAAAGGGTTTTCTGAAGGCGCGGTGGGACGGCAAAGATCCTTCCTATGACCGGCCTTTTATCGCCTCAAACGAAGGTGAACGCTGGTAAATCTCGGGTGGTAAAAATTGTTGTGTGAAGGGAGAATTTCATGTCGCTTGCATTGGATCGCCGGATGTTCATGGCCGGATTGACAGGTCTGGGAGCAACGACTGCGCTCCAGCCGGCTATCGCCAAAAGGCAAAAAAAGATGTTCGAAAAACTGAACCGGCCGATTGGCCTGCAGCTCTATACTTTGGGGGACGAACCCAGCAAAGATTTGGCCGGAACTTTGGCAAAGGTTGCCTTAATCGGTTACAGCGATCTCGAATTGCCACAGCTTTACGGTAAAACGCCGGCCGAGTTAAAAGCCGCCGCCAATGCTGTGGGCGTTTCCTTTAGCTGTATCCATTTGGCGGCCACCCCCAATACTCCCAAAACTGCATTATCGTTGATGAGCGACACACAGCGCATCGTCGACGATCTCGGTGCGCTTGGCGTCAAGTCAGCTGTTCTGCCTATCATGCTGTTCCCGGATAATTTCACGCGGGCTGAAAACGAAACTTTCCAAGCAGCGCTCGCGCGTTCGCTGTTCGCAGCCGGGGAAGATATCTGGAAACGCACAGCCGATCTGCTCAACGAAAAAGCGCAGGCACTTAAACCGCACGGCATTTCGGTTGGCTATCATAATCACAACGTCGAATTTCAAGCGATTGGCAAAACCAACGGCTGGGAAATTCTTGCAAAGGAAACCGACAAAAAGCTGGTGAGCTTTGAAGTTGACGTGGGCTGGCTGGCTGCGGCTGGCGTTGATCCCGTTGCATTCTTTAAGCGCTATTCGGGGCGGTGCCGCCAAATGCACGTCAAAGACGTCAAACCCACCACCAAAACAAATTACGCGTTGTCGATGGACCCAACCGAGATTGGTTCCGGCAAGCTAGATTGGAAGCGTATATTGCCTGCGGCCCAAAAAGCAGGTGTACGCAACTTTTATGTCGAGCAAGAGCCGCCATTTTCCGCGACCCGCATGGAAGCGGTGGAGAAATCATACGCTTTCCTGTCCACGTTGCGGGCTTAGGCCCTCGCCCCAAGGGTTTAGCCTTGCAGGAAATCAGCGTTATAGCGCTCGACAACTTGCGCGATGATTGAAACTGCCAATGTTTCGGGATCGCGCATCGAAGGGATCAAGCCGACCGGCGCGGTGATCCGCGTGATGGCTTGCTCAGGCACACCGATGCTGCGCAGCAATTCGGAGCGCGCGGCGTGGGTTTTGTGGCTGCCCATTGCGCCGACGAAGAACGCGGGGCCGTCCAAAAGCGCCCTGAGCAATTCGGCTTCCCAGTCATGATCATGGAACATCAGCACCGCAGCTGTCCACGCATCGGCCCGGAACTCGGCTGGCATGCTGGGTGTTTTCAACAGGCTTGCGGCCACCGCAACCGCTTCTGATTGTATCACGACCTCTGTATCGGGCGTAGCCGTGTACACTTCGGCGTCAATCGTGCGTGCCAGATCGCGCGCCACGTTCACCGCAGCACCCTGCCCGAACAACGCCAGACGTAGCGGCGGGATGTGATTTACCGTGATCTCGTCACGCCCGATGGTGACCGAAAAGCACCCTTCGCCCTCGCCCACGCTAACCATGCCATCCTGTCGCGGCAGAACCAGACGGATGGGCTGCCTTTCCTGCGACATTTTCTCCAGTCTTTCGCCAAGCGTCGCATCGCTTACCGGATTGAAAAGCAAGTCGATGCTGCCCCCGCACGGCAAACGTATATCAAGATAGGGAGACCCCTGTCCGTATCGAACTTCGCGAGGTGCGATTTCGGCCATAGCCTGCAGCGCCTCGGCAACCACAGCCGCCTCAATACAGCCGCCAGAAAGCGACCCCGCAAAGCTGCCGTCCTCGCCCACGGCCAAATGCGCGCCGGGGTTGCGCGAAGATCCACCCGACACGCCGATGATGCTGACGAGCGTAGTGTGCTGCCCGGCGGCTTGCTTATCGCGTAGAAACTTGAAGATCGCGCCAGGATTGTACATATCCGCCCGATAGCACAATCGCAGCGCCAGCAAAGCAGGGGATGAATTTGACCGTCAAATTTGAAAACATCGCCCTGATCCTGCTGGCTGCGGGGCACGGCAGGCGTTTTGGCGGGCAAAAGCTATCGGCAAGTTTGGCGGGCCGCCCTCTTGCCCAACATGCGGCGGCGACATTCGCAGCCCTGCCCTTTGCGCGGCATATTGCGGTTGTCGCGCAAGATGATCTGCGGCTATCCGAATTTGGTTTTCAAATTTTGCCCATCGACCAAGCAGATCAGCCGATGTCGCAATCGATCATCGCCGGGGTCAGGGTCGCGCAGCGCGACGAGAAAATATCGGCTGTAATGATTGCTCTTGCTGACATGCCCTTTGTATCCGCCGACCACGTGCGCGCGCTGGTCCGGAATTTTGGTGGCGCGATTATCGCGTCACATAACGGCGAAAAGCCGATGCCGCCTGCGATTTTTGGTCGTCGGCATTTTGCCCGGCTATTGGAACTTGGCGGCGACAACGGTGCGCGCGATCTTATCAACGACGCACCCTGTGTTGCGGCCAGCCAGCATATCTTGGCTGATATCGATACTATTGAGCAACTTGCAGAAGCTGAAACTACTTCAAACTAGCCATATGCTCGATAATGGCGGCGCGTTGCTTCGCATCGGCAACACCGACTACCATTTTGGTTCCCGGCATCGTCTTTGTTGGCGCTGCTAGAAACTTGTCCAAATTGGCTTTGGTCCAAACCAGCTTCGACGCCTTCATCGCTTTAGAGTAATTATATTTGCTCGCCCCTGCTTTGCGGCCGACAACACCCGTCAAATTCGGACCTATAGCACCGGCGCTCGACGCATGGCACGCAGCACAGCGGTTTTTATACAGGCTTGCGCCATTAACCGATTGTGCCGGAGAGGCGCTGGTGAAGACCAGAGCGGTACAGGTCAACAGCGGGCCAGCCGCAGCAAAAAAAGCAAATTTTGTTCTCACAATCAATCCCTTACTGTACTTGTCTTTCAACGCAGCAGTTTTAGACCACACACGCTTTCCGCTCAATGAATAAAATGAGCTTTAATCCACGCGTCGTTTTGTCGCCAACATACAGGCCGAACCCCGCAAAACTGATACACTGTTAACCTTTCTTCTACCCTTTTGTGGTTAGATTAGACCAGCGAAAGTTACATCAAGTGACAGCGTGGGTCAGATAAGAGAGCATATGGGCGAGATTGATCATAACAGCTTGGCAAGTGCGAAACGTGGCAAAGACCGCGACAGCTTGTTCTTAAAGGCCGTATTGCGCTTTCTTTCAACCGGAGCGCAAGGCGAGGTTCGCGTGCGCAACCTTTCAGCTGGCGGACTAATGGCCGAAGCCCCCGTCCGTGTGACTCGCGGTGAAAAAGTAGAACTCGAACTGCGCAACATCGGTTGGGTTTCCGGGCACGTCGCATGGATTGCCGAGGGGCGCATTGGTATTGCCTTTGACCACCCGATTGATCCGAAAGAAGCACGCAAGCCGGTTACAGGTAACCACGGCGTAGAAGTGCCGACATATCTGCAAAAGCTTGATGCACAAGCACGCGCGAGCGCAAAGAACATCCGCCGCCTGTAAGGCGAGAGAGATTAATTACATCGTTACGCCGCTCCGCTCTTGACCACCCGTCAAGGCGCACGTTAGCCGTTGTTCCGCATTCGTTCTTGACATTTTAGAACCTATATGGTTATGTGTGCGCCTTTTGACCAAGGAGCATATCAGCATGACCGACTATCACTGGACCCCGAAAAACCAACGGGAATTTATCGAATGCCTGTCCGAAACCGGCAGCATTACAGAGGCATGCGCGGCGGTGAACATGTCGCGCCGTGCCGCCTATAATCTGCGGCACCGCGCCTGCGGCTTTGGCTTTCGCATCGGCTGGGATGCCGCGGTGTTGCTTTCGCGCTGCGTGGTAGAAGGCGTGCTGATGGACCGGGTGATCCACGGCCAGTGGAGCGAAACGGTCAAGGACCCCGACAGCGGCAAGACGCGGCGGCTGAACCATGACCGCACGTTGGGGCTGGGTTTGCTTTCCCGGCTCGACAAGATGGTCGATTTTCTGGCGAACGAAGACAGCCAGCATATGGCCGCGCAAATGGCGGCGCAGGATTTTGAGGTGTTCCTCGACCTTGTCGAGCGCGGCGCGGCGGCAAACGACATGCGCGCATTTCTGGACGCGCGGCAGGCGAACTGGGGGTCAGGCCGCGATCTGCGCCATGACGCGGACTTTGACCGCGTGCCCGTTGCGCCCGACGCACAAGTAGACGCACACGTAGAGGTGAAGTCCGCTGCCAAAACCGAGCCGCAGACGGTCGCGGTCGAAGATCAACAAGTGCGGGAGGCGGAAATCCCGCCTGAGCCAGAAACCGAAATCGCGTGTGAACTTGCGCAGAATTGCGCGGTTCCCGCTGACCCCGTGCCCGGATTTCACCCGTTCAACCGGCTGCCGACAAACACCCCCTGCCCCGGTGAACCCGGATACGGCAAATGGCTTATGAACCAGCCATGGGCGCGGATGTGAGCTTACGCCATACAGTAAATATCGACGGGCACCGTTAGCTTATCAAGCACCATCCCGATCGGATATTGCGAGGTCGCACCTTGCTCGATTGCATTGTCGAGCACGGCACGCTTGTCTGCGCCCTTGAACACCAGCATGGTGGTGCGCGCAGAGGCAATCGCAGAAGCCGTTAGCGTGACGCGGTTCACGGGTGCTTCGGGCGGCAATGGATCGGGCTGCACCCCGATTGCGCGAATGTCTTTCCCGGCATTCATCGCGGCATCCAAATCGGGCCCTGGGAAAATCGAGGCGGTATGACCGTCCGCACCCATTCCCAGCCAAACCAGATCAAGCGGCCAGTGCAGTTCAGATAGTCGGGCATTGGCCGCGCTACCGGCCAGCTTGTAATCCGCTGCATCGCTGGTCAGTGGCAGCACGCGAGCGCCCTTGGGCAAGAAAGCGCGTGCGATATCCGCGACGTTCGACATCTCGCTATTTACCGCCACCAAGCGGTCATCGGTCGGGATTATCGTTACGTTTTTCCACTTGATCGGCTTGGTCAAAAGCGCCTCAAAAATCGGCTTGGGTGTCGTCCCGCCCGGAAAGGCAAGCAAGGCCTGTCCCCGCGCATCAAGCGCACTTTCGATGATGAAGGCTATGTCGCCAGCGACGGCCTCAACCATTTCATCGGCATCGTCAAAATCCCAGAACTCAATTTCTTCAGCCATGTTTCGCTTCCTTTAACCTGCCAAAGCCGCAGCCGTTTTGGCGGCATTTTCGATTGCGGCGACATCGGGTTCGCCGCTCCCTACCAACCAACTACCGCCAACGCAAAGTACTTCCTTTTGCGCCAGCCAATTGGCCGCGGTGTCTTGGCGTATGCCGCCGGTGGGGCAGAACTGGCATTGCCCGAACGGCCCGATCAAGGACTTAAGCGCGGGCAGCCCGCCATTTGCTTCGGCAGGAAAGAATTTGAAATGCCGCAAGCCCAGATCAAGGCCGCGCATGATATCGCTGGCATTGGCGATACCCGGCAGAAAGGGAATGCCGCGCTCTATCGCCGCTGCGCCCAGCCGGTCGGTAAAGCCGGGCGAGACTATGAACTCCGCGCCCGCCGCGATCGCAGCGTCAAGGCCTTCTACGTCAACAACAGTGCCTGCGCCGACTATTGCGCCGGGCACCTTCTTCATTTCGGCCATCGCCTCCAGACCCGCAGATGTACGCAGAGTAACTTCCAGCACCCGCAATCCGCCAGCGACCAGTGCCTCGGCAATTGGCCGTGCGTGAGAGACATCGTCAATGACCAGCACGGGAATGACAGGCGCAGTGCGCATGATGATTTCTATTGGCAGCATTGTGGCTTACTTTCTGTCATAACTAGTTTTCATGTTCCTGGGCAAACGCCGCAGCCGCGCCGAACAAGCCGGGCTGCGGATGGATTATCAGCTTTACGGGCAGCGAAGACATCAGGCCTTCAAACCGTCCCTTCGCGCAAAATCTTTGTGCGAAACCGGAACGAACAAGCAGGTCCTTTATCCGGAAACCCAGACCACCCGCGACGACTACGCTTGACGCACCTTGCGCCAAAGCAAGATCACCCGCGACACTGCCAAGCGACTGGCAGAAGCGTTCAACCGCCGCTGAGGCCAGACTGTCGCTGCCTTCTAGCGCTACTTGCCACAGCGCCTTGTCATCGAGCTGCTGGACGGCGCGCCCCTCAAGGCTCGCAAGCGTTTCATAGATGTCGACCAATCCCGGCCCAGCCACAACGCGCTCTACCGAGACCCGGCGGTACCGTTTCCGCAACCGCGCCAGCACGGCGTCCTCAATGGCATCAAGCGGCGCGAAATCAATGTGCCCCCCTTCGGTCGATTGTACATGATAGCTTTGCCCATCGCGGTAGACATGCGCCACACCCAAACCAGTCCCGGGACCGACGACCGAGATTGTGCCTTTTGCTGGCATGGCTTGTTCGGGGCCGCAGATATGGATGAAATGTTCATCCCCGCACTGGGCCACAGCATGACCAACCGCGCCAAAATCATTGACGAGGCTATAATGGTCGACCGAGAGCTTCTCGCCAATCAGTGCCGGGCGGATGATCCACGGATTATTGGTGAGCTTGATAACATCACCGGAGATTGGCGCAGCAATGGCGATGGCGGCCGCGCGCGGAAGTTCCCGGCCCGAGAGACGACCAAAGTCCTCCCACGCGGTTTGGAAGCTGGCGTGCTCGGCAGTCTTAAGCGTCGTAGCCTCGCCAAGCGACACCACGCGACCGCCCTCTATTTGGGCAAGGGCAAAACGCGCGTGAGTACCGCCGATATCGACTGCAACGATTTCCATTATAATCCTGCTACGGCAAGCATGGCTGAACCGCCCTTCTCTGCTTCATCGGCATATAGCCGCATCAATGAAAATAGCTCACGCCCGGTACCGGCTTCGGCGTCCGGCTTCGCGGCATATTCGCGCTGCGCCCAAATTTCGTCGGCGACGAGCACCTCGAGCGCGCCCTTGTTCGCGCACAGCCGAATGATATCGCCGTCGACCAGTTTGCCAAGCGGACCGCCCTTGGCTGCTTCGGGGCTAAGGTGGATTGCGGCAGGTACTTTGCCCGAGGCACCCGACATCCGCCCGTCAGTGACAAGCGCGACCTTGAATCCCTTGTCCTGCAGCACGCCAAGCGGAGGGGTCAGCTTGTGCAGCTCTGGCATGCCGTTGGCCGCTGGTCCCTGGAAGCGCACGACGACAATCACGTCGCGGTCGAGCTCCCCGGCCTTGAAGGCGGCAAGCGCATCATTCTGGTCAGCAAATATCCTGCACGGCGCTTCGATCGTCCAGCGCGCTTCATCGACCGCACTGGTCTTGAACGTTCCGCGACCCAAATTGCCTTGCACCAACCGCATACCGCCATCGGCGCTGAACGGCGCAGCGACGGGCCGCAATATGCTCTCATCTCCGCTCTTCGACGGCGCATTTTCCCAGCGGACTTCTTCACCGACCAGCAGCGGCTGCATCGCACCAGAGCGCAGCCCTTCGCCGTAGACCGTTAGGATATCATCATGCACCAGACCGGCATCCAAAAGCTCGCGGATCACATAGGGCATACCGCCCGCAGCCGCGAAATAGTTCACGTCACCAGCACCATTGGGATAGACCCGCGCGAGCATCGGCACGACCGCCGACAGCTCATCCATATCCTGCCAATCAACAATGATTCCCGCCGCGCGCGCGATCGCCGGAATATGGAGCACATGATTGGTCGAGCCGCCGGTTGCGAGCAAGCCGACAATCGCATTCACGATTGCCTTCTCGTCAACACAGTGCCCAAGTGGGCGGTAGTCGGCGTTTGGTTCGCCGTTTTTGTCCCAACCAATTTCGGTCAGCCTGTGCGTTGCTGCACGAGTAAGTTCTTGACGCAGCTTCGTGCCGGGATGGATGAAGCTCGATCCGGGCATATGCAGGCCCATCATCTCCATCAGCATCTGGTTGGAATTCGCGGTCCCGTAAAAGGTGCAGGTACCGGCACCATGGTACGATGCCGCTTCGGCCTCCAGCAGCTCCTCACGGCCAACCTTGCCCTCGGCGAAAAGCTGACGGATGCGTTGCTTCTCTTTGTTGGCCAGACCAGACGGCATGGGTCCAGCGGGAATCAGGATCGTCGGCAAATGGCCAAAGCGCAGCGCGCCGATCAACAAGCCCGGTACAATCTTGTCGCACAGACCCAGAAGCATCGCTGCTTCGAACATCCCGTGGCTCAGGCCGACCGCAGCGCCCATCGCGATATTATCGCGGCTGAACAGCGACAGTTCCATCGATGGCTGCCCCTGCGTCACGCCGTCGCACATCGCCGGAACGCCGCCAGCTACCTGCGCGGTTGCACCCTTTTCCCGAGCGAAGATTTTGATCTGTTCGGGATAACGCGCGTATGGCTGATGCGCCGAAAGCATGTCGTTGTAGGCCGTGACAATACCGATATTCATTGCCTTGCCGCCGCGAATGGCAGCCTTGTCATCGCCGGATGCTGCAAAGCCGTGTGCGAGATTCCCGCAAGACAATGTGGGCCGGTTAACGCCGGCGTCGCGCGCGCGCGCAATCAAGTCGAGATAGTCTTGCCGCCCTTTTGCCGAGCGAGCAATGATGCGCTGCGTAACAGCGGCGACAACGGGATGCAGTTCACTCATGCCAGCTCACCGCATCGCGTTCGGTCAATGCCACCGAAGCGCTAGGCCCCCAACTGCCAGCACCGTATTTCTTGGGCTTCAGCCCGGTGCTCTGCCAAAGCGCGCGAATGCTGTCGATCCAAGTCCACTGCGCTTCGACTTCATCGCGCCGGACAAACAAGGTTTGGTCGCCTTCAACCAGGTCGAGCAACAAGCGTTCGTAAGCAATCCGGCGGCGTGTCCCCGCAAAAGCTGTCATCAATGCAAGATCAAGCGGCACTTCGCGCAATGTCACCCCGCCGCGATCAAGCCCGGGTTCCTTTGCCATCACAAGCAAGCGCACATATTCCTCGGGCTGCAACCGTATCACCAACGTATTCGCCTCAAGCTTACCGCCGCGATCAAGGAATATATTATGCGGAACGGGTTTGAACTGTATCACAATTTCACTACGCCGCTCGGGCAAGCGCTTTCCGGTGCGCAAGAAGAACGGCACGCCCTGCCAACGCCAATTATCGACATGCGCCTTGATCGCCACAAAAGTCTCGGTGTCAGATGCCTTGCCAAGATCGTTGTCATAGCCGACAACCGGCGCACCCTTGACCGCGCCTTCGCTATATTGGCCAGTGACAACATCGCCCTCCACGACCGGGCGCAAGGCACGCAGTACCTTCACCTTCTCGTCGCGGATAGCAGTAGCATCAAGATTGGCAGGTGGCTCCATCGCGGTCAACGCCAGCAGCTGCAACATATGGTTCTGCACCATATCGCGCAGCGCGCCGGTGTCATCGTAAAAATCCGCACGCCCTTCAAGGCCGACGGTTTCACTCACTGTGATCTGCACATGTTCGATAGCATTGGCATTCCAAAGCGGCTCGAACAGCATATTGCCAAAGCGCAGCGCCATCAGGTTCTGCACGGTTTCTTTGCCCAGATAATGGTCAATGCGGAACGTCCGGTTTTCCGGGAAGACAGCATTCACCGCATCATTGATCGCGCGACTGCTTTCCAGATTGTTGCCCAGCGGCTTTTCCAGACCAATGCGAACATTTTCGCCGGCAAGCCCTGCGCTATGCAGACCGCTAATCGTCGCCTCGAACAACGACGGCGCTGTCGACAAGAAAATGGAGAGGCCGCCCCTGATGTCGCCAATCTTTTCGGCTAGCGTGCGAAACCCGTCCTGATTGGTGGCGTCGAGTGCTTGATAGTAGAGGCGCGCGAGAAAGCGGTCGATCTTGCCTTCTTCTTTGCGGTCATCGGGCAAGAACTCGCACAAAGCCGAACGCGCCATTTCCCGGAACTCGGTTTCGCTCAGTTCGCTTCGCGCTGTGCCGAATATCCGCAATTCGGCATCGACAAGACCGTCGGAATGGAGCGCATAGAGTGACGGCAACAACATCCTTTTGGATAGGTCGCCGGTAGCGCCGAAAAGCAATAAAGTGCTGCTATGTTGGGCCATGTGGCAAGAATGCTTTCTCATTTCGATTTTGCAAAGCACCGCAATTGCCTATTCGGGGCAATCATCCTGTCTCACAAATTCAATTTATGTCTTTTAGAGCCGAGCAACTGCAGAACTGCGTTGATCGGACATACCCATAGAAATGAGCAGCGGTTCTTGCAACTGGCGTGCTTGGAAATCTTTTTTCCCTGATAGCCCTTTCCATCCCGATTGGATCAGGCTTTGCGCAATCGGGGCGCCTAAAGTTGATCCCGGCCCCAGACAAATGATGACATCGGGCGCAAACTCTGCGGCAGCAACCTGCACGACTCTCGTGAAATCATAGGTCTGGGAAATTTGGGTCCCCAATGTATATTCATAGAGTGCATCACGTGAAAACGCCGACGGGTTCCAAACACCGCCCGTACCGTCAACAAGCGCGACCGAGCTCGTGCCGAAATTGTCCGGCGCATTCTTCGCCTGCGCTCGTGCGATCAAAGGCGCAACAATTTCGCTGTGAAACGCGGCATGCTGACTTAGCCGCATCGGAAAGCGATCCTCTTTTGGCAGCACATCCATCAGCCATTTCAGCCCGGGTTCGTCCGCTGCAAAAACGATCATGCCGCCCAAACGGATAGACACATGTACAGATAGATCACTGCGCGCATTTGCTTGCGCCAAAATATCCTGCACGACTAAGAGCCGCTGCGCATCGATGCACCAATCGTCATCAACCAGCGACCAGACGACCTGTCCGCCTGCGCCTTCGCTGTGCATCAAGGCACCCATATTGTTGACGAGCTGTGCCCCGCCTGCGAAATCCAGAACGTCTGCCGCTGCCAGCGCCAGATACCAGCCCATCGAGTTCCCAGTAACGGCGACAATGTCATACCGATCTCGATCGATGGCGGCGAAGTCCGCCATGGCGCATGCATAGATCAACAGCGAAGCATTATCTCCGCGCAAGTGGGTTGAAGGGCTGAACTTCTCTGCGCCGTCCAGCTCACCTATTGTCAGTTGCCCTAGCGCTTTCCGCATATTATTGAGCATCGCAACCGGTGCACCGCCACCGCCGTGATGTATGGCCAGATAGCCGAGCTCGCTGGCATTATATGTACCGCGACCCGGACAAACGATGAGCGCTCGCTTCTTGCTCATGCTTTCCCCGCCGCCTTAAGTGCAGCAGCCAATATGTCATCCTTACTCGGTAACACTAGTTCCGCGGCAGGTCCAAGCGGGATGAAGCAATCTTCAGCGGTTATGCGGGACGTCCTGTCTGCCAGACCAGCTTCGGCCAAAACAGTCATCAGCTTTTCCGAGATACTGCCGCTCCGGCGCAACTCATCAACGATTAGCAAAGACTTGCATCCGGCAACTGCTTGCAAAATTGCTTGCTCTGGCAATGGATGCAGCCAACGCAAATCGATGATCCGTAAGTTGACCCCGGAAGTGCGAATTGCTGGCTCGACCTGACGTGATAGGAAATGGCCATTACCATATGTCACTATGGCCAGATCCGTTCCGTCACCGTGCACACCCAATTCGCCAAAAGCGATGGGTGTTGCATCGCCGGGCGCCACATAAGGCGCGGTCCAACCGCCATCGCCACCTGCGCCGAGATCAGTGGTATGATAAAGGGCGATGGGCTCAACGAAAACTGCGACGCGGCCATCTGCTTGCGCCAGCCGTACGCATTCGCGGAGCATCGCAGGCGCATCCGCGGCACAGCTTGGCACGGCAACAATTATGCCTGGAATATCGGTCAGAACCGCAAGGCTGTTGTCGTTGTGGAAATGGCCGCCGAAGCCTTTTTGATAGGGCAGTCCGGCAATACGCACCACCATTGGGTTACGAAATTGTTTGTTCGAAAAGAACGAAAGCGTGGCCGCTTCGCCCCTGATCTGGTCCTCCGCATTGTGCAGATACGCAAGAAACTGGATTTCGGGTATAGGCACAAAGCCGTTATGCCCCATACCAATGGCGAGGCCCAATATGGTTTGTTCATCGAGCAAAGTGTCGAACACGCGGCCCTGACCAAATTTTTCCTGCAAGCCCTGCGTTACACCGTACACGCCTCCTTTGCGCGCAATATCCTCGCCAAACAAAGCTACCTGCGGATATTGCAACATCAAGTCCGCCAGAGCAAAGTTGATAGATTTTGCGAGCGTCACGGGCTTGGCGATATTGCGTTCGTCCTTTGCAAACAGCATTTTTCTTGCCGCCGCATCTGGCAAAGCCGGAGCAAGCTTTGCGCTGGCTTCTGGGACAATCGGTGCCATTATTTCGGTAGCAGTTTCTAAGCGCGGCTTAGTAAGTGCCTCCGCAGTTACGGCATCTACCCGCTGGCGCATCTGTTCATAACGCGCGACAATTTCTTCGCCCGTCATACCCGCGCGTTCGCACAATATACGAGCAGTATGCAGCAAAGGATCTTGCTGCTCACCGGTTTCGATGGCCGCGATACTGCTGTAGCTCGCTTCCACATCCGCGCCAGCATGCCCCATCAGCCGCACCGTGCGCATGTGCAGGAACACTGGTTTACGGCGAGCCCGTGCAATCGCAACCGCTTCCTCGCAGCCGCGAATGGCGTCGATCAAATCGCCGCCGTCGCAGGATATATAGTTTAGCGCGGGGCGTTGGCTGAAATTGGCTTCGATCCAACCCGCCGGAGTACGCACCGAAATGCCGATCCCATTATCCTCGCAAAGAAACACTATGGGCATCGGTAGTTTTTGATATGCGGTCCATGCAGCCGCATTGAAAGCGCCCTGCGCTGTGGAATGATTGGCCGAGGCATCGCCGAATGACGCAATGACAATCGCATCGTCAGGCATCTGTCGGTCGACAAGTTGCTGCCGAGCAGCCAGTCCAATGCTGTGCGCTGTGCCTACCGCTTTGGGCAAATGCGATGCAATCGTGCTTGTCTGGGGGGGCACAAAAGTTTGCGCGCATCCCAGCACCTTGTGCCGACCGCCGGAAATCGGGTCTTCTGCAGACGCAGCAAAACTAAGCGCCATGTCATAAAGCGGCGTAAGGCCACCAAATTGCTTCTTCCTCTGGATCAGGAATGCCCCATCGCGGTAGTGCAAGAAGGCCATGTCGGTAGAACGGGTAGCGTGCGCCATCGCCGCCACGCCCTCATGCCCGGAACTTCCAATCGAATAAAATGTCTTGCCTTTGGAACGCCGCGCCCAAAGGTCGAGATGCCTTGACATGATTTGACTATCAAACAGGCCGACTAAAACATCGGGGGACACCGATATTTGAGGATGATTGTGAAGGGCGCTGGCCGGAAAATCACCCACCGAAACACGTCGGACAAAATTCTCGTCTATTGCCGTGGCGCGATCAAACATAGCATCGCATTAGAAGGAGTGGGTTATAGATGAAACCAAAAAAGCAGCACTTCCAAGAAGTTTACCGCTGATCAGGCAACAACCGCTCCCGCTTTCCTCAACGTACCAATTTCCGCCTCACTTAGGCCAGCATCTGACAGTACGGAAGCATATGCCGCACCCTTTTCCGGAATAACAAAGGTATCGACAATCTCTTGCGTCGCCAGTCGCGGGGCAATTTGCGGATGCAGCCATTTGCCGTCCTTCAACATTGCTTTGCGTGCGGAATTGACGGGATGATCCACTGCCTCAACATAATCGAGTACCGGTGTTACGCAGGCATCGGTGAGAGCAAAAATAGCTTCCCATTCGTCACGTGTCTTGCTCGCAAAAACAGCTTCCAGCATCGCATGCTGTTTCGACCAAAGCGCGCTGTCATTTTGCGCGCCATATTGCGCCGCATCAATGGGTAACCGCTCCATCATAGCAGCGAAAAACTGCGGCTCGATGCAGCCTACTGCGACAAATTTATCGTCCGAAGTCTTATAGCAACGGTAATATGGCCGCGCGCCATCGAGCCGGTTAGAATGACGCTGTGGGCTCCATTCGCCTGCTCCGGCTTGACCGTGGATAAAGGACATAAGACTGTGCGTGCCATCAACAATAGCGGCGTCAACGACGTTGCCCTTTCCGGTGCGGCCACGCTCGATAAGCGCTGCTAGTATGCCCGATATCAAAAACATCGTTCCTCCGCCAAAGTCACCGACCAAATTGAGCGGGGGCATCGGCGGTTCCCCTTTCTTGCCAGTTGCATAGAGCATGCCGGTCATTCCGATATAGTTAAGGTCGTGCCCCGCCATTTTCGCCCAAGGACCGTTCTGACCCCAACCCGTCATACGCCCGTAGATCAGCCCCGGGTTGACGGCATGGCAGGCTTCAGGACCGACCCCCATCCGCTCGGTCACGCCAGGACGAAGCCCTTCGATCAACACATCGGCACCAGCCACCATTTTGAGCAATGCCTCGACCGCCGCGGGCTTTTTCAGATCGAGAATGATAGACCGTTTTCCGCGACCATCAATGCCCTTTGGAACAACAGCCGCGCCGGGGCGGTCCACAACAATTACATCGGCGCCGTAATCTGCGAGCAATTGTCCTGCATAGGGCCCGGGACCAATGCCAGCGAGTTCGATGACTTTTATTCCGTTTAGCGGGCCTGGATTGGTCATTTCTTTTGTCTTCCTGCAATCAATGCTTCAACCACGCTGGGGTCGGCCAAGGTCGACGTATCGCCTAGCGCCCCAAAATCGTTCTCCGCAATCTTACGCAAGATCCGGCGCATAATCTTGCCTGAGCGGGTCTTTGGCAACGCGGGGGTGAAGTGAATATGATCTGGCGAAGCGATCGGGCCGATCTCGGCGCGAACTTGCTGACGGAGCTCTGCCTCTAATTCGGCGCTCGGCTCCTCGCCCGCATTGAGCGTGACATAGCAATAGATCCCCTGCCCCTTAATCTCATGCGGAAAGCCGACGACGGCGGCTTCTGCAACCTTGTCATGCAGCACCAGCGCGCTTTCAACCTCTGCCGTACCCATGCGGTGGCCGGAGACGTTGATGACATCGTCCACCCGGCCGGTAATCCACCAATAGCCATCGCCGTCGCGGCGGCAGCCGTCGCCGGTGAAGTACTTGCCTTTATAGGTCGAGAAATAGGTCTGTACGAAGCGGTCATGGTCGCCATAAACGCTGCGCGCTTGCCCCGGCCAGCTGTGGGTGATGCACAGATTGCCCGAGACATCGCCGCGCGTATCGCCCTCCTCAGCGATCACTGTGCCTTCTGCATCAACCAGTTGCGGGCAGATGCCAAAAAAGGGGCGGCCCGCGCTGCCCGGCTTCATCCCATGCGCACCGGGCAGCGTCGTGATCATCACGCCGCCGGTTTCGGTTTGCCACCAGGTATCAACGATTGGTAGTTTACCCTCGCCCACCGTTGCATGATACCAGCGCCACGCCTCCGGATTAATCGGCTCGCCCACCGTGCCAAGCAACCGCAGCGATTTGCGTGATCGCGCCTGCACAGGTCCATCGCCATCGCGCATCAGCGCGCGCAAGGCCGTGGGCGCTGTGTAGAAGATATTGACCTGATGCCGGTCGATAATGTCCCAAAACCGCCCGCTATCGGGATAGCTTGGAATGCCTTCAAAAATCAGGCTGGTCCCGCCATTTTGCAGCGGGCCATAAACGACATAGCTGTGGCCCGTCACCCAACCGATATCAGCGGAGCAGAAGAAGACTTCGCCGGGCTGGTAATCGAACACATAATGAAAGGTCGTTGCGGTCCATACCGAATAGCCGCCCGTTGTGTGCAGCACGCCTTTTGGTTTTCCGGTGCTACCGCTGGTATAAAGGATGAACAGCGGGTCTTCGGCGTTCATGGGTTCACAAGGGCATTCGGCGCCGACCTGCATTCCATGATACCAGTGGTCGCGGCCTGCGCACATCTCGACTGCATCGCCGGTATGCCGCACCACCAACACCGCCTCGATGCCTTTGGCCTTTTCGAGCGCGGCATCGATATTGGCCTTTAGCGGCACTGCTTTGCCACCGCGCACCGCGCTGTCGGCGCAGATCACGAAACGGCTGGCGCAATCCTCGATCCGCCCGGCAATAGCTTCGGGCGAAAAGCCGCCAAAGACGACGCTATGGATCGCCCCGATCCGCGCGCAGGCAAGCATTGCGACCGCACCTTCGACGCACATCGGCATGTAGATGGTTACGCGCTCGCCCTTGGTCACGCCAAGCGCCTTCAGGCAATTCGCCATGCGGATCGTTTCGCCCTGTAACTCGGCATAGCTGACGCGGCGCGCATCCTTGGCTGGATCGTCATGTTCGAAGATGAAGGCCGCTGTATCGCCCCGACCAGAGGCAACATGCCGGTCCACCGCATTGTGGCACAGGTTCAATATGCCATCTTCATACCATTTGATGCTGACGGGATCATAAGACCAATTGCCAATCTTGCTCGGTGGTGTGAACCAGTCAATCCGCCTTGCTTGTTCAGCCCAAAAGCCATCGGGATCGGCCATGCTGTGTGCATACATCCGGTCGTAATCCGCCGCGCCGCAATGCGTAGCTTTTATCGTGCCTTCGGGCACGGGAAACCAATCCTGATGCTCGCTCACTTGCTCTCTCCGTAAATTCACTTATGCTCAGCCCCAGCATTGGTGGAGTAAGTCCGGTGATTCAAGGGTAAAGAGCGCCTCGGCGAAGAGGCATTGTTATACACCTCTTTTCTACACAGGATAATCATGCCCAAACTACAGCATAAATCGGCCCTTATCACCGGCGGAGCGCGCGGAATTGGCGAAGCAATTGCACGCTGTTTTGTCCGCGAAGGCGCACAAGTCGTAATCGCCGATACAAATGTCGAGGGCGGCCAGCGCCTTGCCAACAAAATCGGCTGCACCTTCTTTGAACTCGACGTCTCGTCGGAAAGCGGCTGGGCAGCCCTCACTGCCACTTATCCAACTATGGACATCGTCGTTAACAATGCAGGCATCACAGGTTTTGAGGCTTCACCCGGCCCGCATGATCCCGAACATGCAAGCCTGTCCGAATGGCACCGCGTACATGCGGTCAATCTTGACGGCACTTTCCTTGGTTGCCGCTACGCGATCGGCGCAATGAAGGCCAAAGGCGCGGGATCGATCATCAACATGTCTTCGCGCTCGGGCCTTGTCGGCATTCCGGGTGCCGCCGCCTATGCCTCGTCAAAAGCGGCGATCCGCAACCATAGCAAGTCGGTTGCGCTATACTGCGCGCAACAAGGCTGGGCGATCCGTTGCAATTCGATTCATCCGGCCGCGATATTGACACCAATGTGGGAGGCACTGATCGGAGATGGCCCGGACCGAGAGGCCCGCATGGCAGCTATGGTCGCCGACACGCCGATGAAACGATTCGGCACAGTGGAGGAAGTAGCTGCGCTCGCCCTGTTACTCGCGTCAGATGACGCGGCCTATATGACAGGCAGTGAACTGCACCTCGACGGCGGTTTGCTTGCTGGATCGTCGGCATCGCCGGGCGATTAGAGAATTCTCCGAGACCCGCAGTTTTCTGAGGAAGTTCACACTGAATCGAGTGCTCGGCCTGGCCGGATTGTTGTACAGGCTAAGCGCGACTGAACACCTTCGGGTTGGACTTTTGGTGACGCTTTTAGTCCATAGCGCGCTATCAATGTGGCGGAGCGTGTTCAGCACATCTAACGCAGTGTAGGAAAGCTGTTTTTCCCATATAATATGACCAATTGACAGAACCCGTTGCTTGACTTGTCTCGATTATTGTTCTTTATTTGTTCCATTAAGGAGAATCGCAATGAGCAAAGTCACTTTTTATACCAATCCGATGTCTCGTGGTCAGATCGCACGTTGGGCTCTGCATGAAGTTGGTGCCGAATATGATCAAGTTTTGCTCGAATATGGCGGGTCAATGAAAGCTGCGGATTTTCTTGCGATCAATCCTATGGGCAAGGTTCCAACAATTGTTCATGATGGTCACGCAGTGACCGAATGCGCTGCAATTTGCGCCTATTTGGCCGATGCGTTTCCCGAGGCAGGATTGGGCCCAAAGTCTGGCGAACACGCCGCTTATTATCGCTGGATGTTTTTCTGCGCGGGACCAGTTGAAGCCGCTGTGACAAACAAAAACATGGGCTGGGATGTACCGGCCGACAAAACTATGATGGCGGGTTACGGCAATTATGACATGACGGTTGGAACGTTGGCAGGGCATTTTGCCGGCAATCATTTTGTATGCGGCGACCGCTTCACCATGGCCGACGTTTATGTTGGTTCGCAGGTGCTGTGGGGTTTGCAATTCGGCACGATTACCAAGCTTGATAGCCTGTCGGCTTATGCAGCACGGTTGTCGAGCAGGCCCGCTTATGAAGAGGCCAAGGCGATAGACGGCAAGTTGATAGCCGAGGCACAGGCAGCCGGATAAAGGGTCTATTAGACCTGACGCTTAATCCACATCGTCAACAGCGACGGCCTCACCCGTTACGCGCTGCGCAAGAGCAGCAGCAATGAAACTATCGAGATCGCCGTCGAGCACATCACTTGGCGTTGGACTGGTCACGCCCGTGCGCAAATCCTTCACCATCTGATAGGGTTGCAACACATAGGAACGAATTTGGTGGCCCCAACCGATCTCTGTCTTTGCCTGATACTCACCCGACGCCACTTCTTCGCGCTTGCGGAGCTCGGCTTCGTATAGCCGCGCCTTCAGCATCCCCATTGCGGTTGCGCGGTTCTTGTGCTGGCTGCGGTCATTCTGGCTGGCGACGACAATGCCAGTGGGTTTGTGGGTTATGCGGACGGCAGAATCGGTAGTGTTAACGTGCTGTCCACCCGCACCCGATGCACGGTAAGTATCGATTTTCAGGTCGCCTTCGTTGATGTCAATTTCGATATTATCGTCAATCACCGGATAGACCCAGACGCTTGAAAAGCTGGTATGACGCTTGGCTGCGCTGTCATAAGGCGAAATGCGCACCAAACGGTGAACGCCGCTTTCGGTTTTGGCATAGCCGTAGGCGTTTTCGCCCTTTACTTGCATCGTCGCTGATTTGATCCCCGCCTGATCCCCGGCCTGGTAATCAACCATTTCGACCTTATACCCGCGCTGTTCGGCCCAGCGGTAATACATGCGTTGCAGCATTTCGGCCCAGTCCTGGCTTTCGGTACCACCCGCACCTGCGTGGATTTCGATGAAGCAATCGTTGCCGTCGGCTTCACCGGAAAGCAGCGCCATGACCTTGTCTTTGTCGGCGCGGTCGGCAAGCGCGGCGAGCGAAGCCACTCCCTCATCTGCGAGCACAGAGTCGCCTTCCATCTCGGCCAGTTCGATCAGTTCCACCGTTCCGTCCTTGTCAGCGCCAATTTCGCGGACCGTCGAAATGGCAGCATCAAGCCTGCGTCGTTCACGCATTACTTCTTCTGCGGCCTTTGGATTGTCCCAGAGCTTTGGGTCCTCAACACGCGCGTTAAGCTCATCTAGGCGGCGCAATGCCCGGTCCCAATCAAGCGATAGCTTAACAAGATCTAGCGCCGCTTCGATACGGTCAACATGGTTTTGTGCGTCGGCGCGCATGCTGGGTTCCAAATTCTAACGAGTAGATTGATTGGCCGTTTAGCGAAAGTAACCGCCAAGTAAAGCAGCGCCACGGTCTCGCACAGCCGCAGGCTTAATAAATTCCGCCCTCTTTCTGCAAGAAGTCCTGATCGCGCTGGTTCGACGTCGCGCTATTGTCGTTCGCACTCGGTTTTGGTGTTGCACCATCCGAGCCGGAGCTTTTCGTCGAACGTCCGTTGCCTCCGCTGCTGCCGCTCCGGCTGCTGCTTTGCCCCGGCGCGCGTCTCTCGCTCGATCGTTTGATTATCTTCTCGCCCTTGGCTGCCAGTTCTTCACCTCTAATTGTGCGTTTCGGTTCGGTATCAACCGCAAAGGCTTCCCAGATTACGCCAGCTTTAGGGTCATCGCCGGGCCAACCACCAAATACCCGCTTGCCCGAAGACCGATCAATACGGACCATGCGGACTCCATTAGGCGCAATGAACGGTGTTTTTGGGTAGCGACCCATGACTTGGCGTGCGAACTGTTTAAAAATTGGCGCGGCGAGTGCACCGCCCTGCGCGTAGCTGCCCATTGGCTTGGGCTGGTCAAATCCCATGTAAACGCCAACAACCAGATGCGGCGATCCGCCGACAAACCAAACGTTGGTTGGCCCGGTTGTTGTACCGGTTTTGCCAAAGAGTGGACGCCCAAGGTCGCGCAAAGTCGTGGCCGTACCTCGCTGGATAACACCCTCAAGCATATGAACAACCTGATAAGCAGTAACCGGGTTCATCAATTGCTTACCAGCAGCTGTAAAGCGCGGCATTGCCTGCCCGTCCCAGTCGGGTTTATTGCAGCCTTTGCACGGCTTCCACTTGGTTGGGTAAATAACCTTACCGCGCCGGCTCTGAACATAATCCATCAGAGTCGGGCGGAGTTCTTTGCCATGATTGACCAACATAGAATAGGCGTTGGTCATCTTGAGAACCGTCGTGTCACCGGCACCCAATGCAAACGCGAGATAGGGCTGGTAATCGCCGATGTTCATCGCGCGAAATGTGTCCGAAACGTTCTTCATACCGGCATCATTTGCAGCACGAACCGTCATCAGGTTGCGGGATTGCTCGAGCCCCCAGCGCATAGTTTGGGGGCCGGCACCGCCGCCGCCACCGAAGTTCTTAAAGCATTTGCGCCCAAGTGCTGCTGATTGCCAAACGCAATAAGGACCATCGACGATGATCGAAGTCGGCGTCATTCCGGAATCAAGCGCAGTTGCATAAACAAAAGGCTTAATGGTCGAACCGGGTTGTCGTTGTGCCTGCGTGGCGCGGTTAAAGCTTTGAATTTGAGAATCGAACCCACCCTGCATCGCCAGAACGCGGCCGTTGATGGGGTTTTGCGCGACCAATCCGCCGCCAATATCAGGAATTGCGCGCAAGGAATATGCCTTGGCTCCCGCAGGCGCGACAGCAAACACATCACCCACCCGCATTGCAGCGGGACGCCCGACCAGCACGCCGGCTTCGCCATTGGCAAAGCCGATATTGGCGTTGCCACCCGAAATGCCTGTCGCAATTGCGATACGCCAATCGCGAAAGTTGATGCCGATATTGGAACCGGCCAATGCCGATTGCCAGTTGCCAGACTTAATCGGCAGGTTTTTGATCGGACCGCGGTATCCGCGCCCCGCATGATAGCGCAGCAACCCGTCGCGCATCGCTTCGGTAGCATGTTCCTGCATTTCAGGGTCCATCGACGACCGCACCCAAAGACCACCCGAATAGACACTGAAAGGACCATCCTTATCGGTTTCACCAAAGCGTTCGATTAGCTGGCGGCGGATTTCCTCAACAAAATACCCACCTTGATCCTTAAAGTTATTCGCTTGCAGCGGGATCAATCCCAATGGTTGCGCGGAGGATTCCGCCAACTGCGCATCTGTAATCCAATCATTTTCGCGCATGCCGCGCAACACCCAGTTGCGTCGGTCAATAGCCGCTTGTTCGTTCTGGGCACGCCCGTAACGCTCCGGAGCTTTAGGCAGAATCGCCAGAAATGCCATTTCGTGAAGCGCCAATTGCTCTACGCTTTTGCCGAAATACGCTTGCGCCGCAGCCTCAACACCAAAGGCCTGACGCCCGAGCGCAATTTCGTTCAAATACAAAGAGAGAATTTGCTGTTTCGTGAGCACATCCTCAATGCGACGCGCAAGTAAAGCCTCTTTGATCTTGCGCGTATAGCTATATTCATTGGTCAGAAGCAGGTTCTTCGCAACCTGCTGCGTAATTGTCGAAGCACCGCGTGACCGGCCAGAGCTGGTAATATTGCTGAAAATTGCACTAGCGATTCCGGGATAATCAATGCCGCCATGCGACCAGAATGTCTTGTCTTCAGCTGCCAGGAAGGACCGCGTCAAAAGACGAGGGAAATCGGCAAATTCCAACTGGACCCGACGTTCGCGCGCGTAACTGTGAAAGGGTTGCCCATCGATATCGCGAACAACTGTCGGAAGCGGCGGCTGATATTCGGTAAGCGTATCGGCGTTCGGCAGATTGCGAACGACAAAAAACCAAAACACAAACGCCACGAGGAGCAAGGCCCCTACGAGATAACTAGCCCAGCGAAACCAGCGCTTTTCCCAATATAGTTGCACACGGTGCCGGAATCCTTCGGCATCACGCCGCAGGGTGTACTGCACATCTGCAGAGCTGTTTTCGGATTCACTGTTATCCATCGAGCCGCGTATTGACGCGATTCGATGCTTTCGTCCAGATATTGTTGCCGAATTTACCTGATTTCTGCGTCAAAAATAGACGATTGCCAGTCAACCGGTTTAGCCCGCCCCTTACTGACCTGTTGTTCGCCGCGCAAAGTGGACCTGAACCGCACTTGCCACTGCTTTGCCGACATTCTGCTGCCCTGTCCGCGACGTGAGCGTTGCAACATCGTTGGCATTGCTCATGTAGCCGGTTTCAAAAAGAATGGACGGCGTGTCGGGCGCTTTAAGTACCACGAACGACGCAAATTTATGCGAATCCGAACGCAACCGCATCTTGGGTTTGGCTTCACGGATCAAAACTTTGGCGAAATCAGCCGAAACGTTCATTGTTTCGCGCTGCGTCAGGTCAATAAGGATCGACGACACGTTTGCATCGGCACCACCTAAGTTCACACCGTTGATGATGTCCGCCTTGTTTTCGCGTGCTGCCAAGCGTTGTGCTTCGCGGTCCGAAGCAACTTCCGATAATGTGTAAACCGTTGCTCCTGTAGCTTCCTGGCTACCCGCGCTGTCAGCGTGAATGGAAATGAACAGATCCGCGTTCATTTTGCGTGCAATGCCGTAACGATCTTGCAGCACGAGAAACTTGTCACTGTCTCGGGTCAAGGCAACGCGAACGCGGCCAGAGGCAACAAGTTCTGCGCGGATAGCTTGGGCGATCGCGAGCGTGACATCTTTCTCATATTGACCGCCATGAGGGCTGATCGATCCCGGATCGTGACCACCGTGGCCTGCGTCAATGACGACCAAAGGCAGGCTATTGTCGTTGGGTCCGCTGATTTTTGGCAGTCCCTTTTTCGATGGGGTTTTGATGGGTGCGGTTACTTCATAACGCCCTTTTGGCGGCGAAGCCCGAAACATCATCGGTGGCAGAATTTCTTTTCGCGCACGTCCGAGAAAACTCATGAATTCCGAAGCAGCAACATGCTTCAAGTCGATTTTCAATGTACGACCATCGTCAGAAAAATACGCACCAGACACCACGGCAGGCGTTGCCAGATCAAAAACAACCCGCGCCGTATCGCTGTCAAACTGTGCTTGGCGAACTTGCGCAAAGGCGCCTGCCAAATCGACCTTATCTCCCGCTTTCGCCCCGGAAATATCGATGCCAATCCTGTCTGGTCCCGCTAGCGAGAATATCGATGCCTTTGCAACGACATCGTCGAAACGAATGCTGATTGACTGTTCATCAGCGGTCACATTTTCAATTATGCTGGCGAACGCAGTGCCCGGCGTAAAGAAAGGAAGCAGGATCAGACCGAAAGCCGACATTTGCTGCTTATGCCCCTTAACATCATGAGAGGTCCAGATTTTTTTGCCCGCCAAAACCACTACTCCTGCAACATGCTGAAGAGGGTCTTAATCAAACTAAAGGTAAAACGGAGTATCCAACGACGGTTAACGTCCAATTAGGCACGATTTGTGCGGCAACATTGCAACATTGTGCAAAACTAACACAAAACCAACCCATAAAAAGCACTGCGCGCCCTTGCCGCATGACATATGCGATGCTAGCAGTAGCCGCGAGGGGAAATATCACACCCTTCATTCGTGAGTCAGGTATATATGTCCTGACCTAATTTAGGTTGACGCTGCATGATGCATGACATTTCCGCCAAAGCCGCCCGGCATGGGACAGGCAATAGGGCCGGGAATGCAGCCGTCGCGATTATCGCACGCAATGCCCCTGCAGCAGACGCATTTTTTCAAACCCGCTTTTTGTCCAACTCTTTGGTGGATGCTTTTCCGCCATCAACTCGGGCTCAAACACATAACGCCAGTTACTCGGATCACATCAAGTTCGGGGTGGCTGGCCGGAGAATATTAAATGGCAACGCGTATGTTGATCGACGCGCGGCACCGGGAAGAAACCCGTGTCGCGGTCGTTACAGGGAACCAGATCGACGAATTTGATTTCGAGTCTACCGATCACAAACAAATTAAAGGAAATATCTACCTCGCAAAAGTTACGCGGGTAGAACCATCGCTTCAGGCGGCATTTGTCGACTATGGAGGCAATCGCCATGGGTTCCTCGCCTTCAGCGAAATCCATCCTGATTATTATCAAATTCCGAAAGAAGACCGCGAGCGCCTTTTGGCTGACGAAGCTGAAGCTGCGGCCGAAGAAGCCGCTCTGCGCGAACAGGAAGAAGCCGAATATGACGAACCATCAGATATGGTCCGCGGCAACGGCGATGACGATGACGACGATTTTGTCGAGGTCGACAGCGACGACAGCGTTGACACTTTTGATGTAAACGAAGGCGAAAGCGGTGGATCGGACGACAACGCCGAAGATTATGATGATCAGGAAAATGGCGCGTCAGATTATCAAGATAATGAAGATGAAGATCGCGGCGAGACTGGTGAAGACTCTAGCGAAGAAGGATCAGAGCGCGACGGTCGTCGCAACCGGCGTGGTCGCGGCAAAGGCCGCAGTCAGGGCCGCAATCAAGGTCGTGGCCGTCAAGGCAAAGCAAAGGCCAGCGATGAAGCCCGTGCCAAGCGGCTCAATCTGCGCCGCCGCTACAAAATTCAGGACGTAATCCACAGGCGGCAAGTCTTGTTGGTACAGGTTGTGAAAGAAGAACGCGGCAACAAGGGTGCCGCACTGACATCTTATCTCAGCCTTGCCGGTCGCTACTGCGTCCTGATGCCCAACACCAGCCATGGTGGCGGGATCAGCCGCAAGATCAACAGTGCGTCGGACAGAAAACGGCTGAAAACCATAATCTCCGACCTTGCTTTGCCATCCACGATGGGCTGCATCATCCGCACAGCTGGATTGGCGCGGACCAAGCCAGAGATTAAGCGCGACTTTGATTATCTGGCACGGCTTTGGGACGAAATTCGCGAACGCACACTCCAGGGTGCGGCACCGATGCTGATCCACACGGACAGCGACCTTATCAAACGGGCTATCCGCGACATCTACAACAAAGACATTGATGAGGTTTTGGTCGAAGGGCCCGAGGGATATAAGGCCGCCAAGGACTTCATGAAGCTGTTAATGCCCACCCACGCCAAGCGGGTGCAGCAATATGCAGATCCTGTTCCGCTGTTTCAGCGTTACCATGTCGAGGACCAACTGAACGCGATGTACCAACCCATCGTGCAGCTGAAATCGGGTGGTTATATTGTTATCAACCCGACCGAGGCCTTGGTCTCGATCGATATCAACTCGGGCCGCTCGACAAAAGAACACGGTATTGAGGCAACGGCGCTGTCGACAAACCTTGAGGCTGCGCGCGAAATCGCCCGCCAATTGCGTTTGCGCGATATGGCCGGTTTGGTCGTCATTGACTTTATCGACATGGAAAACCACTCGAACGGCCGCAAAGTCGAACGGGCGATGAAGGACGCATTGCGCCACGACCGTGCGCGCATTCAGGTGGGACGTATTTCCAGCTTCGGCCTTATGGAAATGAGCCGTCAGCGTTTGCGCACGGGCGTCTTGGAAGCTTCCACCCGTCAATGTCCGCATTGCGAAGGCACGGGACTTGTCCGGACTGCGTCATCGGCGGCGCTTTCAGCGCTTCGCATCATTGAAGAAGAAGCCGCAACCGGCAATGGCAGCCAGATCGTGCTGCAAGCCAGCCAAGAAGCGACCATCTATCTGCTCAACAACAAGCGGACGGAGCTAGCCGAAATCGAGGCTCGTTACCATGTGCGTGTAATCGTTATTCCCAATAGCGAAGCCGAAGGTGCCAAGCTGACGGTCAACTCTGGTGGTCCAAAGCCCGCTCGCCCTGCCGAGTTCAAACCCGTGATCGTCGAAGATGACGACGACGATATTTTGGACGATTACGAAGATGAGATCGAAGAAGAAGCGGATGAACGCCCCGCAAGCAACCGTGACCGCGAAGACCGCGCCGACGGTGACGGCCGTAAGCGCAAACGTCGTCGCGGCAGACGCGGTGGCCGCAATCGCGAACGTGAAGACGGCGAGCAAGCTGGCAATGATAACGCAACTTCACAAGACAATGACGATGAAGACGCTGAGCGCCCGGCCGCCGCAGAAGAAGGCGACGAGCAGCCGCGCAGCAAACCGCGGCGCAGCAGGCGCGGTGGACGCAACCGTGGCCGTGACCGCGATGGTGGCGAAGAAATAGCAGCTGTTACTGAAGAAACTGCAACGATCGAGGTAGAAGCAAGCGAAGCGGAAGCTAAACCAAAACGCAAAAGCCGCGCAAAACCAAAGGCCGTGACGGCGGAAGAACCGGTTGATGTTCCGGTGGAAACCGCAGCGGAAAAGCCTGCTGAAAAAGCGCCGAGTAAGAGCCGCGCAAAACCAAGGGCTACGAAAAGCGAGGCTGTTGTTGAAACGGCGACTGAACCAACAGAAGCAGAAGCAGAAGCTCCGGCAAAAGCAGCCAAGCCCAAAACAACCCGCGCCAAGAAGCCCACAAAAGCAGAAGCTGCCGAAGCAGCCGCTGCTGGCAACGACGGCGAAGAAGGCGGTGCACCGCGTTCGGGTTGGTGGCAACGCACTTTTGGCTAAGCCAAACCGAAAATTGAGGCAGCGAGGGGCACAGAAGCTCCTCGCTCCTCGTTTTCTTCATTGCGCGTTCATCGGCTTTCTCGCAATAGTGGCAGCATGAGCTCCCAAAACAGCAAAAGCGTGCCAGCCGTCGCAAAGGCCGCCATCAAAACCACGATCGCACTCGGTGTAGCGACTGTCCTTGCTATGCAGCCCGCTATGGCACAGTCAGTATTACGCGATGCCGAGACCGAACAGTTTTTCAAAGACATCTCAGAGCCGCTGGTGCGCGCAGCAAAACTTGATCCCGGCAATGTAGAGATCGTGCTGGTCAATGACCGCACAATCAACGCTTTCGTGGCTGGCGGTCAGACAGTCTATATCCATAGCGGTTTGATCGAGGCAGCAGAAACCGCCAATGAAGTGCAAGGCGTCATTGCGCATGAACTCGGCCATATCGAGGGCGGTCACGTGATCCGTTTCGGCGAAGGCGCCAGTGCCGCGACCGGCATCAGTTTTGCTAGTCTTATCCTTGCTGCGGCCGCCATTGCTGCGGGCGCAGGTGAAGCCGGTATGGGAATACTTGCTGCTGGTCAGCAAGCGGCATTGGGGAAGTTTTTGGCATTCACACGGGGCCAAGAAGGCATCGCCGATTCTTCGGGTGCGCGCTATCTCGCGGCAGCCGGGATTACCGGCAAAGGTTCGATCGCATTTTTTAAGAAGTTACAAAACTACGAGTTCCGTCTCGGCATTCCGCAAACCGATAGTTACGACCGCACACACCCTTTGTCGGGAGAGCGCATTTCAGTACTGCAGGATACCTATTCCAAAGATCCGGCTTGGACCAAGGCCCCCGACGCGAAATTGCAAAGTCGTTTTGAACGGATAAAGGCCAAGCTGGGTGGCTATATTGCGGAGCCAAACCAAACGCTAAAGAAATATCCTGTTACAAACACAAGCATTCCTGCGCGCTATGCCCGTGCCTATGCTTGGCACAAATGGGCTTATCCCGACCGGGCGCTGACCGAAGCAAATGCGCTCATCAAGTCGGAGCCGGACAACCCTTATTTCCTTGAACTTTACGGCCAGATCGAGCTTGAATCCGGTCACTCCGATCTCGCCATTCCATCGCTTCGAAAAGCCGTCGAGCTGACCGGTAATCAACCGCTAATCGCCGCAAGTCTTGGCCACGCGTTAATCGAGTCAGAGGACAAAGCCAATTTTGATGAAGCAACGCGGGTCTTGAAAGCGGCCGTCGCCAAAGACAACCGAAACCCCTTTGCGTGGTATCAGCTTGGCATCGTCTATGACCGGCAGGGTGACACCCCGCGCGCTGCGCTCGCCAGTGCAGAACGCTATTTAATGGAGGGCGCACCGCAACTCGCTTTACCCAATGCGCAAACCGCGATGGCTGGGCTGCCCGAATATTCAGCAGACTGGATCCGCGCGCAAGACGTGCGGATGGTTGCCGAAGCGCAAGTGGAAAAGATGCGCGGCAACAAGAAGCGGCGATTGCAAGCGGCGATACGCTAGGTTAACGCGCCACAATGAGTTCTGAAAATAACTTGGGGACAAAGTCCCTGCTCGTCGCTTGGCTTGGTTCCGCTTTGATCGCAGGCAGCACCGCCTATGTTGTAACGCGCACTGGCGGCCAAGCCAATGTGCGCGATTATATACTAACCAATCCCGAAATCATCCGAGAGGCAGCGGCAGCGCTGCAAACCAAGGAAATGATGGCCAAGGTCGGCCCTCTGCTAAAAAAGATTGAAGCACCCTTCCCCGGCGCGGAAGCCGGAAATCCAAAGGGCGACATCAAGCTCGTCGAGTTTACCGATTATGGCTGTGGCTATTGCCGGTCGAGTATTGCCGACGTTGAACGGCTAGTCGCCGAAGACAAGAACATTCACCTTGTTTACCGCGAGCTGCCGATCCTTTCACCAGCCAGCCGGGAAGCGGCGCTTTGGGCGTTGGCAGCCGCCAAGCAAGGCAAGCATGCTGCTTACCACAAAGCGATGTTTGAAGGCGATCCGCCGTCACCGGAGTCGATTAATGCTGCTGTCGAAGCCGCAGGGTTGGACAAGGCCGCGGCGAAAGCGTTTGTGCTATCACCCGAGGCAGAAAAGGAACTCGACACCAATATTGCGATTTCGCAAAATGCCGGTTTCGGCGGAACGCCGACGTTCATCATTGGTGACCAGATTGTTGACGGCGCGCGCGGTTACGACGCGTTGAAGGCAGCGGTAGCGCAAGCGCGGAAGTCGAAAAAGGCCTAGGCGTTATCTTCCAGCGGCGGGGTTGCCGCCTTTTTTTCCCTTTGCCACGACATACCATTCGACCGAGCCTTTACGGCTTGCAGGCGGTTTGGCGTGTTTGACTGTGGTGAAGTTGGCCTTCAGGATCGACAATAACGCCGGGTCGGTGCCCCCTGCGAACACCTTGGCGACAAAATCGCCGCCGGGCTGAAGCACAGAAATAGCAAAATCGGTTGCGGCTTCAACTAGCCCCATCGTGCGCAAATGGTCGGTCTGTTTGTGCCCCACGGTGTTCGCCGCCATATCAGACAATACCAGATCAGGGGCTGAGCCTAGCTCCGCAATCAAACGGTCGGGTGCGTCATTGGCCATGAAGTCCATTTCCAAAAGCACAACGCCTTCGATTGGCTCTACCGGCAAAAGGTCAATGCCGACGATTGCCGCCCTGGGAATGGTTCGCCGCACGACTTGCGCCCAACCTCCGGGCGCAACGCCCAAATCGACCACAGCCTTCTTGCCGCGCAAAAGCGCAAATCTCTCATCCAGCTCGGTCAGCTTATAAGCAGAACGACTGCGATATCCGTCGGCCTTTGATGCCCGGACATAGGGATCGTTCAACTGTCGTTCCAGCCAGCGGGTCGACTGTGCCTTGCGCCCGCGCGCGGTCTTTACCCGCTGCTTGCCTGCTAAACTGCGCCCTGATGGCGATTTTCCGATGGTGGGTTTATCGGCCATGTCAGCGGCGGAAGCGGCGCTTGCGCTCGCTCTCCATCAATCCGCGCAAAATGCCCTCGCGAATGCCGCGATCAGCGACGCCCAGTTGGAATGCCGGCCAAATATCCATAATCGTTTCCAATATTGCACAGCCAGCAACGACCAGATCGGCGCGGTCGGCACCGATTGTCGGGAACTGTGTCCTGCCTTCTGGCGACAGGCGCGCCAAATTCTGGCTAATCCCGCGCATATCAGCACATGGCACCCGCAGCCCGTCTATGGCGCGCCTGTCATAGCTTTGCAGCCCGAGATAAACGCTGCCCAGCGTTGTCACGGTTCCTGACGTACCCAACAAGCGCATATCGCCGCGCTCGGTGGGCAAGCGCGCTTCAAAGTCGGCTAGGCTGTCGCGGACCCGCTGCTTCATCACGGCGTATGCGGCTATTCTCCCGGGTTCGTCGCTCTGGTCAATGGGCCCGCTTTCGGTCAACGAGACCACGCCCCAAGGAACGCTTATCCAATCAAGTATCTCCGGGTCAGCATCATTATCGGTCGAAACCAGGACCAATTCGGTCGAGCCACCGCCAATGTCAAAAATCATCGCAGGGCCTGCTCCTTCATCGAGCAAAGCCTGACAGCCGAGCACAGCAAGACGCGCTTCTTCCTTGGCGCTGATGATGTCGAGCATTATGCCCGTCTCTCGCTGAACGCGTTCTACAAACGCCGCGCCATTTTCAGCGCGTCGGCAGGCTTCGGTGGCAACCGCGCGCGATAAAACGACATTGCGGCGTTTCAGCTTTTCCGAACAAATGGTGAGAGCAACAACCGCGCGTTCAATTGCTTCGTCGCTGATCCGGCCGCTGCTCGCAAGTCCCTCACCCAAACGTACAACGCGCGAAAAGGCATCAACAATGGTGAAGCCGTCGCGTGCCATGCGCGCAATCAGCAAGCGACAGTTGTTGGTACCGAGATCCAGCGCTGCATAGGCATTGCGCCCTACCCAGCCTTCCAATGGTTTTGATCGGTCAAGACGTTCGAACTTGGCAGCAACTTTAGGTGCAAATGTATCGATTGAAGGCTGCGCATCGCTGCTTTGGACAGCCGCATCTGATGGCTGCGCCTGAATCTCCTTAACCGGCATCCCTCCAGCCGGTTTCGCCGCATTCTTGCGCCGTGGGCGGCCTTTACGCTTTCGTCCCCGGCCCTTTTGCGGCGTAGGTGCGAAATGTTCGCCCATAGCCGTAACTCGCTTCATTATTTTCTATCCGGATCGGATAACCCGCCGGTACCTGACGCCAGAGTTACACTTAATGCGTTAACTTCACAAGAACATTGCGGAAACCTGGTACAAGGCTGCTGCGGGGCTTTGCCGCTTCCGTCGCACAGCGCCGCCGAAAACGCGCTTGACCCGCGTATTTCTGCGGTTTAGAGCGCAGCCTCATTCCCCGATCGTCTAACGGTAAGACTACAGACTCTGACTCTGTCTATTGAGGTTCGAATCCTTATCGGGGAA
>CAVXQH010000008.1:0-72744 GCA_963763915.1 uncultured Alphaproteobacteria bacterium
AAGTATAAATTAGCCGACGGCGGTCCCCTCATGTCTGCTCCCGACAAGATTTCGGTCGTTCTCGAGCCGAGGTAGGTGGCCTAAAAGCTGACACAACCCTATCGTCACCCCGTGCTTGACACGGGGCTAGGCTAACCTTGCTCGATATCTGCCAGAAGCCATTTTTCCCAAAGATCGCGCCAATCAGGATTGTCCGCCTCGATGAGCGCAAATTTCCATTCGCGCTTCCATTTCTTGACCAGTTTTTCACGCGCGATGGCCGCCGTAATTTCCTCGTGACGCTCAGCGTAAACCAGGCGCGTCTTGCCATTGGCGGTAACGTTCTTTGATCCTTCGCCCTCACGGTGTTGATGGACGCGCCGCACCAAATCAGCCGTGACGCCGGTATACATGCCGCCACGGTAGCGGTTCGCCGTGATGTAAACCCAGCCGCCTTTTGCCATGCCGATTCATTTAGCGATCGTCGCGCAAAAGAAAAGCCAAGCTCCGTGTCAAGCACGGGGTGACGATGTAGGGAATGTCCGAAACTGGTCAGAAAGTTATCAAAACCCGCCTGTCAGCTCCCCCCAACAAAGCAGCCGCCTTCACAACAAATTCAGCGCGACCTTCCCAAAGAATTTGCCGCTTTCCAGATGCTCCATCGCATCCTTTAACCGCGCCAAATCATAAACCACATCGACCACCGGACGGACCGAATGTTTGGCGCAGAAGGCGAGCATGGCTTCATGCTCCTCGCGGTTGCCGACCGAGATACGGCCCAAGCGCGTGTCGTCAAACTGGTCTGCGCCCCATGAGAAATGCGCAGCCAGCATCCCGATCGCGGCGACCAGCCCGCCTTCATTCAGCAGCGATAGATTAAGCTCAAGCTGATCCTTGCCGACAACATCGACCACGATATCAACGCCGCCAGCCCCATTTTTTTGGGCGATGCCGTCGCGGATTGCTTTGCCAAGATCTGGGGTAGTATCCGTAGTTTATGCACAGATCGGCGCCCATTGCCTTGGCCCGCGCAAGCTTTACATCGGACGAGGACGTAATCACGACATGCGCTCCCGCCGCTTTGGCGAATTGCATCGCGGCAAGCGATACCCCGCCGGTGCCGGGACAATACACCCATTCGCCCGCCTTGATCGGGCGGTGCTGGTACAGCGCATTCCACGCGGTTAACCCCGCGCAAGGCAATGTCGCTGCCTCCAAATCGCCCAGCTCTGGCGGGTTGATTACCAGCCCCTCTGCATCGAAGCACGCATATTGCCGCGCGGTGCCATCGGCAAAGCCGCCGAGCATTTGCATGCTAGGCATCCGTCCGGTCAGCCAGACTTGCGAGAAAATCGGGCTGACGCGGTCGCCGACTTTAACGCGCGTCACGCCTTCGCCAACGGCGACCACCTCGCCAGCACCACAAGACAGCGGCACATAGTCGGGCGTCTTGGTCATATCGGGCAACGCACCGGTCATGAACAGCCAGTCGCGGTAATTGAGTGTTGCGGCCTTTAATCGAACAAGCGCTTCGCCAGCCGCTGGCTGCGGTACATCGACCACGCGCAGTTCGATCGAGTCAAACCCTTTGCCACCCACGGCGTAAACTGCCTGCATCGTTGCCATGTCATCCTCCGAGCTTCGCACCCTACCTGCTGGGCGAAACAGTGCTTTGCAAGCAGAGACACAAACATCGCTGCGGCGACCTTGCAAGCGGCGCGCCGCTGCATAGAGTAAACCAAGGACAGGAGAATATATGCGCGATAGTTTATGTGCTGACCGGCAGGCGATAACCGATCAGATTTACCGCTATTGCCGGGCAATGGACCGGATCGATCACGCGCTTGGTTATTCGATTTGGCACGAAGACGGGACGGCTGATTATGGTCACAACTATCAAGGCACGGGGCGCGGATTCGTGGACCACGTCTGTCGGCAGCATGCCGGGCTGCTGATGCATTCTCACCAAATGAGCAACATCATCATAGAGCTGGACGGCGATACAGCAGGCAGTGAGTCATATGTGACCGCGACGCTGCGGATGGACCGCAATGGCCAGATAATGCAGATGACGGTGCTTAGCCGTTACATCGACCGCTGGTCAAAACGCAAAGGGCGTTGGGCGCTCGACCACCGTCACGCCATCATGGAGATGGACGAAATCCGCGAGGTAACGCCGATGAAGGCACATGATATTGCACAGCGCGACCGGAGCGATCCGTCTTATCTGGTGTTGAAGGGGTGAATATGGCGAACGCGCAAAGCACGCAAAAAACGGGCGTGCAAACAACCATTTCGTTCGACATGAGGGCGCCCGATTGGGCAACGCCTGCATCCAAAATGTACAGCGAGGCGTTACAAATGGCAGCCTTTGCTGATTCAATCGGCGTCACGCGCATTGGACTGATGGAACATCACGGCTCGGACGACGGCTATTTGCCTGCGCCGTTTGTCATGGGTGGCGGCATTGCTGCCATGACCAACCAATGCACTTTGTTGCTCGGTGCGGTAATATTGCCGCTGCATGATCCGGTGAAGATCGCCGAACAGATCGCTGTGCTGGATCTGATGTCAGGGGGACGGCTGAACGTGATTTTCGGTGCGGGCTATGTCCAAAGCGAATTCGACATGTTCGGCGTATCGCAACGCGACCGCGGCAAGCTTCTCGACAACGGAATCGAGATTATTTTAAGAGCGCTGCGCGGTGAACGGTTTGAAGCAGATGGCCGCCCGGTTTTCGTGCGGCCGCTACCGGTACAAAAGCCCGAAGATATAATCTTCGCCGGCGGCGCAGTTCCGGCTTCGGCCAAACGTGCCGCACGTTTCGGCATTGGCTTTGGCCCGATGCGCGCCGACATGGTGCCCCTGTATATAGAAGAATGCGCAAAGCTCGGCCGACCGCCGGGTAAATTTTTGGTGCCGTCGCACCGCTTGCCGGGTAACATCACCTTGTCGAGGGACCCCGAGCGGACGTGGGCGATACTTGAACGCCACGCGCTGCACGTGGTTTCTGAATATGCCAAATGGGCAGCACAAGAAGAAAACTCGAACTCACCCTTCAAGGGACTCGACACTGTGGAGGCACTGAAGAAGTCGGGCATGTTCGCGGTGTGGACACCCGAAGAGCTGCTCGCCAATGTCGATAAGGTTGAAGAGCATGGCACGTTCGGATTTCAACCGCTCGTTGGCGGTCTCCCGCCTGAAGAAGGCTGGAAAAGCCTTGAATTGCTCGCAGACATCATGCCGCAATTGAAGGCGGTGGTGAGGTGAAGGCCGCCTATATCCAAAACGGCAAGGTGCATGTCGGCGAAATGCCCGATCCTGTGCCGAGCAAGGGGCAGGCGCTTGTCCGCACCCATAGCTGCGGCATGTGCGCAAGCGAGGCGCATTTCCTCCACGCCGGGCAGAATGTCATCGATCTGTCGAACACGTTCGGCGGCGCTTATGCTGGCCTCGATATGTCAAAACCGTTCGTGCCAGGGCATGAATATGTCGGTGAAGTGATCGACTACGGCCCGGGCAGTGAACGCAGAATAAAGCCGGGTCGCAAAGTCACGTCGATACCGATCATGCGCGCCGGTGGCAGCCACGGCGTTGTCGGCTTCAGCCACAACTGCCCGGGTGGTTTCGGGGAATATATGCTGCTCGATGAAAGCTTCTTGCTGGAGATTCCCGCCGACCTCGACGATGATTTGGCGGCGATGACCGAGCCGCTAGCAGTAGGGCTGGAACATGCGAGGCGAGGTCGGCCCGATAAAGGCGATATCCCGCTGGTGCTTGGCTGCGGCGCGATTGGGCTTGGCGTGATTGCGGGGCTAAAGCTGCTTGGTATTGCTCCCATTGTTGCCGCAGATTTTCACGCGAGCCGCCGTGAAATGGCGATTAAGATGGGGGCGGATATCGCGGTAGATCCAAGAGCAATGTCGCCTTATGCCCCGATCTCTGATCTCGGCAATGCTGCCGTCAATCTGGTCTATGAATGCGCGGGAGTTCCAGGGCTCCTGCAAGATATCATCCAATCAGTAGGCTTTGGTGCGCGGATCGTGATGGGCGGTTACTGCATGGAGGAGGAGAGCCTGTTTGTATTTGCCGCGCAGAACAAGCGGCTGACGGTGCACTTTGCAGGCGGCGAGGAACCGCAAGATATGGAGCTTGCGTTGCGCTCGATTGCCGAGGGCAAGATCGATGTGTCGTCCTGGATCGGTGCGCGGATCGGACCGTCGGGTGTGGCGCAGGCAATATCGGAAATGTCGGGTCCACTGGCTCCCGTCCGGACGGTGGTTGATCCCCGAAGATTATAAGGCGGGGCCAATACCAAATCCTTAGGCGACATCAGTATCGCACAGCCGATAAATAATCGGATCGGATCAATGCCGGTGTCCGGGGATTGCGTGCACGCCAATCCATCCTAAAGCTATCGCTATTCAAGGAAAGAGAATGCTATGTCAGATCGATCTAACGCCCCAAAAGCCAGCAACGAAACGCTGGTTGATATCTATCGCAGGATGATCCGTATCGAGCGAAACGACGACGCCACGCGTAAACAAATTCGTTTGGGGCGTATCACCTCGCCATATTATTCTGCGCGCGGCCAAGAGGTTATTCCCTCGGCGATTTCGACGCAGCTTAACAACGACGACAAGATTTGCACAATCTATCGCGGCATTCATGACATGGTGGCCAAAGATATGCCGCTGCGTCCACTCTGGGCCGAAATTACTGGCCGCGTCGATGGTACGTGTAAGGGCAAGGGCGGTCCAATGCACCTCACCCATCCCGAAACGGGGGTGATGGTCACAACAGGCATTGTTGGTTCCTCCATGCCAATTGCCAATGGCTTTGGTTGGGCCGCACTGCTTGACGGCAGCAAACAGGTTACGGTGGCTTATTTCGGTGACGGTGCGTCCAATATCGGCGCGTTTCACGAGGCACTAAATCTGGCTTCGATCTGGAAGTTGCCGGTGATTTTTGTGTGCCAGAACAACGGTTATGCGGAACATACCCGCTATGAAAACTGCACAGCAGTTGACCAGATTTCCAAACGCGCCATCGGCTACGGCATGCCGGGTTACACCGTTGACGGCAATGACCCCGACGCGATGTACGAAGCCGCGCACACCGCAATTGAACGCGCGCGTGCAGGTGAAGGCCCGACTTTGTTGGAATGCATCACATTCCGCTATTTCGGCCATGTCTTCGGCGATGCTGACAGCTATATGCACGAGGGTGAAAAGGACGAGTGGATGGCGAAAGACCCGCTGCCACGTTTTCGCGCACGGCTGATTGCAGACGGCATTGCCAGCGAGGAGCAGCTTGCCAAGATCGAAGCCGATGCCGAGGCCGACGTGGCCGATGCCATCGAATTTGCCATGGCCTGTGAATTCCCTTCGGTGGATGAATTGCGCCGAGATGTGTTTGCCGAGGAGATCGCAGCATGAGCGCCGAGATGATCAAAATGACCGGTCAGGCCGCCGTCACAGCCGCTTTGTTCGAAGCGATGGAAAAGGACCCCAAAGTTTTGTGCTTTGGCGAAGACGTGGCCGACCGGGAAGGCGGGGGCGTTATGGGCACCACGCGCGGCCTTTCGGCAAAGTTTGGCGATATGCGCGTGCGCTCAACGCCGATTTCCGAACAAGCAATCATTGGTGCAGCAATTGGCGCGGCAATGGGCGGATATAAGCCTGTTGCCGAAATCATGCTGATGAATTTCACAACCGTGGCGATGGACATGATTTTCAACCACGCGGCAAAACTGCGCTTCATGTCGGGCGGTCAGAGCCAGGTTCCAATCGTCATCCGCACGCTGACGGGTGCCGGTTTCCAAACCGCGGGCCAACATGCCGACCATCTTGAGGCGTGGTTCTGCCACAGCGCGGGGATCAAGGTTGTTGCACCTTCTACACCGGCTGATTTCAAGGGACTGATGCTGTCGTGCATCGATGACCCCGATCCGTGCCTGTTCATCGAAACCGGTGTGACACTCTTTACGCCGGGCGAAGTAGCCGCCGATCAAGGCAAGATTCCCTTGGGCAAGGCAAGCATTCCGCGGCCAGGCAGCGACGTTACATTGATCAGCTATTCCAGCATGGTGTCGCGTTGCCATATGGCGGCGGCTGCGCTTGCCGAAGCAGGCGTGTCGGCCGAAGTTATTGATTTACGTACGGTGTCGCCTTGGGACAAGGAAACCGTGCTGGCTTCGGTCGCGAAGACCGGACGTGCCGTTATCGTGCATGAAGCTGTGCGTGTCTTTGGCGTTGGTGCTGAAATTGCCGCAACGATCAATGAAGAACTTTACGGCCAGCTTAAAGGTCCAGTGCGCCGGTTGGGTGCGCCTTATTCGCCGGTTCCGTTCTCGAAACCGCTTGAAGATGCTTATCTTGTTTCAGTCGACTCGATTGTCGCTGCCGCCAAAGGGTTGATGGGCTAAAGCGCCGCTATGCTGTCAGTCGCGCACCTGTTGCAGCAAGCGCGTGACGCAACCGGTCTTGATGATTTTGGCGAGGATAGTTTCTGCGAAGGGCTGAAGCGTTTGGTGGATGCCGCCAATGGCGAAGCGCGCTTCAATGATATAGGCGAGGCTGCTTTTGGCGCACAAATAGCTGATTTTCTCGGCTGCCGGTTGCAGGTGGAAAATTGGTACAAACGCTTTCCGGAAATTGATGATGAACAGATTGTCGCGCCGCTGATCGGAATCGGCTTGCCGCGAACCGGTTCAACCGCACTTGCCTGTTTGCTCGGCGAAGACCGGAACGTCCGGTCGCTGCGCAATTGGCAAACAATGCGGCCCTGTCCGCCGCCGGGCTTTGACCCCGCGAGCGTCGCTGAACGGCTTGCGCTTGCAGAGGCATCGATGGAACGGCGCGCGCGGCTGTTTCCGCGCATGGTACAGATGCTGCCCAGCACAGCGACCTCTCCCGCCGAATGCCAGACGTTCATGGGATATGATTTCAAGTCGCAGATATTTCAGGCCTTCGCTCATGTGCCGAGCTATGTCGAATGGCTGAACCATCAGGCCGATTTGTTGCCCACTTACAATTACGTGAAGCGTGTTTTGAAGCTGTTGCAATGGCGGTCGCCGCCTATGCGCTGGCGATTGAAAAACCCGTCGCATTCGCTGTTCATCGGCGCGCTTGACCGGGTCTTTCCCGACGCGCAGTTTTGGATGACTCACCGCGATGTGGCTAGCGTTATCCCTTCGGTTGCCGATCTCTATTTTGAACTGAGCAAGGCCTTTAGCGATTCTGTCGACAAAAACTGGCTTGGGGCAATCAATACCGAAACCGCAGAGCTTGGTATGCGCCGAATGATCGCTTTTCGCGATTCCGGCAACGACAACCGGTTTTTCGACATTCACTTCGCGCCGTTCCAGAAAGACCCGTTCGCGTATTTGGAAGAGCTTTACACATTTCTAAGTGAAGAGCTCACCGAAGAAACCAAGGCGCATATGCGCAGCTGGCGGGAGAGCACACCGCGCGACAAGCACGGCAGTCACCGATATGACCCGGCAGAATTTGGCATCGATGTGGCTGCGCTACGGGGGCGCTTTGCATTCTACAACGAGCGATTTGGTTTGGAGCTAGCAGCAGGGGAGAGGCAATGACCAAAGCCGATTGGTACGGGGGGCTTACTCCCGAACATGACATGGTGTTTGCGGCCAAACCCGCTGATCCTGAAATGCGCGAAAGCACTTCATTTTGGTTGTTCGAAGAAAATGGCGAATTTTCTTTGCCGCGTTTCGGTATAGAGGCCGAAGCGACAAGTTGGGACGAACGCCGCGTTCAAGGCAATTTCGCCTTTCCTGCCGGACGGGTGCTGAACGGCGCAAGCATGGGGTCGGCAGCGCATTCACCCTTTGACGGGTCCGGTAATCCTAATGTGCTTGGCGCAGGTCCGCTTTCGACGCGCTGCATCGAACCGTTCCGAAAGTGGGAAGTCCGCTGGAAGGGCGATGTTCTGGACGGATCGCACAAGCAGCAGGTTGCAACCAAGCTTGTTGGAGCACCGCGAACGCCCTTTGCTTTTCACATGGAACTGGAAATGGTTGTACCAGCCTGGGTGCAAGACATTACCCCTGAAAAGGTCGCGCTGATGTCACCTGCCGAGCGGACCGAAGCCGAAAATATGGGGGTCGGGTACCGCATCGAACAGCTGTTCCGTGGGCACGGGGAGCTGACCATTGACGGGGCTACGCGCAGCTTCAACTGCAACGGTTCGCGCATTCACCGGCAAAGCGTGCGCCCGCTAGGCGGGTTTCGCGGGCATTGCTGGCAGTCGGCGGTTTTCCCCGATGGTCGTGCATTTGCCTATATTGCCTATCCGCCGCGTGAAGATGGCAGCGAGGCGTATAACGACGGCTATGTTTATCTGGACGGTGCGTGGCATCTGGCGAAGGCGCGCCAAATCCCGTGGCTGCGCGATATCCGTTTTGAAGGCGATGATGTCTCGGTCGAGCTGGAAACAGCCAAAGGCACTTACCGGATTGCCGGAACGACCATGCTTTCCACATTCCGCGTCGGCAATCCCGACATAGGCGGACTCGATTTGCACCAGGGCAGCGCGGAGTATCAATGGGATGACCAGCAGGCGATGGGTATGATCGAACGGTCAAGTCATGAGAGCCAGACGCGGATTATTGATTAGATTTGTTTCCAGAGAACTGTAACATTGCCGCACCAGCCCACTTCCCCTCCCGACCGCCCAATCAGGATATTCTATGCAATGTCTGGTGGGCGAGTGGGCCGGAGCCGTTTCTATGACGTGGAAAAACTCACACAAGTTTTGCAATCACCGCTTCGCCGAAGCTTAGGACATTGTCGATATATTCAGCGCGGTCGCGGCCTTTTACATTAAAGCCAATTGCACTCACCCCCATGTCGGCATAGCGCCCGGCGGCATCGATTATTTGCTGCGCTGTCCAATCGTCGTTCTGACCCGCGATGCTTCCTGTAGAAATACTCGGGGGAACAGCGCGTCCGATTTTTTCACTATGTGCCATGACATAGGCGATGCCCTCTGCCAAATCGGCGTCGGTTGTGATTTCCTTGGTCCGGCTGGTTGCCGAGAGGGCGGCGCTTCCGGTGAAGAACGGATACCAACCATCGCCCAGCTCAACCGCACGCCGCATCGCGCGCGGTGCGTTGCCGCCAACCAATATCGGCGGCGTGGGCTTTTGCACTGGCCCAGGCAGGATGCGGTTACCAAGCGCTGTGTAGCCGCTGCCTTCGAAGGTAAACTCCTCACCGGCTAGCGACACACGAAGCGCGCATAAATATTCGTCCATCAGCTCGTTGCGCTGCTCGAAATCAACGCCGAGTGCTTTATATTCGCCCTTCATATAGCCAGTACCTACGCCAAGCGTCACGCGACCGCCGGAGAAGCGGTCGAGCGTTGCGACAGCGCGCGCCACGGTGAAGGGATTGCGGTAGGGCAGCACCAATATCCCGGTTTGCAGTCGGATCTTGCTGGTCATTGCAGCGACCAGCGACAGCATGACAAACGGATCATGCGCATAATGGCCGCCGGCATCGAGCCAACGTCCGGTGGGACAGGGATGATCGGTGACAAGCGCGCCGTAAAAGCCAGCCTGCTCGATCGCAGCGCATATTTGCTGCATCGCTTCGGGCGTGCCGAATTGGCTTTCTGCGTCAGGCCGGTCGAACGGCAGGGGAATGTTGAATTTCACGGATTATCCTTCGTAAGGTTCGGCGAGCGACCATTTGCCAGCTTTGTCGCGCACCCATCCCGATGATGCCCAAGTGCCGCCATCAACCGGCAGAATGACGCCGTTGATATAGCTTGCCATGTCAGAGGCCAGAAACAGCGCAGCCGCACCGCATTCGGTGTCGATACCGCTTCGCCCGACCGGAATGCGCCTGCGGTTGGCATCTTCTTGCGCTTCGCTCGGTTCGAACCATGTCGATGGATCAACCGGCCCTGTTATGTTGCCCCGTGTCCCCGGCGTGACGGTATAATCCGGCGCAATGGCGTTCACGCGGATTCCCAAATCGCCGAGCTCCAGCGCCATAGTGCGGGTGAAGTTGTTCATCCCCGCCTTGCACGCGGCATAGACCGAGAACATCGGGGCGGCACGGCTCGCTTCGATGCTGGAGACGTTGATGATGTTGCCGCCGCGGCCTCCGCGTTCCATGACCGGAATAACGCTATGGGTCGCGGCAAACATGCCCATCAGGTTCAGATCGACATGCTTGCGCCAGCTGCGCGACGACATTTCACGGAATGACCGCTTTGCGGTTCCACCCGCATTGTTGACCAGAATATCGATGCGTCCAAACTCTGCATCGGCTGCTGCGATCATTGCTTCGACCTGATCCGGGTTCGACATATCGGTGGGATAAGGAAGGGCAGCGCTGCCCATATCGAGCACGCGCTGCGCCGTTTCTTCGCAGCGTTCGGGGATGATGTCGGCAATCACAATCTTCGCGCCTGCGCCTGCGAACGATAACGCAATGGCGCGCCCGATGCCGCCGCCGCCGCCGGTTACAATCGCAACGCGGCCGGCGAGCGAAAGTGGATTCTGTGCCTTGGTTTCCATTGCTGGCAAAGGTGCGGGGCGAGGCGCATGCTGTCAATCATGGCGGTAAAGTTGCAACCCATATCGGCGGCACGATGGCCAGAGAGCTTGCTGAACCGTGGGCTGTGGCATAGCTTGACCTTCAGGAGGGACAGCTATGGCAACTTTCGCAACGCTTCATGGCGGTGGGCAAGGTAGCTGGGTCTGGGATGCCGTCGCAGTAATATTGCGAGCAAAGGGTGCTTCAGCCCTCGCTCTCGATATTCCCGGCTGCGGTACAAAACGCCACCGCGACACAATCGAACTGGGTGTCGAGGATGTCGCCGACGAACTGATTGCAGACATAAGCGGAGCGGGACTAGCCGATATCGTATTGGTCGGCCATTCGCAGGCGGGAACGATGCTGCCGGTGCTGGTGGAGCGTGCGCCCGAATTGTTCCGGCGACTGGTCTATCTCTCGTGCAGCGCGCCTTTGCCGGGGCATAGCGTGATCGACCAGATGGGACGCGGCGTTCATGGTGCGAACCCTGATGAGGTTGGCTGGCCGCTTGATCCCGATACATATGGCCGCGAGATCCAATATCCGCTGATGTTCTGCAACGATATGGATGAGGCGCAACGCGACGCGTTTATGGCACGCTCGCTCGACGAGAATTGGCCAATGGCAGTGACCTATGCGGTGCATTGGCATTATGATCATCTGATCGGGTGGCCATCGACCTATATCGTCTGCCAACGCGACGGAATTCTGCCCGTTGAATGGCAACGCCGCTTTGCCGGGCGGCTTCACTGCCAGCGCGTCATATCGATAGACGCCGGGCATCAGGCAATGATGACGCAACCTGAACTATTGGCGGAGATGCTGCTGGCGGAAGCCTCGGCTTGAGCTGCTAATCGACCACCACCCGCACCCGCGCCAGATTGGGGATACGCGCATAGGGCGTTTTGGCGTCGCCGTCGCGTTGCAGGATCGCGCGTACGGTCACGAAATAGGTACCGGCATTGTCAAAACGGTGGCGCTTCTTTTCGGTAGCGGCGACGGGTCCATCCCAAGGGCTCTTTGTGGCAAATGCACCGCTACCGTCAAAATCCCATTCGATCCCGACGATCTTGCCAGCGCCCGGCGGTGCTTCAGCGGTTGCGGTAAACTCGACATCGGTATTTCTGCGCACGCTGCCTTTCGATTTGCCCTTCACGGTGACGGTCACTACCGGTTGCACAGCCATCCGTTCGCGCGCAGTGGCGGCGAGTTTGATTTGGCCTTCCTCCAATTTGTAGCTGCTGTTTGCCGGCGGCGCGACCCCGCGCTCGACCCAGGCCGAGACATCGCGCAGTGCCTGTTGCAACACGGGCAAATAGCTGACCACACGGGTGCGCGCGTCCTTGTCTTCATTATAGCCGTGCAGTGCATGCTCGGTAAACCACAGCCTGTATTTGTTGTTCGCTTCTTTCCCGTAGAGCTGGTCGAATTTCCGCCGGTACCAATCGGCTTGATTGGGTACGGCTTCGCGGTCAAGGCCGGACTGGACCAATATGATCTTGCCGTTGAACTTTCCCGAGGGAACCGAACCAGCGGCCCCGGCGGTAAACATCGGGCCGAGCAACATCTTGCGCTGCGGATAAATCGGTTTGCCGTTTGGCCCGCGGAATTGGTCGTAGTTGGTGTAGCTCGCATCAGGCACCTGATGCCGGTGGTATGTTTGCGCCGCGAGGAAGTTTGAATTGTCCACCCGCACCTCGTCTCCGGCTTTGATCTTGGCAAGCGCGCCAACATCGGCAACAACCCCCAAAGATACGACATTGTTGTTCAGCGCCAAAAGCGCGATGCGTTTGCCTTTGGCTTCTCCCGACAAAACATAGAGATCGCCGCCGATAAAGTTCACATCAGGCGGCGTGCCTTCCAGCTCGAATGCAATAGGTCGCGACGATTTGTCGTTGACCAGTTTTTGCCATGCAAGGTCCGCCGAACCGCGACCGGCATCACGCGGCTGACCAGGAAGGCGCTTGGGGGTCAGCCCGCGCGCCTCAAGATCATCGGTCGACAGCGGCAGCTTTATTTTGGTAACATACTGCAAACGCGCTTTTTTCAAACTCTCTGGCGGGTTGAATCCCAAATAACCCGGCTTGGTCCAGAAATCCTCGAAATAGCCGGGATCGACCATCATCATCCCTTGGTAAACAGCGGTAAAGCCGTGAACGCCCATGGTCTTGTAGCCAAACCAGCTTTTTAGCGGGAAACCGAGCCGCGTTGCTTCGCGCAAGGCACCCGCTTCTTCCTTATTCAAACCTTTATACGGATTGCCGCTGCCGCCTGCGTCCATCGCATCGTTGATCTGCGGGAACTTGTCGTTCAGGATACGCATCGCGTGCATTCGGATCGAGAAATTATTTGGCGATGCCATCGGCGTACCAAGCACAAAGGGCACCGCGCCGTCCCACACACCAATGGTATTTTCTATGCTGCCCATTGTGCGGTAACCGCCACCGCTGCCACCGTAAATGTAACCATAGACGCGCTTGCTGCCGTACATGTCCATCGCCAGCTTGCGAGAGAAGCGTGCCGCCGCCGCATTGGCGCGGTATGCGCCAATTGTGGGGTCGGCCATGAATGCCGGGCCAGCGGTTGCGCTGGTTCCACCGCCATTGGTCTCCACAAAATACGCGCCGGAGCTGATTGCAAATCCGATATTATCATCGCCAGCCTGCACCGTCTGCGACAGGTTTTCGTTATCGGGAACGGGCGTCACATATTGGAAGAACCGGCCGCCGAACTTCTCTTTGGGCGGCATGTAGAAGCTGAACTTCATGTCCGTGCCGGTAAAACCGCCGTGGATATAACGGTGCTTGACCGGCGCGTCGCGCCATTCGTCAATATCGACAAAAGGTTGCGCGAACATCTTGTCGACAGCCGGATTGGCGGCGTCGGCATTCACCAACTGATCGGCAACAATGATGTCTTCTTGCGCACCAATCGGTGCGGCAATCAGCAGCGCAGAAAACAGAATGATTTCGGCCAGTCTCGCTATCCAGTTCATATCCATTCTCCCAATAACTAACAAATTTGCGACCAAATAGGACAGCTTGCTAACTGCTTTGACTCAGTGCCTTCATCATTTCGCGTCCCCGCGCCTCGTGCCAATAGTCAGGCGATCCGCATAGGTGCAGGTTGAGCATCGCGCGCTTCATGAACAAATGACACGGATGCTCTTGGGTAAGGCCAATGCCGCCGTGCAGCTGGATCATCTCTTCGGTGACGGCGCGGTAATTGTCGGTGACAAACGCCTTCATCGCGCCCAGTTCGGTAATGCTGGTTTCGGCGTTTTTGGCACAAGACCATAGCAAAGCTTCCGCCGTGCCATTGCCTATCCGTAAGTCAGCGACGCGGTGTTTGAGCGCCTGAAACATCGCGAGTGGCCGGTCGAATTGCTTTCGCAGACCAAGATATTCAACGGTTGCCGAAAGGGCGGCTTGCGCCCCGCCGAGCGCATCGGCTGCCAGGGCGAGCTGTGCGTTTGCGGAAATCGCGTCGTGCAGGGCCTTTGCTGTTTCGTCCTTTGCCAAAATGATTTCGGGAACAAATCCGTCGAGTTCGATATCGAAAACCCGCCGCGTTTCATCCCACATTGTGCGTTCGATCAAACGCACGCCAGTACAATCAAGGGGCACCAAAATGTGCCGTTCGCCTAGCTGCGCCACAACATAGCTCGCCATATCGGCATCGAACACGCCTGTGATTGTCCCAGTTAGCGCTTCGCGGCCTTCCACTTTTGCCGGAAGCATATGCAGCGGCACATACGCACCGCCACAAATCCGGTCGATCCAGTCTTGCTTGTTAGGCAGGCTGCTCGAAGCGGCGATTGCTTGCAGCCCGAGAAGCGCCGGGATCAGCGGGGCACGCGACAACACGCGGCCCATTTCGACATGGATTGCCGTCGTTGCGTCACGACCCAGACCCAGCCCGCCAAATTCCTCCGGCAGGTCGATCAATAACCAGCCCATTTCGACGAGGCTTGCCCAGCTGGCATCGCGGTCGGGAGCAAGGACGTCGCCCGGAAAGGCCTTTTGTGCGGCGTCGCGCAGTTCGGACGGCGTAATCACGCTACGACCCATCCCTTCGGCTCACGCGGCATGCCCAGCATCCGTTCGGCGATGATGTTGCGCTGTACTTCCTCGCTTCCGCCAGCAATCGTCCAGGCATAGCTGTTCATGAAATCGGCCATCCAGTTGCCCGTGGTCAGATCACCAAATGTAATTGGCGCGCGCCTCTGCGCCTCTGCGCCACCCAAGCGGACCGCAAAAAGCGAATAAGCACGCAGCGCCCGTGAATAGCTGTTCTTCACGATTGAGGCATCGCCAATCGCCTCTATCCCTGCCATCCGGTTTTCGAGAAAGCGGTCGGCAATCGCGCACGCCGCATCAACCTGTGTGGTCATCGCGCCGAAATCGCGCAGCACGCCTTGGTCGTTTTCGCGGCCATTTGCGCGGATCAAGTCCGCCACCCGCGATAGGCTACCGCGCAACCGGTAGGTCAACTCCATCAGCGTCAGGCCGCGTTCGGAGGCGAGCGTTGCCTGTGCCACAGCCCAACCCGCGCCTTCTTCGCCCACACGCTGTGACACCGGTACTTCGACATTGTCGAGGAATATCTCGGCAAATTCCTCATCGCCTTGTATCTGGTGGATCGGGCGAACGGTGACGCCCGGCGCCTTCATGTCCATCAGCAAATAAGTGATCCCCGCCTGCTTCGCGCCGCTGCTATCGGTGCGAACCAGTAACAAGCACATGTCGGCATATTGTGCCATAGTCGACCAGACTTTCTGGCCGTTGATGACATAGACATCACCTTTTCGTTCCGCCTTGCATTTGAGCGCTGCAAGGTCAGACCCCGCACCGGGTTCGGAAAAGCCCTGGCACCAGGTTTCGCCTTCCAATATCGCGGGTAAATACCGTGCTTTCTGCGCTTCGCTGCCGCATTCCTCCAGCGTCGAAAACGCGTGGTAGGTTGACACAAACGAAAGCAGCAGTCGCGGCGCATCACCGCGCGCCAGTTCCTCGTAAATTACCTTTTGCTCGGCAAGGCTGCGACCACCGCCAGGCCATTTCGCTGGCCAGTGCGGCACGGCATAGCCCCCCTGCACGAGCTTCGCAAACCAAGCGCGCTGCGACGCAACAAACTCGGCGTGTGTAGCAGCTTCGCGCCAATCGGTCGGGATATTGGCCGCTGCCCAGTTGCGCACCTCTGCGCGGAAATTTGTTAGTTCTTCGCTCACGACGCTACCTCTATCATTTCGCCGTTGATCCGTACCGCGAAAGTGCGCACAGGTGTCGTTGCCGGGCCAGTAATCGCCTCACCGGTTTCCAGATCGAAGCGCGCGCCGTGGACCGGGCAAGCTATCCAGCCGTTGCGCATCCGGCCACAAGCCAGTGGTTCCTGCAGGTGGCTGCAGCGGTTCTCGATCGCGAAAATCTCTTCGTCATGGTGACATAGCAAGGCGGCTACGCCGTCGACATCAATGGCGAGTGTTCTTTCCGGCGGCAAATCAGCCAGTTTCGCTTTTGCAACATAATCGGGTGCGCTCATGACGCTTCATTCCGCATGTTTTCACACAAACGCAAGAGTCGGCTCGCCAATTATTGACAAATGCATATACAAAACGCTATACACCTTGGCGATGAATGCCACGGCGATGTCGGGATTTGATTGGGATGATGACAAGCTGGGCAAATGTCGAAAACACGGCCTAAAAATTGCCGATATCGAATCGGTTTTTCAATATGCCCACCACTTGACTCCCGATGTTGCGCATTCGTCGAAAGAAACGCGTTTTTTGGCGATCGGCAGAGGTAGCGGCCAACGGCTGATACTTGTGGCTTTCACCATGTGCAAGCTGGGCAATAAAAGGCTTATCCGTCCCATCAGCGCAAGATATATGCACTAAAAAGAGGTTGACCATTATGAACAAGCGATTGCCAAAACTGAACAATGACGCTGCGGCCGAAGCCTTTGTCGAAAACGCCGATCTAACCGAATTTGATCTTGGCACCATGAAGCCACACAGCTTCGAGTTCGAGAAAAAGGAAAAGCAGGTTAATATGCGTTTTCCTGCCGCACTGCTCGATGCGGTGAAGGCAAAAGCTGCGGCCAAGGGTATGTCATACCAGCGGTTTATCCGTCAGACGCTTGAAGGTGCAGTTAATCGATAAGGCCAAAAGGCGTCTTGCTACCGTCCGCATCACCCCGGCGTTGTCTGATTGTCGCCTTTTCCGCTGCTTGCTGCTTGGCCGTACTCTGCGCTAACCCACGCTGATGGACTTTAACTGGACAGAGCAGGAAATCGCGTTCCGTCAGCGCTTAAGCGATTTTCTTGCCAAGACACTGCCAGAGGATTGGGAGCGCTTTTCGCAGCACGGTCCCGCGTCGCCTGCGCTCACCGAATATGCGCGCGAATTTTGCGGTGAATTGGCCAAGGACGATTTGCTAACCCCGCATTGGCCGGTCGAGATTGGCGGACAAGGGCTGAACCCGTGGCACCAGACCATCCTTGCCGAGGAAATGTGGATCGCGGGCGAACCACGCGGCGGACAGTATATGAACGTCAATTGGGTCGGCCCCACGTTGATGAAATATGGTACGAAGGCGCAACAGGACCGGTATCTGCTGCCGATAACGTCTGGCAAAGCGCTTTGGTGTCAGGGTTTTTCCGAGCCCGGCTCTGGCAGCGACCTGGCAAGCCTGCGCACGCGTGCGGTGCTGGAGAGCGGACCAGACGGTGACCATTACCGCGTCACGGGACAGAAGATCTGGACCAGCTATGCCGGCCTTGCCGACACCTGCTTTTTGCTCGTGCGGACCAGCGACGACCGCAAGCGCGGTATATCCATCCTTCTCGTGCCCATGGACACGCCGGGCATAGTCGTCCGGCAAATCCCTTCGCTGATCGGGGAGGGTGACATTCATGAGGTGTTCTTTGACGATATGTTGGTGCCTGCTGACGCACTGTTCGGTGCCGAGGGGCAAGCATGGGAGATCATCGGCTACAGCCTTGCCAACGAACGGCTAGGCATCCCGCGCTATGCACTGGCGCGTTCGGCACTCGACCGAGCGGTATCGGTGCTGAAAGAGCAAGGCGAATGGCAAAACGAGGCGGTAAAGATCGAGGCAGCACAGTGCGCTGCCCTATGTGAAGCCGCACGAATGGCGAGCTACGCGATCATCACGCGCCGCGCGCACGGTGAGGCCATTGGCGCAGAAACAAGCTCGGCACGCTTTGCCACGGTTATGGCGGAACGGCGCGTCGCGGAATTTGTGGTCGAGTATTTGCCAGAGGCGCTGGCTGACGCGCATCCTTACCTCAAAATGCACCACCAACGCGGGATTGTTGCCGGCATCGCAGCGGGTGCAGCCGAAATACAACTCAATATCATCGCCAATGATGTGCTTGGGCTCCCAAGGGAACCAAGATAATGGATATCTCGCTTACCTCTGACCAAGTCGCGATCCTTGACGCGCTAGATAGCCTCGCCAAACCCTATACCGATGTGCCGATTGGCGATCACAGCCTAGCGTTGACCAGCGCAGCGCTTGACCGCGAACTGATCGCGGGCGGATTTCTCGATGTCGCATCCGACCCCGATCTTGGTACTGCAACGGCAGCTGTCATTGTCGAACGGCTGGCACGGCTGCCCTTTACCAGCGAAGCTGCACTCAGCGCTTTTTTCCGGCCACAGTTGGGCGAAGCAGCCGGTCATCCGCTGTGCATAGTCACTAGCAAGTCCAACCGGCCTGTCCGGTTCTTGCGCGAAGGTGCAACAGTGCTGTGGGTTGGTGACGGCACAGTTAAGAGTTTCGTCGCTGCTGCCGAACATTGCCGGGCTGAGCCTGATGCGCTTTTTGGTTATCCCGTCGCAACTTTGCTTGTGGACCCGGCGGCAGTGGCAACGACGGCACACGAGATTACAGCAGAAGATTGCCGCACACGCTGGCGCGTTGCCCTTGCTGCCGAGGCCGCCGGGCTATTGGCAGCGGCCTTGGAAAGCGTATGCGCGCATGTCGCCCAGCGCGAGCAATTCGGTCGTCCTATCGCGTCGTTTCAGGCCGTCCGGCACCGGCTGGCCGAGGCCCAAGTCAGGTCGAACAGCTTGCATTGGCTGGCGATGAAAGCAGCGGGCACGCTTGATCCCTCCGACGCCGCCATGGCGCTATTGCACGCACAAGAATCGGCCCGCGCCTGTGTTTATGACTTCCACCAGTTTCTGGGCGCAATGGGAATGACGCTCGAACATCCGTTGCATCTGTGGACCTACCGGCTAAAGGCGCTCGCAAGCGAGCTGGGCGGACGCGGCGGCAATGCTCTGGCTACAGCGGACGCGATATGGGCATAGCATCCGGGGCGAGCATATGGGAATTGGGGCATGTCTGAATTTTTGAAGAACGCATTTTCCGGCAATGATCCGTTCGGTTTGTGGATCACGTTATTTGCTGTCGGCGTATTTGCGATTGCGGTTTGGCGCGGATTTTTCAAGGATCGCAAGATCCAGCCGCGCGGCTTTAAGCTCAAACGCTTTGGCTGGGAAATCCTCTTTGGCGCGATCAACGTTGCAGTGTCGGGCGCGATACTGGGCACGGCCAATGTTTGGCTGACCAAGAACGGCTATATCACGACCAACGCCGAACCTGCCGCTTGGTGGGTCATTGCGCTCGAATATGCGCTTTATTTCTTTGCTTTTGATACCTGGTTCTATTGGCTGCACCGCTGGATGCATATCGAGCCGATGTATAAATGGATCCACAAGCTGCACCATTTGTCGACGTCGACCAATCTCGCAACCAACTTGTCAGTTAATCCGCTGGAATCGCTGATCAACGGTGGTTTTGTGCCGCTGTTTCTGACGGTCGCCACCGTGCATCAGGAAACCGCTTTGCTGATCATCCCGACCAATGTCTTCATGGGCTTCTATGTGCATAGCGGTTATGAATTCCTACCGCGCTGGTGGAACAAGAGCTGGGCGACCAAATGGTTTATCACCGCCACCTTCCATGACCAGCATCACCGCTATTTCACCGCAAACTTTGGTGGCTACACAACGATCTGGGACCGGATTTGCGGTACGATGCGTCCGAAATATGAACCCGACTTTGTTGCGATCAAGGACCGCAAGCATATTGTTACGGCGACAGCAGAACCTGCTTAGAACGCTTGGCCTCTCGGGTGGACGTGCGAAGGGCTGCCATTCGTGGCTATAGAAAAAATCGGGTTGCGCCGCCCATTCGGTCAATCGCCGCAGCAACGCGCGCCCTTGCGCCAGCGGCATGCCCTGTATCCGGTCGGCATGGCAGAAAAACGTGCCCAGAACATATTCGGGATGCTGGTTGACGCTTTTGTCGAGTGTGATCTTGTAAACGTCCTGCGCCGCTGCGCTGCCGCCGGGCACGCTCGACATGGATTTTTGCGCCGACATGCGGTTTCAGATTTTCGACGGTGATTTTCGACATGTGTCGGACTCCCCTTTCCATTTTGCCCTTTCCATTTTGCACGCTTTTTTAAGCGACCGCGGGCATAATTTCTTCGGCGACCCACTGGGTATAGTCGTAATATTCTTCAATTTTGCTGATGGCAGGAATAGGAACACTGCTCATCGTCACGCCGAGTTCGGCAAACCAGCCAAGCCGGTCGATAATCTCCTGGCTTGACATGCCCGGCCGGGCAGGCGGGTCGGACTGCACAATATGGCCTTCACCCACCCGTGAGGTCGCAAAACCGTAGAATATCTCATTGAGCTGGCCGTTATAGTCGGACTGCGATTTCATATAGTCGATTTTTGCGGGGATTTCTTCGGGCTTGGTCAAGAACGGCCACCAACCACTCGCATAACGCGCGGTTCGTCTGAGCACTGCGTCGGCATCGCCGCCCATCCACACCGGCAAATGTGGTTTCTGTACCGGCTTGGGTTCAAAGGCGACATCCTTGAACGAGACATATTTGCCTTCGAACGCAGGCTCTTCCTTGGTCCACAGTTCGATTATGGCCTGAATATATTCCTCCGCGCGCGCGCCGCGTTCTTCATAAGGCACACCGAGCAAATCGAACTCGGCCTTGAGCCAGCCAACCGCGAATGTAACGGTCACGCGTCCGCTCGACAGCCAATCCATCGTCGATAGTGCTTTGGCGGTGATGATCGGATGCTGCACGGGCAAGATCGCGATGCAGCTGTTGACGCGGATATTTTCCGTCGCACCTGCCCAATATGCCATAGTGCTATAGGCGCTCAAATGATGCGGGCCCGACAGCTCGACATGTTCGCGCGGCACGATGTGATGTTCGGGCACAGAGATCATCGCATAGCCAAGCTTTTCCGCCCATTTGGCGAGCTTTGTCTGGTCCGCTCCCGTGACCTCGGTTTCCCACGGCTGACAAGTTGCTTTCAATCGCAACAAATGCGGCATGGAAAAGCCGATTTTCATATGATGCCTTGCTCTTTCAGGCGCGCGATCCGCGCATCATCATAGCCGCATAGGTCGCGCAAAATGTCATCGGTATGTTCGCCCAAAAGCGGCGGCGGACGGCGGATGGCGGCAGGGCTTGCCGACATTTGCGCCAGCGGGCTAGCGATCAGGTCAACAGATCCGGCTTCGGCATGCGGGTGCGGCGTTGTCGCGCGCAAGCAGCGATGCTGGACTTGCGGTTCTTCCCAAACCTCCGGCAGCGAATTATACTTGGCCGCCGGAATGCCGACTTCGTCGAACATATCAAGCAGCTGTGCTGCGCTGTAGTTGCTGCTCCACGCATTGATAATTTCGATTAGCTCCGCGCGGTTGGTTTTGCCTCGCTTGAAATTGGAATTGAAACGCGGATCGTCATTCAGCTCTGGCTGTTTCATTAGAACGGTCAAACGCCGGTAATGCTCATCTGTGCCAGCGGTCAGGTAGATGATTCCGTCGCTAGCGTAGATGAGATCGGCTGGGCCACCGCCGTTGCCGCCATTACCCAGACGCGGCGAAGCCTCTCCGCTGATCAGATAATCCTGCATGATATGGCTGACCATGGCGACCGAGGTATCGAGCAAAGCAATGTCGATATATTGGCCCTCACCAGTTTTATGCCGGTGCATCAGCGCGGCCAGAATGGCGAGTGCTGTATTATGCCCGGTGATAAAGTCGACAAGGCTTGGTCCGGCCTTTAGCGGTCCGGCACCCGGCTGGCCGTCGGAAATGCCCGTTACAGCCATCATCCCGCCGGTTGCCTGAAACAATCCGTCATAGCCCGGTTTTGACGCCATCGGACCGGTCTGTCCGTATCCGGTGACCGAGCAGTAGATCAGGCGGGGATTGATGGCTTTCAGGCTATCATAATCAAGGCCGTAACGCTTCAGATCACCTACCTTGTAATTTTCAATCAACACATCGGCGTCTTTCAGCAGCGCACGCAGGATTTCCTGCCCCTCGGGCTTGCTGTGGTTGACCGTTATCGAACGCTTGTTGCGGTTCGATACGGTGAAGAAGCTAGATTGGCGCGTATCCAGTCCGTCCTTGCCTTTGATCCACGCGGTGCCGTAACCGCGACCGTCATCGCCCACGACGGGCCGCTCGATCTTGATTACATCCGCGCCTAGATCGCCCAGGATTTGCGCGCCGACGGGGGCGGCAAACACGCGGCTCATGTCAATCACGCGGATGCCATCGAGCGCGGACGGGCTAAAGGTCATATTCGGGTCCCATTCTTCTCAGGCCAGGGTCGGGGCCCTAGCTACGCCGGTGCGTTATCCTGACAATTTCTCAGGATCACGAATTGATTAGATATGACCATGCGCTAAGCCAAGGCAAGCTTACAACGAAGAGGGCAGACATGACGGTTGCAATCATCACCGGGGCGGGAAGTGGCATTGGTCTTGCCACAGCCGTCATGATGGCAAAGGCGGGCACGCGGATCGTCGGCGTTGGCCGTGACACGGCAAAGCTAGCCGCGCTGGAAACTGCCATTGGCGACGCGGATATGGTCTCGACAATTTCTGTCGATGTTACCGAAGACGCAGCACCGCAAGCCATAGTGCGCCACGCGCTGAACAGATTTGGCGAGATCGACTTTCTGGTGAACAATGCTGGTATTGGTAGCCCCAAGCCACTTGACGAAACCGATGACGCAACGCTTGACCATTTTCTCGACATCATGCTGCGCGCACCGTTCCGCTTGGCGCGCGAAGTTATCCCGCATATGCAGCCCGGGTCAGGCATAGTGAATGTAACCTCTACCTTTGCGATGATTGGCGGCAAACGCGGCGGAGCTTACTCAGCGGCAAAGGGTGGCTTGAAATCGCTAACCGAGCATATGGCTTGTGAATACGGGCCGCGTGGCATCCGTTCGAACTGTGTGGCACCCGGTGTGACGATGACCGACATGGTTCGGCACCGGTTCGAGGATGAAACCTTTAAGCGCGTCAATGTTGAAACCACGCCTTATCCCCGGCTTGCCGAAGCCGATGATGTGGCAGCGGCAATTGCCTTTCTGTGCTCGCCCGGCGGGGAAATGATAAACGGCCAGTCGATTGTGGTCGATGGCGGCTGGACGCGCACCAAATATCTCAGCCCACGGGCGCTGACATCCGACTGGGTCGGCGGGCAATAGCAATCGGGCAGGCGAAATTCTGCAAAGGAGCAAAGATGGGAAATCTAACCGGAAAAATCGCGGTTGTAACCGGGGCCAGTCGCGGCATCGGAAAGGGCATCGCGCTTGTTCTCGCTGAACAGGGCGCAACCGTCTATGTCACCGGACGGACGGTAAAAGAGGGCGATTATTATTTGCCAGGGACTGTCGGCAGCACGGCGGCGGAATGCGATGCGCGCGGCAAGGCAGAAGGCGGCAGCGGTATCGCGGTTGCTTGCGACCATAGCGACGATGATGCCGTCGCGGCTTTATTTGAACGTGTAAAAACCGAACAAGGGCGATTGGACATACTGGTCAACAATGCCTTTCAATTGTCCGACGACTTGCTTGAACCGAAGCCATTTTTTGAAAAGCCGCTGTCCAATCTGGAAATGTGGGATGTCGGCATCTGGTCGAATTTTGTCGCTGCATGGCACGGTGCCAAGATCATGGCGCCGCAGAAATCGGGGCTGATGGTTTCCATCTCGGGCTATACCGGCGTAACCTATACTTACGGCGTGATCTTTGGCACATCAAAGGCAGCGGTGGACCGGATGACACGCGACATGGCGATAGAGCTTGAGCCGTATAACATTGCCGCGATATCGTTGTGGCAGGGGCTGACGCTGACCGAAAAGGCGAAGGACAATCTGGAGAAGATGGCGGCCAAGATGACATCGTCGATCACTGGCCAAACCGGCAGCTCGGTTGAGCATCCCGGGCGGGTCATTGCCGCGATGGCAGCAGACCCCGAGATAATGAAACGCTCGGGCGCGACCTATATCACGGCCGAGCTTGCCGACGAATACGGCGTGACCGATATCGACGGCAGGCGAATTGAATCGATGCGCGAAAAACGTGGATCGCCTTTGTGGGGTCCAATTTCGGAGAATAATTATCATGGACGCTAAACAGCTGGCGCGGCTGGAAAATGTCGCAGACAAACAGGAAATCATGGAGTGCCTGACGCGCTTTTGTCGCGGTATGGACCGGTTCGACCGGGAGCTTTACCTGTCGGCTTTCCACGATGACGCCGTGATGGCAGCGGGACCCTATGTCGGTGACGTCGCGGGCTGCTGGGACTGGGCCAAACCGATGCACGAAAGCGGTCAAGTGCTGACGCATCATGTGCTGCTCAACAACACGACAGAGATTGCGGGCAACAGCGCGCACAGCGAAACTTATTATCAATTCGTGGCGCGCAACCATCCGTGGGAAGAAGGCAGCGAAGAGACAATCCTGCTGGCTGGCGGCCGCTACATCGACCGGTTGGAACGACGAGACGGCGCTTGGAAAATTGCGCTGCGCACCAATATCATTGAATGGAGCTGCCTGCAGCCGTCGATGCCGCCCCCCTTTGGCGATGTGCCTGATATCGCAGTGAACGGCGTGTCTTCACGCAGCAAGGACGATCCGTCCTATCAGCGTCCTTTGACCAATAAGCGCGCGAGAGCCAATCCCGCGACTTAGGAGTCGGGCTTCGGCGAAAGGCTTTATTTGAAGAACCCTTCGCTAAAGTCGCCTTGCCCCCGTCCGGTATAATGATCCGCGGCAAAGGGCATGCCCATCAGGCCCTTGGACCAATCTGCGGCTATGCCCCAGTCGAGGTCCCAATCGTAGATCATGATGCGTGCGGAAATCCGCCAGTCGCCGTCCCGCTTTTCCAGATGGTCAAGATAACGTGCACCCATCGCGGTGTTGCGTTCCTCCTCGCCAGCTTTCACGCGGTGATAGGACATGACGTAGGTTTCGGCGCGCGCCTTGCTGTCGCTATCGATCTGAATGTTCGATTGGCCCAGAAAATGCTGGGTCACCGGAATCTCGGGCGAACCCGGAACGCACCAACCAAGATAGTCATCAAAGCTTCCGGCAAAGACACCGAAATCAATCGTCGCGTCGCTCCAATAGCAAGAGCGCAGCGTATCGCCATTACGGCGGTCTTCACCTTGCGCCACACTGGATATGCAATTGCGGATCGCATCTTTTGCCAAGACCGCAGACAGTTCAAGTTCCTTTGCCATATTCTCTCTCCTTCAACCCGCAACGCCCTTGGACGCGACCTCAAAGCTATACCCCAGATGCTGCAAATAGCCGTTCAGGCCAAAGGCATGTGCGCCTTGGCGGTCATGCACTTTGTCGATAACCTCGCCAACGTCCTTGATCGACCATTTCGGGCGGTAAATTCCGTCAGTTTCGCCAACATACATTTGCGAAATTCGACCGGCCATTGCCGAGATCATCTCTCCGTTGATGTTGCAAGTTTCGTGACACATCCATGCCACAACGGGTGCTACAAGCTCTGGCCCCATCGGCGGATATTGCGAAATATCAAGCCCGTCCGCCATGCGCGTGACCGCCCCGGGCAGGATCGCATTGCACTGGATGCCTTCGTCAACGCCTTCGAGCGCGGTAACATTGTTCAGCCCGATCAACCCCATTTTCGACACCGCATAATTTACGCATGTCGCGTTGCCGTACACGCCGCCAATCGATGACGTCAGCACGATGCGGCCATATTTCGCCTTCGCCATATGCGGAAAAGCGGCGCGCACCACATTGAAACCGCCGATCAAGTGAACATCAACGACCGCATGAAAATCTTCGTGGCTGATTTCTTTCAGTGATCCGTAACGGACGTTCCCGGCATTGTGGATCAATATGTCGATCCGGCCCCACGTGTCGATTGCCTTTTGGATGATCGCATTGCCGCCCGCCTCGGTCGCAACCGAGTCTGTTACCGCGATGGCTTCGCCGCCCGCCGCCTTGATTTCGGCGACTACTTCTTCGGCAGGGCCAGCGTCGCTACCTTCGCCGATGATCGCGCTGCCATTGTCGTTGACCACGATTTTGCAACCTTGCGCGGCAAGCAACAGCGCATATTCGCGGCCCAGCCCTCGACCGCCGCCGGTGATGACAGCAACGCGGCCATCAAATCTCAAGTCTGACATATTCACACTCCTCAATAATTTCTCATATCAAAAACCACGTCGGGCAATGGCAAAGGCAGCTTTGTCGAGCTCTTCGCGGAAATCGGGATGGGCAATAGAAACCAGCCTGCGCGCCCGTTCGGGGATTGTTTGGCCCTTAAGTTCTGCCGCGCCAAATTCGGTGATGATTATGTCAACCTCGGCGCGCGCGGTTGTCACCGGCCCGGATAACTGCGTAGTAATCCGGCTGAGCGATCCACCCTTGGCGGTGGCCGGTAATGCGATGATCGAGTGTCCACCAGGAGACCGGCTTCCGCCCCGGACATAGTCGATCTGCCCACCGGTACCGCCCAGATAGGTGCCGCCGCTTTGCTCGGCATTGACCTGTCCCGTGATATCGACCTCAACAGCAGAGTTAATTGTCACCAGGCCCGGGATGCTCGATAGCACTGCTTCGGCGTGTGTAATCTCTGGCCCGCGCATCGCGAGCAGCGGGTTGCGGTGCGCCCAGTCATATAGCCGCCTTGTGCCCATCAAGGTACCCGTGATAGAAATGCCGGTATCGAACGGCTTGCGCGCGTTCGTCACAACGCCTGCTTCGACGAGGTCGAGCAAGCCGTCGCCCGCCATACCCGAATGAAAGCCCAGATCGCGCCGGTCGGTCAGCAAACGAAGCATTGCGTCGGGAACCCCGCCGACACCCATTTGAATTACGCTGCCATCGCCGATATATTTCGCGGCATGCGCGGCAATTGCGTGATCGGCTTCGCCGGGTTGCGCCGCACTAACCTCAACCGGAGGCCGCGAGACATTCAGAAGATAATCGATGCGTTCGGGCTTCAAAACCGCATCGGCAAACGTATAGGGTATCTGGTCGTTGATCTCGGCCACGACGATTTTGGCTTTGGCAACGGCGGTGCGGATATGGTCGCTTGATATGCCAAAGCTGTAATTGCCGTCGGCGTCTGGCGGACTGACTTGTACGAAGCAGATGTCACAGCCGATCAGGCCCTCGTTAATCAACGCAGGGATCTGCCCGACATGGCACGGAATGATGCCAAGCAGATTTTCCTTGGCCAGCGCGCGCATGTTGCCAATCGTACCCATGCTGGAAATTTTGATTCGCCGTCCGGCATCGGCGGTCAAAATCCCGGAAAAGCTGGCAGAGGTAAATGCCGACAGATTGCCGATGCTTTCGGCCTGCTCGATCAGCGCTTCGATTAAAGTTGTCGGTTCGCCGCAACCCTGCGCCCAGAAAATATGATCGCCCGATTTCAGAAACTGTTTGAGATCCAATCGGTCAGGATTGAGAGCGATGGCCACCTATACCGAACCTAATAAGAACGAGGAAGGTCCAGCACCTTCTCCGCAATGAAGTTCAGGATCATGTGCGGACTGACCGGTGTTGTGCGGGGTATAAGGACTTCGCGGACATAGCGCTCGATATGATATTCCTGCGCATAGCCCATGCCGCCCATCGACAGCATTGCTGTATGGCAAGCCTCAAACCCGAATTCTCCGGCCAAATATTTGGCGCTGTTGGCCTCGACGCCGCATTCCTCGCCTTTGTCGAAAAGATTAGCCGCTTTCAGCACCATGAGTGCTGCTGCTTCGAGCTGCATCGAGCATTTGGCAAGCGGGTGCTGGATCCCCTGGTTCATGCCGATGGGCCGGTCAAAAACGATGCGCTCCTTGGCATAGCGCGCAGCCTTGGCAATCGCGACGCGGCCCAGACCAACGGCTTCGGCAGCGAGCAACACACGCTCGGGATTCAGTCCGTGCAGAATGATCTTGAAGCCGTCGCCTTCTGCGCCGATCCGGTCTTCTTCGGGGATCCACATATCGTTGAAGAACAGCATATTCGAACCGACCGCATGCCGCCCCATTTTCGGGATGATCCGGTTTTCCATCTTGGTCCGGTCGATCGAGGTGAAAAATAGCGAAAGCCCTTCGGTCTTGCGTTTGACCTGATCGAGCGGGGTGGTGCGTGCGAGCAACATGATCTTGTCGGCAACATGCGCGTTGGTGATCCAGATTTTTTCCCCGGTTACCAGATAACCACCGTCGGTTTTCTCTGCGCGGGTTTTGAGCTTTGTTGTGTCGAGCCCGGTATTGGGTTCCGTCACGCCAAAGCAGATCTTGTCTTTACCCGAAAGCACCGGCGGTATCATCCGCTGTTTCTGCTCTTCGGTGCCAAACAGGTTGATCGGGGTCAGGCTGAAAACCGGACCGTGGATACAAGACGCGCCGGTCATGCCCGCGCCCGATTCCGACACAGCCTGCATCATGATTGCCGCTTCGGTTATACCTAGGCCAGCGCCGCCCACCGCTTCGGGCATGGCGATACCCAGCCAGCCCGCTTCGGCCATAGATGTATAGAAATCCTGCGGGAATACGCCTTCACGGTCGCGCTCCAGCCAATAATCATCGGTGAAGCGGCTGCAATGCTTCAACACAGCATCGCGAATTTCGAGTTGATCGGGAGAAAGGGCAAAGTCCACGTGTTCGGTCCTTCTGAATTATCTAGTCAGGTGTCGCAGCCACATCATCCAAACCAAATTCGGAAAGGATTTCGGCTCCGTTTTCGCCCACAGTCGGCGCAGGTCCGGCCACTTTGCCCGGTGTTTTGGAAAACCATGTTGGCACGCCGGGGAAACGAACGGTGCCGAAACGTGTATCGACCTCTTCAAAAAAGTCCACGGCGTTGAGATGTTCGTTGTCGAACAATTCTTGCGGGGTGCGCAAGGGTGCACAAGGAATATCGATGCCGCGCAACAGGTCGAGCCATTCCTGCGTCGTACGCTCCTTGAACGTAGCGCGCAGCAGCGCGTAAATCTCGCTGATCCGTGCGGCGCGCTTTTCGAGAGAGCCATGATCTGGATCACCGCCCCAGGCTGGCTTTACTGCCGCCATGAAGGCATTCCACTGTTTATCGTTATAGACCATCGCGGCGATATGCCCGTCTTTGGTTTCGTAAGGCTTGCGGTCCGGGTTAACGACGCGCGGATAGAATGCTGGCCCAAGCGGTGGTGTGTACATCGCCCCGTTGGCATGTTCGACCAGCATGAAGCTGGCCATTGATTCAAACATACCGACCTCGACCTCTTGGCCCTCACCGGTTTGTGCACGGTGGAAAAGTGCCGCCAGCGTGGCGTAAAGCGCGTGCAGGCCTGATACCTTGTCAGCCATGATCGTGCCGACAAAGCCCGCTTCACCGGTCAGCATTTCCTGCACCGCCGGAATGCCGCATTCGGCCTGAATAATATCGTCATAGGCGGTCAGGTCGCGGTCAGGCCCGCGTCTGCCGTAACCGTAGCAATTTGTGTAAATGATATCGGGCTTGATCGCAGCGACATCGTCATAGCTAAAACCCAATGCGCCCATTGCCTTGGCGCGGAACGAATGGATGAATATGTCGGCTTTGGCGATGAGCCCGCGCAACGTGGCTTTGTCTTTCTCGGTCTTTAGATCGAGCACGATGCTGCGCTTGCCGCGGTTGGTATTGACGTAAATCCCGCCCATACCCGAAACTGGTCCGACCGAGATATATCGGTTGGCGTCGCCGCCGGGCGCTTCGACCTTGATCACGTTTGCGCCCATATCTGCGAGAATCTGGGTCGCATATGGCCCCATGACCATCGCGGTCAGGTCAATAACCGTAACGCCCGAAAGTGGGCCTTGACCCTTTTTCATGAAATTATTTGTCCTTCTGCGGTTCGGTGCGTGGCACTGGTGCACCCGTTGCCATATACCGCGCGAGATTGTGGTGCAGGCTTACAATCGACCGTTCCATATAGGGATTGGGCTGTGTGCCGCGGAAGCCGATATTCTGCATACCCTTTTGCACGGCGGCCATGTTGGTAAAGTCCTGTTGCAGGACAGGCGGCCAATCTTGTGGTTCTGTGTACTCCCACTGGGTAGCCGGTGCTTCGCCTTCGGGATAAAGCTCGTAGACCGCAGCTTCGAATATGCACTTGGCTGGATCATCGCCGTAAGGCCTTGCGGCATAGCAGAGCATGTTATTGACCGCATGGCCGATCTGAAAATTGGGGAAAATCTGCCAAGCGGTTCCGGCCTTTGCCGTGTGCGCTGGCTCGACCACCGGCCAGACCACGCCGCGCTTTTCATCATCAGCGCGTGCCGAGGCGATCCAGTGCTTTGACACTTCTGCGGTCGGGGTATCTTCGGGCAGTTCATCGACCAGTCTTTTGGCTGCGTTGACCAATGTCATTGTGGTGTTTGTATTCGCATTGGCCCAGGTAAACTCCTGCATTTCTGCAGTAGAGATACGTGCGTCGCCAATGCCAGTGCGGAGCTTGCCCGCGTCCTCTTCCAAACCTTTGGGTGCTTCATAGCCGATATTGGTATGCAGCCCGTGCGAACGCGCCCAGCCGCGAAACTGGCCAAAGGCGTTGAACTCGGGATGGGTGGTCGATACGTGATAGGTTTCGCTGAACGCTTCGAGCGCCACTTTCCAGTTGCAGTCAAAAACGATCCATTTGCGCCAGCGAGGCCGCATGTTCTGTAGCTCGAACGGATCGAGCAGCTCGTTTGCTGGTGCCAGCCACTCTTCAAGTGGCGGCGCGTCGGGATTAAAACTGATCCATAGCCAGCCCCCCCAGCTATCGACCCTTACCGGACCGAGGCTCGTGCTTTCATCAGAGAGCGAACCTTGCCAGTCGTCTTTGTGCTGGATGAACGTGCAGCTTCCTTTCAGGTCAAACGACCATCCGTGGAAACCGCAGATCAAGTTGGTTTTTTGCCCCATAGCATTGCGCTTGCCCGCAGGGGTGTCGATCAAACGGCGACCCCGATGCGGACAGACATTGTGGAAGGCGCGGATTTCATCTTCGCCCGACCGGACAATAATGACGCTGTCAGTGCCGATTTCGTAGGTAATGTAGTTACCGACCGCTGGAATATCCTCAGCGCGGCCTGCTTGCAGCCACGTCTTGCGCCACAACCTGTCGCGCTCGGCCTTTGCGTATTCGCCCGAGACATAGGCCTCTGGCCCGATGGTAACCGGCCCGGAAAGAAATTCCTGATTTGGCGTGTCAGCTTCAGCCATATTGAGTCCCGGTCCTAAAAATCAAACTCAAAGATTTTGCCATCAAAATTGCCGCCAAGCCGGTTGGTCGCTTCGGCTAGTTTCTTCTGGTCTTTGCCTTCCAAATGACCGTCGATGATCCGGTTATAATTGCTGATCAGGCCTTCGATGTCTTTCGACAGACGCATGAAGTCGAAGCCGCTGGCGTGCATGCCTTTTTGCTGTAGCGGGATGTTTGAATAATCCTGCCGCGGAATCTCAGGGAACTCCTGGCTATTATAAGGCAGAACACGCGGTTCGAGTACCGGCGGCGGCTCTTGTCCTTCGGGATAGAAGGTCAGCGACCAAAGCTCGAATATGCAGCTTTCGGGACCTGTCGGGCGGATGCGGTAGGCCGACATATTTGAAAAGAACGGCAGCAAGAAATAATGCGGGAACAGAAACTCGACCGCGTTAACCGGATGCGACTGTGCCACCGCATTCAGGTCGGGCAGCGGCTCGCCTTTCGCAGTCAGCTGTTTGTGGATCTGGTCTTGCACTGCGCCGAACCACATCATCACCGCCATATGCGGATCTTCAGGCAATTCGATATCCACCAGTTGCCGTGCAATCTCGATTTCTTTTTCGTGAACCATGCCCGACATTCCCGAACTCAGCAGTTCGAGATGCTTCATCTGTGAAGCGATATTCTCTTTTATCGTCATATTCGGGTTGGTCGGCATGCCGGTTTGCTTCATATCGGCAGAAACACCGCCATCGGAATTGGGATCGGCATACATGCTATTGTACAACTGCGGCGCGGTGCGTTGCAGCTGCGGATGGGTACGCATCACGTGATAGCCTTCCATGAAGGCTTCCATCGCTACTTTCCAGTTTGCGGGGATTTCGGTGGCGTACCACCATTCGGCGCGCAGCTTGCTACTGCCATGCGCTTCTAAATTGTCGATAAGCGGCCCAAGCGTCTCGCGGAACGACGGCGCGTCATCGTCGAAATTAATCCACGCGCAACCGATCGCGGTTTCCAGACGACATTCGCGTAGCTTTAGATCATCGGCATCGAGCTGTTTCTCGCTGAACATATGGCGGCCGTAGACGAAGGTATTCTTGCCCTCGCTGTTCCAGCGCCAGCCGTGGAACGGACAGATAAAGCCCTGCGTTTTGCAGTTGCCGTGCGTGCCACTGTCGGCAAGCGGTACACCGCGGTGGCGGCACGCATTGTGGAATGCCTTCACACCGTCTTTGGTGCGAACGACGATTACCGATTTGCCAAGATTGCTGTATTCGACCCAGTCGCCGACATTTTCTATCTGCTCCAACCGGCACGCCATTTGCCAGACATGTGGCCACAGCTTTTCGCATTCGAGTTTGTAAAACGCCTCGTCGTGATAACGCTTTACTGGAATACGCTCCGGATCGGTTATCTTGAACGGAATTTTTGGATCAGCTTCGGCCACGTCTCTCTCCTGCATGTCGCTTGCTTTCTCTGGTAAAGCTTGGCTAGCGTCGCGCAAGCGCATTGCGCGGCCAAGCCGACTCTATCGCCGACTCGATGGCTGCGTGCATCGCCTTGGCGGTCTATCAAATTGCAGCTTTACCCGTTCATATAGGGCGCATAGCTGTGCAACCAGATAAAGAGGAGTAGGTCTGAACATGCGACGCGAACTTCATCCGTTTAGCGGTGCGGTCTATGAAGAAGTAGGCGACGGCACAATCCGGGTCGAGATGAAGGAGCGCGGCAAATACGGGCTGTTCAAGCTGGATGGCACCTGGCTTGAGGGCGACCTGACCCATGCGGACCCGCATATGCTGCAAAATGTGGGCGGCCCAACCTTGCCAGAGGGTCATGACATTTTCTGGATGTTCATGCCGCCAGTTGAGCCAGAGGCACCTGCTGGCGGTGTTGCAAATGCCCCTTCACGCGGCGGCGGAGAAACGATGAAACGCCCAAAGCTTGTCGGAAAATTTGTACAAGACCCAGGGATACAAACCAATAGCGGTATCCGGTCAATCTCGCATCTGCCGCTTGATTTTTTTGTAGAAAATGACCGCTATCCCGAAAAAATCCCCGAAGTGTACAAGAAAGAGGCACCCTATCCCGGCGGCCCCAAGAAAGTCAGCACCGCGCGCTATTACAAAAAAGAATATCACGACCTTGAGGTTGAAAAGCTATGGGGCAAAACATGGCAAATGGTCTGCCGCGAGGATGACATACCCGAGGTTGGCGACCATTATCTCTACACTATCGCCACGCGTACCTATATCATTGTGCGCACGGCGGAAAACGAGATCAGAGCGCATGTAAACGCATGTATGCACAGAGGCCGTGCGCTGCGCGAATGTGACGGCAAGAAAGCGGTTGATTTCCGTTGCCCGTATCACGGCTGGAACTGGAATATCGACGGCAGCCTGAAAGAACTGCCTGCTGAATGGGATTTTCCTGGCGTGCGCGCCGACGTGGCGCAGTTACCCGGCGCCAAGACCGCGACATGGGGCGGATTTGTCTTCATCAATCCCGATCCGGACTCGATCAGCCTGGAAGACTATATGGGTCCGGAAATGATTGCGCATTATGCGAAGATCAAGCTCGAAAACCGCTATAAAGCAGCGCATGTGGTCCGGGTGGTAAAGGCAAATTGGAAGGTCGTGCAGGAAGGCTTTTTGGAGGCCTATCACTCCATCGCCACGCACCCGCAGCTGTTGGTTTCGGGCGGTGATTTGTCTGACTCGCGCTATGATGTGTTCGGCAATTGGGGGCGTCTGGGCCATTCGATGCCGTCGACATCCAGTCCCTTGCGCGGGATGGTGGCCAGCCCAGAGCAGGTGATCGATGCCCACCGGCAATCTGCGGATTTCTTCCGCAATTATCTGCGCGGTTTGATCGGCGACGAAGTGGAACAGTTTTCGGATATGGAGCTCACCGAGTCCACCTATTCCAACCTGTTCCCGAACTTCAGCCCGTGGAGCGGCTGGGGCAGGATCGTTTACCGCTTCCGTCCCAACGGCGACAATCCCGACGAATCAATCATGGACGCGATGCTGCTTGCACCCTGGCCCGAAGGAAAGCCAAAGCCGCCGCCGCGCCCGACCAATTTCCTGCGTCCCGACCAAAGCTGGACCGAGGCGGTGGAGCTGGGTTCGCTTGCACGGATTTTCGATCAGGACTGCCGTAATTTCCCCGCAGTGCATCAAGGGCTCAAGTCGAAAAAGCCGGAGCATATCTGGTATTCGGCCTATCAGGAATCGATCATCCGCAACTTTCATGATTTGTATGAAAAGGCGCTGGGACTTAGCGAAGCAGAGTGATGTTGCGCGGGGCTGAATTCGGATTGAGGGAGCAAGAGGCATTGGAGGCGTTCGCGGACTATATGCGTCACTTCGACATGGCCCGCGAGGCGGAGGGTTTGATGCCGTGACCGACTTGCCCGCAATGTGTGCAGCAGCGCTTCAGCGCGAAGGCGACGCAATCGAATTTGAAGGCCTCTGGTACAGTTGGGCCGACCTGCGCGGTGTCGCTGAAAAAATAGCCGCGCTGCTCGATCCCTCGAACGCGGCGGTGGTGATGATTGCGCGCAACCGGCCCTCAGCACTTGCCGCAGAATTTGCGCTCGTTGCTGCCGGGCGGTCGATCAAAATGGTCTATCCTTTTCAGTCGGCCAGCGCGATGGCCGCCAATATAGAACGCTTGAACCCCAGCATTGTCATCGGCGAAGAGCGCGAGTTTTCCGAAGATGTCCGCGGCGCAATGTTGGCGCACGGTATCGCAGGGATTGTTCTGTCAGAAATGGACGCGGTTGCTTTGCCCGGTTTCGAACATGGCTCGGGGGCAGCCCCTGATGCAGGCGGCGAACCGCGCATTGAAATACTGACCAGCGGCACAACCGGCGCACCCAAGCAATTTCCCGTGCCATATAGCCTGATTGCGCAACATCATTTGCCCGCCGCACAGCGCGGCGCAGCGGGTAAGGATACCGGCAAGGAGCCACCCGCACTGATCTATGCGCCGCTGGGAAATATCTCGGGCATCTACATGACCTTCGCGCCGCTGATTGTGGGCTACCGCGCGGTGATGTGGGACCGGTTCAAGCTTGATCTGTGGCTTGATTATGTCCGCACTTACCGTCCCGCGCAGTCCGGCATCCCGTGCGCCTGTGTGCAGGAATTGCTCGACAAGGATGTGCCGAAAGAGGATCTGGCGTCGATCAAAGCGATGGGCATGGGGGCAGCACCGCTTGACCCGACTTTGCAACGTGAATTTGAAGAGAAATACGGCATTCCCATGCTGGTCTCTTACGGGGCGACCGAATTCGGTGGGCCAGTGACGTTCAACAGCTTGGATACAGTCAAGGAGTTCGGCTTTTCCAAACGCGGCTCGGTCGGCAGGCCGGGACCGGGCGTGAAAGTGCGGATTGTTGATCCGGAAACCGGCGCGGAACTTGGTAGCGATCAGGAAGGTTTGCTAGAAGTGGTCAGCCCCCGCATTGGACCGCAGTGGTTGCGCACCGCCGATATTGGCCTGATCGATACCGACGGCTTTGTCTGGCTGAAAGGTAGAGCGGACGGAGCAATCATGCGCGGCGGATTCAAGGTCTTGCCCGAAACCATCGAGCGCGCACTTGTTACCCATCCCGCCGTGTCCGATGCAGGCGTTACCGGTGTTCCCGATAAACGCGTCGGCTTTGTTCCCGGCGCGGCTATCGTATTGAAACCCGACGCCTTGGCGGACGGCGCGTTACTTGAGGCGCATCTCCGCCAGCATGTGATGGCAACGCATATCCCTTCGCACTGGCGCTTTATTGAGACTTTGCCCAAAAACGCATCGGCAAAGATTGACCGCTTGGCACTAAAAGCACTGTTTGAGGATGTTGCAAGATGACCCCCGACCACCGCTTTCTAGAGGATTTGGCTCCGACATCGACGCGCGTCGAACCCGCAATTGTCGTTGCCGATCCGGACAAAGAAATATGGGATGAAAGCTGCGACGTGCTGGTCGTGGGGGTTGGTTTGGCGGGGGCCTGCGCGGCGCTTCGCACAGCAGAAGACCGCAGCCTATCGGTCATCGCCATTGATCGCGGCATGGGCGGCGGCGCGTCGAAACTGTCAGGCGGTATCATCTATATGGGCGGCGGCACCAAGGCGCAGAAAGAAGCAGGGATTGAGGATAGCCCCGAAAACATGGCCGCCTATCTGGCTTTTGAAACCGGCGATATGTTCAAGAAGGAGACCGTTCTGCGCTTTGCCAAGGCAAGCACAAAATTCCAGCCCTGGCTCGAAAGCCACGGGGTCCGGCTCGGTGGGCCGGCGACCACGGCCAAAACCAGCTATCCCGAAACCGAAAGCTTGTATTTTAGCGGCAATGAAACGACTGCCGCAGGAATTGCAATCGCAAAGCCAGCGCAACGCGGCCACCGCGCCAAGCCTTCAAGCGGCGGTGAACCCACCGGCCTGAGCGGCCAGTATCTTTTGCCGCCGCTCATTGCCGCAATCGAACGCCAGCCCAATGCCAAGCTGCTGCGCCAAACGCGCGCGCACCGGATGATCGTTGACAGCACGGGCGAAATCGTCGGCGTTGAAGTTCTTGGCATATCGAACAAGTTCGCGGCTTGGCGGCACGGCAAATATTACACGCTGGGCACCAACATGATCATTTCCGCTTTGCGCCAAGCGGGAAAGCTGCACTCCGCTGCCGTCCGCCTCGAACAAAAATATGCCAAGCCGATACGCATCCGCGTGAAGAAAGGCGTGGTGCTCTGCGCAGGCGGCTTCACTTACAACCGCGTGATGATGGAGAAAACCGCGCCTGCCTATATAGCGTCAGTGCCGCTCGGCACGATTGCCGATGATGGATCAGGCATCAAGCTCGGCATGAGCGTGGGTGCAAAGGCCGATAACTTGCAGCGGATTTCTGCATGGAAATTTCTTTACCCACCTGCAAGCTGGACCAAGGCTTGCTCGGTCGGACCAGACGGCAACCGGCTGCTGTGCGAAGAACATTACGGCGCGCGTACCGGTGAGGCAGTGTTTGAAAAAGGCGGCGGCAAGGGTTGGCTTATTCTTGACCAGCCGCTGCAGGACGTCGTGACCGGTGAAGTCGCCGCGATGAAGAAGATGTTCTTCCAAAAGGTGCAGTTCAAGGCGATCATGAACGACTATACCGCGAGCGCACAGACGTTAGAGGAGCTGGCCGAAAAGATTGGCTTGCCTGCCGACAAGATGGTGGCGGCACTCGTGAAGTATAACGCGGATATCGACGCAGGCGCGCCCGACGGTTTTGGAAAATCGGAAAAGCTGCGTCAGAAGATTGAGACCGGACCATTTTATGCGACCAGCATTGGCGTGGATCTAAAAATGTCGCCGATCCCCGCGCTTACTATGGGTGGCTTGGTCTGCGACGAAGATAGCGGCGAGGTTCTCGCTCCCGGTGGCGAGCCCGTTCCCAAGCTCTTCGCGGCTGGCCGCAATGCTGTCGGGATTTGCTCCAACTATTATGTCAGCGGATTGTCGCTCGGCGACTGCGTGTTTTCTGGCTGGCGTGCTGCCGAAACGCTGAAAGGCAATGGCGGCGTAAAGGGGCTGTAGCTCACTCCATCGGCTTTGGCAGGCTGGCGAGCGCCAAGCTGCTTGCCACCATGAATGCGATGGTCAGCCACAGGAACGGCGTATAGTCGCCAACAGTATCGAAAATCTTTGAAGCCGCTAGTGGTCCGAGCGCGGTGCCAATCGACAAAGCCGCAAGCAATCCGCCGTAAAGCGCGCCAAAGTTTTTCAAGCCGAAATGCCGGGTTACCAGATAGACGACGACATCAACCTCAGCGCCCAGCGTCAAGCCGATAAGGATTGCGGCAGCACTTGCCCCGGTCGCGCTGCCGCCCGCCGTCAGCAGCACCAAGCTGCCCAATACCGGCAGCAGGAAGATCGCGGCACCGACAAGCGAAGCGCGGAACCGGTCGAGCAGAAAGCCGGTTGTTAAACGACCAGCGATAGAGGAGAGTCCGATCAACCCGGCGATGCCGGCCGCTTCGAGCTTACCGAATTTGAAGCCCGACAGGATTGGCATGAAATGGATCGAGAGCGCGACAATCGTGAACGTGAACAGGAAACTGGCAATCATCAAACGCAGGTAAACCGAAGACCGCAGGCCGTCCTTAAACGTCACGCCCGAAAGGGTGACAGGGCCTGATGTTGGCAAATTCTTCGCGCCTTTATCGCGCGCGCCGCGAAAGAACAGAAAGATCACCGGAAAGGCGATAACGAACCAGATGAGCGCCTGCATCGCCATAGCTTGCTGCCATCCGTAAGAAGCAATCAACTTGGTACCCAGCCAAGGGAATATTGTCTGCGCCACCGACGCGCCGCATAATGTGACCGCAAAGGCCATGCCGCGCGAAGCCTCAAAACGGGTGGCTACCGCGCTGGTCCATATGGTTGCTTGTACCGGTAAAGTAGCAATTGCCATGATCACCCAGAGCATGATCCAGTTGGTAACGCTGCCACTTGCAGTGCCCATGAAAGCAAAGGCACAAGCGGTGAGGAAAACGCCGACGACGCCGAAAATACGTGGTCCGCGTTTGTCGACCAAAAAACCGATGAGGATGCCAAACACGGCCTGGATCAACGTAGCAATGGTCAGACCGGCGGTGGTTTGGGTGCGCGTCCAGCCAAAGGATGTGCTAATTGGTTCGATATACGGGCCAAGGCCGTAAATGTGGATGACGCTGGTGGCATAGCCGAGCGCGGCAGCAACCGGCAGCGGCCAGTAATTTTTCCATTCGGAACGTCCGTTTGTCTCGAATGCCATAATGCCCCCTCAATTCCCGAACTAACTCTTGCAATGTAGGATTTGCTTTGCAAGTCTATTCGGGAGAAATCGGCAACCACGCGCCTAGCGGATCCGCACAAATTTTTCGCGCGAAAAACATGCACGATTCACTGTGAACTTAGCTTCGTATTTGATGCTGCATTCACTGTGAACTTCGTTGGTTTTCTGCGGGTTTCGGGGAGTTTGCCCGGCTCGGCGAAATCCAACATTTTGGGGGGTTAGTGCGACCCCATATAGCGCCCGCCATTGGTGCTGATCGTCTGGCCAGTGATATAGCTTGCCTCTTCTGAAGCCAGATAGGCGCAGGCCGCCGCGATATCCTCGGGCTGCCCGATGCGCTTCATTGGCAGCGTCTGGGCAAAGGCCTCTGCATCAATCGGTGCCGCACGCAGCATCGGGGTGTCGATAAAGCCTGGCGGGACCATGTTGACGGTTACACCGGTCGCCGCAAACTCTAGCGCCAGCGCCTTGGTCATGCCCATCAGACCGCCTTTCGAGGCGACATAATGGCCTTGTGCAAACGAACCCGATTGCACCGAGGACGAGGTGATGTTGATGATCCGGCCCCATGAAGCCGCCAGCATGTCGGGCAGGATTTCCTTGATCATCAGGAAGGGGCCCTTGAGGTTGATCGCTAGCGTCTTGTCGAACAGCTCGTCGGGGATTTCGAGGAAGGGATTGAACGGCGCGATTCCGGCATTGTTGACCAGGATCAGGATCGGGCCATATTCGGCGCGGACTTTTGCCGCAGCCGCCTGTATCTCGGCCTTGTCGGCACAATTAACCGTCATCGCCGTCGCCGTGCCGCCTGCGTCGCGGATCATCTTTGCGGTTTCCTCGGCACCTTCGCCGTTAATGTCCCAGATCGCCACTTTGGCGTTGTCTTCGGCCAGACGGATCGCAATGGCACGACCTATGCCAGACCCTGCGCCAGTGACGACCGTTGCGCGGCCATTAAGTGATCGTGTCATATGTTTTCCTTCTGGATGAAATTGCAGAGCGGTTTATCCGCCGACCAGCTCTTCGCGAGCATCGATAGTAGTGCGGTGCAGCAAACGACCGTCTTCGACAGGATATTCGTCGACGCGGTGCATCGTGCCGCTGTTATCCCAGATCAACAAATCGCCCAGCTGCCATTCATGCGCGTACACAAATTGCGGCTGTGTCGCCCAATCGCGGAGTTTGGAAAGGATCATCCGCCCCTCGGGAAAGGGCATATCCTCTATATAATCGGCGGTCGAACCCAGCACGAGCGACTTGCGGCCTGAGCGGTGATGCCACACCAACGGATGCGTGCGCGGTGGGCGTTGTTGCCACATCTTGAGCTCATCTGCATTTGGTTCGGGATTAATGTAACGTTGCGACACTTCCATCGAATGGACGACACGCAGCTTGTCATAAACTGCTTTGTCTTCATCGGGCAGCGCATCATATGCCGCATAGGTGTTGGCAAAATAGGTCGTCCCGCCGGTTTTGGAGAGCACTTGTGCATTGAGCGTTGCCGCAAAATTCGGGCGGATATCGGTCGAGCCATCGATATGCCAGTAAAAGGAGCCCCGCAGATAATCGGCGGTGAAGGTCACTTCCTTGTCGATGGAGATTTTCTGGATGATCGAGCCGCCTTGCTCCTGCACACCGCCCAGCGTTTCGGAAAAAGCTTGCTGCTGCTGCGAGTTCATGTGGATGCCGCGCACGAACAGCACACCGCGCTGTTCGAGTAGTTCGATAATCTCTGCCGCATGTCTGCCCGACACGAGCGAGTCCATATCTGCTCGCAGCTCGGTCCCGATGAGCGGGGTAAGATCAATAGTGTCCAATGCCATTAAGGGCCTCCTGTTGCAGCCCTATCCCATGACCTGCCTTGCTTTGGTAGCGATCAGAAGCAGCAGCGGTTACCTTATCGCACGCACGATAAGCCGGTACTGGTAGATACCAGCCATCGATGTATGGTAGCACACATGAACAAAAACTTGTTGAACAGCGGGGTCACCGCTCTAGCCATAGTCGCCATAGCCAGCCCTTCGTCGGCCCGCCTTACCCGCATCAACATCGAGAGTAGCACGCCGGCCAAAGATGGTTACGAGGTCCTGCGCGGAACCTTTGAAGGGGAAGTTGATCCCAAAGATGTGAAGAACAAGGTTATCGTCGATCTCGACAAGGCACCGCGTAATGTACGCGGTAATGTCGAATATAGCGCCAGCCTGATCATCTACCGCCCGACCGATCCGGCAAAAGCAAGCGGCGTTTTGCATTATGACGTACCCAACCGTGGTAACGCTTTCGCCACACCGGGACCAGAAGGTCATGTGCTGGTGATGAGCGGTTGGCAGGGCGACATTGCGCCCGCCCCCAATACGCAGTGGGCCAAAGTCCCCGTGGCAACCGGCCTAACGGGCGGTGCGATGGCGCGCTTTGACAGCGTACAGGGATCGCCGAAAGCGATGCCGATTGTTGCGGGCTTTGGCCGGATGACGCCCAGACCATTGCCTGTAACGCTTGATACCAAGAGGGCAACGCTGATGGTTGAACGCAATGGCGCAATGCCGGTGTTCCTTAAACACAGCGAATGGGCCTTTGCTGACTGCCGCGAAACGCCGTTCCCGGGCAAAGCCGACGCGGCGATGCTGTGTTTGAAAGACGGTTTCGAGCCCGAGGCTGCCTATACTCTGGGCTATACTGCAAAAGACCCGCAGGTACTGGGTCTGGGCTTTGCTATTACGCGCGACCTCGTGGCTTACTTACGCAGTGGCAAAGCCGATGACGCGGGCAATGCCAATCCGGCAGGAACAAGCATCCAGTGGACTGTCGGTTCGGGCCAATCGCAGTCGGGCAATTTCCTGCGAACATTCCTCAACCTGGGCTTCAACGAGGCTGAAGGCGGTGGCCGGGTGTTTGACGGGCTGCACCCTAATATCGCGGCGCGACAGTTGGCCATGAATATCCGCTTTGCGGTTCCCGGCGGTGGCGCGCGGCTTTGGGAGCCGGGCAGCGAAGGAACGCTTTGGTGGGGGCGTTACAACGACAAAACGCGGCGGCAAGGAGCGTCCAGTTTGCTGGACCGTTGCAACGCCAACAAAAACTGCCCGAAAATTATCGAGACTTTTGGCTCTGCCGAAATATGGGGTCTGCGCGGTTCGCCAATGTTGGTAGGGACGGACGCCAAGGCCGACATCGCCCTGCCCGACAATGTGCGGCGGTATTATTTCCCGGGGGTTACGCACGGCGGATCGTGGAAAGGCGGATTTTCGGCAACCGGCGAAGCCAGCGCTCCTGGCTGCATGCTGCCCGGCAACCCCAACCCGTCACGCGAAAGCACGCGTGTCGCATTTGGTGCGCTTGTCGATTGGGTGAAAGCCGGCAAAGCGCCTCCCGAAAGCCGCTACCCCAGCTTAAGCAATCGAGAACTGGTCGCGCCAAATGCCAAAGCCATGGGCTGGCCCGGGATAGCTGGCATTCCCAATCCAGATGCCAGCCTTTACGCCTTTCACGACTATGACTTCGGACGTGGCTTTGATGCCAAGAGCACCAGTGGCGTGACGACAAGGCAACCACCAAAGCTGAAACGCATATTGCCCTCGCGTGTTCCAAGGGTCGATGTGGACGGCAACGAGATATCGGGCATCGCCTCGGTCCAGCTTCAAGTGCCGCTTGGTACATATACTGGCTGGAATGCTTTGGCGAAGGGTTACGGCAAGGGCGGCAACTGTATCTTTTTCGGTGGGTTCATCCCATTTGCCAAAACAAAGGCAGAGCGCGAAGCAAGGGGCGATACAAGGCTATCATTGGAAGAACGTTACAACGACCATGTGGGCTTTGTGGCCAAAGTCCGCGAAGCCGTTGCCAAACAGCAAGCGAGCGGTTGGCTGTTTGCCGATGACGCGGAGCGGCTGGTTAAAGAAGCAGAAGCAAGCAACGTTTTGAAGTAGTGCCTTTGCGCGGCGCTGCTACCGGGCGCCGCGTCTAAACAGGGTCGACTGCAGCGCCGTGTAACTCGCGTCCTGAACTGGATCGGGCTTTGCCCCGTGCTCGTCGGCAGGAAGCACCATCTTCATGTCAAAGGAGACGGTGCGCTTGGCAAATTTCCATTTGCCGTCCTCGCGCCGATAATTGTCGATATAACGCACCGCCTGAATATCGTGCTTCAGCCCGCCGCTGCCATCGGGGATCAGGTGCCATGCGATTGCATAGACCTCGCCTTCGCCGGTATCGCCTTCGACCGTGACCAAGTGGTTGCAGATATGATGCCCGCCAATATGCATATGCGGCAACGAGCGTTCGAGAAAATCGACATAGTCCTGAGCGGGGCCGTCAAAATAAGCTCCGTGCGAATCCCAGCCGTCTTCGGTATAGAGCGACCGGAGCAAGGCAATGTCACACCTGTCGACGCCGCGCGAATAGAGCAAAGCGAGTTCGCGGATGTCCTCTTTGGCGATCAGGGTTTCGAGCGTGTTCATTGTGCGATCTCTTTCAACAGCGCATTGGCGGCATCGACGCACGGTTGCAGACGATCTTTGGGGCCGATGCCTTGCTGCGCCTTGGCAAGCATCGGTACTTCAAGCCCGACGACGATGTCACGAGGCAAGGCCGCGAGTATTTCCGCCAGTGGCAATTCGCCTTCCCCCGGGCAAAGGCGGTTACCTTTAGCCTCTTGGGGATATTGCGCCATGTCGGCGGTTAGCGGTGCGTCGCAAAGCTGGATATGTGCAATCCGCGCCGGATCAAATGCTGCCAATTCTTGCGCGCTCCCGCCCGAGCGAATCAGATGCATACAGTCAATTACGACCCCCAGGTTGGTGCGACCCACCGCATCGATCAACGTGTTTGCTGCTGCAAGCGTTCCCAAAGCCAATCCCGGCATGAACTCGATGCTGGCGCGCAGGCCATTCGCCGCGGCCATATCGGCGAAAGCGCCGAACTGGTCTTCGCTGCGTGCGCGGTCCGGATCGATCCCTACCGCATTGACGCACTTGGCGCCCAGCTCTGCCATGAGCGCGAAGTCATCAGCCATGTCGCGAACCTCAACACCGGGGCGGAAGACAAAGCCCTCTCCAAAAGCGATGCTGATTGCATTGTCAGCGAGCGCCGCGACCGTCTCTTTGCGTAGCGTCGCATCTTGCCGAAGCGACCACGCGGGATAGCTATGCGGATTGTCGGGCATAGGTTCGAGCCCAAGCGAAATATGGCTGCAACCCAGCTCTGCGGCGAGCCCGATGAACGGTACAGGAGGCATCGCAAAGACGCTCAACACCTCGATGCCTAAACGTGACGTTGATCTGCTCATTGGTTCTGCTCCTTGATTGCCAATTCGGTTTGGCAGCTGTCGATGGCGACAGCATGGATAGAGGAGCGGTCAAAGACCCGCATCTCATCGTCGATCACTTCCTGCGGTAATTGCCCCTTGCGCATGAACGCCAGGGTAGCGTCGCGCGTGTCGCGGCGGGCAAAGCCCAGCTCGGTTATGACATCAAAGTCCATTTCTTCCGGCTCGCCGGTTTCTGCGTCAATTGGTGGATCAACATAGCGTCGCTCGTAATGCACGAGGCCCTGATTATATTTCATGCACAGCGGGATATGGTGGTTTTCATAATAGTCGCGGAACTCGGCGGGCGACATGCCCGGCCGTCGCTTCATGAATATCAGGAGTTTATAGGACTGCATCACGGCATATTGATGGAGCTTCGCCTGTTCCTGTCAAGGCAGGTGCGCGGCTTGCGCCAAAATCGCTGTAACGATGCAAAGGGCTGGTCGTGCAGGTCGGCTGCGCTTAAGGCTAGGGTCAGGAACCATTAAGCACATGGCCGTGACTTGAGCCAATATTGGCCAGGGCCAGGAAAGAACGAGGAAAATAGCGGTGCTATCTGACGAGCGAATGACGAAGCCCTGGCCAATATTGGCCAAGCACAAAGTGTGGCCTGCTGCTGGCGACCTGCGTCGTCAAAGCGATCAAAGGCAGGATGACTGCCTTTCTCACGCTTTTCCTGTCATCTCATCCAGCAGCAGAGCCACCACGGCTCATGCGCTTAACGGGTCCTGACCCTGACTATGAGCAATGATCTTTCCAACTGGGTTGGCCGCAGCCAGACCGTAACCGATATATTGGAACCATCGCGGGTCTGCGCGCTTGCTGCGGCCTTGGGCCAAAATGTCATGCCTGTGGCTGGCGACCCGTTGCCACATTTGCGCCACTGGCTCTATTTCTGGGATGTGAAACCACCTGCCGAACTAGGCGTGGATGGCCATCCCGCGAAGGGCGGCTTCCTGCCGCCGGTGCCATTGCCGCGCCGCATGTGGGCAGGAGGGCGGGTCAAATTCCAAGCCCCGCTGTTCCTTGGCGAGCGCGTCAGCAAGACCAGCATCATCCTGAAGGTCGAAGAGAAATCGGGCAAGAGCGGGCCGTTGGTGTTTGTGACCGTAAGCCATGAGATTTCGGGCGAAAGCGGCGTTGCCGTCGTCGAAGAGCAGGACCTAGTGTACCGCGAGCCAGCGCCGAAATCCGCTGCGCCTGCAGCTATGCCAACCACGACTGCTACAGCGAGCCCAGCCGCCTGGCGGCAAGACGTTAACCCCGATAGCGTGCTGCTGTTCCGCTATTCCGCGCTGACCATGAACGGCCACCGCATCCATTATGACTTGCCCTATGCGCGCGGCGAAGAGGCCTATCCCGGGCTTGTCGTGCACGGGCCATTGCAAGCAACCTTGCTCGTTGACCTGGCAAGCGCGCACGGCAAATCGCAGATCACCGGATTTGATTTTAGAGGGCAGTCTCCGGCGTTCGGCGACATCATGCTGAACCTTTGCGGGGAACCAAGCGACGGCGGTGCTTCGGTTTGGAGCGAGCAGGGTGGTTCCAAAAATATGGCCGCGACAGTCCGCTTCGCATGACGCTGACGGGAGAGAGAAATGGACCTTCAACTAAACGGCAAGCGCGCGCTGGTCACCGGCAGCAGCAGCGGCATAGGGGAAGCCATTGCGCGCATGCTGGTTGACGAGGGCGCTTTAGTCGTCGTCCATGGTCGCAACCGCGAACGCGCCGAGAAAATTGCTAACGACATTAATGCGGCTGGCGTTGCGATAGGCGAATTATCGGGGGACGGTGCAGCCGACAACGTCCACGCAGAGGCCGTCGCGGCGCTGGGCGGCAACGTCGAAATCCTGATCAACAATGCGGGCGGCAATTCCAAGGGCAATTCATCCAAAGCCCCTGCCGACATTGACCCGGCAGACTTTGCCGACAATTACCGCGCCAATACATTGGGCGCTGTACGCCTATGCCAGCTTTGTGTGCCCGATATGGTCGCGGCGAAGTTCGGGCGGATCATAAACGTTTCGAGCGCGGTTGCCGTGCAGCCCAACTTCATGGGCGCGGATTACTCGGCAGCAAAGGCCGCGCTCAACAACTATACCGTAAGCCTCGCGGGCTCGCTTCGCGGCGTGAATGTGACCGCCAATGTGCTCTCGCCCGGGATCATCATGGTTGACGGCTTGCTGCGCTTCGGTCGGCAGAAGTTCGGCGATCCCGACATGAGTTTTGATGACGTCAACGCCCGTTTCGCCTCTGAGCACGTGTTCGAAATCCCTCCTGTAGGTCGGCTCGGCAAGCCGGAAGAACTGGCGATGGTCGCTTGCTTGCTCGCCAGTCCGTTGTCCGGTTTTATCACGGGAGCCAATTACCGCGTCGACGGCGGTCAGGTGCGCGGGCTGAACTGAGGAACACCAATCCATGACCCAGAAAAAATACCGCGTCATACAGTGGGCAACCGGCGTTGTCGGACAGGCCGCGCTAAAACATTTCATCGAAAATCCTGTAATCGAACTGGCCGGCGTATGCGTCACCAACCCCGATAAAGTCGGCAAGGACGCGGGCGATCTGGTCGGCCTGCCCAAGACCGGCGTGCTTGCCACCAATGATGTCGAGGCGCTGATCGCGGTGGACGCGGACTGTGTGTTCTTCGCCGGATTGGTGAAGGACAATGACCTGTTCCACCGCCTGCTACGTTCGGGCAAAAACGTGGTTTCCCCGGCCGGTCCATTCTTCCCGACCGACCGGTACAAGACCGAGTTTGACGCGCTGGAGGCGGCTTGCCAAGACGGTGGAACCTCGTTCCACGGCTGCGGCATCCATCCCGGATTTTCGGGTGACATCTTGCCGCTGACACTGACCCGGCTGATGAACCGCGTTGACCGGATCGAGGTTACCGAGGTGATCGACAAGATCAAAAACCCGATGGTTTACACCGAAATGATGGGCTTTGGCCGCGACGCGCAAGAACTTCTCGCCAACCCCAGCCGCTCACCCGAAGCGCCGTTTGCGTTCGAAGGATCGATGCGAATGGTGATCGAGGGGCTTGGCAAAACTCTCGAGAAAATCACCACCCGGCTGGAAGTTGCAAAGGCGACACAGGACATCCCTTATTCGCTGGGTCTTGGCCTGCCCGATACCGGCCTGATCAAGCAAGGCATGGTCGCGGGACAGCATTTCGAATGGACCGCATGGGCGGACGGAAAGCCGCTGATGGTCTATCATTTCTATTGGGTGATGGGCGAACATGTCGAGCCGCAATGGTTGACGCATGACAGCTGTTACAAGGTCGTGATCCACGGCGATCCGCCGATGGAAGTACGCTTGATGGGTGCCGAGGACGCGCAAGGCAACCGGCCCTTCCTTGGCCTGCCGTGGACCGGACTGGTCGGTGCGACCGCAGTTCCGGCGGTGTGCGATGCCGCACCGGGGGTCGTGACGCATCTCGACTTTGGCGTGATGCAGCCAAAGGGATTGGTGCGCTAAAGATGATATTTGGTGTCCCCATATCTATCTTCACATCCGCGCCCATGGCTGGTTCATCAGCCATTTGCCGTATCCGGGTTCACCGGGGCAGGGGGTGTTTGTCGGCAGCCGGTTGAACGGGTGAAATCCGGGCACGGGGTCGGCGGGAACCGCGCAATTCTGCGCAAGTTCACACACGATTTCGGTTTCTGGCGCAGGCGAGATTTCCGCCCCTTGTGCCTGTTGATCTTCGACCGCGACCATCTGCGGCTCGGTTTTGGCGGCGGACTTCACCTCTACTTGTGCGTCTACTTGTGCGTCGGGTGCAACGGGCGCAACGGGCACGCGGTCAAAGTCTGCGTCATGGCGCAGATCGCGGCCTGACCCCCAGTTCGCCTGCCGCGCGTCCAGAAATGCGCGCATGTCGCTTGCCGCCGCGCCGCGCTCGACAAGGTCGAGGAACACCTCAAAATCCTGCGCCGCCATTTGCGCGGCCATATGCTGGCTGTCTTCGTTCGCCAGAAAATCGACCATCTTGTCGAGCCGGGAAAGCAAACCCAGCCCCAGCGTGCGGTCATGGTTCAACCGCCGGGTCTTGCCGCTGTCGGGGTCCTTGACCGTCTCGCTCCACTGGCCGTGGATCACCCGGTCCATCAACACGCCTTCTACCACACAGCGCGAAAGCAACACCGCGGCATCCCAGCCGATGCGAAAGCCAAAGCCGCAGGCGCGGTGCCGCAGATTATAGGCGGCACGGCGCGACATGTTCACCGCCGCGCAGGCCTCTGTAATGCTGCCGGTTTCGGACAGGCATTCGATAAATTCCCGCTGGTTTTTCGGGGTCCAGTGATAGTCGGTCATGCTGAAATGCTCCTTGGTCAAAAGGCGCACATAACCATATAGGTTCTAAAATGTCAAGAACGAATGCGGAACAAAGATTATCGACTATGCGCCGTCTGCCCCCATTCGGGATATTTGCCAAGGCTGAATATCAACGCGCCGCTGATCAGCGACGCGGCAGCGCCGCCCCATAGCAAAAGCGTATAGCTGCCGGTTTTATCAAAAATCATTGCGCCAATAACCGGCCCCAACCCTCCCGCGAGCGCTATAATGCTCGCCATGAAGCCAAATACCGCACCGAAATTCTTCATCCCTGCGTAGCGCGTAGTGAGGTAATTGCAGATCTGGATTTTCGTACCCGCTGCAAAGCCACTGACCAGCATGGCGGTAATGATAAGCGGTGTGCTGGCCGCACCTTTGATCAGCAGCGGATAGAAAAGCGCTGTGACCGAGAGCGTGAAGCCGCCGATCCAGCGTGCATGGTAGCGGTCGAGCAACCATCCGGTGATCAGCTTTCCGGCAATCCCTGCCACGCCGACGGCGCTGCCCACCCAAGCGGCATCAGCGCGGGTCATGCCGGTGTCGGTCAGGATCGGGAACTGGTGCGCGACCACCGCAATGGTGATCGACAGCGTCAGCAGCGTCGCCAATGCAATCCGCCACAGCGAGCTATCGCGCCAGGCTTGCTGGATGGTAAGGCCGTATAGCTCCGCCGGTGTCTGCGCGTTGCGGTCATGCGCGGCGGCCTTGCGGTGGTCATGAATATCGTAAAGGAAAAAGAAGCTTAGGATTAGCGCGACTGCGCCCCAACCCAGGCCGAGCCATGCATATGCTGCGCGCCAGCCAAATTCAGTGATCAGCCAATTGCCGAGCGGTGGCACGATGACTTGTGCTAGCGCGGTTCCCGAAAGCGTCACGCCTAGCGCCAACCCGCGGCTCGTCGAAAAAACGCCCGATACAGCCGTCGACCAGACGGTCGATTTGATCGCAAGCGAACACAGTGCCCACATCGTCCAAAGCGCAATCCAAAACGGCATCGACCCATTTGACAAACCAAAGGAAGCAATCATGGCCGAGGTTGCGATCAGCCCGGGGATCGCTATGCGCCGTGAACCCCATTTGTCGATCAGCGCGCCGACCGGCGGCGACAGGAAAAATGCAAACACCGCGCCTATTGTCGACCCTATGGTGATCTGCGTGCGGCTCCATCCGAAAGCGTCTCCCAAAGGCTCCATGAAAAGGCCCAGCGCAACCGACATGAACGAGTGAAAGGAAATGCCGATCGAAGCGGCCAAGACAAGCGGCCAATATTTCCGCCATTCCTGTCTTGCGGTGATCTCTGTATTATGCGCCGTCAACATAGTCTCTGTGTCCCCCGCCCCGCTGGCAGTTTCCAATCAAGCGTGACCGATTGCTTGCTGCGATTTTAGCATTCCCAACGATAATCGAAATTATCACTGCGCGCGGCCCCGATCCGAAAGCTTAGCGTAGAGGGCTGATCGCGCGGGTCAACCAAAGCGCGCAACGCATGGGCGAAATCACGAACCGGGGACTATCCGGCTTTTGGCGCCCGCATAACAAGGATGATGCCGAACGCGATTTCGAGCACAGCAACAGCAGGTGCAACGCCCATGGGGGGCAAAAACGATACAAGCCCGAGGAACCCGACCGCCGTTATCAACGCGGCCAACAACCAGTATAGCATATCGCCGTAAACCGACCGGAACGGCAAATAATGGGTGCCTATGGCTATGGCGCTGATTGGCAATACCCAGTCCGGCTTTACCGGTACCAGCAACCACGCGAGCAACAACATAGCGATCATCATGATTGTGCTTTCGAGCGCAATGCGGCCGAGCATATTTTCGGGTGACGGCTTTTTCCGTTTGAAAAACAGATTTTCAACCAACACCGATAGCGGAAAGATAAGCATGCCGCCAAAAAACAGAACGGCAAAAGTCGTGGCCACGGGGTGGCTATACTGGACAATCGCAGCCACCATCCAAACCAAACCTGATACAACCGCGCCTAATCCTCCGCCGACATAGGCATGCCGGATTTCGGCCTGTGCATCTTCGATATGCATCAATCATCCCCCTGCATTTGCAATCTGGTGTTTCCCTGAATTTACCCATAAAGGCAAGGTCATGACGCAAGAAGAAGTTTTATCCGAATTCCGTGCTGCCGGGGCTTTGCTTGAAGGGCATTTCATATTGTCATCGGGCCGCAGGAGCGCGATTTTTCTGCAGAAGATGCTCGTTTTCCAGCATCCCGACCGGACCGAGCGATTGTGTCGCGCACTGGCCGCAAAGATCACGGACAGCTTCGGCCATGTCGATGTCATCGTGTCACCGGCAATGGGCGGCATTATTCCGGGCTATGAAACCGCAAGGGCGCTCGGGTGTCGCGCGATATTTGTCGAACGCGAAGACGGCGAGTTTCGCTTGCGCCGCAATTTCGAGATCAAGGCGACCGACCGCGTCGTCATGGTCGAGGATATGGTGACGACGGGCGTTTCCTCACGCGAGTGCATTGCTGTCGTCCGCCAGCATCCCGGCGAATTACTCGGGGCTGCGTGTTTGATCGATCGTTCAAATGGTCGAGCCGATATCGGCGTGCCCTTGCTGGCGCTGACCACGCTGGATGTGCCTGATTATGACGCCGACGATCTTCCTCCCGAACTTGCGGCACTTCCCCCGATCAAACCCGGCAGCCGCGGACTGGCATGACCAACCCGCGCAGCCCCAATCCCCTCCGTCTCGGCGTCAACATCGATCACGTAGCAACGATCCGCAACGCACGCGGCGGGGATCATCCCGACCCGATGCGCGCCGTGCACGTCGTCGAGGCCGCTGGTGGAGATGGCATTACCGTCCACCTGCGAGAGGATCGTCGGCACATAAGGGACAGCGATCTCGATGCGATCATGGCCGGGGTGCATTTGCCAGTGAACCTGGAAATGGCCGCAACGCAAGAGATGCTGGCAATTGCGCTCAAGCACAAGCCGCATGCCGCTTGCATTGTCCCCGAAAAGCGTGAGGAGCGTACGACCGAGGGCGGGTTGGATGCGGCTGGCCAGCATAACCATCTCGCCCCCATTGTGGCGCAGCTCAACGATGCGGGTATCCGCGTCAGCCTGTTCATCGAACCCGATGCGCGCCAGATCGAAGCATCGCTGCATCTGCGCGCGCCGGTTGTCGAATTTCACACCGGCCAATATGCCCATTTATTTCAAGACGGCGATATGGCGGGGGTAGAGCGCGAGCTGAAGCGTCTATCCGACGCAGCGGCGCTGGCGGTGAAAAACGGGATTGAGCCGCATGCCGGACACGGGCTGACGTTTGAAAACGTACAGCCGATTGCCGCGATCCCGCAGCTCGCCGAACTTAATATCGGCCATTATCTGATCGGCGAGGGGATATTCATCGGGCTGGATGCCGCAATCCGCAAGATGCGGACACTGATGGATGAAGCACGATAAGGATTGATCGCTGCTGCCTGCGGGCCGTTATCAAATGATCGCCTCTTGATCAGCGTCGGGTAACGCGGCCTCGCGCGCAAATTCTAGCGTTATTTCCGCATCAAGCTTGTCGAGCGGGGAGCCTCCGGCTTCCCGCTCTTGCTGCAACACGGCTTCTGCGTCCCACGCTTTTGCTGCTGTCAGCGCAATTTTCCGACGGTTTTCCAGCGGCTCGCTCTGCGCTTTTGCGCGGTGCATGGCGGCTTGATCCCGGCAAAATTCTGCGGTGACGCGCAGCGAAGACATGGCTAGCGCTTCATATTTTCAAGGCCAGGTACAACGCCGCGTTTGTCAGATGTCAGGGCAACGCCCGGTTTCGGCTTTTCGGCTTTGGGCTTGCGAATTTCGCGGTTCGATTTTTTCTGCGATTTGGCCATGAGTTTTTCCTTTGGTTTTGCGGTTCACTGCCCAATGACTTGGGTAAACTAAGCAGCGACAAGTTCGGGCACATAGGCGCGGGGGACCGGCTTTCGCGCCAGGACCGGCGCCCGATACAGGCTGGCTGCGGGTGATGCGATGTGCCGCTCCAGCAATGCCAGGATTTCAGGGTCCTCTTCGGCATCGAATTTGCGGGCAAACAGGTTAGAGCTGCCTTGCAATTCGTCCATATCTTCTACGCCGTAATTGCGTGGGCGCAGTTTGATGTCGCCGTCCGGCACCCAATCGATCATCCGCAGATCATCGTTCATCACAATGCCCTGATCACCGCTGTTCATGATGACTGTTTGGAAAAAGCCTTCGTCAGCAATGAAGCTGTTGCGATAGAAGTTTTTGAAACGCTCCACCGTTGGGTCATGGCATACAAATTCGCAAAAGCTGCGCGTTACCGCTTTCCACTGCGTACCAATGAAGGGCGTGTCACCGGTTAAGTACGGGCGGGCAACATCTGTCGCGGTCATCTTGCCATCGGCTTCGACAAAAAGATGGCTGATCCTGTTGATTGTTTCCGGTCTTTGCTTTCGTTGATCGAGCGCGCGGATGAATTGCTTGCCCGGATTTGCCGCAAAGAACTGGCGGATATAGTCCTGACTTTTCAGCGGGAAATCTTGCCCGGACAGGTTGATATAGTGCGTCCACTGACCACCCATTTCAAGCAAGCGGGCCATACCCCGAAGCTCCGCATCTACCAGGCTATAACCGCCCCATAGCGCGTCTTTTGGTTCTAGGATTTCAGCGCCTTGATACGGCTCAAGAAATTCGGAAATCTCCTGCGCCAACTCTGTTCCCGAGCTTTTGTCCAAATGCACGACATAATGGTTGCCCGGTGCGTAAATTGCTTTGAAAAGACGTTTGAATTGCGCGGGATAGCGGTGCACGAGTAAGAAGTAAGCGATCATATGGCGGCCCCTTTTGGAATCACGCATGTCCGGCTGTCAAAAACCCGGGCACGGCAATTGCTTTTCCTGTCTCAGGAAAGCCAATCAAATGAATTTCTGATCGTAAAGAGACAATGCCAGACAGAATTGCGCTGAATGCAGCGCAGTGGCGTAGGGGAGATATGGTGATTGCGAGCGAGGATTACAAGGTGGGTCGATCTCCGCGACACGCTGGTTGGCGCGGTACATATCTACAGCCCGTCTTTCCTAAACGCCGATTTCCTGCTTAAGTCTGCCGCATGCATGTTTCTGCGCCTCTGCCAGCACGCCTGACCTGTCGACCCGGTCGATCAATGCGGCTTTCTCCCGTGATTTTCCTTTCACCGATTGTAGACGCGTTGTTATTGCCGCTTTTGAAACTTTCGATGATGAAAAGAATCGATCACCAAACCTGCGTGGAAACCGTTTCATGATTATCGGCGTCGGTTCCGATCTGTGTAATATTGAGCGTATACAAAATTCGCTTAACCGGTTCGGAGAACGGTTTGAGAACCGCGTCTTCACCGATGTCGAACGTGCCAAGGCAGCAAAGCGGCCTTTCACCAAGGCAGGCACCTTTGCCAAACGCTTCGCTGCCAAAGAGGCTTTCAGCAAGGCCGTGGGAACCGGCTTTAAACACGGCGTATTCATGCGCGATATCGGCGTCGTCAACGCGCCATCAGGCGCGCCGACACTGGCGTTGACCGGCGGTGCAAAAGCACGTCTCGACGCGATGACACCGGACGGCTATGAGGCATATGTACATTTGACTTTGACCGACGATCATCCCTGGGCTCAGGCGTTCGTTATCATAGAGGCACGGGAAAGAATTTAGTTTGGAAATTTTGAACGAAGAATCAGCGGAACGCAAAGCACCGCCGACAATGACAATGGAACACTCGTCAGACGCAACTAGACCCGAAAAGCAAAGCAAGCTGTCGGTTTTCTGGGCGGAACTGAAAGGTCTGTTCTGGCTGCTGATCGCGGTGCTGGTTTTTCACAGCTTCATCGCAAAGCCATTCTACATTCCGTCGATTTCGATGATGCCAACGCTGCAAGTGGGCGACCGGTTGTTCGTCAGCAAATTTGCTTATGGATGGAGCCATGTTTCCCCGACTATCCCCAATCCGGTGGCAATGTTCAAATGGCTGGTGCTGCAAGACCAGAGTGTTCAGACAGCGACCTATCAGCTGCCCGAAAGCAATGGGCGGGTCTGGGGTTCCATGCCAAAGCGCGGCGATATCGTGATCTTGAAGCCCAAGGGCAAAAGCGAGGACCTGATCAAGCGCGTCATTGGATTGCCCGGTGATCTGCTCGAGCTGCGGACCGGCCAGATTTTCTTGAACGGCAAGCCGGTGAAACAAGAGGTGCAACCTGCGCTCGACCTGCCAGTAGATATCAACAATCCGTGCAACGACGATGACTTTCCCGGCGCGCTTAGCCGCGATGAAAAAGGCCGCGCACATTGTTATCTGCCGATCATTCGTGAAACGCTGCCAAACGGCGTCAGCTATGACACGGTGGATGCCAAACGGACCGAATATGATGATGTCGCTCCTGTGCGGATCCCCGCCAATCATGTCTATTTACTGGGGGATAACCGGGACAATAGTGCGGACAGCCGGGTTCCGGCGCCTTTCGGACTGGACGGACCAGTGTCTTGGGACCGACTGGGTGGTCGCGCCGAAATCATCACATTCTCGGTTGACGGCACAACGACGTTTAATCCCGCGACATGGTTTTCTTCGCTGCGCTCTGGACGCGCCTGGACAAGCTTGCGTCCTGATAAAGCACCGACAAAAGCCGGAGCCAAGAAATAATGGCGCGGCAGTCAGCCACCACCAGAAAACGGATGCCGATTGCGGCAAAGAACGAGTTTCGTGAAGAAGTCGGACCTACCGAAGTTTACGATCCAGTGGTGCGTAACGAGCTGAAGCGCGCCGTTGTCTGGCTTGGTCTCGCGCTGTTGATTGGCCTTGTTATCTTGCTCATCCAGCCGATTCTGCTGATCATTGGCGGCTTGGTACTTGCCGCGATGCTCGATGGCGGCGCGCGTTTGCTCGGCCGGATATTGCCGATTGCCCGCGGTTTCCGGTTGGCAATTGTAGTGCTCGCGCTGATTGCCTTTGCCTATTGGACGGCAACAATGGCGGGCACTCAGTTGGCAGAACAGGCGGTTGCTTTGCAACAAATTGTTCAGACACAAACCGAAAAGCTTCTTGAACAAGCGCGGGTCGCCGGTTTTGCGATTTCGGGTGAAGATTTCAAAAATCTCTCTTCGCAAGTACTGAATTCAGTGGGTCGGGTTACCGCTGCGGTTGGTTCTGCGCTTGGCATCATCACCAATCTGGCAATGATGCTGGTGCTGGCGATCTTCATTGCCGCTGACCCCCGACTTTACGAACGCGGCGTGGCCTGGATGGTACCGATGGCGGACCGCGACTATTTTTACGGCACAATGGAAAAGATCGGTTCGACCGTTCGTCGGTTGATGGCGGGCCGACTGCTCGGCATGTTTGTCGAAGGGATCGGGACATGGCTGCTGCTGACAGCCGCGGGTGTGCCTATGGCGGCATTGCTCGGATTGCTCACCGGGATACTGGCGTTTCTGCCCAATATCGGTGCGATCATTTCGGGCGTATTGCTGACATTGGTCGGGTTTTCAGCGGGCTTCGAAACGGGTATTTATGCGCTGATGATTTACTTTGTGGTGCAGACGGTTGACGGTTATTTGATCGTTCCGATGGTAGCAAAGCGCGCGGTCGACCTGGCACCGGCCCTGGTCCTTGGCGCGCAGATATTGTTCGGCGCGCTGTTCGGCATCATTGGGTTGGCCCTTGCCGATCCGATCATTGCGATGATCAAGGTTGCTCTCGAACGTCAATCCGAGCGTAATCATGCAAGGCATGCTAAGGCGGACCCGGCATGACAATCGGACCCGCGACTTTTCTGTGCTTTATCTTGGGCATTGCCAATTTTGCCTTTCACAAAGCGGTGGTCGAGTCAGGCCACCCGTTTGTTGAAGATACCAAAGAATATTTCGGTCGCTTCATGGGCCGCTATGGTAGCTTTTACATCGAATTCGGGGTGCTTTTTGCGGCTCTGCTTGCGGCAAGTTGGGGATCGATATTCGTGCCCATCTGTTATGTTGCTTACACACTGACAAATCTGATCGCGGTCTGGTTGCTCAATTCCGACAAGATTTAGGTCCGTCGCTCCACACCCATCGAAAATGTTATTGGTCAATCAGTGATTGTGGCTGATCGAAAGCCGTTGGAAATTTCCTCATCTTGCTGGTTACGGAATTTTTAGTGCTTTCGGCCGGTGTCGGCGAGGCATCAAGAGAGGCGGAAATCAGACCATGTTGCGCAAAATTGCTGTCCTCCTTTGTGCTTCGGCGCTGTCGGGAAATGCCATTGCGCAGGATGCGCCCGTTGCTCCTACTCCAGTTGTAGAAGCGCAAAACCAGTCGCTTAGTCCGCGGCAGGAAGGCGACAAAGCGATCTACGATGCCGCTCAATTCGCAAGATTTAGTCCGCAAACCGCAAATGACATGGTGGGGCAAATTCCCGGATTTTCCATTACCCAAACCAGCAACGAGCGCGGTCTGGGTGAAGCCAGCCAGAATGTTCTGATCAACGGTTCGCGCATTGCCAGCAAAGGCGAAGACGCCGAAGCAACGCTTGCAAGAATCAGTGCGAAGTCGGTTCTCCGGCTGGAGATTGTTGACGCATCAAAGCTCAACATTGCCGGGCTGACCGGTCAGGTCCTGAATGTGGTTACAAAGCCCGCGAACATGTCGGGCAATTTCAACTGGCGGCCTTTGTACCGTTCCCGCCTTGATCCATTGATTTTGACCGGGGCGGTAAGCCTATCGGGAAAGCTTGGCAAAGGCCAGTTTTCGCTTGGTCTTAATGCAGAAGACAGCTTTGCTGGTGGTGGCTGGGGTGACGAGTCCAATTTAGACGGCAACCGGCAGCCTATTTTTACGCGCAGCTTCAACTCGGTTAATCGCGGCGATAGTCCCAAGCTTTCGGCAAGTTACAGCCAAAAAGCGAACAACGGATCGGCCTTTAACATTAGCGGCAGTGCCCAGATTTTTAATTTTCGCGGTCACGTTGACCTTTTGCGCAAAACGCCCGGCCAAGTTGATCTGGCGGAAACCAGCATCAACAGCGAAAAAGAGTGGAATTACGAACTCAGCTCGGATTATGAATTTCCGCTGGGCGGCGGCAAGCTGAAGTTGATTGGCTATCAACGTTTCGAACATAGCCCGTCCAAATCGTCATTCGAGCGCCAAAATGTTGGTGGGGCGATCATCAGCGGTTCCCGGTTCAATCAGGTTGTCGACGAGGGCGAGAGCGTGTTGCGCACCGAATTCCGTTGGCAAGGCGGTAAGAACGAATGGGGAGTGTCGCTAGAAGGCGCGCGCAATTTCCTCGATGCGGAGTCTGAGTTTTTCTCTCGCGACTCTAATGGAATTTATCAGCCGATCCCGCTTCCCGGTGCGACGTCGCGCGTGGAAGAAAAGCGCGGCCAGTTGATCTTTTCTTTTGGCCGGCCTTTGTCATCAAAGCTCAGCCTTCAAACCACGCTCGGCGGCGAATATAGTCAGCTGAGCCAATCGGGCGCGGCTGGCCTCACGCGGAGCTTCTGGCGGCCCAAGGGCTCGATCAATCTGGGTTGGAAGGCTTCATCCAAACTCGACGCCAGCCTGCGTTTCCAGCGCAAAGTCGGGCAATTGAACTTTTATGACTTTCTTGCCTCGGTGGATTTGCAGAATAACAACAACAATGGTTCAAACAACGAACTCGTGCCCCCGCAAAGCTGGCTGGGAGAGCTGGAAGTAAACCGCAGTTTGGGAAAAGCGGGTTCGATTAAACTGAGCCTTGCTGCCGAACATATCAGCGACATTGTTGACCAAATTCCGATCAGCGCAACCGAAGAAGCGCCGGGGAATCTGCCTTCGGCCAATGCGCTTGCCGCGTCGATCAAGGCATCTTGGTTGCTTGAAACGATAGGCTTCAACGGTGCGAAACTCGATCTCGACGGTACAATCGCGCGCAGCTGGGTTGCCGATCCGTTGACGGGCGTTACCCGCGGCGTGAACCAGAATACGCTCTATTCCTACTCTGTGTCTTTCCGCCATGATATCCCGGGCAGTCCGTGGACATGGGGATTTGGCGCTGAGCAAAATCTCAATTCACCGTTTTACCGGCTCAATTATGTGTATGAAGAGCGAAGCAGCGCGCCTTTCCTGCGTATTTATGTCGAGCATAAAAATGTTTTTGGCATGAAGCTGCGCGCGGTTTGGGGAAATGTCCTGGGCCAAAAAATCTATAATGACGAAATATTCTACACCGCACGCCGCGACGGACCGGTAGAGCGCTATGCAAATTCCATTGCCGAATTTAAGAATATCTTTCGCTTGGTGTTAAGCGGCACTTTCTGAATCGATAAAGCCTGCCTATAGGGCTTGGGATGCCGCCCAAAATGCCCTCTGCCGATAAGGACGAACAAGCCGATTTCGCAGTGATGCGGCGGTTCCTTCCGTATCTTTGGCCCAAGGATCAGCCCGCGCTGCGGCTGCGAATCGTTGCTGCGATGCTTCTGGTTCTGGCATCAAAAGCGATCCAGATTTCGATGGGCTTTCTATACGGGGCCGCAATCGACAAGATGCAGCCCGGCGCACAGGACGCCGTCTGGCTAGCGATTGCTTTGGTGTCTGCCTATGCCGGGGCACGATTTGGCGGCGTATTGTTTGATAATCTGCGCAACGTCGTTTTCGAACGCGTTGGACAGGACGCGACACGGCGTCTGGCCGAAAATGTATTTGCGCATTTGCACCGCTTGTCGATGCGATTCCATATGAACAGGCGCACCGGTGCGGTCACCAAAGTGATCGAGCGCGGTACCAAGAGCATCGATGTCATGCTCTATTTCATGCTGTTCAATTTGGCACCCACGGCAATCGAACTCTCTGTTGTTCTGGCGATATTCTGGTGGAAATTTGGATGGGGCTTGGCTGTTGCCACCGCCGTCGCGGTCGCCGCGTATATCGTGTTCACGCAAAAGGTGACCGACTGGCGCAACCACCTGCGCGCTGAAATGAACGAGCTCGATACCGCCACCGTCGCGCGTTCGGTCGATAGCTTGCTCAATTACGAGACCGTCAAATATTTCAATGCCGAGGAGCGTGAAACCGCGCATTATAGCCGGGTCGTCAAACGCTATTCCGAAGCGGCGGTGAAATCGGAAAACTCGCTGGCAATCCTAAATGTCGGACAGTCGCTTATCACCAACGCGCTGATGGCAGGCGCCATGGGCTTCACCGTCTGGGGTTGGTCGGTGGGGCGCTTCACGACGGGTGATGTTGTAACGATCAACACATTGCTGGCACAGCTATTCCGTCCGCTCGATATGCTTGGCATGGTGTACCGGACGATCCGGCAGGGCATTATCGATATGGCCGCGATGTTCGAGCTTATCGATTCACCAGCAGAAGTTGTGGACAAGCCAAATGCCACCGCGCTCTCGGTCACCGGTGGCGCAATCGAATTTGACGATGTGCGTTTCGGTTATGATGCTGATCGTGAAATACTCCACGGGCTCAGCCTGAAAGTCGAACCCGGCCAGACGGTAGCCGTCGTTGGGCCATCAGGTGCTGGAAAGTCGACCATCGCACGGCTGCTCTACCGTTTTTACGACGTGACCGGCGGCAGCATTCGTATCGACGGGCAAGACCTGCGCGATGTCAGCCAGCACAGCCTGCGCAGCGCGATTGGCATTGTGCCGCAGGACTCGGTGCTGTTTAATGACAGCATAGGCTATAATATTGGCTATGGCCGCGAAAATGCAGGACAGGCGGAAATCGAGGCCGCGGCCAAGGGTGCAGCGATCCACGATTTCATTGCTGGCTTACCCGACGGCTATAAAGCGCAAGTCGGCGAACGTGGCCTAAAGCTATCGGGCGGGGAGAAGCAGCGCGTCGCGATAGCGCGTACTTTGGTCAAAAATCCGCCGATCTTGATCCTTGATGAAGCGACAAGTGCGCTCGATAGCCGGACCGAGGCGGAAATCCAGTCAACGCTCGAACGTGTGTCGGAAAACCGCACCACGCTGGTTATCGCACACCGGCTTTCGACAATAATTAACGCTGACCGGATCGTCGTGCTCGCTGATGGCCGCGTTGCGGAAATCGGCCGGCACAGTGATCTCCTTGCTAAAAATGGCCTTTATGCAGAGATGTGGAACCGGCAGCAGACGGAAAAACGCGACAGCGAGAGCGCCGATTTGCAAGCAGCACTTGCCTAAAAACTTGAGAAATCGATTTCCGCGTTTACCCTTTCCGGAAATGGCCATTTTACATGTTGCTGCCAACGATCATGGTTGGTTAAAAGGCGTGTAACCGCAATAGGAGCGACGAATGTTCAAGATACTGACCGACGGGGTGTTTGTTTCTCCGCAAATTACGACGTCGGATGTTACCTCGGCCGCCGCCGCTGGCGTCAAGCTGATCATCAACAACCGGCCCGAGGAAGAGTCCGAGGATCAAACGCCTGGGCCCGAAATAGAAGCAGCAGCGCGCGCGCTGGGCATGGATTACATCGCCATTCCCGTGACCCACACCGGCTTTAGCCAACCGCAAGTACAGGCCATGGCGCAAGCGCTTGAAAATGAGGACGGCCCTGTTTTGGCCTATTGCCGCAGCGGTAGCCGCTCTGCGCATCTTTGGGCGTTGGCCGAAGCAGCGCAAGGTGGCGACAGTGACGAGTTGATCGGGATCGCAGCCGGTGCAGGGTTCGATGTGTCATCGGTGCGGCCGCTTATGGATATGCTCCGGGCGCAAGTGTGAGCACGGTACTTGCAGTAAAGATATTCCTGTCGCTGCTTGCGACCTTGTTCATTGCATATTTGCCGCGGTGGATGGAACTCGGCGGCGATGTCCGTATTCGCGACGAGGCGCATGCGCGCGCGCTTGCCAGCGAGGCGGTAACAGGTTTTCGGGCTAGCGAAGTCATCATCGACCGTGCGGGCATTGGTGCGCTGCTCAAAGACAAAGACGGACGGCAGTTGCTGGTCCGTCGCCACGGTGCCCAGTTTGTCGGACGGCTGCTGACATCAAGCAGCAACAGCCGACTTGACCAGAATTTCCTGACCATAGGAACGGGCGAAAAAAGCTTTGGCAAAGTGACGCTCAATCTGGGCGACAAGGCGCAGCATTGGGCCAGCGGCCTGCGGCATTTGCAACATGGATAATCTGCCCAGTCCGGTTGATTATGCGATCCCGTTTTTCGTCCTGACAATCATTGCTGAAATGATTTGGGCCAAGCGCAACGCGCCGGAGAAATACGAACCGCGCGATACGATGATGTCGCTTTTCTTCGGCTTTGGCAGCACATTGGCCGGTGTGCTGTTCGGGGGCGCGGCGTTCGCCATCGCCATGCAGGCCTATGATTTCAGACTGACAACCGTTCCGTGGGCATGGTGGGCTTGGATAGCGTGCTTCTTGCTCGATGATCTGGCCTATTATGTGTTCCACCGTTCCGCGCACCGCGTCCGCTGGTTCTGGGCCAGCCATGTCAACCACCATAGCAGCCAGCATTATAATCTTTCGACCGCGCTGCGCCAAACATGGACCGGATTTTTTGCGATCAGCTTCATCTTTCGTCTGCCGCTGGCGTTCATCGGATTTCATCCGGCGATGATCCTGTTTTGCGGCGGGCTAAACCTGATTTATCAATATTGGATTCATACCGAAGCGATCGGGCGCATGCCGCGCTGGTTTGAGGCGGTGATGAACACGCCCAGCCACCACCGCGTCCATCACGCCACCAACCCGCGCTATCTGGACCGCAACTATGCCGGTGTGCTGATCATCTGGGACAAGATGTTTGGTACGTTCGAGGCCGAAAAGGATAGCGATCCCGTACGCTATGGCATTGTGAAGCAGCTCGGCAGCTTCAATCTGCTTTGGGGCATTTTCCACGAATGGATCGGGATTTTTCGCGATGTGTGGACCGCGCCGTGGCGGCATAAACTGGGCTATATCTGGCGAGCGCCCGGTTGGAGCCACGACGGTTCGCGCGACAGCAGCGACAGCATAAGGGCACGCTGGCTGGAGAGCGGCGGCACTTGACTTTCTCACCACCGTTCCACTAATGTTCTTAACTACGAATCGAGGAGCAAGACGATGATTGGCTACGTAACTTTGGGAACAAATGACCTGCCGCGCGCGGCAAAATTCTACGATGCAATTGCTGCTGAACTCGGCACGGGCCGGATGATGGACTTCGAAACCTTCATCGCGTGGGGAACACCCGGCGGCGCGGCTGGCGTTGGCCTGACCAAACCGTTTGACGGTAATGTCGCCACCGTCGGCAACGGTGTCATGGTTGCTTTGGAGGCAAAGGATAAGGAGCAAGTTGACCGTCTGCATGCGATTGCGCTTGCGAACGGCGGCACCGATGAAGGCGCACCGGGACCACGCGGCGACACATTTTATGCCGGTTATTTTCGTGATCCCGACGGCAATAAACTGAACGCATTCATCATGACGGGTTTTTGACGGGCAGTATTTTGGGGCGTGAAAATGCCGCAGACGTCCTCAGCCGGTGTAAACGTCGAGCAGAGAAAAGTGTGTTGCACTGTGAACTTTCCACGGCGAACTTTCCACGGCGAATATGTCGTCAATCCGCCGGGTTGCTGGCACACGGCTGACGTGGGGAAGACCGCGACAGCATTGTTCATAACGGCTGGCGCGGGAACCGAGCACCGCAAGCGCTCTTGATCGTTTCGCGCCGGTAGTGAATAGGCATGCTATGAACACTGCTCTTCCCCCCTTTCAGCTGGCCGGCTTTGATCTGGATCATTTTGTCACTGCGACTTTGGCGGAGGACATGGGGATTCCGGAAAACGGTGTCGGCCGCGATGTGACCTCCGAAAGCGTTATCCCGGCAGACGTCCGTTTTGCAGGGGTGATGGACAGCCGCGATGCAATCGTGGTTGCGGGCCTGCCCATTGCCAAAGCTTTTTTTCGGCATCTCGATCCGGGTATGGACATCGAACTGTTGGTTGCCGAGGGTCAGCAAGTTGCCCAAGGCAGCGATCTGATGCGGATCAAGGGCAATGCGCGTGCGATGCTGACGGCCGAACGTTCTGCGCTCAACACCGCGCAACATTTATCGGGCATTGCCACAATGACGCGCAGCTATGTCGACCGGATCGCTGGCACGGGCTGTATCTTGCTGGATACGCGTAAGACCATTCCGGGTCTGCGCGTGCTAGAAAAATATGCGACGCGGATGGGTGGTGCGCAAAACCACCGCATGGGGCTTTGGGATGCAGCGATGATCAAGGATAATCATGTTGCCGTGGCAGGTGACGTGGTTGAGGCTGTTCGCCGGGCAAAAGCGGCAGGCGTGGAACGAATTATTCTTGAGGTCGACCGGATTTCGCAGGTTGAACCCGGTCTTGCTGCGGGGGCAACCCACTTGTTGCTCGACAATATGGACGTGGCTGAGCTGAAAGAGGCTGTGGGCATCGTAGACGGACGCGTACCCACCGAAGCATCGGGCGGGATTACGCTCGATACAATTCGTGCGAAGGCCGAAACCGGCGTGACCTATATTTCGGTTGGTCGTTTGACCCAGAGCGCGCCTGCCGCGGACATCGGGCTTGATTTTGATGTGGTCTAATCGCCCACGGAAAACGGTGGTTTTATCGCTGGGGGCATTTACATCGGCGTTCGCAGCCTTTGCCGGCCTCACGACCTTTGTCGAACGGCCCGCCGTTGCACAGGCTTGGCAGTGCAAGGCTCCCGCCAATTTGGCACGGCCCGTGATCGAGCTACCCAAGAAATCAGACATTCGCCGCACGCCGGTCGATGCCTATATGCTCGCGCTCAGCTGGAGCAGGGAGCGTTGCCGGACGGGTGGCAAGGACCCGGATAACCGCCTGCAATGTGATGGCAGTATCGGTGATTTCGGCTTTATCGTGCACGGCCTGTGGCCCGAAGCGAAAGGCCCCGACTATCCGCAATATTGCAAAAAGGCCGGTGTCCTCTCGCGCAAAGTGATTGCCGACAATATTTGTATGACGCCGTCGGTGCAGCTTTTGCAGCACGAATGGGCAAAGCACGGGACGTGCATGACAAACAAGCCCGAGACCTATTTCGCCGCGGCGAAAACCTTGTTTCAAGCGCTTGAGTTTCCCGACATGGAGCGGCTTTCGCGCCAAGAGGACAAGCCGGGCGGCAGTCAGCTGACCGCTGGTAACCTGGCCGATGCAATGGCGGCAAGCAACGAAGGTTTGCCCGCCAGCGCCGTCCGGGTGAAAAGCGACCGGCAGGGCTGGCTGCAGGAAATCCGGATTTGCCTCGATAGGAAGTTCAAACCGCACGCCTGCCCCAAATTTTCCGGCGGCGCGCCGTCCAAATCCGCACTAAAAATATGGCGGAGCAATAACAGCAGCGGCAAAGGCGCTTAGGTCTACCCGTCGATCACGCGGGTTGAGGGATGGTGCTTGTCGAGATGCTTGCGGATGATCCGCAGGTTCTTGCTGTTTGACCGCCAGACAAAGTCAAACGCATCGCCAATAGCGGTATGGCACCGATCACGGTATCCACCCCGACATTGGCGGTCATGCGCACGAGCTGCCATTTCGACATACCCAGATTGCGTGCTTCCCAAATCAGGTAAGCACCCATGGCGGTGGTGATCAGGTCACCCAGTACAGGGATCAGGCCAATGATCGAATCAAGGCCAATGGGAATGCGCGTTCCCGGAATATGCAAACTGCGTTCGAGCAGCATCTCTAACGCTTCGACCCGCTGACGGATTTCCTGCGGGGATTTGCCCATACCCGGCAATGACTTTGCCAAGTCATCAAGCTGCTGCGGTGAAATCGCCATCTTGTCTCTCCTGTTTGCGGCGCACATCATTACCCGACAGCCGCTTACCCCTATTTCGTGTCATGACCCAGATAATGCAATAGGTGCCAACCGCGCGGGTTCGGTGCGTAGCCCAGTAAGCCTTCGCGCGCCAGTGACCAGCGCATCGGGCTGGCGAGTGGAATGAAATTGCGCTTTTCTTGCAGCTTGGTCTCCGCCGCACCAAATAAACGCGCACGTTCGGCAGGGTCGCCACTGGCAGCTGCTTGCGCGACCAGTTCGTCAGCGGCCTGATCGCAGACATCGGTCTGCTGGCATGAAAGCTGCGCCAGATACCAGAGCGGGCTCGACAGATCGGCGACCTTGTCGATCAAGCGCAAGTCGGCTTCTTTTCCGGAAACCACACGTTGGGCGTCCAGACCGATGGCTTTCATGTCCGCGCGCAAACGAGCGAACAACATACGCGCGCCAGGTCCTTCGGGCATCGCGATCTGAAGCGGACGCACGGCACCTTTGCTGGCGGTCCACCCCGCTATAATTGCTTTGGCGCGCTGCTGACGTTCGACCACCTGCAGCTTTGCCCATTCGGGGCGCGCAACGGGCAAGCGGTTGCGCATTGTCTCGGGAACCAAGGTCAGCATTTCTTGCCAGGCGACCAGGTCAAATGACGCCAGCATCTTTGGCCGGTCAATGGCCATCGCGATGGCTTCGCGGTTTTGCGCGCTGGAAAGAAAGGGGCCAGATGATTCAATGCGCAACCCAAAAAGGCCCGGCGTCGGATCAAATTGGATCTGTTCGGCGGGGATGCTGGCCGCCTCGATATAGGGATAATGTTGAAAGCGCCCGCCCATCACCAGATCGGATTTGGTGTCGCGGAAAAGCGCAACTGCCTGCGGTGCTTTACTCGATCGCAAACTCAGTTGAGCGTCCTCAAGCTTGATGTTTCCCTTCTCGTCAAGGCCGCGGTTTTGCAAGACCATCACGTCTCGGTATTTTTTGGCCTGCATCGGCCCCGTACCTGCGCCTTCTTGGACGATGCCCAATTCGGGTTGGGCCAACAGCTCGATCAGATTGGGCATGGGCGACTTCAGGCGTATTTCGACCACTTTACCGGTCATCGAAACCGCGCGGTCGATGGCGTTTAGCTCACCAGACAGCCTGCTGCGTTTGAGTTGCGCCAAGCGGCTATTAAGCGCGTTTACCACAGCTTCGGAGGTTACTTCTTTGCCGTTGTTCCATTTGGTCTTGTTTAGCCGGAAGATGAAGCTCAAGCCGTCATCTGTAATGATCCACCGCGCGGCAAGCGCAGGTGCGACCCGACCGTCGCGGTCAAACGCCACTAGGCCCTGAGCAGTGGCGAGGCGCAGCTGCGCGCTGCCTTCACCAAGCGGCAAGCCGCCGATGGCAAATGGCTGCGTCTGTTCCTCGATCACATCAACACGCAGGCGGGCATTGTCGATGCCCTCGGAACACGCCGCCAGCCCCGCGCACAGGATAAACGCAGTGACGGCTTGTTTGACGAAACAGAAAGGCGTTGGACTGTTCACGGCTTCCTTCCGAGTAACCGGCTGGGATGAACATTGGCTGGATTGTCTCGCCAGCCCGTCACATCTTTTTGCACCAGGCTGCGTGAAACATAAAAATAAAGCGGCAAGATCGGCGCTTCGGCAATCAGAATCATTTCGGCTTGTCGCATTTTTTCGGCACGTTTTGCAGGGTCTGGTTCGGCCAGCGCATCATCGAGTGTTTTGTCATAGGCTGGATTGGCATATCCTGAATAGTTTTGCGCGCCGGCATCGCTGCGGTGAACGGACAGATAATTTTCGGGTGCCGGCAAATCGGCAATCCAGCCCGAACGTGCGAGATCGAAATCGCCGCGCTTTAGACTGTCGAAATGCAGCGAAGCCTCGCTGTTGAGCAACTTTGCTTCAACGCCTATCTCGCGCCACATCGTCGCCATAGCAACGGCCGCGCGGCGGTGTTCGGATGAACTGTTGAATCTAATCTCAAAACGCAGCGGATTGGCCGGACCGTAGCCCGCTTCGGCAAGAAATGTCCTCGACTGCTCAAGCATTTCAGCACGAGGCCGCAAACTCCAACTTGGCTGGAATGCCGACAATTTGCGGGTATATTCTTCGGGAGGTCTGAGTATTCCAGGTAGCAATCCCCATGCCGGCTCATTACCCGACGCCACCATTTTTTTCGCAATCCAGTTGCGATCGATGGCACCGGCAAGCGCCAACCTTACCCGCACATCGTTAAACGGCGGACGCCTTGTGTTAAACGCAAAATAATATGTTCCCAGAAACGCGTTGACCTTCACCAGTTCGGGGTATTTCTGTTTCAACCACGCAAGCCTGCTTGTCGGAAAGTCGCTGTTGGTATCGGCACCGCCAGCGAGCATGATGCGCAAGCTGGTTTGCATATTGTCCACCGGCCGCCAGATTAATTTGGGCATAACCGGCTTGCCGCCATGCCAGTGTGGATTGGCCGCGAATTGCAGCTTCTGATTAAGTTTCCATTGCGCCAGCCGATATGGTCCGCTGGTAACCAACGGCCTGTCGGCGGTCCATTTCTCGCCTGCTGAATCAATGCGGTGAAAGGGCAGGGCGGCCATTGCCGGATGTGCGAGCAATGCAGGCAATTGCGGAAACGGGTAGTTTAATATGACGACAACGGTCGAAGGATTAGCAGCGCTGATGCTGTTGATGATCGCAAAGAGCGAAGCATGTGGCGAGCCCGATTTTTTATCACGGATGCGCACCAAGGCGTCGGCAAAAACATCTGCGGCTATTGGAACGCCATCAGAAAAGCGCAGCCCGTCGCGCAACTGGAACGTCCATGCTTTGCCGTCTGTTGAAACAATCCAGTCCTTCGCAAGGCCTGCTTCGGGTTCTCCTTTGCCGTCAAATCTGGTCAGACCTTCAAACTGATCGGAAGCGATGCGCGTTGATACCAGATCGGAGAGCATCTGGGGATCGAGACCACGCGCGTCTGCGTCGCTGATCCTGACCAGCGTATCGGCGGGTCGTGCCGCCTTTTCGCTAGAACCGCAGCCAGCGAGTATCAGCAACAGGGCAAGTAAGACGACGCGCATAGCCCACGCTAGCGCGGTCGCGTGGCACACGCCAGTAGGCGTCTGGAACTTATCAAGAATAATTTGGTGCGGACGGCGGGACTTGAACCCGCATGCCCAAAGGGCGACAGATTTTAAGTCTGCTGCGTATACCATTTCGCCACGTCCGCACAGGCCAATCGCCATGCGGCTTGGCATTGGTTCGGTCAAGTGGGTTACACAAGTTTCCGCTATTAGATCGGCGGAAACCTGATCGGTGAACTTACTTGTTCAACCGTTCCCGCACTTCTTTGCCTGGTTTGAAATAGGGCACGCGCTTTGGCGGCACGCTTACTGAGTCGCCTGTCCTGGGATTGCGACCTTTGCGCGGGTTTCTCTCGCGGGTGGAAAACGCGCCAAAACCGCGTAGCTCCACTCTACCGCCATCAGCCAAACGCTGCATGATCTGGTTGAAAAACAGATCGACGATCCGCTCAACCTCTTCGGTTCGAAGTTCCGGGTTTTCAGCTTCTAGCTTTTTTACCAATTCAGATCGGATCATTATTATTGTCCTCTTGCCCAATCACGTTACCGATTATTCTATGTCCCAAGGCACAGTGCGACCCGGCAGCGTTTCAGGACTCGGCTTCCGCTAGTAGGATAAATGACAGAAATTCGATCATTTTACAATGCTTGGAGCAATTTTAGGCTTACGCCGTGTTTACCAAGAAAAAGGCCCACCCCTTTCGGGGCAGGCCAGTTATTTATATCAGTGTAAGTATCTGATTAATTTTATGATTGCTTGGCACCCTTAAGCGCCTCGCCAAGGATGTCGCCCAAACTTGCACCGGAATCCGATGAACCATATTGTTCAACCGCTTGTTTTTCTTCGGCAAGCTGAAGAGCTTTGATCGAGAAATTCGGCTTTTTCGAACGGTCGAAACCGGTGACAAGCGCGTCGAACTTCTGGCCAACCTGGAACCGGTCGGGGCGTTGTTCGTCGCGGTCACGACCAAGGTCGGTGCGCTTGATGAAGCCCGTTGCACCGTCGTCGCCAGCTTGCACTTCAAGTCCGCCGTCACGTACCTCAAGAACAGTGACGGTAACCGTTGCACCCTTCTTCAGGCCGCTTGCCGATGCTGCACCTGCTGCTGCGGGTGCGCCCTTTTCAAGCTGCTTGATGCCAAGCGAGATGCGTTCTTTCTCACCATCAATGTCAAGCACGACGGCTTTGACGGTTTCGCCCTTGCGGTGCAGGTGAAGTGCTTCTTCACCCGAAATACCCCAAGCGATGTCGGACATGTGGACCATGCCGTCGACGTCGCCTTCAAGGCCAATGAACAGACCAAATTCGGTCGCGTTCTTGACTTCACCTTCAACCACTGTGCCGATCGGGAAGCGGTCGGCAAAGCTGGCCCAAGGATTGTCTTGGGCTTGCTTGAGGCCAAGCGAAATACGACGCTTTTCCAGATCCACGTCGAGAACAATGACATCGACTTCTTGGCTGGTCGAAACGATCTTGCCAGGATGGACGTTCTTCTTGGTCCAGCTCATTTCGCTGACATGGACCAGACCTTCGATACCGGGCTCCAGCTCGATAAACGCGCCGTATTCGGTGATGTTGGTGACGGCACCCGAAAGCTTCGCGCCAACCGGATATTTGGCAACCGCTGCATCCCAGGGATCGCTTTCCAGTTGCTTCATACCAAGCGAGATGCGCTGTGTATCTTTATTGATACGCACGATCTGCACTTTAACCGTGTCACCAATGTTGATGATTTCGGATGGGTGATTGATCCGCTTGTAGCTGATATCGGTGACGTGCAGCAGGCCGTCGATGCCGCCCAAGTCCACAAACGCACCGTAATCAGTGATGTTCTTGACAACGCCGTCGATGATTTGGCCTTCAGCCAGATTCAAGATCAGGCCCGAACGCTGTTCAGCGCGGGTTTCTTCAAGGATCGCACGACGCGATACAACGATATTGCCACGCTTGCGGTCCATTTTCAGGATGACGAAAGGCTGGGCAATGTCCATCAAAGGCGCAACGTCGCGTACCGGGCGGACGTCTACCTGACTGCCGGGCAAGAATGCGACTGCGCCGCCAAGATCAACGGTGAAACCACCTTTGACGCGGCCAAAGATAACGCCGTCAACGCGGTTACCGGCATCAAATTCGCCTTCGAGAACGTCCCAAGCGGCTTCGCGGCGCGCACGGTCGCGCGACAGCATAGCTTCGCCGTTCATATTTTCTACGCGGTCGACAAAGACTTCAACTTCGTCGCCAACCTTAAGGTCGGATTTTTGACCGGGCATGGAGAATTCGCGCAGGGCAACGCGGCCCTCGCTCTTCAATCCAACATCGATCATTGCGAAATCGCCGTCAATGGCGGTTACGGTGCCTTTTACGACGCGGCCTTCAAAGCCACCATCTGCACCGCCAAGTGATTCATCTAAAAGTGCCGCGAAATCGTCACGGGTCGGGTTTGGCGAAGTTGCCATATGGATAGTTCCTTATTTACATATACCGGCCACCGGGTTGGATCCCGGGGTCTTTTGGCCAGACTGCCCTATTGCCCGAATAGCAATAAAGCGTTCGTTTTAAGAGGGTTGCAAACGCACAAACGCGTCATGCTGAACTTGTTTCAGCATCCATCGTGCCGCTCAAACCCAAGGGATGAGAGTCGAAATGGACCCTGAACCAAGTTCAGGGTGACGACGTTCTTTATTTGGAACGCCCCGCTAATCATGTAGCGCGGAGGCGAGCCTCCACAGCAGCAATCGCAGCTTGAACGGCGCCGCCTATAGTCAAATTGCTGGTATCTAGCAAGAGTGCATCATCAGCGGGCTTAAGCGGCGCATCTGCCCGGTTCATATCGCGTTCGTCACGGGTCAATATGTCGGCAAGTATGACTGCCCGGTCGGCCTTTATCGCGCGCGACCGCATTTCTTGCGTGCGCCGCTCTGCACGGATTTCGGGCGAGGCGGTGACGAATAGCTTCACATCAGCATGCGGCGCAATGACGGTGCCGATGTCGCGCCCGTCGAGCAGCGCTCCCCCGGGCTGGTTGGCAAAATCAACCTGCCGCTGGTTGAGCGCGGCGCGGACGGCAGGATGTGCCGAAACCTGACTGGCAAGGCCGCCAATTTCTTCATTGCGCAGCGCCGGATCAGCAAGCAAGCTCTCAGGAAAGTCACACGCCGCAAGCGCATCCGTGCCATTACCCGCATCGCCGCCGTTTAGCTGAACCTGCCGACCGACCGCGCGGTAAAGCAGACCGGTGTCCAGAAACGGCAATCCGAAATGCGCGGCGAGTGCGGCTGCGATAGTGCCTTTGCCGGAGGCGGTGGGGCCGTCGACAGCGATGATCATTTTGCGCTCGTTTGTTGTTTGGATAGTTCGGCCTCAAATGCCTTCTTCAATTCCGCGTTAAACCGCTGCAATTCGCCCGCATCGACAAAGGCGTTGGCTTCCCCTGCTTTCTGCCGTTCGCGCTTGGCCTTCATATCAAAAAAATCGCTATGGTTGGCGAGCAAGATATCCGCGCGCACCGCTTCGATCTTTTTGAAAGTCGCACGGAAATCTGCGACCATGCCGGGATAGGCTTCGGGGAACAGCGATTGCCCCGCAACTGTGGCGCTGCAATGGAAAAAGGCCGTGTGTTTTGTTCCGCGTGCAGCATTGACGTTCATCGACCACGATGTGCAGCCCGGCGAATGCCCGGGCGTTATATGTGCAGTCAGGGTTACGCTGCCAAGCGATACGGTGTCGCCTTGGCCAACTGTCCGGTCAACGCGTATTTTTGGGAACCGGATTCCCGCCGAAGGGCCAAAGGAAATCTGGCCAGCCTCAAGAATCGGCTTATCAGCGGCGCTGGCGACCATTACAGCACCGCTTGCGCGCTGTAATGCGGCTAGGCCCGCCGCGTGATCGAAATGCGCATGACTGTTGAGCAGATATTTCACATCGCGTATGTCGAAACCCAGCGTTTTCACATTCGCGATAATTTGCGAAGCGGATTGCGCGAGGATGCCGTCGATCAGGATATGCCCTTTAGGTGACGTTATCAGAAACGAACTCACCCCTGCTGTGCCGACATAATGGATATTGCCGATTACCGTAAACGGCGCAAAGGGCGTGTTCCACTCGCCGTCCTCGGCAAATTTGCTCACAGGTTCGCGTGCAGCCGCATCAATTTCGGCGTCACTGGCGAGCCGGGGTTGGACTTGTGTTGCTGGCGCGCAACTCCACACAAGTAAAGCCGCTATCATTGCAGCTACCTTGCCTTTGCCAGAGGCGGCGGGGCCGTCGACAGCGATGATCATATCGAACTTCGCAGCCGGTCAATGATCCTGATGCCCTCTTCCGTTAATGATACGGG
>CAVXQH010000009.1:0-74458 GCA_963763915.1 uncultured Alphaproteobacteria bacterium
GGCCGTACGCATGCCGGGCGCAACACGTCAGCGCAGAGCGACCTGATGCGCCTGCAGCCGCGGCAGCACCTCGCGGCCGAAGCGGCGGACCTGCTCGAGGAACAGGTCGTACGGCAGCGCGCCGAGGTTGAGGTTGAGCAGCATGCGATTGGCGCCCATGCGCTCGGCCATGTCGATCAGCCGGTCGGCGACCTCCTTGGGCGAGCCGAACGCGAGCTGCGCCGTCCTTGACGCGCTTCTCGACGTCGGGCAGGTTCATCTGCCTGATCTTGGCGCGATCGAGCTGCGCGAACGGCTGGTTCTCCGGCCGGATGTAGTCGAACGACGACGAGGTGACGTAGCCGGCCTTGCCGAGCGTCTCGTTCGACTGGTCGGAGCCGTGGTGCCACAGCGTCTGCACGAAATAGAGGTAGTAGGGGCCGTACTCCTTCAGCGCGGCGTCGATGCTGTCGGCGACGTAGGCGTCGGTGAACAGGCAGAGCTGATCGGGCTTCAGGCGTGTGGCCGTTGGCGGCGAGCTGCTTGGCGAAATAGCCGACGATGTCCTGCGTCACGCCGGGGTGGCCGGCCGGCAGCACCGCGTTGAGGTTAGCTTGCCGGCGAGCTCGATCGTCTCCTTGCTGCCGGTGAACGGGATGAAGATCGGCGGATGCGGCTGCTGCAGCGGGCGCGGCCAGATCGAGATGTCCTTGAACTTCCAGAACCGGCCGTCGTGGGAGAACACGTCCTCGGTCCACGCCTTGAGGATGATCTCGAGCGCCTCGTCGAAGCGGGCGCGCGATTCCGCCATCGGCACGTCGTAGACGCGGTACTCGCGCGGCACGCCGCGGGCGAAGCCGGGCAGGATGCGGCCCTGGCTCATGCAGTCGGCCATCGCCAGCTCCTCGGCGATGCGCAGCGGATTGTGCAGCGGCAGCAGGTTGCCGAGGATCAGGAACTCGAGCTTCTTGGTCGCGCGCGCGGCGGCCGCCGCCATCATGTTGGGCGAGACCATCAGGCCGTGCGGCGTGGTGTGGTGCTCGTTGAGGCCGAGGCCGTCGAAGCCGAGCGCGATCCATCTCCTCCCAGACCGCGAAGTGCTCCTCGTAGGTGCGCGCGGCGATCTTGGGGTCGAAGTGCTTGCCGGGCAGCGGATAGGGGATGAAGCGGCCGGCCTTGAACTCGTCGAAGTGCTGCCCGTACGGCAGCAGGTCCATCAGATAGACTTTCATGAGATTTCCGGTGATTTCATGGGCGAAGAAGGCGAGTGGCCGCCTGCATGTCAAACCGTCAGCCGGACCTACACCGTCCGCGGGGCGATGGAAAGCTCGCCGCCACCGGATGGTGGATGGTACTGATCAGGCCGCGACCAGGCTCACCTTCTCGCCCGGCGTCACCATTGCCAGCGCCTTCACGTCGTCGAGCGCGCGGGCCCAGACATTGCAGGGCGCGGCAGGCGGCATTCGCCCGGGCGCGAGATCGGCGTCGGGCCGAACGGCACGAGGATGCGGTCGTCCTCGACCCAGAAATAGATCTCGCCTCGCGGCGTTGATGCGCGCGGTGCGGTCGCGGCCCGCTTCGAGCGGCGTCTCGAAATGGATCGAGGCGCCCCAGGTCTCGGCGGTCGAATGCAGCGGCAGCGCCTGCCAGACGAGATCGGCGGTCGCGGTGTCGGCGAGCTCGATGCGACCGATCGCGCGGCCGGCGGTGAGCACTGCGATCCGCTTTTCCGTGGCGCGTGCGGGCGCTGCGGCTGGCGGGGCTTGCGCGCGTCGGCGGCCTTGCGCAGGATGTTGGTCGGCATGAGACGGGTGCCTCGTGGATGAACCCGTCTCGCTACCAGCCATGCGCACGCGGCGAAAGCAAGCTCAGGCCGGCGGCGGGCCGAACACGAGCACCGCGTTGAGGCCGCCGAACGCGAACGAGTTCGACATCGCGTAGGTGACCTTCTTCGTCGCGGCCGACGTTGGGCACGTAGTCGAGGTCGCACTCGGGATCGGGCTCGTCGAGGCCGATGGTCGGCGGCAGGATAGCCCTCCTCCATCGCCTTGATGCAGGCGACCGCCTCGATGCCGCCGCCGGCGCCGAGCGGATGGCCGTGCATCGACTTGGTCGAGGAGATCGGCGAGCTTGTTGGCGTGGTCGCCGAACACCTCCTTGATGGCGTCGCGTCTCGTTGATGTCGTTGATCGGTCGTCGCGGTGCCGTGGGCGTTGAGATAGTCGATCTCGGTCGGGCGGCGAGCCCGGCGTCCTCGAGCGCCATGCGCATCGCCTCGGTCGGGCCTTCGATGTCGGGGTTGACCATGTCCTTGCTGTCGGAGGTCATGCCGTAGCCGCATGAGCTCGGCCAGGATCTTGGCGCCGCGCGCCTTGGCGTGCTCGAGCGATTCCAGCACCAGGATGCCGGCGCCTTCGCCGAGCACGGTGCCGTTGCGCTTCTTGGCGAACGGGAAGCAGCCCTCCGGCGACAGCACGTGCAGCGCCTGCCAGGCCTTCATCGTGCCGTAGTTGATGACCGACTTCGGACGCGCCGGCGATGGCGACGTCGACCAGGCCGTGGCGGATGTAGTCGCGCGCGATGCCGATGGCGTGCGTCGCGGTCGAGCAGGCGCGTGCAGGTGGCGAACGTCGGGCCCTTGACGCCGAACTCGATGCCGACGTGGGCGGAGGCCGACGAGCCGATGATGCGCAGCAGCGTCAGCGGGTGCGTGGCGCGCTTGTTCTCGATGAACAGGTCGCGATAGGACTTCTCGAAGGTGACGAGGCCGCCGGCGCCCGAGCCGATGATGCAGGCCGCGCGGTAGGGATCGGCGAACGGCACCTCGAGGCCCGACTGCTTCACCGCCTCGTCGGCGGCGGCGGCGGCGAACCACGAGTAGCGGTCGGCGTGCATGATGATCTTGTCGCGCTTGAAGTGCTTCAGCCGCGCCTTGGGATCGAAGTTCTTGATCTGGGCGGCGATCAGGATCTTCAGATCCTCGAGCGGAAAGCCGCCGAGCTCGGAGACGCCGCACTTGCCGGCCTTGATGCCGGCCCAGAACTCGGCGACGTCGAGGCCGATCGGCGTGACGACGCCCATGCCGGTCACGACGACGCGGCGGCCGTCATTGCTCGAGGCCATATCGCTCTATCTTGGCTGTTGGTTGAGTCGATTCGGGCGAGCGCAGCCCGATCTGCCGGATCGCAGTTGTAGCGAGCGCGGCAGCAGCTTCGATGACCTGATAGCACAGGCGAATGCCGCGGCCGGAGTTGCCGCGGCGCACAACGTGGCCAGAATGCGCGCTCGTGCCCGCTCAGGCCTTGGCGCCGGCAGGTGCGCCAGCGCTCGCGATCAGAGCCTTGACCTTGTCGACGACCGAGCCGACGGTCTTGAAGTCGCCGGCTTCCTCGTTGGCGTTGTAGGGGATCTCGATGCCGAACGCATCCTCGATGTCGAACACGATCATCGCAAGATCGAGCGACTCGATCTTGAGATCGGTCAGCGCCGTCGACGAGAGATGTCGTCGCGCGGCTCCTTCATGTGCTTCTTCAGAATCTCGATGATCTTGGTCGCGACTTCGTCCATGTCTTTCTCCCGCCCTGCCCGTGATCGCGCCAATGGCGCGATCACTCGGTATTCGAAGGGCTCGATCTGGCGTATATCATGCCATCTAGTGCAAGATGTTTGCCACGACAAGCTGGCGCGTCACATATCCGTAAACGCCGCTCAAGTCCAGCATGCCGATCCGGGACCGTACTGCGATAAGTACCACGATATGCTATCGGCTCGCGTGGCCAGCCAGGCAACCGGCATCGTTGCCCGTCACGTTGACCCAGGCACTAACCGGTACGCAAAATTGCGAATGGTGTTACGGCGCAGCGTTCGGCGGCCGCACTGTCGGCAACACTGCTGACCAGGGCGCTGGCACAAGCATGGCGAGAAGCGTGTTCAATGAGCTGCGACGTGTCGCCAGCCGCACTGCCGACGAGAGCGCTGCTGCGAAGACCGGACGCGGAAACGACTGAGGGAGGCCGTCATGACCAGACGCATGAGCGGCAGCCGACCTGGCGCGGTATCCCTGGCTCAACAGCTACCCGCCCGGCGTCGACTGGTACAAGGCTTCGAGCCGCGCCGCTGTGGCAGCTGCTCGACGAGGCCGTCGCCGACATCCGCAGCCGGCCCTGCACCAATTTCCTCGGCAAGCGCCTGACTTACCGCGAGATCGGCGGGCTGGTCGACCGCGCCGCGGCCGGCCTGCAGAAGCTCGGCGTCACGAAGGGCACCAAGGTCGGCCTGTTCCTGCCGAACTCGCCGACCTTCATCGTCTACTACTACGCCATCCTCAAGGCCGGCGGCACGGTCGTCAACTACAACCCGCTCTACACGCTCGAGGAACTGGCCTTCCAGGTCAAGGACAGCGAGACCGAGCTGATGGTCACGCTCGACCTGAAGGTGCTGTTCGACAAGGTCGAGGCGCTGCTGGCCGCCGGCACGCTGAAGCGCGCCGTGGTGGCCCGTTCCGGCCTGCTGCCGGGCGCCAAGTCGGTGCTGTTCCGGCTGTTCAAGTCGGGCGAGCTGGCGCCGTGGAGCCGCTCGCCGTCGCGGCCAAGATCGTGCCCGAGGCGACGTTGCTCGCCAACGACGGCAAGCTCGACGCCGGTCGCCGATCGACCCGCTGACGACGTCGCCGTGCTGCAGTACACCGGCGGCACCACCGGCACGCCCAAGGGCGCCATGCTGACCCACGCCAACGTCTACGTGAACACGCTGCAGGTCGTCGTCCTGGGCGCCCGACATCGCGCAGATACGCCGCAGCGCATGATGGGCGCGCTGCCGTTCTTCCACGTGTTCGCGATGACCGTGGTGATGAACTTCTCGATCGCGCTGGCGGCCGAGATCGTGATCATGCCGCGCTTCGTGCTCGACGACGCCCTGAAGCTGATCGACACGACCAAGCCGACCTGCATGCCGGGCGTGCCGACGATGTTCACCGCGATCATCAACCACCCCAAGCTCAAGAGCTTCGACCTGTCGTCGCTCAAGTTCTGCCTGTCGGGCGGCGCGCCGCTGCCGCTCGAGGTCAAGCAGCGCTTCGAGAAGCTGACCGGCTGCAAGCTGGTCGAGGGCTACGGCCTGTCGGAGACCTCGCCGGTCGCGACCTGCAATCCGCTCGACGGGCCGGTGAAGCCAGGCTCGATCGGCCTGCCGCTGCCCGGCACGATCGTCTCGCTGCGCGATCTCGACGATCCCACCAAGGAGGTGCCGCTCGGCGAGCAGGGCGAGATCTGCATCAAGGGCCCGCAGGTGATGCTGGGCTACTGGAAGAAGCCGCAGGAGACGGCCGGCCAGTTCGTCGGCGACTTCCTGCGCACCGGCGACGTCGCGCGCATGGACGAGCGAGGGCTTCTTCTTCATCGAGGACCGCATCAAGGACCTGATCATCTGCTCGGGCTACAACGTCTATCCGCGCCGCATCGAGGAGGCGATCTACGCAGCACCCCGCCGTCGCCGAGGTGACCGTGATCGGCATCCAGGACGAGTACCGCGGCGAGGCGCCCAAGGCCTTCATCAAGCTGAAGCCCGGCGCAGACGGCGACGCGCAGACGACATCCTGAAGCACCTGGAGGCGAAGATCTCCAAGATCGAGATGCCGGCCGAGATCGAGTTCCGCGACGAGCTGCCCAAGACGATGATCGGCAAGCTCTCGAAGAAGGAGCTGAAGGCCGAGGAGGCCGCCAAGCAGGCCGCGAAAGCCAAGGCGAAGGCCTGAGGCGAGAATAGCCTGCCGCATGGACACGCGGTTCTCGTCCCGAGTAATCGGGTCGCCGGAACAGAACTTTCAAGCGCTTTTCTGCCAATTCGATGCCCCGGCGTGTCGAGCACCTGCACCTGGAACGAGCCGAGCCGGAAGGCATTGCCATCGGCGACTTCGTATCGATACCGCAGGGATTTTTGCGGCTTCCGCTTTCGGGCCAATGATCACGCAGCCGCTGTCGGCTTTCAGCGCGAGATTGCCGTCGGTGTGGTCAGCGTGGTGGTGCGTCGTTAAAATGTATCAGATGATACGGGGTCAGGTCCGCCGCCAGTCAAAATCCGATCAGTCGCTTCGCCTCTTCCGACAGGGGTCGAAACAAAAAAATCTTCGCCTCTATAATCATGCTCTATTTCTGCAACTTTTCTGTCCCCTTCAAAAACGGCGAAGCGATAGGACGCAAAGCCAATTTCGCGTGGAATTGACGTGATGGCATATTTAGCCATTACAGCCACTCGCAAGGTCGCGCATCATAGCCTCAAATGTCGGAAAGCTGGTCGCAATCGGGCTGACGTCATCTACTGTTACGCCCTTGTAGCAATGCTGCCCTGCGACGGCAAAGCTCATCGCAATGCGGTGGTCTAGCGCGCTGGAAACCGTCGCGCCGCCCTCTAATGGCTCACCGCCGCTGCCGTCGATGACAAGGCCGTCTTCGCGTTCCTCAACCTTCGCGCCAATCGCTTTCAATCCCGTCGCCATCAACGCCAGCCGGTCGCTTTCCTTGACCCGCAATTCATCCAGCCCGCTGGTGATCGTTCGCCCCTGCGCCATGCTGGCCGCGACAAAGAACACCGGAAATTCGTCGATCATGCTGGGCGCGACATCTGGCGGGACTTCGATGCCCGATAGCACCGAATGCCGCGCGGTGATGTCCGCCACGGGCTCGCCGCCGACGACGCGCTCGTTGGAATAGGTCAAATCCGCGCCCATAGCTTCGAGCATTTTATAGATACCCGTGCGCGTCGGGTTCATGCCGACATGGGTGACGGTAACCTCGCTGCCCGGGGTAATCAGCGCGGCAACAATCGGAAAGGCGGCGGACGATGGATCGCCAGGAACTTCGATATTTTGCGGCTGCAATTCGGCCTCACCGACAAGGCGGATATGACGGACGCCGTCGGCATCAACCTCGACAGTCAGCTCCGCGCCAAAGCCTGCCAGCATCCGCTCACTATGGTCGCGGGTCGGGATAGGCTCGATGACTTCGGTGATGCCGGGCGTGTTCAGCCCCGCGAGTAAGATCGCCGATTTCACCTGCGCGCTGGCGACAGGCAAGCGGTAGCTGATCGGCACCGCCGGGCAAATCCCGCGCACCATCAGCGGCAATCGGCCACCTGGCGAGGCAGTAAATTCTGCGCCGGTCAGCGAAAGCGGATCAATCACGCGTCCCATCGGGCGCTTGCTGAGCGAGGCATCGCCCACAAATGTTGCCGAGATCGCATGACTGGCAACCAGACCCATCAGCAGCCGGGTCGAGGTGCCGCTATTGCCCATGTCGAGCGCGGTTTCGGGCTGCATCAGCCCACCGACGCCAACGCCATAGACTTTCCAAGCACCTTCGCCGGTACGCTCGATCTGCGCGCCCATTGCGCGCATCGCCGCAGCCGTTGACAGAACGTCTTCGCCCTCCAGCAGACCTTCTATCCGGCTCTCCCCCACTGCCAAAGATGCGAACATCAGCGAGCGGTGTGAAATTGATTTATCGCCGGGTACTTTCACCGTTCCGCGAAGGGGACCTGACGACGCGAAGGTACGCGGCTGTGGTATGTTGTTATGCATGTTGTTGTTGCTTTGCTGGCTCTCGCATTGCAAGTCAACGCAAGAACAGGGCAGCTCCAATGCCAACGTTCACTCAAGTTTTGACAGCGGCGATTTGCTGTGGCAATGGCGCGATCCAATTGCCAGCGAGTCATGCTTCCGCAGACCGCCATTCAATATATTTGATAAAGGATTTGAGCCTCTCATGATTAAGGCTGAATGGGGAACCAAACGTACTTGTCCCAAATGCGGTGTCCGCTTTTACGATCTCGGCAAGGATGAGCCGGTCGAGTGCATCGACTGTGGTAACCAGTGGCATCCCGAACCCGTACTGAAATCAAAACAACCGCTTCCTTTTGAAGAACTCGAAAAGAAGAAGGATGATGCTGATCTTGCCGACGACGATCTCGACATTGACGTCGATGCAGTGGACGGCAACGATTCGCCTGACAATGACGTTGATCTTGGCGGTGACGAAGATTTGGGCGTGGCCAGCGGCGACGACGAACCAGAAGATATTTAAGTAGGATGAAATGGCTGCTTGCGATTCCGGCTTGCCAATAAGGGGCAGGTCGGAGTAGAGGCGCAGCCCACCAATATAGCCGCGCTTATCGCGGCATGATGGGGCCTTAGCTCAGCTGGTAGAGCGCTACACTGGCAGTGTAGAGGTCAGGGGTTCGACTCCCCTAGGCTCCACCATCCTTCTTCCCCGCGGGGTAAAGGCCAAACTCTTCAACAAATTTCGTTATGCAGCGCGGCGGTCGCTCAATTGCAGCCACGCGCGGGCTTGCTTTTGTGCTTCGGCGATTTCGCGAGCGGTCATTTCGTCCGAAATTTCCGCACGGCACTGCATCGCTTCTTCGCTGCCGTTTAGCGCAGCGAGATTGAACCACTTATGTGCTTCGATCAGGTCGACGTCGACGCCGCCGCTGCCGGTTGAGTAAGCCACGCCGAGATCATATAATGCTCCGGCATCTCCATCTGCTGCATCTGCAAGACGGCTCTCCATTAAAAAGATCGCACTTTTCATACTATTAGCCATTTTTGCCCCCGTATCCACTCCGATACGACCCAATTCACCCGAATATGGTCAACAAATGGTTAACGCGGGTGCAATTTGTTTTAAAAATGCTTTTGTAAAAATGGCTTAGGGCAGGACTATGGCCAGCTATGCCCCCGGTTTCCCAACGGCAATATTATCGATCAGCCGCGTTTTGCCGATCCGCGCAGCCGCCAATATGCGTGCTTCCTGTCCAGAATAGCGATCAAGAACCTCCAAACTACCCGCATCTGCCAGATCAAAATAGTCGATCGAGGAAAATCCGGCGGAAAGGATAGATTGCTTTGCTTCGGCCAATATGGCCGCGACGTCGCCGCCACCTGCTATCGCTTTCGCAGCGCGAGCCAAGGCATCCGGCAGCGCGACAGCTGCCGCGCGGTCGGCACTGCTCAAATAGGCATTGCGCGAAGACATCGCGAGGCCGTCGGGATCACGCACCGTTGGCACGCCGATAATTTCAATCGGGAAATCAAGGTCACGCGCCATTTGCCGGATGACAGCAAGCTGCTGGAAATCCTTTTCGCCAAAGCAAGCGACATCAGCGCGGGCTTGATTGAACAGCTTTGCGACAACCAAAGCCACGCCGTCGAAATGTCCGGGGCGGGCAGCGCCGCAAAATCCAGAGCTCACCCCCGAAACCGATACTCCTGTAGCAAAGCCCGCCGGGTACATCACCGAAGCGGTTGGTGCCCAAAGCGTATCGGCGCCGACCGCGCGCAGCATATCGGCATCGCGCTCCAATGTCCGCGGATAGGCATCAAGATCCTCATTGGGACCAAATTGCGCGGGATTGACAAAGATCGAAACGACGACCGCATCGGCGTGCTGCTTTGCGACTTCGACCAAGTGGATATGGCCCGCGTGCAACGCGCCCATGGTGGGCACCAGCGCCACGCGTTTTCCCGCGTTACGAAGCGCTGCAAGATTGTCTCTTAATGACGCTATTTCATGAATCATCTGCATTGGGTAACTGCTTTGTTGAATGGCTGTATGATCGGGACTATGCGGGGCAACGCAGTTGGAATTCAAGCAGTATCTACGGGGGTAGTTGGCAGAAAATGGCGCGGCCACATCGGATTGTTTTTGCAAATGAAAAAGGCGGGACGGGAAAATCCACCACCGCTGTCCATGTTGCCATAGCCCTTGCCGCGCGCGGTGCCAATGTCGCGTGCATCGATCTCGATCCGCGCCAGAAGACGATGTATCGCTATCTGGAAAACCGTCAGGCATCGATGAAGCGGCGCAAGATTAACATACCAATGCCCCGTTTTGAGGTGCTGGAGTTCAATACAATCGCCCGGCTTGAAGCGCTGATTACGCGGATGAGCCAGAATGCTGACTATCTGATTTTTGATACGCCGGGGCGCGATGACAAATTCGCGCGCTTTGTCGCGACAGGTTGTGATACGTTGGTGACCCCGATCAACGACAGCTTTGTTGATTTCGATTTGATTGGCACGGTTGATCCCGAAACCTTCAAGGTCAAAAAGCCAAGCTTTTATTCCGAACTGATTTGGGAAACACGCAAAGCAAGGGCGAAGTCCGATGGCGCCACAATTGACTGGGTGGTCATCCGCAACCGCCTGCACAATTTGGAAGCGCGCAACCAGCAACGCGTCGCCAACGCCTTGGCCGAGCTATCCAAACGTGTCGGGTTTCGCGTTGTGTCGGGCCTTAACGAGCGCGTGATTTACCGTGAACTGTTTCCTTCCGGCTTGACCCTGATCGATAAGAAGCATCTCGGCCAATTGGCGACGGTGCATATTATCGCGCGTCAGGAACTGCGCGAATTGGTGGCCGGTTTGCAACTGCCCGAAAAGCAGTTCGAATTGGCGGTTTAAGGCGAAGCCGGTGCCTGTGTTGGTCGCTTTGGTTGTTGCCGTCGTGGCATGGGCGATCTGGACCAAACGGCTAAAACTCGACCAGCTTCCCGCCGTAATGCTGGGTCTGGCGGGTTTGATCATCACGCTAAAGGGTAAGTTTGTGGTTGGCATGCCCGTGGCTGCAATCGGCTTCCTGTGGTTTTCTGGCCAATATGTGCGCAGGCAAAAGGCGGCCAAGCGGCAAGTGGTCTCCGGCGAAATCGCGCGCGCCCGTGCCGTTCTGGGCGTGACCGCGCTTGCCGATGCAGATTTTATCCGTGCACGCCACCGCAAACTGATTTCTGAAAATCACCCTGACCGCGGCGGCACCGATGATCATGCTGCCGAGTTGAACAAGGCGCGTGATCTGCTATTGGCGGCGCTTGAAGAAGCGGAGCGCTAGGATCACCACCCTAAGTCCGCGAAAAACAGCGGAGTTTTTCCCATGACACATATATTTCACCCCACAACACTGCGCGAATATGACATTCGCGGGATTATCGGGGAAACGCTGGGTGAAGCAGACGCCTATGCCATTGGTCGCGGCTTCGGCACTATTGTCGCGCGTGCAGGTGGCGGCAAGGTAGCAGTGGGCTATGACGGCCGGATCAGCTCCCCGATGCTCGAAGAAGCGTTGGTGCGCGGCCTGAATGAAAGCGGCGTTGATGCGGTACGGATCGGTCTGGGTCCGACCCCGATGCTATATTATGCCGAGGCAGTACTTGACGACGTAGATGGCGGCATTGAGATAACCGGCAGCCACAACCCCGCCAACTACAATGGCTTCAAATTGGTGCATCAGGGTCGTCCGTTCTTCGGCGCGGACATCCAGAAGCTCGGCGCTATGGCAATGGCCGGCGACTGGGCCTCTGGTGCTGGTTCGTTTAGGCATCATGATATCCTCGATCAATATCTGGAGCGGCTGGTCCAGTCTATACCCGATAAGGCTTTTCGCATCGGTTGGGATGCAGGGAACGGTGCGGCGGGTCCGGTAATTGAGCGACTGGTAAAGATGATACCGGGTGAGCATCATCTCCTGTTTGTGGATGTGGATGGCCAGTTCCCCAATCATCATCCGGACCCCACCGACGAAGCCAACCTTGCTGATCTGCGCGCGCTTGTCGCGGATAAGAAGCTCGATTTCGGAGTGGCTTTTGACGGCGACGGTGACAGGATTGGTGCGATTGACGGCGAAGGCCGCGTGATCTGGGGCGACCAGTTGCTGCAAATCTATGCCGAGGATGTGCTTGCCGAACTGCCGGGATCAACGATTATCGCCGATGTGAAGGCCAGCCAAGCGTTGTTCGATCGCATCGCCGAACTGGGCGGAAAGCCGCTGATGTGGAAAACCGGGCATAGCCTGATTAAATCCAAAATGAAGGAAACGGGCAGTCCGTTAGCCGGTGAAATGTCGGGCCATGTGTTCTTCAAGCATGATTATTACGGCTTCGACGATGCCATTTACGCAGCACTACGCTTGATTCGGGCGAGCGCGAAGACCGGCAAAAGCGTGACCGAAATGCGCTCCGCCATGCGCGAGATGATCAATACGCCCGAACTTCGCTTTCAGGTCGACGAGAGCCGTAAATTCGCGGTGATCGATGAAGTGCTGGCCAGGCTATCGGCGCAAGGCGCGGACGTGAACGCCACCGACGGCGCGCGGGTGAATACGCCCGACGGCTGGTGGCTTCTGCGCGCATCAAATACGCAGGATGTGCTGGTCGCGCGCGCCGAGGCCTCGAGCGAAGAAGGCCTGGCGCGGTTGATGGCGCAGATCGACGCGCAGTTGGCAGCGAGTGGTTTGGAGCGCGGGGAGCAAGCGGGGCATTGATGCTTAGCCTCAGAAACCTTGCTACCGGGCTGGTGGTGGTTGCACTAATCGCTGGGATCGGCGCGTGGCGGATCAGCAAGGCGCGCTGTTATCAGTTGGTCGGGGAATTGACTTGCCGCGTCGAAACCAGCGAAAAAATCGTCGCGCTTAGCTTCGATGATGGCCCGACGCCGGAAGGCGTCGATGCCGTTTTGGCGGCACTTGAACCGCGCGGGATTAAGGCGACATTTTTCCTGATAGGCAACCGTATGGAAAAATGGCCGGGTCAAGCGCGGCGGTTAGCGCAGGCTGGACATGAATTGGGCAACCACAGTTATTCGCACACACGCATGATCGGCAAGAGGTCGTCGGATTATGACAACGAAATTGCGCGCACTGACCGTTTGCTAAAAGCAGAAGGCTTCACGAAACCAACGTTGTTTCGGCCACCATTTGGCAAGCGGTTGATCGGTTTGCCGCTCGCCGTTGAGCGGGCGGGCGACCGCATGATAATGTGGGATGTTGAGGATAATGCCGAGCAACACCCCAATCCAAAAGCTTGCGCTTCCGATATCCTCGCCCGTGTAAAGCCCGGCTCAATCATCTTGATTCACCCGATGTATCGCCACAATCAGACTGCACGCGATGCGTTGCCTATGGTGCTCGATGGGTTAAAGGCAAGGGGGTATCGAGTTGTTCCAGTCGGCGAGTTGTTGGCAAAGACCAGCGCATAACAAATTCGTCACCCCCGCGAAGGCGGGGGTCCATCACCGGCACTGTAAATTTAAACGTCGTGTGATGGATTGACCGATGGTCACTTCGTTCCCTGCCTTCGCGGGAATGACGAAGTAAGGGCAGGCGGAGGTTGATTGAAACGCCACCTTGCCACGCTTTCCATTTGCCAACGCCTCCCACTTGCGCCACCGCGCCACTATGATCCCACGCACACATCTTGGCACTGCGCTCGTCCCCGGGGGCGATGCGTTGGAACTTTACAGTCGCGGCGATGATTTCATGATCGTGCTCGACCGAAACGAGCTGATGAGCACGCGGATGAATGGCTCTGAAATCGCGCTGGCGGAAATGACGCTGCATCGTTTGTCGGGCAACGCCGCGCCGCATATCCTAATTGGCGGTTACGGCATGGGCTTCACGCTGCGCGCGGCGCTGGCCGCGCTGGGTACAACGGCAAAAATCACGGTCGCTGAACTTGTTCCCGGCATCATTGATTGGGCAAGGGGCCCAATGGCTGCCCTGACCGCTGGCTGTCTGGAGGATCCCCGAGTCACCCTTAAAATGTGTGACGTAGCTGATGCCATTGCAGCGGGAAATGGCGGTTATGATGCGATCCTGCTCGATGTCGATAACGGCCCGGATGGCCTGACTCGCAAAGGCAATGACGGGCTTTATTCACACGCGGGCTTGGCAGCGGCGCTCCGCGCACTTCGGGCAGGCGGCATATTGGCGGTCTGGTCAGCGGGTTCGGATCATAAGTTCACCAAACGTCTCGAACAGGCTGGCTTTGCCGTTGACGAGGTTGCCGTGCGCGCCCGCGTGGGCGGCAAGGGCCCGCGCCATGTCATTTGGTTTGGTCGTAAGCTTTAGGGGTCATGTCTTCCGCGCCGATCCCCCCCACCATCACCGACTGGTTTACAGCGCGGGGTTGGGTACCGAGACGGCATCAGCTCGATATGGTCGCGGCGGCGTCGGACGGGCGGCACGCATTGCTGGTGGCAGCGACGGGTGCGGGAAAGACGCTTGCTGGGTTTTTGCCGACCTTGGTGGAGTTGATTATATCCCCCTCCCTTTCTGCGGAGGGGTTAGGGGAGGAGGCTGTAAAACCAGAATCGCGCGCGATTGACAGCCCCCCCTCCCAACCCTCCCCCCTGAAAGGGGGAGGGCTTAACACCCTCCACACGCTCTACATATCTCCGCTCAAGGCGCTTGCGGTTGATGTGCAGCGCAACTTGCTTACGCCGGTCGAGGAAATGGGCCTGCCCATCCGTATCGAAACCCGCACCGGCGACACCCCCTCTGACCGAAAGGCGCGACAGCGGGTCAAGCCGCCACATATATTATTGACCACGCCTGAGTCGCTTTCGCTGCTGCTCAGCCATGAAGATAGCGCGCTGCTCTTTGCGGGTCTAAAGCGTGTGATCATCGATGAAGTTCACGCCTTTGCCAATTCAAAGCGCGGTGATCTGCTCTCGCTTTCTCTGGCGCGGTTGCAAGGTCTATCGTCCCAGCTGCAGCGCGTCGGCCTGTCCGCGACCATCGCCGATACTGACAGCTACCGTGCCTGGCTTGCGCCGTACGGTGACATCGAACAAGTTGCATTGGTGGAGGGCGAGGCCGCCGCCGATCCCGATTTGCAAATCCTGCTGCCAGAGGGCCGTGTGCCCTGGTCAGGGCATAGTGGCCAGCACGCCGTGCCGCAGCTGATCGAGGAGATTGGCCGAAATCGCACCACGCTGATTTTCTGTAACACGCGCTTTCTGGCGGAATATATTTTCCAGAAACTCTGGGACGCGAACGATCCAAAATATCCGATTGGCATCCACCACGGTTCCCTCTCGGTTGAGGCACGGCGCAAGGTAGAGGGCGCAATGGCGCGCGGTGAATTGCGCGCGCTCGTCTGCACGGCTTCGCTCGATCTCGGCGTTGATTGGGGTAATGTCGATTGCGTTATCCAGATGGGCGCGCCCAAGGGGAGTTCGCGCCTGTTGCAGCGTATTGGTCGGTCAAACCACCGTATGGATGAGCCTTCGAAAGCGATCCTCGTGCCGGGCAACCGCTTTGAGTATTTGGAGGCTCAAGCTGCATATGACGCCGTAACGGAGGGTCGCCGTGACGATGAGGTTTTCCGCCCCGGATCGCTCGATGTGCTTGCCCAGTATATCATGGGACGGGCATGTGCGGGGCCCTTTGCGGAGAGCGTATTGCTCGACGAAGTGCGTTCGGCGATGCCTTATAGTGCACTGGACGCGGCCGCGTTTTCGCGGGTGCTCGAGTTTGTCGCGACCGGCGGTTATGCGCTGAAAGCTTATGACAAGTTCAGAAAGCTGGTGGCTGAACCAACTAAGCCCCTCCCCTTTAGGGGAGGGGTTGGGGTGGGGGCCGTCGGCGGGGTGCTCGGGCCGAGAGTCCCCACCCCGCTGCGACTAGGCATCACTGATGCCAAGTCTCGCCACCCCTCCCCTGAGCCGAAGGCCACCGAAGGTGAACGGGAGGGGGGTGGTTTTTCCGCTCGTAGCTGGCGTTTGTCCCATCCGAAATTTGCCGCGCAGCATAGGTTCAATGCCGGGATCATTGTCGATACGCCGATGCTGAGTGTACGCTTCAAAAACGGCCGGACTTTGGGGCAAGTCGAGGAAAGCTTCGCCGCTACCTTAAGCCCGGGCAACAGTTTTATCTTTGCCGGAATGGCTCTGGAGGTCGATCATATCCGCGATCTGGACCTGTTCGTGCGCGCCGCAAAGAAAGCCGCGCAAATCCCGAGCTATATGGGTGCGCGGTTGCCGCTCACCACGCATCTGGCGGGCCGGGTGCGCGAATTCCTGACCGACCGCGGCGGCTGGGCGTGTTTTCCCGATGAAGTCCGCGAATGGCTGGAGATGCAGGCCTATCGAAGCAAAATGCCGTTGCCGGGGCAGTTGCTGGTGGAGACGTTTCCGATCGAAGGTCGGCATTATATGGTCGCCTATCCGTTTGAAGGGTGGAATGCGCACCAATCGCTTGGCATGCTGATCACGCGGCGGATGGAAAGCAGAGGCTTGCTGCCGATGGGCTTTGTCGCCAGCGACTATGCGCTTGGCGTTTGGAGCATGAAACCGATCACCGATCCCGCTGCGCTGTTTTCCGCGGATATTCTTGCCGACGAATTTACCGACTGGGTGGAGAATAGTCATCTCCTCAAGCGTGCCTTTCGCGAAGTGGCGATCATCTCCGGCCTTGTCGAACGGCAGCATCCCGGTAAACGCAAGACCGGGCGGCAAGTGACCTTCTCGACCGATTTAATCTATGATGTGCTTAGAAAGTACCAGCCCGATCACTTGTTGCTCGAGGCCGCGTGGAGCGACGCGAGGCAACGGCTAACCGATGTTGGCCGTTTGAGCGATCTGCTCAACCGCGCAGTGGGTACCATGCTGCACGTTGATCTTGAACGGGTCAGCCCTCTTGCGGTGCCACTGCTCGTGATGATCGGGCGTGAAAGCGTTGCGCAGGGTTCGGTTGATGATGAACTGCTGTTGGCCGCAGAAACGTTAGCAGGCGTTGCAATGACCCCGTGAGTTTTGTCCCCCTTGCCGGTTGCCGGGAATTGGCATACCCTCGCGTCTCAAATGAAAACCGCTTTCATCCTTTTGGCGATGCTTGGCATCACCATTCAGGACGGCCCGACACACGTCGTACCGCTTTCAACTACCGCGCCTATGCAATCGGTGCCGCCAGCAAAAGCGACCGTGGCCGACGAGTTAATTGAAACCAAGGCTTTGGTAATCACACGTGACGAACGCATCACTTTGCCCGTTAGTATCAATGGCAAGGGTTCATATCCTTTTGTCGTTGATACGGGTTCCGAGCGCACGGTCATCGCGCGTGAACTGGGCGAAGAGCTGAAGCTGGTAGCAGGACCGCAATTGAAGCTCGCCACAATTACCGGGCCGTATGTAACCAATTCTTATCTGGTGGCCCGACTATCCAGCGGCTTGATAGGCGTAAACGATCTTGAGGCGCCTGCGCTTGATCGCGGCGATTTGGGAGCCTCGGGGCTGCTCGGCATCGATAGCCTGGACAATAACAAAATCCATTTCGACTTCCGTAACCGCAAGCTGGAGCTGTTTGCGTCGAAGCGTCAACGCGGCAGCAAGACGGGCCAGATCGAAAACGGCATGATTGTGGTAAGCGCACGCAAGATCGCGGGCCGTTTGATTATCTCGACCGCCAAAATAAACGATATGACCGTTGATATCGTGATCGACACCGGTGCGCAGTCCACAATGGGTAATGCCGCGCTGATGCAACGGCTACGGCGGAAAGACCGGAGCATTGACTTCATCCAAACCAATTTGAAAAGCGTGACGGGGCAGGAAGTGAAGGCAGAATTCACGATGCTCAAGCGCGTCATTATCGACAAGTTCGAGATCACTGATCTGCCCATCACCTTTAGCGAAAACTATGCTTTCGAGGCGCTAGATTTGAACAAGCGGCCTGCGTTTCTGATGGGGATGGACGCGTTGCAGCTGTTTGACCGCGTTGTGATCGATTTCGGCAATCGCCGCGTCAGCTTTGCCCTGCCTAAAAACAAGGCGCGCTACCGCCCATGACATCGGCGGATAGCCACAGGATCAATTTTGCCGGTGCCGCATTCGATCTCGTCGATGAAGCTGCACTGTTCTGGCCCGAACAACAGGCACTTTTGGTGGCCGATCTGCATTTGGAAAAAGGCAGCGCCTTTGCTGCAACGGGACAATTCCTGCCGCCCTATGACAGTATCGCGACGCTGGAGCGACTGGCCGACATTGCCAAGCGCTGCGACGCGCGGGCCATCTACTGCCTCGGCGACAATTTCCATGATGATGGCGGCCCGGCAAGGCTCGAAAGCAGCGCGCAGCGTGCGCTTGACGTCTTGACGGCGCGGCACCGCTGGCACTGGATCGTCGGTAATCATGATGCCGCGCTTGCCGACAATATCGGCGGCAGGGTGCATGACGAGCTTTCGGTTGGTGGTATAACGCTGCGGCATGAAGCGGTGCCCGGTTTTACCGGACCGGAGATTTCAGGGCACTTCCATCCAAAATTGCGAATGATGCTGGGCGGAAAGCTAGTCACGCGCCGCGCGGTGGTGCAACTTCGGCAGCGGCTGGTCTTGCCCGCGTTCGGGGCGTACACCGGCGGGATGGATATAAGCGAAATTGCGCGGATTGTTGACGTGCGCGCTGACCCGGTTGCGCTTGTCCATACCAAGAAGCGTTGCGTGAGCATCGCGGTTGAAAATATGGTTGCTTAGGCACCCACGCAAATCAGCCATTGTTTGATCTGACGCCGCTAGAGGGGCCATGTGGCCTATCGGCAAGCTGTCCGCACCTCGGGTATCCCCGGGGATGTTTTTGCCTCTGAGGATCAAACGTCAGTCAATATAACGCCTATTTGGTTATGCAATGTCTTGCTCATTGTCTCTGCCCGAATAAGGCAGTGCCCACCCGCACATGCGTCGCGCCGAGCTGAACCGCAGTGGCAAAGTCGCCCGACATCCCCATGCTGAGCCTTTCCAGACCGTTTTGCGCGGCCAGTTTCGCGAGCAGCGCAAAAAACGGCGCCGGTTCTATGTCGGCGGGCGGAATGCACATCAATCCCGTGACTTCGATGCCCTCCGCCCGAGCGGCGGTGAGCAATGCAGGCAGCGCGGCGATGTCGCAGCCTCCCTTTTGTTCCTCCGTGCCGATGTTGACCTGTATGAAACACGGCACATTGCGGCCTGCCTCACGCATGGCTTTACCCAACGCGGAAACCAAAGACATCCGGTCGAGCGAATGGATATAGTCGAATAGCGCCACGGCTTCGGCGGCTTTGTTCGATTGCAATTGCCCGATCAGGTGGAGCGAAATGCCGGGATATTCGGCACGAAGTTCCGGCCATTTTTCCGCCGCTTCTTGTACGCGGTTTTCGCCGAAGCTACTGTGTCCGGCGTCGAGCAAAGGGCGAATTTGCTCAGCGCTGCGGGTTTTGGACACAGCCATCAGGTCCACGCTATTCACGCTTCGCCGTGCTGCCTTCGCAGCCGCCGCGATCTCAGATTTGATTTGGGTTAAGGCAGTACTCGCATCGCTCATATTGCCGCGCTATAGCCGCGCGGATGCACCATCACCAGACATTCAGGCGACGTGCGCCAAAAATCTGGCTAATGACCGATGCTCGCTTTGGTAAGCAATTGCTCGCCGCGATCCAACGACTGCCATTTGGATCCGCGGTGGTCTTTCGCCATTATCATTTGTCGGAACAAGAACGCGGCGTGCTGTTCGGCAAAGTGCAGCGTATCTGCAGGCGGCGGGGGCATATCTTGCTGCTTGCCGGACCGAACGCAGCGATGCTGGCGCGCCGCTGGGACGCAGACGGGGTGCACAGCAACAAAGCGCGCACTGCTTCGAACCGCATCCGTTCGGTCCCCGTCCATAATATCCGCGAACTGAACCACGCGAAGCGCACCAATGCCCAATATTTGCTGATCTCACCGGTCTTCCCAACGCGGTCGCATCCTGGCCAGCGTTCGCTCGGCATACTGGGATATTCTCAACTGGCAAACAGGGCTGGAAAGGCCAGGCCAATAGCGCTTGGCGGGATGAGCAGGGCGAGGGCAATGGCTTTTGGGGGGCGAAGGATCACCGGCTGGGCGGGTATCGATTGTTTCATCAAGTGAATTTTCGCATGATCGCGTCGAAAGGGGATGAAGCCGAGCAGAAACTTGTTATGGCATTGCGATGCCGGATTCCAGCTTCCACCAATCGATTGAACTTTGCGGTCGCCTTGCCGATTTGGCTGGGCGCGAACTTAGCGTGGAGATCGATGCTGCGGGCTGCACCGTCGCAGAGCTAAAAACTATCGTCGCCGGGCACTCGCCGGCATTGGCGCAGGCGATGGCAAACCGCCGCGTGCGTTTTTGCGTGAATGACCAAATTGTTGGCGAAGAGACGACAATAAGAAAAGGTGACAGAATCGCCATTTTTCCACCGGTTTCGGGCGGATGAAAATGCCGGAGCAAAGCCACAGCATCGTCTTGCTCACAGATGATTTTATCGATCCAGCGACGGCGCTGCGCAATTTTACCGACGCGTCCGGTGGTGACGGCGCGGTGGTCAGCTTTACCGGCATTATGCGCGCGATGGCGGGCGACGGAACACCCATCCTATCGCTCACGCTGGAAACGTACCGCGACGTCACGTTGGCTTCTATGCAAGCGATTGCCCGTGACGCCCACAAACGCTTCGGCATCAGCCGGTCAGCAGTGATCCACCGAAAGGGCAAGATCGCGCCCGGCGAAGCGATTGTCTTTGTCGCCACCGCCAGCGCGCACCGGCGGGCTGCGTTCGAAGCAGCCGATTATCTGATGGACAGGTTGAAGACGCAGGCAGTATTCTGGAAAAAAGAAGAAACCGCACAGGGCAACCGCTGGATCGAGCCGACCGAAGGCGACGGACAGGATTTGGCGCGCTGGGATATTGAAAACGGGAAAAAATATGCCGGGAATTGACGAGAGTTTGACGTTTCATCCGCTGAACATTGCGGTTCTGACCGTGTCGGACACCCGCACGCACGAAAACGATACCTCGGGACAAGCCCTGGTCGATCGGCTGGGTGCGGCGGGGCATGTTCTTGCCGGACGCGCGCTGGTCACTGACGATGTGGCGGCGATACAGGCGCAGATTAAGAGCTGGATCGTTGATCCTGCGGTGGACATCATCCTTACCACAGGTGGCACGGGATTTACCGCGCGCGACAGCACGCCCGAAGCGGTCAAGCCGCTGCTCGATAAAGAAATGGACGGCTTCTCGGTGGTCTTTCACCAAAAGAGCATGGCGAGTGTCGGGGTCGCCACGATGCAGTCACGCGCCTTTGCCGGGCAAGCTGGTGACAGTTTCATCTTTTGCATCCCGGGCTCCACGGGGGCCTGCAAGGACGCATGGGACGGCTTGCTCGAACTGGAATTTGATAGCCGCCACCGACCCTGCTCGATAGCTGGCGCACTGCCGCGTTTGCGGGAAATGGCGGCGTGAGCAAGCTTTCGCATTTGGACGGCGAAGGCCGTGCGCATATGGTGGATGTCAGCGCGAAGAGCGCGACAAAACGAACGGCGAGCGCCACCGGGCAACTGCGATGTTTGCCAGGTACGCTCGACATGGTTCTTGCCGGTCAAGCCCCTAAGGGCGCAGTCATCAGCACCGCAGAGCTCGCCGGTATCATGGCAGCCAAGCAGACCGCAAACCTGATCCCCTTATGCCATAACCTGCCGCTTTCAAAAGTCGCAGTAACTGTCACTCCCGATCAAAGCCTGACGGGCTTTGTGGTCGAAGCCACCGTCACGACCACCGGCGTTACAGGCGTGGAGATGGAGGCGTTGACCGCGGTTTCGGTGACCTGCCTGACCCTTTTTGACATGCTCAAGGCGGTCGACCGCGATATGGTAATCGGTGCGATTGAAGTATCCGAGAAAACCGGCGGCAAATCGGGCACTTGGAAAAAATATGATTAGCTTTGCCGAGGCGCTGGCCCTGATCGCGCGTTCGGTCAATGCGCTGGGGTCAGAAGCAATTCCCATTCAAAATGCGGCAGGCCGCGTGCTTGCTGCCCCAGTCATTGCACGGATTGACGCACCGCGCAGCGCAGTTTCGACGATGGACGGCTGGGCGGTGCGTGATCAGGACATGGCGGGTGTGGGCACGAACCTTCGCAACATCGGCACCAGTTTTGCTGGAAGCAGCGCGGCCCTCTTGGTGGGTGCTGGCGACGCCGTGCGGATATTTACCGGCGCGCCCATGCCTGTAGGTGCCGACCGCGTCATCATCCAAGAAAATGTTGAGCAGCGTGGTGACGAGATATTTGTTACCCAGCCATATGGCGCAGAGAAATCCTGCCGCGCACAGGCAAGCGACTTTGCAGCGGGTGATGCGTTGTTGTCGACGGGCAATTTGCTCACCCCGCGCGCCCTTTTGGCGGCGGCGGCTTCCGATCAAGCGCAGGTAAGCGTCACGAAGCGACCGCGGATCATTGTGATCAGCACCGGCGATGAGCTGGTTGCGCCGGGACAAGCACTTGGGCAACCCGGCACAATCCCAGAATCGGTTGGTCCCGCTGTTGCCGCCTTTGCCGAAACATGGGGAGCAGAAGTCATAAGCGTAGTTCGCGGGAAAGACGATTTGCACGCGCTTGAGGTTTTGGCAAAGCAAGCCGTCGAAGCCAGCGATCTGGTCATAATAACGGGCGGGGCATCGGTCGGCGCAAAGGATTTTGCCAAAACGATGTTTGTGCCGCTCGACATGGAATTGCTGTTTAGCAAAGTCGCGGTGAAGCCGGGCAAGCCGGTTTGGCTTGGTCGAACGACGCAGGCTTGGGTGCTGGGCCTGCCCGGCAATCCGACATCGGCAATGGTAACCGCCCGGCTTTTTCTGGTGCCTTTGCTTTGCGCGCTCACCGGTCAGAGCCAGCCACCCGCGCTCGTGTGGCGCAGCTTGCCGCTTGCCGGATCGATCGGTGCAAACGGCGAACGGGAAAGCTTCATTCGCGCATCATGGCGGGACGAGGGGTTGGTGCCGGTTGGCAATCTCGATTCGGGAGCACAGCTGCCTCTTGCGCATAGCGATTGGTTAATCCGCGTTCCCGCCGGACAAGCCGCAATGGTGGCTAGCGAACATGTGCAGGCTTTGTCCTTTTGACCTGCGCCCGAGCATAGGATAGGCACGGCTAATGCACGGCTCTGCCCCTTTGCCGCCCACCGCGATGAAAACGCCACTCGAGCCCGGCGAAAGCAAGCTTGTCGACAATTTCGGACGGCGTTTTGGCTATTTGCGGCTGTCGCTCACAGATGTGTGCAATTTTTCCTGCCAGTACTGCCTGCCCGATGGCTATCAAAAGCCGTGCGCAAAGCCCAATGAATTGTCAGCGCAAGAAATTACCCGAGCCGTTGCTGCCTTTGCAGGACTTGGCGTGCGCAAAATCCGGCTCACCGGCGGCGAGCCAACGCTACGACGGGACTTTCTTGAGATTGCGACTGTTGTGCGCCAAGTCTCGGGGATCGAAACGCTGGCGATGACGACCAACGGCTACCGGCTGGTCGAACGCGCCGCCGACTATGTTTCTGCCGGTGTAAATGCGATCAACATTAGCATCGACACGCTCGATACTGCCCGCTTCGCTGCGCTTACCAAGCATGACCGCCTGACCGAACTGGTTGCTGGCGTCGATGCGGCATCGAAAGCCGGCTTTACCAGTGTGAAGGTCAATGCGGTGCGATTGCAGGGCGTCAATGACGACGGGTTGGAGCAATTTTGCGAATTCGTCCGTGACCGCAATGTTTCGGTGCGCTTCATCGAGCTGATGCGGACCAATGATAACGTCGCCTTCTTCACTAGGCATCATGCCTCGCTAAAGCCGTGGGTCGAACAGCTTCGAACGCAAGGTTGGCGGGAAATGCCCCGCGCGCTCAACAGCGGACCGGCTACCGAGTTCATGCATCCCGAATATGCCGGGCGGATTGGTTTCATCATGCCTTATGCTGATAGCTTTTGTGAAAGCTGTAACCGGCTGCGCCTGTCAGCGGTGGGCAAGCTGCATTTGTGCCTGTTCGGTGAGCAAGGATATGATTTGCGTCCGTGGCTGGGCGAAGGCATGAGTGCACAAGACCTACAAGCGCAAATCGCTTCGTTCATGCCGCACAAGAAAATCAGCCATGACTTGCTGATGGGCAATAGCGGCGCGACGCCACATCTCGCGTCTATCGGGGGATGAGCGCAAGCGCCTGAGCATGCCGGTAGAATATATTCTCGCTATGCTTATGTTCGTTACTGCCGCGCTTTATGCATCGGTCGGTCACGGCGGCGCGTCGGGATATCTGGCAGTCATGGCACTGCTCGGCATTGCACCCGATGAAATGCGGGTGACGGCATTGGTGCTCAACCTCTTCGTCTCGGCCATCGCCTTCATACAGTTCTGGCGCACGGGTGCGTTCAACCTGCGATTGTTTTTGGCCTTTGCGGTTTCGGCGGTTCCGATGGCCTATCTAGGCGGACAGATTTCTTTGCCCCCCGCGATCTATAAGCCCATTGTCGGCGCTGTGCTTCTGTTATCGGCTGTCTTGCTGGTTTGGCGGGTGAAGGCACTTGATAGCGCGCAGACAAAATCACCACCGCTGGGGATATCGGTGCCAGCGGGCGCAGCACTGGGCCTGCTTGCCGGAATTACTGGGACGGGCGGCGGGATTTTCCTTAGCCCGCTAATTTTGTTGGCGCGCTGGGACAATGCGACACGCACGGCCGGCGTGGCAGCGGCCTTTATTTTCGTGAACTCGGCTTCCGGGTTGCTCGGGAATATGGGCGGCGTGTCCGCACTTCCTGTCTATCTGCCATGGTTGATCGGCGCAGTGATCGCAGGTGGTTTCCTCGGCAGTTGGCTCAGCGCCACACGTTTGCCGCGCGCTGCAATACTGCGCTTGCTCGCGGTCGTGCTGGTGATCGCTGGCGGTAAGCTTTTACTGGGTTAGATAGCCGCAAGCGCCGCAACAATAGCCGCGAGCGCGGCGTCGGCCTGATCGCTACCCGCCGGGCCGCCACCTTGCGCCATTTCGGGTCTACCTCCGCCGCCTTGGCCGCCCATTGCCGCTGTTGCTGCTTGCACTAACGCCGGTGCAGCAAGCCGGTCGGTAAGATCCTGCGAAACCGCAACAACGACCGTATTGGCATTTTCGTTGGCGGCGACAATCGATACAACGCCGCTGCCGATCTGCTTCATTTGTTCGTCGGCCAGACCGCGCAGCGCCTTGGGCTCGATCCCCGCGATGACTTGGCCGAGATGCTTAATCCCGCCGATGTCTTCGGCTTCGGCCTTGGAACCGCCGCCCGCGCCGCCCATGGCAAGTGCGGTTTTCGCATCGGAAAGCTCTTTGTCGAGCCGTTTGCGTTCTGCCATCAGGCTTTCAACGCGCGCGGCTACATCGTCGATCCCGGTTTTGAGCAAGCTGGCTACGTCCTTTAGCTGCGCCTCGCGCCCAGCCAAATGCAAGCGCGCCGCTTCTCCGGTCAGCGCCTCGATCCGGCGGATGCCGCTCGCCACTGCGCCTTCGGAGATGACCGTGAACAGCGCAATGTCGCCTAGCGCGCTCACATGTGTTCCGCCGCACAGCTCGACCGAATAATTGGCACCTTCGGCTTGGCCCATGCTAAGGACCCGCACTTCGTCGCCGTATTTCTCCCCGAACAGGGCAAGCGCGCCAGCCGCAACGGCATCATCGGGCGCCATCAGGCGTGTAGAGACAGCACTGTTGCCGCGAATTTGCGCGTTTACATCGGCTTCGACCGACGCGATTTCCTGCGGCGTCATTGCCTGATTATGTGAAAAGTCAAAGCGCAGCCGGTCGTCGGCAACCATGCTGCCTTTCTGCGTGACATGACCGCCCAGACGGTTGCGTAGTGCGGCATGCAGCAAATGCGTCGCGCTATGATTGGCACGCAGGGCATCACGGCGTTTTGCGTCGATAGCCAAATGCACGATATCGCCAACCGCGATGCTGCCGCTTTCTATTTTAGCGATATGGGCATGCAACCGACCAAGCGGCTTGGCCGTGTCGGAAATGACGCCGGACAATCCAGCTTTGCCGCTCACGCTGCCTGCGTCACCGTTTTGGCCGCCACTTTCGCCGTAAAATGGTGTTTGGTTGGCAATGAAGGTAATTTCATCGCCAGCACTAGCAGAGGCTGCCTCGACACCGTCTTTCAGTATCGCGACGATTTGGCCTTCTCCCTCGGTAGCCGTGTAACCTGTGAACTCGGTCGAACCCACTCGCTCGGCAATGTCGAACCAGACATCATCGGATGCTTTCGCGCCCGAACCCTTCCATGCCGCGCGTGCCATTGCCTTTTGATTGTCCATTGCGGCATCGAAGCCAACACGGTCGATGCCGTAACCTTGTGCACGCAGGGCGTCTTCGGTCAGATCATATGGAAAGCCATATGTGTCATACAGCTTGAACGCGGTTTCCCCGGCAAGCGTTGCACCAGCAGCCATACCCGCTGTTGCTTCGTCAAGCAGCTTCAGGCCGTTTTGCAGGGTACGGCGGAACTGCGTCTCTTCTTGGCTAAGCGTTGCTTCAATAAGCGGCTGCGCGCGAAGAAGCTCCGGATAGGCAGCTCCCATTTCCGCGCATAAACTGCCAACGAGCCTGTGCATCAAGGGCTCTTTTGCACCCAAAAGATGCGCATGACGCATCGCGCGGCGCATGATCCGGCGCAGCACATATCCGCGCCCTTCGTTCGATGGCATCACGCCGTCGGCAATCAGAAAGCTGGAAGATCGCAAATGGTCGGCGATGACACGGTGGCTGGCTTGGCTTTCGCCTTCTGCCCTGCTGTGGGTCAGTTCTTCGGACGCTTCGATCAGCGCCTTGAACGTATCGGTGTCATAATTGTCATGCACACCCTGCAAAACAGCGGCAATGCGTTCCAAGCCCATGCCCGTATCAATGGACGGCTTGGGCAGCGGAACATCGCTGCCGTCCTCTTGCCGTTCAAACTGCATGAACACCAGGTTCCAGATTTCGACAAAGCGGTCGCCGTCTTCATCGGGCGAACCTGGAGGACCTCCAAAAATATGGTCGCCGTGATCGTAGAATATCTCGCTGCACGGACCGCACGGGCCTGTGTCCCCCATTGACCAAAAATTGTCAGAAGTCGGGATACGGATGATCCGGCTTTCGGGCAGCCCGGCAATCTTGCGCCAAAGGTCAAAGGCTTCGTCATCGGTGTGATAGACAGTTACGGTCAGGCGGTCGGGATTAAGACCCCAAGTCTTGGTAAGAAGTGCCCAAGCATGGATGATCGCTTGTTCTTTGAAATAATCCCCGAAGGAAAAATTCCCTAGCATTTCAAAGAATGTATGGTGCCTTGCTGTGTAACCAACATTGTCGAGGTCATTATGCTTGCCGCCGGCGCGAACGCATTTCTGGCTTGAAGCAGCACGCGGGATCGCGCGGCTTTCAAGGCCGGTAAAAACATTTTTGAAGGGCACCATCCCGGCGTTGACGAACATCAGCGTCGGGTCGTTATAGGGCACAAGCGGCGCAGACTGCACCACATCATGGCTTTCGCTTCCGAAATAATCGAGGAAGGCGCGGCGAATATCGTTGGTCGAAGACATAGACTGCGGCGTTTAGTGGAGGCGAAAGGCGCTTACAAGCGGGGAATCGCCCCGCAATAGCGAACTAGCTCGCCTGTTTCCCGCATGGTTTGATCGCGCTAGGCTCGGGGCGCGGCGCTACCACTTCGAAACGCGCGTAATATCCGTTGATCTCGGGGCGCTCGGTAAACCCTTTCAAGCGAAAGCCCAGAGCCTCAAACTCGCAGAACAACAGCTTGGGTGGCATGCCGTGCTGGTCGGTGGGCCGGTCGCTATCAACAACAATCACTTGACCTTTGGGGCGCAGCGCCGGGCGTAGCCTCCATAGAAATGCATAGGGCTCGGTCACTTCATGATACATATGGACCATGAAAATCCGGTCGAAACTGCCCGGTGGCAAACGCGGATCATCAATCGCCCCTTCTTTGATGAACACATTGTCGAGCTTTTCACGCTCGATTCGCACTGCCAGGCGTTCCAATGCGCCCTTGTTTATGTCTTGTGCCAAAACGCGGCCGGTTTTGCCAACGCGTTTGGCCAGTCGAACGGTGTAATAGCCTTCACCTGCGCCGATATCAGCGACAGTCGTGCCGTCCTCAATCTTGGCAAGTTCCATGACCAGATTGGCCTCCCCGGACTTGTCGCGCGCTGCCTCGGTTGAAAACTGCGTGCCCTGCACTTTTGAAACCGGACGAAAAGGTCGCGGAAACTCACGTGACGATTCGGGGCGACTGCTTTCATCGGCTCTGGGCATGCAAGAGCCCAGAAAAGCCGGAAAAACTATCGCGATGGCAGCCAGGTGTGATTTCAGACTTTTTCGTAACATCTGCCGTCTCTTAGAGAAGGACTGTGGTCATATGAAGGCCTTTATTGGTGGCTTGCATTCGCGGATAGTTAACCGGGTAAGCTTGTAACATCTGCGGTGAGCGCGTAGTGAGGCGCGATGAATGGACAAGAACTAACTAACCGCGGCGACGGTGTGGCCAAATGGTCGTTTCCGCCCGTACATCCCGAAGGCCGTAAATTCGGATTAATCGCAGCAGGCATTACGCTGGTTTTCGCGTTTCTCGCTTGGGAAACGCTGGCGTGGCCAATGGCAGGCGTTACTGCTTGGACGCTCGCGTTTTTTCGCGATCCGGCAAGAACGACACCAACCGACGAACGCATGATCGTGTCACCAGCCGACGGACTTGTCACTCTTATTGAAACCGTTGTGCCTCCGCGTGAACTGGGCGGACCGGACGGGTTGGGCGACGAGCCTTTGGTGCGCGTTTCGATTTTCATGAGCGTGTTTGATGTGCATATCAACCGCACGCCGATTGCCGGTGTAGTCAAGCGGGTGGCCTATATCGCGGGTAAGTTCCTCAACGCAGATCTCGACAAGGCGTCGGAAGAAAACGAACGCCAGCATTTCATGGTTGAGCGCGCAGACGGGCTTCGCATCGGCTTTACCCAAATCGCCGGTCTAGTCGCGCGCCGGATTGTTTCTTTCGTAAAGGAAGGCGATGAAGTTGGAACCGGCCAACGCGTGGGCCTCATCCGCTTTGGCAGCCGCGTGGATGTGTTTCTGCCCAAAGGTACGATGCCCTTCGTCATCAAGGGTCAGCGCTGCGTAGCCGGAGAAACGGTGATTGCGGTGTTAGGCGACGGTAGCGAACGCCGCGCCATTAACGGCTGATCCCGGCGCATGGAAATTCGTCCGGCCAATGGTATCTCGCTTCGGGCACTTGCCCCCAATGCGGTTACCGCACTCGCGCTGTGTACCGGCCTTTCGGGCGTCTGGTTTGCTATGCAGGAACGCTGGGAGCCGGCATTAATTGCTGTCGTTGTTGCTGCATTTCTTGATGCGATGGACGGCCGTATTGCGCGGATGGTCAAAGGCGAAAGCCGTTTTGGTGCAGAGCTCGACTCGCTGTCGGACGTTATTGCGTTTGGCGTTACCCCTGCGCTGATCCTTTACAGCTGGGTTCTAAAGGACATGCCGCGCTTTGGCTGGACCATTTCGGTATTCTTCGTGCTGTGTGCTGCGCTGCGTCTCGCGCGGTTCAATGCGCGGATTGATACCGACGATCAGCCGCACAAGTCGGCTGGATTTAATACCGGCGTGCCGTCTCCAGCCGGCGCAGCCATGGCGCTTTTGCCGCTGATGGTGTGGATAGAAACCGGCGCAAGCTTCGCCCGCGATTACCGCGTGGTCGGGCCTTGGTTGCTTGTTTGCGCGCTGCTGATGGTGTCCAATGTCGCGACCTATAGCTGGACCTCGCTTAAGTTAAGGCGCTCGATGCGCTTTCCCGCTCTTGCCGTAATCGGGCTATTTGTTGCCGCGATGGTGTCGGCGACATGGGTCGCGCTGATTTTCGCCACAGTGGTTTATGCCGGGATCTTGCCGTTTAGCTTTGCGAGCTATCGAAAGGTAAAACGCGGACGCAAAGCGCGTGTCGCCGAAGGGACTTGACCTGATTCCAGCAGAGTCTATGTTCGACATTCGTTCTGTTCAAAGGTAAGTGTCTCGGTGGAAACCTTATTAATCGTAGCCGCTGTTGTGCTGGCGTTGCTGCTTGGCCTTTTGCTCGGCTGGGTGGCAGGTAAACGTACCGGGGAAGCCGGTGCCGAAACCACGATGCAATTGCGCTCTATGCTTGACGCCGTCGTGATCGAACGCGACGGTGCAAAGGACCGACTTGCACGGTTAGAGACTTCACTAGAGGAACGCGAACGCGGCTTTGACGAACAAATTGCGTCGCTGTCCGACGCGAAAGAGCTATTGTCAGCACAATTTGGTGAAATCGGGCAGAAATTGCTGGGCGAGGCACAGGCTGCTTTCTTGCAGCGCGCCGATGAACGCTTTCATCAGGCCGGTGAAAAGAGCGAGGAACGGTTGAAGCATCTTTTGGCGCCCGTTGGCGAAAAGCTGAAAGCCTATGAAGAGCAAGTCGGCAAAATCGAAAAAGAACGCAGCGAGGCTTTTGGCAATTTGACCGGACTGATCGACCAAATGCGTGCAGGGCAGGAACGGGTATCAAGCGTTGCATCGGGATTGATGAATTCGCTGCGTAATGCACCAAAAGCGCGTGGCCGTTGGGGCGAGCAGCAGCTGAAAAATGTGCTTGAAAGCTGCGGCCTGTCCGAACATGTCGACTTCCGCACCGAAGCAAGTGTAACGGGCGACGAAGGCCGTTTGCGCCCCGACGCAATCCTGCGCGTACCCGGCGGCAGCAGTCTGGTGATCGACGCGAAAGTATCGCTAAACGATTATCAAGACGCCTTTGACGCGGTCGACGACGACGTGCGATTGGTTGCAATGGCGCGGCATACGGCCTCGATGAAGGCGCATATCGACGGGCTGTCGCGCAAGGCCTATTGGGACCAGTTCGACGAAGCGCCGGACTATGTGATTATGTTCGTACCCGGCGAGCATTTTCTTGCCGCCGCGCTCGAACATGAACCGCAGCTTTGGGATTTTGCATTTGAAAAGCGCGTACTGCTCGCCACTCCAACCAATTTGGTCGCGATTGCGCGCACTGTGGCGGGCGTTTGGCGCCAGGAAAGCCTTGCGCGCGAGGCCAAACAGATCGGCGCTTTGGGCAAGGAAATGTACGAACGTATTTCGGTTGCAGCCCAACATTTGAAAAGCGTAGGCTCGGGCTTGTCGAGCGCGGTCAACAACTACAACAAATTTGTCGGCAGTTTTGAACGCAACGTGATGAGCACGGGCCGGAAATTTGCCGAGCTCAATATCGAAACCGGCAAGCGCGAATTGGAAGATGTGCCACAGGTTGAGGCATTGCCGCGCTATGGCAGCGAGGCGGAAGCCATGCTGATCGAAAAAACCAACAACACCGATTTGCGGCAAGCCGCGAAATAGGCGTTATTTCGGGTTTGGCGGCCCTTGCAAAAGCAGCATGCCAGCCGCACTCGCGATCAACATTTCACCATTTTGGCCAATGACATATTGGGGCTTACCCAGCATGATGTCTTGGGCCATTTGGTCTTGCGCAGTCAGATCGGGTCGACATTCTTTCAAAGTCGTGGTTCCCGACTGCGCTATAATCCGATTACCTTGCGCTTGGTAAGCGCCGCCGAATTCATTGCAGCCAATCTGCATATGCCATTCGCTATTTTCGAACCGCAGAAAAAACAAATTATAACCGGGATATTTTCCGAACGCGATAGGCACTGCATCGTTGAGAAGGCGAATTTGCCATGTCTTGCCAATAAGTGACTGGCCACGCGGAGGGTTTTGCCGCTTGCAGCTGACGCAATTTTGCTGGCGCGCCAAAATCATGACGTCCGAACCCTTTTTGATGACCAGTTGGGGTATTTCATCAAAGCTGGAAACTACCGTGCCACTCAAAAGTCGGAAAAGGGCATCCTCTTGTTCGCGCACCGGTCCCTGGCATCCCATCTCCGTTGCCAGTGGCGGCGCGAAGTGCAGCGTGTTCGTGTCCGCCAGATATAGCGCGCCAAAGCTGTTGCAACCGCTATTGCCGTTTATGTGGTCGTCCCAAAATTCAATCCCGGCGCTGGCAGCCTCTCCGGCTTGTGGCTTTTGCGCCACCGGTGGTTTGCCGTTTAGCGAAACCAATTTCCACGCCGTACCGTTCAGGTTTGCCAAAGTCGTTGCTTCGGGAGACGTTGCTTCGGGAGACGTTGCTTTTTTGGCTGCGGGTTGGCATCCCGCTATCAAAAGGCTGAGCAACATCGCGGACAAGAATGCTCTAAACATCATGCTTTCCGGAATTGGTTCAGTACCTCATAGGCCATAACCGCTGTCGCGACGGCGGCATTGAGGCTGTCTGCTTTGCCGCGCATGGGCATTTTTACCAGCACGTCGCATGCTGCCTCATATTCAGCAGGCAGCCCTTGCGACTCGTTACCGGTTAAGATGAAGGCAGGCGCTGTATATCTCGCGGCCTGATAATCGGTTTCGGTGTTCAGGCTCGTTCCGACCAGTTGACCTTCGCCTTCTCGCAACCAAGTTGTGAATTCATCCCAGCGGCATTGCACGATTTTCTGCGTGAAGACGGCGCCCATACTCGCGCGCACAGCTTCGACACTGAATGGATCGGTGCAGTCATCGATCAGAATCAATCCACCCGCACCTACCGCGTCACCCGTGCGCAGCATTGTACCCAAATTACCCGGATCACGCATCGCTTGTGCCACCAGCCAGATTTGCGCCGCATTTCTGTCTATATCAGAAAGCGATGTGGCCATGTCGGCATAAACACCAATCACAGTCTGTATATTGGCCTTGCCCGAGAGCTTTTCCATGATCTCCGCGCTGGTTTCAATGACATCACCGCCAGCGGCAAGAACGGCGCTTTCGAGGGCTATTTCAAGCGCATGGACGTCGCGGTCGGCCACGCGGAAGATCATTTCGGGCAAGAACCCGGCCTCGCGCGCTTCGGTCATGATGCGTAAACCTTCGGCAAGAAATTTGCCTGCGCGCTTGCGAAATTTCTTCTCGCGCAAGGATCGCACTTCTTTGACCAGCGGGTTGGAAAATCCGGTTATTTCTCGACGCATATTGGGAGCCTCCGGGCGAGCGAATCAATCCTCGCCAAATCCGTCAACAACTAGCCCCACCAGTTTCTCGATTGCCTTGTCCGCGCCTTCTCCTTCGACATGAACTGTGATTTCGCTCCCTTTGGCGGCCCCCAGCATCATCAGTCCCATGATCGACGTACCCGTGACTGATTGACCGTCTTTTTCGACTTCAACATGCAATCCTTCGGGCAGGCGGCTAACAAAAGTAACGAACTTCGCGCTTGCACGCGCGTGCAGGCCACGGTCGTTTACGATCATCACAGCCCGACTTAGTCTGGTCATTTAGAAGCCTCCAGCAATTCTGATGCGACGCTGATATATTTGCGACCGGCATCGCGCGCGGCAGCAACGGCTGCGCTGACATCCATCGTCTTGCGCGCGCTCGCCAACCGAATAAGCATAGGCAGATTTGCCCCGGCAATCACCTCAATGCGTCCGGCATCGAGCAGCGAAATCGCAAGGTTCGAGGGCGTACCGCCGAACAAGTCGGAAAGAATGATCGCGCCGGCGCCTGAGTCGACTGAACGGATGGCCGCTGCAATTTCTTTGCGCCGCGCCTCCATATCGTCGTGCGGACCGATGCAAACCGATGCAACTTGCGTTTGCGGCCCAACAACATGCTCTAGCGCGACGATAAATTCCTCGGCGAGCCTGCCATGGGTAACCAAAATCAACCCGATCATCTGTGCCTATATTCCCGTGCTTATTTTTAACCGGCTTGTGCCGGATTCTTGTCTAAGGCCGCGGCACCCTCCAACACATCAATTGGCCGGGATGTCAAATTGCGATGCGATATCGTGGGGGAAAAACCATCATCGCGCAACCATTTGCCAAACTGCTCGGCAACTTGCACCGATCTGTGTCGACCACCGGTGCAACCAAAAGCGATGTTGACATAGGCTTTGCCCTGCTTCTCGTAAAGCGGCAGCAGCATATTCAGCAAGTCGCGGATTTTCACAGTTGCTTCTGCGTAAGCGGGGTCTTGCGTGACATATCTTGCCACCGCTTCATCGAGCCCAGTTTGCGGACGAAGGTCATCAACCCAGTGCGGATTGCGCAGGAAACGCATGTCGAAAATCAAGTCGGCATTGTGCGGCACACCGCGCGAGAAACCGAAACTTGATACCGAAACATTCATTGCCGCGGCATTGTCGAGCCGGAAACGGTCACGAATTTCCGCCTGCAGATCATTTGCCGCAAGCTTGGTGGTGTCAATCACTGCCTCGGCCCAGCGGCGCAGCGGCTCCATCAAGCTGCGTTCCTGCGCAATGCCGTCGAGCATCGGCCGGTCTTGCGCAAGCGGATGGCGTCTTCGCGTTTCTGAATAGCGGCGCTCCAGCTCGATTCCTGCACAATCAAGAAAGAGCGTCGCAATTTCCAGGTCAGGGCGCTTTTCCAACCGCTTGATCTGGTTGATAAGCTTATGCGGCTCAAAGCCCCGCGTCCGGCTGTCAAAGCCAATGGCCAGCGGAGCGTTTGGTCCGTCCTTGCCCGATGCCGAAGGTATGTCGAGCAATTGCACCAACAAACGCACAGGAAAATTGTCGACCGCTTCCCAGCCCATATCTTCAAGCGTTCGCAAAACGGTCGTTTTGCCAGCGCCCGACAAGCCGGTCACCAGCAATATTCTTTTCAAATGGTTTTCAGTTGGTTCGGTCATGGATGCTTACGCGGCAGCATAGCTTGATCCACAACATACTGCACGGCAAATTCTATCTTTATCGGCGCAGAGGCTTGAAAAGGATCGAGCCTCAGCGCCGGAGCCGAAAATCCGGCAATGTCGTGAAAAGGCCAAGGATCAGGTAAGCGTTCGCCTTCTTCTCCCAGGTTCACGAGCAAGCGCAGCGCGATGCTGTCGGTTGCCGCGACACCAATAATGCCAATGCCGCGTATCTCGATTTTTGAACCGATGTTGGGCGCTTGCCGCAAAATAGGTTGCGAGTCGCGATTTTCAATCAACACAGCATCGTCGCAAATCAATGATGCCCCGCGATCAATCAGCCTGAGCGCTAGATCAGACTTCCCGCTACCCGATGCCCCGCAAAGTAGAACGCCGTGGCCACCTATTGCGACACCGGTAGCATGCACGAGCGGCCATTTGGATATACTGGTCATTGCGAATCGTCTGCCTTGGGCAGGCGGATTTCAAAGCAAGCTCCGTTCTTGCCATCCGGTCGGTCGGTGGCAATGATCTGGCCGTGATGACCTTCGATTATATTACGCGCAATGGCGAGACCAAGGCCGCTATGCTGGCCGAAATCTTCGCCGTCGGGACGCATGCTGTAAAAGCGGTTGAAGATAGCGTCACGCTGGTCGGGCAGCACGCCGGGGCCCTCGTCAATTACCCGCAAAACGATTTCGTCATTTTCGTCTTCAGCTTGGCCCGTGATATCGATCAAGCCGTTTTCCGGCGAGAACGAACGCGCGTTGTCGATAAGATTGGATAGCACGCGTTCGAGCCGAATGTCTTCGCCCATAACGAGCAGTTTGCTTCGTCCGATGATTCGAAAGCGAATAGTCTGGGTTGCGGTTGCCGCGCCGTGCGCTGCGATCAACTGTTCGATCATCGCGCCTAGATCAATTTGTTCAAACTTGGCTTGTGCCAATTGCGAGTCGACACGGCCAGCTTCGGAAATATCGCTTATCAGTCGGTCGAGCCGCCTAACATCTGCTTTTGCGATTGTCAGCAATTGGCTTTGCACTTCTTGTGTTTTGCTACTCTCCACACCGTCGAGCGCAGAACGCAAAGACGCGAGCGGGTTCTTGATTTCATGAGCGACGTCTGCGGCAAAAGCCTCCGTCGCGTTGATACGTTTATTAAGCGCTAGACTCATGTCGGAAAGCGCGCGTGCGAGCATCCCGATTTCATCGCGCCTGGAGGGAAGGCGTGGCACCGTGACGCCCGGTGCTCTGCCCAGGCGCACCTTTACGGCTGCACGGGCAAGGTGCCGCAAGGGTTTGGCAATCGTCCGCGCCAGAAACAGCGACAGCAAAACCGAAATTGCGAGTGCCACCAAGAAAAACATTCCCACGCGAAATCGCTCTGTCCGGAAAAACCCGAGAATGTCGGGCGCGTAGCTCGTCGACAATATGGCACTGCCGTTGCTGTCACGTTTACCAGCGCTGATTACATGGCCGCCGTCGGGGGCTGCACGTGCAATGGATCTTGTCATAATGTCGTTTGCTGAAATCTCCGACCAAGCCGCCGCTCTGTCTGCGCCTGGTTCGACATGTTCGGGCAAAGTTGATGCCCCGACCAAAAAATCAAATCCGTCATCCAGTGCCAGCGCTGCCCTTTGTTGCCAGATCATTTCGTCTGGATTGATAAAGCGATAGACAGGTTTGCCGCGCGAAAAGCTGTCAAAGCTTTTACTACCCTGCGCGTCATAGATTCGGATTCGCGACTTGGTTTGTTCGCCGAAAGCACGAATGAAGGCTGGGCGTTTGGCCGCATCGATCATTGGCAGGCTGCGTTCCAAAAGCTGAACTTGCGAAATGGCATTTTGGCGGCGTTCTTCGACCAGCCTGCCGCGGTAGCTGTCAAGGAAAAGCAAACCGCCCGCCACAGGTACCAGCGCAAACAAGTTCACCGCCAAGATCCGCGCGGTCAGCGATAGCCCGCGGCTCCATTTAAGACGTAGTTCTTCGGGTTCAGCTATCTGCAAACCGGTAACCCGCGCCATATAGCGTATCGATGGCGGAAAAATCGCTGTCCACTTCGCGAAACTTCCGGCGGAGTCTTTTGATGTGGCTGTCGATGGTCCGGTCATCGACATAAACGTCATCTTGATAGGCGATGTCCATTAACTGGTCGCGTGTGCGGACGACACCGGGACGAACGGCCAAAGCCTCAAGGATAAGGAACTCGGTGACTGTCAGGCTGATGGGATTGTTGTTCCAGCGCACACTGTGCCGCGCCGGGTCCATGGATAGCTTACCCCTGATCAAAGGCTCATGAACTTCTTCTGACGCGCTGTCCTCAGCGCTTGCCTTGATGAGAGCGACACGGCGCAGTATTGCTTTGACACGCGCAATCAGCAAGCGTTGCGAAAACGGCTTGGTGATATAATCATCCGCTCCCATGGCCAGACCAATGGCTTCGTCCATCTCCTCGTCTTTTGATGTCAGAAAAATGACGGGCATATCGCTTTTTTCGCGCAGCCGCCTGAGTAGCTCAAGGCCATCCATTTTCGGCATTTTTATGTCAAATATGCCAAGGTCTGCCGGATTGTCGCTCAATGCCTTTAGCGCGACTTCGCCGTCCGGATAAATGCGGGTGCCAAAGCCCTCAGCCTGCATCGCAATGGAAACCGAGGTCAAAATGTTGCGGTCGTCATCGACCAGAGCAATCATCGCATTCATGTCGCAGATCACTGGCCGATTGTGGTGACATAATCAAGTTAGGTTGATCGCATGCATGCGCCCATGCGATTTCAGCACCAGAATAGAGCTGCAAAGGTTTGCAATGCTATCGTTGCGTTAAATTACATGCTTACGGTATTTGACGTATCATCATCGCTGCGTTACCGGCCCCCACAATTAGGGTGCAACTGCGCTACGCCGAACCAAATGCGTGACGCCGACATGGGCCGCATTTGCAATTACTTTGGAGTTATATGGATGAATGCGATCTCTCCCGTTTCCCTTAAAGACCAAGGCATAGAAACACGTGCCCAATTACATTGGAACTTGGGTACATCACGCCTTGTTGAACAGGCACTGGCCAATGGTGAAGGCCTACTCGCCAAAGACGGCCCGCTCGTTGTCAAAACAGGCGCGCACACGGGGCGCTCTGCCAAAGACAAATATATCGTCAAGGATGCCGAAACCGCCGAAAGCATCTGGTGGGGAAAAACCAATGCATCGATGGAGCCGGAGCATTTTGCTGCCTTAAAGGCAGACTTTCTGGCTGAACTGGCCAAGAAGGACACGCTTTATGTCGCTGACCTATTCGGCGGATCGCAGCCAGAATACCGGGTGAACGTGCGCGTCATCAATGAGTTTGCTTGGCATAATCTGTTCATCCGAACGCTTTTGGTGCGCCCCGACCTCGCAGAGCTGGCAAGCTTCGCGCCCGAATATACCATCATTGACTTACCCAGCTTTGTTGCCGATCCGGCGCGCCACGGTTGCCGCAGCAAAACGGTGATCGCTGTGAACTTTACCGAAAAGCTGATCCTGATCGGCGGCACAGCCTATGCCGGCGAAATGAAGAAATCGGTTTTCGGCATATTAAACTATTTGCTCCCCACAAAGGGCGTGATGCCAATGCATTGTTCCGCCAATGTCGGCGCGGACGGCTCGACAGCTGTGTTCTTCGGGCTTTCGGGAACCGGCAAGACAACGCTTTCGGCTGATGCTTCGCGTACGTTAATCGGTGATGACGAGCATGGCTGGTCTGACACGGCGGTCTTCAACTTTGAAGGCGGCTGCTATGCAAAAATGATCCGTCTGTCGCAAGAAGCAGAGCCCGAAATTTTTGCGACCACAAAGCGGTTTGGCACTGTGCTTGAAAATGTGGTGATGGACCCCGAAACGCGCGAGCTGGATTTTGACGATAACAGCCTGGCTGAAAACAGCCGCGGTTCTTACCCGATCGACTTCATTCCCAATGCGTCGGACGAAAACATGGGCCCAGTGCCGAAGAACATCATCATGCTGACCGCCGATGCTTACGGTGTTTTGCCGCCGATTGCGCGTTTGACGCCGGATCAGGCGATGTATCATTTCCTTTCGGGCTATACCGCCCGCGTCGCCGGAACTGAAATTGGCGTAACAGAGCCCGAAGCGACATTTTCGACATGCTTTGGCGCGCCGTTCATGCCGCGTCATCCGAGCGTTTACGGCAATTTGCTCAAAGAACGCATCGCCAAGGGCGGCGTGCAGTGCTGGCTTGTTAACACCGGCTGGACTGGTGGTAAGGCGACAATGCCGGGCATTAGCCGAATGCCGATCAAGGCAACGCGTGCGCTGCTCAATGCTGCGCTTGATGGCAGCTTGAACAAAGCAGAGTTTCGTAAGGATCCGAATTTCGGTTTCGAATTTCCGGTTGCGGTTAACGGCGTTGACAGTGCCATCCTTGATCCGCGTGAAGCCTGGGCTGATAAAGCGGATTATGACAAGACAGCCAAAGGCCTTGTCCAGCAGTTCATCGACAATTTTGCCGAGTTTGAAGCACATGTCGATGAAGGAGTTCGTCAAGCCGCTCCCAAAGCTGCTTAAGTAAATTGTTCTAAAATATGGTACGGGCATGCCCTTCGATGTGACGCGGCACACAAGCCGTGCTATGCTCGACGTCCCCCGAACCGAAATTTAGGAGAATCAACATGGGCGTACTCGATGGATTGATGCAGCAATTTGGCGGCGTTGGTAATATTGCCGACCTCGCAGGCAAAGTCGGCTTGAGCGAAGAGCAAGTGCAAACGGCTATGGCTGCGCTTGGTAAAGCACATCCAGAACCCGGTAACACGGTTGAAACCGCGGCTGCTGCAACGGGCTTGTCACAGGAAAAGTTGCAAGGATTGGTTGGCGCTATCGGCGGTGACTCGATGCTTGATAAAGTATCGGGCTTTCTCGACCGCGACGGTGATGGCGGCATCATGGATGATGTTGCCGGAATGGCCAAGGGTCTGTTCGGCAAGAGCTAATTGCATCACAAACAAAACAAAAAAGCCCGACCGTTTGGCCGGGCTTTTTTTGTTCGGGCGGTATACCCGCTCATGCGCTGAATTAATCCAGCAGTTCCGCAGGCACAACACCGCCATTTGCGGCGAGTTCGCGCATCACAGCCTTGTGCAGCCAGATGTTCATTTCGGCACTGCCTTCAAGCTCGCCGGTGTAGCCCAGCTCCATGGCCAGATCTTTGCGCTCTTGCAGCGAACTTTCCATGCCAAGCATCTTCATCAGGTCGACGATCGAGCTGCGCCAGTTGAGGTTGCGGCCGTCGCTGGCATCGATTTCTTCCAGATGCGCGATTACATCGACGTCGGTCATCGCGATCGGGGCTGCCTCTACTACTTCTACTGGTGCCGCTTCAACGGGGGTCGCGGCGACAGCCTTCTTGCCAAAAATGGCGTCCTTAATTTTACTGAAAATGCTCATGGGAGATCCTTTCGTTTTTGATTGCTCCGGGTGATTCAGACCCTGCACCATAATCATATCTGCGGCTAATTCGAGCAACTTGCACAATTTTTGTGTAAATTTATTGCTCTTTATAGCTTTTGTTGCCGACTGCGCTTGTCACAGCCCCCAAAAGCCGCCAGCATCTGCGTACAAATCCAAAAAAGTGAAAAGGATCAGAGCAATGGATATGATGGACATTTTGAAGCAAACCGGCGGTCTTGGCTCCATTGCCCAGCAGCTGGGTGTGAACGAACAAGTTGCTGAAGTTGCCGCTGGTGCTTTGCTTCCCGCGATCCTTGGCGGCTTCAAGAAAACCGCCCAAGCGCAACCTTCGGGCCTCGACGGACTGGGCGGTTTGCTCGGTTCGCTTGGTGGAGGCGGACTGCTCGACTCCGTTTTGTCGCCAGAACCAACGCCTGTTGACAAGGGAAATGACATTCTAGGCCAGATTTTCGGATCGAAAGATGTCAGCCGCTCAGTAGCTGATCATGCGTCGGGGCAAACGGGCGTCGAAAGCTCGCTCCTCAAGAAAATGCTGCCAATGCTGGCGATGCTGGTTGCTGGCTATATGGCAAAGCAAGGCGGACAAGGGGAAGGCGGCGGACTTGGCGGTCTGATTGGCAGCGTGCTGGGCGGCGGCGCAGGTGGCAGCACCGGCGGCGGTCTGGGTGACATTCTCGGCGGTGTGCTGGGCGGAGGCCAACAGGCCGCACCTGCGGCAAGTGGTGGTGGCCTTGGCAGCCTGCTCGATTTCGATGGCGACGGAAATCCGCTAGACGACATCATTGGCATGGCTGGAAAGCTGGCGCGCTAAGATCACGGCTCATCCGATTTTTCGGGGTCGCAATGAATTGCGAATCGATGTAAATCACCCTTAAGAGTGCACGATTTTCAGACGACCTTGTCTGATGCAAAATGCTCTAGGGGGCGATCCTGAAATATATGCGACCCAAGGCGTCATACCTGTTTTTGGCGGCCATGTTCTTGGCGGCGCTACTCAATGCGGTGGTGCCGGTCCAAGCTGCAAGGATCTCTGAAAAGGACTTACGGCAACACATCGAGATCCTGGCGAGCGATGCGTTTGAAGGGCGAACACCCGGAACGCCGGGCGAGCAAAAGACAGTCGAGTATGTGACTAAAGCCTGGGGCGGGATAAAACTGGTTCCGGCCGGGCGGGCGGGTTTTGTTGATCCGGTTGCGCTTGTGCAACGCGGCGCAGGCACTGGAAAAATCACCTATAGTTTTAAGAACCAACCACTCAAATTCGTGAGCGATGACATGTTGCTGCGCGGTCGGGCGGCGCGTTATACGAAGCAGGATGTGGCGGTCATTTATGGCGGATACGGCGTAAAGGCTGACGGCAGTGCCATCGACAATGTTGCTGGCAAGGCGGTGATGATCTTGCTCGAACGTCCAGATTTCGTGGCTCCTGAAAAAGCCGGTATGAGCGCCAGGATGAAGGCGCTGCAAGCCGCTGGTGCGGAGTCAGTCATTTTTGTCGCGATTGAGCAAAAGGACTGGGCAGCGATGCGCCGCCGCTTGCTTTCCAAGCCTATCAGTCTGCAATCGCGTGACAGTCATATGCCGCTAGAAGTCATTGTCAGCTCGGAATATGCGGTTGCAATGTTAACCGCTGCGGGCCGTGATTGGGACAAGCTGCGCGCTGCTGCCAAAAACAAGGATTATGCCGGTGAGGCGCTTGGCATCAAAATGAACGCAGACGTCACAACCGATGTTCGCCAATTCCAAAGTGCAAACATCATCGGTAAAATTCCGGGCAAGAAGAGCGGTAGCGGCGCGATATTGTTTTTGGCGCATTGGGATCATCTCGGGCACTGTGCACCCAATGACAAAGGCGATGAGATTTGTAACGGCGCCGTCGATAACGCGAGCGGCATCGCGGTTCTGACCGAAGTGGCAAAGGCACTCGCGAAAAAGCGTCACGACCGTGACATCTACTTTTTAGCGACGACAGCCGAAGAAAGCGGATTGCTTGGCGCCTATGCCTTTGCTGAAAATCCGGCATTGCCACTGAAAGACATAATCGCGTCTTTCAACCTTGATACCATTGCGATCGCCCCCGCTGGTGCGAAAGTGACGATCATAGGACGGGGCTTGACGCCGCTTGATCCGCACATCGAAGCCGTCGCCAAAGCGCAGAAGCGCGCTGTCGAGACGAGCGATAAATCAAACGCCTTCCTCGAACGTCAGGACGGCTGGGCTCTTTGGCAAAGGGGCGTGCCGTCCTTCATGGTCGGCGGATCTTTTGCTGATCCGGTGTTGCTAGAGAAATTTCTGGGTGACGTTTATCACGGCCCCGATGATGAGGTGAACGAGAAAATGAACCTGGCAGGCGCACGCGAAGATGCAGACCTTCATGTTGCGCTTGGCGAGTATTTTGCCTCAACCCGCAAAATCCGCGCAAAAGCCCCGTAAACTTAAATGAAACAGCGCTGGCAGTTAATCAGCAACCTGTTTACATGACCCGCCACGAATCAACCCTTTACGACCGGTGGCAACATGATCGACATTCCCTTGGGCTTAACCTTTGACGACGTGCTGTTACAGCCCGGCCCTTCCGATATATTGCCCAGCCAAGCTGACACATCGACACGCATTTCACGCGGCATTTCTCTCAATATCCCAATCCTGTCTTCAGCGATGGACACGGTGACGGAGGCGCAGATGGCGATCGTAATGGCGCAGCTTGGCGGCATTGGTGTGCTCCACCGCAACCTCAGCATCGAAGAGCAATGCGCTGCCGTGCGCCAGGTGAAGCGCTTTGAAAGCGGTATGGTGGTCAATCCGATCACCATTGCGCCCGAAGCCACTCTGGCCGATGCAAAAGCGATCATGGCGCAACATAACATCTCGGGCATTCCGGTTGTTGCAGCGGGCGGCAAGCTGGCGGGGATCATAACCCACCGCGATGTCCGCTTTGCGGAAAACCCGAAGCAACCGGTAAGCGAGCTGATGACGTCTGAGAATTTGGCCACCGTGACGGCGGGTGCAGGCAAAGAAGAGGTGCAGCGTCTGTTCCATGCGCGGCGCATTGAAAAGCTGCTGGTCGTTGATGATGCGTATCACTGTGTGGGCCTCATTACAGTCAAAGATCTTGAAAAGGCAGTTACTTATCCCAATGCCACTAAGGATGCGACGGGGCGGTTGCGCGTTGCAGCAGCGACGACGGTGGGTGAGAAAGGGCTGGAACGCACGCGCGCCCTGATCGACGCTGAATGTGATCTGGTGGTGATAGATACCGCGCACGGGCATAGCGCAATGGTCGCCGAAGCGGTTGCCAATGTGCGCAAGCTATCGAACGACCTGCAAATTGTCGCTGGTAATGTTGCAACGGCGGAGGCGACCCGGGCGCTGATCGATGCAGGGGCGGACTGCGTAAAGGTTGGCATTGGGCCGGGATCGATCTGCACCACCCGCGTTGTCGCTGGCGTTGGTGTGCCGCAACTTACCGCGATCATGGAATCGGCTGCCGAAGCCAAGAAATCGGGTGTACCGGTGATTGCCGACGGCGGCCTGCGTACCTCGGGTGATGTGGCCAAGGCACTAGCCGCTGGCGCGTCGAGTGTGATGGTCGGGTCGCTGCTTGCGGGCACGGCTGAGGCCCCCGGTGAGACGTTCCTCTACCAAGGCCGCGCCTATAAAAGCTACCGCGGGATGGGTTCGGTAGGTGCCATGGCGCGCGGATCGGCGGACCGCTATTTCCAGCAGGACATTAAGGATCAATTGAAATTGGTGCCCGAGGGGATCGAGGGCCAGGTGCCGTTCAAGGGGCCGGCAGCAGACGTAATCCACCAGCTGGTCGGCGGGGTGAAAGCCGCAATGGGTTATACCGGATCGGCCACAATTGCGGACTTACAGGAACGTGCGCGCTTCGTCCGTATTACCGGCGCCGGCCTGCGCGAAAGTCACGTTCACGATGTCACGATCACGCGTGAAGCCCCCAACTACCCGACACGTTGATAGGTTGTGAGAGAACCAGCCCGCGTCGAAGCAGCCATTGAACTGCTCGATCAAATCATTCGTGCCGCCAAGGAAAATGGTCCGCCAGCGGACGTATTGGCGGCGCGCTATTTTGCCGAACGGCGCTATGCAGGATCAAAGGATCGCCGCGCCGTGCGCGACTTGGTATGGTCGGCAATCCGCCGCTTTGGCGAATGTCCTCCGCATGGCCGTGCGGCGATGGTTGCGCTGGCCGACGAAAATGCTTCTCTAACGGCGCTTTTTGATGGCAGCGCGCATGCCCCGGTCGAGATCACGCCCGAGGAAAAGCGCGCCACAGGCGGGTTGATCCCGGCTTGGTTGTTACCGTTATTTGCTGAACCCATTGGCGAAACCGAACAAGCCGCGCTTCTCGACCGCGCGCCTGTTGACCTGCGCATCAATACACTCAAGGCGACACGAGCAGACATCCTTGCAGAAATCCCCGATGCTGTAGCACTCGATGCTGGGCCACATGCCCTGCGTTTGCCCACCGGCTATGTTGCCGATCAGCTGCTGGCGATGCGCGAGGGCCGAATCGAAGTGCAGGACCTTGGCAGCCAGCTGATCGCGCAGCTTTGCGCCGCACAGCCTGGCATGACAGTGCTCGACCTATGCGCGGGCGCTGGCGGTAAAACGCTCGCGCTTGCTGCCGACATGGCCAACCAAGGCCGTTTGTACGCCAGTGACACTGACAAGAGGCGGCTGGGCAATCTCGCACCGCGCTGCGCGGTATCGGGCGTGACTAATGTCGAACAAATCTTGCTCGATACAGGTAAAGAGCGCGAGAAACTCGGTGACGTCATTGGCAAGTGCAATGTTGTTCTCGTCGACGCGCCGTGTTCGGGCAGCGGCACCTGGCGGCGGAATCCTGAAACTCGTTGGCGGCAAACGCCCGACCGGCTCGAACGGTTGGTGCAGACACAGAAAAATCTGCTTCAACTCGCCGCAGAGATGGTCGCACCCGGTGGTCATTTGGTCTATGCCGTATGCTCGTTGCTAGACGCAGAGGGCAGGGGGCAAGTGGACGAATTTTTAAGCACCCATTCGGGCTGGACGGCGCAAAGCCCTGATGGCTTGCCCGGCATAGCGCACGGTGAAGGACTTTTGCTATCTCCGCACACCACCGGATCGGACGGCTTTTATATGGCTAGGCTCCAGAAGTTATGATAGCCGAGCCTAAAGAAGAAACTCTTTTGGAAAAAATCATGCGTTTTTCGCCACCCGTCATTGCCCTTTCGCTAACCTTCGCGATGATTTCTAGCGCGGGTGTAACCAAGCGCGCAGACCATGATATTGATCCGCTTTCGGTTTCGCTAGTGACCGAAGGTGAAGCTGCGGCGAAGCAAAGCGAATGGCAAAAGGCCATCGATCTTTATGAAACAGCGCTTGCCGTCGATCCGCGCAATCGTGCTGCGTTTGTCGGCATGGCGCGCGCAGCAAAGGCGCAAGGGCTGAATGGCAAAGCGATCCGCTTTTACAAGTCAGCCCTGGAAATCGAACCCAATGACCAGGTTGCTCTTGGTGAACAGGCGCAAGCGATGATTGACAAGGGTGCGGCCAAATCGGCACGCACCAATATTGCGCGTTTAAGGCTATTATGTCAGGCCAATTGCAGCAGTGTCGATGCGCTCGATCTGGCGGCCAACAAGGCAACGGATAAGCCGCAATTGCAGGCGAGTGCCGTCACGATCAAACCGGTAGCAACCGAGGCACCGGCCAAGAAAAACTGAGAGTTACGCTCTTTCTGCGCTTCTTGGCCTTAAATCAGCGGGCGGAATTCTTCCAGCACATCGCGGTATAGCTTTCGCTTAAACGGCACGATCAAATCGACGATGCTGTCAGCGTCGGTCCATTGCCACGCGGAAAACTCCGGCACAGCCGTAGCAATGTTGATATCGCTATCTTCGCCCAGAAAACGCATCAAGAACCACCACTGGCGTTGGCCGCGAAATTGGCCACCCAAAACTTTACCGATCAGCTCTTCGGGCAGGTCATAGAAATATTCCTCTGCAGAACGCGCGAGTATTTCCACCTTGTCCGCTATTACGCCGGTTTCCTCGCCAAGCTCCCGCAAGGCGGCAATTTCCGGGTCTTCGCCCTCGTCTATCCCGCCCTGCGGCATTTGCCAGGCTTGGCTGCCTGGATCATCATTTCGGTGGCCGACAAATATCTTACCTGCCTTATTGGCAAGCATGATTCCTGCGCATGGCCGGTAAATGAGAGCAGTCTGTGTCGCGTTACTATTTGTCATGGCGGCGTCGCCTTATGGCAGCGCCAAGACGATGCAAGCAAAATTGTCCTCGCCCCTAGCATTTTTTGTTTTGGGTTTGGCCGCTTGGAGGCTTAGGGTTGCGCGCAGACAACAGGAAAAACAAGGTTTGATGATGGCTACGGCGGCGCGTGAAGTTTCTGACGATATGGTAAAGGAAAAAACGCACAGCGAGGCGGTGGTAGTCCGCTTTGCCGGCGACTCGGGTGACGGGATGCAGCTGACCGGAGGGCAGTTCACGCTCTCCTCCGCGCTTGCAGGAAATGACTTTGCAACCTTCCCCGATTTCCCTGCTGAAATCCGTGCGCCTTTGGGCACGTTGTTCGGTGTGTCAGCATTCCAGATTAATTTCGGCGCGCAAGCGATCGATACCGCTGGCGACCAGCCCGACGTGCTCGTCGCGATGAACCCCGCCGCGCTCAAGACCAATGTAGGCGCGCTGCGCGAAGGCGGATTGATCATTGCCGATACTGGAGAGTTTACCCAGCGCAATCTCGATAAAGCCAAATATGCGACCAATCCGGTTGAAGACGGCAGCCTCGCCAAATGGCAGGTGCTGGCCTTCGACATCAGTGCGCTGACGCTCGAAGCGGTTAAGCCCTTTGGCATGGGTAATAAAGACGCGCTTCGTTGCAAAAATATGTGGACGCTCGGCCTGTCGCTGTGGATGTTCGACCGCGACCGCCAACCGATTATCGATTGGCTCAATGCGAAATTCGCCAAGAAACCCGAGCTGGCCGGTGCGAATATCGCGGCGCTGAACGCGGGTCATGCTTACGGCGAAACCGCCGAACTCGCAGGGCCGCTCAAACAGTGGCATGTAGAGGCTGCGCCGGTTGCGCCGGGTCTGTACCGGACCGTTACAGGTGCCGAGTCGATCAGCTTTGGTCTGGTCGCGGGCGCGCAACTTGCAGGACTTAAGATGTTCTTTGGCGGCTATCCGATCACGCCAGCGTCGGCCATCCTGCACCATCTTTCGCGGTTAAAAGAATATGGCATCACCACATTTCAGGCCGAAGACGAGATTGCCGCGATCGCGTCAGCTATCGGGGCGTCCTACGCCGGGCAGCTGGGCGTGACATCCTCCTCTGGCCCGGGCATCGCGCTCAAAGGCGAGGCAATGGGGCTTGCGATCATGACCGAGCTGCCGCTGGTGATCGTGAACTCGCAGCGCGGTGGGCCTTCGACCGGCCTTCCCACCAAGACCGAACAGTCGGACCTCTATCAAGCCGTTTACGGCCGTAACGGAGACGCGCCCCTGCCGGTTATTGCAGCGCGCTCTCCGGTCGATTGCTTCGACTGCGCCATTGAAGCGGTCAGGATCGCGGTGCAATATATGACGCCGGTGATGCTGCTGACCGACGGCTATATCGCCAATGCTGCAGAGCCGTGGGCAGTGCCCGACCTCACCGAATATAAACCCTTTCCTGTGGAGTTTATGGACAAGCCGCAAGAAGGCGGGTTCAAGCCTTATGGCCGCGATGCCAAGTTGAAACGCCCTTGGGTCAAGCCGGGCACGCCAGGACTAATGCACCGTATCGGCGGGATCGAGAAAGAGGTCGATACCGGCCATATCAACTATTCGCCCGACAACCATCAGGCGATGACCGACATCCGTTCCGCAAAAGTGAACGGTGTTGCCGACAGCATCCCCGATCAGGAGGTGTGCTTGGGTGCCGCAGGCGCCAAGCTCGCGGTTGTCGGCTGGGGCTCTACCTACGGTCCGATCCACCAGGCAGTGAAGCGCGCGCTGGCCAAGGGTGAGGACGTCGCGCATGTCCATATTCGCCATATCTGGCCAATGCCCAAGAATATGGGTGAGCTGCTTAAGGGCTTTGACCGGATCATCGTGCCCGAAATGAATACCGGACAGCTGAAAACTGTGCTGCGCGACCAGTTTCTGGTGGACGCAAAGCCGGTGAACAAGGTGAGTGGCCAGCCGTTTACCATCGCCGAAATGGAAGCAGCGATTGAGGAGGCTTTGGGGTGAATAGCTCATGCGGTCTTCGTCAATCCCTCCCCCTTGTGGGGAGGGTGGCGCTGCGTCAGCAGCGTCGGGTGGGGGTTAAGTGATGAAGCGTACCGGCTTGCAACCTGATGCACGCGACCGTTCACGTGAACTGCGCCGCGACGCAAGTCCAGTTGAACGGAAATTATGGCATTCTCTTCGCAAGTCTTTTCCTGAAGCTCATTTTCGCAGACAAGTGCCAATGGGATCCTATTTTGCTGACTTTGCCTGCCACGCGCATAAGATCGTTATTGAGCTGGACGGTGATAGCCATGCGCATTCGCAAAGCTATGATGCCGCCCGCACGCGGTTCATTGAGGGCGAGGGATATCTAGTCATCCGCTTTGGTAATAATGACGTTATGACAAATCTTGATGGGGTTCTCACTGAACTTTCAATGCGCCTTGTTACCCCCACCCCTAACCCCTCCCCACAAGGGGGAGGGGAACGCTTCGTCTCCACCACTAACCCGACCCTATTCGGGGGAGGGGAATTTTCGTTTCATCACCAATCAAACCGTCCCCCTTGTGGGGAGGGTGGCGCTGCGTCAGCAGCGTCGGGTGGGGGTGTGAAATGATCAACTTCCGCCAGCAACCAACCCCGTCCCTTAAATGGAACGCGGACAATCAGAGTGCCTTAAAATGAACGACATGACCCCCATCACCACCACCCTGAAAGATTGGGAAACCGACCAAGAGGTCCGCTGGTGCCCCGGTTGCGGCGACTATGCGATCCTGAAGGCTGTGCAGCGGACCATGCCCGAGATCGGCGGCGATCCGGCGAACACGGTGTTCATTTCCGGTATCGGATGCTCGTCGCGTTTCCCATATTATATGGAAACATACGGCTTCCACACCATTCACGGCCGTGCGCCTGCGGTGGCCACGGGGGTGAAGCTCGCAAATCCAGACCTCGATGTATGGATCATCACCGGCGACGGCGACGCGCTTTCGATTGGTGGCAACCATACGATGCATTTGCTGCGGCGCAATCTCGACTGCCAGATCATGCTGTTCAACAACGAGATTTACGGGCTCACTAAAGGCCAGTATTCGCCGACCAGCCGCGTTGGCACCAACAGCCCCTCAACGCCGTACGGCTCGGTTGATCGGCCTGCGACCCCTTGTGCATTTGCGCTGGGTTCAGGAGCGCGCTTTGTCGCGCGCGGTTTTGACGTGTCAAAAAATCTGCCCGAAGTGCTCAAGGCGGCACACGCACATCGCGGTGCGGCATTTATCGAGATTTTCCAGAACTGCATTGTCTACAATAAAGACGTGTTCAACGATTTCGCGATGCCAAAGGGGGCCGAGGACCGGCAGCTCTGGCTGAAATCTGGCGAGCCGATGCTATTCGCCGGCGGTACCAAGGGGATCAGCATGGACCGCGATGCGCTCACGCTGAAAGTGGTCGATGTTGCCGATGGCGACTGGGAAAGCGCTGACGTAATTGTCCACGACGTCACCAATCGGTCAATCGCGCATATGCTCGTCGAAATGCCGTTCGGCGAATTCCCAATGGCACTAGGCGTGCTTTATGACGATCCGCGCCCAACGTTTAACGACTCGGTCGTCGCGCAGAACAACGCTGCAAGCGAAGGCAAAACCGCCGATCTCGGCAAATTGCTGAGCAAGGGTCAGACCTGGACAGTCGCAGAGGGTCATCCGGAAATTTAGGCCGGAAACCGCATATCAAATTTGAAGGAAGCATCATGTCGATACTGTTCGAACCCTTTACCGTGCGCGGCCTGACGCTTCCCAACCGCATCGTGATGGCGCCGATGACGCGGAATTTTTCGCCAGAGGGCATCCCTGGCGCAGACGCGGCGGAATATTACCGCAAGCGAGCGGCAGGCGAAGTGGGCCTGATCATTACCGAAGGCACAGTCGTCGACCGGCCCGAAGCGCGCAATGACCCGGGTATCCCGTACTTTCACGGCCAAGCCGCACTTGCCGGCTGGAAAAATGTGGTCGAGGCGGTACATAAAGAAGGCGGCAAAATCGCGCCGCAAATCTGGCACACCGGCCTTACCAAAGAGCAATTTCCCGACCGTCCGCGCCCCGGCACGCCCGAGGGCCCATCCGGGCTGTATCTGCCCGATCAACCTTACGGCAAGGCGATGAGCGAGGAAGACGTCGCTGATGCCGTTGCCGCGTTTGTCAGCGCAGCTTGCGATGCCGTAAAGCTTGGTTTTGATTGCATCGAAATTCACGGCGCACACGGATATCTGATCGATCAGTTTTTTTGCAGCAGCACCAATGCGCGGGATGACCAATGGGGCGGGTTGACCTTACCCGAGCGAACCCGTTTTGCCGCCGAGATACTCAGGCAAATCCGCGCTGCGATTGGCGATATTCCGATCATTTTGCGGATCAGCCAGTGGAGCCAGCAAGATTTTCGCCGCCGTCTTGCGCCTACTCCGGCTGAGCTGGAAGCATGGGTGCGGCCGTTGGCCGATGCCGGGGCCGATATCTTCCACTGTTCGCAGCGCCGTTTCTGGGAACCCGAATTCCCCGAGATTGACGGAGAGAAAGGTCTGAATTTTGCCGGTTGGGTCAAGAAATTGACTGGCGTCCCGACGATCAGCGTGGGTTCTGTGGGTCTTGAAGGTGATTTCTTTGGCACATTTCTTGACCAGACCACTAAGGCAACCGAGCTGGGCGATCTGGAAATGCGAATGGAGCGCGGCGAATTTGACCTGATCGCAGTGGGTCGTGCGCTTATTGCCAATCCCGACTGGGTGCAGCTGGTCCGCGATGGCCGTATGGACGAGATGAAAGGCTTCAGCACAAACCAACTGGGTGAACTGGTTTAGGTGTGAATAGCCAATAGATTCCATTTTCCTACACGGGCTAAATCTGCTTGAACCCAGCGGATGAAAAGACAGCTGAAATTTCCAGCCTATCGCCACATGGAACCTCTCATAGATTTGTCCGCGTCAAATACCACGTCGCGTGCGGTTTTTCGGTGTAAACTTCGGCAGAAATCTGCGGGTTTTGAAAGCGCACGCCAAGATGGATAATCTGACCCACAGCCTTGCTGGCGCGGTGCTGGGGCAAATGGGGCTGAAGCGCAAAACCGGATTGGCCATGCCGATGTTGATCATCGCCGCGAACATCCCGGATATAGACGCCGTCGCGGTGCTCCTTGGCGGACACCAACATCTAGCGATCCGGCGCGGGATTACGCACGGACCTATTGCGATGGTCTTGCTGCCGTTGTTGCTGTGGGCTGCGATGCTGGCCTATGACAAATGGCGACCTAACGAACGGCGACTGCCCGTGCATAAGGGCTGGTTGCTGGCGTTGGCTTACATTGGCACGCTCAGCCACCCCGCGCTCGATTGGTTAAACAGTTATGGCATTCGTTTGCTGGAGCCTTTCAGCAGCCAGTGGTTTTACGGCGACAGCATCTTCATCATTGATATCTGGATATGGATTGCATTGGGCATGAGTGTTTGGCTTTCACTGCGGCGTGAGCGCGGTGGGGAAAGCAACTGGACGCGGCCAGCGTGGACCGGCTTTTGCGTGGTCTGTGCCTATATTTTTGCCAATGGGGTGATTACCCGCGATGCAGAAGCCCAAGGATTGTGGTCACTCGAAGAACGCGGCGGATCGCTTAGGGCAGATGTTGTTGCCAACCCTGTGCCGGTTCAATTCTGGAAACGGGAGATATTGTGGCGGGATGATTTTGACTATGGCCGCGGTCGCTATGTGCTTGGTCAGGGCGTGGTGCTCTCGAAAGATGTACGCGCTCATAATATGAATGATGGGTTGACGACCCGGACGATCCCGGTTCGTGTAGTTACCGAAAAGGGCAGCGATGCCGACGCATTTCTGTTCTGGTCGCGTATGCCGGTGCTGGAAATGAACGATAATGCTCTGGTGGTCCGGGACCAACGGTTCGAGGATCCTCGCGTTGGCGACCGGTTTACGCTAAGAATGCCGCGGTCGGACAACGGGCAATGAACCCCGCCATTCTCTGGCTGCGCCGTGACCTGCGGCTGGCGGATCAACCCGCTCTTGCTGCTGCGGTTGCTTCGCGCGCGCCGATGATCCCCGTTTATATCCTCGACGACGAAACGCCTAAGCACCGCAGCATGGGCGGAGCGTCGCGCTGGTGGCTGCATCATAGCCTTTTTGCGCTCGATTCTGACCTGCGTAAAATGGGCTCGCGGCTGATCCTGCGACGCGGCAATGCCGTGTCAATCCTGTGTGAACTTGCGCAGAAAACCGCGGCTTCTGCGGTGCACGCGGTGCATCATCACGAGCCGTGGTGGCGCAATGCCGAGCGCGCTTTGAAAGATGGGCTGCCAGAGGGCTGCGCGCTTCACCGGTATCATGGCAACTATCTGCTTCCTCCCGGCGCGGTCACCACGGGCAGTGGTGGCGCATTCAAGATTTACACGCCGTTCTGGCGCGCGCTTGCGGCGCATATGCCGCCGCCATCTCCGCTGTCAGAGCCGTCTGCAATATCCGCGCCCGAAAACTGGCCAGAGAGCGATGCTCTTGACGATTGGAACCTGCTGCCCACCCGGCCCGATTGGGCTGAAGGAATGCGAGGGTTTTGGACCCCCGGAGAGGCTGGAGCAAAGGCGCGGCTGGATGATTTTGTCGACCGCGCCGCACGTTACAACGAAGACCGCAACTTCCCCTCGATCAACGGCACCAGCTTTCTGTCACCGCATTTGCATTTCGGGGAGATTTCTCCGGCGACCTGCTGGCACGCGACGATGCGCGCGGGTGGCTCGGCCGAGGTGTTTTTGAAAGAGCTTGTCTGGCGCGATTACGGGATGAATGTGATCACGCAGTTTCCCGACTGTGGCAGCAAAAATGCACGCGACGCTTTTGACCGGCTGCCTTGGCGCGATCTGGCTGATCCGGCGGTCGCGGCTGAATTAAAGGCTTGGCAGCAAGGGCGCACCGGTTACCCCATCGTCGATGCAGGCATGCGAGAGCTTTGGGCGACCGGTTGGATGCACAACCGTGTTCGCATGATCGCGGCGAGCTTCCTGATCAAGCATCTGCTGATCGATTGGCGGCAGGGTGAGAAATGGTTCTGGGATACGTTGGTCGATGCGGATTATGCCAGCAACGCGACCAACTGGCAATGGACGGCCGGGACAGGCGTCGATAGCAACATGTTCGTGCGGATCATGGCGCCGCTATCACAGTCGGAAAAATTTGGCGCGGGTGACTATATTCGCAAATGGGTACCCGAGCTGGCCGGGCTCGACGATCCCTATGTCCACGATCCCGACGAATTCGGTCGGCGACCGAAGGATTATCCGGCTAAGATCATTGGCCACCGAGAAGCGCGCGAACGAGCGCTGGCGGCTTTTGCGGCGATTAAAGGATGAGCCGGTGCCCGGTCACAAAATCAGTCGCTAGCAACTCTGCAATCGCATCGCCAACAACGCTGGGATCTTTAACTGTTGCGGGGTCTTCGCCGGGATAGGCGTCCGCGCGCATCTTGGTGCGGGTTTTGGCTGGATCGACTATGGCAACGCGGATGGACGAGAGGTTTTTCACCTCCTCGCCGTAGCTGTGAACCAGATTTTCCAGTGCGGCTTTCGACGCGCCATAAGCGCCCCAAAATGCGCGGGGATTTGCCCCGACCGAGGAGGTTAGCGCGACAACACGCCCGGCTTCGCTCTTCCTAAGTGCAGCGTCAAATGCCGCAATCAGCGCGACCTGTGCGGTTACATTCAGCGTCAATGTCCGGCCAAATTCTGCCATATCGATTGCCGGAACGGGTGTCAGTGTTCCGAGCATCGCGGCGTTGAGTATGAGCATATCGATCTTGCCCCAACGCTCGCTTACTGCTGCGGCCAACCTGCTGATGCTTTCGCCATCGGTCAAATCGAGTGGCGCGATAGTGGCAGAACCTTCGCTCGAGAATATAGCGTCCTCGACGGCTTCTAGCGCCTTGGCATTTCGCGCAGTCAAAATGACATGTGCGCCGCGTGCAGCGAGCGCCTTTGCCGTTGCAGCACCGATACCCCGGCTGGCGCCGGTAACAAGCGCAACCTTACCGTCAAATTCTCCGGCCATTAAACCGCCTGCTTACGCTCGTGGAACGGGATTAGCTGATTTTCCTGCTCTTGCGCGGCCTTGTCGGTTAGTGTCGTGGGATAGGCCCCGGTGAAACACGCGTCGCAATATTGCGGCTGACCCTCTTCACGCTTGGCCTCACCAAGCGCGCGGTAGAGTCCGTCAATCGAGATAAAGGCCAAGCTGTCGGCTTGAATGAACTGGCGCATTTCCTCGACATCCATGCGGCTGGCGAGCAGCTTCTCGCGCTCGGGCGTATCAACGCCGTAAAAGCAGCTATGCATGGTCGGCGGACTGGCGATCCGCATATGGACCTGCTTTGCGCCGGCCTCGCGCATCATTTGCACGATTTTCAGCGATGTCGTCCCACGAACAATCGAATCGTCGATCAGCACGATATTCTTACCCTCGACCAGCGACCGATTGGCATTGTGCTTTAGCTTGACACCCAAATGGCGAACGCCGTCACCGGGTTGAATGAAAGTGCGCCCGACATAATGCGAACGAATGATGCCAAGCTCGAAAGGGATTTTCGCTGCTTCCGCATAGCCGATGGCAGCAGGCGTTCCGCTGTCGGGGACGGGAATAACATAATCGACATCGACACCGTTTTCGCGCGCCAGCTCCGCGCCGATTGCTTTGCGCACCGCATAAACGCTGTTGCCGTCAACGATGCTGTCGGGGCGCGAGAAATAAACATGCTCAAATATACAGGGGCGCGGCGATAGCTGGATGAAGGGCTTGTGAGAGGTCAACTCGCCGTTGCGGACCACGACAAGCTCGCCGGGTTCGATGCTGCGGATGAATTCTGCACCCACAATGTCGAGCGCGACGGTTTCCGACGCGAAAATTATCGACTGGCCGAGCTTACCCATGACGAGCGGACGTATGCCCAATGGGTCACGGCAAGCAATCATGCCTTCTCTCGTCTGGCAAATAAGCGAATAGGCTCCCTCGACCCGCTTGAGCGCATCGATCAAACGGTCGAGCAAAGTACGGTATCCTGACGTCGCCACCAAGTGGATGATCACCTCGGTATCCGACGTTGATTGGAAAATTGAGCCGCGCCGAACGAGATCTTCGCGTACCGTCATCGCGTTTGAGATGTTGCCATTATGCGCAACGGCAAATCCGCCAGAAGCCAATTCGGCATAAAGCGGCTGTACATTGCGTAGCGAGGTTTCCCCTGTGGTCGAATAACGCACATGGCCAACCGCGCTGCTGCCAGCGAGACTATTGATAATGTCTTCGCGGTCGAAATTCCCGGCAACATGGCCCATCGCGCGGTGGGTATGAAATGCCGTCCCATCGAAGCTGGTGATGCCAGCGGCTTCTTGTCCGCGGTGCTGGAGCGCATGTAGCCCAAGAGCGACCATGGCCGCTGCACCATCGGCGTTGCAAACCCCGAAAATACCGCACTCTTCGCGCAGCTTGTCATCATCAAAAGGGTTTGTGGTCAGCATGGCATCCCGAATCCGTGCGTGGTTGATGCTCGGCTCTATAAAGTGCGGGGGGCTTGTTGTCTTCCTTTTGTAACAAAAATTATGGGGCTATATCGAAGCGCCACCGTTTTCGTTCTCAATATCGGCCAATAGCGGCGTTGCGCCTACGCGATCACTGGGCTAGCGATAATCGCCATGAACGTTGATCGGGAAAACGGGTTGGAATTTGCGCCCAAATTTGATGGCCTTGGCTTGCTCACAGCGGTTGTGGTCGATGCCAGCGACGGCGCGGTGTTGATGGTTGGCCATATGAACGAGGAAGCACTCGCGCTAACCCGCGCGACAAACAAAGTGCATTTCTTTTCGCGCAGCAGACAACAGCTTTGGCAAAAGGGTGAGAGCAGCGGGCATTATTTGCAGCTTGTCGAAATGCTGGTCGACTGTGATCAGGATGCGTTGGTTGTGCGCGCTACTCCTGCGGGGCCAACATGTCACACAGGACAGCAGAGCTGCTTCTACCGGCGCGTGACTGGGGGCGGGCTTGAACGAATATGAGCATTCGGTCTGTTCTATTGCTCCTTATGCTCGCGCTTTCGGCGTGTGACTCCTCTTCGCTGCCGCCTGCGCTTGGCGGGGATAGCGATACTGGCAAGAAACTCGATGAACGTGCAATCGCTGCTGGAATCTTACCCGACCCCGATGACATAGTCTTTTCCGGGCGCTTTGAAACCCGCAGCGATTTGGGAACCGACAAATTTTGCGCGATCAAGCAGAATAGCAAAAGCTACCGTGTAGGTGTAATTGCCGTTTTTGGTCCCGACAGTAAATGCGAAGGGCAAGGCACAGCCAATTTTGATGGAGAAAAAGTTCAGATAAATCTGTCAGGGAAAAAACCGTGCAGCATCCCCGCAATTTTCGACGGCGTGTCGCTGCAATTTGGCGGTGCCATTTCCGAAGGCTGCGAATCTTTCTGCAATGGCAAAGGCAGCTTTGCCGGAACCAGTTATTACATGGTCGAACAGGGCGATGATGCCGCCCGACGTGTTTTGGGCCGCGACGTCAACAACCTATGTAGCTAACCCCGTGTGGGAACCGCTTATTTGGCAACGACCAGGCAGGCCTGACCCGCTGCTTTAACCTTGGTGCAGCTGGCTTCAGCCGCACCACGGGTCGAAAATGGTCCAGCTTGCAACCGGACAACCGAACCGGTCGATTGCAAATAGGGTTGCAGCGCGGACAAGCTTGCCACCTGGGCCTCTAACCGGTTCCAAAGCGCACGGGCATTGGCTTCATTGCCGAAAGCACCCAGCTGAATACGGTAGTTGCCGCTTGCCGCAACCTTTGGTGCAGGTGCCGCAACTTTCGGTGTCGGCGCAGGCTTAACAGCAGCGACTTTGGGTGCGGGAGCTCTTACCGGTGCAGGTCGAGGCTGAACTTTTGGCGCTGGTGCCGGTTCCGGATAACCAACGCCGGGATAGCTTGGCTCTTGCGGATAGCTTTGCGATGGTGGCAGATCGACAGGGCGTCCGGTGCGCGCAGGTGGTGCTGTATTAATCGGGAAGCCAGCGACGCGCTGCGCACGACTGCTGCTTGCCCGCTTTTCCAGTTCCCCGGCCATTACGATACCGCGCTGGCGGTCTTCGAGAGAGATATGTTGGTCCATTTGAGCAAGGCTGCGTGATGCCAGCGCCATGCCTGCTGAGGAAGCGCGTGTCATCAATGCGTAAGCCCGAATCCAGTCTTTGTTGATGTTAACGCCGTTGAATAGTTCGGTCGCCAGCAGATATTGCGCGCGAGGCTCACCGCGTTCTGACGAAGTTTGAAGGTAGGGCAGGCTTTCGGTTATGTTGCCTTTATAATGCAACAGATGGCCAATGCTGTCTTCGGCTTGCAGATGTCCTTGGCCGGCCGCCTTGCGGTACCAATCGAGCGCAATATCTAGATCGGTCTTAACGCCACGTCCCATTTTATAAGCTTGGCCCATGTTGAACTGCGCATCGGCATCGCCTTTTAGTGCGGGTTCACGCCATTCTTTGACGGCTGCGGGATAGTCGCCCCGGCTCCAGGCATCGACACCCGATTTCACGTCTGCAAGGGCTGGTTGCCCGATCAGAAGAGCAACAGCAGTCGCTGAGCAAAGCGCTTTTTTCGCAGCGAGACGGATACGACTATGTGTCATTGCGGTAACTCCAACCTTGAAATGCCTAATTAATTAGCCACCATAAATATAACAAGCTCCCCTTCCAAAAGGTTAACAGTCCCGGTTAATTGCTTAACCCTGCTGCTGCACAAAATTGTTCGGGCAAATGCGCCCAAAGCAGCATTTTTCTGGATAGCGTTAACTGATTTTTAGCCCTGTTCTGTCACATCCGTCGCTGAAACCAATTTCAAAGGGGATTGATGTGAGGGTACTCGCATTAGCATCACAAAAGGGCGGCTCGGGCAAAACAACGCTTTCCGGGCACTTGGCAGTACAGGCACAACTGGCAGGAGCCGGTCCTGTCGTACTGATCGACATCGATCCGCAGGGTTCACTTGCTGACTGGTGGAACGAGCGCGAATCGGATTTGCCTGCGTTTGCCCAGACGACCGTCGCACGTCTCGCTTCGGATCTGGCCGTTTTGCGCCAACAAGGCTTCAAACTTGCTGTCATCGATACGCCGCCGGCTATTACAATGGCGATCCAATCGGTTATTTCGGTTGCCGAGCTTATTGTCGTTCCAACCCGCCCAAGTCCGCATGATTTGCGCGCAGTTGGCGCGACTGTTGACCTTTGCGAACGCGCAGGCAAGCCGCTGATATTCGTGGTCAACGCAGCCACGCCAAAAGCAAAAATTACTTCGGAAGCTGCCGTTGCTCTCTCGCAGCACGGGACAGTCGCTCCGATCACTCTCCACCACCGTACTGACTTTGCGTCATCGATGATCGATGGTCGCACCGTGATGGAAATCGACCCCGATGGGCGCTCTTCGCGCGAAGTCATCGAGCTGTGGAGCTATATCTCAGACCGGTTGGAAAAGAACTTCCGCCGCACCGTATTCAGCTCACCCGCCGCCGTAAATCCGCAAGTGACCAACGTTCGCCCAATGGGTGGCTTTGGTCGCCGGGTCTTTGGTTCTTAAGCGGGAGACTGGGGCCATGGGGGATCCAAAACCAATAGCATCGCTTAGTGGAATGCTGCTTGCCCGTAAGGGTGCGGCACGCCCCGCAATGCGTCGCCCTTCGATGTTCGGAAATGATGGCAATGCCGCCGTTTCGCAGGACGATCTGGGCTGGAACGACATGGGATATGATGTCGATCCGTCACCAAACACGCCAATGGACCATGAACGCGATACTCGCTTCAATCCACTGGCCAACGCTGTGCCCGAAGCAAAGCCCGAAGTGCGCATCCAGCAGGAACGTATCGCAGAACAATTGCAGGTACAGGCAGATCAAGGTCTCAGCGCGCTTGAACCGGAAGAATTCGAAGAACGGGCACCCGTTGCTTTAGCTGGACCGTCATTCGAATCGGTAACCGCTGAGGAACTTGCCGCTACTTTGGCCGAACAGGTTGGCGTGAAAATGACGCCTGCTCCGGTAAAGAAAATCGGCAAGCGTCCACGTGCCCTGCCCGGCCAAAAGGAAAAAGCAGCGTTCACGCTTCGCCTGAACCAAGAACGGCATCTGAAGCTGCGGCTAGCCTGCACCCTGACCAACCGTTCGGCACAAATGATGGTGACCGATGCGCTTGATGCACTGCTCGCAACCATGCCTGAAATTAACCAGCTGGCGGCCCAATTCCCCGCCAAGAACCGCGTAAACAAGTAATTTTTTGAGGTAATGCATATGAAACGGAATCTGTTCGCTAAGTTCGCTTTGACGACAACGATGATGGCATTGCCGATGTTCGGCGGGCCGGGCCTTGGCGCTAAAAGCAAAAGTGCTGATGAAAAAGCAGCCCAAAAAATGGCTAAGAAAGTCCATAGTTGGGCACGCGCCGCGGAAAAGGACCTGGCACAGGGCCAATATCAAACAGCCGAGCAGAATGCCGAGTTGGCCGTCGAAGCCGATTTGACCAATGTTGATTATCGTTCGCTTCTTGCGCGGATTTACATGGCTCAGGGCCGTTTTGCTTCAGCAGAACGCACACTCACTGATGTAATGGAGCTCGGTCAGGTAGATGCGCGCACCGTAGTTGGCGTAGCAATCATGCGCATCGCGCAAGGCAAAACCAACTCGGCCATTTCGTTGATCGAAGCCAACATGTCGATTGTTCCGGCAAGCGACTACGGTCTGGCTTTGGCACTTTCAGGCGATACCAAGAAAGCAGTTGAAGTTCTAACCGATGCCATCCGTAGCGACAATGCAACCGCTCGTACGCGTCAAAATCTGGCGTTGGCTTACGCGCTTGATGGTCGCTGGCGTGAGGCCCGTGTAATGGCAGTACAGGACATGCCGGAAACAGCCGTCAACGAACGCATTGCCGAATGGGCATTATATGCGCGTCCTGGCGCTTATGAAGCGCGCGTTGCCGGTCTTTTGCAGGTAACGCCAGTTGCAGATGACCCGGGTCAACCCGTCCGTCTGGCGCTGTCAAATGCCAACAGCAATGTTCAAATGGCACAAGCCGCCGAACTTCCTGCTGTCGCAGCGGCGCCGGTTGTTGAACTGGCATCTGTTGAAAGCAACATCAGCATGGTAGCTCCTGTCGTGGAAGCAGAACCCGTGCGTATCGCATCGGCTCAGAACATCCGCTATGTTTCAATTCCAGTGGGTATCCCCGCAGAATTTGAGAGCAAAACACCAACGGCAAAGGTTTCAAAACAAGCCAAAAAGGCTCCGCTGATCTCTGCACCGTCAGGGCCAACCAAAGTCGCCGGAACGAGCCAAGTGGCTGCAAAGAAACCTGTCAAGTTGGCGCTTGCCGATACGTCTTCGGTTGCGGCTCCCGCTGCTCCGCGCAAAATCTCTGGCTCGCATCTGGTACAGCTTGGTGCTTATGCCTCTTCGGCTGGTGCAAAAGCCGCCTGGGAAAAGCTGGCAGCAAAACACAGCGGCCTGAACAATTTCACACAGGCGAGCCAGACGGTTGATGTAAACGGTAAGCGCTTTGTTCGGCTTGCGGCAAGCGGCTTTGGCAACAAGGACTCTGCGGTCGCGTTCTGTAACAAGATCAAGTCTTCAGGCGGCGATTGCCTTGTGCGCAGCACCGGCGGCGAAGCGGCCGCTCCTCAAGTGAAGCTGGCGCAAGCTAAGCCTCGCATCAAGGGCACGTTGAAATCGCGTCCAGTCAAAATCGCATCGCGCTAAAACGCGTTTAAAAAGCTACCCCACGGAGTGGGTCGTAAAAAAGGGCGGTGGCTTACAAAAGCTTGCCGCCCTTTAACACATGCATCACACGCCCCTGTACAGGCAGACCGTCAAAAGGGGTGTTGCCGGCGAGTGCTGCCATCTTGTCGCTGTCAATTTGCCACGGGGCATCGGGATCAATCAGTATCAGATCCGCTTCTTTACCTGCCGCAACTTGACCGGCATTAATCCCCAAAATTGTTGCCGGATTGGTGGATAGCAGCTCAAACAAGCGGCCCATTTGTACATGACCATCGCGCACAAGGTTTAGCGACAAGGCGAGCAAAGTCTCCGCGCCTGCCATGCCAATGCTGGCTTCGGCAAAGGGCAATCGCTTTTCCTCCGGCCCTCTCGGGTCGTGACCCGATGATATCACGTCAATTGTTCCGTCGGCTATCGCTGCAATGCAGGCCAATCGATCATCTTCGCTACGGAGCGGCGGTGAAAGCCGGGCGAATGTGCGGAAACCCATTACCGCATTGTCGGAAAAGAACAGATGCGCCGGGGTAATGCCGCAAGTGACGTTTAGCCCGGCCTTCTTGGCGGCGCTAACAAGCTCCAAGCCCTTGGCAGTGGTCACTTGGCGGAAATGGACCTTCGCACCGCTTTCTTCGGCTAGCATCAAATCACGCGCGATTGCGAGGCTTTCGGCAACCGGCGAAGCACTGGGCAGGCCAAGCATTGTTGCAACCGGGCCAGCAGTAGCCACAGCATTGCCAGCGATCCCGCTGTCTTCGCTGTGCAGGAAAACCGGCATGTCGAGCGCCGCGCAGTAGCGCATGATCCTAAGCATTATACCGCTGTCGGCGATCCAGCGGCGACCAGTTGCGACGCCAAGTGCCCCGGCTTCTTTCATCAGCGCTATTTCGGCCATTTTTTCGCCCGAGAGTTCCCGCGTAGCGGCGGCCAGCGGATGCACCCAAAAGTCGGGCTTTCCTTTGAGCGCGGCGTAGCGGATCGTTGCGGGATCATCGTGCGTCGGCGACTGGTCCGGCATAAGCGCAGCGCGGGTGATGCCGCCGAAGCGGAATGCGGGTTTATCGGTTGCAAACACGCCGAGATCGATAATGCCCGGCGCGACAACAAGGCCGCCTGCATCCAAGCTGTCGTCGGCTTTGCTGCTGCCCAGTCCGGTGATCAAGCCGTCCTTGATAACAAGATTTGCTGGTGTGGGTTTGGCAAAGCCAGGGGCCAGAACAAGACCGTTTTTGACCAGCAAGCTCATACCCAACCCTCCACTTTGCGTGCGCGTCTGGTCAGGATTTCAAGGCATGCCATGCGAACCGCAACACCCATTTCGACTTGCTGCGTGATGGCCGAGCGTTCGACATGATCAGCGATGTTGCTGGCGATTTCGACGCCGCGGTTCATCGGCCCGGGGTGCATCACCATGGCATCGGGCTTGGCGAGTGACAATCGCCGGTCATCAAGGCCGTATAGGTGGAAATATTCGCGCGGGGACGGAATGAAGTCGCCTTGCATCCGTTCATTTTGCAGCCGTAGCATCATCACCACATCGGAACCGACCAGCGCTTCGTTGAAATGCGTGAAGGGCATCGCGCCCAAAATCTCTATCCCTGCCGGCATTAGCGCAGGCGGAGCAACAACGCGCACCATTGCACCTAGCGTTGTCAGGCAAATGATATTCGAGCGCGCCACGCGACTGTGCAGCACATCGCCGCATATCGTGACGGTTAGCCCGGATATATGCCCTTTGCGCGATTTGATGGTCAGCGCGTCGAGCAAGGCCTGTGTGGGATGTTCGTGGGCACCGTCGCCTGCATTGAGCACAGGGCAGTCGACCTTACCCGAAATCAATTCGACTGCGCCTGATCCCGCATGGCGGATGACGATGGCGTCGGCGCGCATGGCGTTTAACGTCATCGCGGTGTCGATGAGCGTTTCACCCTTTTTGACGCTCGATTGCGCGGCATGCATGTTGACCACGTCGGCACCAAGCCGCTTGCCGGCGATCTCGAACGACAGCAATGTGCGAGTCGAGTTTTCGAAAAAAGCGTTGATGATTGTCAGTCCGGTCAGCCGGTCATCATGTTTGGCAGCGCCAGAGCGATTGAGCGCAACCCACTGCTCGGCTTCGGCAAGGATGAATTCGATCTCCCAAGGTTGCAGGCCCTTGATACCAAGCAGATGCTTATGCGGATATGCGTCCGACCCCGCCGGGAAGCGGGTGGTGCTGTTTTGTGATGGCGATGTCATTAAGCCAACGCCCTTAGCGCCATCTTCCGCTCCCGACAAGTTCACTGTGCCGAGAGCCGTTTATCAGACGAAATGTGGCATCATGTCGTTGAACCGTTTGCGGGAACGGCGGCCAAAGTGGGCGGCTGATCCATATCATTTTGTTTTGGGCGTAATATCGGGCGAGCAGGAACGCGCGGCCAAATGCGTCACAGCGGTAACGTTCGTCGTGAATACGCGACCGCGAAACACCAGCCAATTTGGCTGCATTTTTGATATTCTGCCCCGCGAGCACAGCATCAAGCACGTCCTTTCGCCAGTCGTTGGGTCGCGGTTCCTGGCATTTGTTTTGGTGCTCAACATGATAGGCATTTAGATGCCTGCGTATGTCTTCTCTTCGTCTCGGTTTTGTCATGGGCACAAATTACCCGAGCGTATATCATGTAGGAAAGTGATAATTGAGGAAATTTCCTCTTTCCCTATAGGTGCGGAGTGGCATTGACCAGCGCGTCGATCGCGCCTTGCAGGATGACCGAGGCAGCGGCGCTGTCGATACGCTCGGCACGCTTGGCGCGGCTCATATCCGCAGCAATCATGGCGCGCTCGGCGGCAACGGTCGACCAACGTTCGTCCCACAATAGTATCGGCAGATCAAGATCGGCCAAATTTCGGGCAAAGGCACGGCTCGACTGGCTGCGCGGGCTTTCGCTACCGTCCATGTTGATTGGCAGACCAATGACGATACCGCGCGCATTACGCGCAGAAATAGCCGCGACGAGCTGCGCTTTGTCGCCAGTAAATTTGGCGCGTTTGATCAGGTCGGCGGGCGAAGCAAAGCTCCAGCCTGCGTCGCAAAACGCCGTGCCAATGGTTTTGGTGCCAACGTCTAGCCCGATCAACACACCGCCGCCGGGCAGGCCGTCACGAAATTCTTGCGCTGCTGTTGTGATCACTTGATGCGAAACCTGGCCAGCCGGCGCAAGGCATCGGCGCGGACATTGCTCCAGAAAAGCGGATAGTCATATACATGATAATTATTGCCCGGCAGGCGGTACGGCCCAAGATTGGGCGGATCACCGATCAACAGAAAGCCATTTTTGTCGCAGCGCGCGGGCACCGACTTGCCGATCAATTCACCGGCACTCAAATCGCCATTTGGTTTGAGCGTTCCGAGGTTGCTTTCCGCAGTTTCTTCAGCGCCGCTGCCACCGTTTAGCGGATTGGTGCAGAGGATCTGCGTATCTTTGCGCGGCTGACCATTGAAACCAATTGTACTGTTGTAGGCCGCCATGATCCGTGCATAATCCGGCGGATCGGCGAAGGCCTGCCAGCTCATGATACAGCCAGTCATATCAGGCGCCGAACAAGCCTTTAGCCCAAGGGCGGGAATATCCGCATCGACCGACACCGGCCAGCCGACAACATAAGCAGCAACGATGCGCTTGGCGAGCGGCTTGCCCGCGACACGCTCGTGGAGCAAATGCGTCAGGTGCAGCGACCCCTGGCTATGTCCGGCCAGGATGATCGGGCGGTTCTTTGGTTGCTTGGCAATGAAATGGTCAAAGGCGAGCAGCACGTCTCGGTAAGCGGAGTCGAGCGCTGCTTTGCCTTCGGTCTTTTGCGTCAGGAAAGCACCAATGGCGGCCTGCCGGTATCTGGGTGCCCAAACCTCGCCGGCATCGGCAAACGGTGTCGCCAGCCCCCGCAGGAAAATGCGTGCTCGAACTTGTGAGTCCGTGTCGGCAAGCGGTGCGTTCCAGTGGTCTTTCGCTGTATAGCTTGTCGGATGGACGAAGAAAACCGCTGCATTGCCGCGCTTTGCCGGAGCCGGCGCGCCGTCCGGTCGCCAGAGCGTCGGGTTATTTTGCTTTTGCTCCGCCTTCGCAAACCACATGCGATCATCGTCATAGATACTTTTGACCAGTTCCTCCTGCTTTTCAAACTTGGTCGTTGGCACAAAGGCCCACTGCGTCAACTCGTCCGAATAAAGGTTCATGGCAAAGCCACCGGCGATGACCAAAACGATCAATGACGCGAAGAAATAGAGAAATTTACGACCCACGACGATGTGACCCTGTTGAATAGACTGTGTGAACGACTCTGCGAGCGTTTAGACGAATTAGCTCCATTATCACGGCATTTTTGAACAGGCCATGACCCATAGCGTGTCAATGGGCCAATTCGCCATTGAAGCGCGGTGGGCGCGGTGCTAGCGGCGGTGGCATGAGTGTAGATAGAGCAACTGTAGAAAAAATCGCACGGCTTTCCCGCATCGCGATCAGCGAGGCCGAGGCCGAAAAAATGGTGGGGGAGCTGAACGGCATCCTCGCTTGGGTCGAACAATTGGGCGAAGTCGATGTGACGGGTGTCGAGCCGATGACGGCTGTGATTGCGAATAAAACGCGACTGCGCGATGATGTCGTGACTGACGGCGATGTCCGTGAAAAGGTGCTCGCAAACGCGCCCGCTAAAGAAGGCGCGTTTTTTGGCGTGCCCAAGGTGATCGAGTGATGTCGAAAAACCTCTACTTCTCAACCGTCGTCACCCTGAACTTGTTTCAGGGTCCATTTGTCCTTACGTGTTCCGGTCGTGCGGCGCGATGGATGCTGAAACAAGTTCAGCATGACGGAGTTGTACGATGAGTGATCTCACTAACCTTGGCGTTGCCGCCATCCGCTCGGGTGTTGCCTCGGGGGACTTTACCGCTGCCGAGGTGGCCGAAGCCTTTAACGCCAATGTTGCTGCTGCCAAAATCCTGAACGCCTTCATCGTCGAAACCCCGGAAAAGGCGATCGAGGCCGCACAAGCCGTCGATGCAGACCGCGCCGCTGGAAAGCCGCTCGGTAAAATGGCGGGCGTCCCCATCGGCATGAAAGACCTGTTCTGCACCGAAGGCGTGCAGACCACAGCGGCCAGCCACATCCTCGAAGGCTTCATCCCGCAATATGAATCGACCGTGTCGGGTAAGCTATGGGCCGCTGGCGCAGGGATGCTCGGCAAGTTGAACCTTGATCAGTTCGCGATGGGGTCGTCGAATGAAACCAGCTATTTCGGCAATGTGATTTCGCCGTGGCGGCGCAATGACGGCAGCAATGCGGCGTTGGCCCCCGGCGGTTCGTCGGGTGGTTCAGCCTCGGCCATCGCAGCGCACCTATGTCCAGCTGCGACTGGCACAGACACCGGCGGCTCAATCCGCCAGCCTGCGGCGTTCACGGGCATCAGCGGAATCAAGCCAACTTATGGCCGCTGCTCACGCTGGGGCATTGTCGCCTTTGCCAGCTCGCTCGATCAAGCAGGGCCCATGGCACGCGATGTCCGCGATTGCGCGATAATGCTGGAGGCGATGGCGGGCTTTGATCCCAAGGATTCTACTTCGCTCGACTTGCCCGTACCCGAATGGGAAGCTGGCCTGAACAGCGACCTGCGCGGCAAACGCATCGGCATTCCCAAGGAATATCGCCTTGATGGCATTGACGAAGATATCGCCGCAATGTGGGACAATGGCATTGCCTGGCTTAAGGATGCTGGCGCAGAGATCGTCGAGATCAGCTTGCCGCACACCAAATATGCGCTGCCCGCATATTACATCATCGCCCCAGCAGAGGCATCGTCCAACCTCGCCCGCTATGATGGCGTGCGTTATGGTTTGCGCGATTTGCCAGACGGCGCTGGCCTGCAAGACATGTACGCCGCCACCCGTGCCGCAGGGTTCGGCGAAGAAGTCCGCCGCCGCATCATGATCGGCACCTATGTGCTCAGCGCCGGTTTCTACGACGCCTATTACACCCAGGCGCAAAAGGTGCGGGCGTTGATCGCGCGCGATTTTGAGAACGCTTGGGGAGCCTGCGACCTGATCCTAGCGCCGACCGCACCAAGCGCCGCATTCGGCCTAGGCGAGAAAACCAGCGATCCACTGTCGATGTATCTCAACGATGTGTTTGCCGTGCCTGCGTCATTGGCGGGATTGCCTGCGATGTCGGTGCCTGGTGGAATTGATAAGCAAGGGTTGCCTTTGGGCTTGCAGGTCATTGGTAAGGCACTTGACGAGCAAAGCGTGCTGAACGCAGGCCTCGCAATCGAAGAACGCGCTGGGTTTACGGCGGAAGCGGAGAAGTGGTGGTAACATGACTGAATCAACATACCGCATCCAAGGCATGACAGGCGAATGGGAGGTCGTGATTGGCCTTGAGGTTCACGCGCAGGTTACGTCGAACGCAAAGCTATTTTCGGGCGCTTCGGCGGCTTTCGGCGGGGAGCCGAACAGTCATGTGTCGCTGGTTGATGCCGCGATGCCGGGGATGTTGCCTGTGGTAAACCGCGAATGCATCCGGCAAGCGGTCCGCACTGGCATGGCGATCAATGCGCAGATCAACCGCTATTCGCGCTTTGATCGGAAGAATTATTTCTACGCCGATTTGCCGCAGGGCTATCAGATTTCGCAGCTTTACCACCCGATAGTGGGCGAGGGCGAAATTGAGGTTATTCTTGACGAGAAAGACGCCGATAGTCCGCGCAAAACCATCGGCATCGAACGCATCCATGTGGAGCAAGATGCGGGCAAGTTGATGCACGATCAGCATCCGACGATGTCCTATGTTGACCTGAACCGCAGCGGCGTGGCGTTGATGGAAATCGTGTCTAAACCGGATATGAACTCTCCCGCCGAAGCCGGGGCATATGTGAAGAAGCTCCGCTCGATTCTCCGCTATGTTGGGTCGTGCGACGGCAATATGGAAGAAGGATCAATGCGCGCCGACGTCAATGTCAGCGTGCGCAAACCGGGTGGCGAACTGGGCACACGGACCGAAACCAAGAACGTCAACTCGATCCGCTTTGTCATGCAGACGATCGAGGTAGAGGCGCGGCGTCAGGTCGATTTGATCGAAGATGGCGGCGCGGTGGTGCAGGAAACGCGTTTGTTCGATCCCAACAAGATGGAAACCCGCTCGATGCGCTCAAAAGAAGACGCGCATGATTACCGCTATTTTCCTGATCCGGATCTGTTGCCGCTGGAGCTGGACGACGCATTCCTTGAGGAATGTCGCGCTTCTTTGCCCGAATTGCCCGATGCCAAACGCGCGCGTTACGAAAACATGGGGCTGACGGCTTATGCCGCCGCCGTCCTGACCGCTGAAGCTGAAACCGCATTCTGGTTCGAGGATTTGCTGGCGGCGGGCGTGGACGCCAAGCAAGGTTCCAACTGGTTGCTATCCGAACTGTTCGGCGCGCTCAATAAAATGGGCAAGTCTTTGGACGAAAGCCCCGTGTCGCCAACCCAAGCCGCAGAACTGCTCGGTCTTGTCGCTGACGGCACCATTTCGGGTAGCATTGCCAAGCAGGTCTTCGAAATCATGCTCGAAACGGGGCAGGGGGCATCAGCGATTGTCGAGGAAAAGGGCCTCAAACAAACCAGCGACACCGGCGCTATCGAAGCCGTCATCGCCGAAATCCTCGCCAATAATCCCGGCCAACTCGAAGCCTATCGCGGCGGTAAAGAGCAGCTTTTCGGCTTCTTCGTCGGGCAAACGATGAAGGCCATGCAGGGCAAAGCCAATCCGGGGGTCGTTAACGATCTTTTGAAGAAGGCTCTTGCCTGAATTTGCAAATCTGCCAAAACTAGCGATGTGAAAAGGCATTCGGGCTACCCTTTGAAGATAAGGGCGATTCTCGCCAATGCCGCGCTATTTTCCGCCGCGCTCATTTCCTCAAGCATCTTCACCGGGGTCGGATCATTTGCCGCATCGAACGGTAATGTCAGCAGCGCGGTGCGGCCCGGCTTTGTGCCCGAAAAGGCGACCGGCAATCGCATCTTGTTATTGCGCCCTGAAATAACGGTGAACGAGATTGCAGCAGGCGGTCTCGATCAACCCAAAGCCGACTGGAACGATAGCGCGCGCGCCGCGCTGATAAAATCGATGTCTGCCGCCATGACGGCGCGGGGACAAATGCTTACCGAAATGCCTGAGCTGAAAGGTGATGATGCGAAATTGCTGGCCAATTACCGCGCGCTGCTGAAAGTCATTGGCGAGGCTGCGGTGGGCAATAACCTTTTTCCGTCTGACCCGTTACCGCTACACAAAGGCGGCCTTAAATGGACCGTTGGCCCGGGCATTTCGGCACTAGCGAAAGCGGCAGGCGGCGGGGATTATGCGCTGGTTTTTGGTACATCGGATAGTTTTTCTTCGTCTTCACGCGGTGCGGCCGAAGCAGTGGCAGAGCTTATGGACCAACCGGTGCCCAAGACGAACCGGCAAGGCAACGCCGCGCTGATCGACTTGAAAACTGGCGATCTTGTCTGGATGATGATCGACGGCAAGATGTCGGGAGATGTCCGCACCCCCGAAGGGGCGGCCAAGCGCACGACCGAGCTGCTACGCCAGTTTCCCTTTCCGCTGCTGGTCGCTGAACCAGCCGCACCCGCACCCGCACAAGCAAAGGCGAAAAGCAAATGAGGCGGCTGGCGAAATACGCGCTGACAGCACTGGCACTGACCAGCGCAGCGCAGCCGGTATGTGCCGAACAGCCACCGGTGAGAAGCTCTATCGTTCCCCTCTCTCCGTCCGCGTTTGACTATCAACCGCAAAGCGAGGACGAGCGCGGGCTTTGGCAGCAAGTCAACGAGATGGAGCGCGACATTAAGGCGTCGAAGTTCCTGATTACCGATGCCGGGCTAAACGATTATGTGCGCGGCATCTTGTGCCGGTCGGTCGGCAAAGACCGCTGTGCCGCGACGCGTATCTATATTATCCACACGCCGCATTTTAACGCGAGTATGGCGCCGAATGGCATGCTCTTGCTGTGGTCGGGTTTGCTGCTGCGTGCGCAGAACGAGGCCGAGCTGGCGTCTGTACTTGCGCATGAGTTCAACCATTTTGAACAGCAACACAGCCTGCAATCCTTCCGCAACTTGCGTTCCAAGACCGACGCACTGACATGGATATCAATGGCCCCTTCTGCGAACTTTTTAACGCAAATGGGCATTATCGGCAGCGTGTTCGCATTCAACCGCGACATGGAACGCCAGGCTGATTTGTTGGCGCAGGCTGACCTTGTCCGCGCTGGCTATGACCCGGCGGGAGCGTCCGCAATATGGAGCCATTTGCGTAGCGAGATGGACGCGACGGCAAAGGCGAAGCGTCAGCGCAGCATGAAAGATATCGACGGCGGTTTCTTTGCAACGCACCCTGGTACGCAGGAACGGCTCGACTATCTGACCAAGGGCGCTGCCAATGCCAAAACCACAAAGCGCGACACGGGTGCGGCCGCATACCGCAAAGCCCTTTCAAGCTGGTGGCCGATGCTGATCGATGATCAGATCAAGCTCAATGACTTTGGCGGGACAGAATTTCTGCTGACACAACTGGCGGCAAAGGGTTGGACCGAGGAATTGCTCTATGCGCGCGGCGAGCTTTACCGCGCACGCGGCAAGGAACCTGATTTCGTGAAAGCCGCGAAATTCTATCGGCAAGCGATTGCTGCTGGCGGCACAGTGGGCGCGAGCTGGCGCGGATTGGGGCTGTCTTTGTTGCGTTCGGGCGATAAGCTTGGCGGGGAAGCAGCATTGCATACCTATCTGGCCAAAGCGCCCGACGCCAAGGACCGTGCGCTTATCGAAACGATGTTAACACCATGAGGCGGACTTTCATTGCCCTGACGGTGTTTCTCGCCGTAACACCTCCGCTTGCTGCCGAAGTGGTTGATGCGACAATTGTTTCTGCTGGAGACGCCTATTCCAAGCGCTCCAGCTGGTATCTCGTCCCGCCGGGCAAAGAAATGAAAGTATCGAAAGGCAAGTTCACGCTCAAACTGCCTGAGGGTATGACTTGGCAACGCTGGACTTCGCGGCCCTCGGATCGCGGCGAGATTTGGACCAAAGACGGCATCAAGCTCAATGAACTTAGCTTTTTCGGGGGCGTGTCGCAGGGCGAGAACCTCTACTACGGCGGTTACGGCGAGGGTGGCTTACCCGAGTTCCGCAAGAAAATGCTGATTGCGGAAATTCCTGCCTTTTTCGAAAATTCCAACCGCTTGCTTCTGCAAAGCTCCGAATTTGAAATCGGCGAGACGCAAAAGGCGACGCTGGGTGGACATAAGGCGATCCGCTTTGCGTATCACTTCACCCCGCAGGACTCGCAAATCACCCGCAAGGGAGAGGCCGTCGCCGCGATTGTCGATGGTAAGCTCTACCTTGTTAACTTTGTTGCGCCGGAAATATATTATTTCGACCGCGACATTGCCGAGGTGCGAAAGCTGGTCGACCTGATTGTCATCCCGAAAGAAGACAAAAAGAAAAAGGACATGGCATCAGACGCAGACAAAGCGAAGATGTAGCCCCCATATTTGGACTCGCGGCCAGACTCTTAATATCGCAGTTAAAAGCGGCTTCGGGCTTGCCCTTTGCAGTCATAGTGGTTAGAGGCTCCCGACCGGACGACCCGGGCGGGCGTGGCGGAATTGGTAGACGCACCAGATTTAGGTTCTGGCATCGAGAGATGTGGGGGTTCGAGTCCCTTCGCCCGCACCAATTTTCGCCGCAGACCGGCCGCCCGAATCCAGGAATTTTTATAAAGCTGAACCCCGCCAATTGGACGTGGTTCCGGAACCAGAGAAGTTTTTGATATGCAAGCGCAAGAAACCCATAATGACGGCCTGAAGCGTGCTTTCCGTCTGACGATCACCGCAGCCGACGTGGAATCGCGGATCGATGCCGAGGTGAAGAAAATCGCCCCGCAGATGAAAATGCCCGGCTTTCGCCCCGGTAAAGTGCCTGCCAATCTGGTGAAGAAAATGCACCGCGACCAGCTGTTGCAAGAAGCGCTCAATACCTCGATTCAAGACGGCGTGCAGAAGGCCATCACCGACAACAAGCTTCGCCCGGCGACCCAGCCGCATGTGCATCTGGACGAAGGCTATGCCCCCGGTAAAGACGCGGTGGTCGATTTCCATTTCGAAATCCTGCCCGACGTGCCCAAGACCGACATTGAGGATCTGGCGTTTGAACGTTTGACGGTTGATGCCACCGACGCCGAAGTCGACGCGGCGATCCTGAACCTTGCCAAGGGTCAGAAGAGCTTTGAAGCAGCAGCAAAGTCTTACAAGGCAGCAACCGGCGACGTTGTTGTCATCGATTTTGAGGGCAAGGTCGACGGCGTGCCGTTCGAAGGTGGCAAGGGCGAAAGCATGTCGGTCGAAATCGGGTCTGGTCAATTGATCCCGGGCTTCGAAGACCAATTGGTTGGCCTGAAAGCCAATGATGAGAAAATCATCAACGTCACTTTCCCCGCGGACTATCAGGCCGAAAACCTGAAAGGCAAAGCGGCAACCTTCGACATCGTCGTTGGCGAAGTGAAAAAGCCCGTCGAAAGCAAGGCGGACGACGCGCTGGCGCAGAGTTTCGGCCTCGACGGCATCGACAAGCTGCGTGAGCTGATGAAGGTACAGGTCGAGCAAGAACTGAACGGCCTGACGCGGACGCATATGAAGCGCCAGCTGCTCGATACGCTTGCCGCCGCGCACGATTTTGAAGTTCCGCCCGCGATGGTTGAGGCCGAGTTCCAATCGATCTGGCAACAGCTTGAGCAGGAAGCCGCTCGCGAAGCCGATCCTGAATCCGCCAAGAAGGAAATGGAGACCGAGCGTGAAGATTACCGCAATATTGCGGTGCGCCGCGTGCGTCTGGGTCTGCTGCTGTCCGAAATCGGGCAAGGCAACGGCGTTGAAATCTCTTCGCAGGAAATGAACATGTTGGTGCAGCAAGCCGCCCAGCAATACCGCCCTGAAGACCGCCAGCGTTTCGTTGAGTATCTACAGGAAAATCCGATGGCCGCCGCCCAGCTGCGCGCGCCTTTGTTCGAGGATAAGGTCGTCGACTTCTTGTTCGACAAGGCGAAAATCAGCGACCGCAGCGTAACCCGCGCCGAGCTGGAAGCCGCGATCGAGGCTGAGCCCGATATGAAGCCAGCGAAGAAAGCGGCGCCGGCCAAAAAGGCCGCGGCGAAGAAGGAAGACGCTCCTAAAAAAGAAGCTGCTCCCAAGGCGGAAAAAGCCGACGCCAAGCCAGCGGCGAAAAAGGCCCCTGCCAAAAAGGCACCGGCAAAGAAATAAGCGCTGGGAAATTGCGGGCCTCCAAAGCGAGGCGCGAAAAACCCGGGCTTCCAAAGCGAGGCCCAAAAAAGGGGGGTGCTGTTGCGTGCCCCTTTTTTTCGCGTTCCGAAACCCGCAGAAAACCGTGCAAGTTCACAGTGAATTGCATATTTCTGCGCTGGAAGTTTACTTAAGTTGATTGCGTCTGAAAGGAGTCGCTGTTTGGGTGGCGCGGATCAGCGAGACGCGTGGCTACCGATGTCGAAACCGTTTAGAGCATAGTAAGGCTGATGTAGGAAAGCGGTTTTGCGCGGGTTGGTTTGGGGGCTCTAAGTCAACGGTACCGCGCGGTGATTGGCAAAGTGTTCCTGGAGCTCGTGTTTCCCCGGAATTCGTCGCTGCACTTCCCTTGGCGGTCTGGTACAGGCGGCCAAGCGGGTCATAGGTCAGTGTCGCACCCGGCGGTCCGCTCTTCAAGAGATTTACTGACGCGCTTACGACACCGCCCAAATTTTCGTGGTTGTCAGTCCAACCGCGCCCGTGGTAAAGCAAGGCTGTGAAAAACGTCCAAATCTCCTTGCCCGACGACTTGGCTCGCGATGCTACCGAGGCAGGTTTACTCGATCCCGTCCAGCTTGAGGCATTGCTAAGGGCGTCGCTCAAGCAAATTGAAGAAGCAGGCACAGCTGATCGTGCACTTACTCGCGCCGCCGCGGCGGCAAGCACGCCAAACTTTGCAGCAATCTGGAACAACAGCGACGACGCCGATTACGATGCCCTCTAATCAGGTGCTGTTGAGTTTTGGTGACATAATTCTGGTTCCCTTTCCGTTTACCGATCAGACCGCAAGCAAAAAGCGCCCTGCCGTCATCATCAGTTCGGAGCAATATAATGCGGTGCGACCTGACTTTATCATCATGGCTATAACCAGCCAATTAAGGCCGCAAACGATTTTCGGCGATGCCATTGTTACAGGTTGGCAGGCCGCAGGCTTGTTGAAACCGTCCACAATCAAGCCGGTCATTGCCACGATCGAACAGTCCTTGACAATAAAACAATTGGGCCGGTTGGAGCCAGTTGACATCCAAACTTTGAAAGAAGCAATGGCCGCAATTGTTGGTTTGTGACCGCGCCCGACGTGATCAGGTTCCCCCGCGCGCATCATAGTTCAGCACCGGAACGCTCACCTCGCCAGCAGCTGGCGGCCGCCGCGATGGTGCTGCCTTCAAAGCCAAGCAGTGGATCGTCAACGCCAGCGCCGTGGACAT
>CAVXQH010000010.1:0-61374 GCA_963763915.1 uncultured Alphaproteobacteria bacterium
CGTTCCCGCCGGCGTCCTCGTCGGGCTTCGCGGCTCCCGACGTCGCCGGCTCCACCGTCGACGAGGTGTCCTGGTCGGACGCGTCGGACCCCTCGGTTCGCACCGCCGGCTCCGCCGCCCGATCCTCTGCCGCGTCCCCTGCCGCCGCGGCGGCGTCGGCGCTTGGCGCCGGTGGCGCCGGTGGCTCCGCCTCTCCGGTGGCTGCCGGCGCTCGGCGATCCGTCGCCGGCCGGCTGGGTCTGTGGTTCGGCGCTCGGTTCGCTCGCGCCGGTTACGGCTGTGCTGTCACTCGACACCTGGGTGTCGCGGTCCACGCGTGGCTCCCTTCGATCGTTGCGAGGGGGACCGCGGAGGACCGGGATGCATCGGTGCGCGGCTGAGCGCGACCGGGTTCGGCGACACGACGGGCTCCCGCGCCTCGCGTGCGGCCGAGCGCCGGGCGTATGCCGTGCATCAGATTCGGTCCTTCCGGGGCTGCGTCCTCGCGCGGCGTCCCGTTCCTCGGGCCGCTCGGCGCGGGCGCGCCTCCCTCGACTCCTCAATGACCCCGCACGGAGCGACCTCGGCCGCAGCCGGCGGGCACGTCTGCGGCGAGGATAGCAGTACTCGACTAGACCGTTCCCACCCCCCAAAGGCCCCTGTCGGTCATCCGTCCCACAGCGGATGTCCCCCGTCAGGAACCCCACGTCGGCCGGATACCGCAGGTCATGGGTCGGGCGCACCCTTCGGAGCGATGAGCGCCCCCACCCTTCCCCTGGGCGTGCCGAGTCGCGTGCGCGTCCTCGTCGTGGACGACAACGACGGGTTCCGCGAGTCCCTCGCGTCGCTCCTGGACGGCGAGGGCATCGAGGTCATCGGCCAGGCCTGCAGCGGGCCCGAGGCGATCGAGATGGTCGCGCGCCCTCGCGCCGGACGTCGTCCTCATGGACGTCCGGATGCCGGAGATGGACGGGATCGAGGCGACGCGGCGCCTGAAGGCGCTCCAGCCCTCGCTCGGCGTGGTCGCGCTCACCGGCATTCGAGGAGCAGCGGGCGGTCCGCGACATGCTGGTGGCCGGCGCCTCCGGCTACGTCCTGAAGGACTCCGACGGCGACGAGATCCTGCACGCGATCCGGCGGGCGGCCGCGGGCGGGGCGCTGCTGTCCCCCGAGGTCACGCCCACCGTGATCGAGGAGCTGACCGAGGCGCTCGAGCGCGGGCGCCGGCGGGCGCGCCAACTGGAGGTGGCGCAGGAGGCGCTGCTGGAGCGGGCGGCGCGCCGCCAGCAGCTGATCGGCCGGCTCGGGCACGAGCTGCGGACGCCGGTCACGGTGATCCTCGGCCTCGCCCAGAGCCTGCAGACGCGGCGGGATGTCGCGCGAGCAGTTCGAGGAGGTCCTCGACACGCTCGTGTCAGCGGGCCGAAGGGCTCGCGCGCCTCGTCCGGCGGTTCGAGGCCGCCGTCGAGGCCGGCCTGACCGAATGGGCCGAACGTGACGCGAGCTGGCGCGCGAGGTGGCCGAGCGCGAGCCCGCGGGTCGGCGGTCGACGCGCCGGCCGGCCCCGGTGATGACCACGCTGAACCGCACCGCCGGGCTGCGGATCCTCGAGGAGCTGGTGGAGAACGCGCTCGCGTTCTCGCCCGAGGACGCCGAGGTCGACGATCCGGATCTCGGCCCGGTCCTGGGGGTCGCCCGAGGTCCGCGTGATCGACCAGGGCCCGGGCGTCGAGGCGCATCGGTCGTGCGGATCTTCGAGCCGCTCGAGCAGGCCAGGACCTGCACACCCGCACCCATCCGGGCGTGGGCCTCGGGCTCAGCCTCGCGCGGCTGTCCGCGCGCGCGATGGACGGCGACGTCGACCTGGAGCAGACGGGACCTGCCGGCTCGACGTTCCTGTGGACCGTCGCACCGGCGCCGCCGACGGCCGCGGGACCGCGTCTAGGTGAACCGCCGCATGTGGATGCTCTCCAGCATCCCGATCGCGGCGAAGCTCAGCAGGATCGACGAGCCCCCGTAGGACAGGAACGGCAGCGGGATGCCGGTGATCGGCATGATCCCGATCACCATCCCCACGTTCACGAACATCTGGATCGCGAACATCGACGCGATGCCCGGCCGCCACGTAGCGTCCCGAACGGATCCTTCGACAGGGACGCGATGCGGATCGCCCGCCACAGCAGCAGCCCGTAGAGCAGCAGCACGAACATCGCGCCCGACGAAGCCGAACTCCTCGCCCGCCGACCGTGAAGATGAAGTCGGTGTGCTGCTCGGGCACGTAGTCGAGGTTCGTCTGGGTGCCCGTGCAGGTAGCCCCTGCCGAACAGGCCGCCGGAGCCGACCGCGATCAGCGACTGGTCGAGGTTGTAGCGGGCGTCCTCCGGCGACGTTCGCGCGGTCGAGGAACGCGGTCAGCCGCTCGCGCTGGTAGTCCTTGATCACGCCGAGCTGGAACGCCAGCGAAGATCAGCGACGATCGCCGGCGACCGAGAGCAGCAGCGAGGTGCCGCGCGCGGGTGCCGGCCACCACGAGCATCCCGACGACGATCGCCACGATGACGATCGACGTGCCGATGTCGGGCTGGATGAACACGAGCACCAGCGGGCAGCGCCGCGAGCGCCGAGCACGCGCACCAGTCGCTGCAGCGTCGGCTCCGGCGTGCGCAGCTCCGAGAGGACGGCGGCGAGCATCACGATCACGCGCGAGCTTCGTGAACTCCGAGGGCGTGATCTGGAACCCGGCGAGCGCGAACCACCGCTGCGCGGTGCCGCGTCGCGTCCGTCGCGCCGAGCCCGGGGATCTGCACCAGCAGGAGCGCCAGCAGCGACGCCCGCGTAGATGAACCCGGCGTAGACCTTGAAGAACCGGTAGTCGAACGCCGCGATCACCAGCAGCACGACGACAGCCCGAGCACCGCCGTGACGCCTGCTTCTTCACGCGCGCGAACGGCTCGAGCCCGTCCTCGCGCGAGCGTGGTGCGTGGCGGAGTAGAGCAGGAACAAGCCCGACGACCACGAGCCGCCGGTGACCAGCGAGCAGGACCCAGTCCACGTGGCGGATCGGCCGGCGCTCGTCCGCCCAGATGCGGCCGGCGACGAGGTCCATCAGCGATCCACCCCTCGCGATCGCTCATCGGTCCTGCGAGAACGAGCAGCCGGCGCCGGTCGACGGCGGCAGGTGATAGATGTCCTCGATCACGTTGCGCGTGATCGGCGCCGCGACCTCGGCGCCGAACCCGCCCTGCTCGACCATCGTCACCACGATGTACTGCGGCGCGCTCGGATCCGGGCCGGCCATCGAGGCGAACCACGACGTGTCCTGGTACGGCGGGCGCTCCGCGGTGCCCGGTCTTGCCCGCCGACGGCGATCTGGGAGAACGGGAACCCGCTGAAGGCGCAGGCCGCCGTCCCGCCGAGGACGTCACCGATCGCAGCGCCGTGCGGATGTAGTCGAGGTCTGCGCGGCGAGTACGGGAGCCGTCGGTCGCAGCGGTCGCTCGGGTCGTTTCACGACGCGCGCCGTCGGGCGCCGACGATCTCCGTCCACCACGTGCGGCCGGCACAGGTGCCCGCCGTTCGCGATCGCCGCGTAGGCCGTGGCGAGCTGCAGCGGGCTCGCGGTGATGTAGGTGGAGCCGATCATCGTCAGGATGTCGCCGCCGGGGACCCAGCCGTCCGGGAACAGGTCCGGGCGGGTCTTGGCCCACGCGGCGTCCGGCACGAGACCGGCGGCCTCCGACGGCAGGTCGATGCCGGTCGGGCTGCCGAACCCGAACTGCCGGAGGTCGGCCTGCAGGAGCTCGCCGCTCGATCCCAGCTGGTCGTTGACGTAGTGGAAGTAGAACTGCCGATCCGAAGCCGTAGAAGACCGTGTCGCACGACATGCGGAGCGCCTCGACAAGCTCATGTACAGTTCGACGGCGCCCAGTTGTGGAAGACCGCGCCCGACGTGTCACCCGGATGCGTGTACGTCGTGGTGCACGGGTAGCTAGCCCGAGAGCGAGGCGATGCCCTCCTTGACGGCGGCCAGCCCGCTGATCGGCTTGAACGTGGAGCCGGGGATGTAGGCGAGCTGCATCGCGCGGTTCAAGGCGGGCGCCATCGGGCTCTTGTACAGGTAGTTGGACTCGCTCTTCGTGAGGCCCTGGACGTAGCCAGCGCGGGTCGTAGGACGGGCAGCGAGGCCATCGCACGACGCGCGCCGGTCTTCGCGTCCAGCACGACCACCGCTCCGGCGTTGGCGCGCAAGGGGTTGCCGCTCGGAATCGTTCGAGGCCGCGGGCGTGGAGCAGCCGCGCGGCCAGCTCCTGCTCGGCGACGCGCTGGACCGCGCGTCGATCGTGAGGTGGAGGTCGTCGCCGGGCGTCGGCTCGATCGTCGCGCCGGTCCGGATCGTCTCGCCGTCGGAGTTCACGATGTACTTCTGCTCGCCCTGCTTGCCGCGCAGGTACTTCTCGTAGACCTGCCTCCAGCCCGGCGCGGCCGATCAGGTCGCTCTGCTCGTAGCCCTTCGACTTCAGCTGCGTCGTACTCCTGCGCGTTGATCAGGCCCGACGTAGCCGAGCATGTGCGCCGCCAGCCGTGCCGTCGGGGTACTGCGCGGACCGCCGTCGGCACGACCTGGACGCCCGGGAACAGACTCGGGATGCTCCGAGATGTAGAAGACGCCACGTCTTCGGCACGAACTCGGCGACCGGGATCGGCTGGAACGAGTAGTAGCGCGTGGTCCTGCAGGCGCTCGACGAGGCGACGCGGACATCCATGTCAGCAGCCGGCGAGGCGGGCGACGACGGCCTCGCCGTCTGGTCGCCGAGCTGCGTCGCGGTCGATCCGGACCTCGAGGCTGCTGCTGGTTCTCGACCAGCGGCTTGCCCCTGGCGTCGAAGATCACGCCGCGGAGGGGGTCGCAGGTACGTCGAAGCCGCACGCTGTTGTCGCGGGCGCTGCTTGCTGGAACTGCGGTCGCGGCGAGGACCTGCAGGAACCACAGCCGCGTGCGAGAGCGCGACGAACATCAGCGCGACCAGCAGCGCCAGCACCTTCAGCCGCGACGAGGCCTTCTCCATCTAGAACCGCACCACCCTCCTGGGTCGCGACCCCTCGGCTATGCGTCGCAGGAGGGGGTAGAGGATCGGGGTGAGCACCGCGTTGTACAGCGCGGTGAGCAGCGCCACCTTCACGCCGTAGCGTCACCGGCTCGTCGAGAGTTCCCCAGCAGCAGCGGACACGACCTCGTAGAAGACGATGCCCGCGGCGGTGCCGACCGCCACCACCACGGTGGGCAGCAGCGGCGACGGGCGACACGATGTACTGCCGCAGCCATCCCGACGGCGTAGCCCAGCAGCGTGAGCGTGAGCGCCGTGATGCCCTTCGGCTGGTTCAGCAGGAAGTCCTGGGCCATGCCGCCCGCGAACCCGACCACGGCGCCCTCGTTGCGGCCCTTCGAGCAGCGCGATCACGATCGTGACGAGGTACAGCAGCTCGGGGCGGACGCCCAGCAGGCGGAGCTGCGCGAACACCGTGGACTGCAGCAGCAGCGCGGTGACGACGACCGCGGCGATCGACAGGACCGCGGCGGATCACCGAGCCCGCTCCTCCCGGCGACCGTCGGTCCTGAGCACCAGCACGTACTCGCAGCGCGGAGAAGTCGACGGCGGGGCGGACGTGACGGAGGTCTCGAGCGCGTTCGTCGTCCTGCACGACGCGCGAGACCTGGCCGATCAGGATGTCCGGCGGGTAGCGGCCCGTGCTGGCCGTTGACCTCGTAGCTCGACCGTGAAGACGTCGACGGTCGGTCGCCGCTGAGGTCGACCGTCGCGTCGGGTGCGATCAGGTCCATCTGCAGGTCCTGGTCGCCCTGGCCCTGCACGAGCCCGGTCTCCTGGAGCCGCTGAGCCGCCCGGCCACGGCGAAGTCGCGGTCGATCGATGAGCTGGACGATCGGACGAGATCGGCGTGACGCGACACGACGCGCCCGACCAGCCGCGGCGCGCGGCGATCCCGGCGACCACCGGCTGGTCCACCTCGATGCCGTCGTCGAGCCCTTGTCGATCGTGACCGTCCAGTCGAAGTTCGAGACGCCGTTGCGCGATCACGACGGCCGGCGACGCCCGTCGGGATCGAGCGTCTGCTTCAGCGCCGAGCAGGTCCTCGAGGTCGTGCAGCTCGGCCCTGCAGCTCGGCGTCGTGCGATCAGCTGGGTCTGCGAGCTCGGCGAGCTGCTCCTGCGAGGTCCTGGTTCTCGCTCGGCGAGCGACGGGAGGTGGGCGAGGCCGGAGAAGAAGTTGCCGACCGGGCGCGTGACCGTGGTCGACGGCCGCGCTGCAGCGGCGCCATCACCGTCGTGCGCGGCGCGGCCGACGCCGGCGAGCGGGCCGTCCTGGCCCTGGCGGTAGTCGACGCGTGATGATCGCGAGCGAGACGGAGACGAGGGCGACGACCAGGAGCCGCGTGCTGCGGGGGCGGGAGCGCGCGGCCACGGGCGGCCTACCGCCGGCTGCTCGGGCTCACCAGGACGCGCTGGAGGACCTCGAACTCCTCGAGGCACTTGCCCGGAGCCGAGCACGACCGCCTGCAGCGGGATGTCGGAGATGCGGACCGGCATGCCGGTCTCGTGGCGCAGCCGCTTGTCGAGGCCGCGCAGCAGCGCGCCGCCGCCGGTGAGCACGATGCCCCGGTCCATGATGTCGGCGGCGAGCTCCGGGGGGGTCCGGTCGAGCGTGGTCTTGATCGCGTCGATGATGGCGTTGACCGGCTCCTCGATCGCGCGACGGATCTCCTCGGCGCTGATCGTGATCGTCTTCGGGAGCCCGGAGACGAGGTCGCGTCCCTTGATCTCGGCGACGAGCTCCTCCGGCATCGGGAAGACCGACGCGATCGCGAGCTTGATCGCCTCGGCCGTGCGCTCGCCGAGCAGCAGCGAGTACTCCTTCTTCACGTGCTGGATGATCGCCTCGTCCAGCTCGTCGCCGCCGATGCGGATGGACGTGGACGTGACGATGCCGCCGAGCGAGATCACGGCGACCTCGGTGGTGCCGCCGCCGATGTCGACGATCATGTTGCCGGTGGGCTCGTGGATCGGGAGCCCGGCGCCGATCGCCGCGGCCATCGGCTCCTCGATGATGTAGGCGCGGCGGCTGCCGGCCGCGATCGTCGCCTCCTCGACCGCGCGCTGCTCGACGCCCGGTGATGCCGGAGGGCACGCAGACGACCACGCGCGGCTTCGCGAGCAGGCGGCGCTTGTGCACCCGCTGGATGAAGTAGCGGAGCATCTTCTCGGTCACGTCGAAGTCGGCGATCACGCCGTCCTTCAGCGGGCGGACCGCCTGGATGTGGCGCGGGCGTGCGGCCGATCATCCGCTTCGCCTCGGCGCCCACGGCAAGGATGGCGCCGGTAAGGGTGTTGATCGCGACGACGGACGGCTCGTTCAGGACGACGCCGCGGCCGCGAACGTAGACGAGCGTGTTCGCGGTCCCGAGGTCGACCGCCATGTCGCGACCAAGGAACCCGAGGACCCCCTCCGTCCCCTGGGAACGGGGCGTGGGGGAAGACGAACGCTGAACCCTCTCGGCCATGGGTTTCGCTGGGTCATTCAACAGGACGCCATCGAGGGCTGGCAACCTCGTCGAGAGCGAAACCACGGCCCCGTCACAGGCGCCGGCGCGCGAGCCGGGACCGCTAGGCTTGCCGGCCATGGCGTACGGCGGTGCTGTTCCCGGGGCAGGGATCGCAGTTCGCCGGGATGGCGGATCCCTGGACGGAGCACCCGGCCGGCGCCGCGGTGCTGGCGGAGGCCTCGGCGGCGATCGGGCGCGACGTGGTCGCCGGTGCCGCGACGAGGAGGCCCTGGCGACCACCGCGTTCGTCCAGCCGGCGCTGCTGGCCTGCGACGTCGCGGCGTTCCGCGGTGCTCGGGCCGACGGGCTGACGACATCGTCGGCGTCGGCAGGGCATTCGCTGGGCGAGTTCGCGGCGCTCGTCGCGGCGGGCGTCGCTCGGGCTCGCCGACGCGCTCGCGCTGGTGGTGGTCCGCGGGCGAGGCGATGCAGCGGGCCGGCGAGGAGCGCCCGGGCGCGATGAGCGCGCTGCTCGGCGTCGGGGCCGAGGACGCGTCGGTCCTGTGCGAGGACGTGCGCGGGCGAGGACGTCCTGCGTCGTGGCGAACGAGAACTCTCCCGCGCAGATCGTCGCGAGCGGATCGGTGGCCGCGATCGAGCGGCTGGAGGCGGTCGCGAAGGAGCGGAAGGTCCGCGCGATCCGCCTGCCCGTGGCGGGCGCGTTCCACAGCGAGCTGATGCGGCCGGCGGTCGAGCCCGTGCGCGAGGCGCTCGATCGCGGTCGAGTTCCGCGCTCCGCGGTTCCCGGTGGCGGAGAACGTCACGGGCGAGCTCGTGAGCGACGGCGGCGGGCTCCGGGAGCTCGCTCGAGCGCCAGGTGGTCTCGCCGGTGCGGTGGGAGACCGGCGTCCGGGCCCTCGCGTCGGCCGGCGCCGACCACCTTCCTCGAGGCCGGGGCCGGCGACGTCCTCACGAAGCTCGATGAAGCGGATCGAACCCGCCGCGACCGCTCGGCCGTCGGCTCGCCCGAGGCCGCCGCGACGCGCCGCGCTGAGCGCGACTCGAGGCCCAGCCGCTGCGGTCCGATATCCTCGGGCCCGTGACCAGGCACGCCACCATCACCGGCGTCGGCTCGTCGCTCCCCCCGCGCCTCGTCCCGAACACGTGGTTCGAGTCGCACATGGACACGTCCGACGAGTGGATCCGGGAGCGGACCGGGATCGAGGCCCGGCACTTCGCCGACGAGGGGACCGTCACGTCGGACCTCGCCGTCGAGGCGTCGAGGATGGCGCTCGCCACCGCCGGGATCTCCGCCGAGCAGATCGACCTGATCGTCTGCGCGACGCGTGACCGGCGACATGCCGTTCCCGGCGACGGCCGTGTGGGTCCAGCAGAAGCTCGGGTTGTCCTGCCCGGCGTTCGACGTGAACGCGGCGTGCGCCGGCTTCTCCTACGGCCTGGCGACCGCGACGAGCTTCGTCGAGGCCGGGATGGCCGACACCGTGCTGCTGATCGGGGCCGAGGTCTTCAGCCGGATCCTCGACTTCCGCGACCGCCAGACCGCGATCCTGTTCGGCGACGGCGCGGGCGCGGCCGTGATCCAGGCGTCGGAGCGGCCGGGCATCGAGGGCACGGTCCTCGGGGCCGACGGCTCGCGCCGCGGAGATCCTCCTCATGCCGGGCGGCGGCTCTCGCGAGCCGGCGACGCCCGAGACCGTCGCGGCGGACCGGCACCGGATCCGGATGCCGAACGGCCGCGAGGTGTTCAAGCGGGCGGTCACCGAGATGGCGGCGGCGTGCCGGCAGGTCCTGGAGAAGAACGGGCACACCGCGGAGGACGTCGACCTGCTGATCCCCCACCAGGCGAACGCCCGCATCATGGTCGCGGTCGCCGAACGCCTCGGCGTCCCGCTCGAGAAGGCCGTGGTGGACGTGGCGGACGTCGGCAACACGCAGCGCCGCGTCGATCCCGATCGCGCTCGATCGCGCCTGTCGCGCGGGCCGGATGAAGGAGGGCGACCTGGTGCTGTTCACGTCGTTCGGCGCGGGCCTCACGTGGGGCGCGACGGTGATGCGGTGGACGATGCCCGGCGGAGGTCGCGTCGTGACGCTCGCACGTCGCCGTCGTCACCGGAGGCTCGCGCGGCATCGGGCGCGCGTGCGCCGTGGCGCTGGCGCGCGACGGATGGACCGTCGCGATCGGCTACCGGACGAACGAGGAGGACGCGAAGGAGACGCTCGAGGCGCTCGAGGCGGCCGGCACGCCCGGCATCGCCGTGATGCTGGACGTCACCGACGACGCGAGCGTGCAGGAGGCGTTCCGCCGGGTCGCCGACGAGGCGGGCAACGTCACCGGGCTGGTGAACAACGCGGGGCTCTCGCGCGACGGCCTGCTGCTGAAGTACCCGATGGACGTCTACGAGGCCACGATGGCGACGAACCTCCGCGGCGCCTTCCTGTGTTCGCAGGCGGCGATGCGCGGGATGCTCCGCGAGAAGTGGGGCCGGATCGTGAACATGTCGAGCGCCGTGGCGCTGCACGGGAACGCCGGGCAGACGGTCTACGCGGCGACGAAGTCCGGGCTCGTCGGGCTCACGAAGTCGCTCGCCCGTGAGGTGGGCGGCAAGGGCATCACCGTGAACGCGCTCTGCCCGGGGCTGCTCGACACCGACATGACGTCGCACCTCACCGACGAGGCGCGCGCCTACTACATCGAACAGACGCCGTTGCAGCGGCCGGCGCGGCTGGAGGAGGTCTCCGCCGTCGTTCGGTTCCTGATGTCGGAGGAGGCGTCGTACGTGAACGGCGCGGTGATCCCGGTGGACGGCGGGCTCACGGCGTAGGGAGGCCGTGCCCCGATAGGCTGAACGGGTTCGGCAGAGGGACCCACGACCAGGAGGAACGACGCAGATGACGGACCGCGCAGAGATCGAGACCCGGGTCAGGCCATTTGCTGCGCCGCAAATTGCTGGCGCTGCTGCATTGTTGGCGCAAGCATTCCCGAACCTTACTGGTCGCCAAATTGTTGAGTTGCTTTTGACTCGCGCGCGCGACGCCGGTGATGCAGGGAATCGACACCACATTCGGGCGCGGCATATTGGATATTGCGCGTGCCTTTGCTCCGGCTGGAACGTTGTCGCTTGCAGGCTCGATGGTGGCTATTCCCGATGAAGATAGCGCCGGTGTTACCTCGGGCGCGATGGGAGATGCAGCGGCAGGCCAAGGACCGCTTAACGTCGTCTCGCTTGATGCTTATGGTCGCGCATATGAAGTCAATTTGGCGCACGGATTGCGCGGTGCAACGCCTCGTTTGCGCCTGACCCCCGCGTTGGCATCCAGCGGTCACAATGTTGGCGCAAAATTTGGTTCGCTCAATCTGGCGTTTTCCTTGAGCGAGCGCAGTCCGCAGCCCAAGGCGCTGAATCTGACAAGCGCGCAAGTCACTGGTGCGCGCATTTTGGCAGGACGGATCAGCGCTTCAATCGCGCGCGATACGCGGTTCAGCTTAGGCATGCGACAGGCCGCTGCCAGCCAAGTAATTGCTTTGCAGAACTTATCGTCTGGCAACTATTTAATTGCTGGAAATGCACGTTTCGAAAACGGCTTTGACATGCTGCCAAAGGCAAGCTTTGCGCTGCGCCGTCAGGTTGCTGGTAATGGTGTCACACTCTCAGTCGAGGCAGGCGAAGCGCGGTTATATGAGCGTGCCGATAGCCGTTATTTGACCAACGGAAGCAAACGATATCCTTATTCAAATATCGGCATCGCGTTCGACCGTGCGATTGGTAATGCCAAAACATCGCTTGGCGGCAGCTATGTAAGGGAAGACGAGACCATATTGGGCGCCCGTTTTGCACAAGCTATTGGCCGCAGCGGTGCGCAAAGCTTCTTTGTGGATGCGACTGCTCAGCTAGACCTTGACCATAACTGGACGTTTGGCGCGAGCTGGCGGCAGGGTTGGACCAAACCCGGGAAGACAGCTACTTTGCGCGGCGGAACGCTCTCCAGTAACGCGTTTTCTCTCGATATTGGCAAAGTGGGAGTGCTGGGTCGGCAGGACCGTTTCGGTTTTCGAATTGCCCAGCCGCTGCGTGTTGGGTCCGGCGGGTTGCAGTTGGAGCTGCCCGTTGCTTATGATTATGCGACGTTAGGGACCACATATGGCACGCGCACAATAAACTTGGCACCGTCGGGTCGGGAAATCATAACCGAAATGTCGTGGGCAACACCGGTGGAGATCATCCCCAATCAATTTGGGCAATTTTCGACGAACTTGTTTTGGCGGCAAGAACCGGGGCACTTCAAAACTTCCTCGGATGATTTTGGAATGGCGTTCCGTTTTACCGCCGGGTTTTGAAGCCTGAACTGTCGACAGGGTTTTCTCTCGCCAAACAATTGCCGAACGTTTGCGCCTGATCGCGTTACCGATTATTGGCTTTTGGGATGCAGCGCGACATGGCGTCGTGGGGGAACATTAGAAGGATTTGCCGATGGCAGACGTGGTGTTGATGTGCTACCCGGCAGTGTTTCAGCCGGCGGCTTCCTCGATACAGCCGCACATCGTCAACCGATGAACATCATCTATAATCAATATAGCCGCCGATGCCTTTGCTGAAACGCTTAAAGGTACAGCAGATCCGGGCGTAGGGATTGTTATCCGGCCCTAGCGCGCGATAAAGCAGAGCGATTTAAACGGTAAAACTTTCGCCGCAGCCGCAGCTTCCTGTGGCGTTTGGATTGGTAAAAACAAAGCCAGCGGCGAATTCGTCCTCAACCCAATCCATAATGCTGCCAACAAGGTAGAGCACCGATCCGCCGTCGATATACAGCACGCCGCCAGAGGTTTCGATCTTCTCGTCAAAGGCGACAGCTTCAGTCACATAGTCAACTGAGTAAGCCAGCCCCGAACAGCCGCGGCGTGGGGTGGAGAGTTTGACGCCTATGGCATCCGCAGGGGCCTTTGCCATCAATTCAGCTATGCGCGCTACGGAGGCAGGCGTCAGCGTGACCGCAGCGGGAAGTGGACGGCGGGTCTTGGTTTCCGTGGTCATCACAACATCCCCAATTCAAGCCGCGCTTCGTCGGTCATTTTGTCGGGTCCCCAAGGCGGATCCCACACAAGGTTCACTTCTGCATCACCGACGCCCGGCACGCTACCGACGCGCAGTTCGACCTCGCCCGGCATTGACTCAGCAACAGGGCAATGCGGTGTAGTTAGCGTCATAGTCACGACGGCGTGTCCGCCATTCACTTCGACATTGTAGATCAGACCGAGGTCGTAAATATTGACCGGGATTTCCGGGTCATAAATTTCCTTGATCGCATCGATAATGGCTTCCTGCACGGCTTCATCGCCCTCTGCTTCAACGGGTGCAGGCTTTTGCGCAAGAAAGCCTTCGAGATAATCCTTCTTACGCTCCAATTTATCAGGCGCAGTTTCCGCATCCTCGACACGCGCTTTTGGCGGCGCTTCAACGCTGTCGACAATTTCTGTTTTAATCTCTGTCATCCGAATATCTTCTTCACTCTTTCAAGCCCACGCAGCAACGCTGCAACGTCGCTTTCGTCATTATATAATTCCAAAACTCGCCCGCGCAGTCGCGGGAACGCCCAGATGGTCCATCAATGGCTGGGCACAATGATGCCCTGCGCGGATCGCCACGCCTTCTTCATCCAATATAGTGCCGATGTCGTGGGGATGCACCCCCTCCATCGAGAAGGAAACGATTCCTGCCGAATTTTCCGGTCCATAAAGCGTGATCGAGTTGATCGAACGCAAGGCGTCACGGGTCTGCCGAACCAGCTCGTTCTCATGTGCGTGGATCGATTCCAGCCCGATTGCTTCGACATAGTCGATCGCCGCATGAAGCCCGATCGCCTCGATAATCGCGGGCGTTCCTGCCTCGAACCGTGTCGGCACAGGGGCATAGCTTGTCTTTTCAAAGGTCACTCGGTCGATCATCGACCCGCCGCCCTGATATGGGGGCATGGCGTTCAGCAGCCCCTTCTTTCCCCAAAGCGCCCCAATGCCCGTCGGCCCGTAAAGTTTATGCGCAGAAAAAACATAGAAATCACAATCGAGCGCCGCCACATCCACCGCCATGCGCGGCACAGCCTGACAGCCATCAAGCAACAGGCACGCACCGACATTACGGGCCAATTTTGCTGCCCGCTTTGCGTCGAGCACCGAACCGAGCACGTTAGACACATGGGCAAAAGCGATCATGTCGAAATCGGTGGTAAGTATCGCTTCGGCCGCATCAAGATCGATCTGGCCATCATCCGTCAGCGGACAGACATCGACCTTCCAGCCCGCGAGTTGCCAAGGAACGATATTGCTGTGATGCTCTAACTGACTGAGCAGCACACGGCGGGGCTTGTCTCCGCACGGTGGAAATGTTTGCGCCACCAGATTAATCGCCTCGGTCGCGCCGCGCGTGAAGACAATCTCATCTTCTCTGCCGCCGATAAAGCCCGCCACGCGCCGTCGGGCGGATTCAAATGCCAGCGTCATATCAGCAGAGCGCTTATACACGCCGCGGTGCACTGTCGCATAATCCGCGCCACCGGCGCGCATCATCGCATCGAGAACCGCCTGAGGCTTTTGCGCGGTGGCGGCGGTGTCGAGATAGTGCCAATCAAGTACGCCGGGAAATTGCTCACGCAACGCATGCGCAGTCGCACCGCCTTCATTTTCCCAGCGGCCAAGCGCGCGTTCGGTTGGGGCAATGGCGTTCACACCAATTCCTCCAATTTCTTGAGCGCAGCCTCGGTCAGCATCGCCTCGTCCGCCGCGCCCTCAAACACGCCAGCGACAAAGGCCTGCAGCATCAGCTTTTTCGCATCTGCAGGCGGCAAGCCCGCGGGCCAGCAGATAGAACAGACCCATCGCATCGAGTTCGCCAATCGGGCACCATGCGCGCACTTCACATCGTCGGCGTAGATTTCGAGTTCGGGCTTGGCATTGGCGGTCGCGCTGCGGTCGAGCAACATGGCCTTCACCGATTGCACGCTGTCTGTCTGTTGCGCATCGCGCGCCACTGCGACTTTGCCGAGATAGGTGCCCGTCGCCGTGCCTGCCAACACTGAACGCACAATCTGCGATGATGTCGCGCCGGGTTCGGCATGGGTGACAGTGGTGATGATCTCCAGAGTCTGCGAACCGCCACCAATCTGCACCGCGCCGAGTTTGAAATCCGCGCTTTCGTGCAGCGTGACGTTGAGTTCGACCCGCCCATAATCGCCGCCGATATTCAGCACATGGATCGCGGCGGTTGCGCCTTTGCCGATGGCGATGTCGAGTTGGTGGATCGTAGCCGCTGTCCTGAACAATCGTCCGAGTGAAGTTGCCACCCGCAGGCACAACGATGTTCTCCGCCGCAGGCAAAGGCCAAGCGCGCGCCAGCGCTTCAATATCGCTATACCGCCAAGCTTCATCGCGGCGGGTTGGAAGAAGCAGTCACGTGCTCACCGTCACCCTGCACTCCTCCGCGCCTCCGCGTCTCCGCGTGAACTACATTTTGTTCACGACGGAGACTGCGAGAGACGCGGAGAAGGGTAGAGTCAGGCCTGCGCGCTCACGCCGCCAGCTCCCGATACCCGTCACGCTCCAGCTCCAGCGCGAGTTCCGGGCCGCCGGTGCGCGTGATGCGGCCATCGGCGAGGACATGGACGAAATCGGGCTTCACATAATCGAGCAGCCGTTGGTAATGCGTGATCAGCAGCACCGCCTTGTCCGGCCGCCGCATGATGCGGTTGATGCCGTCGCCGACCACGCGCAGAGCATCGATGTCGAGGCCGCTGTCGGTTTCATCGAGGATCGCGAGCGCGGGGTCGATGATGCCCATCTGCACCATCTCATTGCGCTTCTTCTCGCCGCCCGAAAAGCCGACATTCACCGGGCGCTTGAGCATATCCATATCCATGCCAAGCGCGCCTGCCTGTTCGCGCGCGACCTTCAGGAATTCACCGCCCGACAGCGGAGCCTCGCCGCGATGCTTGCGCTGGGCGTTGAGCGCCTCGCGCAGGAACTGCACGTTCGACACGCCGGGGATTTCGACCGGATATTGGAAGCCGAGGAACAGGCCCGCGGCGGCGCGTTCGTGCGGTGCGAGGGACAGGAGGTCTATCACCCTCCCCTCCAACCAAATCACCGTCGCCCCGCACTTGATGCGGGGCTTGGCTTTTTGCCTCACCGTCCGAAGTAAAGCCTAACCCCGTGTCAAGCACGGGGTGACGAGGTGGGGGTGTAAAAGTAACCGAACCCTCGGTCACCTCATACCCGGGCCGCCCCGACAGCACATAACCCAGCGTCGATTTCCCCGCGCCATTCGGCCCCATAATCGCATGGATCTCGCCCGCGTTCAGCGAGAGCGTGAGGCCCTTGAGGATAGGCTTGTCGCCAACATTGGCGTGGAGGTTAGTTATTTGGAGCATTAGTGTTCCTTGAGGCACGATCATTCGACGACTGCCAAGGTCGCCACCTCAAGCAGATCACGTTCAAACATTTCGATATACGGTTGTGACTCTTCAATTTGCCTGTCGATTTCATCTATCGTTTTGGGCGGCTGCATTTCCAATCCACAGCGTCCATCGCGTATGTCCAGAAATGCTTGAACAGTCCGCGAATAGCTTACCCGCTGATCTCCGCATTTCGTCAACGCCGCTTTTGCGATAACATCTGCTGGATCGCCCGAGGTTACAAATTCTTCGGCTCGCTCACTGACGCGCTTCTGCAACTTCGCTGCAACTCGTGACGAAATCATCGACATCCATACGAATTCGAGCGCCACCGGCATACTTCACACGTTGCGGGATAGAATGATTTCTCACCCCAAACTCCCATCAAGCGAAATCCCTTCCTTAAGCCCCTCCCCTTTAGGGGAGGGGTTGGGGTGGGGTCTCTCAAAGCAGCTCGGTATTTCAGCAAGCAGTGCCAACAGTGTCTCACAAACCCCTTCCAGATTGCGCATAACGTCTTCGTTTGTAACGCGAAAAACCCGGAAACCCATATCGCTTAGCTTGGCATCGCGGCGCGCATCGGTGGCAGGATCGGTATGCGTGTGGCCATCGACCTCGACGATCAGGCCCTTCGCCGGGCACATGAAATCGGCGATGAATGGCCCGATGACCGATTGGCGACGGAACTTGTAACCGCCGAGTTGCGAACGTGAAAGGTGCGCCCACAGGCGTTTCTCCGGCCCTGTCGCTTCGTTACGCATGTGGCGACTGCGTTCTTGCAATTGATCAAGTTTCCCGGCGGACACGCCCCACCCCCGGCCCCTCCCCTGAAGGGGAGGGGAGTTTTCGATGCGCGCTTGATCTCGGGAGGTGAGGGGTTTCCCGGTCATCCCACCGACCCTTCCAAACTTATCCCCAACAACTTCTGCGCCTCGACCGCAAACTCCATCGGTAGTTGCTGCAGCACTTCCTTGGCAAAGCCGTTGACGATCAGCGCCACGGCTTCCTCGGCATTCAGGCCGCGTTGCATCGCGTAGAACATTTGGTCGTCCGAAATCTTGCTCGTCGTTGCCTCATGCTCGATCTGTGCGCTGGGGTTGCGGACTTCGATATAGGGGACGGTGTGTGCGCCGCTCAAAGACCCTAGCAGCAGCGAATCGCACTGGGTGAAATTGCGCACACCCTCTGCATTGGGTGCAACGCGCACCAATCCGCGATAGGTGTTGTTGCTGTGTCCGGCGCTGATGCCCTTTGACACAATGGTCGAGCGCGACCCCTTGCCATTGTGGATCATCTTGGTGCCGGTGTCGGCTTGCTGGTAATTGTTGGTCACCGCGACCGAGTAAAATTCGCCGACGCTATTCTCGCCGTTCAGCACGCACGACGGATATTTCCACGTTACCGCGCTGCCGGTTTCGACCTGCGTCCAGCTCACCTTGCTGTTCTTGCCCTGACACAAAGCGCGCTTGGTGACGAAATTATAGATGCCGCCCTTGCCCTGCGCGTCGCCGGGATACCAGTTCTGCACGGTCGAATATTTGATCTCGGCATCGTCCAATGCGACAAGTTCGACCACGGCGGCATGAAGCTGGTTCTCGTCGCGCATCGGCGCGGTACAGCCTTCGAGGTAGGACACGTAGCTGCCCTTGTCGGCGACAATCAATGTGCGTTCAAACTGGCCGGTATTCTCCGCGTTGATGCGGAAATAGGTGGAGAGCTCCATCGGGCAGCGCACGCCTTCGGGGATGTAAACGAAGGTCCCGTCGCTGAAGACCGCGCAGTTGAGCGTCGCGAAATAATTGTCGTGCATCGGGACAACCTTGCCGAGCCATTTCTTTACCAGCTCCGGATATTCCTTAATCGCTTCGGAGATCGAGCGGAAAATGACGCCCGCGCGTTCCAGTTCAGCGCGGAAAGTCGTCGCGACTGAAACCGAGTCAAACACCGCATCGACAGCGACGCGCCGCTGCGGCAAGCCGCCATCTTCGCCGCCCTCTACCCCTGCAAGCAATTTCTGCTCGGCAATCGGAATGCCGAGTTTTTCGTAGACGCGTAAAATCTCTGGATCGACCTCGTCCAGGCTACCCAGCTTCGGCTTCGCCTTTGGCGCGGCGTAATAATAGGCGTCTTGATAGTCGATGGGCGGCACGTTGAGCTTGGCCCAATCCGGGGCTTCCATCGCCTGCCACATCGCAAACGCCTTCAGCCGCCAGTCGAGCATCCATTCGGGTTCGTTCTTCTTTGCCGAAATGAAACGAACGGTATCTTCATTCAGCCCCTTGGGCGCAAATTCGGTTTCGATTTCGCTCGACCAACCATGTTCATAGTCAGCGACCGATGCAGCCGCGTCATGTGCTGCCTGATCCTTGAGTGGTGTGTCGGTCATCGTGCCAAACTCGTCAAATTAATCCCCGCAAGCGCACCGCGCACCGTCGCATTGACCATGCTCATATGCGGCTTGACGCTGCAATCGGGTTCAATTGCGCAACCACAATTGCTGTTTTTCACGCATTCGGTCATCGCAATTGGCCCTTCGACCGCTTCGACGATGTCTGCCAAGCTGATTGCTGCAGCGGGCCGCGCCAGCTGAATTCCGCCGCCTGCACCGCGCACGCTGCGGAGCAAATGCGCCTTGGTCAAAATGCTTACCAGTTTTTGCACAGTAGGCAGGGCGATGCCCGTTTCAACGGCAAGTTCAGTTGCAGATGTACGACCACCGCCGCAATGCCGCGAAGCCGCGCCCATAACCACCACCGCATAGTCTGCCATATTCGACAGCCGCATAAATCATCGCCTAGATCAAATAAGATTGAATTGCTCTTATTTAGATTCGATTGGCACACACGTCAATGATTAAGAACCTTCCGCATTCCAATCGCGATAGTCGCCTTTGCCGAGCCAAAGTCGGAATATACCGGTGTCGGTATCGTCAAGCATCCCCGGTGTTCGTCCGGTAAAGTGCCTGATTTCTCGTATCATATGCGGTTGGTCATAGAAGTGGGACTCTACCTCGGCCTTTTTTAAGTGCGAAGTCGCCGGATCCACCAAAATCTTTGCGGCGCGCAATGCACGGTATTTCCGCATAAGCGCCTTCGGTGTCGTGCCAAAATATCGCGAGATTAGCCGGGTCGCAGTGCTTCGCGAGAACGCCAACAACGCGAACAATTCGTCGACATCAGGGGATAGGCTGCTGTGCAGCCATTTGTTGACCGTATCGATCAATTTCAAATGCAGATCAGGAATCGGTGTGATTTGCGTCAACAGAAAGTCGCTGACAAGACGTGCCATCTCTTCGATTGGCGGATTTGAGCCTGGCGGTGCCATTTCGCGCAGCTGTTCCGTAAGCGCGTCAATTTCACGCCCCAAACAATTGCCTGCATCCATGACGGTGTCGGCGCAATCTTTCGCGCTTTGGCCTGATAGCGCAACAAAGCCCGCAGCCGTTAGCGCCACACCAAAATCGACAAATGGACCGGTGAAAGAGAATTCTAACGCGGAACTGCAAGGTCCGTAAAGGCTGGCCGGAAAGACTGCGTGTTCTTCGCCGGTACAGAAACGTATGGAACCCTTGCCATGTAGATAGAATATCAAGTGACTTAACGATGCAGGCTGTTTGTCCGCCCAAAGCGTGTCGTTAAAGCGGAAGAAATAGAGCTGCATAACATAAGGTGCCAGCGCACGCGGCGGCGCAAACCGGATGATGCTGATGCGTTCTTCCGAAACAGCTGCGAGCGAATTCAAATGGTCGCTCATTGTCCAGCCTGCAAATGCATTGCGAAAACTTCACAAGCACCGTCATGGGTTGCTATTTCACCAAGTGGCTCGATGCGCCAATTCCTGTCCTTTAACAAAAGGGCCATTGCAGCGGCTTTGGTCCCTACCAGTTCGTGTAGCCCTGCGGTTTGTAAAACCCGACAGAGGCGCGCGCTCAGCCGTTCGGCGGCGTTCCCGTTAGAAAGATCGCCAATGTCCAGCGCAGCGGCAGTAACTGCGTTCGACTTCATCAATGTGTCGTGCGCCAAGTGTGCTGCGCTTAGATCTTCAAATGCCATTATGGTGCAGTCATTTTCAGCCCAAGTGGCAAATGCGGTGGAGGAAACCTCGGACAATATAGGTGAAGGTTGATCGCGGATGGCCAAAAGCGCCTTTACTTCGCCTTGCGCAATACGGTTTGCAGCCGCGACCGGCGGCAAATCACCGACTTCAATCTGGGTTGTGACAAATCCACGGGCTGACCAATATTGACTAATCGATAGCGAATGTGCTGGCCCTAAATGCAGCGCCATAGGCACGGATTCCAGCAGCGAAGATTTTTGGATCGCCATCCCCATTGCCGTATCGGCTGCAATCGCAACTTTGGCGACCGTCAATTCGACTTCACTGTCTAGAACTGTAACGGACATGACGTCCGTCATCAGGCTATCGAACCTGAACCCCCATGCCTCTCCAAAAGCGGACACCGAACGCATGCGGAAAACTTCAACGCTGCACGGCAATATTATATGCAATTCACAGTCGGCGGCGCGCAGTGCCTCGGCCACCAATATGTCGGCGCCGGCTGCAAGTGCGCCAAAGGCAAATGCCGGTTGAATTTTTTGAACTTCCTCTCGAATTTTCTCGGAAACCTGGGCGTCGTTTGGATCGATCCCCATGACTCCGGCGAAATAGAGTACATTTGCCGGAACATGCTTTTCCAGCCACTGCGCAGGTTGCTTATTATGTTCAAGCAACATTCGAAATTGCCTTACGGTTGCCGCAATATCTTCAAAGGCTCGCGGTGCAATTTTAGTGGCGTTGTCGAGTGCCAAGGCAGCTTCATCAGTGCGGCCAAGCAGCAAGAGCGCCTCTGCTCTGGTTGCTTCACGCCAATAAGGCGTTTCCGCTGCATCCGTGCCACCTTCGATCATGGCAAGCACGTCGCTAGCAAGCGCGCGTGCATTTTCGGCCTTACCTGCCAAATGTGCCATCGTTGCGGCATTGATCAGCGGATAGCTCTCCGCATTCAGCTTTGCTGCAGCGCTGTAAGTTTCAGCGGACTCAGCGAATAATCGGGCACGGTCTGTCGCTTCAACTGCGATGCGTGCCCGGTCTTTTAACAACCGGCCTTTTAGCGTGAGTGCCGCGGGATTCTCCGCGCCGCTTTCTAGCCAGTCTTGTTCAAATGCCGCCCATGCCTTCCCCAATGCACCAGAACGGGCCAGAGAGAGAATTTGGGAAAGGCTAAGCGGCAGCATGATTAGCTCAGGGCTTTGACGTACCGTTACCGCCGCCTGGATCGACAATAACAGGGAAATACTTCGAAGTTCCCAAAAGCTTCATGTTAAGCAAGATGTTGATCGAATATAGCCGCTGTGCGGACACAGGAACGTTGTTGGGGTGGGCTGTTACGTTGGGGATCGGCTTTCCGTTTTCGTTCACATACCAATTTTCAAGTGTCAGAAGCGTTTTCCCGGGCCACGTAGTCGTATCCTCTTCGGCATTCAGGAACGCATTGTTAAGTGCTTTCTTGCTGCCCCGTTCATCGACAGGATTGAATTGGATCGAATTTGCGCCCCTGAAAAGCACATCATCGCCATTATCAACGTAGAAATAGATTTTGTTCTGGCTACCAAATCCGAAGTTTTCAAAATTGACCTCGCTGCGGCCATAAACTGGAGAAATCCAATCGCGACCTGACGATATTGCGGTAAACTGTTCTGCTATATTGACAGATGCGATTTCAAAATAGGCATGTTTTGCGGTAAAAGTACCATCGACAAATTTCATGTAGACTAGGCAACAGTATTTGGGCGAGAAGCTGCCGGTAAAGCCCTTAGGTTTACGCTTTCCGCCACTTTCTGGAATGTTGGAAACTTCCTGTTCTGGTTGCTTGCCAAACTGCTTATATTCCGACAACCTCGCTTCGTTGTCATAAAAGCCTAACTCGCTTTGAGTTGTCGGTCCGCCCTCGACCTTTTTGCAGGCGGCAAGTGCAAGGCTGGCCCCGGCCACGCCGAATAATGTTCTTCTATCTACCTTTTCCATTCTGGTCACTCCTCCTGTTTAATCAAATGTGCCCACAAACCGTCGCGCATGCGCATTGCCGGCTTTACAAATTTCGGATTTTTCCGCGCATGTTCGTTGATCAACGTACCGCTTTTTTCAAAGCTTGCTTGCCACGGCTTGCCGGACAGTTTTTCGGCTGCGGCAATGATGACCCAGAAACGAATTCGCATATCGATCAGATGCTCGACGTTTGCGCCTTGTCGTAAGACTGTTTCGACGCTTTTTACTCCATCCAGCGCAATCGACCGCGCTTCGATGTGATTCCCGCTTGCGATCGCATTTTCAGCGAGGCCCCTATAAACTGCTAGCCGCCTCTCGCGGTAATTGGCATTGCGCGGGGCTGACGCGATCAATCGATCGATAGTTGCAGCCTCTTTCGTTCGGCTCAACTTACTGGCTTCAAATTTCTTTTGTGCTTTTTGAACGGTCGCTAGCCAACCATGCCTGTCAGCAATTTCAAGCAACAGATCTCTGTCTTCCGGAATTTTGCGAAGGGCCTTTTGCTTGAAATCCATGGCAGATCGGCAGTGGGTTTCGGCACCAGCAAGATTGAAATTATGAGTTACATCGAGTTCGCACAAGTTCCCTTCGGCATAGGCCAGCTCTTGCAAGCTGCGGACTTTATCGGGTTCTATCTCGGCGAGTTTTGCAGCGAGAGCGCGATAATTTTGCCAATGCCTAGTAGTCGATTCCCTTTCGTCTCGGTCCCAATGCGCGCGACCCACCCAATATTCGCTTTGCGCATGCGCAAAAATACGGTCCGGATTGTTGGGCTCTTGTGCAAGAAGCTCTGCCGTATACCTATGCGCTTCTTTGAATTTTGCCAAAGCACCGGGGTAATTGCTTTCCATATTATCGTCTTCGCCCATTGCATGCAAAACGCGTGCGCGCCGCTCAAGGCTTTCCGGCGGTAAAGATGAGAGATCACCCTGACTTTGATAATGCTGCATTGCGCGCTGGTTGACATCGGTCATCACTTCGATGCGCCCGACGCCCTTTAATTCTTCCCTCAGGTCGGTCAGCATATATTCTACCAGCCCTTCCGCAGAAGCGCGTTGCCTCTGGGCTTCATTACGGGAAGAAATAGCAAATGCTGTCATAATGCCCATCGCTAGCATCGCAACGCCCGCAGCAAGCGTGATCCAAATCACACGGCGTAATTTTCTTTGCGCGTCGCGTTGCACCAGCGCATCGAGAGGGACCGCTGCAATACCGGCAATAATTTTTAGATACCCGAGCTGTTCGCCGTCGCCGCTTGCTTGCAAATCAGCGGCAAGCGGTTCGTTCCCCTTTTCAACCAGCGGGGCAGGGAAGGCATCTGCAGGCGAGCCATTTACCAGCGCGGTCAAAATCGGGCGTTTGGGATGAAGCTTACGGAAAAGCCGGATTTCCTCTGCGACCCATTTTGACTTTGCGGCTGCGGGCGAGCAGACCACAATTAGCGTGGCTGACTGCGACAGAGCCGAATTTATTGCTTCGCTCAGCGAAGGGGCGGCCGCCAGATCCTCACGGTCCCGGAAAATCTTGCCCAGGCGGGCATCATTATTGAGCGCGACAAGTGATTTTGGCAGGCGATATGTTTCAAGCCGCTTCTGCAGCTTTGTCGCAGCAATTTCATCAGCATGGCTATAGCTTATGAACGCCGCAAACCCAGCAACTTCGGGGTTCCTAGTAGTGGTCACCATATCCATGCTATGCCGCTACCTCCCCCGAAGATGCGGAAATCCCGTTTAGAAATTCAGGCGCGACCCAGATCCGGAAGGTTACATGTTTTTTTTATCGAGGAAAGCAGAGAGTTTCGCCGTTTGCTCCCTTGTGAAATGCAGTCCCAACTTGCTCCGCCGCCACAATATGTCATCTGCCGATATAGCGAATTCTTGCGACACCAAATAATTGACTTCCGCTTCCGAAAGGCCGTGTCCAAAGTCGTGACCCAATTCTTGCTTCGAACGAGCGCTGCTCAACCATGCTTGCGCTTGTGTGCCGTAGCCGCGCATGAGCCGTGCAGCCGTTCGAGCATCAAGGAACGGGTAAGATTTGAGCAAATCGTTGGTTAGCTCACCGATTTGGGATGCTGCAAAATCCCCTCCTGGCAATGAACTTGTTGCTGTCCAACTTGGGCCACTGAGCGCGGGAAAATAATGTGTCAGCTCCGCTAGCGCGGTTTCCGCGAGATGGCGGTGTGTGGTGATCTTTCCCCCAAAAACCGAGAGCATAGGCAACGCGCCATTTGCGTCGAGGTCTAAGTCAAAATGATACCCCCTTGATGCAGTCTCTGGCTTGCTGCTGCCGTCATCAACCAAAGGCCGCACGCCGGAATAGCTCCAGACGACATCGCCAGGCGTAACGGCACGGCGAAAATAGGCATTGGCCGCGCCGCAAAGATATTCGATTTCCTCGGGCGTAGCATGGATCTTGTCCAAACCTGTCACGTGGTCGGCATCCGTTGTCCCGATCAATGTGAAGTCAGCTTCATAGGGTATCGCGAAGAATATTCGGCCGTCAGGGTTTTGAAAGAAATAGGCGCGATCATGTTCGAACAATTTGCGCACAACGATATGTGATCCGCGCACGAGTCGAATAGCTTCGTTGGGGTCAGGAATGTGACCTTCGAAATGCTCGAGCAGTTTAAGGACCGCAGGCCCAGCAGCATTCACAACGGCCTTCGTCAAAACCCGACTTTTGCTTCCAGCAGCTTCTATTTCCCAGTGCTCGTTACCACGTTTAATGTTAGTCACCGGGGTACGTGTTCGAACAACTGCGCCGTGCTTTGCGGCATCCTGCGCGGTCAGTGCAACAAGCCGTGCATCATCAACCCAACAGTCGCTATATTCGAAAGCATAACGAAATTCGGGTTTGAGTGGTTCCCCTGCTGGGTCCGAACGAAGCGATATTGATCGCGTCGCAGGAAGGCGTTTTCGCCCACCAATATGATCGTAGAGAAACAAACCAAGGCGCAGCAACCAACGCGGACGAAGCCCTTTTTGATAGGGCAGCACAAACCGCATAGGCCAGATAATGTGCGGCGCTATCCCCCACAATATCTCCCGCTCAATCAGAGATTCGCGGACAAGTTTGAACTCAAAATGCTCCAAATAGCGTAACCCGCCATGGATTAGCTTTGTTGAAGCCGAAGATGTCCCTGAAGCCAAATCGTCCTTTTCAAGCAGAATGACTTTTGCACCGCGACCAGCCGCATCGCGCGCAATGGCGACACCGTTTATGCCGCCACCAATGACAGCGATATCAAATATGTCGTCAGTAACGGAGGTCACGCCCTCATTCGGCTTTGGCAAGGCCTTGCTCAGCTGCCAATGCCTGCAATTCTCCGGCTTCGTACATCTCCATCATGATGTCGCTGCCCCCAAGAAATTCGCCCTTAATGTACAGTTGCGGAATCGTTGGCCAATCGGAATATTCTTTTATCCCTTGGCGGATTTCCATGTCCTGCAGCACATCAACGGTTTGATAAGACAGGCCAAGATGGTCGAGAATGGCAATTGCTTTGCTAGAAAAGCCGCACTGCGGAAATAGTGCAGTGCCTTTCATGAAAAGGACAACATCATTGCCCTTAACAAGGCTATCGATACGTTCGTGCGCGCTCATAAAAATTCCTTCGTTCCGGATTTCTATTCCGGCGTGGCTGTAGTCAATTGTAATGCGTGAAGTTCTCCGCCCATGCGCCCACCAAGTGCCGCGTAGACCAGCTGGTGCTGCTTGATGCGTGACATGCCGTGAAATGCCCCGCTTACGACATGCGCGGCATAATGGTCGCCGTCACCGCGCAAGTCAGTAATGCTTACCTCTGCGTCTGCGATTGCGGCTTTGATCATCGCTTCAATGTCGTTCGCTGCCATTGGCATTTTGGGTGAACCTCAGGCTTGTTCGATAAACTGGCGGCGCGCTTCAACCATTTGCGCGTCCATCGCTGCACGAACAGACTGATCGTCGGTTTCGATGCCGGCAGACGTTAAATCGCCAAGTAACTTACGGACAACATCTTCGTCACCCAACTCTTCAAAATCGGCCTGAACAACCGATTTTGCATAGGCGTCGGCTTCTTCTGCAGTCAGCCCCATTTTCTCGGCGGCCCAAAGGCCAAGCAACTTGTTGCGACGCGCAGTAACGCGGAATTGCATCTCTTCATCATGTGCGAATTTATTCTCGAAAGCTGACTCGCGGTCATCAAATGTGCTCATTGCATTTTCCTTGGATCTGATTTTCTTAAGATAGTCTGACGTGCCAGGTTATACAAGCAAGGCTGACGTTCAAATTTCAACGACAAGTTTGCCGACGGCATCACGGCTTCCCAAACGCGCAATCGCTTGTCCGGCATCGGCCAAAGCAAATCTCTCCGAAATGCGAGGCTTGATTTTGCCTTGAGCGTAAAATTCGAACAATTCTGCGATATTCGATTTGTTGGCTTCGGGATTGCGCGCAGAAAACGCGCCCCAAAAAACGCCGCAAACGTCGCAGCTCTTGAGCAACGTCAGGTTAAGGGGCAACTTCGCTATGCCAGCCGGAAAGCCAACGACCAGGAACTTGCCTTCCCAGCCAATCGAACGGACAGCTGGTTCGCTATAATCGCCCCCAACTGTGTCATAAATGATGCGGTAACCGTCGGGGCCGGCTTTCTCTTTAAAGGCTGCTGCAAGCGCTTTTGATTGGTCTTTGTCAAAGGGCTGGCGCGGATAAACGATAACATCATCGGCTCCGGCGGCGCGCGCAATTTCCGCCTTTGCTTCACTCGACACACCTGCAATTGCTGTGCCGCCGTAAGCTTTTGTGAGCTCGATAGCGCTGATGCCGATGCCACCCGCCCCACCAAGGATCAGGACATTGTCACCGGCCTTAATATGTGCACGGTCCTTTAGAGCATGCGCCGACGTGCCGTAGGTCAGAAGCAAAGACGCACCATCAGCAAAATCCATATTATCCGGCATTTTGAAGCAGTTGAACGCATTGACGGCGACCATTTCTGCCAGCCCTCCGTTCCCGCAAAGCGCAATCACGCGGTCGCCAATAGCAAAGCCGGCGACGCCGTCGCCAACCGCTTCCACAATGCCAGCAACTTCACCGCCCGGCGCAAAGGGCCGCTGCGGCTTGAATTGATACTGATCAACAATGATCAGGACATCAGGATAGTTGATGGAACATGCCTTGATGGCAACCAGAACCTGACCCGGGCCAGCTACGGGGTCGGGCAATTCACCTATTGTAAGGGTTTCGGGGCCGCCGATCGCATTCGAAAGCAAAGCGCGCATTATAATGTCCTTATCAAAGTTGAGGTGAGAGCCAAGGTCGTTCGGCGGCCAATCGTGCTTCGTAGCGTGTAATGGCTTGTTCACTGGCAAGGGTTATGCCGATTTCGTCAAGCCCACCAAGTAAACAACTTTTCCGGAAAGGATCCATTTCAAAAGTGAAACGGTCTTGGAACGGGGTCGTCACAACCTGGTTCTCAAGGTCAATATGGACAGGTTCTTCCAAATCGGGATTGTCACGAACCACCGTCAATAGCCTGTCCACCGCTTCTTGTGGCAAGACCACGGCGAGTAAGCCATTTTTATACGCATTGCCCGAAAATATATCGGAAAAACTGGGGGCGATTACGGCCTGGATTCCTAGATCTGCCATCGCCCAAGCGGCATGTTCGCGGCTTGATCCGCATCCGAAATTATCGCCTGCTATCAATATCGGCGACCCTGCATATGCGGGGTCATCAAAGATGTTACCTGGTACGGCTCTGATGGTTTCAAACGCGCCTACGCCGAGTCCCGAGCGGCTGATGGTTTTCAGCCAATGGGCCGGAATGATGATATCGGTATCGATATTCTTAAGCCCTAAAGGATAGGCGCGCCCGGAAACAGATGAAACGGGTTTCATGTTTCGCCTGCGCTTTTCTTTGTGTCGGGTTCAGGCGATTGTGGCTCAAGCTTTCGGTCACGATTTCGCTTAGTCGCATAGAGCAGCGCTGCGACAAGCGCTGCGGAGCCGACTGCCGCTCCAACCTTCGCGCCGGTAGACCATTTTGGATCGTCTGCGGGCGTTTTGTCGTCTTTACTCATTATTGGTCTCTCATCATTGTGCGCACATCGGTTAGGCGACCAGTTACCGCGGCTGCGGCCGCCATTGCGGGGCTAACCAAATGCGTGCGGCTGCCCGGTCCTTGGCGTCCGACAAAATTGCGGTTGCTGGTCGAGGCACAGCGCTCTCCGGCTGGAACCTTGTCCGGGTTCATCGCCAAGCATGCGGAACAACCCGGTTCGCGCCATTCCAGACCGGCATCGGTAAAAATCCGGTCTAGCCCTTCAGCTTCAGCTTGCGCCTTTACCAACCCGGATCCCGGCACGATGATAGCCCATTTGACGTTGGCGGCTTTCTTGCGACCTTTTAGAACTGCAGCGGCAGCGCGGAGATCTTCGATCCGGCTGTTGGTGCAGCTGCCAATGAAGATATTTTGGACTTCAACATCTGTCATCTTTGTGCCGGGGGCGAGCCCCATGTAATCGAGCGACTTTTGCGCAGCGACTTGTTTTGACGGATCGGCAAAATCCATCGGATCTGGCACAACGCCTGTAATCGGCAGAACATCTTCGGGTGACGTGCCCCATGTCACGCTGGGCGCAATATCAACGGCGTCGATAACCACGACCTTGTCATATTTGGCACCCTTGTCGGTCGCCAGTGATCGCCAATAAGCCACTGCGGCATCCCAGTCATCGCCCTTTGGTGCCATCGGGCGGCCTTTCAGATAGGCAAAAGTCACATCATCCGGCGCGATTAGGCCGGCGCGTGCGCCGTGCTCAATCGCCATATTGCTTACCGTTAAGCGTCCCTCGACCGACAACGCACGAATGGCACTGCCGGTATATTCGATAACGTAACCGGTACCACCCGACGCTTTCAAAACGCCGCAAATGTGAAGCACAATATCCTTCGCCGTTACCCCGGGGCCGACTTCTCCCTCGACCCGCACTTCCATCGATTTCGAACGCATAAGCTGCAGTGTCTGTGTGGCTAGCACATGTTCGACTTCGCTTGTGCCAATGCCAAAGGCCAATGCACCAAGTCCGCCGTGGCAGGCGGTATGGCTGTCGCCGCAAACAATGGTGGTGCCGGGAAGCGAAAAGCCCTGCTCCGGCCCAACCACATGGACAATGCCTTGTTCGGCGTCAGCATCGCCGATGTAGCGAATACCAAAAGCAGGAGCATTTGCCTCTAACGCGGCCAGCTGCTGAGCGCTTTCAACATCGGTAATGGGAATGCGTTTGCCATTTGCATCACGCCTTGCAGTCGTTGGAAGATTATGGTCGGGGACGGCCAAGGTTAAATCGGGTCGTCGGACCGTGCGGCCTGCAGCGCGCAGCCCTTCAAAGGCCTGTGGGCTGGTGACTTCGTGAACCAAATGGCGGTCAATGAATATGATTGCAGTGCCGTCGGGTCGCGTCTCCACGACATGCGCCTCCCAAATTTTTTCGTAAAGCGTTTGCGGGCTTTTAATCATCAGCCGCCCTTAAGCCGGGTTGATCACAATGACAACGCTTGGCGATCATATGCGAGTCAGTTATACGGCTTCATATGAAAACAAATATACTATCGCGGATGCTTCCTTCCTCCCTTTTTGTCGCATTTTGGTGTGCCGCTCCTGCCTTGGCTGTGTTGGATTACCCCCGCGTAGAACGGGTTCCCGGCAGCTGGAGTGTCAAGGTTACAATATTGCAACTTGAAGGTGATGGTCTTGACGCGAGTAGTAAAGACAAGATGCAGGCAATGTTGAACCAAGCCAGTAACGCATTTTGTTTGACTGAAGAGGCCGCCAAAAAGGAAGATTTCGTTGGCAATGCGATGGGACGTAAAGGTCCGGGTAAATGTACTGTCAATCGGCAAGAAATGATCGGTGATAAGCTAGAACTGGCGTTGAGCTGCGTTGCAACTGACAAGCAGGGCAGGCAAGTTTCTATGACGATGACAGGTGCAATTTCGCCAATCGCAAACTCGGTAACGATGCATTCTGAACGCGCCCCGACACCTTTTGGCGAAGCGAATTTGACAATGCAGTCAGTTTCTAAGCGCGAAGGGCCTTGCACGCCTGGACAGGAAGAGCTCTAAATAATGTTGGCAAATGCCCTCATCGTGCTTTTGACTTTTTTTGCGATGGAATGGATCGCTTGGGCGAGCCATAAATACATAATGCACGGTGTTGGCTGGGGATGGCACCGCGATCATCATGAACCGCATGGCAATTTGCTCGAGAAAAACGATCTGTACGGCATTGTCGGGGCGGCGCTTAGTATTTCTATGTTTGCGCTCGGCAGCCCGATGATATTGGGTTCGGTGGCTTGGGAACCGGCGACGTGGATCGGTCTTGGCATTTTGTTATACGGACTTGTGTATACGTTGATCCACGACGGACTGGTGCATCAGCGCTATTTCCGCTGGGTGCCGAAAAGCGGATATGCCAAGCGGCTTGTTCAAGCGCATAAGCTGCATCATGCCACCGCGTCCAAAGAAGGCGGCGTTAGCTTCGGCTTTGTTATAGCCCGCGATCCGGTGCGTTTGAAAGCTGATCTAAGCCGACAATTGGTTTCCGGAAAGGCAAAGCTCAGAGAGTCTGCGTAGGCTCGCTCACCATTGGTGGATAGCCTTAGTAACGTAATAGCTCTCCATACCCTCCGGGCCACCTTCGCTGCCAAAGCCTGATTCCTTCACACCGCCAAAGGGCATATCCGGCGCGCTGATCACGGAAGTGTTGATCCCAATCATCCCCGCTTCAATTGCATCGCCCATGATATTGGCGCAGCGCCCGTTTTCGGTGTGGACGAAAGCAGCCAAACCAAAAGGCAGGCGATTTGCTTGTTCTATCGCGTCGTCCATATTTGCAAATGGCCTGATTAAAGCGACGGGCCCGAACGGCTCGTTTGACATGATCTCGGCTTCTAGTGGAACGTCCGAAAGCACGGTTGGTTGATAATAGAACGCGCCCATATCACCTGCTGTCCCGCCACTGCCCAAGCGCGCACCCTTGGCAATAGCATCGTCAATGAGCGCTCCCACGGCTTGCGGGCGACGCGTATTCGCCATTGGCCCCATGACCGTGTTAGCATCCAGGCCGTTGCCCACCACAACCTTACCTGTGCGTTCATTAAATCCAGCGACAAAGCGGTCGTAGATATTCTGTTGCACGTAGAAACGTGTGGGCGAGATACACACTTGCCCCGCGTTGCGGAATTTCTGTGTCACTACAATATCAAGTGTCTTTTCAAGGTTGCAGTCATCAAACACGACCACCGGCGCGTGACCGCCCAGTTCCATTGTTACGCGCGTGACGTTGTCGGCTGCCAACTTCATCAAGTGCTTGCCCACTGCGATCGAGCCTGTGAAGCTCAGCTTCCGGATTATCGGTGAAGCAAGCAAAGTCCGGCTAACGGTGTCGGGAACGCCAAAGATCAATTGAGCGACACCCGCGGGAATGCCAGCATCGTCAAGCGCTTCGAAGATTGCGCTGGTGCAGCCCGGGGTTTCTTCTGCGGGCTTTGCGATCACCGAACAACCAACGGCAAGAGCAGCGGCGAGCTTTTTGGTCATCAGCGACGCCGGAAAATTCCACGGGGTTAAGGATGCCACCGGTCCGATTGGCTGTTTCAGGACCATTGCCCGCTGTCCAGAAGGACGTAGAGCAACGCGGCCATGATTGCGCTTTGCCTCTTCGGCGCAATAATCGAATACCGCCGCGCACGACAAAATTTCGGCGCGCGACTCTCCAAGGGGCTTGCCTTGTTCCAGGGTCATTAGGACCGCCATATTCTCGCTACGCGCACGGATAAGGTCTGCGGTCTTGTGCAATATCGCGGCGCGTTCATTGACACCTGTTGCGCGCCAAAGCGCGAAACCCTTTTGCGAGGCTTCGAGCGCTTCCTGCAAATCATCGACCGTAGCGAGGGGCAAGTCAGCGATAGGAGCACTGGTTGCAGGGTTCATCACTTGGAAAGTGTCGCGTTCACCGCAGTCGCGCCAAGAGCCGTTGATATAGAGCTTCAAATCGGTGCTATATTCTTGTGTCATATCGGCTTCCGTTTGGTTGTTCCGGACGCTTTAGACAAGCAACAGGGTAAAAGAAAGCAGCCGAAAAAAATCGGAAGCGAAAGGCAATGGGCGAAGTGATGACTTGCGCTATTTGGAAGCTATTAACCCCCGAACACGTTCGACATAATTGGTGCCGATCGCTTCGTCGTGATAATTGGCATACAGCTTTTCCCAGATGTTGCGCGCGTTGGTGCCGCGCTTTTTGCGCTCGACGGGATTTTCAAACGCAGCGATCAGCGCCTCGCCAATGGGAGCCGCACCGTCGGGCACTGCCCAGCCGGTTTCGTTAGAGCTGACTTTTGCTCCCGGCGGCGTGTGTATGGACGTCAATAGCGGAATGCCAAGCATCAGATGCTCGAAATATTTATTTGGTGCTGCCCATCGGTGATTTGGCACACTGTCATAATATAACCCCAGCATGATATCGCAGTTTGCCATAAGCTGCATGCCGTCGCGATGGTCCATAGCGCCATGAAATACCAGGTTTGCGCCTTGTTCCTGGCTTTGCCTCACCATGGGCTCAAGTGAGCCTGCACCGCCAACGTGAAACTCAACAAATGGTAACTTGCCAAGCACCGACAGAACATCCTCAAGACCGCGGTGGTAAGGTTCGAGAGTACCAAGGTAGCCCAGCTTCAGTTTTTCCTTACTGCCAGGCGAAGTCCTCTTATACTCGGTCTTTTCCATGGGAACGTTTTCGATCACCAAAAGCTTTTTGTCGGCGATATGTGGATGTTGAGCGGTGCGTATTGGATCAGCGATGATGACCAAACTGGCACGCGCGATTACGAGCTTTTCGAGCAAATTGATTGTCCAGCGCAAAGGCCCCGTGATCATGCGTGAGTCCACGAAACTATCATAAAGATCGTAAACCAAGGGTTTGCGCCCCAAAATGCTAAACAACATAGCCGGCATGGCCGTGTCGAAATCGACTGCGTGGACGACATTGACTTCGCGCCGACGACGCCAGAGTTCGGCAAAAACGAAGCGATTGAAAGCCAGAAACTTACTTGCCAGCGCAAACCGGCGACCAAATGCGGCTGCATTCGTATAAGGTATTTCGCGATCAGAACCTGGGGCACGAGGCGCTATATTCCGGTCCCAGTAGATGGCCTTATAGGGCACATTGCGCTCGTCGAGCGCGTTTTGATAACGCTGTAATCGCGAATCTATCGCGATATCTGCTGATCGGAGAAAGTAAATCATGCGCCCAAACTTGCTTCCGAAATCTTCTACTCTGATTATGAGTGACATAGCGGTACCTTGCGTTACCAGTTAGACGTCAATAAATTGCTACTGCGCAAAAATGACGTAATTCGGGGAAGGGTGAAGAGGCATGTTGGGTCGTTCTGTAATCAGCGGACTTGTTGGGCTATCTCTTATTTGGTCAACTAACGCAGTTGCCGCATCTGCAACTACAAACAGCGCACAGACCGAGTTCCCCCTTTTGGCGGCAATGAGCTCGAAAGGTGGCAATTGCGGTTTCATTAATTTGACCGGGCAGTTCGCCATTCCAGCGATTTATGAAGATGCAATCCCCTTTGATGACAGCGGGCTTGCGTGGGTACGCCGGGGCAAAAAATCGGAGTTTATCGACAAGAAAGGCAGGGTAGTTTTCTCTTTGCCCGATGACACGAAATCACCTGGTTTTGGTAAAGATGATTTGGCGGTCTTTAGCGATGTCGATCTTGACAAGAGCAGGTCGGGTTTCGTCAATCGCAAAGGCGAGATCGTGATAGCCAAAAAGTGGAAATTAGCCACTTCATTCAATGGCGGCAAAATGGCGGCAGTTGTAAATGATAGCGGAAAATGGGGTTTCATAAACCGTGCGGGCGAGGTTGTTATTTCCCCGCGCTATGTTTCCGCCGAAGGCTTTTCAAAAGGCAGTTATATTCTGTATATTGCGGGCGAACGATACAAAATGGACGAAGACTGGAACGTTTCTTTATCTGGTTATGTCGATTACGACAACCCAGGTAAAGTGAAAGAGGCCGGCGCCTACCCGATGGGATATACCAATGCCCAAGGGTTTTTTTTGGCTAGCTTTGATGATGAGAAACCTCCTTATGAATATCGCACCGGGTTGTTGAAACCCGACGGTACTTGGCAAATCAAGCCTCTTTATGAACATATGGAGCTTGACGATGACCCCGAGCTGATCCCTGCCCAAAAGAAAGACGGGAAACGCGGCTATTTGGACTATGCAGGAAACTGGGCGATTCAGCCAAGCTTTACCTATGCGTCCGGCTTCAATGGTAAAGGTTATGCGCGGGCTTGGCTCGCCGAAAAAGGCGGTTTGATCGACCGTAAGGGCAATTGGTTGTTCACGCCAAAATTTGCCCTGCTCAACCAATGTAGGGCACTTAATGTCGCTGCACCAATGATAGCGTCGCCGCCAATTCAAAATAAAGTTTCTTATTGAACCAGAGTTTCTGATTAGGACGCAATATCTATGGCCGAATATACTCTCATCACAGCCAATCGTAACTATTCCAGTTGGAGTTTGCGTCCATGGCTTTTGATGAAGGGCCTTGGGATAGGTTTTGAGGACCGCATTGAGCCTTTTACTAAAATTTCCAATTACGAAGAGTTTCGCGTGTTCTCGCCGACGGGTCAGGTCCCGGTGCTGATCCACGAAGGACGTACGATTCACGATTCCTTGGGCATTGCGCTATATCTGGCCGATCGGCATGACGGTGTATGGCCGTTGGAGCCTGTGGTTAGAGCTTGGGCGCAAGCGGTTGTCGCGGAAATGCACGGGGGCTTCTCCACGTTGCGCAATGATTGCACGATGAATGTCGGGGTGCGGGTTAAGCCACGACCTATGTCTGACGCGTTGATTAGAGATGTTTCGCGCGTCCGCGCAATTTGGGAAGAGGGGCTGTCGCGGTTCGGCGGACCATTTCTTGCCGGAAATGGTTTCAGTGTCGTGGACGCTTTTTATGCTCCAGTCGCTTGGCGCGCGCGGACCTACGGTTTGAATGTAGGTGCGGGACAAGCATGGGTTGATCATATCATAGCGCATCCGGCTATGCAGGACTGGGAAAAGCAAGCTCTTGCCGAAAGTTGGCGTGAAGAGGGGCATGAAGAAGAGTTGCGCGGTTGTGGCGAGATAACTGCCGATTTCCGCGCGGGCTAAGTCCCGGGCACTAGGCCTGGGCATTTGCGCTTGACAATTTGTTCATTATATGTTCTTATCGGCTGATGATGTATTTTCCTTTTCTGGCTCACAAATATCTCTCAGTATTTGATCAATTTTATGTCCTTGGCGTCGTGCGAGCGTCGGGGCTGTTTGTACGATAAACAAATGCGCAAAAACGCGATTCCGTGTCAAATGTGTCAACAAGTGGTGAAGCAGTAGCTTCAGGGCCAGAACCCTAAGTTTGGACACTCGAAAGTATCGAAACTTTTACGAAATTGGGCTATCGGCAGACCCTATGAAACCGACTGGCCCCATTCCGGCAGGATATGCAGCAATAAACGGTGAACTTGCCATTGGTGGACGACCGGTAAGTGCGCTCGTTGCTGAAGCTGCCGGAACGCCGCTGTTTGTCTATTCGCGGCAGCTTTTGGACGGCCGCGTTGCCGAGTTACGGGGCGCAATGCCCGAGCGTCTCTCGCTGCATTATGCGATGAAAGCCAATCCTTTCGGGCCGTTGCTGACCCACATGAACGGACTGGTCGACGGGTTTGATGTGGCTTCTGGGGGTGAATTGGCACTCGCGGTAGCTGCTGGCGTTGACCCAAACAAAATCAGTTTTGCCGGACCCGGCAAACGTGACGCTGAACTGGAGGCAGCGATAACTGCGGGCGCCACACTCAATGCCGAGTCAGAGGGAGAAGTGGCGAGAGCCATAAAGATCGGAGATCGGATCGGGACAACTCCGAAAATTGCGATCCGTGTTAATCCCAGTTTCGATTTAAAAGGATCTGGCATGAAGATGGGGGGTGGGGCCAAGCCATTTGGTGTCGATGCCGAGCGCGTGCCCGCGCTTGTCCGGAGCCTTATTTCCGCAGGTGCCCAATGGCGCGGTTTTCACATTTATGCCGGTAGCCAGACACTTGATGCCGATGCAATCATAGCAATGCAGGCGCAGACTTTGGCTCTGAGCTCAGAATTGGCAACTTCTATAGGTCAAACGCCTCCACATGTGAATTTGGGCGGGGGCTTTGGCATACCCTATTTCCCGGGTGATGTGGCGTTTGACCTGGCCGCCGTTGGTGACGCGCTGGGACAGACTTTTTCGGTACTGCCCGATATTTTGGCTGATACCGAATTTTGCATTGAGCTTGGTCGCTATTTGGTTGGAGAGGCAGGGGTTTACCTTTGCCAGGTTATCGACCGTAAAATTAGCCACGGCGAAACGTTTCTGGTGACTGATGGCGGACTTCACCACCAACTGGCGGCGAGCGGAAATTTCGGTACTGTCATCCGCAGAAACTATCCGATAGCCGTTGCGGGCCGCTTCAGTGAAACGGCCAATGAGCAAGTTACAGTTGTGGGATGCTTGTGTACGCCACTCGACCGGTTGGGTGACCAGGTAATGCTGCCGCACGCAGATGTGGGCGACTTAATCGCCATTTTCTGCGCTGGGGCATATGGCGCATCCGCCAGCCCTGCCAATTTCTTGGGACAGGGGCCAGCTGGCGAAATATTGGTTTAATGGAGTTGCGGCAAAGGGCCGCGCTTAAGCGACCTTGGCTTCCTCATTCAGGATCAATGGATCATTTTTTGAAATGTCCACGGTCGCGCTGCGGATATTGGGGACGTTGCCGGCAGCAGACTTATGCTTGAACTTGCCTTCAACTTGCCCGCCTGGCGCAATGGTAAGGCTGTCATAAATAACATCACCTTTGATCCGCGCAGAAGCTTCAATAACCAGTTCGCGGGCTTCAATTGATCCGTCAATGCGTCCGGAAAGCCGAGCAGCTTCAGCAACTACTTTGCCAGTGATCAAGCTATCGGGTCCTTGCACCAAAGAGCCGCATGTGACGTCGCCTTGGATCGTGCCATCAATATGCAGGTCAACTTTTGCTGTAACATTACCAACAATGGATACGTCAGCAGCGATCATCGAAAATGTATGTCCTGAGTTGCGCACGGACGCCTCACGATTGCGGGGTGCTGGTTGAAACGGGTCCGTTTCCTGCGACGGTTTGTTCCTTGAGAACATTAGTATTAGCCTCCAAAAACTTCATGGGATTGATCGCCTGACCATTGACCCGGACTTCGAAATGCAAATGGGTGCCGGTTGAACGGCCAGTACTACCCATTCGCGCGATTTGCGCACCGCGACGAATTTTTTGTCCTGCTGTCACGGTGAAGCCAGCAAGATGAGCATAACGCGTTACCAAACCATTAGCATGCGTTATTTCAATACAATTGCCGTATCCGCCCATTCCACCGACAAAAGATACCGTTCCGTCGGCTGCTGCCAAAATCGAGCTTCCATGCTCACCGCGGAAATCGATGCCGGCATGCATAGCACCTTGGCCAGTGAACGGATCACTGCGATAGCCAAAGTTACTGGTCATGCTCATTAATGCGGCGGGAAGCGAAGTAGGTATGCCCGCAAGCGCGCGTTCCGTTGCCTTCATCTTGTCGAGAGCATCGGCTAGCTTTTGAAAACGCGGATCGCTGACTTCTTTTGTATCACCAAAAAACGGAATGAAAGGACCACCTGAGCCAATGTTCGACGTACTGATAAGAGTAGCAGGGTTGAGACCGTAGCGGCGGATGGCCTGTTCTGCCTTAATGGTGCGCGCTTCGGCAATTTTAGTCAGGCCAATTGCAAAGCGAATTTGCCGCGTTTCCATGGAGACCAATTTGGCGGCTTCAGGAATTTGAGCGCCAATTTTCTTGGCGGCCTTTTCTTGTTCTCCCAGTTCAGCGGCTTTGGCCGCTTCGCTTGGCTTCACACCAAATTGTTGTTCGTACATGCTTTCCATCATGTCCTGACGCTTTTTCAAGTCGTCAGCAACATCATCCATGGAATCGCGATAGCTGGCTACGCGTTCTTCAGCAGACTGAATTTTTGCTTGTTCGCGGACCAAAGCCATACGTTCGAAAGAAACGCTGACTTGATTGATCGCCATGCCCAAAGTGATGACCAGCCATACACCAACGATCAGAGTAGCAACGCCCGCGACGCGACGTTGCAATTGAGCAGAAATTTTTAGGAAACGGACCTGGCCGTGAGCGCGCATGAAAAACTCGCGATCAACAAACCATGACCCTATCCGCGCCTTTAGCGCAGCTAACTTACCTTTTGACGACACGACCCACCCCGTTTTTTTTATGAGCTGCGGGTTGATAGCAGGCGTTCGCAGGTTGCGCGAATCGCTGAGAGCAGACTCGTGACGAGTCGGTGGAGTCACGCGATGAGCTGTGGATAAATCACTCCGCGAGTCGCGAAAAGTGTAAAGCTGTCAGTTTGTATATAAATGTAAAATTATATATCACTTATATGTTTCATATATTTAAAGCAGATTTGGCGATTCGTGAAACGAACGAATCGTTCGAATGTAAAGCTTTGCAAAACAGGCGGTCGAAACTTGTGTTCTTTCCCTTTGCGGCACAACGGGATAGGGTAAATTTATGGACCAAATCGAGCTACAAATCGAACAAATGGCAGTGACGGCGAAAGCGGCATCGCAACGCATGTCACGCGCCACCTCGCTACAAAAGGAAGCGGCGCTGTTGGCGGCGTCCGCGGTTCTGAAAGAGCAGTGTGGCGCCATATTGGCAGCGAATGCTGCGGACATGGCGGCGGCGGAAAAAGCAGGGCTGTCAGCAGCTATGCTTGATCGTTTACGGATAGATGAAGCGCGGCTTTCGGGTATTGCAGCGGCGGTTGCCGACGTCGCCACCTTGGCTGATCCGGTGGGCGAAATCATCGACAACCGGAACCGACCTAACGGCCTCAATATGCAACGGGTTAGAGTACCCATTGGGGTGCTTGGAATAATCTATGAAAGCCGCCCTAATGTAACTGCAGACGCAGCCGCCTTGGGCCTACGTTCGGGCAACGCAGTTATCTTGCGGGGTGGCAGCGAGGCAGTAAACAGCAACCGGGCGATCCATAAGGCTATGGTTGCCGGCATCGTCTCGGCCGGATTGCCTGAAACAGCTGTGCAGTTGGTGCCCATTAAAGATCGGGCAGCCGTCGGCGCAATGCTTCGCGCCCAGGGCAAGATCGATATGATAATTCCGCGCGGCGGAAAGTCGTTGGTTGCAAGGGTGCAAGACGAGGCGCGCGTGCCTGTTCTGGCCCATTTGGACGGCATCTGCCATACTTATGTACATGCCAGTGCCGAACCGAAAATGGCGCTCGACATCGTGGTAAACGCCAAAATGCGACGCACTGGAATTTGCGGGGCGATGGAGACGTTGCTGATCGATCAAGATTATCCCCATGCTGCAGATCTACTCGCCGCCTTGGTGGAGGCCGGTTGCGAGGTTCGCGCAGATGATGTCCTGATGGAGTTGGAACCTCGCACGATTTCTGCGGCAGATGCGGATTGGGACACGGAATATCTTGAAGCAATAGTCTCCGCCCGGGCAGTTGCAGGTTTGGACGATGCACTCGACCACATCGCCGCCCACAGCAGCAATCACACCGATGCTATTATCGCGCAAGACCAAGAGGCAGCAGACCGCTTTTTGGCCGAAGCCGATAGCGCAATCGTCATGCACAATGCCTCAACGCAGTTTGCAGACGGCGGCGAATTTGGTTTGGGCGCAGAAATTGGAATTGCCACGGGCAGGTTGCACGCCCGCGGTCCAGTCGCCCTGGAAGGACTAACTACGTATAAATGGGTTGTGCGTGGAACGGGACAGACGCGGCCCTGATGGCGCGAATTGGACTTCTAGGCGGATCGTTTAACCCGGCGCATGGGGGGCACCGGGCGATTAGTTTGCGGCTGATTGATGAGTTGGGACTCGATGGAATTTGGTGGATGGTCTCTCCGGGTAATCCGCTGAAATCCAGGAAAGATATGGCGCCGCTTCCGGCGAGAATTGCATCAGCACAAGCGATGGCACGCTGTAGTCGCATTACGGTAACTGCGATTGAGGCGCAACTTGGGACGCGCTATACTATTGATAGTTTGAGGAGAATCCGTACTCTTCATCGCAGAAATGAGTTTATCTGGATAATGGGCGCCGATAATTTAAAGCAGTTTTCGAAATGGCGAAAATGGCGCGAAATAGCGAAAATCATGCCGATTGCAGTTGTGGCGCGTCCGCGATATAACGACGGAGCGATTGCATCACCGGCAATGGCATGGTTCCGGCGGTTTGTCCGCTGCCCGGATCAGCGTTTGAACTGGACTTCATGGAGCACGCCAGCGCTTGTATTTTTGCGCTTTCGTCCCGATCCTCGGTCAGCCACGGCCATACGCCGTGACAACCCCATATGGCAAAAAGCATATGCAGGCCGTGTTGTTCGGGACGGCGTCACTCGAAAATTATTGCAATAAGGAACCGAATTGATCGACCCCGTTACGCCCTCGGCTAAAAAATCCCCGTCAAAGAAAAAGAGTCCCGGACTCGAAGCCGACGCGCTGCATCAACTGGTACTTCAGTCTTTGGACGACGACCAGGCGCAGGAAGTTGTCTCTATCCCGCTTGAAGGAAAAAGCAGCATCGCTGACCATATGGTTGTCGCAAGCGGACGTTCGTCGCGTCAAGTTGCGGCGATGGCGCAAAAACTGGTTGAACGAATTAAGCTGGCTGGTCGCAGCGCTCGGATTGAAGGCTTGCCAAGTGCAGACTGGGTCTTGATCGACGCCGAAGACGTTATTGTGCACTTATTCCGCCCGGAAGTCAGAAGCTTCTACAATCTTGAGCGAATGTGGTCCTTTGGCGATGCACCTGCTGTTGTAGGCGCTTAGTTGCGGGGCGCAGGGGGTGCTGCTTCACATCGTTGCACGCGGAAAAATCGGCAGGTCACCCGAATCTGAATTGGTTGACAGATATCTGAAGCGTATTTCTTGGCCCGTAAAAGTAACCGAGCTCTCGGAAACTGCCACAAAATTGCCCACAACCTTGACACCCAGTCGCACTGTTGTTCTCGATGAACGCGGTGATCAAATTGGTTCAGCTAAATTTGCAGAAATTCTCAGCAATTGGCGCGACGACGGTGTCCGCGAAACGTGTTTTCTGTTGGGAGCGGCGGATGGTTTTGACGATGCACAGCGCCAAGGCGCAGACCAGTTAATCGCATTTGGTCGGGCGACATGGCCGCATATGTTGGCCCGCGCGATGTTGGCGGAGCAACTTTTCCGTGCAACATCAATACTTGCAAACCATCCCTATCATCGCGAAGGGTAGCGCATGCGGTTTTGGTTTCTGATTTGCACGATTTTCGCCTCGCTGCTTTTGCTCGGTGGAGCGCTTGCCGCGCAGTCGCTTGCGGATCAGCAACAAGCACTGCAAGCTGCTAAGACACAGGCATCGGTTGCCCGACAGCGCAGCGAGTACTTGAGGCAGGAGGCAAGCAATGCTGTAAGCGCTGTTGAGCGGCTGGCCGCGCAGCGCGCAGTCTTGTCTGCGCAAATGGACGCAGCAAGTGCGCAGATCAAAGCAGCAAACGCACGGCTTGCGATAATCAGCGCAAAGCAATCCGAGCAAAAGCGTCAGCTCGCGATTGCGGGCGCTCCCATCATGCGGCTGATTGGCGGACTGCAGCAACTGACAAGCCAGCCGACAGCTTTGTTGATGATCCAGCCTGGAAGCCGCGAGAATTTTGTGCATTTGCGCGCGGTTATGGCAAGCGTTGAGCCTGTGATCCTGCGGAGGACTGCAGGTCTTCGTCAAACGATCGCGCGTCAGAATGAGTTGCGGTCACAAGAATTAGTTGCAGTAAAGTCGCTGGCCAACGCGCGAACAGATCTTGCCAAACAGCGTAAAGGCCTCGCCGACATAGAGGGTAGCAGTCGCGCACGCGCTGACGGGCTATCGGCAAATGCGGCAATCGAATTTGAAAAGGCCATTGCGCAAGGCGAAAAGGCCCGTGACCTCGTCGACAAGATCGATACCATGCGGGAGAGCGGCGAAACCGGCTCTGATTTGGCCGCTCTGGATGGCCCAATTCTGCGAAGCCAAAAAAGTGCAATCGGCCAAGCGCGGGTTGATGCTCCGTACAGGTTACCCAAAGGCAAAGCTATTGTTTTTGGCTTCAACGAACAAAGCGAGACGGGGTACCGCGAACGCGGCATTCGGCTCTCTATGGCAGCGGGAGAAGCTGTATCCGCGCCCGCCGGCGGCACAGTGACTTATGCCGGGCCATATCGCAGCTACGGGCAGATTGTGATTATTGAACATGGCCGGGGCTGGTCTACTCTGGTTGCCAATCTCTCGGGCCTGTCGGTTTCAAAGGGGCAAAAGATATCTATGGGCGCCTTATTAGGCCGGGCAAATAGTCAAAATTCGTATGTCACCTTTGAATTGCGCCGCAACGGTAGGCCCATGGACATCGCGGCATTGCTGTACTGACTAGGTGCTGGCGTTTCGTTCGAAACCTTAATCAATCACATTTTCGTGGTAAACATGCTTTCACCATGTTCGCGTGATCGATATAGACTACGGCACAACATCATGCGGGAAAGTGCTATGAAAATGAAATTGCTTGCCGGACTGGCTTTTGCTTCGGCCTTTTCGGCGGTCGTGGTTGGCACATTAACACCGCTTACCCCGCTCGTGGCTCAAACTGCCAACAACAAAGCTGCTGAAAAGCCAAAGGCACAAGACTTCCGCGAACTGGAAGAATTCCTGAGCGTGTATAAAACTGTCAAAGCTCGCTATGTTGATCAAGTTACCGATGAACAGCTGATGCAAGGCGCGATCCAAGGCATGCTGTCAAACTTGGACGCGCATAGTGGCTTCCTTAACAAGTCTGACTTTCAGGGCCTGACCACACAGATCGACGGCGAGTATAAGGGACTAGGCCTATCAGTGACGATGGAAGACGGCGTTGTGAAGGTCATCGCGCCGACTGCTGATACGCCTGCCGACCGTGCGGGCATCAAGGCTGGAGATTATATTACTCATCTTGACGGCAAGCTAATTTATGGTGGCACTCTCGATGAAGCGGTTGAGGCAATGCGTGGTGAGGCAGGCACTTCGATCAAGCTTACATTAGTGCGCGTTGGTCGTGATCAGCCATTTGATGTGACTGTTACGCGCGCGAAGATAGACTTAAAGTCTGTGAAATACGAGGTGAAGGACAATATCGCCATTATTGCGCTATCGAATTTTGCTGTCGATACTGCTGATGACATGGTAAAAGCCATCCGTACTATTCAAAAGCAGCATGGCAACAAGTTGGTCGGTTACATCATCGATCTCCGTTCGAATCCTGGCGGCGTACTTGATGCAGCTGTGGCGGTTTCTGATGCGTTTTTGGCGGACGGTGAAATTGTTTCCGAGCGCGGACGCGACACCAAGAAAATCGAACGCTGGTATGCAGAAGAAGCAGTACCGGGCGACGTGACCATGGGTAAGCCGGTTATCGTACTTGTTGACGTTGGCTCGGCGTCTGCGTCGGAAATTGTCGCTGGCGCCTTGCAAGACCATCACCGTGCCCTGATTATAGGCGAAACCAGCTTCGGTAAGGGATCGGTGCAAAATGTTATCAGCTTGCCACGCCAAACAGGCCTGCGTTTGACCGTAGCGCGATATCATTTGCCGTCAGGTCGTTCGATCCAGGAAGGCGGCGTAAAGCCAGATATCCGCGTACCGCAGCTTTCTGACCCGGATTATAAGAAGCGTGTTGCTATCCGTGAGGCTGATCTTCGGCGGCATCTCATCAATGAACTGCAAGCAGATGACAAGCAGCTCGAAGAAGATAATCTAGATGATCCCCGCTTCAACCAAACTGCCGAGCAGTTAAAGGCCAAGGGCATTGATGATTTTCAACTGCACTATGCCATGGATACATTGAAAAGGCTTGGCACGAAAACAATGCGTGTTGCTGAAAAAGGCGCTAAGGGACCTGCTCATAACTGATTCCAAGGTTTGAAATGCTGACATTCGAACGAGCGCGCTTATTGGCGCTGTTGCTTCCTGTATCATTGCTTGGTGGAGCCTATATTGCGCAATTTGGCTTTAACTTGTCTCCCTGTGAAATGTGCTGGTGGCAACGTTACCCGCATTTTGCGGCACTCATACCGGCATTGCTCTCTTTTGTCGCTGGCTCGCCTAATTTCCGGCGTGTACTGGTCGCCTTGGCAGCATTCGCAATCCTCAGTAGCGCTTTTTACGGAGCCTTCCACGCTGGCGTCGAATATGGCTGGTGGGAGGGCAATACCAAATGCAGCAGCATGATCACCGGAAGCGGTGAAGAATTTGCCAAAGCTATCCTGAAAGCGCCGCTTACGCGTTGCGACGTTGCCCCGTGGTCATTGTTTGGCATTTCGCTGGCCGGTTATAACTTCCTGTTGTCAGCAACCGGTGGTATTGCCATTTTGTGGTCAATATGGCGAAATCGGTAAAGCAACCACCTACCGTTGCAAAAGGTGCTGCGCGGACCAGCATGATACGTGTCAATCAAGCTGGTGAATACGGCGCGAAACGTATTTATGCTGGGCAATTGGCGGTCATGGGCGACCGAACGCCCGCTGCGCGATCAATCGCGCATATGGCTGCACAAGAAGAGCGGCACTTAAACGCGTTCGATGAATTGATCGCAAAACGCGGAGTGCGTCCAACGGCGCTGCAGCCGATTTGGAATATCGCCGGGTTTGCTTTGGGAGCCGCGACTGCTGCGCTTGGTCCGCGCGCCGCTATGGCCTGCACCGTGGCTGTCGAAACGGAGATTGACCGGCATTACGGCGAACAGCTGGAAGAGCTGGGCGACAGCGACCCCGAGCTTTCAGCGATGATTGTGGATTTCCGTGCAGAGGAGCTGGAGCATAAGGCGACCGCATTAGAGGAAGGCGCTGAACACGCATTTGCCTATCCGCTGATGAGCGCGGTCATCCGCATCGGTTGTCGCACGGCCATCGCTCTGTCTAAGAGAGTTTAACTTTCATCTTGGGTTCAGGCATAACGGCGCAAATGAATGTGCAAAGGAAAACGATAATGAACAAAAATTTGTCGCTGCGTCTGTGTTTGCTGTTGCCGGTGTCGGCGCTTTCTATGTTAAGCGCACCTGCTTTTGCACAAGCCGCAGACGATGATGTAAAGATCAATCAACTGATCATTTACGGCGACGATATATGCCCAAAAAGTTCAGCCGACGAGATCGTCGTGTGTGCGAAACTGGACGAAGCCGAACGCTACCGAATTCCAACGCCGCTGCGCGATGATCCCAACGACATTCGCAAGGAAGCGTGGACGCAAAAGGTCAAAGCTTACGAATATGTTGGCGATACCGGCACTATGAGCTGCACTCCTGTTGGCGCGGGCGGTTTTACGGGCTGCGGCCTTAAGGCAATTGATGCGGCTTATGCCGAAGCTGGAAAAGACCCAGCGGTCAGCTTTGGCCGGCTGATTGCCGCTGAACGGAAAAAGCGCCTCGCCTCGATCGATGCAGAGGCCGAAGCCGTTGAAGAGCGAACCAAAGCATTCGAAGCAGACCGTCTGGCGCGCGAAGCCCGCGAAGAAGAAGCGCGTCGCCGCGTGGCGGAACAAGATGCCGCTGAAGATGCAGAGGGCGAGCTACCACAACCGAAATAGCCCGGGGCCGAGACGTACCTGACCGAGTCTATTTCTTCGCTTTTTCCATTGCAATCCAGTCCTTCACTTGCGCATCGAGCACGTCTAGCGGAACAGCGCCTTGCCCCAGCACCGCATCGTGGAACGCGGCGAGATCAAATTTCGCGCCCAGTTCCTTGGTGGCCAGCGTGCGTAGCTCGCGGATTTTAAGCTCGCCTAGCTTGTAAGCCAGCGCTTGACCCGGCCAGCTGATATAGCGGTTGACCTCTGCTTCGATATTGGCTTTCGATAGCGCGGTATTTTCGCTCATGAAGGCGATAGCCTGCTCCTTGGTCCAGCCTTTGCTGTGAATGCCGGTGTCGACAACCAGACGCGTCGCGCGCCACATTTCGTAGGACAGCCGTCCCATATTGTTCGCAGGCGTATCGTATAGCCCCATTTCGATGCCAAGCCTTTCGGAATACAGCCCCCAGCCTTCGACAAAGGCTGTGAAGAACGCGCCGTGCTTGCGGAAATCGGAAAGCGGCAATTCCTGCTGCAACGCAATTTGGTGATGATGCCCTGGCACTGCCTCATGTACGCTGAGTGCTGGAATTTCCCAAAAGGGCCGCTGGTCCAGCTTTGATGTGTTCACATAATAATTTCCGGCAATGCCTACGTCGGGGGAACCCGGACTATAATAAGCTGTGGTCGTGCCTTCGGCGGTTTCCTTGGGTATCTCCTTGATGCCATAGGGCAGGCGCGGCAGACGTTTGAAGAGTGAAGGCATTTTCCCGTCAATGGTCTTGGTGACCCGGGCGACCTTTTCCATCAGCTCCTCGGGCGTCTTGGCATAATATTTGGGATCGGTGCGCAGATGCTGGATGAAGGCCTCACGGCTTTCGTATCCGGCGGCTTTTGCAACATCGACCATTTCGGCGCGGATACGCGCGACTTCTGAAAGACCCAGTTTATGGATTTCATCAGCGGACATTTTCGTGGTGGTCTGCTGCCGGATGCGGAAGTCATAATATTTTGCACCGCCGGGCTGGGCTGAAACACCCGGAGCCTTCGCGCACGCGGGCTTATATTTGGTTAAATACCAGCTTTCTTGCTTCTTGAGCGCGGGGTTTATCACCGCGTTGATTGTCGCGATGGCTTGCGCGGCAAGCGCGTTGAAGTCTTCCTCGCTGACAGCCTCTGGCCGCTTACCGGCATAAGGCTCAAAAAAACGCGACTGGCGCTCGTCAGCGGTTATCAGGCCCGTGATGCTCTTTTCATACCCGTCGAGGGAGGCGCAGGGTAGAGTATATTTGCCTTTGATTGCGGCGTCCGCAACCGCAATCGAGTCGTCATTCACCTTGGCATATTGTTTCAGCCGGACGTTATAGCTTTCAAAATCGCCCTTTGTTCTGAACGGCAAATTGTCCGCCATACCGGCAAAGCTTTGGTGCCAGCCGGACCGGTTGGTGAAGTTGATGCTTCGCTGCCCGAAGCTATTGCCCTCGATCGCTTCTTCGAGCGTGCGTTTCAGGATGCCCAGCTCCACTTTGTCGGCCGCGCTCAGCGCGTTGACGTTGATGGCATTGGCGCGTTTCAGGAATTTTTCCGACGTCTTTGCCTGCCGGTCTTGCCCCGCAAGCGTGTAATCCCCAACAAGATTGGCGTAAGTATTAACGCCGAGCGAACTTGCAAATATCGGCGATTCTTTCAGCGTTTCTGCCCAAACATCAGCGACCAGTTGTTTCACGTCGCCACTGGGATCGGCAAATGCCGGAGCGGAGGCGAGCGCCGTTGCCGTGAATATCGTTGCCAGAACAATTTTGCGCATTTTCATCCTCCCTGAATTCCCGCGGGGCTGACTTAATCGGAGTTTCCGCAATTTGCCAACATGGAAGTTTGCTGGAGAGGGAGCGAGAGGAAAAACATGACCCCTTTGGCCCCTGCGGCATCGTTCAGGATGGCACGCCAAGACCGGGTTCGAAACAGTGGAGGCGGATTGCACGGAGTTCCGGGTCGTATGGCATTACCTGCTTTCCGCACATATGCAGCCGTCCGCGCACCGAACTGACTTGTTGACACATTTGACACGGAATCGCGTTTTTCGGTTTGCTTCCCTTTACCCGCAGAAAATCCGGCATCGCGCACGGGGAGCCAAACCAGCCCCCGCCAAAGCACCCATCGGTCGCCGTTTTGTCACAGCAGCGACTTTTGACACTTTTGACACGAAAACGCGTTTTTCGCGATTCTGTTCATATTTCTCAACGCTGCCCCTGACAGATTTTTGCAGACCTTTTCTGGCTAATCACATAAGAACATATAATGAACATAAAGTCAAGAGCTATTGGTCCGATATCTTTTCAACATGTCCGGATGCGACAACAAAACCGCCATTCAATGCTGCAAACCGACCTCTCGATACCGGTCATTCGTTCATCTCATTTTCCGAAATCCGGAATGGCCTTTCGCGAAGAATTGTGGACACCAAGCCGCTATCAAGCGATCCGTAAAAGCTTCCATTGGCTTATCATTAGGCCGTCGTAGTCATCCGCAGACCCACCGCACCAATCAATACGAGCGCTATGCATAAATATTGTAAGAGACCCAGCTTCTCGTCGAAAGCAAAAATTCCAATAAGTGCCGCTGCGACGATCCCCACGCCAGCCCAAACCGCATAAACAACCCCGACGGGCAGCGCTTTCATTGCAGGTGCAAGCACCCAAAAACAGGCTGAATAGCAGAAGACTGATAGTGCCCCCCATTGCCACTTCTCAAAACCATTCGACAGCTTGAGCAGGAAGGTGCCGGTAACTTCCAAAGCTATTGCCAATGCGAGAAAAATCCATGGGCTCATTTCGACTTGCTCCCTGTTGTGGTTCCTAAATGTCTTTGGGGTGAAACAATTTCCTCCAGAAAGGATACATGCTCACGAAAGGCTCGCCGTCCTGTGTCGGTCAGCGACACCCACGTTCGGGTTCTGCCGCCAATTGCCTCCTTGGTCACCTCGACATAACCTGCTTCCTGCAAAGTCCGTATGTGCGCTCCCAAGTTGCCATCGGTCGCCCCGCTGACCGCCTTAAGCATTGCAAAATCAAGCGATGCGGCTGCACGTTCAAGCGCGGCCATGATTCGCAAACGGTGCTGCTGATGTATGACTTCGTTCACAATTGTCACGGTCGCTTGAACCAAAGCCCCCCTAGGAGCAGCGCTGCCCCGCCTCCAATACCAAGCGAAAGAAAGAGAAGCTGGGGAAAAAACCACCATCCAACAACGGCGGAAATTGTGACCAGCCCCCCCAGACAGGCAAAGCGCCAGCCCGCCCATAGCCCGGCAATCGCATAGCCGCCCGCAACTGCGAGTGCGATGATGGCGCTTGCTTCGCGAACGTCGGCTCCAACCATGGCGGTTATCAACCCTACATAACAAACAGCCGTGGCCCAAGTCGCAAGCACGCGAAAGTCGTTTGGCGTGCGTGGACGGGTCGCTGTCCAGCCCAGCGCGGCGATCCAGCACAAACCCCAGATCCAATGGGCTGACTGAGGGACAAACTGCATCGCCGAGAACCCAACGACCCATGCCATTCCCCATGCTGCGACTACCGACCCGCTTACTTGATAACCCATCAATTCGGAGGTCTGCTGTCTTGCGTGCTGGATTGCGTCAAGCGCATTTTTGGCTTCACTTTCATTCATCGCAGTACTCTACAAAACAGAGTGCACTCTGTCAAATAGAGTTTAGGGAAGGCAGCTTGCTCATGCTCCCGCTTGAAACCTGACAGTCCGGACTCCCCAACTTTGCCGCCTTTACGCTAACCCTTAACCCCAAAACGCGCCAATCCATTGTCACATCCTTGTTATTCGTTCGAATTCGCAAAAAATCATTTTCCAGCGTCGATGCAATTTGGCACGATGGGGAATGACAAGAATCTCTCATGCATTCACCCGCCCACTCATCGCTTCGTGCCTTCTGCTGCTGGCCGGATGCGCCACCACCGGGGGCAGCCCGGCTGGCGGCACCACGTCCGCAGCACCGGCAAGCGCGCAAGAGGCTTTACGCCCTTATTACGCATCGATCCGCCAAAGCGCACCGAAGGGGCCGCCGGGAACAGAGCTCGACGAAGGAACGACGATCACCCGTTTTGCCTTTGGTTCCTGCATCAATGAAAACCGGACAATGGCGTTTTGGGATGTGATCGCAAAACAGAAGCCGCAGGCGTTTCTGCTAATCGGCGATAATGTCTACGGCGACACCGGCACAACCAACGCCGCCAATATCCCGACGCTCGCTGCGAGCTACAAAAAGCTGTCTAGCCGTCAGGAATTTTACCGGTTCCGCGGTTCGGTTCCGATGTTGACTGTCTGGGACGACCATGATTTTGGCGCAAATGACGCCGGCGGCAGTTTCGCGTTTAAGGAACATGCCGAAACATTGTTTGAGGAATATTGGGATGCGTCCGACGAAGTCCGCTCGCGCCCCGGGTTGTACGACAGCAAGATAGTCGGGCCCGCTGGCAAACGCGTGCAGTTCATCATTCTCGACACCCGTTTCTTCAGATCCGATTTGGCGCGGATGAATTATCAGGAGCAAAGTCCTCCGCTCGGCTGGTATATTCCCAATGTCGATCCAAAGGCGACCGTGCTCGGCGATGCGCAGTGGAAATGGCTGGCTGGCGAGCTTTCCAAGCCCGCCGATTTGCGCTTCATCATTTCATCAACGCAGGTGGTAACGAGCGCACACGGATATGAAAGTTGGTATAATTTTCCGCTGGAACGCGAAAAGCTCTACGCCATGTTGGCGGGGAAAAAGGTGAATAACGCCGTGCTGCTAACCGGCGACAGGCATGCAGGCGGTTTCTACAAAACCGATCTTGGCGGGCTCAATAGGCCGCTATGGGAATTCACCTCAAGCAGCCTAAACTTTGCCTTTGGTAAGGGCGACGCAGGCGACAAGGAGCCCGATCCCACACGTTTGGGCGGATTTTGGGGTATTCCGAACTTCGGTCAGATCGACATTGATTGGGCTACGAAAAAGGTGACTATGACGCTGCGTAAAGACGATGCGTCGGTCATCGAGAAACAGGAAATCAGTCCGATCGGTTGAGTTCGGAAAAGTCCACGGGAGTAACGATTTCCAGCACTTGATTGCGGATGGCGTGTGCCTCGTCTATCGGCATCGAAGCAAAGGAAAATGATCCGCCCGCTATGCCGAAATGCACGCTTGCCAAGCCGCGTCGTTTTTCCAAAGGGCCTTGGCTGACGGAAACTGATTGGACGTTTATGGCGCGCGCGATGTCCAGCCGCTTTTGCCACCAGCCGTGACGGCCGAACAGCTGTTCAGCGACATGTGCATGCGAACGGAAGCGCCAATCCAACCAGAACAGCAGGGCCAATAGTGGCGGTGCAGCCAGAGCTGGCCACGCAAAAATGCCAAATGCAAAAGCCGCAGCGGTGAAAGCTGCGCCGACAGCCATGGTGATTATTACCCATATATCTAACCACGGACCAGGCGATGACGAAGTGAACTTAGTGCTTTCGCTGGGCGGGTCGATATGCGCCATTTGCACGATCGGCCAGATTTCGCCAAGCGTGCCGAAGGGTACCACGACATGATCGCTCTCTTCCTTGCTCTCCTCGGCAAGGCTCATGAATTTCAACGTGTGCCAACCCCAACGCTCCCTTATCGGGCCGGTTTGAACGACTGCGGCCTGCACTCTTTTGAGGGGCATCGAGATATCGGTGCGCGTCATTAGCCCCCTCTGCCTTCGAAAACCCTTGTCCGTTCGCGTCAGCGCAAAGCCGTAATCGCGAAGGAAAGTGCGGATGATGCCACTGGCAAAGCCGATGACGATCAAGGCCGCAAGTGCTGCAGCTATCGCCCAGATGCGCTGTGCCCAGGAGAAGCGCCCGATCGCTACGCCGCGATCTTGGGCTACACCAATCCACGCGCCGAAATCGTAAAGGTCGAACGGCAATAGGAAATCAAGCTGCTGCGCCGCACCGCCTAAAATAGCGAAAATGACCAATGAGAAAGAGAATAGCCCGAAGATTACAAGCCGCCGTGTGTCCATGGCAAAAACGAGTTGCGCTTCATCACGGCTCTGATCTGTCGCGTCGTTACTTTTGCTCGTGCCGGCAAGCCGTTTTGACCGGATGGTTGCGCGCAAGCGCTCTGCCTCGCCCATGCTGACGTAGCGCAAATTGCTGTCGTCGCTTTTTTCACCGCCGCCCGTTTCAAACTTGACCTCTCCCAAACCCAGCAACCGCGGCAGGAATTTTTGTTCTATGCTGACGTCCTGAATGCGATCAAATGGAATGGACCGCGCAGTCCGGTTCAAAACGCCACTTTCAATGCGGACTTCGGCATCGTCGATATGGTACCGGAAGCGCAACCAACCTATCCATTGAAACAGCAAACTGATGGCAAGAACTATGGCGACTATTGTCGTAGCGCCAAGGCCTAGCCCACTATTTTTTGTACCGACCAGAGCGGCCGCCATTGGGAAAAAGAGCTGCGGCAAATTGCTTAGTACAGATACGATAAGGCCGAGTGGCGCTAGGCGCTCGCCTTCATCTATGTCGTCCATTGGCGGGGGCGAGGATTCTTCGTTCACCCTTGCGCCTTGCGGATATGTTCGCGGATCGCTTCACGCATCGCAAGCGCATCGGGATGGAGGAGGCCGGGCAGGCTGACTGTTGCCCCGTGCGTACCTGCTGTGTGCATACGCAGCGTTGCAAGGCCGTAGCGCCGTTGTATCGGGCCTTGATCTACGTCAATATGCTGAACGCGCCCCAGCGGCACAACCGTATCGGTATGGAACCAATAGCCACGGACGATGCGGATGCGGTCTGCGCTTATCTTGTAGCCCCACCGGCGATAGCGGCGTTCTGGCATGCGGAAAATTAGGTAAAACGCTGGCAGTATGACAGGGATCAGGAATACGCCCAGTGGCGCGAAATGTGCGAACTCCAAAGCGGCCGCCGCGATCATTGGAAACACACAGCCAATTACTGTTGCTATCCGCGTGACCTTGATATGGTCTGGGTGTAGCGGGTTTAGCTGGTCAGATTCGATCATATGATCGATATGGGGCGGCTTATTGGCCTTGGCAAGCCGCGATTCAGCGAGCCAATGCTTCCTTTGCTTCGGCTACCAGCTTGGCGATAATATCTATCACAGGGCGTTCAACATGCACCATGCCAACCGACTGTCCGGCCATCACCGATCCATATTCTACGTCGCCATCGATCACCGCTCGGCGCAAGGCTCCAGCCCAATATTTCTCAATCTCAAGCTGCGCTGTTTCCATGTCGATGGTACCGGCGTCTAGAAGTGCGGCGACCTCGACCTGTTTGCGGGTAAATTCTTCGGTGCCCTTGTTCTTTAGGGCGCGCACGGGGATGACCGGTAACCGCGGATCAATTTGTACACTGGCGATGGCATCGCGGGCATTGGCGCGCAAGAACGCTGCTTTGAAATTGGGATGGGCAATACTTTCATGCGCGCAGACAAAACGCGTGCCAAGCTGCACGCCCGATGCGCCCATTTCAAGATAGCTGGCAATTAGGCCTCCGCGCGCGATCCCGCCTGCGACAAAGATCGGCAGCTGTTCGCCAAGCTCAGGCAAGATTTCCTGCGCCAGAACGCTGGTTGCTACTGGTCCGATATGTCCGCCGGCCTCGCTGCCTTCGATGACCAGTGCGTCAACACCTGATCGCGCGAACTTTTTCGCGAGGGTCAGTGCGGGGGCAAAGCAGATAACCTTCGCGCCAAATGCCTTGATCGCCTCGATACTGCCCTTGGGCGGCAGCCCGCCTGCGAGCACCACATGGCTGACATTGTGTTTTGCGCATACCGCTATCAGATCCATGATCTGCGGGTGCATGGTGATCAGGTTTACGCCAAAGGGCTTGGCGGTCATCGCCTTGGTCGCGGCAATTTCTGCATCCAGCAATTCCGGCGTCATCGCCCCGCATGCGATAACCCCGAACCCGCCAGCATTGGATATAGCCGAAACAAGGTTTCGCTCTGACACCCAAGACATGGCGCCGCACATGATCGCTGTTTCGCAACCGAGAAATTCTGTGCCGCGTTGCATGAGGTGTTTGAGTTTTGTCATGGAAAGCGCGTCTAGCGGTGCTGTGCATATGCAGGCAAGAGAAATTGCGGATAGGGATATAGACCGCAATCCTTTGCAATAATTTCATTCGACGATAACATTCAAGTTGCCGCAGGGAGGAAATTATGCCTGTTTATATTCGAATTCTTTTTGTTCTTTCGTTTTTCTATGTGGGACATGCGCGTGCGCAAGACCGGTGGCAGATCGCATCGCCTAACGGTTCGGTTTCAACCTCGATTCGCATAAACACAAAAGGGCGGCCGGAATATGCCGTCGATTTGGGCGGACGGCGCGTTGTAGAATGGTCTTCACTAGGCCTCGCGCTTGCATGGGTCGATCAGGGAAAACCTGACTTGGTTCAACGTGCAGATTTTGGGTCGGGCGTGATCACGGGAGCAATCCGACAGAGTTCAATATCTGACAATTATGAAATGGTCACCGGAAAGCGGCGTTTAAACACCTATGTCGCAAATCAATTCATCCTTCCGCTGCTCGATTATGAAACGGGAAAAGCGCTTGAGGTTCAATTTCAGGTTGCCGATGACGGCATTGCCTTTCGCTATGTCCTGACCGGCAAAAGTGCGATTTATCATAGGGTCGTTCGCGAAGACAGCAGCTTTAATTTCGGACCCGGCGGCACGCATTGGGGACAGGTTTATGATAAAGCGAGTGCTTGGCAGCCTGCCTATGAAGCGCCTTACACCAATGGCGTTCCCGTCGGCACCTCTGCCCCAGCGAACGAAGGTCCTGGCTGGGGCATCCCCGCGCTGTTCCGCGACGAAGGCGGAGCGTGGGTTTTATTGCACGAAGCGGGATTGAATGCCGAGTTTTACGGGTCGCATCTGGCGGCTAAAGCACCGCGAGGCGCTTACCGGCTTGCACCACCGCTTGCTGCTGACGGGATGGGAATGGGCAGCGTAGAGGCGACGATGACTTTGCCGGCTGCAACGCCTTGGCGCTTCATGGTAATTTCGAATAACCTTGCCGACATCGCGCAATCCAATCGTGTGTTTGATCTTTCCCAGCCTGCCGTTTTTGCTGACACGTCTTGGATCAAACCCGGCGTTGCTTCGTGGAGCTGGCTGACCGATCATGACAGCTCGCGCGATATGGAAAAACTTAAAGCACATATCGCACTGGCCGCTGGCATGGGTTGGGATTATTCGCTTGTCGATGCCAACTGGAATTTAATCGCGCCCGACGCGATGGAACAATTGCTAGCAGCGGCGAAACGTAAAGGCATTGGCCTGCTCTTTTGGTATAATTCGGGTGGACGACATAATGCGGTTACCGAAGAACCGCGCAACATCATGGACGATCGCGTGCGTCGCCGTGCCGAATTCGAAAAGCTGGAACGGCTGGGCGTGAAGGGCGTTAAGATCGACTTTTTTCACTCGGACAAGCAGGACAGGATTGCGCAATATATTGAAATATTGGAGGACGCCGCCGATTTCCATTTGCTGGTTAATTTCCACGGTTGCACGATTCCACGCGGCTGGCAGCGCACCTATCCGCATTTGATGACGATGGAGGCAGTGCGCGGCGGTGAGCATTATTCGTTCGGCTCGCTTCCCGATTTCGCTCAACTTTCAACCTATCAAAACAGCGTGCTGCCCTTTACGCGCAACGTCATCGGTTCGATGGATTTCACGCCTATTGGCTTTTCAAAGCAAAATCGGCCTCACCTCACAACAAATGCGCATGAAGCAGCGCTAGGCGTGGTATTTGAATCGGGCCTTTTGCATATGGCAGACAATGTCGCGGCTTATGCTGCGGCAAATGCGGGCTATAAGCGCTATCTTGCCGATTTGCCGACGGTATGGGATGAAACGCGTTTCCTTTCCGGCTATCCTGGACGAGATTTTGTCGTTGCCCGCAGGGCTGGAAAACGTTGGTATGTGGCGGGGATCAACGGCGAAAATAAGGAAAAATCTATCGATGTTGATCTGGCCTTTATCGGCAAAGCGGGATCGGCGCTAAATCTGCTGGACGGCGCAGATCGGTATGGTTTTTACACTAAATATGCCAGGACAACGTCTTCGAGCCACCATGTAATGATGCCTTATGGCGGATTTGTGATGGTGATTGAGGCTGAAGACTAATCCGCATCCAGCCCACAAGCGGTATGCAACATTCGCACGGCAAGCTCAGTTTCATCTTTGTCGATCAGCACACTGACCTTGATCTCGGACGTTGAAATCGCCTGAATGTTGATTTTACAGTTGGCAAGCGCACTGAACATCGTGCTGGGTACACCGGCATGGCTTTTCATTCCCACGCCGACGGCCGAGATTTTAGCATTTGCTGCGGGTCAAATTGCACTCAGCGCAGGTGCTGTAAGTGGGTCGCGCCGCCGAGCCGTAACGCTTAGACCGTTCGACGATCTGGCCGTGACTTGGAGCATTACTTGTGGCGTTGGCCCCAGTGGTTCAAATTCCAATTCAGCAAGCAACGATGAAATAATCACCATAATTTCCGTTAAAGCAAATTGTGCTGCAATGCACATGCGTGGGCCCGTTCCAAAAGGCATCCAGGCGGGATTGTTTGCGCTGCGGTCTGTTAGAAAACGGTCAGGATCAAACGTATCCGGTGCAACCCAAAGTTTGCGGTGACGATGCATGGCGTAGATTGAAATGGCCACCGACTGTCCCGCGCGAACCCGATGCCCACCAAGAGAAAGCGCCCTGTTTGCGGTGCGCACTAACATTGGTGCAGGTGGATAGAGCCGTAACGCCTCTTTCACAACCCGGCGGGTGAGGGGCAGTGCGTCTGCGGTATATTTCCCGCCGCACGCGCGCGCTTCGTCGGCCACGCGAGATTGCCACTGCGGGAGCGAGGCCAACGTATAAAGCGCCCAGCTTGCCCCGGATACGGTCGTATCCATTGCTGCTGGCATCAACCCGAGAATATTGTCCTCGGTGGGGCCGATGCCGCTTAGCATCGAAATCATGTCTCCGCTGCCAACATTTAGATTTTGGGCCAGTCTATTCGCGGCTGCGCGAAGCCGCTGGACTGTTGCGTCGCTTGCAATGCCAGCCAGTTGATCGTGCACAGCTTCGGGCAAGGGCAGCAAATCGAGATTGTTGAAACGGCTGATCCGGCGAATATAGCTTGGCATATCGGCAGCAACCGCGTTGGTATCTACCTTTCCTTTTCCATCGATCAGGGTCGAAAAAACGATTTCGGCAATGATGGGTGCAATCTGCTGATTCAGTTCTACTTGCTGGCTTAGTGGCCAGATCTTGGCTGCTTTTTCGGCAGCGGAGGCAAATGCGAAAATCCGGCGATTAACTGCGGTAGGCGTGAATGCAGGCGTCGCGGCCTTTCGCTGGGCACTCCAATCTTCTCCTTCGGCAGCGGCGAGGCCTTTGCCCCATGCTCTACGCATAAGTCGGCGCATCATTCTGTCGCGGGTGAAGAGTTGTTCGCGGTCCGTAAGGACGATGCGAGCAAGTTCGGGGTCGGCAATAACTAGCGGCGCGCCCAAGCCGGGTAATTGTATTGCCGGTTCATCGAGAATGGAATCAGGAATTACCGAAGCTGTGTCGGACACGCCCGAGCGCAACATTTGCCACAACGACGGCAAATTTTTGCGGAAGTTATATTTTGGGAGATTTTGACTTTGTTCCATCAAATGCTCCGCACAGGCGCTGGCTTCTATTCCCCGTCCAGCCCATAAGCGGTGTGCAATACACGCACCGCAAGTTCGGTCTCGTCCTCGTCGATCAGTACGCTGACTTTGATCTCAGACGTCGAGATCGCCTGAATGTTAATCTTGCGGTCGGCAAGCGCGCTGAACATCGTGCTGGCTACACCGGCGTGGCTTTTCATTCCTACGCCGACGACCGAGATTTTAGCGACTTTGGTATCGGGGATCAGCCTGTTAAAGCCGATCTTCTCGCGCTGGTTTTCCAATATGTCTGTACAACGCACGAGATCAGCCTGCGGGCAAGTAAAGGTCACGTCGGTTTCGCCTTTATCACGGCCAACGTTTTGGATGATCATGTCGACATTGATTGCAGCATCGGCAAGCGGAGAGAAGATATTGGCAACAGCGCCCGGTCTGTCTGGCACGCGGGTCAGGGTGATCTTCGCTTCGTTTTTGTCGGCGGCAATACCGGTGATAAGCTGGCGTTCCACTTGGGTCTTCTCCAATTCTTCATCGCTGACAATGATGGTACCGGGTTTAGGATCTTGGCCGGGTTCGATAAAGCTCGACAGCACTTGCACGCGGACATTTGCTTTCATGGCGAGGCTGACTGATCGGGTTTGCAGAACCTTTGCGCCAACGCTCGCGAGTTCGAGCATTTCTTCATAGGTGACAAAGTCGAGCTTTCTTGCGCGCGCTACGATGCGCGGGTCGGTGGTGAACACGCCCTCGACATCGGTGTAAATATCGCACCGGTCGGCCTTTACGGCGGCGGCAATTGCGACAGCCGATGTGTCCGACCCGCCGCGGCCAAGGGTTGAGACGCGGCCGTCATCCATCATACCTTGGAAACCGGGAATAATCGCGATTTCGCCAGACTGCATCGAAGCAATCAGTGCTTCGCTCTCAATATCGATAATCCGCGCCTTTGCGTGGGCTTCGACGGTCTTGATCGGCATTTGCCAACCAAGCCAACTGCGTGATTTGCAACCAAGCGCTTGCAGGGTCATCGCCAGTAATCCGGAAGTAACCTGCTCGCCAGAGGCAACGACTACGTCATATTCCGCAGGATCATAAAGCGGGTTCGCTTCGCGGCAAAAATTGACCAGCCTGTCGGTTTCGCCCGCCATTGCCGACACGACAACTGCAACCTCGTCACCTTTTTCAGCCTGGCGCTTGACGATTTGCGCGACGCGACGAATACGCTCGGTCCCGGCCATCGACGTGCCGCCAAATTTCATTACAATACGGGCCATCGATTCCCTGATTTATTGCTATGTGACAAACGGCGGCCCTGATAGGGACAGGATATGGTAAAGGCAAGCGCAGCAGCGCAACAAAAAACTACGATTAACCCGAAAGAAGCCGCCCATTTCGGCGCGCTGGCTGTCGATTGGTGGGACCCCAAAGGGTCAAGCGCCATGCTGCACAAGCTTAATCCGGTGCGCTTGGGTTTCATGCGGGACACGATCAATGCACATTTTGGCGTGGACCGCAGCTCGCGCCATCCGCTTAAAGGCAAAAGCGTGCTTGATGTTGGGTGCGGGGCCGGGTTGTTATGCGAACCGTTGGCGCGCTTGGGTGCAGCGGTGACCGGCGTGGATGCTGCGCCTGAAAATATCATGGTTGCACGTGTGCATGCCGAACAATCGGGTTTGACTATCGACTACAAAGCGGGTGAGCTTTCCGAACAAGGCCTAGGCAAGTTTGATCTGGTGACGGCGATGGAAGTGATCGAGCATGTCGCCAATCCCGCCGCTTTTGTTAGCGAGCTTACCAAACATTTGAAACCGGATGGCTTGCTCATCATGTCGACGCCTAACCGCACTGCTCCATCCAAATTGTTGCTTGTTGAGGTCGCCGAACGCTTTGGACAGGTACCGCGCGGAACGCATAACTGGGATCAGTTTTTGCAGCCGGAGGAGCTGACTTCGATATTGTTGGAACACGCACTCGAGGTGGTCGAGATGCGTGGCATTGCGTTCAGCCCACTAAAAGGGCTGCATTTGTCCGAAAACCTGTCGCTGAACTATATCTTGAGCGCAAGGAGAAGCGCGTATGGTAAGAGTTGATCCTAGAATAGATGCGAAAATTGATGGCGCAGCCCCGTTTGCGCAACCCATCCTCCGGCATCTGCGCATGCTGGTGCACGATAGTGTCCGCGATGTTGAAGAAACACTGAAATGGGGCATGCCGCATTTCCTGTATAAGGGCAAAATCCTCTGTCATATGGCATCGTTCAAAGCACATGTAGCATTCGGATTTTGGCATCATGCCGAGATTTTGGGAACAGCACGTGACGGCGAAGCAATGGGCAGTTTTGGCCGGATAACAAAACTTTCGGACCTGCCCGATGACAAGAAAATGGTGGCGTATTTGCTCGAAGCGGTGCGCCTTCGTGACATTGATGCACCGGTTGCGGCATATGCAAATAAATCCGAAAAGCCTGAGCTGCCATTACCCGATGATCTGGCGCAAATGCTCGGCAAAGCAAAAGGGGCGATGTCCAATTGGGATAAATTCCCACCCAGTCACCGGCGCGAGTATATTGAATGGGTGACCGATGCCAAGCGGGACGAAACCCGGGCCAAGAGAATTTCCCAGACGGTGGATTGGGTGGTTGAAGGCAAAGATAGAAACTGGAAATATCGGTAGGTCTTGGCGCCCTCTTTAAGACGGAATCGAGGAACGGGAACGACGGTGCAAACCGCTAAAAGTCAACCAGTTCATAATGCGCAGGGGGCTGGATAGCCTCCATTCGTTCGGACAATAATGGCCGGAAGCTCGGGCGAGATTTGAACATCGCATACCATGCTTTTGTCTGTTCGTGGCCCGTCCAGTCGATCCCGCCAAGATAGTCCGCGACTGATATTTGCGCAGCCGCAGCAAGGTCCGCCATACTCATTGTGCTGCCCGCCATCCACGCACGGTGATCGATCAGATAATCGACATAATCGAGATGGCTGTTGGCGAGCCGCATAGCCTCACGCAAGACAGATGCGTCTGGCGGCTGGCGGTGAACAAGGCGCTTCTTCATACGCTCATGCAGCAATGGCGCTGTGACATCGCCGAAAAACTGCTGGTCAAACCATGCAACGAGGCGGCGAATTTCTGCGCGGTTGGCAGCCGTGCCGTTGATCATCGGATTTTTCTCGAGCGTCTCGTCAAAATACTCGCTGATCGCTACTGAATCGACAAGCGCCAGCCCGCGGTCTTTATCCTCCATAACCGGAGTGCGCGCCGCAGGATTTAGATGCACGAACTCATCCCGCTGGTCCCAAGGATTTTCGCGAACCAAACTATATGCCACTCCCTTTTCGGCCAGCAACAATCTGACTTTACGGGAAAACGGGCAAAGAGGATATTGGTGGAGAAGCCACATCGCGCCCTGTTAGGGCCGAAAGCACGTCTTGTGAAGCATCTTGTGCTGGGTGCGATTTTTACGACGCCAGTCTGCGGAAAGCTGCGTTCTAGGAACATGAAAAAGGGCAGCGGCCATCCCCCCCCGGAATGGACCCGCTGCCCTTAAGATGGTGCAGGACCGCCCTAAAGCGATCCTGCACCCGCCCCGCCCCCGTTTGCGACCCGGTTGGGCTCAGGGGCGCGACGAACCTATTTTTATGCCCCGCGTGAAAGCTGTTTCGACCGGTTTCGGTCAGAATTTCTTGGATGTTATTTTTTCGGCAATGCCACTGCCAGGTCTTTGCCCAACTTTTCCAGCTGTGGTGCCATCAGGGAAAAAGCTTTCAACATGCCGCCCATCATGCCCATCATTTCGCGGCTTTTGGTGCCGAATTCTTGCGGCAAGTCCTTGCCATCTTCGCCCATCAATTGCGCGACGGTAGC
>CAVXQH010000011.1:0-44826 GCA_963763915.1 uncultured Alphaproteobacteria bacterium
CCCCAACTTTGCCGCCTTTACGCTAACCCTTAACCCCAAAACGCGCCAATCCATTGTCACATCCTTGTTATTCGTTCGAATTCGCAAAAAATCATTTTCCAGCGTCGATGCAATTTGGCACGATGGGGAATGACAAGAATCTCTCATGCATTCACCCGCCCACTCATCGCTTCGTGCCTTCTGCTGCTGGCCGGATGCGCCACCACCGGGGGCAGCCCGGCTGGCGGCACCACGTCCGCAGCACCGGCAAGCGCGCAAGAGGCTTTACGCCCTTATTACGCATCGATCCGCCAAAGCGCACCGAAGGGGCCGCCGGGAACAGAGCTCGACGAAGGAACGACGATCACCCGTTTTGCCTTTGGTTCCTGCATCAATGAAAACCGGACAATGGCGTTTTGGGATGTGATCGCAAAACAGAAGCCGCAGGCGTTTCTGCTAATCGGCGATAATGTCTACGGCGACACCGGCACAACCAACGCCGCCAATATCCCGACGCTCGCTGCGAGCTACAAAAAGCTGTCTAGCCGTCAGGAATTTTACCGGTTCCGCGGTTCGGTTCCGATGTTGACTGTCTGGGACGACCATGATTTTGGCGCAAATGACGCCGGCGGCAGTTTCGCGTTTAAGGAACATGCCGAAACATTGTTTGAGGAATATTGGGATGCGTCCGACGAAGTCCGCTCGCGCCCCGGGTTGTACGACAGCAAGATAGTCGGGCCCGCTGGCAAACGCGTGCAGTTCATCATTCTCGACACCCGTTTCTTCAGATCCGATTTGGCGCGGATGAATTATCAGGAGCAAAGTCCTCCGCTCGGCTGGTATATTCCCAATGTCGATCCAAAGGCGACCGTGCTCGGCGATGCGCAGTGGAAATGGCTGGCTGGCGAGCTTTCCAAGCCCGCCGATTTGCGCTTCATCATTTCATCAACGCAGGTGGTAACGAGCGCACACGGATATGAAAGTTGGTATAATTTTCCGCTGGAACGCGAAAAGCTCTACGCCATGTTGGCGGGGAAAAAGGTGAATAACGCCGTGCTGCTAACCGGCGACAGGCATGCAGGCGGTTTCTACAAAACCGATCTTGGCGGGCTCAATAGGCCGCTATGGGAATTCACCTCAAGCAGCCTAAACTTTGCCTTTGGTAAGGGCGACGCAGGCGACAAGGAGCCCGATCCCACACGTTTGGGCGGATTTTGGGGTATTCCGAACTTCGGTCAGATCGACATTGATTGGGCTACGAAAAAGGTGACTATGACGCTGCGTAAAGACGATGCGTCGGTCATCGAGAAACAGGAAATCAGTCCGATCGGTTGAGTTCGGAAAAGTCCACGGGAGTAACGATTTCCAGCACTTGATTGCGGATGGCGTGTGCCTCGTCTATCGGCATCGAAGCAAAGGAAAATGATCCGCCCGCTATGCCGAAATGCACGCTTGCCAAGCCGCGTCGTTTTTCCAAAGGGCCTTGGCTGACGGAAACTGATTGGACGTTTATGGCGCGCGCGATGTCCAGCCGCTTTTGCCACCAGCCGTGACGGCCGAACAGCTGTTCAGCGACATGTGCATGCGAACGGAAGCGCCAATCCAACCAGAACAGCAGGGCCAATAGTGGCGGTGCAGCCAGAGCTGGCCACGCAAAAATGCCAAATGCAAAAGCCGCAGCGGTGAAAGCTGCGCCGACAGCCATGGTGATTATTACCCATATATCTAACCACGGACCAGGCGATGACGAAGTGAACTTAGTGCTTTCGCTGGGCGGGTCGATATGCGCCATTTGCACGATCGGCCAGATTTCGCCAAGCGTGCCGAAGGGTACCACGACATGATCGCTCTCTTCCTTGCTCTCCTCGGCAAGGCTCATGAATTTCAACGTGTGCCAACCCCAACGCTCCCTTATCGGGCCGGTTTGAACGACTGCGGCCTGCACTCTTTTGAGGGGCATCGAGATATCGGTGCGCGTCATTAGCCCCCTCTGCCTTCGAAAACCCTTGTCCGTTCGCGTCAGCGCAAAGCCGTAATCGCGAAGGAAAGTGCGGATGATGCCACTGGCAAAGCCGATGACGATCAAGGCCGCAAGTGCTGCAGCTATCGCCCAGATGCGCTGTGCCCAGGAGAAGCGCCCGATCGCTACGCCGCGATCTTGGGCTACACCAATCCACGCGCCGAAATCGTAAAGGTCTAACGGCAATAGGAAATCAAGCTGCTGCGCAGCACCGCCTAAAATAGCGAAAATGACCAATGAGAAAGAGAATAGCCCGAAGATTACAAGCCGCCGTGTGTCCATGGCAAAAACGAGTTGCGTTTCTTCACGGCTCTGATCTGTCGCGTCGTTACTTTTGCTCGCGCCGGCAAGCCGTTTTGACCGGATGGTTGCGCGCAAGCGCTCTGCCTCGCCCATGCTGACGAAGCGCAAATTGCTGTCGTCGCTTTTTTCACCGCCGCCCGTTTCAAACTTGACCTCTCCCAAACCCAGCAACCGCGGCAGGAATTTTTGTTCGATGCTGACGTCCTGAATGCGATCAAATGGAATGGACCGCGCAGTCCGGTTCAAAACGCCACTTTCAATGCGGACTTCGGCATCGTCGATATGGTACCGGAAGCGCAACCAACCTATCCATTGAAACAGCAAACTGATGGCGAGAACTATGGCGACTATTGTAGTAGCGCCAAGGCCTAGCCCACTATTTTTTGTACCGACCAGAGCGGCCGCCATCGGGAAAAAGAGCTGCGGCAAATTGCTTAGTACAGATACGATAAGGCCGAGTGGCGCGAGGCGCTCGCCTTCATCTATGTCGTCCATTGGCGGGGGCGAGGATTCTTCGTTCACCCTTGCGCCTTGCGGATATGTTCGCGGATCGCTTCACGCATCGCAAGCGCATCGGGATGGAGGAGGCCGGCAGGCTGACTGTTGCCCCGTGCGTACCTGCTGTGTGCATACGCAGCGTTGCAAGGCCGTAGCGCCGTTGTATCGGGCCTTGATCTACGTCAATATGCTGGACGCGCCCCAGCGGCACAACCGTATCGGTATGGAACCAATAGCCACGGACGATGCGGATGCGGTCTGCACTTATCTTGTAGCCCCACCGGCGATAGCGGCGTTCCGGCATGCGGAAAATTAGGTAAAACGCTGGCAGTAAGACAGGATCAGGAATACGCCCAGTGGCGCGAAATGTGCGAACTCCAAAGCGGCCGCCGCGATCATTGGAAACACACAGCCAATTACTGTTGCTATCCGCGTGACCTTGATATGGTCTGGGTGTAGCGGGTTTAGCTGGTCAGATTGATCATATGATCGATATGGGGCGGCTTATTGGCCTTGGCAAGCCGCGATTTAGCGAGCCAATGCTTCCTTTGCTTCGGCTACCAGCTTGGCGATAATATCTATCACAGGGCGTTCAACATGCACCATGCCAACCGACTGTCCGGCCATCACCGATCCATATTTTACGTCGCCATCGATCACCGCTCGGCGCAAGGCTCCAGCCCAATATTTCTCAATCTCAAGCTGCGCTGTTTCCATGTCGATGGTACCGGCGTCAGAAGTGCGGCGACCTCGACCTGTTTGCGGGTAAATTCTTCGGTGCCCTTGTTCTTTAGGGCGCGCACGGGGATGACCGGTAACCGCGGATCAATTTGTACACTGGCGATGGCATCGCGGGCATTGGCGCGCAAGAACGCTGCTTTGAAATTGGGATGGGCAATACTTTCATGCGCGCAGACAAAACGCGTGCCAAGCTGCACGCCCGATGCGCCCATTTCAAGATAGCTGGCAATTAGGCCTCCGCGCGCGATCCCGCCTGCGACAAAGATCGGCAGCTGTTCGCCAAGCTCAGGCAAGATTTCCTGCGCCAGAACGCTGGTTGCTACTGGTCCGATATGTCCGCCGGCCTCGCTGCCTTCGATGACCAGTGCGTCAACACCTGATCGCGCGAACTTTTTCGCGAGGGTCAGTGCGGGGGCAAAGCAGATAACCTTCGCGCCAAATGCCTTGATCGCCTCGATACTGCCCTTGGGCGGCAGCCCGCCTGCGAGCACCACATGGCTGACATTGTGTTTTGCGCATACCGCTATCAGATCCATGATCTGCGGGTGCATGGTGATCAGGTTTACGCCAAAGGGCTTGGCGGTCATCGCCTTGGTCGCGGCAATTTCTGCATCCAGCAATTCCGGCGTCATCGCCCCGCATGCGATAACCCCGAACCCGCCAGCATTGGATATAGCCGAAACAAGGTTTCGCTCTGACACCCAAGACATGGCGCCGCACATGATCGCTGTTTCGCAACCGAGAAATTCTGTGCCGCGTTGCATGAGGTGTTTGAGTTTTGTCATGGAAAGCGCGTCTAGCGGTGCTGTGCATATGCAGGCAAGAGAAATTGCGGATAGGGATATAGACCGCAATCCTTTGCAATAATTTCATTCGACGATAACATTCAAGTTGCCGCAGGGAGGAAATTATGCCTGTTTATATTCGAATTCTTTTTGTTCTTTCGTTTTTCTATGTGGGACATGCGCGTGCGCAAGACCGGTGGCAGATCGCATCGCCTAACGGTTCGGTTTCAACCTCGATTCGCATAAACACAAAAGGGCGGCCGGAATATGCCGTCGATTTGGGCGGACGGCGCGTTGTAGAATGGTCTTCACTAGGCCTCGCGCTTGCATGGGTCGATCAGGGAAAACCTGACTTGGTTCAACGTGCAGATTTTGGGTCGGGCGTGATCACGGGAGCAATCCGACAGAGTTCAATATCTGACAATTATGAAATGGTCACCGGAAAGCGGCGTTTAAACACCTATGTCGCAAATCAATTCATCCTTCCGCTGCTCGATTATGAAACGGGAAAAGCGCTTGAGGTTCAATTTCAGGTTGCCGATGACGGCATTGCCTTTCGCTATGTCCTGACCGGCAAAAGTGCGATTTATCATAGGGTCGTTCGCGAAGACAGCAGCTTTAATTTCGGACCCGGCGGCACGCATTGGGGACAGGTTTATGATAAAGCGAGTGCTTGGCAGCCTGCCTATGAAGCGCCTTACACCAATGGCGTTCCCGTCGGCACCTCTGCCCCAGCGAACGAAGGTCCTGGCTGGGGCATCCCCGCGCTGTTCCGCGACGAAGGCGGAGCGTGGGTTTTATTGCACGAAGCGGGATTGAATGCCGAGTTTTACGGGTCGCATCTGGCGGCTAAAGCACCGCGAGGCGCTTACCGGCTTGCACCACCGCTTGCTGCTGACGGGATGGGAATGGGCAGCGTAGAGGCGACGATGACTTTGCCGGCTGCAACGCCTTGGCGCTTCATGGTAATTTCGAATAACCTTGCCGACATCGCGCAATCCAATCGTGTGTTTGATCTTTCCCAGCCTGCCGTTTTTGCTGACACGTCTTGGATCAAACCCGGCGTTGCTTCGTGGAGCTGGCTGACCGATCATGACAGCTCGCGCGATATGGAAAAACTTAAAGCACATATCGCACTGGCCGCTGGCATGGGTTGGGATTATTCGCTTGTCGATGCCAACTGGAATTTAATCGCGCCCGACGCGATGGAACAATTGCTAGCAGCGGCGAAACGTAAAGGCATTGGCCTGCTCTTTTGGTATAATTCGGGTGGACGACATAATGCGGTTACCGAAGAACCGCGCAACATCATGGACGATCGCGTGCGTCGCCGTGCCGAATTCGAAAAGCTGGAACGGCTGGGCGTGAAGGGCGTTAAGATCGACTTTTTTCACTCGGACAAGCAGGACAGGATTGCGCAATATATTGAAATATTGGAGGACGCCGCCGATTTCCATTTGCTGGTTAATTTCCACGGTTGCACGATTCCACGCGGCTGGCAGCGCACCTATCCGCATTTGATGACGATGGAGGCAGTGCGCGGCGGTGAGCATTATTCGTTCGGCTCGCTTCCCGATTTCGCTCAACTTTCAACCTATCAAAACAGCGTGCTGCCCTTTACGCGCAACGTCATCGGTTCGATGGATTTCACGCCTATTGGCTTTTCAAAGCAAAATCGGCCTCACCTCACAACAAATGCGCATGAAGCAGCGCTAGGCGTGGTATTTGAATCGGGCCTTTTGCATATGGCAGACAATGTCGCGGCTTATGCTGCGGCAAATGCGGGCTATAAGCGCTATCTTGCCGATTTGCCGACGGTATGGGATGAAACGCGTTTCCTTTCCGGCTATCCTGGACGAGATTTTGTCGTTGCCCGCAGGGCTGGAAAACGTTGGTATGTGGCGGGGATCAACGGCGAAAATAAGGAAAAATCTATCGATGTTGATCTGGCCTTTATCGGCAAAGCGGGATCGGCGCTAAATCTGCTGGACGGCGCAGATCGGTATGGTTTTTACACTAAATATGCCAGGACAACGTCTTCGAGCCACCATGTAATGATGCCTTATGGCGGATTTGTGATGGTGATTGAGGCTGAAGACTAATCCGCATCCAGCCCACAAGCGGTATGCAACATTCGCACGGCAAGCTCAGTTTCATCTTTGTCGATCAGCACACTGACCTTGATCTCGGACGTTGAAATCGCCTGAATGTTGATTTTACAGTTGGCAAGCGCACTGAACATCGTGCTGGGTACACCGGCATGGCTTTTCATTCCCACGCCGACGGCCGAGATTTTAGCATTTGCTGCGGGTCAAATTGCACTCAGCGCAGGTGCTGTAAGTGGGTCGCGCCGCCGAGCCGTAACGCTTAGACCGTTCGACGATCTGGCCGTGACTTGGAGCATTACTTGTGGCGTTGGCCCCAGTGGTTCAAATTCCAATTCAGCAAGCAACGATGAAATAATCACCATAATTTCCGTTAAAGCAAATTGTGCTGCAATGCACATGCGTGGGCCCGTTCCAAAAGGCATCCAGGCGGGATTGTTTGCGCTGCGGTCTGTTAGAAAACGGTCAGGATCAAACGTATCCGGTGCAACCCAAAGTTTGCGGTGACGATGCATGGCGTAGATTGAAATGGCCACCGACTGTCCCGCGCGAACCCGATGCCCACCAAGAGAAAGCGCCCTGTTTGCGGTGCGCACTAACATTGGTGCAGGTGGATAGAGCCGTAACGCCTCTTTCACAACCCGGCGGGTGAGGGGCAGTGCGTCTGCGGTATATTTCCCGCCGCACGCGCGCGCTTCGTCGGCCACGCGAGATTGCCACTGCGGGAGCGAGGCCAACGTATAAAGCGCCCAGCTTGCCCCGGATACGGTCGTATCCATTGCTGCTGGCATCAACCCGAGAATATTGTCCTCGGTGGGGCCGATGCCGCTTAGCATCGAAATCATGTCTCCGCTGCCAACATTTAGATTTTGGGCCAGTCTATTCGCGGCTGCGCGAAGCCGCTGGACTGTTGCGTCGCTTGCAATGCCAGCCAGTTGATCGTGCACAGCTTCGGGCAAGGGCAGCAAATCGAGATTGTTGAAACGGCTGATCCGGCGAATATAGCTTGGCATATCGGCAGCAACCGCGTTGGTATCTACCTTTCCTTTTCCATCGATCAGGGTCGAAAAAACGATTTCGGCAATGATGGGTGCAATCTGCTGATTCAGTTCTACTTGCTGGCTTAGTGGCCAGATCTTGGCTGCTTTTTCGGCAGCGGAGGCAAATGCGAAAATCCGGCGATTAACTGCGGTAGGCGTGAATGCAGGCGTCGCGGCCTTCCGCTGGGCACTCCAATCCTCTCCTTCGGCAGCGGCGAGGCCTTTGCCCCATGCTCTACGCATAAGTCGGCGCATCATTCTGTCGCGGGTGAAGAGTTGTTCGCGGTCCGTAAGGACGATGCGAGCAAGTTCGGGGTCGGCAATAACTAGCGGCGCGCCCAAGCCGGGTAATTGTATTGCCGGTTCATCGAGAATGGAATCAGGAATTACCGACGCTGTGTCGGACACGCCCGAGCGCAACATTTGCCACAACGACGGCAAATTTTTGCGGAAGTTATATTTTGGGAGATTTTGACTTTGTTCCATCAAATGCTCCGCACAGGCGCTGGCTTCTATTCCCCGTCCAGCCCATAAGCGGTGTGCAATACACGCACCGCAAGTTCGGTCTCGTCCTCGTCGATCAGTACGCTGACTTTGATCTCAGACGTCGAGATCGCCTGAATGTTAATCTTGCGGTCGGCAAGCGCGCTGAACATCGTGCTGGCTACACCGGCGTGGCTTTTCATTCCGACGCCGACGACTGAGATTTTAGCGACTTTGGTATCGGGGATCAGCCTGTTAAAGCCGATCTTCTCGCGCTGGTTTTCCAATATGTCTGTACAACGCACGAGATCAGCCTGCGGGCAAGTAAAGGTCACGTCGGTTTCGCCTTTATCACGGCCAACGTTTTGGATGATCATGTCGACATTGATTGCAGCATCGGCAAGCGGAGAGAAGATATTGGCAACAGCGCCCGGTCTGTCTGGCACGCGGGTCAGGGTGATCTTCGCTTCGTTTTTGTCGGCGGCAATACCGGTGATAAGCTGGCGTTCCACTTGGGTCTTCTCCAATTCTTCATCGCTGACAATGATGGTACCGGGTTTAGGATCTTGGCCGGGTTCGATAAAGCTCGACAGCACTTGCACGCGGACATTTGCTTTCATGGCGAGGCTGACTGATCGGGTTTGCAGAACCTTTGCGCCAACGCTCGCGAGTTCGAGCATTTCTTCATAGGTGACAAAGTCGAGCTTTCTTGCGCGCGCTACGATGCGCGGGTCGGTGGTGAACACGCCCTCGACATCGGTGTAAATATCGCACCGGTCGGCCTTTACGGCGGCGGCAATTGCGACAGCCGATGTGTCCGACCCGCCGCGGCCAAGGGTTGAGACGCGGCCGTCATCCATCATACCTTGGAAACCGGGAATGATCGCGATTTCGCCGGACTGCATCGAAGCAATCAGTGCTTCGCTCTCAATATCGATAATCCGCGCCTTTGCGTGGGCTTCGACGGTCTTGATCGGCATTTGCCAACCAAGCCAACTGCGTGATTTGCAACCAAGCGCTTGCAGGGTCATCGCCAGTAATCCGGAAGTAACCTGCTCGCCAGAGGCAACGACTACGTCATATTCCGCAGGATCATAAAGCGGGTTCGCTTCGCGGCAAAAATTGACCAGCCTGTCGGTTTCGCCTGCCATTGCCGACACGACAACTGCAACCTCGTCACCTTTTTCAGCCTGGCGCTTGACGATTTGCGCGACGCGGCGAATACGCTCGGTCCCGGCCATAGACGTGCCGCCAAATTTCATTACAATACGGGCCATTGATTCCCTGATTTATTGCTATGTGACAAACGGCGGCCCTGATAGGGACAGGATATGGTAAAGGCAAGCGCAGCAGCGCAACAAAAAACTACGATTAACCCGAAAGAAGCCGCCCATTTCGGCGCGCTGGCTGTCGATTGGTGGGACCCCAAAGGGTCAAGCGCCATGCTGCACAAGCTTAATCCGGTGCGCTTGGGTTTCATGCGGGACACGATCAATGCACATTTTGGCGCGGACCGCAGCTCGCGCCATCCGCTTAAAGGCAAAAGCGTGCTTGATGTTGGGTGCGGGGCCGGGTTGTTATGCGAACCGTTGGCGCGCTTGGGTGCAGCGGTGACCGGCGTGGATGCTGCGCCTGAAAATATCATGGTTGCACGTGTGCATGCCGAACAATCGGGTTTAACTATCGACTACAAAGCGGGTGAGCTTTCAGAACAAGGCCTAGGCAAGTTTGATCTGGTGACGGCGATGGAAGTGATCGAGCATGTCGCCAATCCCGCGGCTTTTGTTAGCGAGCTTACCAAACATTTGAAACCGGATGGCTTGCTCATCATGTCGACGCCTAACCGCACTGCTCCATCCAAATTGTTGCTTGTTGAGGTCGCCGAACGCTTTGGAAAGGTACCGCGCGGAACGCATAACTGGGATCAGTTTTTGCAGCCGGAGGAGCTGACTTCGATATTGTTGGAACACGCACTCGAGGTGGTCGAGATGCGTGGCATTGCGTTCAGCCCACTAAAAGGGCTGCATTTGTCCGAAAACCTGTCGCTGAACTATATCTTGAGCGCAAGGAGAAGCGCGTATGGCAAGTGTTGATCCTAGAATAGATGCGAAAATTGATGGCGCAGCCCCGTTTGCGCAACCCATCCTCCGGCATCTGCGCATGCTGGTGCATGATAGTGTCCCCGATGTTGAAGAAACGCTGAAATGGGGCATGCCGCATTTCCAGTATAAGGGCAAAATCCTCTGTCATATGGCATCGTTCAAAGCACATGTAGCATTTGGTTTTTGGCATCATGTCGAGATTTTGGGGACAGCACGTGACGGCGAAGCAATGGGCAGTTTTGGCCGGATAACAAAACTTTCGGACCTGCCCGATGACAAGAAAATAGTGGCGTATTTGCTCGAAGCGGTGCGCCTTCGTGACATTGATGCACCGGTTGCGGCATATGCAAATAAATCCGAAAAGCCTGAGCTGCCATTACCCGATGATCTGGCGCAAATGCTCGGCAAAGCAAAAGGAGCGATGTCCAATTGGGATAAATTCCCACCCAGTCACCGGCGCGAGTATATTGAATGGGTGACCGATGCCAAGCGGGACGAAACCCGGGCCAAGAGAATTTCCCAGACGGTGGATTGGGTGGTTGAAGGCAAAGATAGAAACTGGAAATATCGGTAGGTCTTGGGCCCTCTTTAAGACGGTATCGAGGAACGGGAACGACGGTGCAAACCGTTAAAAGTCAACCAGTTCATAATGCGCAGGTGGCTGGATAGCCTCCATTCGTTCGGACAGTAATGGTCGGAAGCTCGGGCGAGATTTGAACATCGCATACCATGCTTTTGTCTGTTCGTGGCCCGTCCAGTCGATCCCGCCAAGATAGTCCGCTACTGATATTTGCGCAGCCGCGGCAAGGTCCGCCATACTCATTGTGCTGCCAGCCATCCACGCACGGTGATCGATCAGATAATCGACATAATCGAGATGGCTGTTGGCGAGCCGCATAGCCTCACGCAAGACAGATGCGTCTGGCGGCTGGCGGTGAACAAGGCGCTTCTTCATACGCTCATGCAGCAATGGCGCTGTGACATCGCCGAAAAACTGCTGGTCAAACCATGCAACGAGGCGGCGAATTTCTGCGCGGTTGGCAGCCGTGCCGTTGATCATCGGATTTTTCTCGAGCGTCTCGTCAAAATACTCGCTGATCGCTACTGAATCGACAAGCGCCAGCCCGCGGTCTTTATCCTCCATAACCGGAGTGCGCGCCGCAGGATTTAGATGCACGAACTCATCCCGCTGGTCCCAAGGATTTTCGCGAACCAAACTATATGCCACTCCCTTTTCGGCCAGCAACAATCTGACTTTACGGGAAAACGGGCAAAGAGGATATTGGTGGAGAAGCCACATCGCGCCCTGTTAGGGCCGAAAGCACGTCTTGTGAAGCATCTTGTGCTGGGTGCGATTTTTACGACGCCAGTCTGCGGAAAGCTGCGTTCTAGGAACATGAATAAGGGCAGCGGCCATCCCCCCCCGGAATGGACCCGCTGCCCTTAAGATGGTGCAGGACCGCCCTAAAGCGATCCTGCACCCGCCCCGCCCCCGTTTGCGACCCGGTTGGGCTCAGGGGCGCGACGAACCTATTTTTATGCCCCGCGTGAAAGCTTGTTTCGACCGGTTTCGGTCAGAATTTCTTGGATGTTATTTTTTCGGCAATGCCACTGCCAGGTCTTTGCCCAACTTTTCCAGCTGTGGTGCCATCAGGGAAAAAGCTTTCAACATGCCGCCCATCATGCCCATCATTTCGCGGCTTTTGGTGCCGAATTCTTGCGGCAAGTCCTTGCCATCTTCGCCCATCAATTGCGCGACGGTAGCATTTGCCGGAATGTCTTTTTTTATCGTGCCAGGCTGAGCCTGCTCAATCGTTGCGGCCATTTGACCGATTGGCATCTGCATCATGGCGCCGGCGAAGCCTTCGACCATTTTAGAAATACCAGCGACCGTTTTCGGATCCGAAAGCATCTCAGCTGCCTGTTCCAGCTGTTTCGCGTCAAATTTTTGCGCTGCCTTTTTGGAAGGTGCCTTTTCCACATCATGTGCAAGCGCTGGCGATGTTGCCAACGCCAAAGCAGATACAGCAGCGAAAATCTTCAATGCCTTCATCATAAGATCCTTTACGCGAACGTCTTTTAGACTGTTCGAACATAGTGGCGGCGAGATTGCCGTTGCGACCCGTTTAGGCGCAATCTCATGAGCCGAAGCTGAATATACCGATCAGCTTCGCGCAAGGTTAGTAAAGAGTTGTAAAATACACGCACGGTTCGTTAAAGTCATGCAAGACTAAAGACTTGTGCGGCCAAAAAAATCGCTGTGCGGGGTTCAAAACGCTCCCAACCAAAACAGCGCGGCGACTCCTGCGACAATTCTGTACCAGGCAAAAGGCGCGAATCCATAACGAGTCACGACCGCCAGAAAGGCTTTAATAACAGCCCAGGCTACGACAAAGGACACCGCGGCACCGATTGCCAGCAATCCCATGCTATCGGCGGTAATTGCGTCGCGGTGTTTGAACAGCTGCAATACGGTCGCGCCGGCCAGAGTCGGCACCGCGAGGAAGAAGCTGAATTCAGCGGCTGTCTTGCGGTCAATGCCGAAACCCATAGCGCCGAGGATGGTTGCGCCCGACCGAGACACGCCCGGTATCATCGCAAGGCATTGAACAAGGCCGATCATTACCGATTGTTTCAAGCTGACATTGGCGACGCCGCCGCATTCAACCGGCTTGGCAAAGCGTTCCACCAACAGAATCGCAAAGCCGCCAATGATGAGCGCCCATGCGACCACGACAGCATTTTCGAGCAAGGCTTCTATTTGATCGCCAAAGGCAAGGCCCAGCACCACGGCCGGAACGAACGCAACCAGCAAATTGCGCACAAACGCGATTGCCTGCGCCTCTCGCTTGAACAGCCCGGACAGCATATCCATGAACGTACGCCAATATAGCACTACCACAGCAAGGATCGCGCCGGGTTGTATTGCGATGTTGAACACGGCCCATTTCGACGCGTCATATCCCATCAGCTCGGTCGCAAGGATCAAGTGACCGGTTGAAGACACGGGCAAGAATTCGGTGATGCCCTCCACAATGCCGAGGATGATCGCAACGATCCAGTCGGTCACGCGGATGCCCCCGCGCCGTTTTTGGGGCCGTCAGTAGCTTTGGCGGTACCGAACCGCCCATGCTTGCGGTAAAGGTTGAGCCAACCCGGCGCGACCGCCTCCATCGGCGTGGGCGTGATGCCTAGCGCAGCCAGCCCGTCTTCGCCAGGAGCGACCACATTGTCGCGACCCAGCATCAAAAATTGATCATGTGTAATCGGCGCGGCGGGCAGCCAGCCGGTCGCCACCGCCAGTATCTTGGCAGCAAAATCAGGCACGGGCAGGAAGAATTTGGGCCGCGCGGTCGCTTTTGCGATCCATTCGTTCAGCTCCAGCATGCTCAGCACGCGCGGTCCGCCCAGCGTGAACACGCCGCCACGACCACTTTGCAGTGCAGCAACAACCGCTTTGGCCACGTCACCGACAAATACCGGCTGGAACCTAGTCTTCGCACCGATCACCGGGACCAGCGGCAAAAGGCGGATCAGACCGGCGAAACGGTTGATGAACGCGTCCTCGCGGCCAAAGATGATTGAGGGCCGCAGGATGATCGCTTTCGGAAAGGCCTTTAGCACAGCGGCCTCGCCAGCGGCCTTGCTGCGGCCATAGATGGCGGGGCTATCGGCAGCCGCGCCGATCGCCGACATGTGCAGGAAGCGCGCCACGCCAGCGGCCTTTGCCGCAGCCGCGACGTTTGCCGCTCCGCGCCCTTGCACCGCGTCCATATCTTCAAAGCTTCCGACCAGATTGATGACGATGTCTGCGCCCGATACCGCGGCGGCCACGCCCGGTCCGCTGCGCACATCGGCGCCGACAATCTGCACCTGGCCCAGATTGCCCAGCGGCTTTAAGTGGCTGGCAAGCTCTGGCCGGCGCACCGCGACGCGCACCCGCGCCCCCGTGGCAAGCAGCGCTTGCACCACATAACGGCCGACAAAGCCGCCGCCACCAAAAACGCACACCAGTTTGTTGTCGAGAATTTTTGTCATGGCAGCGCCTTGCACCAGCAGCGGGTCTGATTCAAGAGGGCAGGTCGGAAGTTGGCAAAGGTCCCGCGCAGCGTGGCTTTGCTGCTTTGGATGTCACGATGCCCGGCGTAGAGCGCGCCGATGCACAGCGGCTGGTCGCTGCGGCGCATGCAGTATGCCTTATTCGAACGCGACACGCGGTAACCTGGACGTGGGGCTGAGCGTCGAGTGATTTGCGTGGAATAGTCCGCGCTCCATATCGGGAAACAGAAAAATGGTGCCCGGAAGAGGACTCGAACCTCCACGCCGTTGCCAGCGCCAGCACCTGAAGCTGGTGCGTCTACCAATTCCGCCATCCGGGCACGAGATGCTCTGGCTTCGCCACCGGAGCATCGGGTAGGCGCGTGTCTTTAGATGGTGCGGCGCGCTTGTCAACGGGGCGCGACGCAAAATGTCGAACGCGCCTTGTTTAGACAGCGGCCCGCCGCCTATCGCGGCAGCTCGCTTGCCCCCATCAGGTGCAGGTCAACCGCGCGGGCGCATTGCCGCCCTTCCCGGATCGCCCACACGACCAGGCTTTGGCCGCGCCGCATGTCGCCGCACGCAAAGATGTTTTCTTGGCTGGTGAGGTAATCTTCGGTATTCGCCGCGACATTGCCGCGCGGGTCGAGCACAACCTCGGCCTGCTCGATCATGCCGGGCTTCACCGGGCCTAAAAAGCCCATCGCGAGGAAGATCAGATCGGCCTTGATAACAAACTCGCTGCCCGCGACTTCGCGCATCTGGCCGCCATCCCATGCAAGCCGGACGCATTCAAGCCCGGTTACGTCGCCGTTTTCGCCCAGCACGCGCTTGGCAAGGATCGACCAGTCGCGGTCCGCACCTTCCTCATGGCTTGATGATGTGCGCAGCTTGAGCGGCCAATCGGGCCAGCTGACCATCTTGTCTTCTTTCTCGGGCGGCTTGGGCATGATTTCGATCTGTGTAACCGATGCTGCGCCTTGCCGGTTTGATGTGCCAACGCAGTCCGATCCGGTATCACCGCCGCCGATGACGATGACGTGCTTGCCCTTCGCGCTGATTGTGCCGCGCGGTGCAGCGCGGGTTTCATCGTCGCCCGCGTTGCGCTTGTTTTGCTGCATCAGGAATTCCATCGCGGGGCGCACACCCGCCATCTCGTATCCCGGCACGTCGAGCAGGCGAGGGGCCTCTGCGCCACCCGACAGCACCACCGCGTCGAAATTCTCCCGCAAGCTTTCGAGCGAGACATGGACGCCGACTTCGGTTGAGGTTTTGAAGACCACGCCTTCGGCCTCCATCTGCACCAAGCGGCGATTGATGAGGTGCTTTTCCATCTTGAAATCGGGAATGCCGTAGCGCAGCAAGCCGCCCATGCGGTCGCTTTTCTCGAACAGCGTGACGCTGTGCCCGGCGCGTGCGAGCTGTTGCGCGCAGGCCATGCCGGCAGGGCCGGAGCCGACGACGGCAATTTGCTTACCGGTCTTGCGCGATGCGGGCAGTGGCGTAATCCAGCCTTCTTCCCATCCGCGATCAACAATCGCACATTCGATCGACTTGATCGTGACGGGTGCGTCATCGATATTGAGCGTGCAGCTTGCCTCGCAAGGGGCGGGGCAGATGCGGCCGGTGAATTCGGGGAAATTATTGGTCGAATGCAACACTTCGAGCGCGCTGCGCCAGTCATTCTCGTAAACCAGATGGTTCCAGTCGGGAATGATGTTATTCACCGGACAGCCGTTATGGCAGTACGGAATGCCGCAGTTCATGCAGCGCGATGCTTGCGCCTTCAGCTCTTCTTCAGGCAGCGGGACAACAAATTCTTTGTAATGCTGCACGCGTTCGTCGACGGGCTTATAGCCGCGGTCATGACGTTCGATCTCGAGAAAGCCGGTTGCTTTGCCCATGTTTCTTCTCCGGTAAGTTCGTTATTCAGCCGCAACCAAAGCGGCGTTTTGCCGCTCGGTTTCGAGCTGTTTTAGCGCGCGGGCATAATCGCGTGGCATGACCTTGACGAATTTGCCAAGCGCGTTTGCCCAATCATCGAGAAGATCGCGCGCCCGCTTGCTGCCCGAATGCAAATGATGCCGCTCGAGCAGTATCTTCAGCCGTTCGGCATCATGATAAAGCATATCGCCCATGCCGAAGTCATTAACACCCGACGGACGCTGTTGCGGTCGGCCTGTTCCTTCTTCGTTGCTCGGTTCATTAGAGATCGCCTCCACATCGACCATTGCAAGATTGCAGCGGTCACGGAACAGCCCGTCCTCGTCATATACATACGCAACGCCGCCCGACATGCCTGCGGCGAAATTACGCCCGGTGCGGCCCAGAACAACGGCAACACCGCCGGTCATATATTCGCAGCCATGATCACCTGTGCCTTCGACAACAGCAATTGCGCCAGAGTTGCGGACAGCAAAGCGCTCACCAGCAACGCCGTTGAAATAGGCTTCACCAGCTATCGCGCCGTAGAGTACGGTATTCCCGACGATGATATTGTCGAGCGGATCGCGCTTCACATGGCCCGGTTGGCGCACGATAACGCGTCCACCCGAAAGACCCTTGCCGACATAGTCGTTTGCGTCTCCGGTTAGATCAAGCGTGATACCATGCGCGAGGAACGCGCCGAAACTCTGCCCGGCAACACCGGCCAGGCGCAATTGAATGGTGTTATCAGGAAGCCCCGCATGACCGTATTTGCGCGCGACTGCACTCGACAACAATGTGCCAACAGTGCGGTTGACGTTTTTGACCTCACATTCGATCTTTACTGCTTCGCCGCGCTCCAACGCAGGGGCTGCGGCTATGATCAGGTTCTGGTCGAGCGCCTTTTCAAGGCCGTGGTCTTGCGTCTCGGTTTGGTGCAGCGGCGCCCCTTTGGTATCAACCACGTGCAGCAATTTCGAAAGGTCGATGCCTTGCGCTTTCCAATGCGAAACCGCCTTGCGCATATCGATCCGGTCGACGCGGCCTGTCATTTCTTCAAGCGTACGGAAGCCCATGTCCGCCATGATCTGGCGCAGCTCTTCTGCAACGAAGAAGAAGTAATTGATGACATGCTCGGGCTGGCCCGTGAAGCGCGCGCGCAGCACTGGGTCTTGCGTCGCTACACCAACCGGGCACGTATTGAGATGGCATTTGCGCATCATGATACAGCCTGCCGCGATCAGTGGTGCGGTGGCAAAGCCGAACTCGTCCGCGCCCAACAGCGCGCCAATGGCAACGTCGCGGCCGGTACGCAGGCCACCATCAACTTGTACCGCGATGCGGCTGCGCAAGCCGTTGAGCAGCAATGTCTGCTGTGTCTCGGCAAGGCCGATTTCCCAAGGGCTTCCCGCATGGGTGAGCGAGGTCAGGGGCGACGCGCCGGTTCCGCCTTCATAGCCAGCGATCGTTACATGGTCGGCGCGTGCTTTTGATACACCAGCTGCCACTGTGCCGACGCCCACTTCTGACACCAGCTTTACCGAAATTCGCGCGCGGTCATTGGCGTTTTTCAGATCGTGGATCAGCTGCGCTAAGTCCTCAATCGAGTAAATGTCATGATGTGGCGGTGGCGAAATTAGTCCCACGCCGGGTGTCGAGTGGCGAACCTTTGCGATGTTCTTGTCGACCTTGTCGCCCGGCAATTGCCCACCTTCACCCGGCTTCGCGCCTTGCGCCATCTTGATCTGGATATCGTCGGCATTGACAAGATATTCAGTGGTCACGCCAAAACGACCAGACGCGACCTGCTTTATCGCGGAACGCATGGAATCGCCGTTGGCCATGGGCACAAAGCGATCAACTTCTTCGCCGCCTTCACCGGTGTTCGATTTGGCACCGATGCGGTTCATTGCGATGGCCAATGTTGTATGCGCTTCGCGACTGATCGAGCCGAAGCTCATCGCGCCTGTAGCGAAGCGCTTGACGATATCTTTGGCAGGTTCAACTTCGGATATGTCGATGGGTGTGTCAGCGTTCTTCAGTTCCATCAAACCGCGAATGGTGAGCATCCGTTCGCTCTGTTCATTGATCGATTTGGCGAACTCAGCGTAGTTTTTGGGGTCGTTGCCGCGCACCGCGTGCTGCAGATTGGCGACATTGGCCGGAGTCCAAGCGTGCTCTTCGCCGCGCAGGCGGAAGCCGTAAATGCCGCCGACATCAAGCATGTTGCGGTAGATCGGATTGTCGCCGTAAGCTGCAGCGTGGCGGCGAACCGTTTCTTCTGCAATTTCTATCAGACCCACGCCTTCAATCGTGGTTGCGGTGCCAGTGAAATACGTGTCCACGAACTTTGATGAAAGTCCGACGGCGTCAAAAATTTGCGCACCGCAATAGCTTTGATAGGTCGAGATGCCCATTTTAGACATGACCTTCAAAATGCCTTTGCCAACCGCCTTGATGTAGTTTTTCTGCACGGCTTTGGTGTCAAGAGACAAGCCCTTGCGCACACGAATTTCTTCGAGCGTTTCGAATGCTACATATGGGTTGATTGCTTCTGCGCCGTAGCCAGCAAGCACACAGAAATGATGCACCTCCCGCGCTTCGCCCGTTTCCACGACAAGACCGGTTTGCATGCGCAGACCTTGGCGGACCAAATGATGATGCACCGCTGCAGTCGCGAGTAATGCCGGCATCGCAATCCGGTCACGGTTCTGCGCGCGGTCCGACAGGATGAGGATATTCTTGTCCTGAAGCACAGCTTCGGTTGCCGCCCAGCACATTTCCTTTAGCGCCATTTCAAGGCCGTCTGCGCCGGACGTAGCATCCCATGTGATGTCGATCGTCTCGGTCCGAAAGGCACCGTCCAAAGCTTCTTCGACCGAGCGAATTTTTGCCAAATCGGAATTGGTCAGGATTGGCTGATCGACTTCAAGCCTTTTGTGATTACCAGCATCATGTCCGAGCAAATTGGGACGCGGCCCGATCATAGACACAAGGCTCATCACCAGTTCTTCGCGGATCGGGTCGATTGGTGGATTAGTGACCTGAGCAAAATTCTGCTTAAAATAATCGTATAGCAAACGCGACTTTTTGGACAGTACCGCGATCGGTGTGTCTGTACCCATAGAGCCAATTGGGTCTTCGCCGTTGGCGGCCATAGGTTCCAGGAACTTGGCGGTATCCTCTTGTGTGAAACCGAATGCTTGTTGCCGGTCAAGCAATGCTTGCGGGTCGTTTCCGGAAATTGGCTCGGCCGCTTCAATCGCTTCGAGGTCCTTGAGGTTATACTGCGCTTCGGCAAGCCATTCGGAATACGGTTCTTCTTTGGCGAGATCAGCCTTGATCTCTTCATCTTCGATAATGCGGCCCTGCTCCATGTCGATCAACAGCATCTTGCCGGGCTGCAACCGCCATTTGCGGACGATATTGTCTTCTTTGACGGGAAGCACGCCGCTTTCCGATGCCATAATGACGTGATCATCATCGGTTACGCAGAAACGGGCAGGGCGCAAACCGTTGCGATCAAGTGTCGCTCCTATTTGGCGACCGTCAGTAAATGCGACAGCGGCGGGGCCGTCCCACGGTTCCATCAGTGCTGCGTGATATTCGTAAAAAGCCTTGCGCTCTGCATCCATCATCGGATTGCCGGCCCAAGCTTCGGGGATCAGCATCATGACTGCGTGGGCAAGGCTATATCCACCCGCCAATAGCAGTTCCAACGCATTGTCGAGACATGCTGTATCAGACTGGCCATGCGGAATAATGGGCCACATCTTGTCGAGATCCGCACCAAGCAGTTCGGATTCCATCGTGCGGCGGCGCGCGTTCATCCAGTTCACATTGCCGCGAACTGTATTGATTTCACCGTTGTGCGCAATGAAGCGATAGGGGTGGGCAAGCTTCCAGCTAGGGAAAGTATTGGTCGAAAACCGCTGGTGAACAAGCGAAAGTGCCGATTGGCACAGCGGGTTCTGTAGGTCGGTGTAGAATGTCCCCACTTGCCCAGCAAGTAGAAGCCCCTTGTAAACTATGGTGCGTGTAGACATCGACGGGACGTAAAAGTCAGTAAGACCGACGATGCCGAGCTTTTCCTCCAAAGCAGCCAATGGGTTCTGAGTTTGTTTTCTTATCGCGAGAAGCTTGCGTTCAAAATGATCCTGATCGTCGATGTTTTCGCCGCGCCCGATGATCGCTTGGCGGATCACCGGCATTTCGGCGAGAACGCTTTGCCCCAATCCATCGGTGTTAACCGGGACATCGCGCCAGCCGATCAAGCGCTGACCTTCTTTTGCGATAAACTTTTCAAAATAATCTGCGACAAAAGTGCTCGCCTCTTGCGAAGGTGGCATGAAGCACATTGCCACACCGTATTCGCCGGCTGGTGGCAAATCCACTTTGGCGTTTTTCGCCCAGTCGCGCAGCAAAGCATCGGGAATTTGGATCAGGATACCGGCGCCATCGCCCATTAGCGGGTCTGCACCCACTGCGCCGCGATGGTCAATGTTGACCAGAATTTCCAAGCCGCGTTTGACTGTCTCGTGCGATTTAATGCCTTTGATGTTGGCGACAAAGCCAACACCACAGGCGTCATGTTCGTTGCGAGGATCGTACAGCCCTTGGGCGGCGGGGTAAGTCATCGGTATATGGTCTCGTCTTGAGGCAAGGCAGTTCTGCCTTTGTGATTCGGGGTGCCTGCCCGCAAAAAGCGCCCGTTTTCAGCCAGTTTTCCGGCTAAGGCAGCAATTCTCGGCAGAACAAACAGGTCAACCTTCCTGTCATAATTTCTATATTGCGCGAAACTACCTTCGGTCAATCATTTCATTGCGAAAAAATGATAACGGCGATAATTTTCACACAAATAACGCCCATGACACCCAACTGCAATTTAGGGTGGTAATCGCTGGTTCGTCTTGCCAAGGCTGGATCAAGATAAAAAACCGAATGCGATGATCGGAGCAGGACAGTGAAAAAGGGAATTTTGGCATTGGCACTTTTGGCGATGAACATGGCGGATACGGCTTCAGCGCAGCCAGCGTTGCAGATGTCGAACATACCTGCGGACCCTGAGCCCTATGCCATTGCGCTATATGCGGGTACTGCGCCTGGATCGGAAGCGGCGACACAAAAGGAAGTGTGGACCAACGCTTTTGGTCGGGAGAAATGGATACGCAATGTCACGCGCCCAACATTGACACCTTTCTTGCCCAAAAAGGGGAAAGGTAACGGCACAGCAGTGCTTGTCGTGCCCGGCGGTGGCTTTAAATTTGTATCGATAAGCAACGAAGGCTGGCCCATTGCACAATGGTTGGCAGATCGCGGCATCGCGGCCTTCGTCCTGAAATACCGCGTTGATGAAACACCGGCTTCTGCAGAAGATTTTGGCAAGGACATGATGGCGCGCTTCTCGGCTCCCCCTGCTGACAACACAGCAATGGAGCGGCAATTCGAACCCTCGGTTGCATTCGCGCGCGCCGACGCGCAGGCGGCTCTGCGGATGATCCGCGCCAATGCCGGTAAATGGGGTGTCGATACCAAGCGCGTTGGTATGCTTGGTTTTTCAGCAGGAGCGATGACAACTTTGGCAACGGTGCTCGCCGATGATCCAAGTGCGCGACCCGATTTTATCGCGCCCATCTACGGCATGATGACGGCCATCACCCCTCCTAAAAACCCGCAGCCCATGTTTGCGGCAATGGCGTCGGACGATCCACTTTTCAACAAACAAGGCTTTGGCTTGATCGAAAGCTGGCGGCAAGCAGGGGGCTCGGTTGAGTTCCACTATTACGAAGGCGGCGGCCACGGTTTTGGTTCCCAGAAAAAAGGCACAACCAGCGACCTATGGTTTGACCAGTTCATGGCCTGGATGAAATCCAGAAAGCTCACCTCCAAGTCACGATGAGCTGATACGCGATCCGGCCTATTTTTCAGCAGTCAGCAAGTTGACTGGTCCGACCAATCCCGAAGGACGTAGCTTGGCGTCTTTGCTGTAGGACGGCCCGGCGGCCCATGTAATGCGCTTATCTTCGGGCAGGGCCGCATCGCCGATCAATCGGTTGACCCAGGTATTGGCTACCTTAATTTCCAACTTGTTCATGCCGGCTTTGGCCGCTGTGCTAATGTCAATCTGGTATGGCGCGTGCCAAACGGCACCGGCGGGTTTGCCGTTGATGGAAACCTCGGCCATATCTTGCACTTCGCCCAGATCAAGCCAGAGCGGTTGCCCCGCTTTCCAACCTTTTGGCGTAGTGAATTCCTTTGCATAAGTTGCGATGCCCGAGAAATGCTTGATGCCCGCATCGCTATGTTCGTTGAGCGGCACAAGTTTCGCAAGTTTGGCGCTGGCTGGCGCGCCGCGATTTTTCTGGAAACTGACCGTCCATACGCCGTCGAGCCTGGTTGCAGCCGAAGGTGCTGCCTTCTTGATTGCAAGTGCGTCAGCTATTGCTGGCTTGCGGAACACGACATGTACCGAAGCGTCTGCGTTTAGTGTAAGTGGCACAACGGTCTCGTTCCCCTCCATGCGGTAACTGAGCGGTTCAGATTTTCCGGTTTCCGCATGCCAAAGTTCCGGGGCTCTTCCGGTTACGCGGAAGCGGGCTTCGATGGTCTCTGTCCGGTCGTTCTGGTTGACGAGAAAGAAGCTGTCTCCATCCGCCAGCTTGCGTTGGACGAAGGGGATTTTGCTATCCGCACCGGCTCCAGAATAATGGAATTGCGGCTGGATGCCGGAGGACCGGACGAGCGCCGTTTCCACGTCTTTGCTGGCGACAACGCTGCCCCTGCCGACGATCGTCTGATCGTTGCCAAGCCATAGTTTCGCGACCAATGCATCATATTCGGCGGCTTCGTGGGCCAGGCTTGGGCTGCCTTCTGGCTTTGTACCGATGATCCTCGCCCCGCCTTCCGCCAGCTCGGCAATACGTTTCAGCGTCTTCAGCGTCATCTTGTGCGATGATCCGCCCAGATACAGCGCCTTATACCGCGCACCGCCCTTGGCCACCAGTTCGTGGCCGTCGTTCGACAATGCCTCGAACAACGCATCGGTGTTCACAAAATCATAGGCATATTTGGTCGGCACGTCTTCGAGCTGCTTTGTATCTTTCAGCGTGGTAAGCGGTGCCTCCTCGCCGTAAAAGTAGGCAACATCCGCCACATTCCGCCCCTGTTGCAGCATGAAGCTGTTACGCGACATGTAATCGACCCATGGCTTCGCCATTTCGGCCCAAGCATCGTGCCGGTTGAAATATTGGCCGAACATAAACAGCGTCAGCCCGGGGAATTTATCATCGCGCGGCTGGTGCACCGAAGTGTGAATCACCGGACGGTTGATGCCGTTCACAAACTCCAGATCGATGATCCGTTTTAGATATTTGGGCGTATGCGCCCAAGGGGCCAAGGCAGATGTTATCGATTCCGCCGCAGCCAGATTCTGACCATAGATATGCGCGACCGATGCTGCGCCGCGCATGTCGACGACATGGCTGGGTCGCGGCCCTTCGGCACGGCTGTGCGTCCACATCGCCGACATCGGAATGTCATTATGTTTCCGCATCGCCATGTCATCCCCCAATGACGGACGAAAGCTTTCGAGCGCTTCGCCGTAAACCGTCAGGCCTTGCTTTTTCGCGACCTCGGCCACCACGCCATAATGTTCGCTCGCCATCAGGTCCGCCAGCGTGCGGCGATAGTCGAAGAGAAACTTATCCGATTGCGCGCGTGAACCGACAATGGTGCCGGTGAGTGCAGGCATGAAAGGCAGCGGATCGTAACCGCGCAATTTCTTGAACTGCTCCACCATTTTCGGCGTCCAGTTGGCGGCGCCCACTTCGATCGAATCAACCAGCAGGGCGCGCACGCCCTTTTTGCCGACCATATCTTCGCCCGCTGCACCCCGGTACATTCCGAGATAGGTGTTCATATAACGACGCACGGCATCACCATCGAATTTGTCGACCTCAAGGCCGGTGGCTTCGGGCGGCGCGGGGTGATTGGTGGTGCCCAGCAGCGAATGACCAAGGCGAAGGACGCGCCATTGGCCGCCCTTGGGCGGGGTCCAATCAAGCGTGCCATCGGGTTTCATCTTGTCGGTAAGGTTGATGACTTTTGCAGGATCGACGCCCACGCTTTCAGAAACGCCTTGGCTCAGAGCGTAATAATCGGGTTCCAGCTCAAATCCGGCCTTCGCCTCATAGCGGTCAATGCGCGCCTCAGACGACAGGCGCAAATCGCCCAAGCGAACTGGCTTCTGCATCGCAGCGCCTAGTCCCATCAACGCCGACAAATCGACACCGCTTTCGGGCGCGCTCATACCAGCCAGTCCCAAAGGATTGGGACCGAAAACGACGCGAAAATGCCGGGCGGTTATCGCATTAAGGCTAACTGTGGTCGGCACCGGATGGACCGGCAGATCCATGATTTTGGTCCAGCTCTTGCCGTCGTCGCTCTTTTCCAGATGCGGCTTGGTGTTTGCCCCCAAGAACATCGCCGCAGAACCCGGCAGGAAAAAGGAAAGCGTGCGCACCGTTTGCGGCGATCCATAATCGAGTGCGATCACCGGATCGGCTCCTTTCCGCACGATTTCAATCGATGTATCCAGGGCACCGTCCTGTGAGAGGCTCAGGTCAACAGGTTCACCCGCCACGTTTGTCACTTTGGGCGTCGGCAGCGGGACTGAGGCCGGTACGGGGAAGGCCAGCACTGCAACATCGCCATAACGCTTCCACGACGGTAATTTCTGTCCGCCGCTGATGGCGTCGTTGATGCCTGCGCCCCTTTTTGCATTCATGAACGGGCCGGTATCGGCGGGTGGCGCGGCCAGCTTTCCTTTGAAAGGCTTTCCGCCGGGCAGCGTGGTTTCGCTCCAAACCAGCTTTTTCAGCCCGTCTTCTTGCGGCACCCAAGGGCCACCGGTTTCAGACCAGCCGGGCGACGCGGCAATGGCGAGTTCCAGCCCGCGCCGCTGCGCCTCGCTCGCGGTAAATTTGAACGCCTTTTTCCAGCCATCGTCCATATAAACAAGCCGCTTGTCCACAATCTGAGGCGTGTTCAGATTGGCATCGAAATTTTGGAGGCCACCAATGCCGACGCGCTGCATCCAGTCCATGTCCTTGGCAATGCCTTCTTCGGAAATGTTGCCGTTCATCCAGTGCCACCAAACGCGGGGACGCGCACTATTGGGCGGGTTCTGAAATCCATCTTCCATAGCGACCGGGGGGAGCGGCGGTGTTGATTCTTGCGCCAATGCAGGGAGAGCGGAGAGTACAGTAGCCGTAACCAAAAAGGCTTTTACGGCCTTACCAAAACTCACTCTCGACATGTCGCTATCCCTTTTCAATTCAACGTCGGCAAGCTTGCATAATCGGCCGTGCGGAGCAAATGTTTGACGTCAAGGGTCTTGGCTTCAGACCCAAATATCGCCGTGTTGAGCCATTTCATACCGGCAGCGCATGGAAATACTGCCTCGACGATGTGGCGGCGGCAGAACTTTTACAAATCTGTTTGGCTCTATTAGATTTTGTCCGCATAGATGCTTATCAGAATTTACAAGGAGGGTAGATCGACATGAACTCTGTTTCACATCTTGCGCGCGCGCTTGGTCTGGCCGCCTGTTTGGCTTTTGCGGTCGTATCGGTACATCCCGATCTGCAGGCTGCACCGTCGAAAACAAAAAAAGCGGCGGTAGCTGGCAAGAAGGCTAATGCGACGAAAGCCGCTTCGGGTGCCAAGAAACCTGCAACCACGGGGCAACCCACTATCGCTCCGCAGAAAGTCATGAGTGCCGAAGAAGCAGCCGGAATAATCTTTGAACGTCAACAAATCATGCTGCAGCTGGAAAAAGACGCGGAGCAACTGGGGATGATCATTGCTGGCCTGGCACCGAAGGACAAGCTTGCTGCAACAGCGCGTGCGGTGGCAAACGGCGCTAAAGATTCCGATCTGTCGTTTAAGGCCCATGTTGAAGGCGGAAGGTCGAAGCCCGAAATCTGGTCGAAAAAGCCTGATTTTGAGCAGTTGATGCAGTCGTTTGTGAAAAAGACGGAGGATATGGCCAAGCTGGCCGAGGCTGGAAATTTCAACGCGGCGCTTGAGGCCGCTGGTGATGCGATGCCGTGCAAGACATGCCATATGACGTATCGCGCGCCAAAGAAGCCAAGCTGATCCGGTCGCAACAAAGAAGGGAGTTCACATGCCTAATTTTCGTCTCATTGGCTTTGTTGTTGCGGGATCCATGCTGTCGATGCCGCTCATCGCTGTAGCCAGTGATCCGGTAAAAACACGCATCGCGGGCTACCGTGCGCTCGGTGCGAATTTTAAGGCAGTCAATGACGGCTTACGAGGTGGTAACGCCACGCAGGTGCAAATGCAGGCGCTATCGATAAAGATCTACGGTGCTGCCAAGGCGCAGTATAGCTGGTATCCTCGGGGTAGCGGACCAAAAGCAGGCATCAAGACCGCCGCGAAAAGCGAAATATGGACCAAAGCTGCCGCATTCCGCACTGCGCAGGATGTTTTTGCAAAACAGGCAAAAGCCTTTCAAAATGCCGCACTCAAAAACGATATTGAAGCATGGAAGACAGCATCGCGTAAGTTGGGCGCTAGCTGCAAAGGCTGTCACGACACCTTCCGAATGGAAAGCGACTGATGAACTCACAAGCCGAGGCAACCAAAAAAGTTAAAGTTTGGGATGTTCCGACACGGCTGTTCCACTGGCTAATTGTGGTGCTGTTCGCCTTTTCCTGGTGGAGTGCGGAGAACCACGAAATGGAATGGCACTACCAGTCGGGCATCCTCGTTTTGGCGCTGTTGGTTTTTCGTTTGCTCTGGGGTTTCATCGGCGGCAGCACCGCACGCTTCGTCAATTTTGTTCGCAGCCCCATAGGCGTGTTTGGGTATTTGCGCGGTAAAGAAACTCCGTCTGCGTTTGGGCATAACCCCATCGGCGGATATAGCGTGGTTGCGCTGCTCCTGTTCCTTTGCATTCAGGTAGGCGCTGGACTTTTCGCGACCGATATTGACGGACTGGAGTCGGGCCCGCTTTCTCATCTCGTCAGTTTTGACACGGGCCGCCTAGCGGCAGAGGTGCATGAAACCGCTTTCAATGTGCTTTTGTTGCTTGTGACGGTGCATGTATTGGCTATTCTGTTTTATGCGGTGGTGCGTAAACGCAACCTTTTGACGCCGATGTTTACAGGCGAAACGGATGCAGCGACGGGAAGTTCCGATAGACTGGTTTCCGCTAGTTGGGGTAGTTTGGGCTTGGCGCTCGTGGCCTCGGCAGCCATTGCGTGGTGGGTGGCGGCTTAGGTTCGTGCAGTGCACTAACGCTATAAAACGTCGTTACACCGCATGAACGATAGACAAGAACGGTTTACCGCGCGAAGCAGATTGTTGGGGCGAACTTAGGAGTTCTGCATGAACAAATTTTCGAAATTTGCCCTTACGTTATTTGCCCTGATCATCGGCGCATCGCAAGCAATCGCGCAAAACGCCGTTCCCCTCAAAATCACCGGACCAATCGCGGTCACTGCGAAAAGTGGCGACTCCTATCGCGGGTCGAACGAACAACCGGTCGCTGGACCGGGCCTGCCCGTACCGGACCTCGTCAGTGTCGGTTATGTGCAGGAAGAATATTTCATATCTGGCAGTGTAGATGGCCAGCCCTTTGCCACGTCGCTTTTGGTTCGAAAGCCGAAGGATATGAAGCGCTTTTCGGGCCTCGTCGGGGTGGAAACGATCCACGCCGCCGGTGCCATCCCGTTCTGGGGCGTTGGTCGCGAAGTCTGGGCGTCGGGTGGGCACGGCTGGATTGCTGTCGCGTCGCAGCGCGCTGCATTGGAGAACCGGGTCAAGCCCTTCAATCCGGCACGCTATGCTTCGCTGTCAATTCCGGAAGTCGATCCAGGCGAAGGTGGCATGTCATACAGCCAACAGGACCGCATCTCACAGGCAATTATGACGCAAGTGGGCACACTTCTGAAAAGCAATGCAAAGGGCAACCCGTTCGGAAAAGCGCAAGTCCGCCATTTGTTGATGGGAGGCTCCTCCCAAACCGGTGGCACAACGTTGCGCTATATTGAGCAATCACACGCAAGTGCCCGCCTGAAAGATGGTCTGCCGATTTATGATGGCTATCTGCCGATGGAGGCGTTTTCGACCAAGCGGATCGCTGGCGGGGACGCGGCGGTAATTCATGCCGTGGGGGAGGGCGATTTTGCACTTTTCCGGTCCAATGACCCCGATATTGTCTTCGCGACCCGTGATGACAGCGATGCACCCAATGACCGATTTCGCGGTTATGAATTTGCTGCCGCCCCGCATGTGCCAACGCGCGGTATGTTAACAACAGGCCGGTCCGGAGAAATGCCAAGCCAGTTCCCGACACCGCCATTTTACAAGATGGCGTTGCTGCATTTGATCGACTGGGTGACAAAAGGAACCGTGCCGCCGCGCGGCGAACGGATGCAGCAAAGTGCGGCGCATGCCATGCTCCGTGACGAACATGGTAATGCCAAAGGCGGCATCCGTTCACCGTGGGCGGATGTGCCAGTAGCACGAAACTTGCCGTCGCCGTGGATCGCACCCGAAGCCGACCGAGCCGGAGCGCTGCGCGGTATTCAGGAGAATTTTGCAAACGAAAAGCTGATGGGCCTTTACGGAACTCGCGAAAACTATCTGCAGAAATTCAATCAAAGCATCGACAAATTAGTGGCGGAGCGTTGGATATTGCCAGCTGACGGCGAAAAGCTGAAAGTAGAAGAAGCCGCCCGCCCGCCGTTTTGAGAGGAAGCGTCTCTGTCGACGCGTTATTAGCGAGCATCAATGAAAAATCACATCGCCGCTGGACAATATTTCCTCAGATAATCGCCGTGCTCGGGCATATGTTGCACCACGTAGCGGATCGATTGCTCGATCCCCTCCATCTCTTTTGCGGTTGCTGGCGACATCAAGCTATCAGCCATGGCATTATGCCCCCCCATCATAATGCCTTGCCCCATCATCACCGCGGCCCAGCTGGTCTCGGTGAAGAGCTCGTCATCTTCGCGGAAGATTTGACCGTTGGCGCGGAATAGATCTGTCTTTTCAGTCAGGCTGTCAGGAACGGCCATATTACGGCAATGGTTCCAGAAATCACTGTCGTCACGGGTCGTGGCGTTATAGTGAAGGATTAGAAAGTCGCGAATGCGGGCATATTCCTTGCCAGTAAGCCGGTTGAACGCGTCTTCTTGGGCTTGCGTGATCCCGTCAAGTGAGAGCAACGCGATGAGCTTGTTGATACCTGTGTTAATCAGGTGGATCGAGGTTGATTCGAGCGGTTCCATGAATCCGCTTGCTAAGCCCAGCGCGACGACATTTTTGTTCCAGAATTTCTTTCGCCGTCCCGTCGTAAAGCGAAGAAAATTGGGTTCGGCACCTGGTTTTCCGGCCATATTCTTTACTAGGATATCGTGCGCCTCATCATCGCCCATGAAGCTGCTGCAATAGACATGGCCGTTGCCGTTGCGCTGCTGCAAGGGCACCTGCCATTGCCAACCTGCGGTGTGAGCAGTGGCACGGGTATAGGGTAGTGGGCCGCTGCCATCATCACGTAAGCAAGGGAGAGCAACTGCGCGGTCGCAGGGAAGATAATGCGACCAGTCCTCATATCCGGTTTTCAGCGCTTGCTCGATCAAAAGGCCGCGAAAGCCCGAGCAGTCGATAAACAAATCACCGTTTAAGATGCTGCCATCATCCATCTTCACCGACGTGACAAAACCGCTTTCGGCATCTAGAGCGACATCGGCAACGCGGCCTTCTTTGCGGATCACGCCGCGCTTTTCGGCATAGCCGCGCAAGAACCGCGCATAGCGCCCAGCATCAATGTGGTAAGCATAATTGACCGGCGGTAAGTCATCGCGCTGATAATCTTCTGTGCGCGCGAACCGACCGAATTGGGCGGCCATCGTTTCGATGTTGAACACCTGAATTGGGCGCGTGTCGCCGGCTTGGCGGTATTTGTGCCAAACATGATGAAAGGATATTCCATCCATCTGATAGCCGTAATTGCCAAAAGGGTGAATATAACTATCGCCAAGTTTGCCCCAATTGACGAATTGAATGCCCAATTTGAAGCTACCTTGCACAGAGGCGAGCATTTCGGCTTCATCGATTTCGAGCAAGCGGTTGAAATCTAAAAAAGGCGGGATTGTAGCTTCGCCCACGCCAACAGTGCCAATCTCTTCGGATTCAACTAGCGTGATGTTGACCGGGCGTCCGGCGCGAATGCGCGACAGCGCCGCTGCTGCCATCCAGCCCGCCGTACCCCCACCTACAATAATGATGCTTTCAATTGCCATCGCGTTCCTCTTGCCACTTGATGCCGTAAGAAATCTCATAGGGCAATTGCTCAAATTGTGAACGTTCATTTTGCGTCTTGTGAACGATCACAGTTGTTAGTATGCAATGAAGTCAGGGTGGAGGCAAAAGCCGCACCAAAAATGAATCCAGGGAGGATGATTTGGCTCGCAAATTCAATAACACTGTAGCGCGTTCATCACGTTTCGTCGCGCTTTCGACAGTATCTAGCTTGGCGCTGTGCTCTGTTGCCATTCCGTCGGCAATGGCCCAATCAGCGGGCGCTGCTGAAGACAAAGCTGCTGCAACTGAAAGCGAAGAAGACGCTATCGTTGTGACAGGCTATCGCAAGTCGCTCGAAAATGCGCAAAGAATTAAGCGCGATTCCGACACTATCGTAGACTCGATCACCGCAGAAGATATTGGTGCGCTTCCAGATCGTTCTGTTGCAGAAGCGTTGCAACGCGTTCCGGGCGTGAACATCTCGCGCTTTGCACAACGCGATGATCCCGACCGCTTCTCTGTCGAAGGTTCTGGCGTTATCATTCGCGGCCTGACTTTTGTCCGGTCGGAACTAAACGGGCGTGAGATTTTTTCGGCAAATGGCGGGCGCGAACTGTCCTTCAATGATGTATCGCCAGAGCTTTTGGGCGGAGTTAACGTATTCAAAAACACGACCGCCGACATGATTGAGGGTGGAATTTCAGGCACCGTCAATCTGCTCACTCGTAAGCCACTGAATAATAAAGGTCTTCACGTCGCAGGCACAATTGAAGGCAATTACGGCGATATGGCTAAAAAATGGTCGCCCGGATTTTCTGTATTGGCGTCCAACACCTTTGAAACAGGCGCAGGTACATTTGGCCTCCAGCTCGCTTATGCTCAGTCAGAGCTTGTAACAAAGACCGACGCGTCGCAAATCACCGATCCCTGCTACCGGGCAAAAACTCTCGACGCAGGCTGCTTTCGCCCACGTCCGGTTGGCTCGGGCGGTTTTGGCGTCGGACAGCAATTCAACGCCTCAAACTTCCCGCCGGCCAATTCTGTTTTCGTTCCAAAGGGTGCAGGCGTCCGTACAACCGACCTGACCCGTGACCGCGATGCATTTTCAGCGGTTGGGCAGTGGGAAAGCAGCGATGGTAGCGCACTCGTTACTGTTGAGTATTTGCGAGCCAACACAAAGGGCACGCTTGATGAATATTCGGTCTTGGCATTGGTCAATGATGATGCCTTGTTCCCCACAATTGCGCCGGGAACAACCCCGACGTTTAATGGTAACCAGTTTGCAAAGGGAACATTAACGCAGGTCCAGCCATTTACCGGCGGTCGCGGAATTCCAACCGAGCTTTTGCGTTTCCAACGCGCAGATCGGGCAATGACCGAAGATCTTTCAGCGCACATCAAGCTCAGTCCCAGCGACCGTTTGCGCTTCAATTTTGAAGTGCAGCATATCAATTCAAATCGTAATGAAGACGGATTTATTTCTGCGATGCAGACATATACCGACGTGTTCATCGACAATACCGGTTCGACCCCACAGGTACAGTTCCTGCAACCCGGCTCGACCACTTCGCCATCAACCTATTTCAACGATCCAGCACGCACATTTTATTGGTTCTTGCTTGATAACCAGGTCAAGAACGAAGGCGAAATGACGAGCATGCGCGCTGATGCCGAATATGACGTCAGCGACGATGGCTTTTTTAAGAAGGCACGTTTTGGGGCCCGTTGGGGCGATCGCAACCGCGTAACCCGCAGCGCTAATTTCTCCAACTGGGGGAATTTGGGTGCGCCATGGACCGGTCGGGGCGGCAACTGGAATTGCGGCGACTTCCAAGCCTTTGGTTGTGGCGGTGCATATGTAAAAGACTTCCCTAATTCAGCGCAACTTCGCAATCCATTTGGCGATAATTTCCAACGCGGCAATGCACCTGTTCCCTTGGGTGACGGTTCAGCCTTCTTCTTCGGCGGCGACAATGTTCTCGCGGATTATTTGAGCGGTAAGGTGAGGACTGAAGCCAGTGCAATTACCGCATTTACGCTGACGCCCAATGCCTGGTTCCCGATTTCGGCACGTGCAGATAATTTGCCTGGCGGCGTTTGGAATGAGGGTGAAATATCGGACGTGAAGGAAGAGAGTTTTGCAGCTTACGCGCGCGTGGATTTCGGCGCGGATTTTGGAGGTGCATCGCTGAGCGGAAATATCGGTCTACGATATGTGAGCACAAAGGTGAAGAGCGGAGGGTCATTCAAGTTACCTTCGCCAGAAATATTCGATGACAACGGTAACAGGGATGGCGTTGTGCAGCTGGCTGAGGTTCAAGGTTCGTGCGCCTTTATCTTTCAGAACAACATAACGCCGGTTCCGGGATATTGCAGCTTGTCCCCTGCTCGGCAGGCCGAATTTGCAGCATTGTTTACGGGTGCGATTATTCCAGATCCGCTAAACATCAAATATGAAAACTGGTTGCCGAGCTTCAATGCCAAGCTTGATTTTGGCAATGGCATGTTGGTCCGTGCAGCGGCATCGAAAGGAATGTCCCGACCTGATCTCGCCGCATTTACATCCGGAGGCGGCGCGTTTGATAATACCACCAATTTACGTGCAGGTGGCCTTCTTGGTACCGGTCCGTTGACCGGTCTCAATACCGGTAACAAATTTCTGCGTCCGGTCGAGGCGTGGAATTACGACCTTTCTTTCGAATGGTATTGGGACACTGTTGGCTCGTTAACAGTAGCCGGATTCGTTAAGGACATCAAAAATATCATAAACAGCGGAGCGATCGTGCCGCCCTTTTCTTACTCCGACAGGGGTGAATACCGATATTATCTTCAATTTGCCCATCAACAGCGATGGCGGGACATTGAAGGGTTTTGAAGTTGCTTATCAACAGACCTATGATTTCCTTCCCGGCTTTTTGAGCGGTTTGGGTGCTGGTCTAACCTATACCTACGTAGATGCCGGGGATTTTAACAATTCCACATTGGGTTCGGAACAAAGTCCATTTGCTGGGGGCCTTCCGCTCGCTGGTGTATCGAAACATACCGTCAATGCCGTGGGCTTTTATGAAAAGGGTCCGCTGTCACTTCGCGCCGCCTATAACTGGCGGTCGGACTTCTTACAGACGCCGCGCGACGTGATCTTCCCGTTCTCTCCCATTTATGGCGAGAGTACCGGGCAGCTTGATGCTTCGATCTTTTTCGCTTTGACCGAAAATTTGAAACTGGGCATCCAGGGCGTGAACTTACTCGATGAAGTGACGCGCACAAGTCAAGTCATTGATTTTGTTGGTACTCGGGCCACACGTTCCGCGTTCCGCAATGATCGTCGCTTCACATTCATGCTACGATTTGGCTTCTGACTTTTGTAACGTTGAAAAGCGGGAAGGCGGGTTGCTATCATTTTATAGCGACCCGCCTTTTTGCTGTTAGGGGCGCGCTTTGATGCTTTGCTGCAGTATGAATTTTTTGGCTTAAGGTACTAGACAGAATGAAAAGAAAATTGCTGACAGTCGCTGCGCTTGGGATAGCGGCCTTTGGCGTATCGGCATCTTTGGCAACGGATGCGCCAGCAACCTGGCAGTTGACTTGGTCAGATGAGTTTAACGGCACCCATCTCGACAAAAAAAAGTGGAAGCCCGAAAAGTCTTGCTGGGGCGGAGGAAATGAAGAACGGCAATGTTACACCGCGCGAAAAGAGAATATTCGCGTTGCTGACGGGTATTTGCACCTTATCGCGAGAGAGGAGAGTTTTACAGGGCCTGCTCTCCCCCCTGAAATCGCGTCCAAGCCCAACCCCAACGCCACGCAACCCTTTACTTCGGGCAAAATCCGAACGCGCGGAATAGCGAGCTGGCAATATGGCAAGATCGAGTTCCGCGCTAAGCCGCCAAAGGGACAAGGCACTTGGCCAGCGGTTTGGATGATGCCAGCCAATGATTATTATGGCGCTTGGCCATTGTCGGGCGAAATCGACATCTTGGAGGGGGTGAATCTCGGGGCGAGCTGCCCGGAATGTAAAGGGAATGTTGGCGAAAATCGCATGCTCAGTGCGGTGCATTTTGGCGACCGAGCGCCAAAGCAAAAGCATGTCCATAAGCGGGTTGCACTGCCCGACAACAGCCTGCCTTCAGACGAATTCCATGTCTGGACACTCGAATGGGGTGAAGGCTTGATGCGCTTTTATCTCGACGGAAAGAAATATTGGGAAGTTACACCTGACCAATGGAGCACTGCTTCGCCGCGCGCGAAATCAAACCCTATTGCGCCGTTCGATAAGCCCTTTTACATCATGGCCAATCTTGCGATTGGTGGAAAATTGGCAGAAGAAAATAATGCCACGGGTGTTTCCGACAATGTTGCACCAGCGGAGTTTTTGATCGATTGGGTCCGCATCTATCAATGCAAGAATGACAAAGAAAAAGGGCTCGCCTGCATGCACAGCGTACAAGAGGATCGTTAGAAAATGGTGAGACGCCGCCAAGCGGTTACCATCAAGCATGTCGCGGCAGATGCGGGAGTTTCTTTGCAAACAGTAAGCCGCGTCATCAACAATGAGCCCAATGTACGCCTAGCGATGAAAGAGCGCATTCAAGCGTCTATCGACAGGCTCGGCTATGTGCCTTCGATAGCGGCACAGCGAATGAGCGGCTCCCGCTCCTACCTGATCCTCGCAATCAATGACCGCGATAGAACGATTGCGGAATGGCAAGCGCGACAAGGCGGTGACTGGGTGGATCAGATGCTGCTCGGTGGTATGCTAAAATGTGCGGAACATGGTTATAGGATGATCTTCGAACTGGTCGATACACACAGCGATCATGTTGAGCGTGAATTGGGGGCTGCGATCTCTGCGCTGCAACCCGACGGTGTCATCCTTACGCCGCCACATTCGGAAAATGGTCAGATCACGGGGCTACTCGCCAAGCATAAAATTCCATTTGCACGCATCGGCTCGATTTCGCCCGGGCCGGGCATTGCAATGACCATGGACGATGAAGGCTCCGCGCGAAAGGCAACCCAGTACTTGATCGATCTTGGACACAAACGGATCGGATTCATAGCTGGTTCTGTGGAATATGGCCTGACCGACTGGCGCATCCAAGGATGGCAGGGAGCAATGCAGGCGGCAGGGCTATCAATTGACGGGCTGCTGGCGCGCGGTGATTTCAGCTATGAAAGCGGCTTGAACGCTACCAATACGCTGCTCGATCTCAAAGAAAAGCCAACCGCCGTTATCGCGGGCAACGACCAAATGGGGCTGGCAGTTCTCGACAGTGCGATTAAGCGTGGACTGGATGTTCCAGCCGACCTCTCGCTGATCAGTTTCGACAATTCGCCTGTGGTGCGATTTACCAATCCACAACTCACCGCTGTTGATCAGCCAATTGCAGCAACATTCTCGAAAGCGGTCGAATTGCTGATACTCAATGGCAGCGGAACAGTGCCTGAGCAGCCTGTGGTTATTGAAAGCTGTTTGATCGAACGGGGCAGCACGATGCCGCCGGGCGGCAATGTTTGTAGTTGAAAATATCCACACTGCGCAGCAGTCAAAGCGGTTTCTGTACCTTTACGCCCTTGCTATATCAGGAGGGTCCGTTGCCTACGTTCCCTTCCTGACAATCCTTTTGCCCAATCAGGCGACAGCGCTTTGGGGCAAAGAGGCATTATCTGTCCTTGCCCAAGCGACATTCATAGGCGCAATTGCCGCCAGCTTGGCGAACATCCTATTTGGCTGGATCAGCGACAAATCCCGAGCGCGGCGACCGTTTATTCTTGTCGGTTCGGTCCTTTCGAGCGTCCTGCTATCGGCAATGCCATTCGCGACCAGTTCAACACTGTTATTCGTTTTGATTGGCCTTTGGCAATGCGCACTCAACATGATGTTAGCCCCCCTATCGGCGTGGGGCGGTGACTGCGTGCCGGATTCGCAAAAAGGGCTTCTGGCCGGTTTGCTATCGATTGGTCCTGCGGTGGGTGGCCTTGTGGGCGCTTTGATAACACTGCCTGGGCTCGCCGGGCAGGGAGGACGGCTGATGCTGATTTCATTTCTGGTCGTGCTTATGGTTACACCCGTGCTATTTTTTGGACGCCCCCGTCCCATGCCGCATTTGAATCACAAGACAGCCTTTGTTGATCCGTCGGACAACCACTCGGGCAACGCGCGTCACATCGTTGTCAAAATGTGGTCAGCCCGGCTTTGTGTGCAGGTTGCAGAAGCATCGTTGTTCGCATTCTTGTTGCTTTGGTTTCGCAGCGTTGTTCCGGGTTTTGGCGACAATGATGCCGCCACGATATTTGCTATTGTGCTTGGAATTTCTGTTTTGATGACATTACTTGTCGGGCGTTGGTCTGACCGCACAGATCGCCCAATCCGTCCACTTTGGGTCTGTTCAGGCATAGCGGCCACCGGTTTGCTTTTAATGGCCCTCGCAGAAGGTTTCGTCACTGCCATCACGGGCTACGTTGTCTTTGCCCTTTCGAGCGGTATTTTCCTCTCTCTTCATGCAAGCCAAACGCTACGTGTATTACCCTCGCCCAGAAACAGAGGACGAGATCTTGGTCTGTTCAATCTCACCAACACAGCCCCTTCAATGATCATGCCTTGGTTGACACTTGCTCTCGTCCCAACATACGGATTCGATGCCCTTTTCATGCTGTTGGCCGGCTTGGCTATCATTGCCTGCATGCTGCTATTCACGATGCCGAGTAAAGGGACGGAAAGTTGAGCTGCTAGGCTGGACCAGCGCAGGAAATCCGAGCCTGGCAGTGGACTTGTAACGGCTTTGTGCCGGTCACTTTAGCGTTAAACACCCGCACAATGAGATCGACCAGATGATCACGCATAGGGAATAGTTTAACCAGGAGGGTGAAGCAGGGCGGAATTGCGGGGCGTTTCGACTTTCCTTGCCTGCGCGTGAAACCATGACCGCTGGATCAGAGTGCGTGCGAGGGCATCTTTGTGACGACGTTTCGCCTTCAGGAGCAAGATCGATGGTTTTGCGGAAAAAAGCGCGTCATTAGTCACGCTCCGCTTCTTGGAGCGTTGTGGGGAGAATCCCCGCAGATGGGGTGGCCGGAGTCAGCGCAGCGGCTCCGGAGCAGGGTAAAACTTTCCCCTACACAGAATAGGGGTCGACGTCGGGTATTATCCGGGAAAAATTATGCACTGATTTCAATAAGAAATGAGAGAAGCTGGCGCACCCAGCAAGATTCGAACTTGCGGCCTCTGCCTTCGGAGGGCAGCGCTCTATCCAGCTGAGCTATGGGTGCTTGGCAGCGCGGTAGCAAAGCGAAGCCTGTTCGCATAGTCCCAAGTCACAAGAATTGAAATGGATGAAAATTTTTGCTGATCTTGCGAAACGCAATCCTCGAGCGGTAATATTGTAGCAATTCCAAATTTCGAAACGCAAATATCGGTTAATCACACGACTTCTTTGAACACGACAAAGAATTTACATTTTCGTGGAAGAAATTCGTTAATTTTTTGCGGTAGACCGAATCGTGCACGCGACGACTTGAATCGGGACCATAATGGCGGAAATATTGCCCTTGTGCCTGACTCTTGGAGTGCATATGCAGCGACAGCGGTGGCTCGTCGTGCATCAAAATGATGCTCTAGTTTCAAGACGGAAATTTCTTTCTGTCCTGAAATGGCACGGCAATTGGGGGTAATATGGCGAGTTCGAAAACGAACAAAAAGAAAGCCGCGCCGCTTCTAAAGTCTCGCAATTCTCATTTGATCGCGCTTGAGCCTCGCATGATGTTCGATGGCGCGGCGGCTGCGACGACAATAGACACTTACGCACCCGTTGACGTCATGTTTGACGGCGGGCCGCTCTCTAAATTTTTGGTGGACAATGGGCTTTTGGCGCGTGCTCATGATGAGCAGAGCCAAGCCAAGCAAGATTTGTTTGGAAGTGCTGCTGTAAGCTCAGCGACGCTCCCGATCGAAAAAGGCTACGGTTTCAGCTATGGAATTGAGCAAGAGGTCGATCAGGCTGATGTGCCTGCCGCAGATGTCGGTGCTGTGGACAATGTATTTAGCGACCGCGGTGAAACGATTGGTTCTGAAGCCGAAATTCTGGATCTCGGCTTCACAAATCAAATAGGTCAAAATAGCGATTTTATTTTCATCGACAATTCGGTGGTCGGTTATCAGATACTTGCGGCAGAATGGGCGGGCAAGGGGACAATTGTTATCATTGAAGGTGGGCGTGATGGCCTGGCTCAAATCAATGATGCATTAGCTGGTGCCAAGAATGTCGGCGTAATTCACATCGTTAGCCACGGTGCTGACGGCGTGTTCTGGTTGGGCAGTTCGAGCATCGATAGTGCTAGTGTGGCGGGCACGTATGCTCATGCCTTTGCCGAAATTGGCGACAAGCTATCGGCGACCGGCGATATTTTGATCTATGGGTGCGACGTGGGCAGCGGTGAAGCGGGCCACGCGTTAGTTAATGCGATCGCGGATGCCACTGGAGCCGACGTTGCGGCTTCTATCGACGATACCGGTTCAATTTTGCGTGGCGGTGATTGGACGCTGGAAGACCGGTTGGGCGCGATTGATGGTGCCAGTTTGATCTCTCAGCATTGGGAAGGCCTGCTTGCGCCTGCGCTTATTTCGGTAAGCTCTACAACTACTGTACTGCGGGTATATAATAGCGCCGGCACGCTGGTTTCGGATTCCCAGACTGGTGTTGGCTGGACCGGCGGGCGATCAGTTGGCGTAACTGCTGGCGGTTACGCGGTGTGGTCTAACGCTGGCACTGTCGGGGCTCAGGCTGTTGATCTTCGGGCTGTCATCGTCTCAAACACTTCAGGTACATCGGCACCCGATGTCCTAAATTTTGACCGTCCCACGACGACATCCAATGACCCTGCATTTCTGCTGACGGCCGCAGCGGGCACAGGCAACTCTTCGATCCAGGTGCGTTGGGAATTGGTGCTCGCCGGAACAAATACACCTGTTGCCGCCGACATCAACTACACGATCTCTGATCTTGACGGCACCGGTGCCAATCCGGCCGCGCCGACACGCGAATTTGTTGTTGTCCGTACCGATACACTATCATCCTTCCAAGCGGCGGCGACCACCGATGTTCGGTTTGTCACCAACGTAGCCGGACAAGTTACCGCTTACGGAACCCAGAATGAGCTTGCGGCTCCGCCTCTGCCAATTTCAGCTGCCAAGTTCAATTGGTTGAACACGAGCAATTGGACAATCACGTATAACACCGTTCGATCCGGATCACTGACAGCAGGTTTCAGCCATGACGGTAACAACGAGTTCAACCTTGGCACCGGTGGCGTAACCACGTCAATCCCGCGCCTAGACCTTGATGCCAACGACAGCACAGGAACAGGTTCCGTTTACCGCGGGACGTTCATCGAAAATGGAACCGCAACACGGATTGTTGATACGGATCCTCTCATCACCAACCCTGTCGGCACAGTGACGAGCCTGACCGTCACCCTGACCAATGCACAAGCGAACGACCAATTCCTGATCAATGGTTCCGCTGCGACGTCCGGAACGCTGCCAGGTAGCATAAGCTATACGATCAGCGGAAATGTGATCCAGTTGACGGGCTCTGCAACCGCTACTCAGTACCAAAACGCGCTTCAGGCAATCACATTCCAAAATACTTCCGAATTGCCGACGGCGGGTGATCGTACGATCAATCTGAGTTTCAGCAACGGCACCTTCAGTTCAAACATTGCGACATCAACGATTACCGTAATCGCAGTCAACGATACGCCGACGATTTCGGCTCCAGCCAGCTACAGCGGCACAGAAGACACGGCGCTGACTCTCAATGGCTTGACCATGGCTGATGTCGATGCAGGCACTTCTTCCGTGCAGCTGACTGTTTCAGTCCCGGCTGGCGTGGGTGTGCTCAATTTTGCCGCGACACCTTTTATTACTGTGCTTAACAACGGCACGGGAGCGGTCATCCTTCAAGGCCAGCGAGCCGCGATTATAAATGCAGTAAACAGTGGCGCGCTCACGCTGGCGCCGGCCACCAACTTTAATGGCACTTCGGCGGTTACGTTTGTGTTCAATGACCGCGGCAACGCCGGACGCGATCCTGGGCTGACCGCCGATGCAACAAGTGAAGAAGCGCGCACGACGGCCACATTGACGATCGCACCTGTCAACGACGCGCCTGTTCCGGTCGGGAATCTGCCGCCACAAACCAATGTCGATGCCCAAACCGGAATTTCTGTCCCGACCGCCGGGGGCTTCAGCGACGTCGACAATGCAACGCTCAGCTATAACGCCGCAGGTCTTCCTGCAGGCCTCACGATCAATGCGACAACCGGCGTTATTACCGGCACGATTGACCGCTCTGCCAGTCAGACTTCGGGCGGCATCTATTCAATCACCGTAACTGCAACCGATGCAGGCGGCCTAAGCGCCACGCAGACGTTTAGCTGGACTATCACGAACCCTGCGCCGACGGCAGTAAACGACACGACACTCGTGGTGAATGAAGACACGCCTGGAACAACCATCAATGTTCTCGCTAACGACAGCGACCCTGATGGCGACCCGTTGACGATCACGTCGGCCAGTGCGACCAATGGCACGATCGTTGTCAATGCCAATGGCACAATTAGCTTTACGCCCAATGCCAATTTCAACGGCAATGACACGATCACCTATACGATCAGCGATGGTCAGGGTGGAACCGCCACCGCAACGATTCCCGTCACAATCAATGCAGTAAATGACGCGCCCGCGCCGGTTGGCACATTACCCGCGCAGACCAATGTCGATGCGACAAGCGGGATTAATGTTGCAACGGCTGGCGGCTTTACCGACGCAGACAATGCGACGCTGACCTATAGTGCCACTGGCTTGCCCGCCGGTCTTTCCATCGACAGCGCAACCGGCGCGATCACCGGAACGATTGACCGTTCTGCGAGCCAAGGCGGAGCTGCGGGCGTTTATTCAGTCACAGTCACCGCAAGGGATGCGGCGGGTGCCGCAACCACGCAGACTTTCAACTGGACAGTAACGAACCCCGGTCCGACTGCGACCAATAACACGGCGTCCACCAACGAAGATGCGCCAATCCCGGCAATCAACGTTCTTGCCAATGATAGCGATCCCGACGGCGATCCACTAACGGTAACGGCGGCAAGTGCCGTCAATGGCACAGTTACAATCAACGCCGATGGAACATTGCTCTATACGCCCAATGCCAATTTCAGCGGCAGCGATACCATTACCTATACGATTAGCGACGGTCAGGGTGGTACAGCGACCGCGACCGTTGCCATCACAGTGGCCGCCGTCAATGACGCGCCGACGCCAGTAGGCAGCCTTCTGTCGCAAACCAATATCGATGCAACAGCTGGTATCAATGTCGCGACTGCTGGCGGCTTCACCGATGTAGACAACGCGACACTCGCCTATAGCGCTGCGGGGCTTCCTGCAGGGCTCAGTATTGACGCAGCGACCGGAGCGATCACAGGCACGATAGACCGTTCAGCATCTCAAGGCGGCACAGGCGGTGTTTATTCGGTGACAGTTACGGCGACAGACGCTGGCGGATTGACCGCCACGCAGACGTTCAGCTGGACGGTGACCAACCCCATTCCCGTCGCAGCCAATGATACCGCGACCACAAATGAAGACACACCTGTCCTGATCCCGGTATTGCCCAACGACAGCGACCCAGATGGTGATCCATTATCGGTGATTGCAGCAGTCGCCTCGGTCGGCGCGGCAACAGTGGTTGGAAATCAGGTGCAATATACGCCGCCCGCCAATTTCAGCGGAACGGCCACCATCACCTATACGATCAGCGATGGGCAGGGTGGCACCGCAACGGCGACTATCACCGTCACCGTTAACCCTGTCAACGACGCGCCAACGGCTACGCCCATTCCGCCGCGCAGCACCGCAGACGGTGCGACAATCTCGGTTCCTGTTGCCGCCAACTTTACCGATGTCGACGGCAATACCCTAAGCTTTACGGCAGCGGACTTGCCGCCCGGCCTCTCGATCAATCCAGCAACGGGCGTTATTTCCGGCACCATTGCAGCTGGTGCCAGCCAGACAAATGGCGGCATCTATACCGCAACCATTACGGCTTCGGATGGCAATGGCGGTACGGTAACCCAAACCATAACTTTCAATGTCTCGAACCCGGCCCCGGTTGCGACAAATGATAGCGCTTCAACCGCAGAAGACACGCCCGTCACAGTTGCGGTGCTTGCCAATGATAGTGATCCTGATGGCGATCCATTGACGGTTACAACGGCGTCTGCGCTTAACGGTACCGTTGTAATAAACGCAAATGGTACCGTCACATACACACCAAATCCGGGCTATAATGGCCCTGACACGATTACCTACACGATCAGTGACGGTAATGGCGGCACCAGCACCGCAACCGTTTCTGTGTCGGTAGCAGATGTCAACGACTCGCCGACAACATCGGGCTCTATTGGCAGTCAGACCAATCTGGATAGTCAGGTGATCAGCCTTCCAATCGCAGGCGCATTTAGCGATCCCGATGGGGACACGCTCAGCTTCACAGCGACGGGTTTGCCAGCTGGCCTTACCATCAATTCCGCGACCGGAATCATAAGCGGCACGATCGACAATTCGGCCAGCCAAGTAAATGGTGGGGTTTATGCCATAACCGTTACGGCCAGTGATGGTCGCGGTGGTACCGTTACTCAGACTTTTGGCTGGACTGTCACCAACCCTGTGCCCGGCGCAGTGAACGATATAGCCACAACCATTGAAGATACGCCAGTGCGGATCCCCGTTTTGGCGAATGATGGCGATCCAGATGGCGACCCCCTAGCCGTTACAGAAGCAAGTGCAGGCAATGGCAGCGTTACGATCAACGCCGATGGATCGCTGCTCTATACGCCCAATGCCAACTTCAACGGTACAGACACGATCATCTACCGTATTTCAGATGGTGATGGCGGTTTCTCAACAGCGTCGGTTGCGATTACGGTAAGTCCAGTGAACGATGCGCCGACGACCGTTGGTCTTCCCAATCAAAATGGTGATGATGGCGCGACGGTCTCTTTCTCGGTTGCCAGCGCCTTTGGCGATCCTGATGGCGATCCATTGACGTTTACGGCGACAAATCTTCCGCCCAATTTGACCATAGATCCGGCTACCGGCTTAATCAGCGGCACTTTGTCTCCTGAAACATCGCAAAATGGCCCCTATGTCGTCACGGTGACAGCGCGCGATCCGTCGGGTGCGGAAGTTACCACCAGCTTTGTCTATTCGGTGCAAAACATCCCGCCAGTCGCGGTCAACGATGTCGCAACCACGCCGGAAGATGTGCCAGTGCGTGTTGCCGTTTTGGCGAACGACAGCGATCCTGATCGCGATCCGCTGACGATCACAAGCGCAACTGCCAACAATGGCACAGTGGTTGTCAATCCTGACGGCACATTGACCTTTACGCCTTCGCCCAATTTCAATGGCGTCGCAAATATCAGTTATACAATCAGCGATGGTAACGGCGGCATTGCCACGGCAACGCTGACGGTCACAGTAGGCGCGGTTAACGATGCGCCGACGTCGCTTCCAATCCCCAATCAGGCAAGCGTTGACGGAGCATTTTATTCGGCAGGCGTCGCGCCGTTTTTCAGCGATCTGGATGGCGATACGCTGACGTACAGCGCATCTGGGTTGCCCACCGGGCTGGCCATTGATCCGATCACCGGTGTTGTTTCAGGTACGATTGATCGCAATGCCAGTCAGGTAAATGGCGGTGTGTACACCATCACCATCACTGCTTCAGACGGCAATGGCGGGACCGTGAGCAGGACGTTCACGGGTAATGTGACCAACCCGGCACCAACCGCAACCAACGACAGCGCGGCCACAGCCGAGGACACGCCGATCCCGGCAATTAATGTGCTCGGCAACGACAGCGACCCAGACGCCGATCCGCTGACAGTGACAGCGGCCAGCGCACCCAATGGCACAGTAACGATAAATCCTGATGGCACGCTCCGCTATGTACCCAATGCCAATTTTAATGGCACGGACACAATTACCTACACAATAAGTGACGGCAATGGCGGTACTTCTACTGCGGCTGTCACGGTGACGGTAACGCCGGTCAATGATACGCCAGTTGCGCTCAACGACAATGCCACGACCAATGAAGATCAGCCGGTTACGCTGAACCCACTGTCAAATGACAGCGATGTGGATGGTGACGATCTAACAATAACAGCGGCAACCTCGCCAAACGGCGTAGTGGTGGTGAACCCTGATGGTACGATCACCTTTACGCCAAACCCCAATTTCAATGGCCCGGCGACCATCACCTATACGATCAGCGACGGCAATGGCGGCACTGCGACCGCGACGATCGCGGTTAATGTGGTCGCCGTCAATGACGCGCCGGTTGCAAACCCGTCAACAGTCGCGACCAGCGAAGATACGGCTGTTACTATGCCGGTGCTGGCAAATGATAC
>CAVXQH010000012.1:0-16241 GCA_963763915.1 uncultured Alphaproteobacteria bacterium
GGAAATACCAAACCTCGTGGCCATATACAGTCCGTGCTTTTCGTTCGTAGCGGGTTTCGGGCCAGCCACCGGGTCGCTTCTGAAAGTCCTTCGGGCTTTCGCATAGCCAATCGAACGGCGCGCCTGGTTCGGAGATATGCCGCTGCATCACCATGAGCGCATGGCGCAGATAAACCGCATGGTCGGTACCAAAACGAAACTCCCCGCCGGGTTTCAGCTTGGCCGCGATCATAGCGACCGGGCCGTCATTCATCATCCGGCGTTTGGCATGCCGCGCCTTTGGCCACGGGTCGGGATGGAGAAGATAGACAAAGCTTAAGCTACCATCGGGTATCCGGCGCAGTACATCAAGCGCGTCGCCGTGGTGGATACGGATGTTGGGCAGCGGGCCCATATTGTTCCAGTCGCTTGCGTGCGACAATGCTTGTGCCACGCCGTTCAAAAATGGTTCGCAGCCTATAAAGCCGTGGTTGGGCAGCATGTCAGCGCGCTCGGCCATATGTTCGCCGCCGCCAAAGCCGATTTCGAAATGCATTGGCCGGTCATCGCCGAACAAGATTTCCGACGTCACTACTCCTTCGGCGGGTACCGAAATTTGCGGCAAAAGCTGCTCGACCAGCGCCAATTGCCCCTCGCGCAGCTTCTTACCCTTCGACCGGCCGTAAAGGCGGTTTAGCGTAGAGGGGTCGTGAGGTTTTTCAGCACCGGACATTGCAAGCCCCATGTCGAATGTACCGGCAATTGGCAAGACCGGTTGCCATACAACCACGCCGCGGTTAGTTTGTTTCGCAACATCTGGATGAGGAGAAATTTCGTGGCCACTGACCTATCGGCAATTCCCCTGACCCGTATTGACGGAACATCGGACAGTCTGGCCAACCATGCCGGCAAAGTCATGCTGATCGTCAATGTCGCGTCCAAATGCGGCCTGACCCCGCAATATGAAGGGCTGGAAAAGCTGTACAAAGCAAACAAGGATCGCGGCTTTGAGGTGCTGGGTTTTCCGGCCAATGATTTTGGCGCGCAGGAACCGGGTAGCGACGAAGACATCGCGGGCTTTTGTTCGCTCAATTACGGGGTGAGCTTTCCGCTATTTACCAAGGCCGATGTGACCGGCGAGAATAAGCAGCCGCTATATGCTGCACTAACCCAGGCCGTACCGACCAAGCAAGGCGACGTTGAAACGATGAAGGAACGGTTTCGCGGTTACGGCATGACGCCCAATGATGACCCCGAAGTGCTTTGGAATTTTGAAAAATTCCTGATCGGCAAAGACGGCAAGGTTGCTGCGCGATTTGCGCCGGGAACCGCACCCGAAGACCCCGCGCTGGTCGCAGCAATCGACGCAGAATTGCGGAAGTAGCGGTATTATCTGCGCCGGAACCGCCGCTTATCAGCCTCGTCAATGAAACGTGGGTTGATGTCCATGCCGTCTTTTTCGCCGGAACGGATGTTTGAAACCACCCAGTCGGTGCGATCGACTATTTCCAATGCTTGTTCAGGCGGCGGCGCAGTGGTTTGCGGTTGAAAAACGATTGCTTTGCCCGGTGATAATAGAGTGACGTTATAGTCCGGGTCAGCAGCCTTGCGTTCCATTGACGTTGGGTCGCCAGGATCGAAGGCGAGTATCGAACCCAAAATATCCTTTTCAACATGCACGCTGGTGCCGTTATCGCCCACCGCTATCCAATAATTTTCGCTGTCGCCTTTTTGGCGGAATATCAACGTGCCATCGGCCATTTTGGAATCGAGGCAGAAAACCGGTTTGGTTCCTCCCTGCTCGTATAGCCGGGCAACATCGCTGCCTACTGGCCCCAAAGCGACATTCATCAAATCCTGCGTGGTTTTGAACTTCACATTTTCCGAACGCGCCAGAGCGGGCAAAGGCTTTTCGCAAGCGGCTACAGTATAGGCTTCGGGTTGTGTTACTTTGTCGGTTGGCCAGACCATCGAAGCGATAATACTGGAAAATGCAGCGTCAAGCTCCGCCGCGGACTTGGTCTTCGATGACATACGCAGTTTGACCAACCAATGCCCGCCAAAGGGCAAAAGCGCCAAGGCCGAGCTTTTGAAATCGCTTGTTCCTGAGTAGCTCAACCTCCATCCGGATTTTGCCGTTTGTCCAGCCGGAGCAAATGCAACCGGATTTCCCATCGGCGTGATGTTTCCCAGACTGAGAACTTTAAGTACGCCTTGCGCGATCATTTTTTCGCGTTCAACCATCGCGCGCTGTGAAACCTGAAACCAAACACCGGAATCAGGCAACTGGGTTTCGTAGACGTAGATCGACAGCTCATCATTGGCCTGTGCGTCGGTGTAACGGGAAAAAACATCCCATTCGCCGTTGCTCAGATCAGCTATTTCGCCGCGCGACATTGCGCCGATGCTGGCGGGGAATGCCAGACCAGTGGCCTTATGTGTCCAGGCTTTGTCTGACGGGGCGCTGATTTGGCGTAGCGTTGGTTGAGCTTGAGCGGTCATTGGCACCAAAAGCACCAAAAGCAAAAAAGCCCATTTCGAGATTCCACCGCAAATATGTGTCATAGCCCCGCCCTTACCCGTTGCGCTTATATTTTCCAAGACGCAGTTGGCAATATTTGTCGTGACAACGTCCGCGGCAATTCTGCCCGTTAATCAACTGTTATCCATATTTCTCTAAGCGCGTCAGGATGATTTCGAGCACTATATTCTTCTGGGTTTTGCCGATGATGTTCGCGGTTTTTACCGCTGTCTTCGCCGCCCTTGCCCATTCAAATAGAGGCTCTGCTGCGGCACGAAATGGCGCGGCAGCATTTGGCATCGGCGTGCTCGCCATTATACTGGACTCGCAGCGGCAGTTTTTCCCCAGCTGGTTCTTCACGCTTGCCGTGCCACTGCACTGGATGGTGATACTGTATACGGTCAACGCTTTCCTCTCCCGACACGGGGAACGCACACCTGTTCGGCCTGCCGCATTCATTTTTGCGATCGGCTTAGCTGTCAATTTATGCGCGACATTCATTGTCGATAGCGTTGCTGTGCGTGTGCCCAATGCCACGATTATTGCGATTGTGCTGCTGGGGATTGCGCTACCGAAATTTTATCGTCCTAAATTGCGGGTCTTGGATAAACTGATTGCAGGCGTAATGACGGCGACGTTGCTCTGCTATGTGATCCGATTTGCGGTCTATTTCATGCTTGATCAATCGAGCGAATATGCGCGTCAGGCGCAATGGTCGCAATATATGATGATGTTCTATTTTACATCAGGCGTGATAGCACTGAGCCTTGCTTTCCTCCTGATCCTGACGATTACGACTGACGTTACAGAACAGCATTTTGCGGCCTCAACGCAAGATGCGTTGACCGGCATCGCCAACAGGCGCGGCTTTGACAAAATGGAAGAGCAACAGGTTGCCGCATCCCCGATTTTTGGTGCTGTGATGATGATTGATCTCGATAATTTCAAACGGATCAATGATGAATACGGCCATGCCTCGGGCGATCAGGTGTTGATCGCGACTGCCCGCACTTTAGCACAGGGCTGTCTGGGCTTTGGAGAGGTGGCACGGCTGGGCGGTGAGGAATTCGTGCTGCTGGTCCGCACGACGCACTGCGAGGCTGTGTTACAGCTTGCCGATTTGCTGAGGACTTCGATCGCTTTAATCCGGTTGGCTCCGCCGCTAGACGATATCCGATTTACCGCCAGTATTGGTGTCGCCAGCATCGAGCCCGATGAAAGCATCAGCGAAGCCATGCGCCGCGCAGATATCGCTTTGTACAAAGCAAAAGAAGCAGGCCGAAACCGCGTCGCTTATTCGCGTTCTGGCCATTCAATGGCGTCCGCCGCAGCTTACTAAATCGTCCACCATGCAGCAGCCGATTTATCGGCGAAGCTAGAAGCATTGGCATTGAGGCGCTTCACGCAAGCAAAGCGCCTCAAACTAATCAGCCCAAAGCCGCTTTCAACGCATCGACCAGATCGGTCCGTTCCCACGGAAAGAAGTCGCCTTCTGCCTTGCGACCGAAATGGCCATAAGCAGCAGTCTTGCGGAAGTAGCCGCGTTATCTGCGCCGGAAACGCCGCTTATCAGCCTCGTCAATGAAACGTGGCTTGATGTCCATGCCGTCTTTTTCGCCGGAACGGATGTTTGAAACCACCCAGTCGGTGCGGTCGACTATTTCCAATGCTTGTTCGGGCGGCGGCGCAGTGGTTTGCGGTTGAAAACGAATTTTAGCTCAACCGATCTTGCAGTTGGCCGCTTGCAGCAGCGCTTTTGTTTCCGAAAACTCGGTTAGATTGATGGCGCGCAGGACATCGTTTCCGTGCTCATCTTTCAAAATGAAATCGCAAATTGATTGCGCATTAAAGCCATAGTCATTTGGCTGCGATGCTGCATTTATTGCGCTTTTTAGGTGTTCTGCAGATTTGGCCAATTCTCCCATTTTGGCATGTAGCCGCGCCAGACCATAGCCGGAGATCACCTTGAATAAAATTGCTTGGGTTTCAAGCTTGCCACCAAGATCAAAAGCCGTTTGCCTATGGGTCAGTGCCTGCTGCAGATCGCCGCCCTGTTCATAAACGTCGGCACAATTTTCCTGCGTTTCGGCCACATAATAGGCATTTCTTTGATCGATGGGCAGGGTATTGACCAAGACGTGGGAGATGTAACTGTTCTCTACGATAACCACTGGACTGAAACTCGCAATCTTGATGTCTTGCTGTTTTGCTATTTTTTCGTGCCATTGCTTTCTAAGCTCGCAAATCGAAATCGCGCGGGCATACTCGCGGCCTTTGGCTGCCAACTGCATTGAACGGGACAGATACTCAGACGAAAAAATATCAATGGGCCGTTGATTCAGGAAATCCATTCGCTCCAACGATGTCGCTTGTGCTACTTTCCAATATGGATCGTTGTGATCGAGTAATAATGACTCATAAAAATTTGCAAATTCAGAGTAAAATTGGCGGTTGGAACCTGCAGAAAAGTAAAAATCGCTATCCGGTGGATTCTGGGCATTCTTGATCATTTTGGGATCATCAAACAGCCGCCGTAATATGGTCAGCGCTTCTTTGTCGCGCTTCAACCTATGCAGAATTACTGCACGATCATATTCTGCTTGATGTATATAAAAGTCATTGTCCGCTGTTTTTGTATTTTTGACGGCTTTCAATGCAGCAATCACGCGTGAATTGGTCACCAAAGCCGCCGCATATTGCTTCTTAGCTACCTGATCATTTTGCACTTTTACCAGCGCACTTGTTTTTGGCAATTTGTACAAGTCTGACGGCATCGCTGCGCATGGTTTGGCAAGCAACAGCATTATTGCCGCAAGTGATACGGCAAACGCATTTCTAAGCATCGTTGTGGAACTCCTGACCCAAGCTTGCTGTGTGCCAAGCAAATTTGGGCCAGGCAACCAATTTAACCCAAAGCGGCTTTCAAATCGTCAACCAGATCGGTCCGTTCCCAAGGAAAGAAATCGCCCTCTGCTTTGCGGCCGAAATGGCCATATGCCGCGGTCTTGCGGTAGATCGGCTTGTTCAGGCCCAGATGCGTACGGATGCCGCGCGGGGTCAAACCGCCGAGCGCTTCGATCCCCATGATCGCAGCCTCAATCTTGTCGTCGCCAACGGTGCCGGTTTCATGCGTATCAACATAGAGCGACAGTGGCTTGGATACGCCGATGGCATAAGCCAGCTGGATCGTGCAGCGCGTGGCCAGGCCAGCGGCAACGATATTCTTCGCTAGATAACGCGTGATATAAGCCGCGGAGCGGTCGACCTTTGTGGGGTCCTTACCCGAAAACGCGCCGCCGCCGTGCGGAGCTGCGCCGCCGTAGGTGTCGACGATGATCTTGCGTCCGGTAAGGCCAGCATCGCCGTCGGGGCCACCGATTTCAAAACTGCCTGTGGGGTTTATGTGATAAACCGTGTCACGCAGAAGCACGGGCGGGATCACGTCGGCCACGACTTTACGCACATAAGCGTGCAGTTCGGCTTCTTTCTCGCCTTCGTCGAAACCCGCCGCATGCTGGGTCGAAACAACTACCGCAGTCGCGGCCACAGGCAAACTGCCTTCGTACCGCAATGTCACCTGGCTCTTGGTATCGGGTTCGAGGAATGGCGCAGCGCCCGAGTGGCGGTCAGCGGCCATACGCTCAAGTATCTTGTGGCTATAGTAAAGCGTGGCAGGCATTAGGTCAGGTGTCTCGTCGGTCGCATAGCCGAACATGATCCCTTGGTCGCCAGCGCCTTCGTCTTTGTTGCCTGATGCATCAACGCCCTGCGCAATATGCGCGGACTGTCCGTGCAGATTGTTCAGGAAGGTCAGCGTTTCATGATGGAAGCCGTCCTGCTCGTAACCGATCTCTTTTACGGTGCGGCGGACGGTTGCTTCGATTTCTTCCTTCGCGCCCGGTGCCCAAGCGCCATTTTCATACACGCCTTTGCAGCGGATTTCGCCAGCGAGTACGACAAGCTGCGTCGTGGTCAAAGTTTCGCACGCGATCCGCGCTTCGGGATCTTTTGACAGGAACAGATCGACGATGGCGTCGGAAATCTGGTCAGAGACTTTGTCGGGATGGCCCTCGGACACGGATTCCGAAGTGAACAGGTAACTTTCGCGCATGGTTTTTCCAGTCCTTTGCTGTGTCTGCTTATGTCGCAATATTCAAATACGTATAAAGAATTCTTTATATCTGGCGCCGCCCTTAGCGCGAAGCTCTTTGCGCCGCAAGAGGCAACAGCGACAACGCGATCAACAACGCAGCAAAGCCGAGCGGCAGGATATTACCGTGCTGCGCGAATAATGTGGCTTCGCGTGCTTGCGGCAGAAATGCATCGATCCGCCCGGGTTTGTTATACGGCAATTGACGCTGCACATTACCGTTAGCATCGATCACGGCACTTATTCCTGTGGGCGTGCTGCGGATGACGGGCACACCTTCTTCGATGGCGCGTAGCCGTGACATGGCGAGATGCTGCGGCGGTTGCCAGCTGCCGTACCACGCGTCGTTCGACGGATTGAAGATAAAGTCGGGCCGGTCCTCGGGGTCCGTGACATGACCCGAGAAGATGATTTCATAGCATATCTGCATCCCGACCTTGACCGGCACCGGGCCCAAACCGCCAACGCGCATGCTTTGCGCGCCTTTGCCCGGCCAGAAGTCGAGATCGCCCGGAACGAACCGCGCCACACCCAGTGGCTCCAGCAATTTTCGCATGGGAAGATATTCGCCGAACGGAACCAGATGAGATTTGTCATAGCGCCATGCGATCTCCCCCTTGGCATTTAGCGCAAAAGTAGCGTTGGCCGCACCCACCCAGCGGTTCTCGATATAACCGGGAAAGCGGATCGTTTTCTTGAAAATCTTGTCCGCGCCGGTCAGCAGCACATCGCCGGGCTGCATCAGGCTGGCGATCCGCGCGCGCGCATCTGCGGCCTCCAGATCATTTTCATCAAGAAAATCGGGGATCGCAGCCTCGGGCCAAAGGATCAGCCGCCGCTCGGGCCCACCGGCGATCGGACGGGTAAGTGCTGCAAGCTTGGTGAAATTCTCTTTCTCATAGCCCAATTTGTACTTTTCTGCCTGACTGATGTTGGGCTGAATGATGGTAAGCGCAATCTTGTTTCCACGGTCGTCGGGGCCGGGAATAACCGCAAAAGACAGCATCGCTGAATAGACCGGTAGAAGCGCGCAGACCGCAGACGCCAGCCATTTCTTCTGCGCTATCAATACAAGCGATCCCGCCGCCAACACAGCAACGCCGGACATGCCGTATGTACCGATGGCAGTTGATAAGCCGGCGCCGCCAATGAAAGCCGCGCTTAGCGGATTCCAAGGAAAGCCCGTAAACACCCAGCTGCGCATCCATTCAGCGATGATCCAGCATCCTGCGAAGCCGAGTATGAAGCGCAGGCTAGCCTGTGGGTCCCCCGCGGGATTTTGTTTGAACTTTGTTATCCGCCAAGCGCCCCATGTCGCCAGCGCAGGATAAATCGCGAGATAGAGCGACGATCCGGGCGATGCGAGCCAGCCCAACAGAAGCGGGATCGCGTCTTGATAGGTGAACGCCTTTGCCAGCCAGCTAAGTCCAACGGCAAACTGGCCAAAGCCGAACAGCCAACCATATAGCGCGGCGCGCTTGCTGCTTTCGGCACGGGTGACGAAATCTATCAGCAACGCATAAGCCAGCAGCGTCACGGGCCAAAGCCCGGCGGGCGCAAAGCCGAACGCCGAAGCTGCACCCGCAACCAACATAGTGGCGCGCGGGTTGTCCCTGAATTTCGTTAGCGCAGTGAAAGTCTGTTTTGGCATCCGCCCGCAAATGGCGGAACGCAGCCCATTTGGCAATGTTGCTTGCGGTTCAGCTTGTTCAGGCTAAACGCACCTGCATGAAAACCTTTGCCCTACTGTTGTTGGCCGCTACCCCGGCCAAACAGAACGCGCCGCTTCCTTTCACGCCGCAGCAACAAAGCGAGATCGGCTGCATCGCGGTTCTGGGCCTGCTGGCTTATGATCAGGGTCGCGGGCTGTCGCTCGATTATCCCGATGTACGGGTGCGCGGCAAGAAATGGGCTGGGGTTACCGGCGACCGGATCGCGTTTGAGAGCAAACAGGACGCCGAAGTTGTCGCTTATGCAATTCAGCTCGCGGTAAAGAGTGAGCAAGATACGGTCATTACGGCAGCTGATCCCAAAGCGCGCAGCACGTCGCGGATCGACGCCTGTCTTGCGATGATGGAGAGAGATGAGCTTGCCAAGGCGAAATAGCCAATGCTGACTTTGTTTCGTCACTCGTCATTGCGAGGAGTGTAGCGACGAAGCAATCCAGGGCGGTGTTGTTCTACTCTGGCTTGCCGCGAGCCTTCGGTTCTCGCAATGGCGAAGTCTCTCTATTTCGTGTCGCTCTTTTCCAGTTGCTCGATAGTTTTTACGTTCGCGCATTTCTCGCTCGAAGATGCGCCTTTGCCGCCGTAAACGCCCGCTGCGATAAATCCGCCGACCACAAGAGCGACGAACGCAATGCTGAGCGCAGCGAGATATTTCTCAATGAAGGCCTTGATCGGCGCGCCGAATTTCCAGAACAAAAATCCGACTAGCATGAACTGGAACGAACGGCTGAGCGTGCTCGACCACAGGAATGTGAAAAGGTCCATGCCGATGAATCCAGCGGTGAGGGTCAGCAGCTTAAAGGGGATCGGCGTCGCGCCCTTTACCAATATGATCTCCGCGCCGTATTCGCGCAGATAGCACGCTGCGGCAGGAAAGCTGTCCCAAAGGCCGAGCGCCTTGAGAAGCGGGATGCCGAAACTGTCATAGGCGAAATGGCCGATGCCGTAACCGAACAGTCCGCCTATGACTGACGACACCGTGCAGATAATGCCAAAGCGCAATGCCTTTGACGGATTGGCAAGGCACATCAGGCCCAGGAGCGGGTGTGGCGGGATCGGAAAGAAACTCGATTCCATGAAGGAAAAGGCGAACAGCCAATATTCGGCCTTGGGGTGCGCGGCCTTTTCCATCATCCAGTCGTAGAGGCGTTTGAACATCGGCGTTGGCTCTAAGCAATTTTCGGATTTCGGCAACGCTTTAATCTGTAATCGTTTTTGAAGCATTGCAATTTGCAACGCATCTGGCAATCTTGGTTTCCTCCCAAATGCCCTAAATCAGAAAGTCTCACCCATCATGAAACTCTTCGGTTCCTCCTTTTCGCCTTATGTCCGCAAGGTTATGGCTTATGCCAGCGAGCGCGGGTTGCCGCTCGAAGTGGTGGAAATTGGTCTCGGTAACGTTGACCCTGAATTTCGGCGCGCCAGTCCCTTGGGCAAGATGCCGGCTTTGGTCGATGGTGATTTTGCGATTGCTGATTCGACCGCGATCCTGACCTATCTGGAACGCAAATATCCCGATGGCGCTATGACACCAGCCACTGCCGAGGATGCCGCCCGGATGATCTGGTTTGAAGAATATGCCGATACGGTGATGAGCCAAGTGACCTTCAAATGCTTCTTCAACCGCGTGGTTGCTCCGTTGTTCATGAAAATCGAGGGCAACGAGGCACTGGCAGTCGAAGGCGAAAGCGTCGATCTGCCCAAACTGCTCGATTATCTCGAAAGCGTTGTTCCTGCTGCTGGCAGCTATCTTGTCGGTGATGCGATTTCGATAGCCGATATTTCGGTGGCAACGATGTTTGCCAATTACCAGCACGCGCCGGTGGCCGTGGACAAGGGTAAATGGCCAAAGACATTCGCCTGGGTCGAAAACATATTGGCGCGGCCGAGCTTCGCGCCGGTGGTGGCAAGGGAAGCGGCAATTTTGGCCAAGCTTCGCGGATAATATTCCTTATAGGTCATTTCAGGCCCAATAAAGAAACACTATTTGGCTATATGTGAGCATCATCCAAAGATGCGATCCACCGGGAGGACAGAGCGAAATCCCCTCTCTCCCGCAAAGAAACTCAATCCCTTAATCGCTTAACGGCGACGGCATTTCGGCCGGTTGGTCGACAATACATGTCCGGCAGCGCCGCCAGCGACTGCACCAACCAAAGTACCGGCGCGCCGTTTACCCCGACCGGCAACAACATTTCCGATGGTGCCGCCAGCGGCAGCCCCGGCGATAGTGCCGGTGGTTTTGTTGAAGCGCAGGCATTTGTTACGCCTTGCATCGGCAGAGTCCGGGACGGCAAGGCCGAAAAGCGCAACCGCCATGGCGCCAAGAGCAAAAGCTGATTTCTTCATATGCCTTTTCCTTCTTTCAAAAATTCGGCCCCGAAAAATAACGCTAGCGCCTCAAAAATTGCCATGTGCTGAACAGCTTTTTGGGCGAACACAAAAGGTCTAATACAACTGTTATAACCTATATGGCGTTTTTATCTTGACATTGTAACGCTCGTTGGTTAGATTTAGCCATAGTCGATAATTGCGATTCGCGGCGACGCGGCCCCAAAGGCACCCTCGAGGTGCTGGCTTTCGTCGCTCTCTTTTGCGCGGATCGCAAGCGGCGGATTTCCCTTCTTTGTCCCCTCAGGAAGCAGGACCGGCTCGTGGCCGGTGCGACGCAAATCCGCCGCATCCATTTCCACAGGAGTAAGCCATGCCAAAAACAAAATCCGAAAAACCCAAACGCACCGCCAAATTCCGGGCAAAGTGCAGTGGCGTCAGCGCCGAAGCGCGCCGTGTCTTCCTGATCCATCTGGCCGAAAGCTCAAATATATCTGCATCTGCAAAAGCCGCAGGCGTGGAGCGCAGCGCTTTCTATGCCGAAAAGCGCCGCCTGACGAGCTTCGCGCAAGCATGGCAAGAGGCGCTGGTCGAGGGCTATGAACGGATCGAGGCAGACTTGCTCGAGGAAGCGCGAACCAAGGCAACGGGAAACACCGGCGAAAGTACGCTGAAAGCGCGCGCAGCCAAACAGAAATTGCAGCTCGCTCTGCTCGCGCATCATAGGGTTGCGGTCAAAAATGCTCCCGATGCGTCACCGGCCAAACCAAAAGCGCCAAGCACCGCGGAAACGAAAATCCTGCGCGCCAAATTGATCGCGAAGCTGGAAAATATGCGCGCTAAAATTGCACAAAACGAAGCTGGAACACAAAATGCCGCTGAACACGGTGAGTAGCTGGAGAACTGCCCACGAACTGATCGTTGATAAAAAAGGGGACTGGCGCGATTATGTGAACAACATGAGCGGTAAGGCCCTAAAGCTGATCGAGCATGATTGGGATTTTTGGCGGCGCGCCGACCAGATCCCGCCAGACGGTGACTGGTGCTTGTGGCTGGTTATGGCCGGACGCGGGTTCGGCAAAACCCGCATGGGCGCGCAGTGGGTGCGCGAAAAGGCGCTGGCCAACCCGCAAGCACGCATTGCAATCATCGGTGCGACATTGGCCGAGGCGCGCAGCGTGATGGTCGAGGGCGAAAGCGGGATTCTGCTTATCTCTGGCGATGAACGCCCCGATTGGGAGCCGTCATTGCGACGGCTGAAATGGAATAACGGCGCGGTTGCCACACTCTATTCGGCTGCCGAACCGGAATCCTTGCGCGGACCACAGCACAGCCACGCCTGGGCAGACGAGGTAGCCAAATGGCAAAATGGAAATGCGGCCTGGGACAATTTGATGTTGGGCCTGCGCGTGGGTGATAACCCGCAAGCGATGGCGACGACCACTCCGCGTTCCGTTGCGCTGCTCAAACGCTTGTTGGCGCAAGACGGCGTTGTCGTGACGCGGGGCGGCAGTGCCGCCAATATCGCTGCACTGTCGGCGGGCTTCCTTGACCAGATGCGTACGCTCTATGCCGGGACGCGGCTCGAGAAACAGGAGCTCATGGGTGAGCTGATCACCGAACCCGACGGTGCGCTTTGGAGCCTGGAGCTGATCGAGAGCCGCCGTGTGGCGGACGTCCGCCTTCCCGATATGAAGCGCATTGTGATTGGTGTTGATCCGCCTGCGGGATCGGTAAGTGGAAAAGGCGGCGATGCCTGCGGAATAGTCGCCGCCGGTTTGGGCGAAGACGGCAAAGCCTATGTGCTTGCCGACCATAGCGTGCGCGGCTTGTCCCCCGATGGTTGGGCGCGCGCGGTCGCTGCTGCAGCGCAGGCTTGGAATGCCGACCGCGTGATTGCCGAGGCCAATCAAGGCGGGCAGATGGTCGCAGCTACCTTGCGCGCCGCTGACGTGAACTTGCCCGTGAAACTGGTGCATGCCAGCCACGGCAAATCGGCCCGCGCCGAACCGGTTGCGGCATTGTTCGAAGGCGGACGCGCAATGTTTGCGGGCGTCTTTGCCGAGCTCGAAGCCGAGCTGTGCGGAATGATTTCAGGCGGCGGCTATGAAGGCCCGGGCCGCTCGCCCGACAGGGCCGACGCGTGTGTTTGGGCGCTGACCGAATTGATGCTGGGGAAGGTCAGGGCGGTGCCAAGGGTGCGGTTGTTGTGAATAAAATAATAGTACTTGTAATGCGAGATCATCGAGTTACAAATAATTATGACTCCGGGGGGATTAGTTCTTAGAGATTATGAAAATCCAGTGCTTGATCTTTGTCAGCATTGGTTTGATCAACCTTGCCAGGTATTGGAAGTTGAGCGGTTGAGTGAATTTTCTCAGACGGCGGATGGAGCATGTCGGGTTAGGTTTTCATCCGGAGTAATCGGTTTCGTAAAGCCAAGGCCCGACAACCAAAGTCTCAACGTGGTCGCAAACGAGAAATTGGCCTCAGACTTAGGGCACCTGTTAAACCTACCTTTGGCCCCCATATTGGTAAGGCCCCCGATGGGCGAGTGGCCGCGCTATTCTGCGTTGTCATTGGTGTGTTTGCCACAAGGTCGGCACTGGGAGCAGGGGCCGGCCCATCGAACCGAAGAGCTCGATAAGCAGTTGGAAGCTCTTCGAGTCTTTTGGACGTGGATCGGAGACATGGATCATGGAGGTCACCCTGAAAACTTGTTGTATGAATTTGACGGTTCAAAGTACCGTATTGCAGCCATAGACCATTCATACGCATTTGGTTATGATGACACCGAACCTTTGACAGCACCCGTGTCTTTGGGTTACGGAACACTTACAATGAGCCATGTTGTATCGGTTAGGCGGCACGTAATTGACATGATCATGGCGCTTGATTGGTCCGTCGTGGATCAAATCTTTCGGCGTTTACCGGAAGAATTGTTAACCGTAACAGATATAGAAAAGAAGCTTGAATGGGTCGCCAAACGCAGGGAATCTCTGGTTTCTCTGCTTGGCGAGTAATAATGGTCGGAGAAGCAAGATGTTGGATACATATAGCGCATTGTGGCGCATAGAGTTCCGGACGGACGCCTCCAAGGCGGACGCCCTGAAGATTCCCTTAGGGTATTTGCGTGAGTCGTCGGTGGCAGGAAATGGCCGTTTTCTTGGGCTGATTTTCCGCCCAACGTTGACCCCGCTGGAACTTGACCGCATAAATTTACACACTTGGCCGGAAATGGCATGTGACCGGCTCGAAATATTTATGAACGAACTCTTCGATCGTTCTTGGGGCGATGTGTGCTCAGCTGATGAAGGTGTAATCGGGACTGCAAAAATTGCTGCGTCCTATACCGGGCACTCTGCGCTGGTGTTTGTCTCGACTCCGGTCAAAGAAATGAAGGCAAAATCTTGGATGAATCTGCAGCTAAATTTGCATCAAAGCCTTTTCGATTTCGAGGATGAGTTGCATCCGTCACTGTCGGCACCAGTGGTGCCGTTTAATCGCAATGCGGCTCCCATGCCAAGAATCGAGATTCCGAGTGCGGAAATTATGCTGAAAGCTGCCTAGCGCTGTAAGTTAAGCAATGACATTGAGCCCGCTTCTGGCGGGCTCTTTTTTAGGAAAAACCAAATGAAAATCTTCGGTTGGAAATCAACCGGGCGCGGCTTGCTGCGTCCGGCCAAAACGCATGTGCCGCTTGAGCGGCGCACTCCCTTTGCCAGCAACGCCGCGCTTGGCCTGGGCCACTGGCCGCGCGATTATGCCACGCAGCTGCGCGAGGGATATCTCAGCAATCCGGTGGCGCAGCGTGCGGTCCGTCTAATCGCAGAAGGACTGGCTTCGCTCTCGCTTAAATCCAGCGAACAAAACGCGGCGGCCATAACGCTCGTCCGTGCCACGTCGGCGGGGCAGTCGCTGCTCGAAACTGTGGCGGCGCATCTGCTGCTCCACGGGAACGCCTATATCGAGATCATGTCCGGTGCCGACGGAAGCCCGTGCGAGCTTTACGCGCTGCGGCCCGAACGAGTGACGATTGAAGCCGATGCGCGCGGGTGGCCCGCGTCCTTCCTGTACCGCGCGGGGGCGACGTTAACGCGGATGCCCACCGACAGCGTCATCCATATTCGCACGATGCACCCTCTCGACGATCATTATGGTCTGGGCTGTCTGGGTGCTGCCGCTGGCCCGATCGCGATCCACAATGCCGCGTCGAAATGGAACAAGGCTTTGCTCGACAATGCCGCACGGCCATCGGGCGCGCTCGTCTATACAACCGGTGAGGGCGGCGCGATGTCGGGCGACCAATATGACCGGCTAAAAGAAGAATTGACGCAGAGTTTTCAGGGTGCGTCCAATGCGGGTCGCCCGATGTTGCTCGAAGGCGGCTTAAGCTGGCAAGCAATGTCGATGTCGCCCGCCGACATGGATTTTGTCGCGCTGAAGTCCGCGGCAGCGCGAGAGATTGCGCTGGCTTTCGGGGTGCCGCCAATGCTGCTGGGCCTTCCCGGCGATGCGACTTACGCGAATTACCGTGAGGCGAACAAGGCATTGTGGCGGCAAGCAATATTGCCGCTGGCGACCAAAATTCTGGACGCGCTGGCGCAAGGACTGCGGCCTTATTTCGCCGATCTTTCGCTGTCAGTCGATCTTGAACAGATCCCGGCACTTGCCGATGAACGTGAGGCGCTGTGGGCGCTGGTTGGCGGGGCGAATGTCCTGACGCCCAATGAAAAGCGCGATGCCATGGGCTACCCGCCGCTCGAAGACGCAGCACCTGCGCCCATGGCTGCAGAGGTTGATGAGAACAAAACGGGGTCATTGGAGCTGAAATTCAACCCATGGCACGATACGCAGGACGGGAAGTTCACCGCCAAAGGGCAAGGCCAATATTTTGGCGGGCGTTCGCCAATCATGCTTTGGCGAGGGTCGGGCAACGCGAAAAATCCGAGGTGGTCGAAGCCGGGGTGGCAGTTTCGGAGGCGGTGGCGCCAGCGGGAGTTGGGACAAACCAAAACCAAGCCGCAAGCAGCCGCCTGTCAAAGCACAGCCGCAAAAAAGGCAAAATATCAAACCGCGCATCGTTGCCGCTATTTCGCGCAAACCGCAGCTGGCCAACAAGCCCGTCTTGGCCAAACGCATTGCCAGACCAAAACGCGCTGTCCGCAAGATTTCCTCGGGCGGCGATAATTTTGAGGTCGATAAACACGACCGCACCATCCGCGCTTATGGCGAGCTTCGCTTGCAACCCGACCAGCGCCGATCGCGGAGTGCGCAGCGCAATGCCGGGAAGCCGGACCGGCTGCCCAAAGACCACGGCGGCCATTTCATTGGACGGCAATTTGGCGGGCCTGAATTCGGTTATAATCACTTTGCACAAAATGCCCAATTCAATAACAGCCATTACCGCAGTATAGAGAACGATTGGAAAAAGGCGTTAAAGGCCGGAAAGAAAGTTAGAGTTTACATCAGAGCTTCGTATAAACGCGGTTCGAAACGGCCGCATGAAATAGTGGTTCGGTTTAGGATTAAC